>JBKICT010000025.1:0-15916 GCA_046566985.1 Acidobacteriota bacterium | reverse complement strand
CACGCCGTCCAGGTTTACCGGCCGTCCCGCAATCGCTGTGAGCGCATCGCAAAAGGCGAAATAGTGCACCGCATCCTCGCACTGCAGAAGCGTGCCGTCCACATCGAACAGAAAGACGTCGAAGTTGTCCCAGCAGAACTCCGCGTTGCTTCGCACACTCATGCCGCCTTCTCTTCGGTACGCGCCGCGATCAACAGCTCAAGCTCCCCGCGCACGCGGCTCACCACCTCTGCCCAGTCGCGATTACGATCCTGGCGAAACAGGCGCAGCGTCGGATACCAAGGCGAGTCGCTCCGACCCACCATCCACCGCCAGTCGGCGTTATATCGAAGCAGGACCCACGTGGGCACGCCGAGCGCGCCTCCAAGATGCGCTGCCAGCGTATCCACCGTAATCACCAGATCGAGTTGCGCCATAAAGCAGGCAAGCGGCAGCAGACCGGCATCCGCGCAGAACTCCGGAGCATCCCGCAGATTGCCGGCGCGCGTCGCGTGTTGCCACTCCTTGCGAGCGGGCCCACCCTGCAGGTTCCAAAACTCGATTCTGGATTCTGCCAAAACAGGCCGCAGCGCCTTCAGCGGAATCGACCGCGACAGATTCCACTCCCCGCACGACCACACGATGCCCACCCGCATGCCATCGAAAGCAGGGAAGTGCCGCGCCGCCGAGCGCAGCATCGCCTGCGGCAGATGAATGTAGCGGGTCGCAATCGGCAGATCGTGCACCTCGGTGCGGAAGAAATACGGCAGCTCGGTCACCTCAATCTGCACATCCCAGTCGTCCGGCTCCGTCCGCTCCTGCGTGTTCCACGAAATCACGCGATCAATGCCTTCCATGCATTCGGCAAGCTCCACCAACTGCGGCGCCGCCTGCACCGTCACGCGAGAAGCTCTTTGACGCAGCAGCGGAATGTATCGCAAAAACTGGACAGCGTCGCCGAATCCATGCAGACACCGGACCATCACAGCCCTGCCGTCAACATTCTCGCCATTCCACATGCGGTGAGGATCGGGAGCGCAGCGTCTGCGAATGGCGTCGCTCTCGCGCCATGCCGATTCAAAGCGCCCCAGCAGCATGCCGGCCATCCATCGCCCGGCGCTGCACCGGTCGGCATCGGCTCCGTGCTGCTCGGCGCGATGAAATGCCTGCATGGCTTCTGCTAATTGGCGCTCATCGAGGAGCCGTTCGGCTTGCAGCAGCAGCGATTCCGCGTAGTTCATCGCGATGGGGCCGTCCGCGCGGGATACACACACTGCGGGCCGTCCGGCGGGGTCCCCACCGGCTCCCATCGGCAGAGATACACCTCGTCCTCGGGCTGCGCTTCAATGCGGAACCCGGACGATCGCAACATCGCTTCCACGCACGCCCGGTTGGGAATCCACCAGTTGGTCTCATCGTGCGAGTAGCGCTGCTCCACAAAATGCATCTTCGGGTACCCCGGTGCGTCGAACGGCGCCTTGTCGTTGAAGTCGTAATCGGGTTTGACCGATACACCCTCGCGGCTGCCGCGCTGCATGCTCTGGAAGAGCAGCAGATCGCGCGCCACGTGTTCATGGATCAGGTCGAGCGCCAGCAGCGGGTGCCGCAGGTGATACAGCACGCCCATAAAGATTACGAGATCGAACTTCTCTCCGAGCAGCGCCACATCCCACACCGCAAGCCGGCGAAATTCAACCTCCGCTCCCGTCACCTCCGCGGCCAGCCGCGCCTGCCTCAGGTAGCGCTCGTCGCTGTCGATGCCCACCACGCGGCTCGCCCCGCGCCGCTTCATCTCCAGCGAATAGAACCCCGCATTGCACCCGATATCGAGCACGGACTTTCCGGTCAGGTCCGCGGGAATCGCGTGCCGGAAGCTCGCAAATTTGATCTCCGGATAATCGCCCAGAAAATGATCCGGCGCCGTCTGGACTCCGTTCAGGCGCAGGTTGTGAAACCACGGCCCGAGAGCCTCAATCCGTTCCTCGAGTAGTTCCGTCTCATCGCCCTTCGCCTGCAAGCTGGTTTGCACTTAGGTGTTCTCCATGGTTGTTGGTTTGCATGTGCACTTCGTTCAGCAAGTGCATGGCGTTGCGATAACCGGGAAGCGTGCCCGTGTCGATATAGCTGGTCCCCGTGCAGACTCCGCGCGCGCGTCCGCCGTCCTCCAGCCATGCATTCACCAGCGTTCCGATGTATTCATCCCGGCACTCGCGCATCTGCCACAGTTCATGCAGCGCATGAAAGATGAATCCCGGCATCTTGATCGCGCCCCAGATCCAATGCGTGCATACATCCGGCTCCTTCACGTGGATCCGCTGCACGCAGCCCTTCTCATCGATCTCGACCGCATCGAACAGCTCCGGCCGCTCCACCGGGAACAGCAGGAACGTCAGTTCGCCGTTCGGCAATTTTGCCAACGCGTTTTCAGGTTCCCAGATGGTGTCCGGCAAGCCGATGATCACCGGCTCCGTCTCATGAACAAACGGCGCCGCGCGGAAGATGGCATCGCAAAGCCCGCTGGGCTGCGGCTGCGTCACATAAGCGATCTCCGCTCCCCACGAACGCGTGCCGTAATACTCCACGATGTCCGTCTTATGCGGCGCAATCACGAAGCACAGCTTGTCGGCGCCTCCGCGAATCATGCGTTCCACCAGGTATTCGCTCACTGCGCGCGGACGCTCGGCGTCGTTCAGAGCGCCGTTGCCCACCGGCAACAACTCCTTGGAAAATGCGAGCGGCTGGATTCTGCTCCCCGCGCCTGCTGCCGGAATAATTCCCCACATGGTTCCTCTCCTCCACTCAAGCCACGCAAGTCCGCGCAGAATTCCTCGCCGCCGCGTGTTCGCAATAGTTCTCCAGGGTCATCGCTCGATGCTCTGCCGTGTGTTGTTCCAGCACCCGCTGCCGCGCGGCGTCGCCCACGCGGCGCAGCTCAGCGTCGGGCATCTTGAGTGCGTTCATCACGTCTTCCGTGGAATCCACGCGCAACACCTCAGCTCCCGGCGCGAAAAACGTCTCCAATCCCTGCCACCAGTCGCTCACAATCGCCGCGCCGCACGCCGCCGCCTCAAACAATCGTCCTGACGGGCAGTACCCGTATTGCGCCATCGCCCGGCGCGTAATGTTGAGCGTGGCGCGCGACGAGCTGAAGAACGCGGAGTGCAGCGCCGGCGGAAGATGCCGCACAAACAGGATGTTGCGCGTCCACGGAAAATCGTCGGGATACTGCGCCCCGCCGATCGCAAAACGGCGTTCCGGCATCCGCCTGGCCGGCTCCACCAAAAGCCGTTCCAGCGCCTGCTGCCTGTCGGCGGCGTACGTGCCCAGGTAGCTCAAATCCGCGCGAAACTCTTCCTGTGCAGCCGCCGGCGCATGCGCTTCGGGATCGACAAAGCCGTACAGCGGCGCCACATTGCGCGCTCCCAGTCGGGACTGTAGTTCCTCCAGCGCGCGTCCTCCGGTGTAACTCAGCACCAGGTCGAAATCGCCCAGCCCTCGCTGGGGCACATACGAGACCTGCTGGCCCGAGTCGAGCGCGTCCAGCGTCACCGGTGTGTCCAGATCGTAGAACGCGCGCACCGGCGCAGGAGAACTCAGAATCAACGATGCCGCTAGTTGAGCATCGGGACAGTAGCTCGTCATCATTGCCACATCCGCGCGGCCAAGCTCGCCATCCGCTTCGCGGCGTATCGCATCCAGCGAGTCGCACAGCCGCACGCGCACGCGTTGCGGAGCCACCCACCCGTCCCGCGTCGCCGCGTAGTAGGGCACGTTCTTCTCGTAGAAAGTGACCGAGTGGCCGCGGCGCGCCAGCGCCTTCAGCAATCCGCGCCAGAGTGTGGCATGCCCGTTTCCCCACGAAGACGAGACCGTCAGACCGAAGATGACAAAATGCATTCCCGCTCCGGGAGTTCACCAAAGGCTGCTCTCTCTGATGGCGATTCCCCTAGAGAAGATGTTCGTTTCTGAGGCCACTCCACGTCGGCCGGCGCGCCGCTCTTCCGTCGCGCATCCGGCAACCCTTTTTCCGCAGGAGATTTCAAAGAGAGCAACGGAGGAAAATCTTCCAGAAGGAGAGAGTAGCCTATGCACCTTCAAGAGAATCGGCAACGAGTCTCATGAATGGAGCACGAGTGACTCGCACAATCGAACGATTGTGCCCTGGTCGCCGATTCACCAGATCTTCTGAAAAAACTCGGAACGATGAAGGGCGAAGTTCGAAAGAGCTTCGCCCTTTGTCTTGGAGCCCGCTCCGCCAGCCCTCACGGAACCAGCACAATCTTTCCCTGGGTCGCGTGACTCTCCGCCAGCCGGTGCGCCTCCGCAATTTCTTCGAGCTTCATCGTCTTCGCAATCGGAATCGCAAACTCCCCGCGCGCCACCGCATCGGCAAGCTGATGGAGCCGTGACGCATCCGGCACCGCCATCATGTCCTGCACCTCGATGCCGTACTTCTCCCATCCCTCCGGCTTCCCGAGCACCGAGCCAAGCCTTCCACCCGCGCGAAGGGCCTTCATCAGCCGCTGAATCGTCGGTCCCGAAACCGTGTCGGCAATCGCATCCAGGTCGGACAGCTTCGCGATCTCGGCCTCATCGTCGATCGCCACCACGCCGTCCGCATGCAGGTCCCTGCGCGCCTGGTCCACCTCGCGGCTGCGTACCCCCGCCAGAACCCGCGCACCCAGCTTCTTCGCCACATATACGGCGGTACGCCCCACGCTGCCCAGCGCGCCCGTCACCAGCACCGTCTCGCCCGGCTTCGGTTGAGTAGCGCGTTCAATCAGTTGAGCGCCCGTCGTCACCACCAGCGGCAGCGCCGCCGCCTGCGTAAAGCTCATCATCTCCGGAATCGGCGCCAGCACGTCCGCCTTCGCCACGGTGTATTCGGCATACGTGCCGTTGGCCAGCGCCATCACCCGCATGCCCTTCGGGAATCCCGTCACGCTCCGCCCGAAGTCGGCAACTTCGCCGCTCAGGTCGCGCCCCAGAATGCCCGGGAACTCCACCGGAAAGCGCGCCTTCGCCGCGCCGCTGCGCACCTTGTAGTCGATGGGGTTGATGCTCGTCGCGCGCACCCGCACCAGAACCTCGTTGTCGCCGAACGCGGGGACAGCCGTATCTTCCCAGCGCAGCTTGTCCGGGCCGCCGTATTCATGCAAAACCACAGCCTTCATCGCAATCGTCTCCCTCGGGTGCAGCCCTGGGCTCAGCGTGTCGCCAATCGGCGACACGTGAAGCGCACCTCCGGCGAATGCCGGCAGGCTGTCACCGTGGTCTCAGATGCGGATGGACTTGGGAAGGAGACCTTGCTATTGAGCCGGCGCCGCTGTCAGCGTGCGGTACTCGGAGAGCATCCGCAGCCGCCAGCGCAGAATCATCCCAAACGCAAGGATGAAGAACAGGCCGGCTGTCTGCTGGATCGTCATGATCGAATCAAAGTAGCCGCGCGCCAGGTAGCGGATGGCCGCCAGGAAGATGACGACCGCAAAGAAAGCGTTCGAACGCTGCATCATGATGCGCTCGCCGTCGCGGACCAGCCGCGAAGTGCGCAGCAGCGGCCACGCCAGAAGCACCGCGCCAATGAGAAAGGCAACGGCCGCCCACAGTACCGGAACGCGAAACGCCGGCACCACGAACATGGAGAAGCCCGTCGCCATGCCCAGCGGCGGAATGATGATCTTGCGCACGGTTACGGCAGTACGGCCCTCGCGGATGCGCCACACCAGCACGCCCACAAGCCCGATCACAGATCCAACAGCAGAGGTTCCAAGGATATTCATGTACAACAACGCCCTGTCTCTACTTTAAGCCAAAGCAGACCGACTTGCTCCGGTTGAAGATCGGAGATGCGCTGGGATGAAGCGAGAGCCAAGATTGCGGAACATTCAGAGTGGCAGAGTGGCAGAGTGGCAGAGTGGCAGAGTGGCAGAGTGGCAAAGTGGCAGAGTGACAAAGTGACAGAGTGACAGAGTGGCAAAGTGACAGAGTGACAAAGGTTAAGGCTGCAGAGCCGCCCAGGCTCCGAAAAGGCGCCCCCGCCGGCTGTTCCCTGACCCCTGATCCCTGATCCCTGTTCCCTGTATTAGTGGTATCGCTGTACCCCTGAGGCCGCCTCTCCGGACTCATACGTGTCCGGCTCTGACAACCGGATCAGCCGGTGCAGGTACGCCCGCGAGATGCTCAGGCTGCGCGCCGCCATCGTCTTGTTGCCGTTGTGTTCCCGGATCGCGTTCTCCGCCAGCTTGATCTTGTAATCCCGCAGTTGGCGTTCGAACGATCCGCCCGGCGTAAGGTCTGCCACCGGCTGTTCCGTCTCTTCGCGGATGCTGGCCGGCAAATCCTCGGCCCGCAACACACGCCCCGGCGCCAGAATAATCGCCCGCTGCACCACGTTTTCAAGCTCGCGCACGTTGCCCGGCCAGGCATAGTTCTGCAGCAGACCCATGGCCTCCGGGTCAATCGCCTCCATCGGCTTCTGAAACACCTGCGCGTAATGCTGCAGAAAGTGCATTGCAATCTGCGGAATATCCTCGGCGTGCTCCTGCAGGGCCGGCGTATCGATCTTCATCACATTGATGCGGTAATAAAGGTCCTGCCGGAACTTGCCCTGCGCCACCATTTCTCCCAGATCGCGGTGGGTGGCAAACACCAGCCGCGCCCGCAACGGGATCAGCCGGTTGCTGCCCAGGCGGCTGAACTCCCTTTGCTGCAACACGCGCAGCAGCTTGACCTGAACGTAGGGACTCAGCTCCCCAATCTCATCCAGAAACAAGGTGCCGTCGCCGGCCTGCTCAAAGAAGCCCTCGCGGGCGCCTACCGTGCCCGTAAACGCTCCCTTTTCATGGCCAAAGAGCTCGGCTTCAATCAAAGTCTCCGGGATCGCCCCGCACGCCACGGCGATAAACGGCTTGTTGGCCCGGGAGCCGCGGTTGTGAATCGCCCGCGCCACCAGTTCCTTGCCCGTGCCGCTCTCCCCCGTCACCAGGACCGAGGCATCTATATTAGCGACGCAATCCACCAGGTAATGCACGCGCTGCAGCGCATCGCTCGATCCCACCATGCAGTCGCGCGCGCGAAGCTGCTGTGCACCTGCTTCGGGGATTTGGACCTGCTGTTTGGTAAGGACGCTTTCGTACGCCCGCCGCAGCATGATCCGCAGATCCCGCAGAGACGGTGGCCGCCGGCAGTACCCATAGGCGCCGTGCCTCACCAGTTCCGTCGCGGCCGAGCGCAGGCCGTCGTCGGCAAGTACAAGCACCGTAACCTTGGCCGCGATCAGGCGGCGTGCGCACTCGATCCGCTCCTTCGGAGCGTCGTGGTTGGAGTTCAGGTCCACGATCACGACCTGGCACTCCTCTTCGGAGATCAGCCTTCGTACGCCCGGCTCGCTGGACTCAAAGAAGAACTCAAATTCCTTGCCCAAGGCCGAAGACAACAAGGGCTGCAGTGCGCAGTCCTGAGAAAACAGTCCTACCCGAATCACGTCCGTGACTCCTCGTACTACTTGTCAGTAATCGTGAAGGTAATCCAATACTTGAGTACTGGTAAATACAACGAAATTACCACGGTAATTAACACCAGGGTACTAACCCTGTCTTTTTCGATACTGGGTGTCTCCGGTTGTTGCTTTCACCGTGGTGACGCCTGTAAACAGCCGTGCACACCACGGCGAGTACACAAGCTGTAAACGAATAGAAAGAAAAGGGTTGAGCAACTATTCACATTTGGAACCCGGATTGCACCCGAACCAGCGCTGGAATCTTTATCTGGAGGTCCGGAGATGCAATCTGTGTTGTTCTGGCCGGCTCTCGTACTCGTCGCTGGTGCGGTAACTGCCACTCCCGCTGTGCAAAACGGCAGCAGCCGCTCCCTCCTCTACTGGCTCATCCTTCCTTCGATCGTGGTGGGAGTTGCCGCATTCTTCACGCGCTTCGGCGCCTTCTGAGGGCTCCATGGGGATCCATTCCGTTGCCTGGTGGCCGACCTTCGCAGTGTTGGCGGTGGCCACGTTTACCGATTTGCGAAGCCGCCGGATACCCAACTGGCTGGTGCTGCCCTTCCTGGTGGCCGGTGTCGCCCTCGGCACCGTGCTTCACGGCTGGCGCGGCCTGGGAACCAGCGTGGAAGGGCTCACTCTGGGCGCGCTCCTCTTCGGAATTCTCTGCGCCATGGGCGGCATGGGAATGGGCGACGTAAAGCTGTTTGCGGCGATCGGCGCCTGGGTGGGCCCGGGCCAGTTGATGTTTGCTCTCGTGGTCACCGGGCTGGCGGGCGGGGTGATGGCCGTGTGCTGGGCGCTGGCCAGCGGCTTCCTCCCGGAACTGCTCAAGGGCTCCGGAGATCTGATGTTCGGTTGGAAGGCGAGGGGGCTCAAGCCTCCCGCGGAATTGAAATTGTCCAATCCCAGGGCACGCAAGATGCCATACGCCCCGGCGATTGCCATTGGGACACTGCTTTCGTTTTTCGCGCACTGATGCGCCCCCGCTGCGGCCTGGCCACGGCGTTTACATAGGGACTAGATACGCCAATGTTAAAAACTGCATGGAGCCGGGAATTGGAAACGCCGACGTTCCAGGATACTGACGCGCTCGGAGGAGATGTTCTATCCGTCGCGGTCATCGGGCCGGACGAACGGCGACGGGAGACGATCGCTGGAGCCCTGTCCGGTTCCTTCTACGGCACCATGCGTCAGGTGCCCTTCTATCCGGAGATGGATCAGCTTCCCAAGCTGATCGACATGAACTACGACGTAGTTCTCATGGACCTGGACAGCAATCCGGAGTACGCACTCGACGTCGTCGAAACCCTCTGCGCGGGCAGCCCCGCGACGGTGATGGTCTACTCCGCCAGCAGCGATTCGGAGCTGATGATCCGCTGCATGCGCGCCGGCGCCCGTGAGTTTTTGTCTCTGCCGCTCAACCAGGGCGCGCTGCCTGAAGCCATGGTGCGCGCCTCCGTGCGGCGCTCCGGCGTCCGCTCCAGCAAGAAGGCCGATGGCAGGCTGTGCGTCTTCTGGGGAGCCAAGGGCGGAGCCGGCGTCACCACCGTGGCCACCAACTTCGCCATCTCCGCGGCCCGCGACGCCGAACAGAAGACCATCCTCATCGATCTCGACGTGCCCCTCGGCGACGTGGCCTTGAACCTGGGAGTCTCACCCCAGTACTCCACCGTCGACGCCCTGCAGAACTTCCGCCGTCTCGACGCCAACTTCCTCTCGCGCCTCGCCATGGCGCACGATTCGGGAATCTCCGTCCTCGCCGCCCCCGGCAAGCTGGTGCCCGCCGAGGTCAGCAACGAAGCCGTTGACCGCCTCATCACCGTGGCGCGCCAGGAGTTCGAATGTGTGGTCGTCGATAGCGGCTCGCGTTTTGACCTCCGCGGCACGTCGCTCTTCTCGCAGGAGGCGCAGATCTACCTCGTCTCCCAGGTCGGCATTCCAGAACTGCGCAACTCCAACCGGCTCGTCACTGAGATGTTCGGCGGCCTCTCGCAGCGCCTGCAGATCGTCCTCAACCGCTTTTCGAATTCAACCCTCGATGAGGAACACATCACCAGGGCGCTGACCCGCCGCGCCGACTGGAAGGTGCCGGAAGACATCGCCGGCGCCCGCAAAATGCAACTCAGCGCAACGCCTCTCGCCCTCAGCGACAACAGCATCTCGCGCGTGATCAAGCAAATGGCAAGAACCGGCTGCGGCATCGTCGAGGAGCCGGAGAAGAAGAAAAAGATCATGGGATTGTTTTAGGGAGACTGCATATTCATGACCCCCGCAACTGAATTATTGGATCTGGAAAAATACAAAACGGAGATTCACCGGACCCTTATCTCCAAGCTGGATCTGGAGAAGCTCTCCCGCGTCGATCCCGCGCAGGCACGCAAAGTCGTCGCCAACCTCATTGAAGAGATCATCCGCGGCCAGGGCGTCCCCCTCAGCTTCGACGAGCAGTCGCGCATCCAGTCCGATCTTCTCGATGAAGTCTTCGGCCTTGGCCCGCTGGAGCCGCTGCTCCGCGACCCCAAGGTCTCCGACATCCTCATCAACAGCAAAGACATCGTCTTCATCGAGCGCGGCGGCAAGCTGCAGCGCGCCGAGTGCCGCTTCCGCGACGACCGCCACCTCCTGCAGATCATCGATCGCATTGTCTCCCGCGTGGGCCGGCGCGTCGACGAGTCCTCGCCCATGGTCGACGCCCGTCTGCCCGATGGCTCCCGCGTCAACGCCATCATTCCGCCGCTGGCGCTCGACGGCCCATCGATGTCCATCCGCCGCCAGGGCGGCGGACCGGTGAACTCCAACCGTCTGGTGGAGCTGAAGAGCATCTCCGCCGAGATGATGCTGCTCATCGAATCGGCAGCGCGGGCGCGGCTCACCATCCTGATCTCCGGCGGCACCGGCGCCGGCAAAACCACGCTGCTCAACATCCTCTCGCGCAATATCCCGGCAGGCGAGCGCGTCATCACCATTGAAGACGCCGCCGAACTGCAGCTTGCCCACGAGAACCTCGTCCGCCTTGAAACGCGGCCGCCCAACGTGGAAGGCCAGGGCGCCATTCGTCAGCGCCAACTGCTCATCAACTGCCTGCGTATGCGTCCCGACCGCATCATCCTCGGCGAGGTCCGCGGCGAAGAAGCCTTCGACATGCTCCAGGCCATGAACACCGGCCACGAGGGCTCCATGGCCACCATTCACGCGAACACGCCCCGCGACGCCCTCACCCGTCTCGAGTCGATGGTTGCCATGAGCGGCCTGTCTCTCACCGAGCGCACCGTTCGCCAGCAGATCGCCTCGGCTTTGGACATCGTCGTGCAGGTAACGCGTATGAGCGATGGCACCCGCAAGATCACCAGCGTCTCCGAGATCACCGGCATGGAAGAGAACATCATCAGCATGCAGGACATCTTCACGTTCAAGCGCAAAGGCGTCGGCGTCGACGGCCGCGTTCTGGGCACCTTCACGCCCACGCGCATCCGGCCGCGCTTTCTCGAAAAGATTCATCTGGCGGGTATCTCGCTGCCGCCGGACATGTTTGAAAAAAGCCTTGAGGTGGATTAACTCCACACAGGAAAGGAGTTGAAGGCATGCTGATTCCGATTCTGATCTTTGTGGCGATCTTCGCCATCCTTGCTCCGATCCTCATCTGGTGGACCGGCGCGGCGAAGACGGACGCCAAGGAAGCCGTCGCCGCGCTCGATACCGCCATCGGCAAGGCCGAGGTCGACACCAGCGCCGTCGTCATCAACTTCCGCAAAAATGAGCTGGTCAGCGCTATTCCGTGGCTCAACAAGCGGCTTGAACAGCTCGAACTCATCCCTCGCATCCGCCGCATGCTGATGCAGGCAGAGATCAAGTGGACTCCCGGCCAGCTCATCCTGATGTCCGCCGTGGCGTTCGCAATTCCCGCCTACCTGATCCACCTGCGCACCAGCTCCCTTGGATTGTCGCTGCTGATCGGCGCCGCCATCGGATTCGGCCCCACCGGCTACGTCCTCTTCAAGCGCAGCAAGCGCTTCGGCAAGTTCGAGCGCGGGCTCCCCGAGGCTCTCGATCTCATGGTCAGCGCCCTTCGCGTGGGACACAGCTTCAACTCCGCGCTGGGCCTCGTCACGCGCGAATGCCCTGATCCCGTCGGCCCCGAATTCCGCATCGCCTTCGACGAACAGAACTTCGGCCTCGACCTGCGCACCGCGCTTGAAAATCTGCTGGTGCGCGTGCCCCTGCAGGATCTGCGCATGTCCGTCACCGCCATCCTCATCCAGCGCGAGAGCGGCGGCAACCTGGCCGAGGTGCTGGAAAAGACCGCATGGGTCATCCGTCAGCGCTTCCGCCTCAAGAAGCAGGTTTCAGTACACACCGCGCAGGGCCGCCTCACGGGCTGGATTCTCACCATCCTGCCCATCGGGCTGGGCATCGCTCTCTATCTCATCAATCCCAAGACCGAAAGCCTGCTCTGGACCAAGCCCATCGGCATCAAGCTGCTGTGGGGCGCCGCCGGCATGCTCACCATCGGCACCGTCATCATCCAGAAAATCGTTCGGATGGAAGTGTAAGAGGGAAGAAATGGCACTCGTCATCATTGCGTTCCTGAGCGTGTTCCTGCTGATCGCCAGCGCCGGCCTGCTGCTGTTCTACCGCGAAGCCATGGTGCAGCGCATCTCCGCGGTTATCGGGCATCGCGAGCAGAAGTCCACGCTGACGGGCACCCTGCAGCAGGCCGGTTCCTCCTTTGAAGGCATCGTTGGCAAACTCGAGAGCGTTGTCCCCAAATCGCAGGCCGAGATGTCGGTGGTGCAGCAGCGCCTGGTGCGCGCCGGCATGCGCGGCGAGCAGGCCATGAAGCTCTTCTACGGCAGCAAGTTCCTTGTTGCCATCCTGCTCTGCATTCTGCTTACGGTGACCGGCATCGCAGCAAAAAATCCCTTTGTGTTCTACGCGACCGGACTCGGCATCGGCTATCTTGCGCCCGACTTCTGGCTCGGCAAGCAGATCAAGAAGCGCCAGAAAAAGATCCGCCTCGGCCTGCCCGATGTGCTCGATCTCCTTGTCATCTGCGTTGAAGCCGGCCTCGGCCTCGATCAGGCCACCAGCCGCGCCGCCAAGGAACTGGTGCTCACCCATCCCGCCATCGCCGATGAGCTGGACATCGTCTCGCTGGAGCAGCGCGCCGGCCGTCCGCGCTCCGATGCGTGGCGCAATATGGCCGAACGCACCGACGTCGACATGGTCAAGAATCTGGTGTCCACCATCGTGCAGGCAGAGCAGTTTGGCACCAGTATTGCAAAGACATTGCGTACGCACTCTGAAACATTGCGTACCCACAGAATTCAGGAAGTGGAGGAGATGGCGGCAAAGACGACAGTCAAGCTGATTTTTCCGCTCGTACTGTTCATCTTTCCCTGCTTGTTCCTGGTAACGCTGGGACCGGCCGTCATCCTCATCTCGGAAGAGTTCAAGCAACTTCTCAGCTGACGCTGAGAGAAAGGAGAGATTGGAATGGACAATGTCACCATCATCCGGATTGTTGCCGGTGTGCTGCTCGTTCTCGGACTGGGCTTTCTCATCCAGCGCCGTCGCTCCCGCGTCAAGTAATTCGACCGGGTATTTCAGGCTGCTTCCCTGCGGGGATTCAGCCGCGTGAAGCGGGATCGCGCGTTCCTGCATGGCTTCGGCCCAGGTTGCTGCATCCCGCTCACGTAAACACGGCACGCCGTTTATGGTGTGCCTTCAGACGGCGGTCCTGAGGATACGCCGCTCAGTTTCAACCCCCAGATACTGAGAACAATTGTTGTCGTTGTAGTGCCTGGTTGACGTTCAATTAGGAAAGTGGGACCAAGAGATGATGAAGCAACAATATTGCGTGTACAACCAGACGAGCGAGTGCTTTCTGAGCCTGGGCGTCAGCCTCGGCGACAATACCTTCGCGCGTCTCAAGGGCCTCCTCGGCAAGGGGTCTCTCGGCTTTGACGAGGGTAGCTGGATCACGCCGCCCAAGGGCCTTGCCACCCTCGGCGTCTTCTCCTCTCGCGACCTGGTCTACCTCGACGAGGGGCACAAGGTCGTGGATGTCCTCGAAGGATTCCCCACCTTCCGCGTGGCGCCCAACCGCCGCGACTCAGCCAGCCTGCTCGCGCTGCCCGAGCGCACCATCTATTCGTCGCAGACCCAGCCCGGCAATCAGCTCGTCATCTGCGTCGCCGAAGAGATGGAGTTCCGTCTCAGAACCCAGCCGCCCTCGATTTTTGAAGACCGCGCGCCGGCCCGCCAGGCCGAACCCGAGGCCAACCCCAAAACCTGGCTGCCCGCCGGCCTCACGAGCGACCGCCGCGGCGCCTTCCGCAAGCGCTGGCCCCGCCTGGTCGCCTATGGCGATCGCGGCCAGGCTTTGCCCGTCCACGGCGTGCGCGACATCAGCGCCACCGGCCTCTACCTGATGACCGCGGAGCGCTGGCCGCTCGGCTCGGAGGTCCGCATGAGCCTGCAGCGCACCGACGGCCTCGACGACAAGGCCGCCAATCCCATCACCGTCCAGTTGCGCGTGAGCCGCTGGGGAAACGATGGCGTTGGATTGGAGTTCGTCCAGCAGGATGCGGAACAATCCGCGATGCTGGCCATGCAGGTGCGGTAAGCACCGTGGGTCGTGGAGCCTATACCCCCTGGGGGTATAGCGAAAAACAATTATTAATTTTCTGGTTAACGCTGTGTTGTACAGGAAGTAACCAGCGCGGCGGGGGCGGAAGGCTTTGGAACAAGTTCACGCCCCTTCTGCTGATACTTCAAGTTTGACAGGTGGAAATAATTAATACGCAAATTTTCGAGAATTATTTTTTGCTGTAGTTTCAAGGGGTTGCGCGGTTTTGGCTAAGTTTTCCACAGGGCGTGTAGTTGACACGGCGCCTGGGGTTTTTGGGGGGCCTCCTCAGCTGCGGCCGCCGCCGCGGCCGCGGATGACAACGAATCCCCGCACGTGGTGGAACGAGGTGCGCAGGCTGAAAACCAGGCTGTGCCCCACCCTGAACAACGAAATCCCGCCCCATCGTATGGCTTGTGCATGTTGGCCCCGGTTACTGTTTCTGACGCCAGAGATTGGCTTGTGGCAGAGCCTGGCAGCCTGGGTGGAGGGCGGATGATGGTCGCCCCAGCGTGAGCCGGAACACCGAGGGCGACTATGGGCGGTCACACGCCCGGAGGGCTTGAAGGTCTCCCAGTCTCCCGCCTTTTCGCGAACGCCTCCCAGTACGCCTCGCCTAGCTCAACAAACTTCTCGGGCGTAAATTGCCGTTCACCGATAGAGAAGGAAATTGCATCCCCTCGGACGTAAGCCTTCACGTAGGAGTCTCCTCCAACTAATAAGCCGAGATGAAGGGCAACGCCATCAGACCTTCGAGCCAGCGTGGCTGATGACACCTCCAAGCCGCTCATGATGAGTCGCTCGAATTCAACCCACGATAGGGACTCTTCGCGCCGTTTGCTCTGATACTCCGCAGTCATTGCCTGTTGCTGTTCGTAAGATGTTCCGCTAGGAATTGACCAGTCGCCCGGCCACGGAACGCTGCTAAACGAGCGGACAGACTGGACGCCACTGATAATGACCACGAACCGGGTTTCCTGAGGGAGCTTATGGAAGTCCCTGACGTATCCGACATCGAATTGCAGCGTCAGCGTTCGCGCAAATAGATCAGACTCGATTGCCGCAAGATCACCGTCGTGGAGCGTACTCCAGAGGCTCAACTCGTCCGCACCTTCAGGAAGGTTGACCCAATCCAAGATTGACCGTTCATCTGAACCCATGGAACCTCGGCAGTATCTGCTTGAATTGACCGGCACTTCGATCATATTCGTGCGCTGGGGGATGTATGGTCGGCAAACCGGAAGTATGGGAGAGTTGGCCGAGCTGCCGAAATGCAGATCCTTCACTTCGCTGCGCTTCGTTCTGGATGACAAGGCTGGGGGTGAGTGCAGGAAGCCAGAGCAAAGTGCAGTGCTAAGTGGGTGGTCGGCGATGGGGACGTTTCCCGAAAAGCAGCCGCAGGTCCTTCGCTCACCACCCCCGAACTGAAAGACGTTCGGGGCCCCGTTCGCTCAGGATGACAGCGTTTCAGGGTAGCGGGACGGGTGCTGGAAGGCGGATCGTGGATGGCTGGTCGGCAAACCGGAAGTATGGGAGAGTTGGACCATGTCCCGAAATGCAGATCCTTCACTCCGCTGCGCTTCGTTCTGGATGACAGCGCTGCGGGTGGGTGCAGGAAGCCAAGGCCACGGCGCAGTTCTAAGTGTTTGGTCGGCGATGGGGACGCTTCCCGAAGAGCAACCGCAGGTCCTTCTCTCACCACCCCCGAACTGAAAGACGTTCGGGGCCCCGTTCGCTCAGGATGACAGCGCGTGAGGGGAGCGGGGCGGGTGCTGGAAGGCGGACCGTGGATGCTGGTCGGTAAAGTGGAA
>JBKICT010000024.1:0-49624 GCA_046566985.1 Acidobacteriota bacterium | reverse complement strand
ACGTGGCTCATGACCACAGAGGCTAACTTCCCTCCGTGGTAGCTCTGCCTTAAGCCTTCTCTCTATGGCCGCTTTTCACTTGATCATCTATGGCCGCTTTTGGGTGATCACCGAGGTCACATCGCCCTGTGACCACCGGCACATCCTCAGCAGCCCGTGCGGCGCACAATGTTTTTGTAAGAACCATGGGAAAGTTGTGCAACCCCGCGTCGCCCCTGACAAAAAGCAACAATCCCTCGAAAAATGTTTACCAGAAAAATAATATGCCGTCTCAAGTACCCATAGGGGGTACGGGTATCAAATCATAAATCCAAAGGACTTACGCAACAGACCAGGCTCCCATGGACCCCAAAATCCTGCTGGACCCCGGGATACTCTTACGAGCATGTTTACTCATGTACTAATAGTCGATCCAGGCGCTAACCATCGACACAGGTTGATAGGCACGCGTGGGTGCCCCCTTTAACCACACCCGCCGCGTTGGCCCTGCGTCCGTCCTTGTAGCGGAAGCTCTCAGCCGGGAACGTTGGCGAACCATTCCGCCACTTCCGGCCAGTCGTTCACCCGCGTAAAGCCGGTTTCCAGCAGGTTGTGGGGAGCGCTGAAGAGCAGCCCCTGGCCCTCGAAATGGTGAATATTCCTGGGAATGTCGTCGATCAGAAACTCCGCCCGCAGAATGCCCTTGTGCCCGCAGAAGACGTAATGCGTAGGCGGGATGAAGGGAAAGTGGCGCTGCAGCCAGCGGAACTTGGGGCCGAGCGAGTTGGGGACCACCATGGCCTGCGACGCCACGAAGATCTCAAACCGGCTGGAGAGATCCCTCAGCACCTCTTGCGCCCCCGGCATCAGAGGCAGGTCTTCAAAGAAGTCTTCGGCGTCGAGGAAGGCGCGAAGCTGCTTCTGGCGGTCGGCGGGAACAATCTGCCACAGGCTCTGTCCGGCCAGGTCGGTGGGCGCAAGCGCCTCGTCGAACTCCTCGTTGTAACGGCGCAGATGCTCCGAGAGCGTATCGGCCATCACTTCATCCATGTCCACGCAGATACGGCGCAATGCAAACTCCTCTCGCGCAAATCCCAACACGAAAGATTAGCAGCGCCAGCCTGCGCTACATTGGGAGCATGCTGGGACGTCCCGAAAGATCCGAAGCGGCCGCGGGCTTTTTCACCTACATCGATCAGGTTCCTGGAGACGATGCGCTGCCCGTGCTGCGCAGTCAGATTGAGCCCTGGCCGGAGTGGTTCGACTCGATTTCAGAGAAGCAGTCGCTGCATCGCTATGAGCCGGGCAAGTGGAGCATGCGCGAGGTGCTGAACCACATCACCGACACGGAGCGAGCCTTCGCGTATCGCGCGCTATGGTTCGCACGTGGCTTCGATTCGCCGCTGGCGAGCTACGACCAGGACACCGGCGTGGCGGGCGCGGGCGCGGACCGCATTGCGTGGGCGCACCACGTGGAGGAGTTCCGGCGGGTGCGGCTGGCGACGATTTCGCTCTTCGAGAACATGCCGGAAGAAGGCTGGATGCGCGGCGGCGTGGCCGGCGGAAACTTCGTAACGGTGCGCGCGCTGAGCTTCATTGCGGCAGGGCACGTCGCGCATCACTGCCGCATTCTGCGGGAACGATATATTTAACACGCGGCGAGCCGATGGCTGATTAACTGACGCGGCGAGGCTTGGGCATGGCGGGCATGGCGCTACTGCGCGGCGCTTCGGGCACGGCCTCGGCGGGCTGCATGCGCGAGTCCCAATAGAGCATGCGGCCACAGCTATCGCAGGTAAGCAGCTCGCCCTCGCGCACCTGGTTCCAGATCTGCGGCCGAATGCCCATGCGGCAGCCGCTGCATTGCTGGTGTTCGGCGCGTGCAATGGCGGTTCCGCGGTGCGCTGCGAGCCGGTCGAACCGCTCCAGAAGATCCGCGTCAATGGCTGCGCGAAGTTCCTCGCGACGGGCGCTCAGAGCCGCTTTTTCGGCGGCGAACTCCTGCTGGCGGGCTTTGATCCGCGCCTCGGTCTTTTCAAGCGCGAGAGACTCTTCCTCCACCTGTGCCCGGCTCTTTGCCAGCGCAGCTTCCAGCGCGTCGGTGCGTTCCAGGCTCTCCAGCTCTTCGTTTTCCAGCCGCTCCACTTCGCCTTCCGCAAAGGCGATCTCGTGTTCCATCGCCTGGGCCTGGGCGGGGGTTGTCACGGTGTCGAGCTGGGCGCGGTAGCGCTGCGCCTTTTGCCGGTGCTGGGCAATTTCGCGTTCCAGCTTTGTGCGCAGCATCTCCTCCCGATTCAACGCGGCTGAGGCCTCCGCGGCGGCATCCTGCGCCTTGCGCAGAACCGCCTGGGCCTGCGCGATCTCCGCAGGCAGGGCCTTGCACGCCTGGGTAACGCGGGCGCGGTCCAGTTCCACTTCCTGCAGTTTTACGAGGGATTCGAGCAGTGCATTCACCGTGAGCAGCAGTCTACCACCGGAAGCCGCGCGTAGAATTTTCAGGACTCTCCGCACCAAGTCCGGGGCATCTAATCAGCGGGGGAGCGGGACTCACTCAAAGGCAATCGGACCGAATGGCGGAAGAGCAGGTGCAAGCATCGGGTGCAGGCGCGCGGCGGCCTTTTCTGCGGCGGCACAGATGGATTGTGTGGACTGCGGCATCCGCGCTGGTGTTCCTCACCGTTCTCACCGTGGTGCTCACGGTTCTGGCGCATCACGTGGAGCCGTACCTGCGCGCGCGCATCATCGAAGGACTTTCGGAGCGGTTTCATGCCCGCGTGGATCTCGACCAGTTCCATATCTCCGTGCGGCACGGGCAAGAGGCAGAGTGGGGCCTTTGGGCAGCTGGCCGGGGCCTGCGCATCGGGCGCCCCAACGCGGGCGGCCAATCGGACGCCGCGCCGCTCGTGCAGTTACAGGAGTTCCGCTTCCATGTCCCGCTTCGTTACGCGCAAACGCAATCCTTGTATATCCCCGAAATTGTCTTGAACGGCCTGATGGTGCATATTCCGCCCCGCGCACGAGAGGACCAGCGGGGAAGCTTTACCTCTGCCATGGCGACACCGCCGGCGTCACCGTCAACAAATCGAGCGCTCGCCAATGTGCGCATTGGCCGCGTGATGGTGCAGAATGCACAGCTTGTCATCGAATCCAGCAAGCCGGACAAGCCGCCCATGGTGTTCGATATTGCGCAGGTGAAGCTGAGCCACCTGACAGCGGGAAAGCCGGTAGACTTCGTAGCCGATCTCACCAATCCAAGCCCCCGGGGAGACATTCATACCGCGGGCAGCTTCGGGCCATGGGACCGGGACGACCCCGGCGGCTCGCCGATGCACGGCAGTTACACATTCAAGGATGCGGATCTTTCTACCATCAAGGACATCGCCGGCACGCTGCAATCCACAGGCACCTATGAGGGCGTTCTCGGAGCGCTCCACGTAAACGGAACGGCCCATGTGCCGGATTTCCAACTGACGCAGTACAAGAACGCGTTGCCGCTCACAGCGCAGTTCCAGGCCGTGGTCGACGGCACCGATGGCGACACCTGGCTCAACCATGTGGATGCCACATTGGGCACGGCGCATTTTGTCACCCTCGGCAAGGTGATTCGCATCCGCGTGGATAACAATGGCAAGCCTGTGGCGGGATCGGCTGCGGCAACCACGGCGCGGCAGGCCGGCCACATCATCGACCTGAGCGTGAAAATCACCGGCACGCCGGTGGATGACTTTCTGCGCCTGGTTTCGCATACGCCTACGCCGATTCTCAGCGGCAACGTGATTGCGAAAGCCATGCTGCACATTCCGCCGGGGCACATACCGGTGCCGCAGCGCATCAGGATCGATGGATCGTTCCAGCTTCAGGATGTGCGCTTTTCCGATCCTCGGCTGCAGCAAAAACTCGAGGGCCTGAGCCAGCGCGGGCTCGGACACCCGAATGCGGTGAAGAGCGGGGATGCGTCGAACGTTCGATCGCAGATGCAGGGTGATTTTCACCTTGCCAATGCCGTGATCACTCTTCCGAATCTCGATTACTCCGTGCCGGGCTGCGAGGTTCGCCTGAAGGGGACCTATGCACTGAGCGGAGCGCTTCACTTCGACGGGAACGCGCGCATGCAGGCAACGCTTTCGCACCTGGTCGGCGGATGGAAGGGATTTCTGCTGAAACCGGCGGATCGGTTCTTCAAGAAGGATGGTGCAGGAACTTTGATCCCAGTCAAAGTTCGTGGCACACGGCAGTCGCCGAATTTCGGAATCGACATTGGGCGTATTGGGCACACGCACCCCATGCGGCCCGGACAACCGTGAGCGGGTAAATCGGTTTGGGGCGAAATCTCTGCCAATCTCCTTCAAAATGTGATAGTTTTCTCCCGACACACCGTTGCCGAAGTTACGAGCTACGGAACATCCGCGAGGAGACCGCAATGCACTGGACCAAACGCATCGCGGCCGTCGCGCTCTCCATTGGACTGATGGGGAGCGTGCGCGCCGCAAACGCCCAATCTACGCCCGCCGCAAACAACAATCATGAGCAGACATGGTGGAAGAACGCCGTCATCTGCGAAATCTATCCGCGCAGCTATCAGGACACCAATGGCGACGGCATCGGCGACCTGAACGGCATCACCCAGCATCTCGACTACCTTAAAAGCCTTGGCGTCGATGCAATCTGGCTGACGCCGATCTATCCCTCGCCTCAGGTCGACTTCGGCTACGACATCTCGGATTACGAGGCGATCGATCCGCAGTACGGGACGATGGCCGACTTCGACAACCTGATCGCCGAGGCCAACAAGCGCCACATCCGCATTCTGATGGATATGGTGATGAACCATACCTCGGACAAGCACAAGTGGTTCCTGCAATCGCGATCGTCGAAAGACAATCCCTACCGCAACTGGTACGTGTGGAAGGACGGCAAAGGGGAGACGGCGACCAGCCCGGGCGAACCGCCGAACAACTGGCGCTCCGACTTTACCGGATCGGCGTGGCAATGGGATCCGACCACCCGCCAGTACTACTATCACAAGTTCTACGCCCAGCAACCGGATCTGAACTGGAACAATCCCGCAGTACATCAGGCGTTCGAAAAGATCATCCAGTTCTGGCTGAACAAGGGCGTGGGCGGCTTCCGCTTCGACGCGATTACTACGCTGTTTGAGGATCCGCAGTGGCGTGACGAAATGCCGGTGCTCGATAAGAACGGCAAGCCGGTGCGGGGACGCAACGGAGAGATCGAGCTGCAGGACACGCGTACCAACAACTTGCCTGAAGTGCATCCGGTGATGCAGGAGATGCGGCGCGTCACCGACAAATACGACTCGAACAAGTTCCCCGGCGATCGCGTGCTGATCGGCGAGACATATCTGCCGAACATCGGGGAGCTCGAAAAGCAGTACGGCCCTCCGGGCAAGCCCGAGTTCCAACTGCCGATGGATACGCAGATCGGGTTCATCAACAAGCTGGATGTGGCGACGTTCCGGCAGAAGCTGGACGATGCGGAGACCAAGCTGAACGGTCACACTCCGCTGCTTGTCTTCGACAACCACGACAATCCGCGCCTGGATGCACGCTACGGCGATGGGCTGCACAATGCTGCGATCGAGCGGGTGATTTCGACGATCCTGTTCGCCAGCCGCGGCGCGGCGCTGTTCTACTACGGCGACGAGATCGGGATGAAGACTACGCCGCCGGAGCGCAAGGACCAGGTGAAGGATCCCGTGGGCCGCGCAGCGTGGCCCTTCTTCAAAGGCCGCGACGGCGAGCGCACGCCGATGCAGTGGAACCTCGAAAAGAACGCAGGCTTCACCACCGGCAAGCCCTGGCTGCCGGTGCCGCCCACGTACAAGACCGTCAACGTGCAGGTGGAAGAGAACCCCGACTCGATGCTGGCGTGGTACAAGGACCTCATCCACCTCAAAAAGACGAACGAGGCCTTTGCACACGGCGACAACGTGATGCTGGACCCTTCAAACCAGAAGGTTTTGAGCTGGATGCGCCAGGCGGCGGACGGTTCGCAGGTGGTGATTGCGGCGAACTTTTCGCCGGAGCCGCAGACTGTGAACCTTTCGGACGGCGGCAAGCTGAAAGGTATGCACGCAAAAACCCTGCTCAAGACCGCGGGACAACACGATCCCGCCTCTCTCCAGGCGGTGGAACTGCGGCCCTTCGGCGTCTACATCGGCCAGGTCGAATAATCCAGAATCGTGCAAATCGAAAGCGGCTCCGTCTGGGGCCGCTTTTGTTTTGCGCGTTTCCTGGTCCTGCGGAAGTACCGTCCGGCCTTCCCTGGAACTGGAAGCAGCCACGACTCCGTATCATGGATGTACATCTTCCCTGGGGGGCAAAACATGCGGGCGACGGCTCTGGAATTTCGTTTGCGGGTCATGATCATTGCCGCGATCATTGTGCTGGGCTTCTGGGCGCCGTGGATTGAGGCATGGGACATGGGCCGCCGCGTGTCGCTGTTGGAGTGGCTGGCGCTGGAACTCAGCCACACGGGACTGCTGCACTTTGCAGAATCAACCGTGATGATCATCCTGCTGGCGACGATCATTGCCGGAGCCGGTGCGATCCTGCGCGTCTGGGGGGCGGCTTACCTGGGAACCGGCGTGGTAAATCACGCGCAGATGAAGGCCGGAGAGGTGGTTGCCGACGGACCCTATCGCTACGTGCGCAATCCACTTTACCTGGGCACGTGGTGCATGGTGGCGGCGCTCTCATTCGCCATGCCGCCCACGGGTGCGCTGCTCACGATGGTGCTGCTGACGGTTTTCAATCTGCGGCTGATCCTCGGCGAAGAGGCTTTTCTCGCCACCCAGCTGGGCGAATCATATGCCGCATACAAGCAGCGCGTGCCCAGGCTCTATCCGCGCCTTCGCGGAGCACTGCCGTCTTCAGGGCGTCAGGCGCACTGGGGCCGCGCTGTGCTCACCGAGATGGGGGCGATCGGCTTGTTCGTTATCTTCGCGGTGCTGAGCTGGCGCTACGACAATCACCTGATGCTGCGCGCCATCCTCATCGACTTCGGCGTGTCGCTGGTGCTGCGCGCGCTGTTTGCGGCAGACCGCGGGAGCCAAACGGTGCGTGCCTAAAGCAAAAGCGAGAGGCAGGGCCTCTCGCTTTTGCTGGTTCACAACGAGCTGCGGCTTTCGCCGGTTGAGAGAACTACTTCTTCGCCGGAGCGATGGCGTCCTTGGCGGCCTTGGCCACGCGGAACTTCACCACGGTCTTGGCCTTGATCTTGATGGCCTCGCCGGTCTGGGGGTTGCGGCCGATGCGGGCCTTGCGCTCTGCCTTGACGAGGCGGCCGATGCCGGGGATCACGAAGACGCCGTTCTTCTTCGTTTCCTTGATGGCGGTCTCAGCCAGCAGATCGAGGAAAGCGGCGGCTTGCTTGTTGGTGAGTTCGAGCTTCTCGGCCATTTGCCGGGTCAGGCCAGTCTTGGTCAATCCAGTTGCCATTGCGTTCCTTCTCCTTCTGGGCATGCCCTCGGGGCAAGCCGATGTTGCCCGGGTCTTTCGCTGTCGCGGCCCGCTCCGAGGAGCAACCGCGGCGTTCCGCATGGGGTGCCGGCCGGGGCAACATATGCTCGAAACCCCTGTGTTCATGCGGGTCCGAAAGAACCCTGTCGTTGATCACAATGCGGCTTTGGGGAGGACAAAGTCAAGGCAAAAAGGCCGATTTCCACAGGTTTTCTTAGGGTTTTTGCGGAAAGTCGTTGGAAATTGAGGGAAATTGGCCGATTTTGCTGGTTTCCGGGCGCGGGCGGCATCGATCTGTGCGGTTTTGCGGCCCTAAAAACAATCGTGCCAATGGACCGTTTAGTGCAGCCCGAACAGGACTTTTCGTTTCGGTTGCGCGGCTGCCGCGAATGGAGCATTGAGCGCATCGACGACCGGCGCCGCGATCTTGAAGTAGCGGATGACGGTCTGCGCGAGCTTCGCATCGAGCGCAGTCTCCGGCGGCAGCGTGGCGCTCAGCCCCCATTGCCGGCAACGTACAAGATCCATCGCCGGATGATCGGCAGGAAAGCCCTTCGGCGGCCGGGTGAGCGCATTGCCTTCGAACTCGACGAACGCCTTGCGCAGCGCCGGCTTCTTGAGGAGTGCGCGAAACTCTGCGTGATGATCCAGCAGCCAGTGGCGGATGGCGGCGAGCTGATCCTTCTCCGGCATGTAGGCGCCGGCGGCGATGATCACTTCCTTGGCGCTGACATGGAAATAGTAGCCCGCACCGGAGGTCTTATCGAGGCCGGTGTGGGTCCACCAGGCGGCGACGTGTGTCTTGTAAGGGCGCTTGTCGTTCGAGAAGCGCGTGTCGCGGTAGATGCGAAACATCGACTTCTCCGCCGGACGCACGTGCTGCGGGGCGAAGTCGAGCATGGCCTCCGTGATCTTGCGGATCGCCGCCAGCATCGGTTCCTTCAGCAGTTCCTCGTACTGCTGCTTGCGAGGCTGAAACCACTCGCGGTCGTTGTGTCGCGCAAGACTACGGAGAAAAGTCAGAGCTTCGGGACGGAAGTAGGGGCTGGCGGGATGCGCAACCGGCGTTTTCTTCGAGGCCATGGAATGAATCCTATCGAATCACCTTCAACGCGCCGCGGAACAGCCCGTCGAAGTCCTCCGCCAGCTCTTTTTCTTTCGCGACCGCCTGCTCAATCGCCTTCTCTGCCGCTGGCCGCTGATAGCCCAGGTTGACGAGCGCGGAAAGCACGTCATCGACGGCTGCGCCCTTTACGCCGGTTGCGGCGGCGGGGGCGACGGCGAAGTCATCGAGCTTATCCTTGAGTTCGACCACCAGGCGCTCGGCAAGCTTTTTGCCGACTCCGGGGATGCGCACCAACTGCGCGTGATCCTGCGCCTTGATGGCCTGCACCGTGCGCTCGCTGGAGAGGCCGCTGAGAATCTTGATCGCCAGCTTGGGCCCCACGCCGCTCACCGTGATCAGCCTCTCGAAGAGCCGCTTCTCCACCGGATCGAGGAAGCCGAAGAGCGCGATCGCGTCCTCGCTCACCTGCGTGTGGATGTGCAGCGAGGCCTCGCTGCCGACACCGGGCAGCGCGGTAAATGTCGGGACGGAGATGACGACGTCATAACCCACGCCGGCCGCTTCAACGATGGCCTGGCCGGGCTCCTTATGTATCAACTTGCCGCGCAGATGAGCGATCATTGCTTTCGATTGTACGGCGGGCTGCGCGCCCGGCGAACGCTGCCCGGTCTGCTGCTTCCGGCGCGTAGAATGCCTTGTGTAGAGGGGACCCGAAGTGCATTCTTCCCGTCGTAGATTTCTGCAGCAGGCTGGCTTCGCCGGCGCTGCGTCGCTGTTGCCTCCCATCGCGTTTGGTGAAAGCACCGCAGAGCATGTTTACGTGCGAGCGCCGCTCACTTCGCCGGCGTTCACGCCGCTGCCGCTCGGCGCGGTTCGGCCGGCGGGATGGCTGCGCGCGCAACTGGAGATCCAGGCCAACGGGCTGAGCGGACATCTGGGCGAGACCTGGACGGACGTAGGCCCGAACAGCGGTTGGCTCGGCGGCACCGGCGAGTCGTGGGAGCGCGGGCCGTACTATCTCGATGGACTGATTCCGCTGGCGTATCTGCTCGACGATGCCCGCCTCAAATCCAAGGCGCAGAAATTCATCGAGTGGACACTGACGCATCAGCAACCCAATGGCATGATCGGCCCTTCGACCAATGACGACTGGTGGCCGCGCATCGTCATGCTCAAGGCCCTCACGCAATACCAGGAAGTCACCGGCGACCCGCGCGTCATTCCGCTGATGGACCGCTACTTCCGCCATCAGCTTGCGGCGCTTCCTGCACGTCCGCTGCGCGACTGGGGCAAGTTCCGCTGGCAGGATGAAGCGCTCAGCGTGCTGTGGCTCTACAACCGCACGGGCGAGCCCTATTTGATCGAGCTGGCAAAGCTGCTGCATACGCAGGGCCACGATTGGGTGGCGCAGTATGCCGACTTCAAATTTACTCAGCCCATAACCGCCGAGTTCATCAAGCTCAATGAAGGTGGCGGACTCAAGGATCTGGCGCTTGCCACGCATGGCGTGAACAACGGACAGGCAATCAAAACGGGGCCGGTGTGGTCGCTCGTCTCTGGGTCGGCAACGGATCGTGCGGCCGCGGCACGGATGCTGGCAGAGCTGATGGAATATCACGGGCTGCCCAACGGCATGTTCTCCTGTGACGAGCATCTGGCGGGGCGCGATCCTTCGCATGGCTCGGAACTGTGCACCGTGGTCGAGTCGATGTTTTCCCTGGAGCAGTCGCTGGCCATCACGGGCGATGCCGCGCTGGGCGACCGGTTGGAGAAGCTGGCCTTCAACGCGCTGCCCGGCACCTTCACCGACGATATGTGGGCGCACCAGTACAACCAGGAGCCCAACCAGGTGGAGTGCAGCCTGCACCGCAAGCCGTGGGTCAGCGACGGCCCGGAGTCCAACCTCTACGGCCTCGCGCCAAACTTCGGCTGCTGCACGGCCAACTTTCACCAGGGCTGGCCGAAGTTCACGGCGAGCCTCTTCCTGCTCTCGGGGACGAGCGTTCACAACGAAGGCCTTGTTGCGGCGGCCTATGCGCCGTGCGCGGTGCGAACCACAGTTCGCGGTGTTCCAGTGGAGATCGCGGAAGAGACGGAGTATCCGTTCCGTGGCGTCGTGCGTTTCACCGTTCAACCGCAACGCGGCGTTGAATTTCCGCTGCAGTTGCGGATTCCCGCTTGGGCCAGGGGTGCAAAGCTCACCGTGAACGGGCAGCAGCAATCAGCGCCGGCGGCGGGCAGCTTCGCAAAACTCGAACGCACGTGGAAGGCCGGCGACTCGGTCGAATTGAGTTTGCCGATGCAACCGCGCGTTTCGCGTTGGTTTCACGATTCCGTCGCCATTGAGCGTGGGCCGCTGGTCTTCAGCTACGGCATTGGCGAGGACTGGGTGAAGCTCCGCGATCAGGGGATGACTGCGGACTGGCAGGTGTTCCCGAAGACGCAATGGAACTATGCGTTGCAGCTCGATCCCGCAAATCCGAAGCCGGGCTTGGAAGTACTGGACGGTCCGGTGGGCCCGCAGCCCTTCAGCCGTAAAGAGCCGGCGGTGCGGATGCGGGTGAAGGCGCGCAGGGTGCCGGAATGGCGGGCCGAAGATGGCGCGGCCGATCCGCTGCCGGTGAGCCCGGCGAAGACGGATCGGCCGCTGGAGACCATCGAGTTGATTCCCTATGCCGCGGCCAAGTTGCGCGTCACGGCATTTCCGGTTGCGGGCGGAGCAAAGAACGAAAGCTGATTGCTCCTGCACGCGCTCTGGCTAGCGCACTCCGAAGCTGTAAGCTACCCCGACGGACAAGATCGGGTAAACCTTGAGCGGATCGAGGTCCTTATTCCACTTCGCAATCTGTGTCTGCAGGTTGGCCTGGACCTCCTGCGCGAGGGAACTATTCGGATCGTCGATGTTGGTGCAGTAGGTCTGCGTCTGGTCGGTGCAGGCCCAGCCGCTCAGGTTCATATTGACCGCGGGCTTGCCGATGAAGGCCGCGCCGATCTCAAACGGAACCGACCAGTGGCCGTTGCGCTGGATGTGGTTGCCCCAGCCGGTGGTGATGGTGAACGCCGGCTTGGTGGTGTTCAGGTCGAGATAGCCATTGCCGGTCAGCGGCGTCGCCCCGGTGGCGGGATTGGCATTCGCCGAGTAGTAATCCGTTCCGTTCAGCGTGATGCTCTGGCCTCCCGGAATATTGGCATCGGCCGTGATCCGGTTGTCATTCATGATCAGCATGCCGGGGCTGAGCCGAAATCCGGTGTGGAAGGGATAGACATCCAGTGCGGCTCCCACTGAAGCAAGGTTCAGGTTGGCATCGGCTGGAATGCCGTTGGCTGTAAAGCTGGTGGAGTACTTGAAGATGTTGCCGGTCACGCGCACGTTGAAGTGCTGGTTGATGTCGGTCACCGCCTCCATGCCTATGCCGAGCGGCGAGATGCCGGCGCCGAGTGCATAGTGCGAAAAGGGAGCCATGTGCGTGGGCGGATTTTTCACCGTCGACTGCACCGGAGGAGGCGGAGGCTCAGGCGGAGCCTGCTGCAGGCTGGAAGACTCAAAGCTATGCTGTGCGAGCAATGCCTGGCAGGCGCACAGCGCCAAGGCACACAATAAACCAGTCGTGCGTCTCACTGGATCTAATTCCTCCAAAGGAAATCTATTTACGGGAGCTTACTCCCAGATCCTGCCGCAAGAATCTCCGCTCACTCGGAGCGAGTCTTTTTGCTGCAAATCTGGGGAACTTGCTGTAAGGCTACCATACAGTTTGTCGCATGCTCGATGCCCCGTTCGAGTTATGCGGGCCAGTGTCGAGGCTACTCCCAATGCCGTAATCTGGCGCCATGGGCCGGCCCAAAAGCGAACTCCGCAACGAGATGCGCCTGCGCACACAGTTGCTGTCGTGGTATGACGCGCAGCGGCGCGACCTGCCGTGGCGGCGAACCAGCGATCCATACGCTATCTGGGTATCGGAGATCATGCTGCAGCAGACGCGGGTGGCCGTGGTGATCGATCGATTTACCGCCTTCCTGGAACGGTTTCCGACCATCGATGCACTGGCGCGCGCGCAGGAAGACGACGTGCTGGCGTTGTGGAGCGGCCTGGGCTACTACCGGCGGGCACGCATGCTGCACAAAGCTGCTCGGTTGGTAGCCGAGCAGCTTGATGGACGACTGCCGGAGACCGCGAAGGAACTGCGTGACCTGCCGGGCATCGGTTCCTATACGGCGGCAGCGATTGCGAGCATCGCGCACGGCGAGCGAGTTGCCGTTGTGGATGGAAACGTGGAGCGGGTGCTGTGCCGGCTGGCGGGCTGGGAGTTCAATGGCGACGAGGGTGCCGGCGCGCTGCGCAAAAAGGTGGAACACCTGGCCACCAGTCTCGTGGACCCGCGCCGCCCCGGCGATTTCAACCAGGCCATGATGGAGCTTGGAGCTACCGTGTGTCTGCCGCGCAATCCACAGTGCCAGGGGTGCCCGATAGTGGCGCACTGCGCTACGCGCGGCGAGCACGCGACACCGCCGCGCCCCCGGATGCGAAACCGCGAGGTTTCGTATGCTTTGGCGACGCGAGTGCGGAACTCTCGCGGTGGGGACTGGCGCGAGGTCCTGCTCGAGCGCCGCTCCGCCTCAGAGACCGTGATGCCCGGAATGTGGGAGCTGCCCGCCGCAAACAACGCCGGAGAGCAGCCACAGATTAGCCTGCGCCACGCCATTATGCAGGTGAACTACACCGTGCGGGTCCACACCCTTGCGGAAAAGGATGCGGGCGCTTTGGTGGCTCCGCCGTCCTCGCGACGCTGGATTGCGTTGCAGGATCTGCCGTCTCTTCCACTCACGGGTCTTGCGCGCAAAGTTCTCATCCGTGCGCATTTGCTGCCTGCGGAGAGCCGCCGGAGTCCGCGTTCCACTTCGATATAATCCTCACCAGCGCCCTAATTTCGCGGCGCGGTTCGCGGAGCCCGGCATGACTTTCGACATCCAGGAGATCCTGGAGTTCCTTCCTCATCGCTATCCCTTTCTCCTGATCGACCGGATTGTGGAGTTCGAGCCGAAGCAGCGCATCGTCGCGCTCAAGAATGTGACGATCAACGAGCCGTTCTTCCAGGGGCATTTTCCCGGCTACCCGATTATGCCCGGCGTGCTGGTGGTGGAGGCGATGGCGCAGGCGGGCGGCATCCTGATCATGCGCGAGACGCCGGATCGGGACCAGAAGCTGGTGGTGTTCACCGGAATCGAACGCGCCAAGTTCCGCCGGCCGGTAACTCCCGGCGATCAGTTGCGCATCGAGATCGACGTGCTTTCATTCCGTCCACGTGCGGGCCGCATCCAAGGCCGCGCCACGGTGGATGGCAAGCTGGCGTGCGAGGCGACGCTGACCTGCCAGGTGGTGCCGCGCGCCAAAGAGCGGCAGGCGCCCGCAGCGTCTTCCGCGCAGACTGAAGCGCAGGTCGAGGCAGAAGCCGCGGCCGCAGCAGCGGTTACGGAAACCGAGTGAGCATTCATCCCAGCGCGATTGTGGCGCCCGGCGCCGTGGTTCCGGAATCCTGCAACGTGGGACCCTACTGCACCGTCGGTCCCGACGTGGTGCTCGGCGAAGATTGCGTGCTGGTGTCGCATGTGGTCCTCGATGGGCGTACGCGCATTGGCGCGCGCAACACCATCTATCCGTTTACGTCGCTTGGCATCATCCCGCAGGATTTGAAGTTCTCCGGCGAGCCCACGGAGACGGAGATCGGCGACGACAACGTGATTCGTGAGTGCGTGACGGTGAGCCGGGGCACTACCGGGGGTGGCGGCATTACCCGCATCGGCTCCCATAATCTGCTGATGGCGTACGTGCATATTGGGCATGACAGCCAGGTGGGATCGCACTGCATTCTGGCCAACGCGGCAACGCTCGCCGGCCACGTTACGATCGAGGACTACGTCAGCCTTGGCGCGTTCTCGCCGGTGCACCAGTACTGCACCGTGGGTCAGCATGCCTTTGTCGGCGGCGGCACCATTGTGACGCAGGATGTACTGCCGTTCTCGAAGACGTCGTCGCGCCGCGAGAACAAAGCCTTCGGGATTAACACCATTGGCTTGCAGCGGCGCGGGTTTTCGCCTGAGCGCATCCAGACGCTGCAAAAGGCTTTTCGTCTTCTGCTCGTCTCCAAGCTCAACACCACACAGGCGCTTGAAAAGATCAAGGAGCTGGATGGCGAAGACGCGAAGACCGTGGCCGACTTCATCGAACGCAGCCATCGCGGCGTGATCAAGTAGAGTGCCTCCCCGTTTCTGATCGCAGAAACCTGATCCCTGAACCTGTTTCGGGTGATAAGCTTCTGCCCATGCGTTTCGCTCGTAAGAAACTCCTTTTCACCTTTGCCTTTGTGTGCGCTGTCGTTCCTGCCGCGTTTTCAGCCGATGCGGCGAAGAAGCGCGACATCACCCTCGACGATCTTGGCCGGCTGCAACGCGTCGGGGCTCCGGTGATCTCGCCCGATGGCCAGTGGATCGTCTACACCGTCAGCCAGATGGACTTCAAGGACGATAAGTCCGAAGGTCATCTGTGGTTGGTGAACTGGGACGGCACGGTGCATCTGCAGCTCACCTACGGCAAGGAAGGCGCCTCGGATCCGAAGTTCAGCCCGGACGGACGGTACATCAGCTTTCTTTCTTCGCGGCCGGGCCCGGCCAAGGGCGAACAGGTGTGGGTGCTCGACCGGCGTGGCGGCGAGGCGCATCAGCTTACCGCCATCACCGATATGGCGATCTCAAGCTACGCCTGGTCGCCGGACTCGAAGACGCTGCTGCTTACCACCCACCCAAAGGACGAGCCGGACGCGGAGCCGGGCAAGCCACCCACGCCACCCAAGCCCATCGTGATCGACCGCTACCACTTTGAGCAGGACGTGCGGGGTTACATCCGCGATAACGCGTGGGATTCGCTGTACCTGTACGACATCGCGACCAAGAAAGCTGAAAAGCTGACGACTGACAAGAACGTCAACGAGCGGAACCCTGCCTGGTCGCCGGACGGGAAGTGGATTGCGTATGTCAGCAATCACGATCCCGATCCCGACCGGACCAACAACACCGACGTCTTCGTGGTCGCGCCGAAGGCCGGGTCTGCTTCGCGCAAGTTGACTACATGGAATGGTCCCGACGACGGCCGCCTGGCGTGGTCGCCGGATTCGAAATCCATTGCCTACACGCAGGGCGCGCCGCTGCGCCTGCTTGAGTACTCGCAGGCCAAGCCCGCCGTTGTCACGCTCGACGGCAAGGTCAGCTACCCGGCGGAGGGATTCGACCGTAGCGTGAGCCAGCCGTTCTTCACGAGCAACGGACATCTCGCTTACCTGGTTGCCGACGATCGTGTCGAGTATCCCGCCGAGGTCGATCTGCATGGCAAAGACGTAAAGAAGCTCTTCGCCAAACAGGGGATCGCATATACCTGGGACGCCGCCGGCGGTCACACCGCTGTGCTGTTTACTGACGATTCGGATCCAGGCGAAATCTACGCGCTCGAAAACGGGTCACTGCGCAAGCTCACCACACACAATGATGCGCTGATGGCCGAGTTGAATCTCGTCCCGACCGACAACATCGAGTTCACGGCGAAAGATGGCAACGACGCGCACGGCCTGATCACCAAGCCGGAGAACTTCAAAGCCGGCTCGCCCGTGCCAACAATTCTCTTCATCCACGGCGGACCGAACGGGCAGGATGGGCACAGCTTCGACTTCCTGCGGCAGTGGCTCGCCACCAAGGGTTACGCCGAGTTGAACGTGAACTATCGCGGCAGTTCGGGCCGTGGCGCTGCTTACTCCGCCGCCATCGCCGGCGACTGGGGCGATAAGGAAGTGCTGGACCTGATGGCCGGTGTGGACAAGGCCGTTTCGCTTGGCGTGGCCGATCCCAATCGCCTGTGCGTCACGGGTTGGAGCTACGGCGGCATCCTGACGGACTACATGATCGCCAGCACCGACCGGTTCAAGTGCGCGATCAGCGGCGCGGGCGTGGCAAACACGCTGGCTTTCTACGGAGTCGACCAGTACATTCTGCAGTACGACAACGAGATCGGACCACCGTGGAAGGATCTGCAAACTTACTTGAAGATCAGCTATCCGTTCTTCGAGATCGACAAGCGGGTGCACACGCCGGCGCTGTTCATGGGTGGTACGTCAGACATGAACGTGCCGCTGATTGGCGGCAAGCAGATGTACGAGGCGCTCAAGTCACTTGGGCGTCCGACGGAACTGGTTGTTTACCCCGGGCAGTTCCACGGATTCACCAAGCCCAGCTACATCAAGGATCGCTACGAACGGTGGCTGGCGTGGTGGAACAAGTACCTGCAGCCGGAGGCCGCCAGCAGCCAGCAAAAGAGATAGCGGATTGCAGGCATAGAAGGAACGGCGTTCCGCAGTGGCGGGACGCCGTTCTGCTTTCAGGGCCGCGGCGATGGCTCCTGATCCGCTACGGACTCTTTGCGGCGCGGAGGATAGGGTCGGAACTGCCCGATGATGGCGGCGATGAACGAGACCACAAGGAGAACCAGGCCGATGATCGTGACCGGCATCCCGATGAGGGCGGGAACGCCCATGGTGGTGACGTCCATGTTGAACCTGGTGCCCGCTACGGGAAGTGCAAAGCCCACTCCGACGTTTCCCTTGCAGAACGCAAGAAGGCACCAAAGGCCAACTCCGAGAAATACTCCAGTAACAATCAGCAGCCGGTCTGCTCGCATTGCACTCTCCTCAACCCGCAGCGTTCGCGGCGATTCTACCATTCTCGTTCCGGCCGCGGCATACACCCAGTGTGCACAATGCCCTGCGGATGGTAGCCTTCCGAGGTAACGCAAATTAGAGGAGATATCCCTTGCGTCTTTCCCTGTACTTCTTTGCCGCCGTCGCACTATCCCTGTCTCCGATCGCAGCGCTTGCCCAAGCCGAGCAGGCGACGATCGATCCCGCGCTTGCATTCCTGAGCGGTTCCGATCCCGCTCCGCAGATGAGGCAAGCTGCTCCGGTTGACAATCCCGTCGCCGATCCCCGCGCCGAGATCATCTTCGGCCACGCGCGATTCACGATTCTGACGCAGCAGATGATCCGCATGGAGTGGTCCGCCGAGGATCACTTTGAGGACCACGCCTCGCTGGTCTTCATCAACCGCAGGCTTCCCGTGCCGGGATTCAAATCCGAGGAATCCAGCGACAAAAAATCCCTGACGATCAAGACCGCGGCTCTCACGCTCGTCTACACGCCGGGCGCAAATGGCGATGGCCGTTTTGACCCGGAGACGCTGACCATCAGCGTGAGCTCCGGTGACAATCTGGCCGTCTGGCGTCCGGGCATGAAGGACACGCAGAACCTGCAGGGAACCACGCGTACCCTCGACGGCGCGCTGGGAAACAAGACCCGCGAGCCCATTGGACAGGGTCTGATCTCCCGCGCCGGGTGGGTGGTGGTGGACGACACACGGCGGCCGCTGTTCGACTCCACGAGCTTCAACTTCCGTCAGGGCGAGAAGAGCCCCTGGCCGTGGGTGATGGAGCGGCCGGCGAGCGAGGCCCCCGGCTCGTATCAGGACTGGTACTTCTTCGGGTACGGACACGAATACAAACAGGCTCTGGGCGACTTTGTCCGCGTGGCCGGCCGGATTCCGTTGCCGCCGCGCTTCGCGTTCGGGTCATGGTGGTCGCGTTACTGGGCCTACTCGGACCAGGAGGTGCAGGAACTCGTCCGCGGATTCCGGCAAAATGACGTGCCTCTGGACGTGTTCGTGATCGACATGGACTGGCACAACACGCTGGGGTCCAACTTTGCAAAGAAGGACGCCAGCGGCAACTCGCTGGGCTGGACCGGGTATACGTGGAACAAGCTGTACTTTCCCGATCCAACGCAGTTTCTGGCGTGGGTGCATGCCCATCACCTGAAGACCAGCCTGAACCTGCATCCGGCGTCCGGCATTCAGCCCTGGGAGGATGCCTATCCGGCGATGGCGAAGGCCATGGGCATCGACCCGGCAACAAAGCAATACGTGCCCTTCGATCCGACAAATAAAAAGTGGGCTGAGAACTACTTCCATCTTGTGCTTCATCCGCTGGAGAAGCAGGGCATCGACTTCTGGTGGCTGGACTGGCAGCAGGAGCCGATGATGAGCAAGGTGCCGGGCCTGAGCAATACCTGGTGGTTGAACTACCTCCACTTCACCGACCAGCAGCGCGAAGGCAAGCGGCCACTGTTGTTTCATCGCTGGGGCGGGCTCGGCAACCATCGCTACCAGATTGGGTTTTCCGGCGACACCGTCTCGGTGTGGCCGTCGCTGGCGTTCCAGCCATGGTTTACGGCAACGGCGGCCAACGTCGGCTATGCGTACTGGTCGCACGACATCGGCGGCCACATGCCGGGCGCGGTGGATCCGGAGCTCTTCACGCGGTGGGTGGAGTTCGGCGCGTTTAGCCCCATCCTGCGCACGCACACCACCAAGAATCCCGATTCGGAGCGCCGCATCTGGGCGTATCCCGAGCCTTACTCGGACATCCTGAGGTCCACCTTCCGGCTTCGCTACGCGCTGCAGCCCTACCTCTACACTGAGGCGCGCAAGACCTACGACACCGGCGTGGCTTTCTTCCGGCCGCTCTACTACGACTGGCCCGAGTCCGATCAGGCTTACACCAGCAAGGATGAGTATCTCTTCGGCGACGAGATGCTTGTGTCGCCCGTTGTTGCTCCGGCCGAACCGGTCAGCGGGCTTGCGTCGGAACAGATCTGGTTGCCCGCGGGCGACTGGATCGAGCGGCCCACGGGGAAGCACTTCTCAGGCCCGGCGAACGTCGAGCGCGACTTCTCCATCGACCAGATCCCCATCTACGTCAAAGCCGGGGCCATCATCCCCATGCAGCCGCCGATGGATTACACGGGCCAGAAGCCGGTGGATCCGCTGATCCTCCACATCTGGCCGCTCGCTCCCGGATCCAAATCCACGTATTCCGTGTACGAAGACTCGGGCGCAGGCGTCGAATACCAGCGCGGGGTGTTTGCGAAGACGCCGATCAAGGCCACGCAGACGGGCGACATTCTGCGCGTGGAGATCGGGCCGGTGCAGGGCGGGTATCCGGGTATGCTCCGCAATCGTTCGTATGAGCTGCACCTTCCCGCGGACTGGCCGCCGCAAAGCATCACGGTAAACGGCGCGCCGGTGCGCCAGGCAGGGCTGGCCGGCAAAGGCGGCTGGTCGTTCGAGGGCAATACGCTGACGACGGTGATTCCGGTGCCGGCATCGAGCGTGCAATCGCGGGTTGTGGTTGAGGTTCGCCGCGCCCAGGGCCTGACGGAACGGCGCAACGAACTGGATGGATTCGCCGGCAAGATGGCTCGGCTGCGCGGCGCCTACGACGCCATGAATCAGACGTGGCCGGTGTCGTCGCCGCCCGATGCTCTGATCGACGCCATGCAGACCGGCGACCGGCTGAGCTACCACCCGGAGCGGATCGAGCTGGAGCTGACGCACTTTCACGATGTGCTTCCGCAGGCGCAGGCCGCAGTGGACGGGATCGCGAAGGACTTCTCCCAGCGCATGGACACGTATGCGGCGCGGATGAGCCGCAGCAACTGGCGTCCAGCGGATATGGCTACTCAGAAGCAGCACCGGCTCGACGCGCTGGCGCGGGCGCAGAAGCTCCTCTCCGAAGCCGCGCAGTGATCGACGGGTTTTTCACGCCTCTTCAACGTTCCGGGTGCTGCTGCTTAAACTGGTTGACCCGCCTGCCTGAGAGGCGGACGGGTCAACTTAGGCGCTGTGGCTTGTGAGGTCGGCCGCTGCTTCTACTTCGGCAGCGGGGCGGTGCCGGTGACGGTGAAGGCGGCTTCGGATTTGGCCTGAGTCTCATCGGGCTGGGCGCCGCCGATCCAAAGGGTGTAAGTGCCGGCGACGACGGCGCGGTTGCCCTGCTCGTCCACGCTGGAGAGGACGCGCGGATCGAGGGAGAGCTCGACGTCGCGGCTTTCGCCCGCGGCCAGGCGGATGCGCTTGAAGGCGACGAGCGAATGAATGGGGCCATCCTTCTCCGGAGTCTTGAGATAGGCCTCGACCACTTCATCGCCGGCGAGCGAGCCGGTGTTGGAGACGTTGACGGTGGCGGTGAGCGGCTCGCCGGCCTTGAGCGACTCGGACGAGAGCTTGATGGGGCCGTACTTAAAGGTGGTGTAGCTGAGGCCGTAGCCGAAGCCCCAGAGCGGCTTGCCGGTGAAGTATTTATAGGTGCGGTTCTTCATGGAGTAGTCGGTGAAGGGCGGCAGCTCGCTTACACCGGTGTAGAAGGTGACGGGGAGGCGTCCGGCGGGATTGTTTTCGCCGGCCAGGGTGCGGGCGATGGCAGTGCCGCCGGCCACGCCGGGATACCAGGCCTCGAGGATGGCGGCCGCATGCTGGTTGGCCCAGTTGAGCGCGACGGCGCTGCCGCTTTGCAGCACCACTACGACCGGTTTGCCGGTGGCCGCGACGGCTTGCAGCAGTTTTTCCTGCGGCTCGGGCAGATCGATGCTGGTGCGGTCGCCACCGGAGAAGCCGGGAATCTTGATGGGCATCTCCTCGCCTTCAAGATTGGGGCTGAGGCCGACGAAGGCCACGACTACATCGGCTTCCTTGGCGGCCTCGACGGCCTTGTCGAGCTGGGCCTGCGCGGGCGCTTCCCAGCGAAGGGTTACGCCGCCGCCGGCGCGATCGGAGGAGTGCGAGTACTCCAGTTCGAACTGATGGGGCTTGGTATCGGTGAAGTCAACTTCGAACTTGGGTTTTTGCGCGAAGGTCTCCACCGGCGGAGCGGAGGGCGAGGCGCCCGGTGCGGACTTGAAGCTGCCCATGACGGAGAGGTCGTGGCCGGTGCGGATGTTGCCCTGGCCGAGCACCTTGCCGTCGAGGACGAGCTTGTAGCTTTCCGACGGCGAGTAGGGGAACGAGTCGCCCGTCTCGACGGTGAAGACGTAGTGGCCCGGCGCGGGCGGCGTAAGCGTGCCGCTGAAGCGCACGGAGTAGTTTTTGGTCTGCACCTGCGGGACGGGGCGGGCGTTCTCCCAGTCAGCCTGCACATCGGGTGAAGTGGTGACCGCGACGGGGCGGCCAGTCCAGTCGGGCGTGGCGAAGAACTCGGTCTTCAGGCCTTTGCCCAAGCCGAACGCGGTGCGGGGCACGGGCACGCCGATGCCCTCGGCGAGCGTAGAGCCCTGCGCGTAGAGAATCGGTGTGGACTTGAAGTGCTGCAGCATGCCGTCGAGCGGGGTGACGGGATGCATCGGAGTACCGACGTAGTTGCCGAGGATGGCGGGCAACAGGTCGGCGGTGGGGCCGACGACGGCGATCTTGCTCACGTTCTTGAGGGGCAGCACACCGTTGTTCTTGAGCAGGACGATGCTCTCTTCAGCGGCCTTGCGGGCGGCGGCGCGATTCTCCTGGTCGCCGACGACGCGGAAGGGAATGTGATCGTAGGGGCTGGAGCCCTGGGGATCGAACATGCCGAGCTTGAAGCGCGCGGTGTAGAGGCTTTCGACGGCTTTGGTGACGAGATCTTCGGGGACGAGGCCGTCGCGGACCGCTTTGGCGAGCGTGTTGAAGCCTGGGGTCCAGATGCTGCAGGAGAGATCGGTGCCGGACTGGAGGGCGAGCGCCGCGGCGTGCTCGATGTCGGTGGTCTTTTTGTGGCCCTGGTAGACGTCGACGATGGCGCCGCAGTCGGAGACGACGAAGCCTTTGAAGCCCCAGTCATTGCGGAGGTGCTGCTGGAGGAGCATTTTGTTGGTGCAGGCCGGCCAGCCGTCGATGGAGTTGTAGGCGCACATGACGGAGTCGACGTGGCCTTGCGTAACGGTGGCGCGGAAGGCGGGCAGGTAGGTCTCTTCGAGGTCGCGCGGCGAGGGATCGACGTTGAAGACGTGGCGGAGGGATTCAGGGCCGCTGTGCACGGCGAAGTGCTTGCTAGTGGCGATGGCGCGGGGGTGGTCGGGGTCGTTGCCCTGCACGCCCTCGACGAAGGCTACGCCCAGGCTGCCGGTGAGGAAGGGATCTTCGCCGTAGGTCTCCTGGCCGCGGCCCCAGCGCGGGTCGCGGAAGATGTTGATGTTGGGCGACCAGAAGGTGAGGCCGAAGAAGATGCGGTGATTGCCTTCACGCTGCGCCTGGTTGTACTTGGCGCGGGCCTCCTCTGAGATGACGTTGCCCATGGCGTGCACCATGCCGGGATCCCAGGTGGCGGCCATGCCGATGGCTTGGGGGAAGACGGTGGCGTATCCGGCGCGGGCCACGCCGTGCAGCGCTTCGTTCCAGGTCTGGTAGTCGGGTATGCCGAGGCGCGGGATGGCCGGGGCCCAGTCTTCCAGCTGCGAGGCTTTCTCATCGAGGGTCATGCGGCTGACGAGGTCGTGGGCGCGCTGGGCGGCGGAGAGCTGGGGATTGAGATAGGCGGGCTCCTGCGCGGCGGCGAAGGCAAAGCATGCGGCCAGGATGGGCAAAAGAGCAAGAGAACGGCGCAACTGCATACGAAGCTCCTTGGAGTGTGTCGTGCCGCCCCACTCGGGCACAGTGCATATCGGTATCGCGGGCGAACGACAGACGGGAAAACTGTAATTGAGGCGGGCCATCTCTGACCAGCTTTATCGGTTTACTAAGTGATTGCCGGGACGGCTGTCTTTCCGGCAAGGCGGCCGCCGAGCCGCGAGGCGATGCGCGCGGCAAGGAGTGGTTGCAGCGGCGCGGCGGGGTCGCTGTCGACGAACAGGTCTTCGACCCAAATCTGGGCGCCGTCGTGGACACGAACCATCTCTGCGCGCAGGCGGACGTGGGCGGGCAAGGCGCGCAGAGTGCCGGCGAGGACGAGATCGGCGTGGAGCGATTCACCCACCTGCTGTGCGGTGAGGCCGCGGCGGGCGAGCGTGAAGACGGAGTCGCGCGCCACGATTGAGACGACTGCGGCGGCGGCGGTGAGCGATGCGGTGGTTTCTTCCGCGACAAGCTCGCCCAACTCGCCGGGCACGCCGGGAGCGCATTCGAAGGGCATGATGGCGAGGCGGGGCAGATTGGGAGCGGCGGTGGGCAGGCGCTGGACGGGGCCGGCGAAGCGATATCCGCGCTTGTAGATGGTGAGGATGCGGTCCTCTTCGCCGAGGAGAGATCGCAGGGAGGAGATGCAGTGGAGGATGCTGTCGGGGGTGACGTGGACGTCGGCCCAGACGGATTGCTTCAACTGCGCGGGCGTGACGACGGAGCCTGCCTGATCGAGCAGCAGGCGCAGGGCGGCGAGTTCCTTGGGCGGCAGGTGAACCGGTTGGCCGGCGCGCAGGAGCGTGCCGTCCGGTTCGAGGCGGAACTGACCGAAGGCAAAGACCGGCCACAGAGCAGATGGCGGTTCAAGGGAGGAAATATCCATGGCAAACCTTACTTAAGAATCGGCTGCAATCCCAGGACAGACGACATTTCGCTATGAATAAGCCGGACAGAGTTCGTATCGGGAATCTCAACGGCGATCTCTGTTCCGGTGAATCGAAGTTTGATCCATTATGTGCCTGCGAGGGAGCGTTGGCGCTGTGATGGGAAAAAAAATCCTGCGGCCAGGTAATAGGGCCGCAGGTTACTTTCAGCACAGGAAAAGTGGAGTGCCGCGCGATGGAATTCGAGTTCCGTTTCAGTACTTGGATTTGATGGCGTAGGTCAAGCCCATGGTGAACTGAAAGGAGTTGCGCTTGGTGGCGGGTACGGCGGCCGGCGGATCGTTCAGGTAGGTATCGATGGTGCCGACGGAGAAGCCGAAGTTCTTGTAAGCGGGGAAGGCGAGGGTGTTGGTTTCGTCGGCGGAGTAGGCGCGGGGCGTGTTGTAGGCGGGCATGAAGGCGAGCGCCTGGGTGTAGGTAAAGAGGCTGGTGTGCAGCATGTAGTCGGCGGAGAAGGTGGAGCCGATGAGGCTCTGATTGCTGCCGGGCGCGGCGTTGATGAACCGCTGGTTTTCGTACTGGATGGTGGCTTTCACGTCGGCTTCGTGATGGGGCGTATCGAAAAGCGTGACGCCAAGGCCGCCGCCGAAGATCTGCTGGATCTGAAGGTTTAATGCGAAGTTGTGATCGAAGGAGACCTGTGCCAGGGCGAAGAGCCGGGAGGAGATGTACTGATCGCGCTCGGCGTCGATGTGGTAGATGGCGCTTTTAATGGTGGGGGTGCCGGGCTGGGTGATCTTGCCGTAGGAGCCGCTGAAGTCGAAGGAGGTGCGGTCGCGGGGGCGCAGCCAGGAGATGGATGGCACCATGCGCACCAGGCCGAGGCCGCCGGAGACGGTGTACTGATTCTGCGTGGCCTGGACGAGCGTAGCGCCGGCGGTGGCCGAGCCGTTCCAGCCGGTGAAGAAGTTGGGCTGGTGATTGATCTGCTTATCGAGCGTGGGGTAGTCGACGATGAACTCGGCGTTGGCCACGGGGATGGGTGCGGGGGCGGCGGCGCTGGGAGGATGCACGGTGATCGCCTGGTTGGTCATGTCGAATGAGCCGGAGGGAATCTGATCGAGAGCCTTTTTGCGGCGCAGCTTGAGGCCTTTCGACAGGACGCCGTAGCGCTCGCCGGCGTGGAGTTCCTTGATCTGGGACCAGGGAATGGTGACGTCGCCGAGGGCATTGGTGTGGAACGTGACTTTGCCGGTGATCTCCTTGACGAACTGGCCGTGGAGTGTGTCGCCATTGGCGAGGATGAGGGTGTCGGGCTCGGGTTTGGGCTTGTCGGCGGCGTGGGCCGCGAGGGTAAGAACAACAGCGCAAAGAAGGATGAGGAATGAACGAGTGCGGCGTGCGGATGAAAACATGAGCGGGGTAGCCTCGCGAGAGATGGAGTGTATCAAAGCGAAAACCGTGTATGAGCAAAGGGGCCGGCGTGCAGGCGTGCTGTCACGCAGTGAATTGTAACGATGCGGTCCGCGGGGAATAGAACCTATCGAGAGGTTGGAGACAAATATGGCCGAATAGGTTGGCAGCCGTGTGCGAGATGTTTTTGACGTGGCGCTCCCAATTTGGTCCGGGAGTTCGATCTTCCGAAATTCTTCAGATGAGGGCAAGACAAGAGGCGTGAAACTTTAACCAAGTGAGCGCCCTAATGACGACTAGTGTTTCGCATGCTCAATCGGTGCTGGAGCCTTATTGCATTGCCGCCAAACTACGCGCGCTGCGGGTGCGCAAGCATCTGACGCTGGCGCGGCTGGCGGCGGAGACCGGTCTCTCGACGGCGCTGCTGTCGAAGCTGGAGACCGACCGGATGATTCCGACGTTGCCGACGCTGGCGACGATTTGCCGCGTGTACGGAGTGGGGCTGGAGCACTTCTTCTGCGACGCCGGGCGGCATTCGTTGTCGATTACGCGGCGCGACCATTTGATGGCCAACACCCGTGGCGGTGCGACGGCGGTGCGGATTCCGCTGAACGCGCTCAATGAGGAGCCGCAGCTGACGGCGGAGATGATTGAGATGGCGGCCGGCACAGCGTATACGCCGGAGGAGTCGGGGAACGGCGGATGCGCCTTTGCATATGTGCTTCATGGATCGCTGGAGATGACCAGCGGCGGGGTGGTGGATACGCTGGCCACCGGCGATTGCGCCTACCTGGAGACCGAGATGCACGTGTCGTGGACGGCGAAGGACGAGCATTGCAAGGTGCTGGTGGTGCGGCCGGGCGACGGAGGCGGCCGCGGGTAGTACAGGGAACAGGAATCAGGGAACAGGTGTCAGGGAACAGCGATCAGGCGCCGGTGTGGGACGACCTCCAGCAAATCCCTTGACGTCTGCTGCCGATCCGTCTCCTTCCCGCTGCCGCAATACCGCAATGGGAAAGCCTGAACCGTCGATCGCAAATCTGAGCCGTCAACCTGGAGCTCAAGCCCTGTTCCCTGATCTCTGTTCCCTGAAACCTGACACCTGACCCCTGAAACCTGACACCTGAAACCTGGTCCCTGTACGATGATGTGGTTCCCGCAAAGGACCACAATGCGACCCAACATAAACCTGATGAAGGCCACCCTGACGGGTGCGCTCGGCGGACTGCTCTTCGGCTTCGACACGGTTGTGATCTCCGGCGCGATTGATGCGCTCACGCGGCTCTATCACCTGAGCCCTACGGGCAAGGGCTGGACGGTAGCGATCGCGCTGATCGGCACCATCATCGGATCGCTCGCCGCGGGACAGGTGGGCCAGAAGCTGGGCAGCCGCGAGACGCTGCGCATCACGGCGGTGCTGTACGTGATTTCGGCGGTGGGCGGCGCACTGGCGTGGAACTGGCCCTCGTTGATGGTGTATCGGTTTATCGGCGGGCTGGGCATCGGCGCATCTTCGGTGCTGGGACCGGTGTACATTGCGGAGCTTTCGCCGGCGAAGTGGCGCGGCCGGCTGGTGGGCGCGTTCCAGTTCAATGTAGTGCTGGGCATCCTGCTGGCGTACACCTCAAATTACTTGATCCGCACCATGAACCTGGGCGCGGCGGAGTGGCGCTGGCAGGTGGGTGTGGCGGCGATTCCCGCGGCAGGGTTCCTGGTGCTGCTGTTTGGCATTCCGCGCAGCCCTAGGTGGTCGGCGTCAAAGAGTCGCTTTGACGAGGCGCTGGCGGTGCTGAGGCAGATGGGCGAGGCCGATCCGGAGGCCGAGCTGGCCGACATTCAGGCAGCGCTGGCGGAGGAGCATGTGACGGCACACGAGCCGGTGTTCCGGTGGAAGTACCGCTACCCGCTGTTTCTCGCGATCACGATTGGGGCGTTCAACCAGCTCGCCGGCATCAACGCGATCCTCTATTACCTGAACGACATCTTTCAGGCAGCGGGATTCAGCCAGGTTTCGGGCGATGAGCAGGCCATCGCGATCGGCTTTACGAACCTTGTGTTCACCATGGTGGGCATGAGTGTGATCGACAAGCTGGGGCGCAAGACGCTGCTGCTGATCGGCGCGGCGGGGACGGCTACCTGCCTGGGCGCGGTGGCGTGGCTGTTCAAAACGAACTCGCATGCTGGCGCGCTGGTGTGGATTCTCATCACCTACATTGCGTTCTTCGCGTTGTCGCAGGGCGCGGTGATCTGGGTGTACATCGGCGAGGTGTTTCCCAACGCGGTGCGCAGCAAAGGCCAGGGCGTGGGCAACTGCAGCCACTGGACGATGAACGCCGTGATCGCGCTGGCGTTTCCGGTGCTGGTGGCCAGCATCGGCCGGAGCGCGCCGTTTACGTTCTTCGCCATCATGACCGCGGTGCAGTTCTTCACGGTGCTGTTCTTCTATCCGGAGACGAAGGGGCACACGCTGGAGGAGCTTCAGCGGAGGCTGATGCCGGCGGGGCGCTGAGTTTCGTCGCCGCGACGTGCGGCGGAACGCCGGATTGTTTTCAGCGCCGTCCCTACAGGACTCCGGGACCCAGGGAAGGCGGCTATCCCCACGCTGAAGCGCGGGGCTAACAAACGCTGCGCTTCCGGCGCGGTGGCTTTACCCGGCGGACTCACGTGATCTCAATCACGTCTCGGAGATGTGGATTCGAGCAAGATGGAACCAAGCGGGCCATCTGGCAGCCGAGGACGACGATGGGCGAGAATGCGGTCATGGAGCGGAACGAATCGGCGCGGATGCCTTTGAATGCGGAGGAGGCGACGCCGCTAGGGGCGGCCAATTCGGTGGAGGCAGCGGCGCTGCGCGCCGAGATCATTGCCGTTGGACGCAAGCTGTGGACGCGCCAGTACGTGGACGGCAACGGCGGCAACATCAGCGTGCGGCTGGGGTTGAAGTACGTGCTGTGCACGCCGACGATGATCAGCAAGGGCGACCTGCAGCCGGACGACATCTGCCTCTGCGACCTGGAGGGGCGGATCCTGGTGGGCGACCGCGATCGTACCAGCGAACTGCTGCTGCATCTGGAAATCTACAAGGCGCAGGCGCAGGCGCGGGCGATTGTGCACTGCCATCCGCCGTATGCAACGGCGTTTGCCATGACCGGCTCGGCACCGCCCAACGGATTGCTGCCGGAGTACGAGTTCTTCATCGGGCCCGCGGCGGTGTCGCCGTATGAGACGCCGGGGACCAAGGCGTTTGCCGAGACGGTGCTGCCGTTTGTGCGCGATCACAATACCATTCTGCTGGCCAATCACGGCGTGGTCTTCTGGGCAGATACGGTCACGCATGCGGAGTGGATGACGGAGATCCTCGATACGTATTGCAAGACGTATCTCATCGCGCAGCAGATCGGTAAGCCGCTGAACTTCATCCCCGACGACAAGCTGCAGGAGATTCTGGCGATGAAGCGGAGGATGGGGCTGCCGGATGCTAGATGCAGGGAGTAGGGAGTAGGGAGTAGGGAGTAGGGAGTAGGGAGTAGGGAATAGCTAAAGCTCGTGATACACTGTATTTGCGCTCAGTGATTTGGACGTGAGTGGCGCTGTTGTTAGCCCCGCCTCGAGTTTTTCCCCCAAGCCCCTACAGCGTACCCCCAGGCTGGCGATCCGGAGACAACGGATGTGCGCAGCGGACTCTGCCGCGATGTTGTGCGAATGAGCTGGGGTGCCGGACGAGAGTATGCGCCGGCGAAGATGGCGTAGGTCAGCTCCTGAAGGTTTTCAGGCCGATTCTTCTTACGCAATGTGTTGCGCGGGCATCCGCGGTTGTTGTGGTGTGCCCCATATCAGGTTCCGGTTGAGCGCGATGGGAAAGAGCGACTCCCGGAACGGCAGAAAGATTTTTTTGAACACTCAATTCAGTCAGTTTTCCATTTCGCCCGCCTTGCTGGCGCGGCTCGAAAAAAACAAGTTCACCACGCCGACGCCGGTGCAGGCCGGGGCGATTCCTCCGGCGCTGGAGGGCCACGATGTGCTGGCCACCGCGCAGACCGGCACGGGCAAGACGCTGAGCTTCCTGATCCCGATCATCGAGCGCTTCCAGAAGATGGAAGAGCGCAGCGGAGCCCACGCGCTGGTGCTGCTGCCCACGCGCGAGCTGGCCATGCAGGTGGAGAAGGCCTATCGCATGATCCGCCCGAACAGCGACCACATGGTGGCGCTGGTGGTGGGCGGCATGGCCGAAGGCCCGCAGCTCGACACGATTCGCCGGGGCGCGCGATTGATTGTCGCCACGCCGGGGCGGCTGGAGGACTACATCAAGCGCAGGCTTGTGAAGCTGGACACCATCAAGGTGCTGGTCTTCGACGAAGTGGACCGCATGCTCGACATGGGCTTCCAGCCGGCGATCGCGCGGATCGCGGCGGAGCTGCCCGCGGAGCGGCAGACGCTGTGCTACTCGGCCACGCTGGAAGGCGCGGTGCGCAAGGTGGCGCAGCAGTATCTCAAGAACCCGGTGCGCATCGAGATCGGGTCGGTGTCGAAGCCGGCGGAGAGCGTGGACCTGCGCGCCTTCGAGGTGAGCAAGGAAAAGAAGCAGGACTTGCTGGAGCATCTGCTGGGCAATGAGCAGGGAAGCTTCCTGGTGTTTGTGCGGACGAAGCATGGCGCGGACCGGCTGGCGCGGCGCTTGTCGCGTTCCGGGCATGCGGCTACGCAGATTCACGGGGACCGCACGCAGTCGCAGCGGAACTCTGCGCTGCGCAGCTTTACGGATGGCAAGCATCGGGTGCTGGTGGCCACCGATGTGGCGGCACGCGGCATCGACGTGAAGCACGTTGCGCACGTGGTGAACTACGACATGCCCAAGCTGGCGGAGGACTTTGTGCACCGCGTGGGCCGCACGGGGCGCGCCTCCGCACGCGGCGTGGCCAGCACCTTTGCCATGCCTGAGGAACGCAACGAGCTGAAGAAGATCGAGCGCGAACTCAAGGTGCAGATGAAGCGCTTCCGGGTGAGGGCGGCAGAGCCGGCCTTCGCTTAATTCAGCGCGGGAATACGATGCCCCATCCTTCGCAGTTTTGAAGGGTGGGGCATACGTGTTTATGCGGGTGCGGCGGCCGGTTCCGGCACTCTTCTCGGAACCCGGGTCGCGTAGAGATACCATGCGAGCCAGGCTGGGGCTGTCCACAAATAGGCGTGGGAGTGCAGGTTCAGGCTGGCGAGGGCTTCGGCCAGGGCGGCCGCATTGAAGAAGAGGAGCGGGAGCAGGCTGCGCCGGTATTGGAGCGCGCAGTAAACGCTGGTGAGCATGGCGGGCAGCAGGATGGACTCGTCGACGAACCAGCCGTAGGGGGTGCAGATGGCCGCCACCATCAGCACCATCATGCCGTGGCGCTGCCACTCCCAGTTCCCGCGGCGCGTCCAGAAGTACCACAACGCCCAGATGCAGGCGCAGATCTCGGGCACAAACTGGATCCATTTGGCGGCTGGGTCGATGAGGAAGCGCAGCGCGCAGGCGAGTGCGGGAATGAAGACATCCATCACGCCGCTGCCTGCCATGGCCTTACGGTATTGCGCCCAGCAGTGCGGGGCGAGGTAGAGCGAAACCGCGCAACTGACGGCCAGTGCCGCGACGAATCCGGCGGCCAACCAGTAGCAGCGGCGCAGCACGACCCAAAGCAGAAGCACCAGCGCAAATGGCAGGATGATGTGCGGCTTGAGTGCGAAGGGCATGAGCACGGCACCGGCCCAAAAGGGGTGTTGCCGGTGGTGCAGGAGGAAGACCACCAGGCAGAGCAGGAAGAAGAGGCTGAGCTGCGCGGCCATCTGGCAGGCGATTACGGGGGCAAAGACAAAGCCGAGCAGGTGCCATTTTGAGGCTGGCCGGCCGTTCAGCCTCCACAGGAGCCACAGTGCCAGGGCGAGGGAGGCAAGCTGGGCCGCGCGCCACAGATTCAGTCCGGCGCGGGGGCTCAGGTGGCCGAGCGGCAGCGTGAACCAGAGTGCGACCGGAGGGCTGAAGGTGATCTGAGGGATTGGGGAGTTCTGGCCGAGGCTTTGCTCGATGCGGAGGGTGGCGGCGGGGTCGAATGGGTTGGCGTGCTGCGCGAGGAGCCGGCCCTGGGCGAAGTATTCGACAAAGTCCGTGCCGGAGGGATTCTGAGTAAAGAGCAAGCGGGCGTAGACAGCGAGTGCGACGAGGAGGCCGAAGACGAGGAGGCATGCCGCCGCAAGGGTACGGAGGCGGGCGCGGAGAGTGATGGGAGCCGGTGTTCCCGCCCCGGCCAGGGGGCGATCGGCCGGGATTTCAGGGGGATGGGGGCTCATTTCCCCAATGTACAGCGGGAAGGGCGCTGCGCACCGGGGTCAGAATCGGTCTCAGGTTGCATTGACTCCCGATTGCAAATCGCGTATTCTGTAGTCCTTGTGCGGTGTTGCGCCTGGGGTCTGTATAGAGGGCTTCCAAAGGCATTTTCAGGCCAGTGGGGAACCGATAGCAGTCCAGAACCGGCGGGTTAAGACCTTTGCAGGGGTTTTGCCGGGGCAGGCCACCATCTGCGGGGACGTTGCATTTTAGTCCCAGCAGAGTCAGTAAGCGCCGCTAGCCCGGGCGTATCCCGGGGCAATCCTCACCCGAACAGCATTGTTTGGAAGTGGGTGGAATTTTGGCCCGTGCGCAATAGGCGCGGGCGAACGCGCATTGCGCGACGATTTTGGAAGGCCGGCACAGGATCGGTCAGAAGTTTTTTTGAGAAGAGGGCAGAAGAGAGATGTCGACCTTTGTTCCGAGCGGCAAGAACATTGACCGCAAGTGGTATGTGGTAGACGCCAGCGGCCAGACCCTGGGACGCCTGGCGACCAAGGCCGCCAGCGTGCTGAGCGGCAAGCTGAACCCCCAGTACGTGCCGTACATTGACATGGGCGATCACGTGATCGTGATCAACGCCGAGAAGGTGCGGCTGACGGGGCTGAAGAGCCAGTCGAAGATGTATCGCCGTTACACCGGTTTCCCCGGCGGCCTGCGCGAAGAGTCGTTCACGCGCCTGCTGGCCCGCAAGCCGGAGAAGATTCTGGAAGAGGCGATCAAGGGCATGCTGCCCAAGACCAAGCTGGGCCGCCAGATGGGGACCAAGCTGAAGGTCTACCGCGGCGACAAGCACCCGCATCAGGCGCAGGCGCCGGTGGCGTTGGACGTCGCCTAACGGCGCCGTCAGGGAGTAGGGAACAGGGAGTAGGGAGTAGAAGACCCGAAGCCTGGATCCCCAAGATTTCAGGAAGAGCCGAAAGCGGAGAGCTGACGGCTGAGAGCTAAGAGGATTGAATGGCGGATCTGGTTCAGTATTACGGCACGGGGCGGCGCAAGTCGGCGATCGCCCGCGTCTTTCTGCGTCCGGGCACCGGCGAGTGGAAGGTGAACGGCAAGGGCTTCGACGAGTATTTTGTGACCGAGCAGCAGCGTGTGTCTGCCAAGCGGTCGCTGGTCGTGGCTGAGATGCTGGCGAACTTCGACGTTGTGGTCAACGTGAGCAGCGGCGGCGTGGCTTCGCAGGCGGACGCGGTGAAGATGGGATCGGCCCGCGCTCTCATTGAGTTCAACGCCGAACTGCGCAAGGCGCTCAAGGCCGAAGGCCTGCTGACCCGCGACGCTCGCGTGAAGGAGCGTAAGAAGTACGGTCAGAAGGGCGCGCGCAAGCGGTTCCAGTTCAGCAAGCGCTAGGCGCTTGCGAGGGAATAGGGAGTAGGCAGTAGGGAGTAGAAGACGGTTCAGCAGTTTTGTTTTCTACTCCCTACTTCCTGTTCCCTACTCCCTGGGTTTTTCATCTCCCGCATGAGCGGGTTAAATTCGGGCGCCGGCATCGACCACCCGGATGCAATCCACGAAGGAGGCCAATGGCCACGATCACAATGAAGGAGCTGCTCGAAGCGGGTGTTCACTTCGGGCATCAGACCAAGCGCTGGAACCCCAAGATGAAGGAATACATCTTCGGCGAGCGCAACGGTATCTACATCATCGACCTGCAGAAGACGCTCAAGCTGTTCAAGGATGCGTCGAAGTTTGTTACCGATCTGTGCGCGGGCGGCAAGACGATTCTGTTCGTCGGCACCAAGCGCCAGGCCCAGGATGCGGTGGCGGAAGAAGCCGGCCGCGCGGGCATGCCCTACATCAACAACCGCTGGCTGGGCGGCTTGCTGACCAACTGGGTGACGGTGCAGAAGTCGGTGAAGCGCCTTCAGGAACTGGATGATATGGCCACCGATGGCCGGTACGATCTGCTGACCAAGAAGGAAGTCATTCGTTTGGAGCGCGAGCGCAAGCACCTCCAGGCGAACCTGGCCGGCATCAAGAACATGAAGCGCCTGCCCGACGCGCTGTTCGTGATCGACTCCAACAACGAGGCGATCGCGGTGAAGGAAGCCCGCAAGCTGGGCATCCCGGTGGTTGCGGTTGTGGACACGAACTGCGATCCCACGGTGGTTGACTACGTGATTCCTGGCAACGACGATGCGCTGCGCGCCATCCGCCTGTTCACCTCCAAGATCGCCGACTCGGCGGCCGAGGGCGTGAACCTGGTGGGCGACAAGGCCTTCGCCGAAGAGCCGGTGGAAGCTCCGGCGGAAGAGGGCGCGGGGATCGAAGCGTCTTCGACCGAGGACATCGATCTCGAGTCGGCGCTGGGCGGCGGCATTCGCAAGGCTCCCGCGGCAGTGGCAGCCCTGATGGAAGAGGCGGAAGCGGCCGAAGGCGGCCAGTAACAACATTTGCGCATAGCGCGTGCATGGACGGGAGCGTGGCGCGCACTGGCGGCCACGCTTTTCGTTTGCGCGGAAGAGTGGCGGAGTTGGCAGGTTAAGCCGGCGGGGTTTGAGTGGGCCGGCGAGGATGCGAGCTGATCCCGAAGATATTCAAAGAGTCTTGAGGAAGCGAGAAGAGGAATGAGCACTGTGAGCGAGAAGATTGATGCAAAGTTGGTAAAAGAGCTTCGCGAGAAGTCCGGCGCGCCGATGGGCGACTGCCTGAAGGCACTGCAAGAGTCGAAGGGCGACATGGAAGAGGCCTTCGTGATTCTGCGCAAGCGCGGTATGGCTTCCGCGCAGAAGAAGGCGGCGCGCACGACGAACGAGGGCGCGATCGGCACCTACATTCACGCCGGCGGCAAGATCGGCGTGCTGCTGGAAGTGAACTGCGAGAGCGACTTTGTGGCGCGCACGGAGGACTTCCAGGAGCTGATGAAGGACATCGCGATGCACGTGGCGGCCACGGATCCGCGCTACGTGAGGCCCGAGGATGTGACTGCGGCGGACATGGAGCGCGAGAAGGAGATCTATCGCGCGCAGGCCGCAGCCACCGGCAAGCCGGCCCCGGTGATCGAGAAGATCGTCGAAGGCAAGATGGCGAAGTTCTACGAGGAGGTCTGCCTGCTGGAGCAGCCCTTCATCAAGGAGCAGTCGATCAGCATCAAGGAGCTGATTGCGCAGAAGGTGGGCAAGCTGGGCGAGAACATCACCGTGCGGCGCTTCGCGCGCTTCAAGGTGGGCGCGCCCGACTGGACCGTGGCCCAGACCAAGGCCGCGGAAACAGCAGGCGAGTAAGCCCGCAAGCACATGGAACGAACAGGCCCGGGGCAGATTGCTCCGGGCCTTTGTTTCTGGTTGCGTTCGCCGGCGGCGGATGAGCACGGCGAGGGAATCGAGATTGGGAAAAAGAATGGGCTGCTCGCGTGTGGAGCAGCCCATCTCTTTTTCGCTCTGCAGGTGTCTACTTCTCTGCGTGCACGGGGACTGAAGCTTCCTTGTTCTCCCACGCCAGGGTGATCTTGTTTGCCCCGATGGTCCATGTGAGATCTTCCACGGTGGATGCGGGCTTGGACATGTGCATCCTGGTCTTGCCCACGTCCTCAGATGCGGTGTGCTGCAGTCCCCACTCGCCAGTCTTCTTGTTCACGATCAGGGTCCACTGATCGGCGTCGGTGATGTCGACGAAGAGCGTATAGGTGCCGGCGGGAACGTTGATGTCGCCGATCTTGAGGTTCTTGTCGGTAGTCAGGGTGGTGGCGGCATTGGCTCCGGCGCGCCAGATGGGATACTGCGAGCCGGCGGCGGTGGCGATCAGGCCGTCCTTGCCGTATACCTTGCCTTCGCGGCCGCGGAGGCGGGGCGACGAATACTTGAGGGTGATGCTGGCGCCGCCGATGGTTCCTGTGGCGGTCTCCGGGGGGCTTGCGGGGGCTTTGTGCTGCTGTGCAAACAGGACGGCGCTGCCGGCGAGGATGCCGGCACAAATCAGAAGACGCTTCATCGAAATATCCTCCAGGAAAAACTCGTGACTGCGCTGCGGGATGATTGTCGCACGGCAGGGCGGGTTGCGAAACCGGCGGCTGCACCGGCTGCTACCATGCGGGGTGGAGCGAAAGATGGCGGAGAGCAGCACACAGCAATCACCCGGCGCGCGGTTTCGCACCGCATTGGAGCAGGAAAAGCCCCTGCAGGTCGTCGGGGCGATCAACGCCTACACGGCGCGGCTGGCGGAGGCCTCAGGCTTTCGCGCGATCTATTTGTCCGGCGGCGGCGTGGCCGCCAACTCGCTGGGCATGCCCGACCTCGGCATCAGCACCATGGAAGACGTGCTGACCGACGTGCGCCGCATTACCGACGTGTGCGCGCTGCCGCTGCTGGTCGATATCGACACCGGCTGGGGTTCGGCGTTCAACATTGCGCGTACCATTCGGTCGATGATCAAAGCGGGCGCGGCTGCCGTGCACATGGAAGACCAAGTGGGCGCCAAGCGCTGCGGGCATCGTCCGGGCAAAGAGCTTGTGTCGACCGACGAGATGGTGGATCGCATCAAGGCTGCCGTCGACGCGAAGACCGACGACAGATTTGTGCTGATGGCCCGCACCGATGCGCTGGCGAACGAAGGCCTGTCCGCCGCCATCGAGCGTGCGCAGGCGTATGTGGCCGCGGGCGCGGACATGATCTTTGCCGAGGCGGTTACGGAACTGCCGCAGTACACGGAGTTCCGCAGGGCCGTGGGTGTGCCGATTCTGGCGAATATTACGGAGTTCGGCAAGACGCCGCTGTTCACGCGAGAGGAGCTGGCGGGCGCGGACGTGGACATCATCCTCTACTGCTGCGGAGCGTACAGGGCGATGAATGCGGCGGCGCTGAAGGTGTATGAGACGATTCGCGCTGAGGGGACGCAGCAAAGCGCGGTGCCCATGATGCAATCGCGCGCGGACCTCTACAAGTACCTGGACTACCACGCGTACGAGCAGAAGCTGGATGAGCTGTTCGCGAAGGGGAAGCGCTAAAAGCAAAATCCGGCGCGGGTTGCGCCGGATGGGGAGCTGCTCAAGAGGCTTTCGCCTAGATGCCCACGCCGAACTCGTTGGCGGTCTGCGCCTCGGCGTTCGAGTAGAAGTCGTAGGGGGTGCGATGGCGGAACTTGTACCGGCTGCGCAGCTCAAATCCCAGATAGATGCCCAGGCTGGCGATCGCCATGCCGACGGAGAACCAGCCCACCGCTCGCAGCGCCTTGCGATCGCATGCTGTTTCCATTGCTTCGGTTTCGGGTTGCTGCGACATTGTGCGACTGCCCTCCTTGCGCCATGATAGCGCACCTGGTTTGATGCCTGCCTACGACTTTCGCACCACATTGTGAAGAATTGTTTACTGCAATGAGTCGATTTGGGTTATCCAGCCTTGCATTTCCGCTTCGGGAAGAAAGCTGGCGCGGAAGCTGTTGCGAGCGAGCTGAAGCAGCTCGTCGCGGGTGAAGCCCTGCTCGGTGTGGGCGAGTAGAAATTCGCCGGCGAGATCGGAGCCGAAGAAGGCGGGGTCGTCGGAGTTCAGCGTCACCAGCAGGCCGGCATCGAAGTAGCGGCGCAGCGGGTGGGCCGCAAACGACGGACAGACGCCGGTGCGGACATTTGATGTGGGATTCAGTTCCAGCGCCACGCCGCGTTCGCACAGATCCCGCACCAGGCCGGGGTCCTGAATGGCCGAAACCGCGTGGCCGACGCGCTCCGTGCCGATGGCCAGGGCTTCGCGGATCGCCTCCGGCCCGGTGGTTTCGCCGGCGTGGTTGGTCAGGCGCAGGCCGGCGGCCTTTGCCTCGGCGTAGGCTTCCGCGTAGGGTGCGGAGCCGGTGCGGCGCTCGTCTCCGCCCAGGCCGATGCCGATGATGGATGGATGCTGCGGGCGGAGTTCGGCGGCCTTGCGGAAGACGCGCAGGCCTTCCTCCACCGCGAAGTGGCGCACCGCGTCGAAGATCCAGTAGAGCGAGACGCCCAACTCGCTGCGTCCACGCTCGCGGGCGCGTTCCAGCGCTGCGAAGATGGGCTCGAAGCAGGCGGCGTCGTGGTTGCGGAAGTGATAGATGACGCCGACGGAGATGTAGACCTCGGCGTGCACCACACCCTGCGCGGCCAGATGCTCGAGCATGCGCCAGGCGGCCAGCTCGTAGTCCTCGGGCGATTCCAGGAGGCTGGTGATCAGGCGGAAGGCTTCCATGAATCCGGAGAAGTCGGTGAAGTGGTAGACGGCGTCGGCTTCAGCCTGCGACAAGCGCTTGCGGCCGGGACGGCTGCTCAGCTCGACGAGAGTGGCGGGAAGGATGGTGCCTTCGAGATGCAGATGGAGCTCAGCCTTGGGCAGGCGGCGGATGAAGGATTCAATTTCGGTCACAGTCTGAGTGTAGTGGGTGCCCGCATGCGGGGCCGAAGCTGCGCAAGAAGCAGGTTCAGCGGGACGTTATGATGGTACGCACATTTCGAGGGACGATCTGCAGGCGTTGCATCGAGTTGCCGACAGACGCCTTTGAGCACCGAAGCATTTGTGAATGGATTGGAGGTCCTGATGTTCCGGCGATTTCTGTTGATGAAGGGTGTGGGTCTGCATCGCGACTGCGGGCTGCTGGCGCTGCGCTTGTTCACTGCCCTGCCGCTGTTTTTGAAGCACGGCACGGAAAAGCTGTTCCGCTTTCAGCACATGGCCGCGCACTTCCCCGACCCGCTGCACATCGGGCCGGTGCCGAGCCTGTTGTTCGCCACGCTCTCTGACGGTATCTGCACGCTGCTGCTCATCCTCGGATTGGCCACGCGCTGGGCCGCGCTCATCATCTTCATCAACGTGGGCGTGGCGTTGGCCTTCGTGCACCACTTCGCGATCTTCGGGCCGCAGGGCGACCACGGCGAGCTGATCGTGCTGTATCTCGGCGCTACGGCGATGCTCGTGCTTGGCGGAGCGGGAAAGTACAGCGTGGATGCGCGGCTGGATCGGGCTGGCGACGGCCGCTGAGCGAATCAGGAATTGAGCAGGCCGGTGCGCAGATCGAGCGCGAAGGGGGTTTCTTTGTCGGTCATCAGGTTCCAGCCGGTGCCGTGCAACGTGTCGCCTGCGATGGCTGCCAGGGTGACGCCTTCGTCGCTGAGCTTGGGCGACTCCCATGCCTGGCCGTTGCCGCCCCACGCCAGGATGCGATGGTGGCCGACGAAGAGCAACAGGTTGTGCGCGGGGTCGGGGCGCAGTTCCAGAACCGGGCGATACGGCAGCATGGTGAAGCGCGCGGGGTCCGTGGTGTGGAGGATGTAGGCGTATCCGCCGGAGACGGCGCAGATTTCTTCCGGGTTTGGAGTCGACCAGAGGCCGGTTGGAGCCGTGGGATCGCGGAAGCCGAGAGCGCAGGTGGCTAAAAATTCCTGCGCGCCATCCGGCCGGATGAGCACCTCGAGCGCGCCGCGCTCCACCTCTTCGGCATCGCGCGGGTAGACGAAGTGGCGCGGCGGCAGGATGAGTGGACGCGCCGGGAGAATCTCGGCGTGCCAGCGGTGCGGGAATGTGAGGTCCATCGTAGGCATTGAACGTGCGGACGAACCGCAGATCCTTCGACTTCGCAGCGCGCTTTCTCGCGCTGCTCCGCTCAGGATGACAGCGCACTGAACGTGCGAGTAAGAGGTTTGTGAAAATGCGCAACCGTGCTCCGCATCGAATTGCGCGGTTCAGGGTTCATGATATTGGGTCGGGCGGCGGGGCGCGCGTATATGATGCGAGACGGGGCGCGCCACCCAGCGGGTCTCGACTGCATCTACGTCCTTTTCAGGAGAAAAACATCTATGCACGTTGTGTTGTATGGGGCTTCCGGCATGATCGGGAGCCGCATTCTGGCGGAGCTTGTGCGCCGCGGTCACACGGTGAGCGCAGCGACGCGCCATCCGGAGATGATTGCGTCGGCGCCGGGCGTAACACCAGTGCTGTCGGATGCGACGAAGCCGGAGAGCGTGGCGCAGACGGCGAAGGGCTGCGAGGCGGCGATCAACGCCATCTCGCCGGCGGAAGGCGAGCCGATGCGGCTGGTGCAGGCGGCAAAGTCGCTGCTGCAGGCACTGCCGGAAGCCGGCATTCAGCGGCTCATCGTGGTGGGCAATGCGGGCACGCTGGAGGTTTCGCCGGGCGTGAAGCAGATGGATCTGGCCACGTTTCCGAGCCAGTGGATGGGCGTGGCGGTGGCGCAGCGCGACGTGCTTCATCTGCTGCAGGAATCGCAGCTGGACTGGACGTTTTACTGCCCCGCATCCATTCTTCGGCCGGGGCAGCGGACGGAGAAATTTCGCGTGGACACGGGGAAGATGATCTTCGAGGAGGAGCGGCCCAGCCACATCTCCGTGGAGGACTTCGCGGTGGCGATTGTGGACGAGTTGGAGAACCCGCAGCACATCCACGAGCAGTGCACGGCGGCGTACTGAAGCCGGAGGAGCGTGTGCCGGCGTGCGCGCAGCCGGCGCTTACACAAAATGTTGCCATCCCCGGGGCGTCAGCGGCTGGGGTGCGTTGCCGGTGAGCAGAGTGATCTGCGGATCTTGCTTACGCCGGCGGACCATGCGGCCGATGCGGGCAATTGGCACGTCGGCGACGCGACGCGGCAGGCGGCCGGAGGCGGGCGCGGTGAACAGCAGCTCGTAATCCTCGCCGCCGTGGAGGGCCTGCGCGAGCGTGGCGCCGGGCGCGATGGGCAAACAGGCTGCATCAATTTCCGCGGCGAGGCCGGACTCTTCGCAAAGGTGTGTCAGGTCGGTGGAGAGGCCATCGCTGATGTCGATGGCGGCGGTGGCTGATTTGTGCCGTTGCAGCCACGCGCCCTGGGCGAGCCGCGGCTGCGGAAACAGGTGCGCGGCCAGCGCGGCAGGACAGTTGAGGGCCGTGATGCGGGTGCGCTTGGCCGGCGTGAGCTGCGAGAGCGCCTGCAAACCGGCGGCAGCTCCGCCCAGCGTTCCGGTTACATAGAGGGCATCGCCTGGGTGCGCGCCGGAGCGGAGCAGGGCGCGGTTGCGCGGAACGGCGCCGACGAGGACGATATCGGCGAGAGCGACGGGGGATTCGGCGAGGTCGCCGCCGGCAAGGGGAGTCTGGTGCAGTGCGGCGAGGGCGAGCAGGCCGTCGTAGAATCGGTCGGCCCAGGACTTCGACCCGGATCCGCTATTGCGGCCCACGGTGAGCCCGGCGGGCAGGCCAAGAGAAAGAAACGCTGCCAGCGGGCGCGCGCCCATGGCGGCCAGGTCGCTGAGGCCGCGGGCGAGTACGCGATGGCCGACGGATTCCGGCGTGTGCCAGTCGATGCGGAAGTGGCGGCCGTCGATGCTGAGGTCGGTGGTGACGGCGATCTCTTCGCCCGGGCGGGGACGCAGTAACGCGCAGTCATCGCCGATGCCGACGGCGATGGCGCTGCGCGGACCGGCTCCGGCACGCTGGCGGATGAGGCGCAGGAGTTCGAGTTCAGCGGGATGGACGATTTTGCGCATCTTAAGAACAGGAGGGAGACGGAGCGCCTGGCTTCGCCTTCCCCTTTCTTTCACTATAGCGTTGGAAAATCAGCGGCTTACCCGAATTGCATTGACCCACGGCGGGAACGGTTGATAGCCTGAATTCACGTTCCAGGCAGAGTGCGTCTTCGGGACGCTTTTGTGGTTTAAATCGGCCCATGCGGCCCTCATCGATATTTGTCGTGTGAAGTAACGGCGAATTGCGAAACCCGCGCGAGCGGGACAAGCGGAGACAATGCGCAAGCGCTATTACATTTTGTTTGTCGCGCGGGACGAAGAAGGCCGTGTCCGCAAGATCCCGCTCCCTCTCCATTACGCGTACGGATTTGTCGCTGCCGCGGTGATTGGCGCTTTCACCATCGCCGGCCTGGCGGGATCGTACACACGCATGCTGCTGAAGACGGAGAGCTTCAACCAGATGCGGGCGGATCGCGAGACGCTACGCAAAAACTACAAGCAGATGGCGCAGATCGCGCACGATCGCGATGTGCAGGTGGCCTCGCTGGGCGCGCTGGCCAATGAGGTGACGGCGCTGTATGGGCTGCGGCAGACTCGGCTTGCGCGGCATCACGCGGAAGTTGCCAAGGCGGCGTCCGAGGCCACCCCGCTGAGCCTGACCGACGATCCAAATCAGCAGAACGTGAAGATCACGCTGGACAAGTTCTATCAACTGCGCAACGACGCCATGTCGGGCAGCATCACGCGTGCGATCGCCAACGGCTATTCGCCTACGCTGGGCGGCGACTGGATGCAATTTGCCGATGCGCCGTCGTTGTGGCCGGTGGCGGGCCGCGTGGGTTCCGGCTTCGGCGAGCGGCAAGATCCTATCGATGGCGAAGGCGCGTTTCATCCCGGCGTGGACATTGAGGCTCCGTATGGGACGCCGGTGCGCGCCACGGCCGACGGAGATGTGATTGCGGCGCGGATGGCCAACGGATACGGCCGCGAGGTGATCATCGATCACGGTCACAACGTGACGACGCTGTATGGCCATATGTCTTCGCTGGCGGTGGTGCCGGGCGAGCATGTCATCTGCGGGCAGGTGATCGGGTACGTGGGGCAGTCGGGGCGCGCGACCGGGCCGCATCTGCACTATGAGGTCCGCGTCCACAATGTGCCGGTGAACCCGCACAAGTATTTGCGCGAGAGCTTCCAGGAACTGCGGGCATCGAACGCCAGCGTTGGCAAGGGGACCGGCGAGTAGACTCAGCGCACAGGACAAGTTGCAACGGCTCCCGATTGGGAGCCGTTTTTCGTTGGGCGAGCAAAGCTACTCAGCGCAGCGAGTCTCCGCCGGAGCGTGGTATGGTGGGCAGGGTTTTTGATTTCCAACTGTTGGAGGATCTGCGGTGAGGCTCACTTCACGCTCTTTTGCATTTCTGGTTGCTTGCTTCGTCCTTGGCGCATTGTCCGCGGCCGCGCAGGATCGCGCCGCCGAACTGAAGACCGCCTTCGCGCGGGCGCAGCATCTGCGTCATGGCATCAACGCGTCGGAGTGGTTTGCGCAGTCGGCGGACGACTACTCGGCCAGGCGCACCAACAGCTACATGGATGATGGCGACATCGCGCTCATGGCGAAGCTGGGCTTCGACAACGTGCGGTTGAGCATCGACCCGGTGCCGCTGGAGCAGGGCTTGAACCACCGCGGGCAGTACGCGGATTTTGTGACGCGCCTGGATCACGTGGTGGACACGATGGTTGCGCATGGGCTTGCCGTGCAGATCGATATTCACCCGGAAGAGGCGTTCAAGCAGCAGGTGAAGAACAGCAACGAGGGCGTGGAGCGGTTTGTGATGTTGTGGCGCAGACTCGCTGCGCACTATGCGGATCGCAACCCGGACTTGATTTACTACGAGATCATGAATGAGCCGGAGGTGAACGATCCCTATCGCTGGGCGGGGATTCAGGCGCGGGCGGCGGCCGCGATTCGGGAGGTTGCGCCCAAGAATACGATCATTGCGACGGGGCCGAACTGGTCGAGCATTGCCGATCTGCTGACGCAGCATCCGTTGCCGGATGGCAACGTGATCTATAACTTCCACTTCTATGAGCCGCACGAGTTTACGCACCAGGGGGCGAGCTGGGGCAATCCGTACTGGATCTACACGCACAACATCGCGTATCCGCCGGATACGAGTGCCATGCAGCAGGACCTGGCGGAGGTGCCGGACGCGCGCGACCGCTACGACTTTGAGCACTACTGGCTGGACGGCTGGAGTGCGCAGCGTATCAAGCTGCAGATGGATGCAGCGGCGGCCTGGGCAAAGACGAACGATGTGCCGCTGATCTGCAATGAATTCGGCGTCTTCCGCAACGCGCCGCAGGACTCGCGCATGCGCTGGCTGCACGATGTGCGCACGGCGATGGAAGCGGACGGCATCGGCTGGACGATGTGGGACTATCGCGGTGGGTTTGGCGTGGTGTGGAAGCAGAATGGGCAGCCGGCGAAGGTGGATGAGAAGGTGGTGGAGGCGCTGGGGCTGAAGAAGTAGCGAGTCGGCAAGTCAGCGAGTCAGTATGTAGGCGGAAGCGGTCGCATGGAGAAGCGGGATCCAAAGCTCGAAATCGTGACCGTCTTCGAGAGCGACGATCCGATTGCGTTCGAGCTGGCGAAGGCGGTGCTGGATGAGGCCGGCGTGGAGTATCGCGTGTGGGAGAGCGCTCCAGCGCGGTTCGGCTTCAGCCCCATTCTGAATCCAGTGCGGCGAATCCTGATGCCCGCGTATCGCAAGGATGAAGCGCTGCACTTGATTGCAGGCGCGCAGGCGGAGGCCGGCGAGGACACGGAAGAGCCGTCGCAGGAATAGCTGTGTGTTGTGGCACCATTTCGCGATCATGCTGCGGAATGGATGCCACAACCAGGTTCTGAATTCACTTGCCGGTGTAGGTTACATGCCAAATAGAGCGGCTGCCATCATCCGACACGAACAGCGAGCCGTCTTTGCCGACGGCGATGCCTACGGGGCGGCCCCAGACGTTGCCATCGCCTAGCGTGAAGCCGGTGAGGAAGTCTTCGTACTCGCCGGTGGCGTGGCCGTTCTTCATGGGCAGGCGGATCACTTCATAGCCGCTGCGCTGCGCGCGATTCCATGAGCCGTGTTCGCAGGCAAACCCGTCGCCCTTGTACTCGGCGGGGAACTGCGAGCCCTCATAAAACAGCATTTCCAAGGACGCGAAGTGCGGGTTGACGAGGATGTCAGGCGTGATGACCTTGGACTGCAGCTCGGGGTGCTTGCCCTGGTGGCGCGGATCCTGCACGCCGCCGTGGGCGCCCATGTAGTAGTAGGGCCAGCCGTAGAAGCCGCCTTCCTGGATGTGAGTTATGTAGTCGGGCACGAGGTTGTTGCCGAGGGCGTCGCGCTCGTTGGTGGAGCACCATAACTGGCCGGTGATGGGGTTGATGGTTTCGCCCACGCAGTTACGGATGCCGTAGGCGTAGACCTTGACGAACTTGCCGGTGGGGGTGAACTCGAGAACGTCGGCGCGGTGGAACTCCTCGGGATGTGTGTCGGGGTCGTCGATGTTGGAGTGCGAACCTACGGAGACGAACATCTTGCTGCCGTCTTTGGAGAAGACGATGTCGCGGGTCCAGTGGCCGCCGCCGCGCAGGCGTCCGCCGCCGGGCAGCGCGACGATGTTCTCCATGGGGCCGGTGGCCTTCATGTCGCCGTTGTGATACGGGAAGCGGACGACCTCGTCGGTGTCGCCGATGAAGACGTATTGCGGGTTGGGGCCGAGGGGATAGAAGGCGATGCCGAAGGGCTGGTGCAGGCCGCTGGCGAAGACGGAGACCTGCTGCGGGTGGCCGTTCTTGTCGACGCCGCGGAAGACCTTGATCTTGCCGCCCTCGCTGTCGGCGAGGAAGAGGTCGCCGTTGGGGGCGGTGCGCAGCTCGCGTGGGTTTTCGAGATCGGAGGCGTAGAGCTCCACCTTGAAACCGGCGGGCGCCTTGGGCCAGGCGTTCTTTGGCCGCGGAACCATGTTGGCGCCGTTGTCCACGGACTGATCTGGCGCGGGCGCGGGCAGATCGTTGACGGTGAGGTGGCGGCGGGTGCCGGGGGACTCGTGGGCCGCGTCGGTGAAGGCCTTCTGGCCGGTCAGCACAGGCTGCTTCGCGCCGCTCTGCGCGGCGGCAAACGATGTGGAGACGACAAGGAGTGCGGCGAGGGACAGCTTGCAATGCTGGCGCATAGGAGACCTCTCGGGCGGCGCGCGGGTGGAGAGCGGGGACGACGCGCAGCCGCTAGGCCCAGTCTAACCCGGGCGGAAGATGTTCAGTTTGAGTGGGGTGAAACGAGACGAGGCGAGCCGTGTTTCTGCAGACGTACAGGGAAGCGCGCTATGCCATCCATTATGCACTATTGCGGAGTGGTTTTGTCCAGTTCGTCATTTCCTTGTGCCGTGGCAAGGCTGGAGAACACCGACGTAGGCAGGTTGGCCTTGATGATCACGCGGTCGTGATTCTGCGTCACCTCCGCGCCTTTCAGCAGGTCCTTCAGCGCGTCGTTGGCGGGGTTCTCGCCCAGCGGGGCGGTGAACTGGCGCGCCGCGGTGATCAAGGTGGCGAGGGCGGCGGCTTCGCTGGCGGCGGCGTCCTCGTTTTTGGCGAACTCTTCCACACGCAGGTGGAGATTTTTGAGCGACAGGCCGGGCGCGATGCTGGCGACGAAGGTGGAATCGACGGGCATGGGCAGGTCGAGTCCGAAGATGTGGATGGCGCCGCTCTGCGTGAGCGGCAGGCCGATCTGGCCCATGCCCCAGGCGACGGAGAGCAGGGGGATGTCACGGTAGTGGCGGCTGAGGAGCGTTGAGCCGGTGAGGGGCCAGGCGGCGGTGCGGTGACGGTCGATCATGGAGTGGATCATCTCCGGGGTGGGGAAGTTGGAGACGGCGACCATGTCGTAGCCGATCTGCGAGACGCGGACGGTGCGGCCCTGGCTGGGGACGTTGTAGATGATCTTGCCTTCGTAGTTTTCGCGCTGGGTGGCGTTGGCTTCGAGCCAGTGGTTGAGCTTTTCGCCGGTAAGTTTGCCGCGCAGCACCATGGAGTAGGCCACCGGGCCATTGGGCCCATTGGGGTCGGGCATACGGTGCAGGGCAATGGCGGCGTCATCCAGGTCGCGCTCCCAGTCGATGCCGGTGGCGTCCACGAAGGCCTGGTAGTCGGGCACACGCTGGGGCGGCGTGAGGCGCTTGTGAAAGAAGCTGCGGATGGGCTTGAGCTTGATGTAGAGAATGCCATCGGACTCGGGCAGAATGCGGGCGGATTCCGGCGGGGCCTTCCAGCGGAGGAAGAGGGCGACGGCCAGCAGGACCAGGATCGCAGCTACAACCGTGAGCGTTCTGCGCGTGCGTCGGTTCATCGGGGCGCTAGGAATACGGTAGCACCCCGGCCACCTGCGGTGGGACTAACTGGGCTTCGCGCCACCTGTGCACCCCCAGTCCCTGGATGCGAAGGGACCGATGTTCCATGTTGAACTCCGGAGACCGAGGCGGAGCGCCAGAGATTAGGTGCGTCACGCAGCTGGCTGAGGACTGAGGGAAGAGGCGCGAAGGGAACAAGGAGTGATGCGGCGATCCCGGCTGGACCGGGATCGCCGTGATTTTAACGGCCGCGGCTGAGGTCGGCTTCGAGGTGGAGGTTGCCGCCGGAGATGTTCATGTGGCGGGTCCAGGCGGAGTAGCCGGATTTTTTAACGGTAATTTCGTGGCTGCCGTTGGAGACGGGCACCGTGGAGGGGGTGCTGCCGACGAAGTTGCCGTCCACTTCGATATCGGCCCCGGAGGGGCTGGAGTCGACGGTGATCTGCGTCTGGCCGGTGGAGGCAACGGCGGTGCCGGATCCGTTGGACGAGCCGCCGCTGAAGCGAGACATGTCGAGGTGCGCGTCTCCATCGATGAATGCGGTGATCTCGGTGCCTTGTGGGATGGAGATGTCTTTGCCGTGCATGAACAGGAAGAAGGGCGCGGCGGGCCAGATGATGAGCGAGGTAGCGACCATGGCGCCGGTCATGGCTCCGGTGTGGGAGCCGCCCTTGTTATCGCTGACGGCGCGCAGGGTCACCTTTTCGCCGTCGATGAGGCGGGCATAGCTGATGGTCATGTTGAGCTTGCCGCCGCGGCCCATGTGGCCCTTGGGCTGGGCTTCAGTGACGGTGCCGATGGCGGTGGAGCCCTTCTTCAGGACGGTGATGCCGTTCACCTCGATGTCGTCCATGACTTCGAAGGGGACCTCATCGCCGGTTTTGGCGGTGGCGGAGCTGACGGTCTGGGAGAGGCGCAGCTTGACCGGCGTGCCATCGAGCAACTCGTTGTTGGGATTGTTCTGCTGACCGGCAGCGAGAACGGGTGAGGCGATGGGTTGAGCGATGAGAGCAACGCACACAAGGGGGATGGCAGCAGACGCAAGGATTCGTTGGAATTCCAAGGTAGGTTCCTTTCTGGGGGGCCCGATCGATTGTCTTGCCGGAGGGCACGATATTTTTAACCGCTTCAATCTCAGATATGCAAGAACTTTTTCAACATGAGCGCCGGCCGGGGCCCGCAGAAAATGCCCGGCCACAGAGTTTTGCACAGGGTGGGGCATGTTTGCCCCAAGGCATTGGCTATGCTAACCTTGAGTTCTGTGCCGAGGACTGTGCGGAGGAGAGTTGTGCCCGCACTTTTTCGGATTCCGGAGGCGGTTTTCCGGGTGGCGGAGCGGCGATTTTTGGCCGATCCGGAGGGCTGGCGTAGCTCAGCTGGTAGAGCATCTGATTTGTAATCAGAGGGTCGGGGGTTCAAATCCCTTCGCCAGCTCCACTTGAAGGCGACCGGAGCGGAAGTAAGAGTTGGCACGGATAGATTTACCGGCGAGCAGGTTGGCGCCGGGCCTGTTCCTGCGGTGATCCCACTCCAGGCGCATGCAGCACAAAGGGCGGAGAATCCGGCCATGCCGGAGGCGTCCGATGGAACGCTGGTGCGCGGAAGACGATCTCAAAGGAAGAGGTGAATGGGCACAGGTGGCCGAGTGGTTAATGGCAGCAGACTGTAAATCTGCCGCTCCTTGGAGCTACGGAGGTTCGAATCCTCCCCTGTGCACCATAAGTTCGAGGGGTCAGGGATCAGGTCTCAGGGGTCAGCGATGCACCGCTGAGGCCTGAGTCAAGAGGTTTGCGATGCGTGAGCCGCGAGACATGGCAGTAGAGGCGGTGGAGCGCGGGGAAGATGGGCCGGAAGGTTCGCGGCCGGATCTTGACCGAAAGTACTGGATCGCGATGGCGCTATACGGCGTGCTGGCGGTTCTGGCGTGGTTTACGATTGGCGAAGGCACAGTGATGGTTGGCAGCCGGCCGGTCGAGATTCGATGGATACCGATTGCGGTCCTCGGATTGTTTGTGGTTCGAACGTATGTGGCGCGCCAGGCGGATCGGGTGCGGCGCGGCGAGTAGGGCTGATGTAGCTCAGTTGGTAGAGCACTCCCTTGGTAAGGGAGAGGTCACCGGTTCAATCCCGGTCATCAGCTCCAGAGATGCAGGGAACAGGGAATAGGGAACAGGGAATAGAAGGCGCCGTGAAGAATCCGGCGGCGGAGGTACAGATCTTCTTGATCCCTGATCCCTGTTCCCTACTCCCTAGTTTTTGCGGGAGTAACTCAGTGGTAGAGTCACAGCCTTCCAAGCTGTTGGTCGCGGGTTCGAGTCCCGTCTCCCGCTCCAAAGATTGCTGATTGATTCATTCTTGAGGCCAGGGAAACGATGTTTGAGCAGGCAGCGATTGCAGTGCAGGACCAGGAAGCGTACGGAAAGCTGCACGCGATTCTGGATGCGGTATTTGCGCCGAGCGATGTGGAAGTGCTGTTGAGCAAGGTGGCGCGGGCGAAGTTTTCGATTCGGGATTTCGCCAGGGTGCTGGAGCGCGGCTACCTGGGCAACGAGGCGCCGGGACTGTACAAGGCGCTGCCGGTGAGCGATCAGGCGCTGACGCGCGAGCGGTATTTGAAGCTGGTGGAGAAGGTTCCAGCGGAGCTGCGGGCGCGCTACTTCAAGGCGTACGCGTATTACTGAGCTTTTGGCCTTCAGCTTCCAGCTCGGAAGCGGGAGAAGGCGAGGCCGGTTGCAACGAAAGTTTTGAAGCTAGAGGCTAGAAGCTGGCAGCTAGCGGCTGAATCAAAGTCTTACGGAAGGGACGAGGAACGCAATGGCGAAGGAAAAATTTGATCGTTCGAAGCCGCACGTGAACGTAGGGACGATCGGACACATCGATCACGGCAAGACGACGTTGACGGCGGCGATCACGAAGGTATTGTCGAAGCACAACCCGAAGATCGCGTTCCGCTCGTTCGACTCGATCGACAACGCGCCGGAAGAGCGGGAGCGCGGCATCACGATCGCGACCGCGCACGTGGAGTACGAGACGGCGAACCGTCACTACGCGCACGTGGACTGCCCCGGCCACGCCGACTACATCAAGAACATGATCACGGGCGCGGCGCAGATGGACGGCGCGATTCTC
>JBKICT010000023.1:0-113157 GCA_046566985.1 Acidobacteriota bacterium | reverse complement strand
ACCTTCGATATCTCCATCCTCGAAGTCGGCGAGGGCGTCTTCGAGGTCAAGTCCACCAACGGCGACACCCATCTGGGCGGCGACAACCTCGACCAGCGCATCGTCGACTGGCTCATCGCCGAGTTCAAGCAGGAAGAAGGCCTCGACCTCAGCTCCAAAGGCAACGAGATGGCCCTGCAGCGCCTCAAGGACGCCGCGGAAAAGGCCAAGATCGAGCTCTCCACCACGCTCGAGACCGAGATCAACCTGCCCTTCATCACGGCAGATGCGACCGGCCCCAAGCACCTGGTCCGCAAGCTCACCCGCGCCAAGCTCGAGAACATGGTGCAGGACCTGCTCGACCGCTCCCTTGAACCCTGCCGCAAGGCCATGACCGACGCCGGCGTCAAGACCAGCGACATCGACGAGGTCGTCCTCGTCGGCGGCCAGACCCGCATGCCCAAGATTCAGGAGATGGTCAAGCAGCTCTTCGGCAAGGAGCCGCACCGCGGCGTGAACCCCGACGAAGTGGTCGCGGTCGGCGCGGCGGTTCAGGCCGGTGTGCTCGCGGGCGAGGTCAAGGACCTGCTCCTGCTCGACGTGACGCCTCTCACGCTCTCCATCGAGACCCTCGGCGGCGTGGCGACGACCATGATCCCGCGCAATACCACCATTCCGACCAAGAAGACGGAGACCTTCTCGACGGCGGCCGACAGCCAGACCGAAGTCGAAGTTCACGTCCTCCAGGGCGAGCGCCCCATGGCGGCGCAGAACCGCACCCTCGGCAAGTTCAAGCTTGGTGGCATCATGCCCGCTCCGCGCGGCGTGCCGCAGATCGAGGTCACCTTCGACATCGACGCCAACGGCATCCTCAACGTGACCGCCAAGGACAACGCCACGGGCAAGGACACGCGCATCACCATCACCTCCAGCTCCGGCCTCAGCAAGGAAGAGGTGGAGAAGATGGCCAAGGAAGCCGAAGCCCACTCCGCCGAGGACAAGCAAAAGCGCGAGGAGATCGAGGCGCGCAACTCGCTCGACTCGCTGGTCTACAACATCGAGAAGATGCTGAAGGACTCGGGCGAAAAGGTACAGGCCGCGGACAAGTCCGAAGTCGAGTCGGCCCTGGCAGACGCGAAGAAGACCCTGGAAGGCTCGCCGTCCGTGGAAGAACTCAAGTCCGCGCACGACAAGCTCACCCAGGCCAGCCACAAGCTCGCCGAAGCGCTCTACAAGGCCAACGCCGCCCAGCCCCAGGGTGCACAAACCGGCGGAGCACCGGAAGGTGCAGCCCACGAAGGCGAGCACAAGAAAGAAGGCGAAGTCATCGACGCCGAATACGTAGACGTCGACGACAAGAAGTAGCACTGCAACCCGGAGTCCCACCTCCTGCGCGTCTTTGTTGTTGCGCCTAAGCTGGGAAACCGCAGCAACTGCGAGAGTCAGCGGGGTGGGCGGCCAATGTCGTCCACCCCGCTTCGCATACCCAAATCGCTGTCATCCTGAGCGGAGCGCAGGGGAGCCGAAGGATCTGCGGTATTGCCGCGCGTCGTTCGACCGCTTCAGTTCTGACCCAGTTGAAAGATGACATTGATCGTTGTTCTCACTTCAACAGGCTTGCCATTCAGCAAATAGGGGCGGTAACGCCATTGCTGAACAGTCTGGATTGCGGTTCCCTGAAGTGCTTCGGGGCCTGAAAGAGCTTTGAGAACCCGGACCTTTCCGTCTCTGCGAATGATGCACTCTAGTACGACGGTTCCTGAGATGCGAGCGATGCGTGCTGCGATGGGATATTCCGGAGCGACCTTATACTCCAACATCCCCGCGATGATCCCGCCCGAGACGATTATCGGCATTGGAACCGCATCCGGCGGCGGAGTAAAAACCGCTTCGTCCACAGGATCAAGAACAGCAGCTTCGTCCACATGCAGCGCAACGGTTGCCTTGCCGTTGTGCTTGATCTTCAAATCGGTGGCGATGGCTCGGTCCTCTACTCGGATAAGTCGGTTATGGAACGTCTGATCGGAGGTTGAGGGACGCGCGGCAATGCGAAGCACCGGCTCGTCCGCATCGAAGCAATACGCGGATGTATCCGGAGGCGCGCCGGGCGAAGTCGCTGTGGGAATGGCGCAATCAAGCTTCAGGCTCCCTGAATTGAGCGGCTTGCTTTCGTAGGTTGTGTGCTGAATGATGAAATCGAACGGCATGGGGCTGACGAGATTGTTTCGCGCTGCGAGCAGCAGACTGGGAGTCTCTCCTTTTGCGTTGGAAATCAGAAGGCCTTGTTTACTGCCATAGGCAGTCTGCGAGAAGTTCTTGCCAATAAACATGCGCTTGAATTGGAACGGGCTCGCCCAGAACTCCTCGTAGCTGCCTTCGTCGGTAACTGCGCCCTGGTCGTCAAAGAGCTGAAATGTAGCTTTAATATGCCAGGGCTTCACATCAGGCGCAGCCAGGTTGTTGAGCTTGAGCGCGGCCATCATCAGCGCCTTCGGATCGGCCGGCTCCGGCGACGAGCTCGCCGTCTGTTGAGAGCGGCACGGTAGAGCAACAAGCAACGGAAGAAACACCAAGGAAGAAATAGCCCTGAAAGCCCAGGTTGTGCGCATGGCGGAACAATACCAATCTAAATCGGGAGAGGCAAGACGAATCAGAAGCAAACGGAGAGCAATGACATGGTGATGCGTGATGCGCTACACTTAACAAGTGATCAAGAGCTTCCGGCACGCGGGCGTGGAGCGGTTCTTCAGGACGGGGAGCAAGGCTGGCATTCAGCCGACGCATGCTGGCAAGCTGTCGGTTCAACTCTTTGCGCTGGATCGTGCGAGAGTTCCCTCTGACCTCGGTCGGGCGGGATGGGATCTTCATCCATTGAAAGGCGATCTCGCGGGGCATTGGTCAATCAAGGTTGACGCTAATTGGCGGTTGACCTTCCGCTTCGAAGGAGAAGACGCGATTCTAGTGGATTACCAGGATTATCACGGGAGGTAGCTATGGCAATGAGTCAAATGCACAATCCGCCCCACCCCGGCAGAGTACTGCGGGAGTACCTGAAGGACATTAATATCACTGCAGCTGCTCGACACTTGCAGGTCTCGCGCGTGACGCTCTCCCGGATTCTGAACGGCGCGGCGGGCATCAGCGCCGACATGTCCCTGCGGCTCTCCGATGCGTTGGGAACGCATCCGGCTTTCTGGTATGACATGCAGGCTTCGTACGATATGTGGCAGGCGCGCAAAAGAAGGCGCTCCAGGATTGAGCGCCTCGATAGGGCCGCGTAAGAGGAGAAGGCTTTAATGAGCATTTTCCGCAAACCCGGCGAACACGCGCCTCCCTTGCATCCCGGTGAGATGTTGCGTGAGGAGTTTCTTATTCCGCTTGGGATGTCAGCGGCTGTACTTGCCGAGGAAATAAACGTCTCGGTGCGCAGAGTAGTTGCTATTGTGAAGGAACAACGGCAACTGGATGCGGATATGTGCCTTCGCTTGGGACGGTTCTTTCGAATGACGCCGCAATTCTGGATGAACCTGCAGAAAGACTATGAATTAGAGAGCGCGATGCAGCATTGGCCCGCAATTTGCCGGGAAGTTCCAATGCATCCAAAAGACAGGAAGACCGGCGCACTGCAGGTTTCGAGGGGCGGCTCGCAAGGAAGAGTTCAATAAGACATGGCGACAACGACCAACAAAGACTATTACGCCACACTCGGCGTAAAGAAAACGGCCACCCCGGAGGAGATCCGCAAGGCCTTCCGCAAAGCCGCGCGCAAGTATCACCCCGACGTGAACCCGGGCGACAAGAAGGCCGAAGAGAAGTTCAAGGAAATCTCCGAAGCCAACGACATTCTGAGCGACGAGAAGAAACGCAAGGTCTATGACCAGCTCGGCTTCTACTCCGACCAGATCGACCCCGCGCAGGCCGAGGCCTACGCCCGCCAGCAGAGCCGCGGCGGCGGCGTGCCCGTCGACTTCGGCGGCTTCGACTTCTCCGGATTCCAGGGCGGCGGCGGAGCCCAGCAGCAGAGCGGCGGCTGGGGCAGCTTCAAAGACATCTTCTCCGGCATCTTCTCCGGTGCCCAGCAGCCGCAAAAGCCGCGCGGCCCGCAGCCCGGCACCGATCTCGAATACCAGGCCACCGTCGACTTCTGGACCGCGATTCGCGGCGGCCAGGCGCGCCTCCAGGTCCATCGCCAGGAGACCTGCCCCACCTGCCACGGCCAGGCGCACACCGGCGGCCCCATGACCTGCCCCGAGTGCAACGGCACCGGCCAGGTCACGCAGATGGGCGGCCGCATGAAGTTCAATTTGCAGTGTCCACGCTGCGGCGGCTCGGGGCGCATCTCCCACGACTGCCCCACCTGCCACGGCCAGGGTGTCGTCGATCGCGCGGAAACCGTCGAGTTCCGCATCAAGGCCGGCACCCGCGACGGCCAGCGGATCCGCCTGCAGGGCAAGGGTAACGCCGGCGTCAACGGCGGCGCTCCCGGCGACCTGTTCCTGATCGTGCGCACCGGCGCGCACCCCGTCTTCAGCCGCCAGGGCGACGACATTCACGTCACCGTGCCCGTCACCGTGCCGGAAGCAAGCCTCGGCGCAAAGGTCGACGTGCCCACCATCGACGGCCGCGCCCAGTTGAAGATTCCGCCCGGCACGCAGAGCGGGCAAAAGCTGCGCATGCGCGAGCGCGGCGTAGAGAGCGCGCAGCGCCCCGGCGTCCGCGGCGACCAGATCGTCACCGTGGAAGTAGCCGTGCCCCACCTGCAGGACGAGCGCAGCCGCGAGATCATGCGCGAGCTGGCCAAGCTCAACCCGCAGGATCCGCGTGAGAAGCTGTTTGATAATCTGTGAGCGCTAGAAACCTGGTGAGCAGATGGAGCCCGAGCACGATCCACCTGGAAGCGACGCAACGAGTGGCCTGGAGTTCGAATGGCACGCCGCCAAAGCGGCGGAGAATCTGCAGAAGCATCGAGTCTCGTTCCAGGATGCGATGACCATATTCGGGGATGAGCGGCATATCGAAGTACCGGATCGCGATCACAGTGACGATGAAGTGAGGTATCTGGCAATTGGGAGATCAGAAAGGGGACGACTCCTCACCGTCATCTTTACAGAGCGGGGATCCAAACTTCGCCTGATTAGTGCCAGACTGGCAGAATCTTGGGAAAGGAGGGTTTATGAAAGCGCAGATGAGTGAGAGCGAACAGGCGTTGCGGAGCCAATTCGATTTTTCCAAGGCTACTCGCGGTGGGCACACCGCTCAATATGCCAAAGGGCGGAGCGTGACCTTCCTCACCGGAGAGCCTGAGGCAGAGGATTCGTCCGCTGTTGGGAGTGATTCTCAGCTTGTCGAAATCGCCGGTAAACATCTATTGATTTCCAGATTAGTTGCGGCTGGGTACGAGGTCGCGGAGCCTTTGCGGGATCGGGGAATTGACCTGATCGTATACCGCGACAAGAAGGAATTCAGCGCTCTGCCTGTCCAGATGAAAGCTTCCACGCAGGAATCATTCTCTCTGGATCGAAAGTACGAGAAATTCTCGAACCTGCTGATTGCATATGTTTGGAATGTAAATGCAGGCGAAAAGGGCGATGTCTACTTGCTCACGTTCGAGCAGGCGTTGAAGGTCATGGACGCAAAGGGCTACTCCAAGACAGACTCCTGGATCAAGAATGGCTATTATTTCGTGCGCAACGCCGGTAGGGAACTGAAAGAGCTTTTGCAACCTTATCGAATGCAAATGAAGAAGGGGTCCGTGAGGCCTCTCGTAGTGGGTGGATAACGAGACATGCCTGCCAAACGCAAATCGAAGGGTGCCTACATGATCTCGGCCGTCGCCGAGATGTACGAAATCCACCCCCAAACCCTGCGCCTCTACGAGCGCGAGGGCCTGCTCAAGCCGTCGCGCACCGACGGCAACACGCGCCTCTACACCGACGAGGACCTCGAGCGCCTCGAGTTCATCCTCAACCTCGCGCGCGATCTCGGCGTCAACATCGCCGGCATCGCCATCATCCTGCAGATGCGCGAGCGCATGGAAGAGATGAACCGCCAGATGCAGAGCTTCGTGGAGTACGTCCGCAGCGAGATGCTCTCGCGCTTCCATCAGGCTGCGCCCACGGCCCCCGGCGCCATCGTGCCGCTGCGCAAGCCGCCCGTCGCACGGCCTGCCGTCATTCCCAAAAAATAAACGGGCTCGCTGCGCGCCCAGGCCCATTGCGCCGGCGAGCACCCTTCCCGTACGCGGAGATTCCCATCCACGCCTCCATCCTCCTCGTCCTCGCCATCGTCTTTCTGGCCACGCTGATCCGCTCAGCCTTCGGCTTTGGCGAGGCCATGATCGCCGTTCCGCTGCTCGCGCTGTTCATCCCCCTGCCCGTGGCCACGCCGCTCGCCGTGCTCCTCTCCGTCACGGTTGCGGGCATCGTCGTTGCGCAGGACTGGCGGCACATCCACCTCCGCAGCGCGGCGGGGCTCATCGTCGCCTCTCTCTTCGGAATTCCGCTCGGCCTGCTCATCCTCACCGACGCGCATCAGCAAGCCGTACGCGCTGCTCTCGGCGTCCTCATTCTCTTGTTTGCGCTTTACTCGCTCTTCGGCCGCAACCCTTTGCTGCTCGAACAAGAGCACCGGCCCTTGCTGCTCCTCACCGGATTCATCGCCGGCATCCTCGGCGGAGCCTACGGCATGAACGGCCCGCCTCTCGTTATCTATGGAGCCATGCGCCGCTGGTCGCCGCAGCACTTCCGCGCCACCCTCCAGGCCTACTTCCTTCCCGCCAGCGCGCTCGGGTTAATCGGCTTCTGGAGCACCGGCCTGCTCACCCGCACGGTCACCCGCGACTATCTCCTGTGCCTGCCTGCCGCCCTGCCGGCCATCCTCATCGGGCGCGCGGTGAACCGGCGGCTCACCCCCGGTGTGTACCTGAAATACGTCTATGCCGGGCTGGCGCTCATCGGCGCCGTGCTCATCGCAGAAGCCCTCCACCACCGTGCCTAGCCGCGCAGGTATCCTTGAATCTGGATGCTCTACGCGCTGCTCGCATCGGCCGCCTTCGGCCTCATCACCTCCAGCGTCTTCACCGGCATGGCGCTGGCGGCGCTGCCTGCCTTCTTTCGCGAGCGGCGTCAGGCCCTCGCCACGCTCGACCGCGTCCCTGGCTACACCCCGCCGCTCTCCCTGCTCAAGCCGTTGCACGGCGCCGACCCGGGTCTCGAATCCTACCTCACCACCTTCTTCGAGCAGGACTACCCCGTCTACGAGATCCTCTTCTGCGCCCGCTCTGCCGACGACCCCGGCCTCGCCATTGCGCGCAAAGTAGCCTCCCGCTACCCCGAAACCCCGGTGCAGTTTCTCGCCACCGGCGGCCAGCCCGACTACATCAACGACAAGGCAATCTCGCTGGAGAAGATGGCCGCGGCGGCCACCCACGACATCTTCGTCATCAGCGACAGCGACGTCCGCGTCACCCCCGACTATCTCCGCTCCGTCGCCCTGCCCTTCGCCGATCCCAAGGTCGGCGGCATCACCTGCCTCTACCGCGGCGTGGCCGCTCAAGGTGGATTGTGGGCGCGCCTCGAAGCCGTCGGCATGAGCGTCGAAATGAGCTCCGGCGTCGTGGTGGCGCGCAGCCTTGAAGGAATGCAGTTCACCCTCGGCCCCACCATGGCCTTCCGCCGCGGCGTCATCCACCGCATGGGCGGCTTTGCCGTCACCGCCGACTACTGCGCCGACGACTTCGTCCTTGGCAACGAAACCTTCAAGCTCGGCGAAACGGTCGTGCTCAGCCACCACGCCATCGACCACATGGTCATCAACGAAACCTTCTGGCAGTCCATGCTCCACCAGGTCCGCTGGATGAAGTCCACGCGGTTCTCCCGCCCCAAAGGCCACTTCGGCACCTGCCTCACCTTCGCCATGCCCTTCGCAGTGCTCGGCCTCACCGCCGGCATCGCCGTCCATCACCCCGCCGTCGGCGTCGGCCTCTTCATCTGGGGGCTGCTCTCGCGCTGGCTGCTCTCGCTGGGCGTAGGCAACTGGGCCGTCGGCGACCACGACTGGTTCAACCTGCTCGTCCTCTACCCCATCCGCGATCTAATGGGCTTCTTCTTCTGGGCCGCCAGCTACACCTCCAGCAAAATCTGGTGGCGCGGCCGCAAGTTCCAGTTGCTACCAGGCGGCAAAATGCGGGCCGTCTGATAGGTCGAGGCACCTCGCAACCGGCATGGTCGCTCGCATCCGTCGTACCTCGGCGCCCATGAACCCTTCGTTTTGCGTTCCCTAATGATCCATCTCATTTGGGGAGGCAAGCGCCACCGAGTCCAGAGGGCTTTCGCCAGGCTGCTTCCCTGTTTAGAATTCCTCGTGCGCAATCGTAGGAGCTCACATGTTTACCCATCGAGTCGTCGCCCGGGTTGGCTGTCTTCTGCTGGGAGTTGCCTTATCTCTCAGCCATTGTAAAGGCGAATCGATGCTCGATGGATTCGTCACCGGATCTCCCGGTGCAGGCTCCCTTCAGGTCGGGAGCACGGTCGTGACCCTGACCGCCAGTACCCTCTGTCGGATGCAATACACCGGATGGTTCAAGGTGGATTATGGGGCCGGAGTGCACAGCGTCAGATTCTTACAACTCTTCACATCGAACCGCGGCAAGCCGGCGCCGTTTCCCTGCACGACCGCCAGGTACCACGTAGGTGCGAGGCTGCGTGCGAAAGGCTACTTTGTCGCATCAAGGCGATTCGAAGCACATGACATTACGATCTATTCCATCGAACCCCCGCCTGAAATCCGCGGCGTGGTCCGAATCGATCCCGACCCTTCGCACATAGCCCTCCAGCCTTCGCTGGCCCGATGGATCGACGGATACCCGATGCGAATTGGACTGAACACGACCATTCTTTCCGCACCTCCGACCACAAGACTCGAATTTAGATTCGACACAACGCCCGTGACGGTCGAGCCGCGCGTCCAGCGCCACACCCCTGTCGTACCGTCAACCGTGGCACAGATCATCCCCGGCACTTGGGCTGCCTATCAGGCGAACATCAGCCAAGGCATGATACGGGCGAGGCAAATCGTTCTGTGGCCAACCCTCGCAAATGCCAAAAGGCTCGCCTATCAAGCCGATTTCAAGTCAACGATTGCCCCTCCGATCGCGTCGCATGGTATAGCACGGTCGATCATATTCTCTGGGTCAACGCCGATAACCCTTGTTTCCAATCGCCGCATTCAGGAATACGTGGCCAAGATCGGTATGGCCCTCGTCCCGCCGCCCCGGAGGAAAGCCCGCGCGGGGGATGTTCGGTTTTCCTTCTACGTGGTACGTGCCTTCCCCGCTCGGCTAGGCCGGTACTTTGTGGAGACCGACGGTTACATGCCCCACAACCAGCTTCTGAAGTGGAACGGGCATAGCAGCAGCTTCCTGTATCACAGGCCGTCATCTCGCATGATCGTGCGCGATGTGGTTGGCTCTCCGGACGGTACCATCCTCATTCCTGACAGCGTTCTCGCCCGGCTGCATAATGTTGCACAGCTTGGTGCGCTACTCGCTTATGCGATCGAAGGAGTGCTTCAGGAGCAGAGCTTTACAGCGGACCCGGTAAAGGTTGTGCCCAACCTGCTGGAACGCAATTCAGCCTCCGAGTATGCTTCGTCGAGTTCCGGACCTGTTGGAATTTGGGAAACCGAACAAATGACTCGTCTCGGCATTCTGCGCATGTACATGGCGGGATTCGACATCAGGGAGGCGCCATATGCGTGGACAGTGGGCGAAGGCGTTCAAGCCGAAAATCCAGTGATAAATGGAGGGCGTCGGCCATACACTAGGATTCCTGGCTATGCAGCCTACGCTTTCGACATGCTCGCAAGTTATTACTCCGATATTGACTACAGCAGGTTGAAGCGGGGAACGATGGAGTATGCGCACTTTCTCCAGCGTTTGCGCAAAGTCGACCCCGGGGCCTTCGAGCACACAAACTGACCCATGCGCCTCTCCTGGCGCCAAGTCCCTCGTCCCAAGTCCCTCAGGCCCTTCTCTCATTCCGCTACAATCAAGACAGCCATGATCCGATTTTCGACAGCCGGCGAGTCGCACGGCGAAGCCCTGATTGCGCTCGTCTCCGGCCTCCCCGCGGGCGTCCCCGTCGACCTCGATTTCATCAACCGCGAGCTGTGGCGCCGCCAGCAGGGCTATGGCCGCGGCGGCCGCATGAAGATCGAGACCGACAAGGCGCACATCCTCTCCGGCGTGCGCCACGGCAAAACCATTGGCTCGCCCGTCGCCATCGAAATCGTCAACCGCGACTGGAAAAACTGGGAAGAGAAGCTGCCCGTCGAAGCCGGCGATCCCGCCAAGCACCAGGCCGTCGCCTCACCGCGGCCGGGACATGCTGACCTTGCGGGAGCCCTCAAGTACAACTTTCCCGACGCCCGCTACGTTCTCGAGCGCGCCTCCGCCCGCGAGTCCACCTCCCGCGTTGCCGCCGGCGCCTTCGCCAAGCTCATGCTGCGCGAGCTCGGCATCCACGTCCTCAGCCACGTCATCCGCGTCGGCCGCGTCGAGCTCGACCACCCCGCCGCCTGGGATGAGATCGTCGCCGTCTGCGCAAAAAACGAAGTCATGCTGAGCTGCGTCGACGAGCCCACCGAAGCGCGCATGAAGGAAGAAGTGGAAGAGGCCGCGCGCACCGGCGACACCGTCAACGGCATCTTTGAAGTCGTAGCCCACGGCGTGCCCGCCGGCCTCGGCACCTACGCCAACTGGGACGAGCGCCTCGACGGCCTGCTCGCCTGGAGCGTCATGAGCCTGCAAGCCGTCAAGGCCGTTGAGATCGGCCGCGGCGTCACGGCAGCCGAATCCTTCGGCTCCAAGGTCCACGATCCCATCCACTATGCCGACCACGAAACCGGCAAGCCCACGCGCTTCACCCGCCCGCACAACAACGCCGGCGGCCTCGAAGGCGGCGTCACCAACGGCGAAGATGTGATCGTGCGCGGCTACCTCAAGCCGATCTCCACCCTGCGCAAGCCGCTCGAATCCGTCCGCTTTGACACCCGCGAAAAAACAGCCGCCAGCTACGAGCGCAGCGACATCTGCGTCGTCCCGGCCGCAGGCGTCGCAGCCGAGGCCATGGTCGCGCTCACCCTGGCCAACGTAGCCCAGCAAAAGTTCGGCGGCGACTCCGCCCTCGAGATGAAACGAAACTTCACCGGCTACATCGAACAAATAAGCAAGTTCTAGCGATGCCGGCGGAGTTAGCAGCGTTAGAACCGTGGTGCTGAGATTCTGTCGATGCTTGGCAAGTCTTCAAGGTCCGAGCGACACTCGCGCCGTAGGCGCAATGGTTGTTAGCCCCGCGCTTCAGCGTGGGGAACAAGGCAAGGTGAAGCCCAGTCCCGTAGGGACGGCGCTCGAAATTTAATCCCGGCTACGCCGGCTTGAGTTGAGAAATCGCATGATTTTGAAGATCGTCAAATACCCCGAACCCGTCCTCTCCCAGCCCGGCGAGCCCGTCACCGAGTTCAACGACGAACTGCGCAAATTCGTCGCCGATATGTTCGAGACCATGTACTCCGCCCAGGGCATCGGCCTCGCCGCCCCTCAGGTCGCCGTCTCCAGGCGCGTCACCGTCATCGACCTCAGCGGCGGCAAAGACCCCGCGCAAAAACTCGTCCTCATCAATCCCGAAATCACCTTCCGCGAAGGCAAGCAGTACGAGGAAGAAGGCTGCCTCAGCTTCCCTGAGATCCGTGAAAAAATCCAGCGCGCCTTCAAGGTCAAAGTCCGCGCCCAGGACGAGAACGGCAAGTGGTTCGAGATGGACGGCGAAGAGCTTCTCTCCCGCGCCTTCCAGCACGAGATCGATCACCTCGACGGCATCCTCTTCACCAAACGCATGAGCCCCCTCAAGCGCGACCTCGTCCTCCGCAAAATCCGCAAACTGCAGCGCGAAGGCACCTGGTAGCGGCCAGCTTCCTTCGGCATGCGCTCCCGTGCCGCCGCGCCATTCGCCAGTTCCCGCGCCGCCACCGGCTGCCCCCCACCACGCTGGCCGAGCATTCCAGTGCACGCCCGCAGTGAGCCGTTCCCATGCGAGAATGGCTGTATCCTCTCTCCCCCGGGGTCGCCATGCGCAGGTCTGTCCGGATCGCTTTGGTAGTTCTTTTCTCTTCGCTTGCTCCCGCTCTTGCGCAGCACTTCAATCTTCAGCGCGATGGCATGCCGCTGGCCCAGTTGAATGGGCAGTTCCGTTTTCATGCCGGCGATGACCCCCGCTATGCGGACCCGGCGTTCGATGATTCGAAATGGTCGCTGCTCAAATCGAACGAGAGCTGGTATCAGCAGGGCTACAAAGATCTCAGCGGTTTCGGCTGGTATCGCTTTAGCGTGACCGTACCTGCCGGTGAAAGCAATTTCGCCCTGCTCTTGCCCGCTGTCAATGACAGTTATGCAGTTTATGCGAATGGGCATCTCATTGGGCAGGTTGGCGAGTTCGGATCGCCTTGGCGGATTATGTCGGCGCCTGATAAGGTGTTCGCCATCCCCGCGGACGATGTCCCGGCGAATCATCTGGTGGTGTTTGCCCTGCGCGTGTGGCGCTGGTCGGCACAGGGCATGCTGCCGGGCGCAGGTCTCGTCGCGGCGCCCGTCATCGGCAGCGTACAGGCTGTCACCGGCTGGGCGGCGCTGCATGTGCACAACCGCTTCTGGGGTGAAGCGGGAGTGCAGTACCTGGCCCTCGTCAATATCGCCGGAGTATTGCTCGGATTCGCGCTCTTTCTGGTCCGCCCCAGCGAACGCGAATACCTCTGGTACGGCGTCGCCCAGGTGTTCTGGTCCCTCGATTCCATTTGCGGTCTGGCCCAGGATTTCCTCAACGTGCCGGCGGTTGTAGTCCATTCCCTCTATCTCGCCGGCGTGCTCATCGGAGCATTCCTGAATCTCATCTTCTTCCACGTTCTGCTGCGCCAGCGGCGCGGGTTTGTGTTCTGGATGGGCGGAGTGCCGATTCTCATTCCACTCTTCTACATGGGCGCTATTCTCGCCGGATGGGCTACCTTCCAGAACCTGGATCAGGTCAGCGCGCTTTGCTTCCTCTGCTACACCGTTGCGGTAGCGTGGATCATCTACCGCGCCGGCCGTCGCGGAAATCAGGAGGCTTGGATTCTCTTCGCGCCGTTCTCCCTCAGCGCGGCCTCCATCTGCTGGGATGAGGCCGCCAGCGTGCTGCACCTGTCCCGATTCCCCGCCGGCGCCGCCATCAATACTTTCCTGCGCAACACCATGACCTGGCCGATTCACGCCAATGCCTCCTTCTTCATAGGAACGGCGTGCAACCTTGCCGTATGCGCGGTTCTCATCCTGCGCTTTGCCCGCACTCGTCGCGATGAGGAACGCCTCGCGAGCGAAGTGGAGGCCGCCCGCGCCGTGCAACACGTGCTCATCCCCGACGAACTGCCCAGCGTGCCCGGTTATCACATCGAAGGCGTCTACAAGCCTGCCGGCGAGGTAGGGGGAGACTTCTTCCAGATCGTCCCGCTCACCGGGGGCGGAGCGCTCATCGCCATCGGCGATGTCAGCGGCAAGGGCATGCCCGCAGCCATGACAGTCTCCCTTCTGGTGGGAACCTTCCGCACCCTCGCGCATTACACCCAGAGCCCTGGGGAGATACTCGCCGCCATGAACCAGCGCATGCTCGCGCGCAGCCGGGGAGGCTTCACCACCTGCCTCGTTCTGCGCCTCAATGCGGATGGCACACTGACCGCTGCCAACGCCGGCCACCTCGCACCGTACAGCAACGGACAGGAGATCGAGATGGCCAATGGTTTGCCTCTCGGGCTCGTTGCCGAGGCAGAGTACCCCGAAACCGTAACCACCCTCAGTCCCGGCGATCGCTTGACACTGCTGACCGACGGCGTAGTGGAGGCTCGCAATGCACACGGCCAGCTCTTCGGGTTCGAGCGCACCCGGGCTCTATCCACCAACGCCGCGGAACATGTGGCCACCGCTGCCCAGCGCTTCGGACAAGAGGACGACATAACCGTCCTCAGCGTGAGCCTGGCGGCCTCCGCCGTCGGCACGTCGTGAATCTCCGACCAGCGGCTCGCATCATCCAGAACCCCTGAGACTTGTGATCGGTTTGTGCCAGTGTCCGGCAGGTGGCCTTGATCTCGCCTCTCTCCTGATCAATCCTTCAGGTTGGACAGGTGGCCCTGATCTCGCGCGGGCGCCCCGGTCAAACAGTCCAAAATGCCCAAAATAGCAATGAGTGATCTGTGCCCCGTTCATCGCGGCTTCATCGCGATGAGCGGGAGACCGCAACTCTAAGTTCTCCGACCGGCAGGTGGCCCTGATCGCGCCTCTTTCCTGAGCAATCCATGAGGCTACCCCCAGGCCTCTCCTGAGCGGAGTCGAAGGATCCCATGCGGTTGGGGACCGGGGATAGCACAGACTCCAATTGGCGGAACTCCGTCCCCGCATACCGACTTTTCGCCGCAGATCAACTGCCAACAGCCCAAATCACTCATCCACCTTGTACTCCGCAATAGATCCGGAATAGATCCCCGAAACGCCCCACCTCACCGCCTCTCTCCCGCCCAGACCACATCACATCGACCCGTGACCGCGGACACATCCCCGCCACCCGATCCGGCGCATACTAACTCTCGTAAGTCCCATGGGAAAGCTGTCTAACTCCGGCCGGTTCCTCAGAAATTCCACCGTAGCTTCCGCCAATGTTAACCAGAAAAATAATAGGTCTTTTCAAATGCCCATAGGGGGTATGGGTATCACGATTCGAATCTAAACGACTTACCTCCGACCCAGCTCATCCGCATCCTCGAATTCGCACCATCCCCTCGGCAGAGCTTCCAAGCCTATGTATCAAAAAGTAAACAACGTCCGTAACCTCAGCTCCTTGCACCGGCGATAATAATCCCAATGAAACTAGTCTTCTGCGGCACCCCCAAGTTCGCCGTCCCCACCCTGGAGGCCCTCCTCGCCGCAGGTCATCAAATCCCGCTCGTCGTCAGCCAGCCCGACCGCCCCGTCGGCCGCGCCCAGGAGCTCACCCCTCCCCCGGTCAAGCAGGTCGCCCTCTCCGCCGGCATCCCCGTCGCCCAGCCCGACAAGATTCGCAACAACACCGAGTTCCGCTCTCAGCTTGAAGCTATCGCCCCCGACGCCATCGTCGTCGTAGCCTACGGCCGCATCATCCCGCCGTGGATGCTCGCCCTCCCGCGCCTCGGCTGCATCAATCTCCATGCCTCGCTGCTGCCCAAATATCGTGGCGCCGCGCCCATCCAGTGGGCCGTCGCCAACGGCGAAACCATCACCGGCAACACCACCATGCTCCTCGAAGAAGGCCTCGACACCGGCCCCATTCTCCAGCAGCAGGCTTACGCCATTCGTCCCCATGAATCCGCAGCGGACCTCTTTGAAGAACTGGCAATGATGGGCGCGCCGTTAATGGTGGAAACCCTCGAAAGGCTCGAGAGCGGCACCATCCTTCCCCATCCGCAGGATCATGCAAACGCCACGCTCGCCCCCATCCTGCAGCGCGACGACGGCCGCATGGACTTCGCCTCCCGCACCGCCACCGATCTCCACAATCGCTGGCGCGGCTTTCAGCCCTGGCCCGGAGCCTTCACCACCTTCAACGGAAAAAAGCTCATCGTCCACCGCATGACCGTCGTACATCCAGCGCAGCTCGCGCAGCCCAGCACCGCACCGGGCCACGTTCTCGCACGCGACGGCCGCCTCTTCGTCGCCTGCGCCGACAACACCTGGCTCGAATTCGAAGAGGTCCAGCTCGAAGGCAAAAAGCGCGTCAGCGCCGCGGAATTCCTGCGCGGCCATCAGCCCGCCGCACCCGGCCAGATGCGCTTAGGCTAGGACCGTGCCCAACCTCTCTCCAGCGCGCAAAGCCGCATTTCAAATCCTCCTCAAGATCGAAGGCGGCGCCGCCCACTCCGACGAGTTGCTCCGCGGCGCGGCGGTCTCAGCCCTCGCGCCCGTCGATCGCAACCTCGCCACGGCCCTGGTCCTCGGCGTTCTGCGCTCTCAGTTGCAACTCGATGCCGCGCTCCGCCCGCTGCTCGCACGCCCCGGCGCCAGGCTCGACGCCGAAGTCCGCATCGCGCTCCTCCTCGGCGCATTTCAGCTCCTCCACATGGACCGCATCCCCCCGCGCGCCGCCATCGATGAGAGCGTCGAGCTCACCAAGCAATCCGGCCACCGCTTCGCCTCCGGCATGGTCAATGCCGTACTTCGCAAGCTGGCCGCATCGGATCCAACGCCAACCGCACCCTCCGACGCCCATGCTTATCCCGCATGGCTCACCGAGCGCTGGACCAAACAGTTCGGCGCGGACGCCGCATGCGCCATCTGCCGCCACGGCCAGCAGCAGCCGGCCCTCACCCTTCGCCTTCTCGATTCCCTCGCCGCTGCTGAGCTCACGCGCGCTGGCATCCAGCTTGAACCCGGCGAACTGCTCTCCGCCGCCCGTACGGTACTCACCGGAGACGTTGCCGCGACTCCCGCCTTCCAGGAAGGCCGCATCCGCATTCAGGATGAAGGCTCGCAACTGGTCGCCGAAATCGCGGCCTTCGCCGGCGCCCGCGCAGACTCTGTACTCGACGCCTGCGCCGCACCCGGCGGCAAAACCCTCATCCTCGCCGAGCGCCTGCCGCAAGCCCGCATCGTGGCCTGCGAAGCAAGCGAGCCCCGCTACGCCGCATTGCGCGAACGGCTCGCCCCCCTCGGCAATCGCATCGAGTCTCGTCACGCCGACGCAAGCGCGCTCACCGACACTTCCGCCTACAGCCTCGTTCTCGCCGACGTCCCCTGCAGCGGAACCGGCACCCTCGGCCGCAATCCCGAGATACGGCACCGCCTCGCGCCCGAAGACTTCGCCCGCCAGGCGGATCGGCAAAAGGCGATTCTCAGTGCTGCGATCGGCGCGCTGCGGCCTGGCGGCCGCGCCGTGTACTCCACTTGCTCACTGGAGCCCGAAGAGAACGAGAACGTCGTTGCGGCAATCCGTGCTGAACATGCACCGTTGCACGTCATCCCCATCGGGCCGGTCCTGGCCGGGATGGAGTCTGCCGGAATCCTCGTGCCCGGCGCCGCGCAAAGGCTGCACAGCGCCGTCACATCCAACGCCTGCCTGCGGCTCATGCCCGGCGCGTTCGGAACCGACGGCTTCTTCGTCTCAATCCTGGAAAGGGCGGCTCCGTAGCGCGCCGCCGCATCAACTCTTCTCCGCCGGCAACTTCAGCACAGCGTAATCCCGCCCCAGCACCGCGCACAGCGCTTCCACCACCAGTTCGTGATCCTGCCGCATCGGCAATCCCGACACCGTCGCGCTGCCAATCACGCCGGCGCCCGCCACGCGCAGCGGAAACGATCCCCCATGCGTCGCATAATCGCCGACCGGCAATCCCTGCGATTCCTCGAGCGTCTGCCCCTTGATCTTTTCCTTGATGCCCGCGGCGTACGAGCTGATGTGGAACCGCTCCACCACATTCCCTTTGCGCCGCACCCACTCCGGATGATCGGGCGTCGTGCCGTCCAGCGCGCAGTAGAACAGCGGCTGCCCAAACCGTCGCACGTCCATCACCACCGCAAGCCGCCGCGTCAGCGCCAACTCGCGCATGCACGATCCCAGTTGCCACGCCATCTCCGCGTCCAGCCGCGGCAGCACAAGTTCTCTCTCTTGCCGAGCGATCTGTTCCAGGTCTTCAGCCAGTCCCATCCCGTCAAGCCTTTCGGAATTCCACGTCCATCCTACAACTGCCTGCGCTCAGCTCTCCGCGCCTTCCTCCAGCGGATTCTCCTCGCGCGGCACAATGCCGAGCTGCTCGTAAATCGGGCGCATCGCTCGCCGCACCCGCGCCAGCCGCATCCAGAACCACAAACCGCCCGCCATGCACACCGCGCCGCTCACAATCACCGTGTTGGGCGCGCCCATCGCATGCGCCAGCGCGCCCGCCAGCAGGCTCCCGAACGGCGCCATGCCCACAAACGCCATCGTGTAGTAGCTCATCACCCGCCCGCGCATGTGCTCGTCCACCAGCGTCTGCAGAATCGTATTGCTGGTCGTCAGCCCTTGCATCATCCCGAAACCCGTCACAAACATCATCAGCATCGATAGCCACATGCTGTGCGACAGACCGAATGCAATCAGCCCCAATCCGAAGATGCCCGCGCCAATGGGAATCATCTTCGTCAGACCCCGCACCGTCTTCCGCACCACCAGCGTCAGCGCCGAGAGCAGCGATCCCACGCCCACCGCGCCCATCAGAAAGCCCAGCGTATGCGGTCCTCCATGCAGCACCTGCGCGGCAAAAATCGGCATCAGCACCGTGAACGGCCAGCCCATCAGGCTCAGCACGGCGAACAGCCCCAGGATGGTGCGAATCGGCAGCGACTCCGCAACATACACCCAACCCTCCCGCAACTGCTGCACCATCGTCGCGCCGTGATGCCGCTCGCCCTCCGGCTTCAGCCGCATCATCAGCAGCGAAATGATCACCGCGATGTAGCTGACGCCGTCGATCAGGAAACACCAGCCCTCATTGGTGGCCGCAATCACGATGCCGGCCAGCGACGGCCCAATCAGCCGCGCCGCGTTCACCATCGACGAATTAATCGCAATCGCGTTCGAAAGATCCTCGCGCTCCTCCACCATGCGGATCATGAACGACTGCCGCCCCGGCATGTCGAACGCGTTCACGATCCCTTGAAATCCGCTCAGGATCAGAATCTCCGTAATGTTGATGCGGTGCGAAAGCGTCAGCCAAGCCAGCAGCAGTGACTGCACCATGGCCAGCGACTGCGTCCACACCAGCACCTGCCGCCGATCGATGCGGTCGACGATCACCCCCGCGAACGGCGCCAGCAGGAAGGTCGGAATCTGCCCGACAAAACTGACCGTCCCCAGCAGCAGCGCCGATTTCGTGAGCCGGTACACCAGCCACGCCGTCGCCACGCGCGTCATCCACGTGCCGATCAGCGAGATGCTTTGCCCGCCGAAGAACAGCCGAAAATTGCGATGGCGCAGCGCGCGCCACGCATGCGACATTCCGCCGCCGGCCGCGGCGTTCCTCCGCAACCTACCGTCCTGCGCGTTTGAACTCATGCCTTCGCTTTAGATGCCGCGGCGCACGTCCACGCCCCATCGATTTGCATTCAGCGCGCCACCGTGAGCTGGATCATGGTCTCTGCGTCCACGCGCGATCCCGCCGCCGGCTGCTGCGCGATCACAGAGCCCGGTGCCTGTGGCGGCGCCGGCAACGCTGTGCCTTGTCCAACAGGCGGCACATGCGCCTCTACGTAAACAGGCGGAGCCACTTTGAGCCCCTGGCGCGCCAACTCGTCTTGCGCGCTCACGATGGGAACGCCCGTCAAAACCGGCATCACATATCCGTCGGGCTTCTGGTCGGATGGCGCGGCCACCAGCAGATTCACATTCGGCCCTTCGATGCCCTGCGCGTGCGCCGCCGGGTCCTGCGCCAGAACCGTACCTTCCGGCGCGCCGTCATAAGGCAATGACGCCGTTGTGCCCACACCCAGGCCTGCACGGCGCAGGTTAAGCGCGGCTAAACGCTCATCAAGACCGACCGTATTGGGCACGTCCACCTTCTGCGGCCCCAGGCTCTCCGACACGCGCACATGGAATTCGCGCCGCACTACGGTTCCCGGCGTTGGGGACTGCGTCACAATGTGACCCGTTGCAACATCGGACGAATAGTAATGATTATCGACATCGAGATTCAGGCCCAGCCCCGCGGTCTCGCTGCGCGCATCCGCCACCGTCATCCCCTTCAGCGCCGGCACCTGCACCTCGCTACCGTGGATCGCAAAGTGCATCGTGATCAGCGCGGCAAACAGCGCCACGGTCACCAGCGCAACAACCAGCGACGTCACCTTGAACAGGCCGATCACCGAGCGTCGCATCTCCGCGCTCATGCCTCGGGCTCTCCATCGGTGTACACAATCTCGTAGTCCACCGTTGCAGCCTTCTCCAGCATCTTTGAAACCGAGCAGTACTTGTTCTTCGAAAGGCTCACCGCATCTTCCACAGCCTTGCGGCTGAGCTTGCCGCTCACCGCATACGTCAGCAGGATGTGCGTGAACACGCGCGGCGCGGTCTCTGCGCGCTCCGCACGCGCACTCACCCGCAGCCCGGTCAGTTGCTGGCGCTTCTTGCGCAGGATCTCCACCACGTCCACTGACGTGCAACTGCACAGCGCCATCAGCACGGCTTCCATGGGGCTGGGCCCGTGCTTGTGCTCCGCGTCGCCATCGAGCGTGATCGTCTTCCCGCTCTCTGACGTCGCCTCATAGACGTTATCGTGCTTCCACTCGCTGTGGGCAATCATCCGACCTCCCTCTAGCGAGTATTATCCGTCACCGGCTCCGGGTGAATCGTCACCCGGCTCACCTCGGGGAACGCAATCTTGAAGCGGTCTTCCAGCTCGGTGATGATCTCGTGTACCCGCAGCATCGCCAGATCGTCCGGCAGCGTGCAATGGCACGCGATGTCAATGTGATCCCCGTGCCGGCGAACGGCAATCTCATGCACATCGCTGATCTCGACGAACTCCGCTGCCGCGGCGCGCAGCCCCTGCTCGATACGGCGATCGTCCACCAGAATCTCCTCCGGCTGTTCGATCGTGCCCGGTTCGCTCTCAATGTGGGTGAGAATCGAATCAACCTCCGGCGCCTCGCGCAGAATCTCCGCCTCCATCGCGCTCACAAACGTGTGCGCCTCCAGCAGCAGCATGTTCTCATCCACTTCCACGTGCTGCTCCACGCGCAGCCGCCCGTGGTGCGACTGCACACTCAGTTCGTGCACTGCCACGTTGTTGCGAGCGGCCACCGCCCGCACACGGTCAAAGATGCTCTCGGCATGCGCGGTCCGCGGCACCGTGTGGATCACCACATCCGCCTCCGGCAGCGCCCGCTGCACCGCCTCCGTAGCAGCGCGCACAAGCTCACCGGTGTGCTCGAACGTCGAGCGGCGCGGCAGCGCCAGCGTGAGATCGGCAAAGTAGGAGGCGCCGGACTTCCGCATCCGCGCCTGCTCAATCGCGAGCACCCCGGGGACGGCAGCCACCTCCTGCATCACGCGGCGGCGCGTCTCGGCGGAGATCTGATCCGTGAGCGCGCCCACAGCTTCGCGGGTCAGCTTCCACGTCATGCGCAGAATCATCGCCGAAACCGCGATAGCCGCAATCGGATCGGCATAAGTCAGCGCCTCAATCCCGAACCGCTTGCCCGCCCAGCTCATGCCGAACCCCGCAAGCACCGCAACGGTCGACCAGATGTCCGACGCGAAATGGAACGCATCCGTCGCCAGTGCCGGTGAGCCGGTTCGTTGCGCCACTTCGGAAAGCTGCCGCGAGCGCCAGTAGTCCACAACAATCGATGAGACCAGCACCAGCACCGGCCAGACGGAGTGTCGCAATTCAACAGACTGATGCACGATGCGCTGGATCGCTTCAAAGATGATCCACGCGCAGGAGATCGCCATGAGTCCGGCTTCCACAAATGCGGAAACATTTTCGACCTTGCCGTGACCGTAGGGATGGTCCTCGTCGGCCGGTTTGTCGGAAACGCGAACCGAGAAAAACGTCAGCGTGGCTCCGGCCAGATCCAACCCCGAATGCGCGCCGTCCGAGATCACGCCCAGTGAGCCGGAGAGCAGGCCCGCCGCCAGCTTCAGCCCGGTCATAGCCGCGGCCGCCAGCATCGACCGCAGCGCTACCCGCCGCTTTTCAACGGAATGTTGCCTGAGCTGAAATGCGCTCGCGCTCATGCGAATCAGCCTACTACGGACGTTCGCTTCGCGGTATACAGTCCGGCGATGCCGAACGTGTACGGCGTCCAGCTGCACTCGTCGTATCCACTCGAGCGCAGCAGCTCCAGCATCCGCGGCGACGGCGGAAATTTGCCCACCGATGCCGGCAGATAATTGTAGGGGCCATCCTTGCCGCAGATCATCCGTCCAATCGCCGGCAGAATGCGGCGAAAATACACCGCGTACGCCTTGCCCATCACTCCGCCCGGCTCGCTGAACTCCAGGATGCCCAGTTGGCCCCCCGGCTTCAGCACGCGCGCGAACTCCCGCAGCCCCGCTTCGTAGTTGGCCAGATTGCGAAATCCGAATGCCGTCACAATCAGGTCCAGCGAAGCATCGCGAAGCGGCAGGTGCAGCGCGTCCGCCTCCAGAGCCACCGCGCCCCGGCCCGCAAACTTCTCCGCCCCGCGGCTCAGCATCGCCCGCGCAAAATCCGCTGCGACGATGGGCCTGGCTTCGGCAGGCCGATGCTTCAGCAGCGCCATCGTCATGTCGCCGGTACCGCAGCAGATGTCCAGCACCGCTGCGTCGGGTCTGCGCAGCACATCGCGAAACCGCCGCGCGGCACGCCGCCACCACAGCCGGTCGATGTTCGCCGACAACACGTGATTCAGCAGGTCGTACCGCGGCGCAATCGAATTGAACATCTGCCGCACCGCCACGGCGGCGCTCTGCTCGTCGCGTGCTCCGTCCGGCTTGGCTCCCAGCGTCATCTCGTTCACCTGCGCGCTTCGGCGCGGGCCAGCATGTACTTCGCCGCGGCTTCCAGCTGCTCTGCGGTCACATCCTCCACCACGCCCGCATCCCCAATCCCCACCGGCAGCACGAACCGCCGCACTCCGCCCACATTTTTCTTATCGGCGCCCGTTGCCAGCACCAGCTTATTCGCGCGCAGCTTCAGCGTCGGCAGCGGTCCATACAGATGCACCAGGCTCTCCATCCTCTCCATCTGCCGGCTGGAAATCGTCCCGCGCTGCCGCGCCACATACATCGCGGCAATCATTCCCCATCCCACCGCTTCGCCATGCAGCAGAGCCTTGTAATGCGTTACCTGTTCGATTGCGTGTCCCAGCGTGTGCCCGAAGTTGAGAATCATGCGCAACCCGCTCTCGCGCTCATCGCGATTCACCACATCGGCCTTCATGCGCACCGATGCCCCAATCACCTTCTCCAGCGCGCTCGGCTCGCGCCGCAGAATCTCGTTCACGTGTTCTTCCATGAAACGGACCAGCGTGCGGTCACGGATGATCCCCGCCTTCACGCTTTCCATCAATCCAGCGCGCAACTCGCGCTCCGGCAGCGTGCCCAGCACGTCCACATCGGCAAACACCGCGCGCGGATGATGAAAACTCCCCACCAGGTTCTTGCCTTCCGGCAAATTCACGCCGGTCTTCCCGCCAACCGACGAGTCCACCTGCGCCAGAAACGTGGTCGGAACCTGAACGTAGGCGATGCCGCGCATGAAGATGGCGGCTACAAAGCCGCCCACGTCGCCCACAATGCCGCCCCCAAACGCGATCAGCAGCGACCCGCGGTCGCCGCCCCCGCGAATCATCTCGCGCAGAATCTTCTCTACGTTCGCCAGCGTTTTGTGCTTCTCGCCGGGGGCCAAAAACAGCACGATGGGCGGCTCAGGAAAGGACGCGGAGAACGCTTCGCCCCACAGCGCCCAGATCTCCGGCGAGGTCAGTACGAAGATGCGTCGCGGCAGGCGATCGATCGCGCGCTCGATGCGCGGCGCCAGTTTGGCAAGCAGGCCACTGCCGACCACGACGTCGTAGCGGGCTGAAGGGGTGTCGACTCGGATGGTTTGCACGCTGCTCTTATGGTAAATGGCGAGCGTGCGGAAACCGGGCTCCGGACGCTCCCAACGCAATCAGAGCAGAGGCGCTCCAACCCCCACGGGGCTAGGGCATCCCCGTCCCTGACCGAACCTCGCCATCCTCTTCTTCCGCGCCGCAGTAGAAGCTGCCATACATGTCGCGCACTGTGCCGTAACACTCGCAGGCCACGTTTTCGAGATCTACCGGGTTCGTAATTTGGATGCGTCCGCGGCTGTACTCGATCAGCCCTCTGCGCTGCAGCTCGCCTGCGGCCGCCGTCACCGTGGTGCGCCGCGAACCCAGCATGATCGCCAGAAACTCCTGCGTCACCCTGAACGTGTCGTGACCCGCGCGATCGCGCACCATCAGCAGCCAGCGCGCCAGGCGCGCCTCCGCCTCGTGCAGGCGATTGCAGGCCGCAAGTTGCGCCACGATCGCGGTGTGCCCCTGCACCGACTTCAGCACGCACTCCCGCAATTCCCTGTTTTCCTGGAATTCCTTTTGCAATTCCTTGAATGGCATCCGCAGCGCCGTGGCTTCAGCCTGCACAATGCACCGCGTCGGCATGTGCCCGTCCCCCAGCAGGTGAAAACTCTCAATCAATCCCTCACGCCCCCACAGGCCAACTTCAGTGGTTGCGCCGTTGGACATCGATATCACAATCGATGCAACGCCGGAGGTCAGAAAGTGCGCGTATTTCGGCGCCTCATACGCCTCGTGCACTATCTCTCGCGCATTCAGCGTAACGGTGCGCATCCGCGACAACAAGTGAGCGCGGTAACTCGGTGAAAGTGCTGCGAGCAGCAAATTCGATGGGTTCCCAACCATGATCAGTGTCTTCCGATTCTCTATATTCAAGCGAGGCCCCAGAGTCTACGAGAAATAAACCACGTAAACTTCGATGCACTTCGCCGCCACCACGCAACTCGTTTCAGGGATTTCGAAATTTGATTATTCCATTCAATTTGAATAAGTTATGTACTCTATTGGACATAGCCATCAAATTGTGCTTGCGATTTTTTTTGGAGCCATTTCACCGGTTCACAAAGTGACAAAAACCGCCCATCTTACTTACACAGAAACAGGCACCACCGGGGTCTCCTGAGGCAACCCCGCCGCCCCCCTTTCAGCACAAAAACACAAAAAACCGGACGGCGCCGAGTAAAGTCTCAAGCGCAACTTCGACGCGTATCGCGCCCCGCCCTCGCAGGCCGGCGATCGCGCACCACGCGAGTGATAGCCTCGAAGTGTGGCAGCGGGAAGGAATTTCGATTTCATCGTGATGGGAGCGGGCGCCGCGGGATTGCGCGCAGCGCTTGAACTGGCGCCGCACGGCGACGTACTTGTGGTGACGAAAGAATCGGTGCGCGAGTCTAATACGCACTACGCGCAGGGCGGCATCGCCGTCGCCGAAGACGATCCATCCGGCATCGCGCTGCACCTTGAAGACACCATCAACGCCGGCGACGGGCTGGTCCATCGCGCGGCCGCGGAGGTGTTGGTCAGTGAAGGCCCGCGTCGCGTAGCGGAACTCATTGAGTGGGGCGCCGAGTTCGATCGCGAAGCCGGGCGTCTGTTGCGTACCCGCGAGGCAGCTCACTCGCTGCCGCGCATCTTGCACGCCCACGGCGATGCCACCGGCGCCGAGATCAGCCGCTCCCTCGCCGCATTCGCCCGCGCCCAAACGCGCATTCAGTTTGCCGAGTGGACCACCCTCACCAACCTCGTGCTTGCCGATGGCCGTGTAGCCGGCGTTGATCTTCTCGACGCCGAAGCACATGTGGAGCGTATCGCTGCCCGCGCTGTGCTCATCGCTGCTGGCGGTGCGGGGCAGGTGTACGCGGACACCACCAACCCCGACGTGGCCACCGGAGACGGCGTCGCGCTGTCGCTGGCTGCCGGCGCCGAACTCGCGGACATGGAGTTCTACCAGTTTCATCCCACCGCGTTTTCACTGCCGGGCGCGCCGCGCTTCCTGTTATCGGAGGCCCTGCGCGGAGAAGGCGCATACCTGCGCAACGATCGCGGCGAACGCTTCATGGAGCGCTATCACCCCAAGCTCGAGCTCGCGCCGCGCGACGTTGTGGCGCGCGCCGTCGCCCGCGAGGGCATGGGGGCAGCGCCCGGGGAATCCCGCCCTGTCTACCTCGACATGCGCCACGTCACCGCGATCGATCTGCACCAGCGATTCCCGGGCATCAGCGCATTCCTTGCAAAGTATGGCCTTGATCTCAAGCGCGACCTCATCCCCGTCCGCCCCGCAGCCCATTACATGATGGGGGGCGTTCGCACCGACCTCGATGGCCGCACCACCGTGCGCGGTCTCTACGCCGCAGGCGAGGCCGCCTGCACCGGCGTCCACGGCGCCAATCGGCTCGCGTCCAATTCGCTGCTCGAAGGGTTGGTCTTCGGCACCCGAGCGGCCAGATCGATGGTCTCCGATCAGCTTCCTCTGCTCAAACTGGAGACACTTCCGGAACCTGCTACCGCTCAAGCCCCGGCGGCCGAAGAAGCCGTTGAGGCACGCATCACAAAGTTACGCGATAGCATGGGTCACTTCGCCGGACTGCTGCGCAGTGGCCCTCAACTGCGCGAAGGCATTGCGGCGCACGCCAGGTGGAGCGCTGAAATGGAGCGGCTCTCCGCAGAAGCCCGACCGTCGCGGAGACTCTTTGAAGCGCGCGCGCTCGGGAGCATCGCCCAGGCGATTCTCGAATCGGCCCTGGCCCGCACCGAAAGCCGCGGCGCACACTATCGCAGCGACTTTCCCGCCCGCAACGACGCGGAGTTCCAAAAGCACTCCACCTATCGCGCCGGTTCCATCAAATTCGAAAACTGGGTTTGATTGGGATGACTGCATCCGCGCCGCGTGCGGTATGCTCGTCGACCGAATACCAGATGAAACGTCTATTCCTGTCCGCACAGCGGGATCGAAGGCCCGCTTTCCGCCTGTCCGTCTACCGGATTGGCCGTTCCGTCAATCGGATAAGCCGTGTCCTGGACAGCCCCAGCCGGCTTGGGCGGCACAGCGTAGCAGGCTTTGCCTGTGGTCGTATCCATCACCATGGGATAACCGAAATACGGCACATAGTGATGCGCGGGATGACGGCGGCCGGCGAAGAATCCGGCGGCCAACGCAATGGCGACCAAAGCCACCGCGCTCCACGCGGGCATCTTCACCCGCCTGGCGAAGCTTGTAACAGAGCGGAGCAAGGGTTCTGTGGCCCGGGTAGCTTCCCTTTCCATGGTCAGAACAGGCATGCAAATCCTCTGGGAAGGCGCCCGCTATCTTTGCGTGGATTGGCACAACGTACGGCACACCCAGCAGACAGGGCGTCGTGGGAATAATCTAGCTAGTGTTTCCAGACTATCGAAGATCGCTCCACCCGCAAACACTCCAAAAGTTGTAGCCTCCAGCATCATCCCGCAACGTGAGAAAGCCCCTCCCGGTCGTAGCGCATTCAACCCCCTACTCCCTACTCCCTACTCCCTACTCCCTACTCCCTACTGCCTACTCCCTGCCCCCTATCCCCCGCTCCCCACCGCCTATCATGGAGAGCATGGCAAACAAGATCCGCTGGGGCGTTTTGAGCACCGCCGCAATCGGCGTCAAAAAAGTCATTCCCGGCATGCAGGCCGGGCAGTTCTCCACCGTGACCGCCATCGCCTCGCGCGACCAAGCCAAGGCAAAGGCCGCCGCCGATGAGCTGGGCATCGCAAAGGCCTACGGCAGCTACGAAGAGTTGCTCGCCGATCCTGACATCGATGCCATCTACAATCCTCTGCCCAACCAGATGCACGTGCCCTGGACGGCGAAAGCCGCGGAAGCAGGAAAGCATGTGCTCTGTGAGAAGCCGCTGAGCCTCACCCTCGCTGAAGCAAAATCACTCCTCGATATTCGCGCCCGCACCGGCGTCAAAATCGGCGAAGCGTTCATGATCCGCAGCTTCACTCAGTGGCTGCGCGTGCACGACCTGCTCCGCTCCGGCCGCATCGGCCGCGTGTGCGCAGTCACGGCAACCTTCAGCTACTACAACACCGATCCGAAAAACATCCGCAACGTTGTGGAGTACGGCGGCGGCGCTCTCTACGACATCGGCTGCTACTGCATCCAATCCGCCCGCGTGGGCTTCGGCGCTTCACCAAAGCGAGTCGCAGGCCTCATCGAGCGCGATCCGCAGATGGGCACCGACCGCCTCACCTCCGCGCTGCTCGAATTCGACGGCGGCCACGCAACCTTCACCTGCAGCACGCAGATGGTTCCCTATCAGCGCGTGCATTTCCTTGGAACCAACGGCCGCATCGAAATCGAAATCCCCTTCAACGCGCCCAAGGACCGCCCCACCCGCATCTTCATCGACGAAACCGGCGAGTTATTCGGCAGCGGCATCGTCACGGAAGAGTTCCCCACCGCCGATCAATACACCATGCAGGGCGACGCGTTCTCCCGCGCCATTCTCGACAACACCGAAGTGCCCGTGCCGCTTGAAGATGCTATCGCCAATATGGCCGTCATTGAAGCCGTCTTCCGCGCCGCCGAGAGCGGGGCGTGGGTCCCGGTTCAGAGTTGAACGCCTACGCCACGCCCATCGCGGCAGCCAGGCGTTCGACAGCCAGCACGGTGATGTCATCCTGCTGTCCAAAAGCCCGCGCCGCTTCCGCAATGTCCACCGCCGGCTTGCTTGAGAACTCGCGCGCGCGCTCAAACCCCAGCAGTTCTCCGCTGGGGCTCGTCGCTTCGATCACCCCATCGGAATAGAACGTGATGCGGCTCCCCGGCGCGAGTCTGAACTCAACCTTCTCGTATACAGCGCCTGCAGCGATACCCAGAGGCAGCGCGCCCGGAACCTCAATCTCGGTCCCATCCACGTAAGGCGGCAGATGCCCCGCGTTCGCAAGCACCACCTTGCCGCTGGCATCGATACGCGCAGCCAGCGCCGTGGAGAACCCGCCGCCCGAGCGTCCAACCAGCCGATCGTTCAGGTTCGTCAGCAGCTCCGCAGGATCCGTGGTGAACTCCGCCGTCGCGCGAATCGCCCCCACCAGTGCGGACACCAGCATCGCCGCCGGCAGGCCCTTGCCCGCAACATCCCCCACAATCACCAGCAGCCCGCCGTCTGCAATCGGCAACACCTGGAAGAAATCTCCCCCAACCTGCTGCGCGGGCAAATAGATTGAGTCCACTGCAAACCCTGGCACAACACTCGTCTGTTCCGGCACCAGCACCTGCTGCACCTGCTGTGCGGCCTCCAGCTCTGCCTCCAGCAGCGCCTGCCGCCGGCTCAGGCGCGACGACCGCAGCAGGATGATGATGCCCAGCGACAACACGGTCAGAATGTCTGTGATCGCAGTAAATGAAATCCTGAACGGCCCTATCGGAATCTGGCTGACCAGGAGCAGGATGCGAATGGCCGTCTGCCGCCACGCCTCGAACCCAAACAGAATGCCCGCGCCCACTCGGATATACACATCCAGGCTGAACAGAACCACCGGGATCAGCAGGATGCCGGCCTCGCGGTTACCCCGGCGCCAGTGGATAGCCAGCATGATCGGAATGATCACCGCCAGCAGGGCGATGGTAGGAAGACTGATCACAAACTGGTAGGGCACCGATACAGAGAAGAAAACCCCCTGCATGCTCGCCAGCGCGTTGGTAATTCCTGTGCAAATGAACACCATACGCCATCCCCATCCCACCCTCTGCCCGATGAAGGAGAAGTAAAGCGACCCCCACAGATACGGCGGAAAAACGCGCAATAGGTCGCTGAAGAACTCCCAGTGTATCGGCAGGTTGATGAAAGGGGAGATCAGCGGCAGAGGCGCATTGCAGAGCTCCAGGGCACAAACAGCGACGATCCAGAGATACTCTTTGCGGCTTCGCTGAGCTGAGAAGAGAACCAGCGCGACGAGCCCAAGCCCGAGAACAAGCAGATCATCCAGCCACGTCCCCATGTTTTCGCTCACTGCAGCAAGCCAATCCTCGCGATACAGCGTGTCGAACTGGCCAAGCTCCAGATTTGTGGCGTAGAACCCCGGGTCCTGTCCGTCGCGCCACTCCGCGCGGGTGAAGTGAACCCGCATCGCCAAAACCAGCATTCCCGACGAGGTGAATCGGTCTGGGATATGTGCCCTCAGCCGTGCGGCAAACGTGTAGGACCGGAACGGCGTCACCTGGCCGTTTGCCATCACGCGCTGACCGTTCGCGTAGATCTCGAATGCGTGGGCAATATTATTTTCTGAAAGCCCGAGCCCCGTCTCCTCGGGATCTACCTTGATATGAATTCGATACCAGACAACCGCCGGCTCCTGCTTCCCGTAAAGCCCCGCCAGGGAGGTGGTCGGATCGAATCGCGTCCACTGCGAATCGTCGAAATTGGGATCGGCATACGCGGGATTGTCACCCGCCTGCACCAGCCATGTGCCGTCGAGCGCATGCGGCGCATACAGGTGCGTCGCGTCAAACACCGGCGTCGCAGCCGGAGCCGCGGCTGCACCGGCCGCCGGCAACAGCAGCGCCAGCGGCAGCAGAAACAGCATGAACCGAACTCGTGCAGCCACATTTGCGGGGAAGCGAGATTTCATCGGCAACTCTCTCCGCCACGGAAAGCACCTCGCGCGGCCGGGACGAAATTGCCTTTCAGCTTACAGGATGGCCGCTGCGGGTGCCGCCGAATCGTGCGCGGAGATCCGCCGGCCTGTTGCCGCGTGCCCTCCCCAAGGCAGGAGCCCGCAATTCTATTGGCGGGACAGAGCCGCTGCGCGGAAAGATGATGCAGCCAGCGCCTTCAGATCGGGCCACACGTACGCTCGTTTCATCAACGTTGCGCCGCCAATCTCAATCTCCTTTGAACCGGCGGCGTGCGCGCCCATCCGCTCGTAGAAAAATCGCGCCGGATTCGCCTCCAGCACCCACACATCCATGCTCGCGAACCCGCTCTCGCACAAGGACCGCGCAAGTTCGTGAAGCAGGTCCGTGCCCACACCCGCTCTCTGCGCCTCGGCCAGCAGGTAGATAGCATAGAGTTCAGCGTCGCAGCCTTCCACCCCGTCGCGGCTCGGGCCGCCCATAGCGAATCCCACCGTCCGCCCGTCCTGCTCGGCCACAAACACTTCGTCGTCGCGGCCCAGCGTCTCTCGCCAGCGATCCGCTCGCTCCCATTCGCTCAAACTATTCAGATAAGGCTGCGGAACAACTCCGCCGTATGTGGTCCGCCAGCTCTCAACGTGCACATGCGCAATTCCGCTCGCATCCCGCGGATCAGCTCTTCGGATGAGGATCATGGGGTTGCACTGTACTACCGCGCCACGCACCATGGTCTGTGAGCTTTATCACTGCGGAGAACGGCGGGAACCGGCGCCAGTAGGCACGCGGACCGCTCCCATCGGCCGCCCTGCCTCACGGCCCTGACCGGCGCCGGAGGCAGTTGCGGCGATGCGCGGACCTTAGCCCCTCTCCTCGACCGGCACCCAGTGCTGCGGGTACTCGGGCCCGATGTACTCGGCGCGGGGACGGATCAGGCGGTTGTCGTCGAGTTGCTCAATAACGTGCGCGGCCCATCCGGCGATGCGGCTGATGGCGAAAATGGGCGTGTACAGGTCGATATCGATGCCCAGCATGGAGTAAGTCGACGCCGAATAGAAGTCCACGTTGGCGTTGAGCTTCTTTTCGCGGTTGACGAACAGCTCGATGGCGCGGGACATCTCGAACCACTTGGGCTGGCCGGCGTCGCGGCCGAGTTGCTCGCTCATGCGGCGCAGGTGGGTGGCGCGCGGATCCTCCGTGCGATAGACGCGGTGGCCGAAACCGGAGACCTTCTGCTTGTTGGCGAGCATGTTGCGCACGTAATCCACCGGGTCGGCGCCGGCCTTGTCGATGGCCAGCAGCAGGCGCATCACGGCCTCGTTGGCGCCGCCGTGCAACGGCCCCTTGAGGGCGCCGATGGCGCCGGTGATGGCGGAGTGAATGTCAGAGAGGGTCGCGGCGATAACGCGGGCGGCGAAGGTGGAGGCGTTCAGCTCGTGGTCGGCATGGAGGATAAGTGCGGTATCAAGGGTACGAGTCGCCGTTTCCGAGGGCTTGACGCCATTGAGCATCCACAGGAAGTTGGCCGCGTGGCTGAGAGAGCGATCCGGGGGAACAATCTCTTTGCCCTTGCGAATGCGGTCATAGATGGCCACGATCATGGCGATCTGCGCGGTAAGATTGTAGGCCTTGCGGACGTTTGCGTCGTGCGAGTTGTCCTTCTCATCGGCGTCGTAGAAGCTCAGCGCGGAGACCGCCGTGCGCAGCACTTCCATTGGGGTGGCCGCAGTGGGAAACGTGCGCAGCATATCGATGATGCGTTGATCCAACTCACGCGCCAGGGCCAGCTGCTGGGTGAATTCCCGCAGGGCAAATTCATTCGGCAGGCGCCCGTTCCAGAGAAGGTACGTGGTTTCTTCGAAAGTGGAGTTTTCCGCCAGCTCGTGGACGTCGATGCCACGATACGCGAGTACGCCGGCATCGCCATCAATCCAGCAAATTCCGGAATTGGTGGCGACGACGCCTTCCAGTCCCTTGCCCGCAACTACAGTCGACATGTTTCAATCTCCCTTGAATCAATTCCCTTTTGCACACTGTCCGCGGCAGTTTCGGGCCTTACAGTCCGTCCGTCGCCAGAATTGGACCAAAACTCTTTATAACGTAGCTCTTCCATGGTTGTCACGGCGAGGGCTCCTACAGATGGAGACTCACGGGAAAGTGCAAAGGTTGCGTAGTCTGAGTTTGTTTTTTGGGGAGAGCATGAGCGGCTGTCTATAATCTGTAGCTTCGCGGAGATATCGAACCTCTGACGTCGTGAATTTTTGGTTTTTGGGGAATTCCGGGCACCAACCGCCCCGGAAGACGGGGTAAAGGAGAAAAGCGGTTCAAAATGAGCGAATTCGATAATGCACCTCGCACCTATTCCGGTGCTTTCTTGGCGGCTCTTGCCATTTCCCTGCTCTGCGCCATAGGCGCTCTGATTTGGGCTTACAGCCTGAGCGGCCGGCTCGCGGCACAGCAGAATGAGCTGGCCGAAGCCAAGCAGCGTAACGTGCAGTTGGCCGCCGACCTGCGGGAGACGGATGCCAAGCTGCGTGTCACCGCCGACGAACTGGGCAAATCGTTGGGGCTGACCCAGAAGCAGATGGACGCCCGGGCGCAGCAGATTCTGGCCCGCGAAGCCGCCGAGAATAAACGGCTGGAGACGGCGCAGCAGCAGACGGCGCAGCAGGTGAGCGCGGTGGCGAGCGATGTGACCTCAGTGAAGAGCGATGTTGGCGGGGTAAAGACCGACGTTGCGAAGACCAAGACCGACCTTGCCAGCGCCATCAGTCAACTTCAGGCGGTGCGCGGGGACCTCACCAATACCAACAGCGTCATCGCGCGCAATCACGACGAGTTGGTTCTGCTTGAGCACAAGGGCGATCGCAACTATTACGAGTTCACGCTGAGGAAGAATCACCGCAAGCCCGTGGGCACCATAAGCCTGGAGCTAAAAAAGACGGATGCCAAGCGGAACAGATTCACTCTGATTGTGTTCGCGGACGACAAGAAGTACGAGAAGAAGGACCGCAATGTGAATGAGCCGCTGCAGTTCTACAGCGGCAAGCAGCCGCAACTCTACGAGATCGTGGTGAACGCGATCAACAATAAGAACGAGATTTCGGGGTATTTGTCGACGCCGAAGAGCGCTCCAGCGCCGCCGGTAACCCAGTAGTTTGCTTTTTTGATTCAAAGAGCCCCTCCCGCGAGAGGGGCTCTTTAATTGGGCGTTAGTGCGCGACGACAGAAACCGTGGGCGTGAGAACCAGATCGGGCAGGTAGCGGAGGCCGATGTTGTAGGTAAGCCCCTTGCGGCTGTCGAACTCCTGTTGAGACATGCGGAACGAGCAGACGAAGTCGCCTTCGAGAGTGCCGCCCGGCTGAATGGTGGCGTCAAGATCGACAGGAGTGCCGCTGAGCGGATTCAGGTCGGGATAGGCCTGGAAGAGCCGCTTGTAGTCGGTGGCGCTGGAGGCGTAGCTGGAGCGGATGCTGCCGTCGGCCATCGTCACATTCGTCGTGATCCGGCGCAGAAACAGCGGATTCTTGCTCTCGTCGTGCATTTTGAAGTGGGTGAAGACGAGGACCTGGTCGAACTCTTCCTTGGGCATGACCGCGCCGGACGCGTCGAAGCCGGAGGTTTCGCGGTGCATGGGATGCACGACCACGCTGATGACCTGGCCGGTGGCGGCGGGCGGCTTTTGGCCCGCAATGACGTACCAGGCGATGGCGATGGAGACCACAACGACCGCGATCACGGTGGCGACGATCAGGTGTCCGCTGCCTTTGGTGATTTCTTCGCCGAGTGCCGCATCGCTGCGCGAGGGATCCTGGAGGAGACTCATAGCGCAATCATGATAGCCCCGGGGCGGCGGGGGCGGCTATGGAAACCAGCGATCGGTGGAGAACTGGAGAGACGGTTCGTGCTGTCCCGGGCCCCAAAACCGCGGACCCGGGACACCCCTGATTGGACATGGCAAGTGGGCGGAGAGGCGGTGCTACAGCGGTTCCAGAGTTGCTGTATCCCGAAGCAAGTCTCTCAAGTGGTGTTTTCCTCAAGAAAACGCCACCTGCCACGGAATCGAAAAGGCTACATGAACTCTGGAACCGCTCTAGCGCGAGTCTTCGCCGGAGCCGTTCACTTTGCTGCCGGACCGCGAGGTGCTGCGGCTGCGGCTGTTGCTGCCGGAGCGGTTGGCGCTGTTGTGGGTTTGCGGCGAAATCTGGCCGCTGCTGAAGCCCGTGTTGCCGGCATCCGTGTTCCGGAAGCTGGAATTGGTGGTGGGGTGGCCGCTGGATTGCGACCGGTCGTCGGGGCGGCCGCTGCTGCGATCGGACATGCTGGATGAGTCTGTGCCGCTGCCCTTCGTTTGCGAGTTGCTTCCCTGATTGGATCGCGATTCGTGATCTCGTTTCGAATTCTTTTTCATCGGACATCCTCCCTGCGTGGCCGCGCCGCACGTCGCACGCTGTCGCAACGCGGCGTCGGAGTGGGATGCGCTGGGCTCTCAGGGCTGTTGCTTGCGGATCGTTTCGCGTGTCGGGAGGCGCATTTTCAGTGACTCTGCAGGTGATAGTCGCCATACTCAATAGTGACGACGGTCTTGCCGAAGAGCTTGCTGTCGGATTCGGCGCGGGCGTGGGTGGCCATCGCGTAGCCGTCGATCATGCGGTAGAAGCGCGTCATATGCGTTGTGCCGGCGAAGATCGAAGGCTTCTGCGATGCGATGCCATCGACTTCGCAGATCTCGCCATCTGAGCCATCCACCCAGAGCGTGCCGTCGATCATGTTGGGTGCTTTGTGCCTGGGATGGATCGCCACTGCGGTGCAGGTGCGGTTGTCGTCCATGCGCTTTGTCTGCGCGGATGCTTGCATGTCGTAGTTGGCGGATGTGAACCAGGAGTTCTGCACCTTCGCGGGATCGTTGATCTCTTTCTCGTTGTCGATCAGGGGCTGGAGACCAAACTTCTGGATAATTCCCGAGCCGGAGCGGGAGAGCACCTCATAGCTTTTGCCCACGCCTTTACGATAGGTGACCTTGACGGTCATCGCAGCGGCGGCGTGGGTCTGGTCCTGGCCGCGATAGACGGAGTAGTGCTCGACGTCCGTGAATTCGAGGACGTGGGCGTTGCGATTGTGCACGGCGGCGTCAATGCGGTGGATCAGCGCGGCTGAATCCGTGGACTGAGAACGGATTGCGGCACAGGCGCCAATCAGCAGAATCAGAATCATGCCCAACAGGGCCGGCTTACGGCAGAAGCGGGTCATTGCGCGGCAACCGGAGAGGTTTGGCGGGAGCGGAGCGCGGCGAGGAATTCGTCGGGGCCAAGCGTGTTGAGCACGTCCCTGGGTTCAAGCCACGCGCGCTGCAGTTGGCGGATGCCATAACGCATCTTGCCCAGGGTTCGGCAGTCGTGGGCGTCTGTATTGATGGCGATTTTGCAACCCATCTCCTTGGCCATCCGCAGGTCGCGGTCGCAGAGGTCGAGGCGCTCGGGCGCGGCGTTGTGTTCCATGGCCACGCCGAGTTCCGCGGCGCGGCGCATCACGGCTCCCAGATCGATGGCAAAGGGCTCCCGGCGCAGAATGAGGCGGCCGGTGGGATGGCCGAGGATGCGCACGTACGGGTTCTCGATGGCGCGCAGGACGCGGGCGGTCATCTCTTCGCGCGGCTGCTCGAAACGGGAGTGGACGCTGGCGATGACCACATCCATCTGCGCGAGCACTTCGTCGTCGAGATCGAGCGCGCCGTCGGCGAGAATGTCGACCTCAATGCCGGTGAAGATGCGGATGCGGCCCTCCAGTTCCCTTTCGACTTCGCGGATGCGCTGCATGTGCGCGAGCGCGCGCTTCTCGTCGAGACCGTTTGTCATCGCCAGGCTCTTGGAGTGATCGGTGATGGCGATGTACTGATAGCCGACGGCGATGGCGGCTTCGGCCATCTCGCGGATGGAGTTGCGGCCGTCGGTCTCATGCGTGTGCATGTGCACGTCGCCGCGGAGATCGGCTTCCGTAATGAGGCGAGGCAGCTCGTGCTTGATGGCGCATTCGATCTCGCCGAGGTTCTCGCGCATCTCCGGGGGGATCCACGCCATGCCGAGCGCTGCGTAGATCTCTTCTTCCGTGGCGGCGGCGACGACCTGCGACTCGTCTTCGAGGCGGGCGAGGGACCACTCGCTCAGGGTGTAGCCCATTTTGAGCGCGCGCTGGCGCAGGGCGACGTTGTGCGACTTGGATCCGGTGAAGTATTGCAGCGCCGCGCCGTAGGATGCGGCGGGAAGCAGACGCACATCCACCTGCAAGCCGTTGGCAACGTGAAAGCTGATTTTGTTTTCGCCCTTCACGATAATGTCGGCGATGCCGGGATAGGCGGCGACGTATTCCACGGCGTTGCTGGTTTGGCCGGGCGCGCATGCGGGGCCGGTGACGAGCAGATCGAGGTCGCCGGCGGTTTCGCGGCCGCGCCGGAGAGAGCCGGCGGGCGTAACGCGCTCGAATCCCGCGAAGAGCAGCAGGTATTTTGTGAGGCGGTCGGCTTCGGCTTCAGCCTGGTCGATGCGGAAACGACCGGCGCTGCGGCGGTAGTCCTCAATCCCCTTGCGGATTTTTTCGATCTGCTTCTGGCCCATGCGGGGCAGTTCGGCGAGCCGGCCGGTGGCGATGGCCTGCTCAAGCTGGTCAATGGAAGCAACCTCCGCCGCGGACCAGAATAGCGCGATGGTCTTGGGGCCCATACCGGGCAGCTTCATCAGTTCGAGAATGCCCCCGCCGTATTTGGCGAGGAGTTCGTCGCGGACCGGCATGCTCCCTGTGCACGCAATCGCCTGCAGATTGGCCGCCATGCTTTTGCCGATGCCGGGGATGGCGAGGAGCGCGGCGGTGTCCTCGCAGATTGCGGTGAGGTCCTGCGTGCTTTGCTCCACGGCTTCGGCGGCGCGGCGGTAGCTGCGGATGCGAAAGCTGTCAGCGCCGTCGATCTCCATCAGATCGGCGGTCTGCTCCAGCAGGCGGGCCATTGTGATGTTATCCATCGCTCAAAGTGCTCCGGTAACAGTATGGAAAAACCGGGGCGAGGGAACAAGGACGAGGGGCTAATTTGCCGTAGGAAGGCCTCGAGTCCACGTGCAAAGGGTTGGTTAGGGGGTGCTAGGAACTGCGTCGGCCCGTTCGCGGAAAAGCGCATGCGCGCACTCTGCATGCAATGGAAATATGGACGTTTCCAAACCGCATCAAGCTCCCAGGTGGGTCTGGGAATCGCATTCGGACCCCGGGGGCTGCATGGATGGAATTTTCGTGGACGGAGCAAGGATCGCGGCACCGGATTTATTCAGGCGAAAGGCGCGGAGGCACACCCTCAGCCGCGGCGGATGATGCCGCTTCGATCACTCATGCTCTCCGACCAAATTCAGGCAGCGTTGTGGGCCGTGTTATCTCTCAGGCGCACCACGGCATCGGCCTGAGGACCTTTCTGACCCTGCACGATGTCGAACTCCACATCGTCTCCCTCTTTAAGGGTCTTGTAGCCATCCAGTTGGATCGCTGAGTAATGAACGAACACATCCGGACCATCGTCCCGGCCGATGAATCCGTAGCCTTTGGCGTTATTGAACCACTTGACCTTACCTTTGTACTGAGCCACAGGCCCCCGCCTTCCTTGCATCGTGAGAAGTACACAACCGGCAAAGTCACAAGAGGAAAAACTCGCCGCGTTGCTACCAAACTAAGACGGTCAAAGTTGGCGAAAGGTTTTTTGGAAAACCGGTTTGATGCAGAAAACCGGGCAGGGCGCGAAAAACCTTCATCTACTTACCTTGATGATTTACTTACCTTTGCGCGGATGCATGCGCACGTACCAGAGTATGCCGGTGAGGGTTTTGCCGTCATGAATCTGGCCCTTGTCGATGGCCTTCAGGACCTCCGACAGCTTGACGAGGCGCAGCTCGATATCCTCGTCGTCCTCGGGGCGGGCGTGGCCGGGGATGAGATCTTCGGCGAGGAACATCTGCATGGATTCGCCCAGGAAGCCCGGGCTGGCCCAGTACTCAAACAGCAGCTTCCATTTCCTGGCACGATAACCGGTCTCTTCTTCGAGTTCGCGCTGGGCGCCGGCAAGCGGATCCTCGCCGGGCTCCATTTTGCCCGCCGGCAACTCCCACAGAAACTGCTTTGCCGCATGGCGGTACTGCCGCTCCATCACGATCCAGGGATCTTTTTTGCTTTTTGACGAGTCAATGGCCAGGATGACTGCACTGCCGTTATGGCGCACCACGTCCCGGGTATTCTCTTTTCCACCGGGCTCGACGATGTGGTCCTTGGTGACCCGGAAGAGCGGCCCCTGATAGACGACTTCGGAGCTGAGAATCTTGGCCGTCTCCGTCGCCGTTCGGCGGCCGGCCTTGAGGTTCTTGCCTTTGGGAAGCTTGGCCTTTGTGGGTGCGGCTTTCGGGGCTTTCTTTGGCGAGGGCTTTTGGGCGGCGGATTTTTTGGGCATCGCGGGGACGGTCTCCTCTCAGGCTCGGTCAATCCGAGTATAACGATAGAGAATCAGCTCGAAGCCCATGGTTCTCCATACGCGGGCTGGCGGTCCGCAACCCTCTTTCTGCATCTCCCCTGCCCTGCATGGCATCCTAGATGGGGCGTTTCCCCCAATCCTGCAAGGCCGATACGAGCGAAAGTGATACCGTTGCCGACCACCGACTGCTATCCCATGACTGTGGCGCCGGGCCTGAGCCGGCTCTTTCTGGATTTCTGCGCCGGCGCTGAGGCGCCGCGGCCGTTCTTCTCTGGGAATGACATTCACGCGCAGTGGGACCGCCGGCCGGCGCCGGCAGCGCATCTTGCCCAGCTCGCCGATCTGGTCGCCGCGCAGAATCCCTCTGCAACGAACGCGATCGAGGCGTTCCGGCGAAATGCGGGCGTGGTGATCACGGGACAGCAGGTTGGGCTGTTGGGCGGCCCGCTGTTTACGGCCTTCAAAGCGGCCAGCGCGGTGGCGCGTGCAAGGCAGGCCACGGCAGCGGGGCAGCCGCACGTGGCTGTGTTCTGGCTGGCGAGCGAGGACCACGATTTCGAAGAGATTCAGTCGGTGACCTTCCCGGCGCGGCGGGAGTTGCGCACGCTCACGTATCCGGACAAGCCGGGAGCGGCTGTTCCGGTGGGCGGCGTGGTACTCGGCGACGCGATTGAGCCGCTGCTGGAGCAGGCTGCGGAGGTGCTGGGCGAGTCCGATGCGCTTGAGGCGTTACGGCAGGCGTATCGGCCGGGGCGAACATTTGCACAGGCGTTTGCGGATTTTTATGCGCGGGTGTTTGCGGCGCAGGGGCTGCTGGTGTTCGACGCCTCGGGGCGCGAGGCGCATCGGCTGGGCGCGCCGGTACTGCGTGCGGCGCTGGAGCGGGCCGACGAATTCCATGCGGCGCTGCTGGAGCGCAATGAAGCGTTGCTGGCTGCCGGATACCACGCGCAGGTTGCGGTGGGCGAGCAGTCGAGCCTGCTGTTCCTCATCGACACGGAGACTGGCGCGCGGATTGCGCTGAAGCGGGCGGCACCCAGTGCTGCCGAGCCTGATGGTCTGTGGCAGGCGGGCGCGGCAAAATATTCCACTGCGGAGTTACTGGGCATTCTGGATGCTGCACCGGAGCGCATCTCGCCGTCCGCCCTTCTGCGCCCGGTCTTCCAGGACTATTTATTCTCAAGTTCGCTCACAATTGGCGGCCCGGCGGAGATCGCGTATTTCGCGCAGTCAGCGGTTCTCTACGAGCGGATCCTGGGGCGCATGACGCCGGTACAGCCGCGCTTCTCCGCCACGATCGTGGAACCCGACATTGCGGAACTGCTGCGTAAGCACGAGCTGAGCTTCGAGCGCATTGTTTCGGAGACAGAAGAATCGCTGACGCAACTGCTGGCTGCGCGATCAATGCCGGTGGAAGGCAAGCGGAAACTGGCCGCCTCCGGGAATGCCTTGGACACGGAACTGGATGAACTGGTGACGTGGATGCAGGCCATGGACCAGGGATTGGGGCAGTCGGCGGAGACGGCGGCGGGCAAGATTCGCTACCAGATGAATCGGCTCCGGCAGCTTGCCGCAAACTTCCAGGCGCAAAAGGAGGCGTCGCTGGCCCGGCATGCGCAGGCCATCGTGCGCGCGCTTTATCCCGAGCAGAACCTGCAGGAACGAGTGCACGGGGCGGCGTGGTATTTTGCGCGGCACGGGTTCGACTTGGCGGAGATGCTGGTTGAACAGGCGGCAAGCAAAACACCGGAGCATGCACTGATCTGGGCATAAGGCTCACCGGCGGGCAGATCCCCCGACGTGATTGGAGAAGTGACGTGCGCCACTGGAGGAGTGGGGCGCGTTGGCTGCCGGCCTTGCATACAGGTATCATGAAAATTCATGGCAATTCCTGCGCCCATTGAGCTTTCCACGATCAGCATGCCCGACACGCTGATCATCATGATCCTGGCGCTGGTGTTCCTGGGGCCGCGGCGGCTGCCGCAGGTGGGACGCCAGATCGGGAAGCTCATGTACGAGTTCCGCAAAGCCTCCAACGACTTCAAGTTCCAGATGGAAGAGGAGTTGCGGCTGGCCGAAGAGACCGACCGGCGCAAAAAAGAAGAAGCCGCCCGGCAGCAGGGAGCGCTGGCGGCGCCGCAAACGGTAGAGGCGCAGGCCGATATTGGCGCGGCCGAGCCGAGCAATGCAGCCGTTCCAGTGGAAACAGCCCCCGAGCAAGCGGCGGAAGAAGAGCCGGAGGTGGTGCATCTGCCGCGCGTCGCCGCCCCCATCATTCAGCGGCCGAGCACGGGAGATCCGGTGCCCGCGACACGGCGGAACGGGGTAACGGTTTCCCCTGCCGAGGTTTCCCTCGAAGCAAGTCCAGGCGCAGAGCAGGAAACTCAGCCTCAGGAATCTGCGCAGACGGAGCCGACGACTCAGCATGGTTGATCCCGCGGACGCAATCGGAAAGGCGCGGCAGGCGGTGACGGAACGCGCGGAACTCCCGGGCATGAGCCTGATGGAGCATCTGGAGGAGCTGCGCCGCCGCATCGTGCACTCCGCGGTATACATCGGGGCCGGATTTCTCATCTCGTGGTTCTTTCGCGATCGGCTGGTGGATTTCATTCAGGCGCCGCTGCTGCATATTGGCAAGTCCCTGGCGTTTACCCACCCCATGGATCCGCTGAACCTGAACCTGCAGGTGGCCCTGCTGGGGGGACTCATCCTGGCTGCGCCCTTTGTGCTCTATCAGGTTTGGCTGTTTATTGCTCCCGGGCTTTACCAGAAAGAGAAGCGCCTGGTGGTTCCATTTATGACCGCCACCATCGGGCTTTTCCTGGCCGGCGCCTGTTTTGGCTACTACTTCGTTTTGCCCGGAGCCATCAAGATTCTGGTGCTGGGTTTTGGCCATAACTTCACGCCGATGGTCACCATTGAGGACTACAGCGGATTCTTCCTCTCCGTGATCCTGGGCCTCGGCATCAGCTTCGAACTGCCCATCCTGATCTTCTTCCTGGCTTTGTTCGGAATCGTCAGCCCTCGCTTCTTGTGGAAGAACATCCGCTACGCGATTCTTGCGGTCTTTATCGTGGCTGCGATCATCTGCCCGAGTCCCGATCCATGGACGATGTGTGTCTATGCGCTCCCCATGCTGTTGCTTTACCTGATCGGGATTGCGGTGGCATGGTGGGTACACCCGTCGCGGAAGCGGAAAAGTGCGGAAGCGTAGGCAGGTTTCTGACTAAATCAACCTCAGGGTAACTGCACAGGGTCTGCAGGCTGGATCTCGGCGCGCCTTTCAGGCAGCCGCCAAAGAATTTGTGCCGCTCCTTGGAGCCGAAGATCCATAGATACAGAGATTTGGGCGCGGCGCGGGCACGGAAACGCCCCTCCAGATTCACGCAAAGCACTCTCCAGGAGTTCTACGTGCCGGGAGCACGGTCGCGGTAGATGAGCCTGCGGATCAGCTGTGGTGGTGCGCGATGGGCGGCAGCTTGGATTTGTGGCGCTTCCACGGGGGCTGCGCAACCAGCCTTGCACCGCCGATGAAGAGCAGAATCAGAAGGCCGGAGAGGACTGCGACCGTGAGAATCACGACGACAGCGAAGATGATAGACAGACCGTTCATCTGCAGGGCCCTCCTTCCAGGAGACTCCTGAGAGCGGAGACATTGTACCGCCGTTTTGGGTCCGCCGAGATGTGATGTGCGCCGCGGTTGATGAGGGGCGCCCCCGAAACGGATACTGCACCTTAGGAGGTTGAGGACGATGGGTGAGCGGATTCAATTGCGGGCGGAAGATGGGCACGAGTTGGGCGCGTATGCAGCGTGGCCAGAGGGCGAGCCGGTGGCAGGGCTGGTGGTGGTGCAGGAGATCTTTGGCGTGAATGCGCACATTCGCGAGGTAGCAGACGGGTACGCGAAGGATGGCTTTTTGGCGGTGGCGCCGGCGCTCTTCGATCGGTACGAGCGCGATGTGGAACTAGGCTATGAAGGCCCCGATATGCAGAAGGCCATGAGCTTCATTCCCAGGCTGAACATTGATAACGCAGTGATGGATGTGGGTGCGGCGGTGCAGTACGCGGCCAAATCGACGGGCAAGAAGGTGGGCGTGATCGGGTACTGCTTTGGCGGGACGATTGCCTGGCTGGCGGCGACGCGGCTGCCGGTGCAGGCGGCGGTGGGCTACTACGGCGGGCGCATTGGCAACTACGCGCAGGAGCAGCCCAAGGCGCCGGTACAACTGCACTTTGGGCGCGAGGACGCGCATATTCCGCCGGAAGAGGTGGCCAAGGTGACCAGCGCGCATCCGTCGGTGGAGGTGTACTGGTACGACGCGGGACATGCCTTTAACGCCAAGCCGCGCGCGAGCTTTAACGCAGCGGCATCGAGACTGGCGCGGGAGCGGGCGTTGGAGTTTTTGAAGAAGAACCTGGGATAGGATCGATCAGCGTTTGAACAGGTGCTGGAGTTTGTCTCTGTTGAGCGGGAGGCGCTCGTAAAAAGCGCCTCCGAAGCTGCGCAAGAGCCATAGTGCGAGCGAGATGAGCCCTGCGATGAAGGACAGGATGCGCGCAAGTGAGACGAAAAAGAACAGTACGACTGTTATCTCCTCAAAAACAAAGCTCCCAAAGTATCGGTGACCCGCCGCATAGTAAAAAGCAACCCTCAATCCTGTGGTAATGAGAAACACCAAAGCCAGCAGGATGGTGGCCTCTTCGAGCTGATCGAATTCTCGACCAAAGGCGCGCATGGTTGCCGCAGAATAACCCTCCCTTCGGATCGGGTGCAAGCCATTCAGCTTCGCTCAGAATCCAGCAACCGGCGCTTTCGCTCTATGCCCCAGCGGTAGCCGGTGGCGGAGCCGTTTGCGCCGATGACGCGATGGCAGGGCACGAGCACGGCGACGCGGTTGGTGGCGCAGGCGCGGGCCACGGCGCGGGTGGCTTTGGGGTTGCCGAGTTCGGCAGCCAGCTCGGAGTAGCTGCGGGTTTGGCCGCGCGGGATGCGGCGCAGGGCTTCCCAGACGCGGAGTTGAAATGCTGTTCCCTTCAAATCGAACTGAATCTTTCCGTATGCGGCGGGCGGTGTAGTCCCGAGCATAATGCAGGTGGCGTGATCGAGCAGCAAGTCGAGATTGGGATCGTGCACCAGGGTGGCGGCGGGAAACTCGGCGCGGAGGGCGGCCTCGGCCTGATACTTGTCAGCAAATTCCAGCCAGCAGATGCCGCGATCGGTGACGCCGACACCGATCCAGCCAAAGGGAGTGGGACCATTGATCCAGCGGATGACCTCATCTTTGCCGCCGCGCGCATAGGCCTTTGGCGACATCCCTAGAGGCGCGCCTTCATAGGCCCTGCTGGAAGAACTGAAACCGGCGTTGTAGATGGCGCCCGTCACTGTGTCACCGCCTTTGAGTGCGGCGCGCAGGCGAGTGGCGCGCAACGATTGCTGGTATTGGCGCGGGCTCATTCCCATGGCGTCATTAAAGAGGCGGTGGACGGTGTACTGGCTCACTCCCGTCAGATCTGCGAGTTCCTGCAGGCGCACAGTGCGGTCGAAGTTCGCTTCCAGGTACCGACGAACTTTGTCGGCATGACTGTCAGTTGCGAGCGCAGCGCTGGGCTTGCAGCGGGTGCAGGGGCGAAAGCCGGCGCGTGCCGCCTCCGCCGGCGTGGCGAAAAAGCGAACGTTTTCGCGGCGGGGCCTGCGGCTGGAACAGCCGATGCGGCAGAAGACCCCGGTGGTGGTGACGGCGTAAAAGAACGGGGCCCTGCGATCGCGTGCAACAAGCTGCTGCCAGGCACTCTCGGAATTGATGGCCGGGGGCTGCGGGGCGGGTTGGGCGGTTGCGGTCATGAGTCTATGGTGCGCCGGGATGAAAATGCGTACACTCCGATTCTTGCGCGCAATTCATTTTTACAGGTGTCAGGTGACAGGTTTCAGGTGTCAGGAGCGGGCGCGCAGCAGTGTTTCGGCCCGCTGCAGGTCCTCTTCGGTATCGACGCCGATGGTGTCGTGCGGGGCGCCGGCAACGTAGATGTCGATGCCGTTTTCGAGCAGGCGAAGCTGCTCGAGTTTTTCCACGCGCTCCAGTTTGCCCTGCGGCAGCGCGGCGAAGCGCTCCAGCGCGGACTTGCGGTAGGCGTAGATGCCGAGGTGCTTGCGGTAGCCCTGGAACCCCGCATCATCGCGGTCATAGGGAATAGTTGCGCGGGAGAAGTAGAGGGCGCGGCCATCCTGGGCGGTGACCACTTTGACGGCGTTGGGATTTGCGATCTCGTGCGGGGCGCACGGGACGGAGAGCGTGGCGACCTGGACCTCCGGCCGATCGAACAGCCGGAGAAGCGGCGGAAAGAACGCGGGCGTGAGGGTGGGCTCATCGCCCTGGATATTGACGTAGATGTCGGCGTCGAGTTGTGCTGCAACCTCGCGAACTCGGTCGGAGCCGCTGGCGCACGCGGCGGAGGTCATGGCGAAGGGGATGCCGCGTTCGCGGCAGGCTGCGGCCACCTCCTCGGAGTCAGTAGCGACGAGAACCGGGTCCATGCAGCCGCTTTCCTGGGCGGCGCGCCACACCCACTCAACCATGGGCCGGCCAGCGATGAGGCGCAGCACTTTGCGGCTGAGGCGCGTGGACGCGAGACGCGCGGGAATCACACCGGCAACTCTGGATGGAGCTGGCATTGAGCTGAGTGTAAATGGGGGAGGGGGAGGATCCTGCACCCGGCCCGGAGCCGCAAGGTCCCGAGCCGGGGCGGCGGACGGGGGAGAGCCGTCTTTCCGGTTCAGATGCCGGAGAATGCGGCGGGGTTGTACGGCACTATCTTTTCGGGGCCGTTGCCTTCGGCCAGACAGAGTGACCGGCGCATGGCAACGAGTTTGACCGCGGGTTGTTTCGCCCCGTATCATCATGATTTGCGGGGCTCTTCGCCTCGTGCTCCTGCGGCGGAGTAGCTCAGATGGTTAGAGCGACGGATTCATAACCCGTAGGTCGACGGTTCGATCCCGTCCTCCGCCACCACCATTGCATGGAGCCACTGCTCGCTTGCTCCTCGAGCCGGCGTCCCTTCCCTGCCCTCCAAGTCCCCCGTTGCACTTTCCTGTTTTGCCAAGTTCCGGGATTTCCAGTGGGTTAACCGCGACAGCGCTGGGCCCGCCACTGCCAGCCATGGGCGGCGCCGTTTACAATTTGCCGGACATTGCCGCTGCATATTTTTCGTGCCGGAGTTCGAATGGCGATCCCAAAGCGCTGGATGTGGATTCTCGTCCTGGTTCTGCTGGTTGCTGAGGCCGCGCAGATGGCCTACGTGGTGCATCGCGAATCCCTCACATTCGATGAGGGCGACCACTCGTTTGCCGGGTACATGATGTGGAAGACGGGCGACTATGGCCTGAACCCCGAGCATCCGCCACTGGTCAAGCTGCTGGCGGCCATCCCGGCGCTGGGGCGCAACCTCTGGATCCCGCCGCTCCAGCATCGCGACTTCAAAGCAGAGGCGTATCTGGATGGGCGGGAGTGGCTTGCCCGGAACGACGGCGCCAGCCAGCATCTGGTCTTTCGCATGCGGCTGATGGCGGGACTGCTCTCGATCGCGCTGTCACTGGTCGTGTTCTTCATGACCCGCGAGATGTTTGGGGATGTTGCGGGCCTGCTGGCGCTGGTGCTGGTGTCATTCGATCCCAACATTCTGGGCCACTCGGCCCTGGTCACCACCGACATCGGCGTGACCATGTTCTTCCTCGCGAGCATCTACGCGTTCTACCGCTACGTGAAGAAGCCCAGCATTGCGCGGCTGGTGCTGGCGGGCGTGGTTGCGGGCATGCTGCTGGCTACCAAGCACTCGGGCATTCTTTTCGCGCCGATGCTGATCCTGCTCATCCTGTGGGAGATCTTTACCTCTCCGCGGGAAGCGCGCGGCCGAGTGGCGGTGCGGCTGTGCGGCGCGTTTGCGGCGATCGTAGTCATCGGCGTTGTGGTGCTGTGGTCGTTTTACGGATTTCGTTACGCCGCGCGTCCGGCCGGATTGCCGTTTGTGACCGTGGCTGAGTACGTAAAGCCGTTGAGTCACTTCGATGCCGCCGCCGTACTCGCCTTCGCGCACCTGCACTTGCTGCCGCAGTCGTATCTAATCGGCCTGGTGGATGTGAAGCGCATGGCGCAGTTCTATCCGACGTTTGTCTTGGGCCACCAGCTCGCACACGGCGTGTGGTGGTACTTCCCGCTCGTCATCCTGATCAAGACAACGCTCGGCATGCTGGCGCTGGTGGCGCTTTCGCTGTTTGCGATAGCGACCGGAAGACTGCGCGGGGCGCGTGAAATTGCGTTTCTGCTCATTCCGTGGGTCTTCTATCTGGCCGTGGCGATGATGGCAGGGATGAACATCGGCGCACGCCATATTTTGCCGCTGTATGCAATGGCGGCGGTGTTGTGCGGCGGAGGCATCGTTGCGCTGGCGCGCAGCAACCGTCGCTGGGCTTGGGTTTGCGGCGTTCTGATTGCGGCTCACTGCGCGTCCTCGCTGGCCGCATTCCCCAACTACATTCCGTACGCGAATGAGGCGTGGGGCGGCCCGAAGAATGTGCATAACCTGCTGAGCGATGCAAACGCCGATTGGGCGCAGCAGCTATATCAGGTCAAAGCATGGCAGGACCAGCATCGCGGCGAGGAGTGCTGGTTCGCGTACTTCGCGTATCCGGAGATCGATCCGGCGACGTATGGCATTAGCTGCCACCATTTGCCGAACATCGACGTGTTCTGGCTGGGGGGCGAAGACATTGTGCCGCCCACCATTCATGGCAATGTGCTCATCAGCGCCGGAGACTTGAGCGGATGCGAGTGGCCGAGCGGCAAGGTTAGCCCGTATGGCGCGTTCCAGTCGATGAAGCCGGCAAAGGCGATCGACAACGGCGTGTTTGTCTATCAAGGCACATTCGACATGCGGCAGGCTGCTGCGTTGAGTCGAGCCATAGCCGCCGATCATTTGCTATGGAAGGGACAGGCGCAGCAGGCGCTGCCGCTCGCGCAAGAAGCGGTTTCCATCGATCCAAATGAGCTGATGAGCCAGACTGCTCTGGGCGACGCACAAGCGGCGCTGGGAAACAAAGATGAGGCGCGCAAGGCATGGACCGCGGCATTGGCGATCGCGCGCACGCTGGAGCCGGACGCGCAGCCGAGCTATGTGCCGGATCTCGAAGAAAAGTTGAAGAGTCTCTGAGTAGAAAAGACAATCGGTCAGGATTGACCCTTAACTGCTCGTTCCGCTTTGCGGAGGCTCTTTACATCGAGCAAATCCTGTTCTCTGCCGCTTGCCAGCTTGTTGCGAATGAGGTCCTCGCGCGAAATGACGGCCGCTTCGATTTCTCCGTCGATTTTGCCTGTGACTCTGTTTTTCCAGGCGTCTTCAAAAGTTACGCCGTCGATGCGCTGCAGAATGTCAATTCGTTCGGGGGCTTGCCCGATTTGAAACGTTGAGCCATCAGAAAAATCGCTGGGGGACATGCCCTGGATAGGCGCGCCGAATTCAGCGAGTGCTCTAAACACCGCTTTTGCATTCTGCGGATCGGAAGCCACAAAGACATCCAAATCCTTGGTGGCGCGGGGTTCAGCGTAGACGCCGAAGGCATGTCCGCCAATCAGAAGGTACTTAACTGAATTTGCGTTCAGCGCCTTCAGCAGATCTTTGAAATTCCTGGTCAACATGGGCCGGAACTCCTTTGAATGCGGCAGCGAACTCGTAGGCGGCCTGGCTCAGCTCACACACGGCAATGAGCCGCTCGCCAATGGAGCGGCTCTGCCAGTACCGATATGTCTCCATCTCCTGCTCTTCAGGATTTGTGACTCGGCGGATTGATTTTTCGGTGCTCATCTGGAAACCGATTTCGAATGCCCCAACTCCAAAAACCGAAGCTGAGGCATTTCCTTATTGGATCAGCGTTCCCTGCTCCTCGTCCTTGCCGTTCGCTTCCTCAGCCGGAATCACAACAGCCGCGGCCACCTTGTCTTCCGCATCCAGATTGAGCAACCGCACGCCCTGCGTGGCGCGTCCGGCGGCACGGATCTGCTTAGTGTCGACGCGAATGATCTTGCCCCACTGGCTGATGACCATCAGCTCGCTCGAGTCATCGACGAGCTGGATGGTGGTCACTTTGCCGATGCGGTCGGTGACGGCCATGTTCTTCACGCCCTTGCCGCCGCGCGTTTGCAGGCGATACTCTTCCACGTCAGTGCGCTTGCCGAAGCCATGCTCGCTGACGGACAGGATCCGGTACGCGCCCGCTTCGTGCTCCTTGGGCGTGATGGCCACCCCGACCACGTAGTCGTTCTTTCCCAGATCGATGCCGCGCACGCCGTAGGCCGGACGGCCCATGGAGCGGACGTCGGACTCGTCGAAGCGGATGGCCATGCCGAGGTGCGTGGCGAGGAAGACGATCTGCGAGCCGTCCGTAATGCGCGCCCGTACCAGCTCGTCTTCCTTGTCGATGCCAATGGCGATGATGCCGCGCGCCATGACGTTTGAGAAGTCCTTGAGCGGCGTCTTCTTCACCGTGCCGTTGCGCGTAGCGAAGAAGATGTACTTGCCTTCCTCTTCCAGATCGCGCACCGGCAGAATCGCGCGCACGTTTTCGCCTGGCTGCAGGCTCAGCAGGCTCTGCATGCTCTTGCCCTTGCCTGCCGCGCCCACGTCGGGGACCTCGTAGACCTTGAGCCAGTAGACACGCCCCGTATTGGTGAAGCAGAGCAGATAGGCATGCGTGGAATCGATGATGAGCTGCGAAACGAAGTCCTCTTCGCGCGTCTTCATCCCCATGCGGCCCGTGCCGCCCCGGCGCTGCTGGCGATAGATGGAGATAGGCGTGCGCTTGAGGTAGCCTTGGTGGCTGACGGTGACGGCAACCTGCTCGTCGGCGATGAGGTCTTCCAGCTGCAACTCGGCGCTCTCGTCGATGATCTGCGTGCGGCGCTCGTCGCCGTACTTGTCGCGAACCTCTTCGAGCTCCTTCACGATGACCTTGCGCAGCTTCTTATCGCTGGCCAGGATCGATTCGTACTCGGCGATCTTCTTCCTGATTTCCGCCAGCTCGTTGAGAATCTCGTCCACGGAAAGCTGGGTAAGGCGATAGAGCTGCAGTTCGAGGATGGCATCGACCTGGCGCAGGGTGAGGCCCTTTTCTTCGTGCGGCTGAATCTCGCGATCGAGGTTGATCACGATCTCCTTGCCCTTGCCCCACGCGTACAGGTTTTCGCGGGCTTCGGCACGAGAGCCGGAGGCGCGAATGATCTTGATGACCTTATCAAGATTGTCGAGAGCGATCTTGTAGCCTTCCAGAATGTGCTCGCGCTCGCGGGCCTTGCGCAGCAGGTACACCGTACGCCGCTGCACCACATCGACGCGGTGATCGATGAAAGCGCGGATGGCGGCGTCGAGGGCTAGTTCGCGCGGCTGGCCGTTGAGCACGGCCAGGAAGATCATGGAGAAGCTTTCCTGCAGTTGTGTGTGCTTGTAGAGCTGGTTGAGCACGATCTCCGGCTGCGAGCCGCGCTTCAACTCGATGACCACGCGCATGCCGTCGCGATCGCTCTCGTCGCGCACATCGGAGATGTCGTCGATGATCTTTTCGTTGGCAAGCTCCGCGATGCGCTCGATGAGCTTGGATTTGTTCACCTGGTAAGGAATCTCGGTGACGATGATCGCCTGCTTTTCCTTGGTCAGGTTTTCGAGCGCGGTCTTGGCGCGCATCAGGAAGCGGCCCCGGCCCGTCTCATACGCCTTGCGGATGCCGCTCTTGCCGTAGACAAAGCCGCCGGTCGGGAAGTCGGGGCCCTGGACATGCTTGAGCACATCGTCGAGCCCGGCATGGGGATTGTTCACCAGCTCGATAGCGGCGTTGATGATCTCCGTCAGGTTGTGCGGCGGAATGTTGGTCGCCATGCCGACGGCGATGCCGTTCGAGCCGTTCACGATGAGATTCGGAATGCGCGTGGGCAGAACCGTAGGCTCGAGCGTGGACTCGTCATAGTTCGGCGTAAAGTCCACCGTCTCCATTTCGATGTCCGCGAGCAGCTCGCCGGCGATGCGCTCCATGCGGCACTCGGTGTAACGCATGGCCGCGGGCGGATCGCCGTCAACGGAGCCGAAGTTGCCCTGACCGTCAATGAGCGGATAACGCAGCGAGAACGGCTGCGCCATGCGCACCAGTGTGTCGTAGATGGCAGAGTCGCCGTGGGGGTGATACACACCCATCGCTTGTCCCACAACCTTGGCGCACTTGGTGTACTTCTTGTTGTGCTCCAGGCCCATCTCGCTCATGGTGTAGAGCACGCGGCGATGCACGGGCTTGAGACCATCGCGAGCATCAGGCAGCGCGCGCCCAATAATCACCGACATCGAGTAGTCGAGGTAGGAGCGGCGCATCTCCTCTTCGATATTGATGGGGACGTGACTGGAGCCGCCCGGGGGCGTACCACCGTCGAGGGGGAGCTGAGGGTTCTGGTCGTCTGCCATAGAGGTTTTCTGGCCCGCCGGAGGGCGGCAGGAAGGAACGGTGAAAAGAGGCCGAACCTGGCGCGGGCTACACCTCTATTTTACCTGCCGCAGCGCCTATCCAGCAAGGCCGGAACGCTGAAACAAGTTCTTGAGCAGCAAGTATTTAGAGACCCTCCAGCGAGGGTGAAAAGGGGTCAGATCAATCCGGGCAGACTGAGGAGGCAGAACACCACCTGAAGCACCACCACGGCGCCCCCGGCGGCCATCGCCAGACGCGGGTGCGCACCCTCGTAGGCATCGGCGAAAACGCCCCCGATGAAGGTGAGAAGAAAAGGCTGCGCCCAAAGCCAGGGAGACGATGGAACCTGGGTGGTGATGAGCACGAGCAGAACGATGGCGCAGAGCAGCGGAACGGTATTGCCGAAGTAGCGTGAGCGCCGTTCGAAGAGAACGAGGACTGCAGATGCTCCGGCGGCGATGGCAATGCCGGCATTGCCGAGGGACCGGAAGAAGTGCCGTGCCGGATCAAGCGTGACCGACACGAAGCCCGCGGCTGAGCGAAATACGTAGCTGAAGGCGTCGGGAGAAAAGCCGTAGCACGCAAACAGCAGCAGCAGCGCGCCGCCGACGGCGATCAACACGACCGGCAACATCTGGCTGCGGCGCCCTTCGCCCACCCAGAGCATGGCGAGCAAGCCGAAGATTGCCACCACTGGTAGCGCCGCGATGTGCGATGAGGCCGCCAGGCCAAAGGCGAGGATGAGCAGCACAATGCGCGGGCGCCAACGGCGGCGCGGTCCCTGCATGGCGTGGGCTACGCCGATGCAGGTGTACAAGCCGGCAAAGACTCCGAGGGCCGCAAGAATCTCCGGGCCAGGGGTAATGCTCGCCTTCACAATCTCGGGAGAAAAGCAGAATAGCGCCAGCGCCGTGTATCCGCCGAGGTTTCCAAAGAGGCGGCGGGTAACCCACCACAGCGCGCCGCCCAGCACACAGCCCGCAAATAGGAAGGGTAGGCGCAGCAGCAGAAGGATATGCGGAAGCTGATGGCGCATCTCCCAGGTGCTCAACGCGGATTGGCCGCCCACCTGGACGACGCGGTCTTCAGGCTTGCGGAAGTGATCGAGCCCGCGCTCCAGAAGAACGTCAAGCGTCAGCGGCAATCCCGCCGCGCGATAGGCCAGCACGCCGTCGTGGATGTTGCCGCAGCTGGTGTAATAGCCCGCCAGCGGCGATGGGCTCTCCCACATCTCGCGTCCACAGCGAGCGTACTGGTAGTCACGATCGGTCAGCGTTTGCCGGCTCGTGAGCCAGAAGCCCTGCGCCAGAAACAGCGCAAGCAGCACCGCAGCTATCTGCTGGGGCCGGTTGAAATGGAAGCGGCGAAGGCGGGCGAAGCGATGCGTCATCACGAAAGGGCTGTTTCCAGTCTAAACGTCCGGTTTCGGCAGAGGCAGGTTCGCTGCTTGTCAGTCCTGCTGAATCGCTTTACCTCAAGATGCGCGCACGCGTACACTGGCCCGGTCATGCTCACACGCCGCCGTTTCGTTTCCAATGCCGCCGCGCTTTCCGCTGCTCTTGCGGTCGATCCGCGATTCTCGCTCGCCCTGCCAGCCGGTGCAGCCACCTACCACAATCCAATCATCGCCGGCGATCACCCCGACGCCAGTCCGATCCGCGTGGGCGACGATTTCTACCTGACACATTCAAGCTTCGACTACGCGCCCGGCCTGCTGATCTGGCACTCGCGCGACCTCATCAACTGGCGTCCCGTGGCCGCGGCGCTCACGCGGTATCACGGTAACGTCTACGCGCCGTACCTGTGCGAGTACGAGAACACGTTCTACATCTACTTCCCTGCCGACGGCCGGCTGCGCGTGGTCCATGCCGAGCATCCCACGGGACCATGGAGCGAGCCGATCGATCTCGGCATCAGCGCGATTGACCCGGCGCATATCGCGGAGAACGGGCGCCGCTTTCTCTACATGAACGGCGGCATGATGGCGGAGCTGAGCGCCGACGGCCTGAGCGTGAAGACACCGCCGCGCAAGATCTTCGATCCGTGGCCCATGCCAACTCCACCGCGCATGGAGTGCACGTGCCTTGAAGCGCCGAAGCTGATGCAGCACAACGGCTACTTCTATCTCACCGTGGCCGAAGGCGGCACGGCAGGCCCGGCGACCAGTCACAGCGTGGTTGCGGCGCGCAGTCGCCATGCTGAAGGCCCGTGGGAGTGGGCGCCGAACAATCCCATCGAGCGCACCCTGTCGCGCAACGACAAGTGGATGAGCGTGGGGCACGGCCGTCTCGTCGACACGCCCGACGGCCGCTGGTACATGACCGTGCACTCCTACGAGAACGGTTATCGCACGCTGGGACGGCAGACCCTACTGCTGCCGATCGAGTGGACCAAGGATGGCTGGTTCCAGGTCGAGCGTGGCATTACGCCCGCATCGGCCATTCCCGTGCCGATTCCCGGCTCGCACCAGCAAGCGCCGCTCGATCCGTCGGACGACTTCAAGTCGCCGCAGCTCGGATTGCAGTGGGCGTTCTGGCACGAGTTCGATCCGGCGCGCTTCACTACCGGCAGTGGTTCGCTGGTGCTGAAGGCAAAAGGCCGCTCCCTTGAAAGCACATCGGCGCTGACGACGCCCGTGGGCGCGCACGCCTACACCATCGAAGCCGATGTTGAAGTAACGCCGGGCTGCGCTTCGGGGCTGCTGCTGTTCTATAGCCCGGAGCACTCCACCGGCATTCTGCTGGACGAATCAGGGATCGGCGTACGCATCGCCAACGGATTCGTGCCCAGCCGCTATGCCAAAGGCGCGACGCGCGCCACGCTGCGCGTCGTCAACGATCACCAGGAAGTGGATTTCTATTACCGCCTTCCCGGCGAGCCGTGGCGCAAGACGGAAGAGTCCGCAGAGATCGCCGGGATGGATCACAACGTGCTGGGCGGGTTTCTGGATGTGCGCCCGGCGGTGTTTGCCGCCGGCGAAGGTCATGCCACGTTCCGCGGATTTCGCTATTGGCCGAACGTGAATGCGCCGAAATATTAGGCGTTGATGGCGGGGCACATAGAACTGCGGCACCGATCGGCTGGAGGCTCGAAGCTGTGCGTGTGATTGCGCTTCCGCTGCAGCCCTCCTGCGCGCTTTGCCCGGCCGGGCACGAGCAGCTACACTTCTCGTCAGCATGGCCATCGCGCGCGACAACTCACCGGATCGGCTGGTAAGCGCCTCGCGCGCCGACGAAGAGCAGAGCTTCGAACTCAAGCTGCGGCCCAAATGGCTGCGCGAGTTCATTGGCCAATCGAAAGCCAAGGAGCAACTCCACATTGCGCTTGAGGCCGCCAAGTCGCGCGGCGAGGCGCTCGATCATGTGCTGCTCTTCGGCCCTCCCGGCCTCGGCAAGACCACGCTGGCCACGATCATCGCCAACGAACTGAACGTGGGATTCCAGCAGACCTCCGGCCCGGCGCTCCAGATCCAGGGCGACCTGACGGCAATTCTCACCAACCTGCGCGATCGTCAGGTTCTGTTCCTGGACGAGATTCACCGCATGCAGCCGGTGCTGGAAGAGAAGTTGTACACCGCGCTCGAGGACTACAAGCTCGACATCATCATCGGGCAGGGGCCTTCGGCGCGTACGCACGTGATGGACATCAAGCCGTTCACATTTGTCGGCGCAACGACCAGGCCCGGCCTGTTGTCATCGCCTCTGCGCTCGCGCTTCGGGATCCTGCTGCGGCTGGAGTTCTATACGGAAGACGAACTGCGGGTGATCGTGGAGCGATCCGCGGAGGTGCTCGGCGTGCCCATCGACGCCGACGGCGCCGCGGAGATCGCGCTGCGCTCGCGCGGCACGCCGCGAATTGCCAATCGCCTGCTGCGGCGAGTGCGCGACTATGCGCAGGTGCGCGGCACCGGCATCATCGACAGGCCCACGGCGAATGCCGCGCTGACCATGCTGGAAGTGGACGCGCATGGCTTCGATGAGATCGACCGTCGGCTGCTGCTGACCATCATGCAGAAGTACGATGGCGGCCCAGTGGGCCTGGGAACTCTGGCCGCAACGCTCGCCGAGGAGGAAGACGCGCTGGAAGAGGTGTACGAGCCGTTCCTGATTCAGATTGGGTTTCTGGATCGCACGCCGCGCGGGCGCGTGGCCACCCGGCTGGCATACGAACACTTTGGATTGACCATGCCGGGCCGGCAGCCGGGATTGTTTTAGACGCTCCTCCGCTGACTTGCCGACCCGCTGACTTGCTCAAGGAGATCCCATGGCACTGACTGAATCCACCATGCTCGAACTTGGAACCAGCGCACCAACCTTTGCTCTTCCCGACGTCGTGACTGGCAAGACCGTGCGCCTGGACGATATGCGCGACGGCAAGCCATTGCTGGTGATGTTCATCTGCACGCATTGTCCTTACGTGAAGCACGTGGAGAGCGGTCTGGCGGCGATGGGCAAGGACTACTCGGGCAAACTGCACATCGTGGCCATCGGCAGCAACGACGCGGCGAACTATCCCGATGACAATCCTGCGGGGCTGAAGCAGCAGGCGCAGCACCTCGGTTTCAACTTTCCCTATCTTTACGATGAATCGCAAGCCGTGGCGCGCGCCTACAAGGCGGCGTGCACGCCGGATTTCTTTCTGTTCGGCAAGGACCTGAAGCTTGTCTATCGCGGGCAGTTCGATTCGAGCCGCCCCGGCAACGGCATTCCCGTGACGGGAGAAGATCTGCGTGCGGCAATGGATGCGGTGCTCGCCGGCAAATCCGTTTCAAAGGATCAGCGTCCGTCGATTGGTTGCAATATCAAGTGGAAGTGAATGAGCAAGTCAGTGAGTCGGTACGCTGACGGAGGCCATTCGCCGCGGCGCTGAATTTTTCTGTGACGCCGCCAAGCGCCAGGATATTTGGCTTGCCTATGCGTTCACTGACGTTGGGGCCAGATTGCCCAGCAACTCGCGGATCTCCAGCAGAATCTCATCGGACCGTAGAGCGGCGATGGGGAACTTGAGCACGCCCTGCGGTGTGAACTGCGCGCCGCGCTTTGCGTTACGCGCCACCAGCCGCATCAACTGCTGCGGATCGACAGCGGCTTTTTCCGTGAAGCGAATCTGCAGCTCGCCGCGCTTGCGGTCGATCTGGGCCACGCCGATGCGCTCGCACTCGATGCGCAGGGATGCCGCCTCCAGCAGATACACGGTGGCGTCCGGCAGAGGGCCGTAGCGATCTTCCATCTCAGCGCGCAGCTCTGCAATCGCATGTTCACTCTGCGCGCCGGCGATCTTCTTGTAGAGGCGCAACCGCTGATTTTCCTCCGCGACATAACGCTCATCGATGCGCAGGGGAATGCCGAGATTGAGCTGCGTGGCGGGCTTCTCCTCCTCGCCTTCGCCCTTCATCTCCTTCACAGCCTGTTCCAGCATCGACGTGTACAGCTCAAAGCCAACGGCCTCAATGTGTCCGCTCTGTTCGCCGCCAAGCATGTTACCCGCGCCGCGCAATTCCAGATCGAGCGCAGCGATTTTAAAGCCCGCGCCGAGGTCGCTGAACTCCTTGAGAGCCGCCAGCCGACGCTTTGCTATTTCGTTCAACTGGCCTTCCTGCGGGATCAGCAGGTAAGCATAAGCGCGGCGATTGGAGCGCCCCACGCGCCCGCGCAACTGGTAGAGCTCGCTGAGGCCGTGCCGGTCTGCACGGTTGATGACGATGGTGTTGGCCAGCGGAATGTCGATGCCGTTCTCGATGATCGTAGTGGCGACGAGCACGTCGTACTCGTGATGCATGAAAGCGAGGATAACGCGCTCCAACTCGCCTTCGCTCATTTGACCGTGGCCAACCACGACGCGCGCCTGCGGCACCAGCTCCTGTATGCGCGCGGCGATCTCGTAGATGCTCTCCACGCGGTTGTGCACGAAGTAGACCTGGCCACCGCGTTCGAGTTCCAGCTCGATTGCCGAACGAATCAGCTTCTCCTCGAATTTAGCGACGACCGTCTGGATCGCCATGCGATCTTTGGGCGGCGTCTCAATCACGCTCATGTCGCGCAGGCCGACGAGAGACATATGCAGCGTGCGTGGAATGGGCGTGGCGGACATGGCGAGCACGTCGATTTCTTTGCGTAACTGCTTTAGTCGTTCCTTGTGACGAACGCCGAAGCGCTGCTCCTCGTCGACGATGAGCAGGCCGAGGTCCTGAAACTTGATGTCTTTCGACAGCAGACGGTGTGTGCCGATGAGAATGTCGACTCTGCCGGTCTCCACCTGCTCGAGGATCAGCTTCTGCTCCTTCGGCGTACGGAAGCGAGAGATCATCTCGACCTTGATGGGAAATTGCGAGAAGCGCTTCTTGAACGTCTCGAAGTGCTGGAAGCTGAGCACCGTGGTCGGCGTAAGCACCGCAACCTGCTTGCCGTCCTGCACGGCCTTGAAGGCTGCGCGCATGGCCACTTCGGTCTTGCCATAACCCACATCGCCCACGAGCAGGCGGTCCATCGGCGTAGTCTGCTCCATGTCGTACTTGATGGCGCGGATTGCGGAGATCTGGTCGTCGGTTTCGGTGAAGTCGAATGCGTCTTCGAATTCCTTTTGGAACTCGTTGTCGGCGGAAAATGCGTTGCCCTCGGCGGTGTGGCGCGCAGCGTACAGCTTGAGCAGTTCAGCGGCCATGTCCTGCATGGCCTTGCGCACGCGGGCCTTGGTCTTCGTCCACTGCTGCGAGCCCAGCTTGTTGAGAACCGGCGCGGGACCCGCATCCGTGGAGCGGTACTTCTGTATCAGATCGAGGCGCGTGAGCGGGACGTAGAGCTTGGCCTGATCGGCGAATTCCAGAATCATGAATTCGACGGCGAGACCGTCCTGCACAATCTCTTTCAGGCCCTGATATTGCGCAATCCCGTGCTCCACGTGGACGACGTAATCGCCAACGGAGAGATCGCGGAAGTCGGAGACAAAGGCTGCGGTCTTCGATTTTTTCGGCACCGGCCGGGCGGCCACATCGGCTTCGTCGTTCAGGTCGTTGGCGCCAAAGACAATCAGGTTCGCGTCGGGAAAACTGACGCCGGCAGCGATGGGCGTACGCACAATGACCGGCACGCGCAGATCGTCGGCGTGATAGCTCGCCTCTTCCAACACTGTTTCGCCGTGGCCGAGGATGCGGCTGCCGAGGCGATAGGGAATCTGGTACTCGCGCAACACCGTGGCCATGCGCTCCACGTCCCCCTGGTTGGCGGCGGCGATGACGATGTGCGTCTCGACTTCCATGAGCTTGCGCAGTTGCTCAGTGAGCGCCGGAATCGACCCGTGGAAGCGCAGCGTCGGCCGCGTGTTTACGGCGATTTCGCCCAACGTGCTGTCTTCGTCGAGAACATCGACCGCGCCGAGCTGGTCGAGGTCGAGGCCGAAGTGCGACTGCATGAGGCCCTGCAGAATCTCAGGCCGGATGTAGATGTCTTCCGGCCGAATTAGATTGCCGATGCCGGAGCGCTCGTGGCGCTGTTCAACCTTGTTCCACCAGCGGTCGATCTGGTTGCGCACCATGCCGGGCTCATCGACAAAGAGCACGCATTTCGGCGCGAGCTTCAGCAGATTTGTCTCAGCACCGGCTACGGCCGCAAAGAACTCCCAGCCGGGAAAGACAGTGACACCGCCGGCCGCCGCTGCTTCCACGGCCATCTCTTCGGATTCGGCATCGCCTTCCATCTCCACGCGCTGCTTGCTCAGGCGCGCATGCACGGCGGCGAGCAGATGCTCCGTCACGGGTGTCTCAGTGAGCGGCAGAAGCTGCGCTTCATCCAGGCCCGATTGCGAACGCTGCGTCTCGGGGTCGAACTTGCGGATGGTGTCGATCTCGTCGCCAAAGAACTCGATGCGGATTGGGCGGTCCATCTCCGGCGAGTAGACATCGAGGATGCCGCCGCGACGGGTGAACTGGCCGGGCATCTCGACGAGGTCCATCTGCGTGTAGCCCACGCTGGCCAGGTGCGCCGTGAGCACCTCTACATCGATCTCTTCGCCTCGGCGCAGCGTTACGGCGAGGCTGGCGTAGTAGTCAGGCGTAAAGAGCCGCAGGGCCGCCGCTTCAACCGGGACAATCAGGATGGAAACCGCGCCGGTGGCCAGCTTCCACAGCGCAGCCGCGCGCTGCTCCTGGACGTCGGGATGCGGCGAGAGATTTTCGAACGGCAGCACGTCATGCGCGGGCAATCGCACAACGCGGGCCGGATCGATGGCGCCGGTCAGTTCGCAGCCGGCCTTGAGCATGGGCTCGAGTGCTTCGGCGGCCTTGTTGTCGGCAACCACAAGGATGACGGGGCGATCGGCGGCGCGAGCGATGAGCGGGATATAGAGGGAACGCGCGGTCTGGGTGAGTCCAGACACAAGTCGCCGCCCCGAAGCAAGGCTGAGGTGCCTGCGAACGCGATCAAAGGCGAGAGAATGCTCCAGGTCCGCGAAAATTTCGCGGACGAACGGGAGTATCATGCAACTTCGATTTTACTTCGCGAATAGCTCGCCGCGTTCCACGTCATGAATGCACCCACGGCAAGGCAGGCGGCAATCGCCCACAACCCGGCAATGTAATGGTGCGTCAGGTCGAAGAGCCAGCCCATGGCATAAGGGCCGGCGAAGGCGCCGACCGCGCCTGCCGAATTCACGATCGCGATAGCTGTTCCCGCTGCCTTTCCGCTCATGCGGCTGGCAGCCAGGCTCCAGAACATCGGCAGCGAAGACATAAGCCCCATAGCCGCGACACAGAAGCTGGCCACGGCTCCGCCGAGCGATGGAAACAGCCCCGAGCCCGCGAATCCCGCGGCAGCCAGCAGAAACAGAAACGGCAGCGGGCGAAAACCGCGCTGGCGGCTCGCCCACACCATCGCCACTCCTCCCGCGGTGAACGTCAACATCGCCCACCAGCCCGTCGCTATCTCGCTGGCTCCGCGCGCCACCAGAATCTTCGGGAGCCAAAAACTCAGGCCGTAGATGCCGGTGCTCCATAGGAAATAAGTGATCGAGTCGCCTGCGACTTTAAGCCACGGCCGATGCGTTTCTTGCTTGAGCACTGCATCGTCTGTTGAAAGCGCATCCAGCACCTGCTGCTTCTCCGCGGGCGAAAGCCACGGAGCCTTCGCCGGATTGTCGGCGAGTACAAACCAGGTAGCAATGCCCAGCAGAATCGCCGGCGCACCCTCCATCAGGAAGACCCACTGCCAGCCGCTCAGACCCAACGTTCGATCCATCAGCAGAATGTGCGCGGAGATGGGCGAACCGAGAGCATTACACAGCGGCAGCGATAGCAGGAAGAGCGCCAGTACGCGCGTCCGCAGAGCCCGCGGCATCCAGAACGTGAAGTAGTAGATCACGCCGGGATAAAAGCCCGACTCCGCGATGCCGAGCACCGCGCGCAATCCGATGTACGCCGGCGCGCCCGCCACAAACGCGGTGGCCATCGACACCACGCCCCAGACGATCATCAACAGTCCCAGCCAGCGGCGCGCGCCTACTTTCGTAAGCGCAAGGTTAGCCGGAACCTGGAACAGGCAGTACGTGAGGAAGAAGATGCCGGCTGCGAAGCCGTACACCGTGTCGCTTATGCCCAAGTCGCGATTCATGGTGAGCGCGGCGAAGCTGATGTTCACGCGGTCAAGAAACGCGACCATGTACAGCAGCATGAGAAATGGCACCAGCCGCCGCGTGATGCGGCGATAGACCGGCGCCATCTCTGTTGCGCTCACTGGTTGCCCAGCGCCTTACTGAAGGCGTAGAAGAAGTCCAGCGATTTCCAATAGGAATCGATAGGCAGGCGTTCGTCCTGGCCGTGGGCGCGGACGTCATCCCGCTCCAGAGCAATGGCGGAGTAACCGTAGCACGGATAGCCGGCCTGCGCGAAATAGATCGAGTCGCTGGCGCCGTCTTCCATGATCGGCGTAACTAGAACGCCGGGCCAGATCTCGTGCGTGATCCTGGTCAGCGGGCCCATCACTTCAGGATTCGGCGGAGGCGGCTTGATGGCCGTACGCTCCGGCGCGGTCTCGCTCACCACGCCCGCATCGGAGACGTACTTCACCGTCAGCTTGGGATCGTTGAAGAGCTTGATCAAATCCTGGCGAATCTGCTCCGGCGAGTGCCCGGGGAAGATGCGGCAGTTCACATTAGCCTGGGCGATCTGCGGCAGCGCGTTGTTGGCATCGCCGCCAAAGAGCCGCGTGGCCACGCAGGTGGTGCGGAAGTTCGAGTTGAAGCTGGGCTCCTCACTCAGGCGCGCTGCAGCCGCCATGTCCGGCGGAGTGGCCAGAATCGCCTTGATGTCCGCCTTGGTCTGTCCTGTCTCCACGGTCTCCAGGTTGCCGAAGTACGTGCGCGTTACGGCATTCATCTCAAACGGAAAGCTGTAGTGCGCCAGCTTCTCCAGACCATCGCTCAGCTCGTAGATCGCGTTGTCTTTGCGCGGCAGCGAACTGTGCCCGCCGCGGTTGCGCGCGGTCACCTGGTAGTCGGCGTAGACCTTTTCTGTCGCTTCCACGTCGGCGTCCTGCGGCTTGCCGTGCTCCAGTGCCACGCCGCCCGAGTCCGGATTGATGACATACGCGGCATCCACCAGATCGCGATGATTGGTCACGAGCCACGATGCGCCGTTGAATTTACCGCCTTCCTCATCCGCGGTGAGCGCAAGGATCAGATCGCGCTTGGGCTTATAGCCTTCGCGGTGCAGGCGAAGGAAGGTGGCCACGAGGGCGGCGTCGGAGTCCTTCATGTCCTGCGTGCCGCGGCCGTACCAGTAGCCATCCTTCTCCACAAACTGGAAGGGGTCGGTGTGCCAGTCGGAGCGAAGCGCCTGCACCACGTCCATGTGGCAGAGGAAGAGCACCGGCTTCTTCGTCGGCGTGCCCGCGGCGCGATAACGGACGACCAGGTTCATCTTCTTCGCGTCGGGGCCGAGCAGATGCACATCTTCGCGCGGGAAGCCGGCGTCGAGGAAGCGCTTCTCCATCGCCGTGGTTCCGGCAGTCACGCTGCCCTGCGGCGTGTCCGTAGTGTTGATCTCGATAAGTTGCTTGAAGATTGCCTTGGCTTCGGCGCGGTCGGCGGGAGAGGCCGGCACAATGGTCTGCGCCATCGCGGGCAGCATGAGGCAAATGGAGGTACTGGAAACGGCGAGGAGAGCTTTCAATCGCATGGCGAAATTGTACGGGGTGCGGTCAAGCTTCGAGCACACTTGCACGTTGCGAACCGCGCGAAACCGATTTATCGTGGTGCGGTTCCAGCTTTCGAGGTTACCCATGCGCTCCAGAATTGTCCTGACCGTTTTGCTCTCCGCCTCCGCCCTGGCCGCCGCGCAGTCCGCGCCGGTACGCCCGCAGATCACCGGCATCTCGCATCTCGCCGTCTACACGTCGAACCCGCAGGCCACAGAGCACTTCTACGCCGCCACGCTCGGCGCGGTGAAGATGGCAGACCCCGAGAATCCCCAGGGCGTAAAGTACGCCTTCAGCGGTACGCAGTACGTTGAAGTCCTGCCGCTGCCGTCCGGCGCCGGCGTCAATCGTCTGGACCACACCGCTTACAACACCGTAAACGCCGAAGGCATGCGCAAGTACCTGGCCGCCAAGGGCTGGAAGGTGCCGGCGTCCGTGACAAAGGGATCCGACGGCAGCCGCTGGTTCGCTGTGCTCGACCCCGAGGGCAACAAGGTGGAGTTTGTGCAGCCCCCGGCGCATGCGCAGGTGAACGCGCCCAACGCCATCGGCCATCACATGATCCACATCGGGTTCCTGGTGCATAGCCGCGCCAAGGAAGACACCTTCTATCGCGATTTGCTCGGGTTCAAGCCGTACTGGTTCGGCGGCATGAAGGAAGACAAGATCGACTGGGTGAGCCAGCAGGTGCCCAACGGCCACGACTGGCTCGAATACATGCTCACCAGCGGCCCCTCGGGTTCGGGCATTCCCGCAAACATCTCGCAGCGGCAGCTCGGCGTGCTCGACCACTTCTCCATCGGCGAAGTCTCCGTCAATACGGCCTACGCAAAGCTCAAGGACAGCGGCCGGCTGGTCGATGTCCGTAACGACGGGCACACGCAGATCGGCAGGGACGGCAAGGGCCAGTTCAACCTCTACGATCCCGACGGAATCCGCGTGGAGCTGATGAACTTCCACGCGACAGAAAAACCGTGCTGCTCGCCGTTTACCGCGCCCGACCCCGCGAAGTAAGGGCCAAAAGGAGAAAAAGAATGCTTCGCAAATTTGTCTTGGGATTCGTTGCATGTGCGTTGTGCGTATTGCCGTCGATGGGGCAGAATCAGGCGCTCTCGCCCCATTGGGAGGAACTCACCGGGCCGGACTTCATCCAGGCCATTCACCAGGCGCAGGGCGTCTGCGTGCTGCCCTTCGGCATTCTTGAGAAACACGGGCCGCACCTGCCCATCGGCACCGACCTGATCGACGTGCGCTATGCCGTGTTCAATGCCGTCAAGCAGGAGTACGCGGTGGTGTTTCCGCAGTACTACTTCGGCCAAATCTTCGAGGCGCGGCACCAGCCCGGCACCGTCGCCTATCCGCTGAGCACGCAGCTCACGCTGCTGCAGGACACGGTGAACGAGATGGCGCGCAACGGCTGCCAGAAGATCATGATTGTGAATGGGCACGGGGGCAATGAGTCGCTGCTGCCGCTCTTTGCGCAGTCGCAGCTCGCCAGCAAACGCGACTACGTGGTCTACGTCTTCGGCCTGCCCAACACGAAAGTACCCGGGCGTCCGGCGATGAAGAGCGACCCCAACAACGACATGCACGCCGGCGAAACCGAAACTGCCAACATGATGATCGCCGCGCCGAACCTCGTGCATCAGGATCGCGCCCACCAGCAGTCGGGCGCCGACCAGCACCGGCTGCACCTGCCGGACAATGTCTACACGGGCATCTGGTGGTACGCGCGCTTCCCGAATCACTACTCGGGCGACGGTGCGGCGGCGACGAAGGAGCTGGGCGAGTTCGACCAGAAGGCGTGGTCAAGCCAGATCGCCGATGCAATCAAAGCAATCAAGGCGGACGACGAAAGCCTGAAGCTGCAGAACCAGTTCTACGATGAGGCCCAGCATCCGCTGGATACGAAGCAGTAGGCCTTTTCGTATGTCGTCTTGCTGGTGACCAAATGAAGAGGAACTGAGCGACCATGGCGTGGGAGATTGCAAAAGGAATAATTTTTGCTGTCCTCATCCTCATAGGCATGGGAGTGGCGCTGGTGCTGCTCCCTACCTCGATCCGTTTAGGGTTTGCCATTGCGAGAGGCGGCGCTCTGGCTGCTCGCGAGCTCTTAAATGAATTGCTTCAGGAGCTAGAACGCCCTGCCGTTCTTAAACTAACGGGTTCATCCAATGGCTGGACCCTGCCATTCACGAACAAACAGGCAGCGATAACGATCGGCATATTGATTTCGATTATTGCGATCCTTGTATTCATTACTTCAGCTCGGTGACGCGTGAAAGCTCAACGCGAAGGCGCGCAGCCCGCGCTAAACTTCTTATATGCCCGCCGCAGCCGCGATCAGCCCTGAAATTCTGGCCAAGTACGAGCCGGTAATCGGCCTCGAAGTTCACGTTCAGCTCCTCACCGCCACCAAGATCTTCTGCGGGTGCGCAAACAAGTTTGGCGCGCCGCCGAATACGAACGTGTGCCCCGTCTGCCTGGGGCTGCCCGGCGCGCTTCCGGTGCTGAATGCCAAAGCCGTCGAGTTCGCCACGCTGGCGTCCATGGCGCTCAACTGCACGGTAAATCCCCGCTCCATCTTCGCGCGCAAAAACTACTTCTATCCCGACCTGCCCAAGGGCTACCAGATCTCGCAGTTCGACAAGCCGATCGCCGAGCATGGCTGGATCGAGGTGCCCACGGCGGACGGCGGCACGAAGCGGATTGGGATCACGCGGCTGCACATGGAAGAGGACGCCGGCAAGAGTATCCACGACGGGTTGCCGGATTCGGCCAAGTACACCTCGCTGGACCTGAACCGCTGCGGTACGCCGCTGTGCGAGATCGTGAGCGAGCCCGACATCCGCACACCCGACGAAGCCTTCGAGTACCTCACGCGCCTCAAGGAGATTTTGCTCTACACCGGCGTCTCCGACTGCAACATGGAAGAGGGCTCGCTGCGTTGTGACGCCAACGTAAGCGTCCGTCTCAAAGGCGCGGAGCGCTTCGGCACCAAGGCCGAAGTGAAGAACGTGAACAGCTTCAAGTTCATTCGCGCGGCGCTGGAGTATGAGATCGAGCGCCAGATCGAGGTGGTCGAGTCCGGCGACCGCGTCGTGCAGGAGACGCGGCTCTGGAACGCCAATGAGGGCCGCACCTACTCAATGCGCTCCAAGGAACAGGCCCACGATTATCGCTACTTCCCCGAGCCGGATCTGCCGCCGCTCGTCCTCTCGCAGGAGTTCCTGGAGCGCAGACGAGCGGAGCTCCCGGAGCTGCCTGAAGCGCGCCGCGCCCGCATGATTCGCGACTACGAGCTGAACGAGAAGGACGCCCACACCTTGACCGCCTCGCGCGAGTTCGCGGACCGGTTTGAGGCAGCGGCGAAGACCGCGAAGAATCCGCGCCGCGTAGCCAACCTGTTGCTGAGTGAAATTGCCGGCCGCCTGAACGCGCTGGGCATCGAGCAGGAGAACTCGCCGGTATCGATGGCGGGCATCGTGCTGGCCGCCGACCTGCAGGAAGACGGCAAGATCAGCTCCAAGCAGCTCAAGCAGCTCCTCGATATCGCCTTCGAAAAAGGCGAGGACTTCCCTGCCGTCTACGAGCGCGAAAAACCGCAGCAGATCAGCGACACCTCGGCGCTGGAGGCCATGCTGGACAAGATCATCGCGGAGAATCCCAAGCAGGTGGCGGACTATCGCGGCGGCAAGAAAACGCTGGCGGCGTTCTTCGTCGGCCAGGTGATGAAGGCCTCGCGCGGGCAGGCCAATCCGGCGCTGGTGAATGAGTTGCTCACGAAGAAGCTGGAAGGCTAAGCAGGCATCTGCAAAGCGGGTGGGGGGCCGACCCTGAGACGAATCAGGGCCGGTGGATCATTACTTGATCTTCAGCTCGCAGTGGAAGACTGGCCGGGTGTCCCAGGAGCTGACGGTCTTCACGTCGCTCTTTTTGCCATCCTTCTCAGCCCACAGATCGAAATCGTCCGTGGTGCTCACCTGCGCAAAGCGGAATTGGCCATCCTGGGCGGAGGTGTAACTGCGGATCATCTTGGTTTTGGGATTGCGCAGAAAAACGGTGGCCCCGCTCACAGCCTTGTCGTTGGCATCCACCACTACACCCGCAACGGTGCGCTGGCCGGGAACTTGCGCGGAAGCGGTCGAGACGAGACAGAGATTCCGCGGACCCACCCCCAACGCCAAAATCGCCCCGACCACGGCGGCGGCCCAACGTGCGTGTACTTTCATTCTTCCTCTTCCTCGTCTTCGTCGAAGTACTCGTCGTCTTCCTCGTCCGACTCATCGCCGATGCGGGTCAACTCCAGGGGATCGACGCCGACGATTTCGTACTCGGTCCCGCACTCTTCGCAGGCGACCACGTCGCCTTCCTCGACTTCGTCCAATTCAATATCGAGATCGTTCTCGCATTCCGGGCAGGTGGGCATAGCAGCCTCCTCTCTTTCGTAATCCAATGGATGCGCCGTACTGTAGGATGGCGTTATTTGCACTACGCTTGGCTAGTTTCAGATGGTATCCGCCCTCCGGTCAAGAGGGAGGAGCCGGCAGACCTGGAGAACCGCTCATGAAAATCGCTTCCCTGTTGCTGTGCTGCACCCTGGCCGCGTCCGCTCCGGCGTCTTTCGCCGAAGTCGATTACATGCTGCACGCTGCGCCGGTGCACCCCGCGCCCGCGGACCCGGCCATAGCAGCCGCCATCGCCACCATCAGCCCGGCTCGCATCCATCAGACGATCCAAACACTGGTTGGTTTCAAAACCCGCAACACTCTTTCCAGCATGGATGCAACTCTGCCTCCCGGAACGGGCATAGAGGCGGCAGCCAACTGGATCTTTGACAGATTTCAGGACATCTCCAGGGCCTGCGGCGGCTGCCTTGAGGTGCGCCGGGACGTGTTCACCGTCCAGCCCGATCCGCACAGCAAGTGGGGCAATCGCATCCCGCGGCCCACGCGCCTTACCAACGTCTATGCCATCCTTCGCGGCACCGATCCCGCACAGGCAAACCGGATGGTGCTGGTCACCGGCCACTATGACTCCCGCGCCACGGACGTGCTGGACGACAAAGCCACGGCTCCTGGCGCCAACGACGATGCCTCCGGCGTAGCCGTCTCCCTGGAGTGCGCGCGCGTTCTCAGCCAGCTGCGCTTTCCTTCCAGCATCGTTTTCGTTGCCGTCGCCGGCGAGGAGCAGGGCCTGTTCGGCTCGGCGCACCTGGCCAAGCTTGCCAAGGACCAGGGCTGGGATCTCCAGGCCGTCCTCAACAACGACATTGTGGGCGGCAACACCACCCCCGGAGACACGCTGCAGATGAAGGATCGCGTGCGGGTCTTCTCTGAGGGCATTCCCGCCGCTGCCACGCCGACGCAAATCCGCCGCATCCACGCGCTTGGCGAAGAGAACGACTCGCCCAGCCGCGAGTTGGCTCGCGCCATCCAGAGCATCGACCGCACCTACTTCCCGGCCGGCCCGGCGCATTTCCGCGCCTTCCTCGTTGACCGGCCCGACCGCTACCTGCGCGGCGGCGATCACATGTCCTTCAACCAGGAAGGATTCCCCGCTGTTCGCTTTACGGAGTGGCGCGAAGACTTCAACCACCAGCATCAGAACATCGTCATCCCGCCCGCCGGCTCCAGCGAACCCACCAAGGGCGACCTGGTTCAGTTCGTGGACTTCCGCTACGTCGCCCGCGTTGCCCGCCTGAACGCCGCCACGCTGGCAACGCTGGCCGCCTCACCCGGTGAACCGAAAGACGTGAAGATCGACGCCCGCGCCCTGGGAAATGGAACCACGCTGCACTGGAATCCCGCCCCGGGCAAGGTGGACCACTACGACCTGCTCTGGCGCGAGACTACGGCTCCCAACTGGCAGTATGTGCAGCGCGTTGCGCCCCCCGCGAATGGCGCTCCGGTCAGTATCAGCGTGCTCGTCTCCAAAGACAACGTCATCTTCGGCGTCTGCGCGGTCGACGCCAAGGGACACCGGGGGCTCATCGTAGTGCCGTGATGGCGACCCATGACATCGCCAAGCCACACGGGTTACCCTAAGTGTCTATGGCTCGCATGGGCTCACTGCCATTGGCGTTTCCCGGCTTTACCGGAGCCACGCGCCGGCTGATCCTCGTCAACCTCGCCGCGTACTTCGCTCTCCTGGTCATCGGCTTTGCCAGCGCTCCAGTGGCCAATTCGCTGGTCGCTTACTTCGCGTTCATCCCCCCAGCGTTTCTGCACGGCTGGATCTGGCAGCCCATCACCTACAGTCTTATCCATCCCACCCTGCTGCAAACTTTCTTCGAACTGCTCTCGCTGTGGTTTCTTGCCGGCTTTCTTGAGAGCTATCGCGGTGCAAGCTGGGTGATGGGGCTCTACGTCTGGTCAGTCGTGGGCACGGCGCTGGCGGCGGCCGCCATTTACCAGGTTGCCCTCAGCATCGGCCATCCGCTGGCTGACGCACCCGTCTACGGCTGCATGGGCGGCATCTTCGGAATGCTCATCGCCATCGGCGTGCTGTACGGCGATACCGAGTTTCTCATGTTCTTCGTCATCGGGATGAAGGCGCGCTATATGGCCATCATCTATGCGCTCATCGCCTTCGCCATGATCTTCGGTCAGAGCGCCCTGTACGCCTGGGCACAGATCGGCGGAGCTCTGGGCGGACTGCTGTTTCTCAAGTTCGCGCCGCGTCGCGGGTTCGGATTTGTCGCCAGCGAATGGGCGTATGGCCTGCGCAACAGCTATTACCGCTGGAAGCGCCGCCGTGCTGGACGCAAGTTCGAGGTGTATATGAAGAAGCAGGGCCGTCCGATCAGACTGGACGGCCGCGGACGGCCGATCCACGAGAACGAGGATGATCGCAGCCGCTGGAACTGAGAGCACCAGTGATCAGTGATCACTGGTGAGCGGTCCGATCACTTTTCCACTCCGTCACTTTCTGGCTTTGTCCCTCTGTCCCTTTTTCCCTGCGCCTTAGCCGCTCCCGCAGGCTCACTGTTGCAGCGCGGTGGCAGCGCAGGCATAGCGTGCGGATGTTATCGAGATCGCATTCCCCGCCGCCCTCCGCGACGGGCACGATGTGGTCCGCATCCCAAAGGCTCTTACGAGTACGCGCCTTCAGCCCCCAATGGGCCAGCAGTTCCTGGCGCCGCGCACCGCGGGAATAACGCAGGCGCCGCGCTTCGCTTATGGTATCCACTCCACATTCGGCGCAAATGCCTTTGTCGCGCAAAAACACCTGCTCGCGCAGATACGCCGGTTGGGTGCGTAGCTTCCACTCGTGCACGCAGAAGTCCGAGCAAAAGGTGAAGCGGCGCTTTGGCACCTCCAGCGAGCACCACCGACAGATTCCCCGGCCGTTCGGTCCGCGCGGCATCGCCTTTCGGTCCACCCAGCCTCCGCGCATAACCCGCATAGTGCTCATGTTCCTGTTGTAAATTCCCGTCCTGGCAGGTTCACCTGCAATCGCGAACATCGGCATCCCTTTCTGCAACAACGAACTGCTGCTGCGGCAGCGCAGCCCGCCGCCCCTGCATCACAACGGCAGAGTGACCAGCATGCCTCCCGATGCCAACGACCTACTGCGCCGAGCCACGGCTCCGCAGACCGACACGACGCCGACACCGCACGCCCTTCTGATCTTTGCGCACCAGGATGACGAGACTGTGGCACTGGGCGGGCGCCTGGGGCGATACGGCGCCGCTTACCTGCTCCACGTGACTGACGGAGCCCCGCGCAACGAGCATGATAGCCGTGCACACGGATTCCTGAGCTGGCAGGAGTACCGCAGCGCGCGTGCCGCGGAACTTGCCTGCGCCCTGGACCTGGCCGGCATCGGCGCAATGAGCCACTCGTGCCTTGAAATCGCCGACCAGGAAGCCAGCCTGCACCTGGCGGAGATCACCCGCCGCATTGTCAGCCACATCGACAGCCTGCATCCCGAAGTCATCCTTACCCATCCCTACGAAGGAGGACACCCTGATCACGACGCGTGCGCCTTCGCCGTTCACCACGCCGTGGCCATGCGCGCCGCAGCCGAACATGCCGCGCTTCCCATCATCGAGTGCGGGTTCTATCACGCGGGCGATGTGGGGATTGAGACAGGACGCTTTTTGGCCGGCCCCGGTAGTTCTTTCGAAGCTGCCTACGATCTCACTCCGGAAGAGCAGGCGCACAAGCGGGCGCTCCTGAGGTGCTTCGTTACGCAGACAGACACGCTCTCCTATTTCACCCTCAAACAGGAGCGTTTCAGGATCGCGCCGCAATACGATTTCACGAAGCCGCCGCATCCCGGACCCGCTTTCTACGACGGCTTTCCCTGGGGCATGGAGACGAAGCGCTTTTGCGACCTTGCCGCGCAGGCGGAGCAAGAGCTTAACAACGAGACGCGCGCATGAGCCTGCGCGTACTCAACGTCGCGTTTCCGTTTGCGCCTGTGGGTCCGAGCGGTGTTGGCGGCGCGGAGCGCATTGTCGCCGAGCTCGATGGTGCGCTTGTCGACGCCGGCTATGGATCGATGGTGCTGGCCTGCGAGGGCTCCGAGGTCCGAGGCGAACTGATTCCGGTCCGCGCGCCGCGATACCCGACCTTGGACGATGCGACCCAGAACGAGATACGGCGCCGTATGCAGGCAGCTCTCGACGCGGCACTCGCGAGCCGGGAGATCGATCTCATCCACATGCATGGGGTTGACTTTCACCGCTACAGAGTTGCGCCGGGCATTCCTGTGCTGGTAACGCTGCATCTTCCTATCGCGTGGTACCCCCGGGAAGCGTGGAGTTTTCGCAAGCCGGTTCGATTCTGTTGCGTATCCCAGTCGCAGCGCAAGAGCTGCCCGCCGGAACTCGGCGATATCGCCGTCATCGAAAACGGCGTTCCCTTGTTCCCGCTCGATGGGACGCGAACAAGAGAAAACTTCGCGCTCGTTCTTGGCCGGATCTGTCCGGAGAAAAACGCGCACGAGGCGCTCGAGGCAGGCAGCCGCGCGGGCGTTTCCGTGTGGCTTGCAGGACAGGTGTTTCCTTATCGCGAACACCAACAATATTTCGCCGAAAAAATTAAGCCGCTCCTCGGCCCGCAACAGAGCGGCGTGCAGCATCGCTTTCTGGGACCCCTCAGCCGCGAGCGGCTGCGGTCGCTCCTGGCGCGGGCGCGCTGCCTGCTCCATCCCACGCGAGCGCCGGAGACCAGCTCGCTGGTTGCAATGGAGGCGATGGCCGCGGGCACGCCCGTCATCGCCTATCCTTCCGGCGCACTCAAGGAGATCGTCTCCCATGGCGTCACCGGATACCTGGTGCACAGTGTCGACGAGATGGCGCAGGCAATTCAAAGTGTGCACCTGATTTCACGCCAGGCATGCCGCGCAGCGGCGGCGAACCGCTTCAGTATCGATCGCATGATCGCCTCCTATTTGGATTTGTACAGATCGCTCGTGCGCGCGAGTTCCGCGGAGCATGCCCATGCTTGAGAGCATTGCAATCGACGTAATCCGAAGGCGCGAAGAACTCGCTGCGCTGGCGGCGCAATGGAGCGCACTGTGCCGGCACGATCCGAACGCCACGCCGTTTCAGAGTCCCGAGTGGCTGCTGCCGTGGGCGCGGCAGTTCGCGCGCCGCGATCTGCGATGCATCACGATCCGGCAACGCACCCGCCTCATCGGGCTTATCCCTGCATACATCTACACCGAGCCGCGCCGCCGCGAGCGCCAGCTTCTGCTGCTGGGTGCGGGAACCAGCGACTATCTCGACGGCGTCTTCGCACCCGCCTGCACGACTGACCACATCCGCAATGCGCTTCGTCTTTTGCATGACGCGTCCGAATGGGACATCGCCTACTTCACGCAAATGCGGCCAGGCTCGAAACTCCTGGATGCCCTGGCAAGCTCGTCCGGGCTGCGTGCGGCGCCGGCGCACTCCCAAACCTGCATGCGGATGCGGGCCATGCGCATCGCGGAGCTTCCTGCGAAGCTCCGCCAGAATGTGCACTACTACAGCAACCGGACACGGCGCCGCGGATCGATGGAGGTTCGGACCGCGAGCATCCGCGATTCTCTCGAACGTTTCGAGGACCTATGCAGGCTGCATGCGGAACGCTGGCGGCGTTCCGGTCAACCGGGTGTTTTGGCCGATCCCCGCGTGCTCGCCTGGCATCGCGAAGCCCTGCCCCTGCTCGCCCACGCCGGCATGCTGCGTCTAACCACACTCATGCAGGGGGGCGAACCTGCCGCATCCCTGTACTCGCTCATCGATCCCCCTTCGCGGCGCGATCGGACCCTCTACGTGTATCTTCCGGCATTCTCCATTCGCCATGCCGACCTGCGTCCTGGCACGCTGCTGCTGGCGCATGTTATTGATCAGGCCGCGCAAGAAGGCGTAGGCAGAATCGACTTTCTGCGTGGCGACGAGGCTTATAAGCACCAGTGGCATGCGGAAGGATTCCCCACCTTCGGCCTCTCGCTGCCCCCTGCCACCCCGCTGGCTCGCGCGGCCTAGTCGATCACATTGCGAGATTCACAATTCTTTACGTTGGACAGCTTGCGCCGCACTCGGCTGGCTGGCATGCTGGATATAGACTCACGTAGCCGGCCCCACCTCTGTGCCGTGCGCCAGGTTTTCTCTGAGCCCGTCCTGCTCGCCTGCTCACTGATGCTCGACTCCTGCTTCCGCACCACAGCCTATTCCGGCGCGCATGGGACAGGGGATTACTGGGGACATGGCAGTATTGAATCGCCGCCAGATGCTGCAGGCGCTGGCGCTTGTTGCCGGAAGTGCAACATTTCCATCCGAGCTTCTGTTCGCCGGGCAGGCGCCCGCGTGGCGTCCCACGCGCGAAGACGAAGCATTTCTCGATGAATTGATCCGCCAGGGCTGCCTCTACTTCTGGGAGCAGGCGAGCCCGCACACAGGCCAGGTGCTGGACCGCGCCCGCGCGGACCTGAAGGGCCATCGCGACTCGCGCCGCATGGCCAGCATCGCCGCCACCGGCTTCGGCCTCACGGCTCTGTGCATTGCCGCGCACCACGGGTATATCCCGCAGGCGCAGGTCGTGGAGCGTGTCCGCACCACGCTCGCGTGGCACCTGGACCAGATGCCGGAGGTTCACGGTTTCTTCTATCACTTCACCGATATAGACTCCGGCAAGCGCTGGCGCGATACCGAGCTTTCCTCGATTGACACGGCCCTTCTGCTTTGCGGTGTGCAGACAGTGCGGGCCTACTTTGCCGATGCGCAGATTGAGAATCTGGCGCGGCAGATCTATGAGCGAGTCGACTGGCCGTGGATGCTCAACAACGGCTCCGCATTCTCTATGGGCTGGCATCCGGAGACGGGGTTCATTCCGGCACGCTGGAGCCACTACTGCGAGCTGATGATGATCTACCTGCTCGCCATCGGCTCGCCCACCCACCCCGTCAGCCCGGATCACTGGAACAGCTTCACCCGTCCCGTAGTGCGTTACGCCGGCTATAGCTACGTCAGCGGCGCGGATCCCATCTTTACGCATCAGTACTCGCAGGCGTGGTTCGACTTCCGCGGCAAGCGCGATGCCTACACCGACTACTTCCAGAATTCCGTGATTGCCACGGAGGCGCACAAGGCGTTCTGTCTTTCGATGCCGCGCTGGTACAACAAAGATCTGTGGGGCATCACCGCGTCAGACTCCATGCGCGGCTATACCGTGTGGGGTGGTCCGCCATCGCGCGGTGAGATCGACGGCACCGTGGTGCCGTGCGCGCCCGCCGGTTCGCTTGCCTTCTGGCCGGCAGAGTGCCTTTCGGTTCTCCGCGCCATGCGCGCCAAATACGGCGCACGCGCGTGGGGCCGCTATGGATTCGTCGACGCGTTTAACCCCAGCGCCAACTGGTACAACCCTGACGTGCTCGGCATCGATCTTGGCATTGGCGTGGTGATGGCGGAAAATCTGCGCAACGAACTCGTCTGGAGCACGTTCATGCGGAACGCATCGAGCACCCGCGCCATGCAACTCGTTGGATTCCATCTGGACGGGACGGCGTAACCAGCTCGATAAACTGGACCGCTGCTCGCTCCGCTACAATCTTCGTGGTATGACTACGAAGATCGCCTTCCTCTTTCCTGGACAGGGCTCGCAGGCCGTAGGTATGGGCCGCGACCTCGCAGATAAGTTTCAAGTGGCCGCAGCCACTTTTGCCGAAGCGGACGAAGCCCTTCAATTCCCCATTTCCAGGCTCTGCTTCGAAGGGCCGGAAGAGGAGTTGCGCCTGACCGAGAACACGCAACCTGCCATCCTGACGGTCAGCGTGGCAGCGTGGCGGGTGCTCGCCTATGAAGGCGTCTCTCCGCACCTTGCCGCCGGTCACTCGCTCGGCGAATGGTCCGCGCACGTGGCCGCGGGCACGCTTGCGTTTGCCGACGCACTGCGGGCGGTGAAGGCGCGCGGGCGCGCGATGCAGCAGGCTGTGCCGGCGGGACAGGGCGGCATGGCTGCGGTGCTGATGCTGGATGCGGCACAGGTGGCGGAGGCATGCCAGGAGGCCGCCGCCGAAACGGGCCAGCCGGTGGCTGCCGCCAATCTCAATTCCCCTTCGCAGACGGTGATCTCCGGAGCGCTGGCCGCAGTGCAGAAAGCCGCTGAACTATGCAAGGCCAAGGGCGCCCGCCGGGCCGTGATGCTTCCCGTGAGTGCGCCATTCCACTGCGCGCTCATGCAGCCGGCGCAGGAGGAAGTGGCTCGGGTGCTCGATTCCATTTCGCTCAATGATCCGAAGATTCCGGTCGCGGCTAACGTTACCGGGCAATTCGTCACCACGGCGGCGCAGGCGAAGGATGCGCTCATCCGCCAGGTCACCGGTGCGGTGCGCTGGGTCGATTGTATGCAAACGCTCGTGACGGGTGGAGCAACCACCTTTATTGAGGCCGGCCCGGGCAAGGTCCTCACCGGCTTGATGAAGCAGATCGATGGCGCACAGAAGGCGCTGAATGTGGACGACGAACCCAGTCTGAAGGCCACGCTGGAAGCGCTGAAGGGATAACGCGGCGTACAGGCAGATTAAGAGTGTGAAGGGCGGCGCTCGCGTGCCGCCCTTCTGAGTTTTGCGGATGCCGCTACGGTCCCAGGTAGAGTTCCACCGGCGAAAACGTCAGCGTTTTGGTGTGCGGATCATAGGCCAGGAACAGCGGCTTCGATTTCAGCCCGTTGATCCAGACGCCCACCACCAGCACGTTTCCATTCATGCGTGCGGCCGCAATGTCGTGGCTCTTGATCGCGCCGTATTCGTTATCGGGGCTGGACGAACTCCAGTCCTGCTGGAAGCGCGCGAAAGTGTAGGGATCGTTCGGATTCTGATGCTGTTGCCAATGCGGATCGTGCATCCAGACCGCGTAAGCGGAGGCCAGATCGTTCTTCTGCACATCGTCCAGAAAGGTGTTGATGACCGCGCGGCCTCGCATATGCGCCCACCAGTTCCACGGCCAGTCAATGGGGAAGCCGGCGACGATCCAGAGGATGATGACTGCTGCGGTGAAGGCGCTCACGCTGCTCCAAAGGATGACGCGCTTGCGCCGCTCGGCCGCTTCATTAAATCCAGGTGCATCCATCAGGGTCATTCGCCGATCCTCCCCACTTCCTAATCCCTGCTGTACTTGTTCTTCGTTTTCTCTTTGTGCCGCTCGAGGGCGAGTTCGATGAGGCGCGTGATCAGATCCGTGTAAGCAATCCCGCTTGCCTCCCAAAGCTTCGGGTACATGCTGATCTGCGTGAAGCCGGGAAGCGTGTTGACCTCGTTCAAGTAGATGCGACGGCGCCCGCCGGGTTCCATCAGGAAGTCTACGCGGGCCAGACCTGCCAAGTCACAGGCACGGAACGCCTCGACCGCCATCTCGCGAATCTGTTTCGATTCGGCGCGCGTCAGCCTCGCCGGAATCGCGGGCACCGATCCCTCGCTCAGATACTTCGCCTCGTAATCGTAGAACTCTTTGCCGGGGATGATTTCGCCCACCACGCTTGCCTTGGGATCGTCGTTGCCAAGCACGGCCACTTCGAGTTCGCGCGCGCGCGATTTTGCGCCGCCCACACCTTCCTCGATCACCAGCTTACGGTCGAATCTCGCGGCTTCATCGAGCGCAGGGCCGAGTTCCTTGCGGTCGTGGGCCTTGCTGATGCCTACTGACGAGCCGAGATTTGCGGGCTTGACGAAGACGGGATATCGGAGTGCCGCTTCAATCTTCCCCATCACCTTGCGCGGCGATTTTTCCCAGTCGCTCCGCAGCACCGTCACGTGTTTCACAATCGGCAGGCCGGCCTGCGCAAACAGCCGCTTCATCACGTCCTTGTCCATGCCTGCAGACGAACCCAGCACACCGGAGCCAACGTACGCGATGCCCGCCAGTTCAAACAGCCCCTGGATAGTGCCGTCTTCGCCAAACGTGCCGTGGAGCACGGGAAAGACCACGTCCAGTGCATTTGCAGCGGCGGGTCGGTCCGTAACACTCACCGCGCCCGGGCCGGCGTCCGGTTCAGGCGCGAACAGCGTGGGGATGCCTTCATGCAGTAGCTTCGCTCCAGGCGTGGCCTCGGGATCGCCGGCGCGTAACCGCTTCGCCAGGGGACTGGTGCCGCTCTCAAGCAGCCCGCGGGCATCGGCCGCCGCCAGCCAATGGCCGTCCTTCGTAATCCCGATGGGCACCACATCGAACTTCGTGCGATCGATCGCTTTCAGAATCGATGCAGCCGAGAGGAGCGACACCTCGTGCTCCCCGCTCCGTCCGCCAAAGACCACGCCAACCCGCAGCTTCTTCGCCATCACTCTCGATTGTATGAGGCACCAGTCGGTCGCGCACGATCGCGAATCGCAAGCAACAACTGCCGTATTCGTTTGGACACCGGCTGCAAGCCTTATGTTCCCGGGTTTGGCTTGCCCGCTGCTATCTGCCGCTCCCAGGTTCCCTCGGTCCCTACCCTACAGGATCTTCTTCCCAAACGCCGAGCACGCCAGTTGCACAGCCAGATCCGCGGTGCGGTTGTGCTCGTCGAGGATTGGATTGACTTCAACCATCTCAAAGCTGAGCAACCGGCCGTGGTCGGCAATAATCTCCATGGCCAAATGAGCCTCGCGATAGGTGGCGCCGCCGCGCACCGGCGTGCCCACGCCCGGAGCATCTTCCGGGTCGATCCAGTCCATGTCGAGCGAGACGTGATAACCGGCTGTCCCCCGCCCGGCCACCTGTAACGCCTCTTCCATCACCGCGCGCATCCCGCGTTCGTCGATGTCACGCATCGTGTACACCGCGGCAATGCCGGCGCGCCGGATGTTATCGCGCTCCGCGGCATCGATATCGCGCACGCCGACGAGAACAGTGTTCTCCGGCGCCACCTTGGGAGCGTAGCCGAATATCTGGCTCAGCGCCGCCGGCTCGAGCCCCAGCAGCGCCGCTAGGGGCATGCCGTGCACATTGCCGGAAGGCGACGTGCCGGGGGTATTGATATCCGAGTGCGCGTCGATCCACACCAGGCCGATAGTCTCATTGCGGCGGCGGTAAAACTCCGAAACCCCGGAGATGGAGCCGGCCGCCAGGGAGTGATCCCCACCCAGCACCAGCGGCGTCATCCCGTCTTCGAGCGCCTTCACTACCGCCTCGGCGGTGCGCGTGCACGTTTGCGCAATCTGCTTCAGGTAGCGCGCGTTTTCGGCGCCCCATGCCTGCGTCTCCGGCTGTTCCACTTTGATGTTGCCGCCGTCGGTCACATGATGCCCGAGGGCTTCCAGGCGCGCCTCCAGCCCCGCCACGCGAATGGCGGAAGGCCCCATGTCCACACCGCGGCGGCTGGCGCCCATATCCAGCGGCACCCCCAGGATGCGGATGTTGCGTGGGGGCAGAGTCTGCAGGCCCTTGCGGGGAACCGCAGAAGATTCGGGACTTACTGGAGTTGCTGACATAAGGGATCCCCAACGGTGGATGGTGTTTCGGTATCCTTGGCCAACCTTCCGGGGCCAACTTGGGAATCTTATCCTGCCGCCCCACCGCCCGTATCTGGCCCTTCAAACAACTGCCGGAAATCCACCAAAAGACCTATCTCATAATGTGAACCACGGTATAGAATGAAACCTCACTGCAATACTTCCCAGACTCACCGCGTTGTGCAGCCGCGCCAGCAGAAGCGCGACAGACCAGGAAACCAGCCTTAAGACGAAGATGGGCGTAAGCCCCAAGGGACTTGGGATGAAATTTCGGCTCTCTGCACTGGCCCTGCTGCTGGGCCTGGCATCTTTCTGCACCGCTCAGTCTCCGCTCCGGAGCCTCAAGGCCCTTCACGCCCTCACCAACACCGAAGCCGCACACCACTATCCTGCCGACTTCGATGCAACCGTTACCTATCTCCGCGGTTATGAGCGGACATTGTTTGTACAGGATGGCGACTACGCGATCTATGTGCAGCCCAAGGCCGACTACACGCTGGCGCCGGGAGACCGCATTCGCATCCAGGGCCTGACGGAGCCGAGTTTTCGCCCCTTCGTAGGCGACGCCACAATCACACTTCTCCATCATGGTACCCCTCCCCAGCCCCTAATGGCCAGCTTTGAGGACCTGGTTCATATCCGGGATGACTGCAAATACGTGACCGTTCGCGGACGCGTGCTCTCTGCCGACATCACCCTGAGCTCGGATCGCCGCAGCATCGTCCTGCGACTGCTCTCCGACGGGGGCACCCTGGACGTCAATGTCGACAGTGACGACTCCGCCGCGCTCGCCGGGCTCCTCGACGCAGAGGTGGCTGTCACCGGCGCAGTCTCAGGCCGCTTTGACGGCAAGATGGAGATGACGGGCATCGTACTGCATACGCAGAGCCTCAACGACGTCAGCATCCTGCGACCGGCAAATACGAGCCCGTGGACGCTCCCCGTCACGCCCATGGACGAGATCCTCTCGGCGTACCACGACGTAAGCGATTCGCATCGCGTTCGCGTCCAGGGCACCGTGACATACTATGCTCCCGGGTCCGCAGCCGTGATCCAGAACGGCGAGAGAAGCCTATGGATCAACACCGCGAGCCGGGGTGATCTGAAGCTCGGCGATGAAGCGGATGCCACCGGCTTCCCCGATGTGCACGACAAGTTTTTGAAGCTGCGCGATGCTGAGATACAGGACAGCCACGTGCGCGCGCCGATCCAGCCCGTGGCCGTTACGTGGGAGGATCTCGCGCAAAGCCATCACGTCTTCGATCTCGTCTCCATTGACGCCAAAGTGGTTGCCCAGGTCCGCGAAGCCGCGCAGGACGAGTACGATCTCCAAAGCAACGGCCATCTTTTCTCCGCCATCTTCCGGCATCCGCTGCCGGGAACCACCGGCGCACTGCCGGATATGAAGAAGATTCCCGTCGGCGCGAGCGTGCGCGTCACCGGTATCTGCATCCTCGAGGACGCAAACCCATTCAATAACGATGTTCCTTTCGATCTGCTGCTGCGCGATTACGATGACATCGCGGTCATCGCCAACCCGTCGCCGCTTTCCGTCGACAACCTGATCCGGCTTGTGTCCGTGCTGCTGCTGGTCGTTCTGGTCGTTTCCATATGGGGCTGGATGCTGAATCGCAAGGTGCGGCAGCAGACGGCCGCTCTGGCTACGCGCATCGCCTCCGAAGCCGCATTGGAACGCCGCAACGCGCAAATCGAGCAGCGCCGCAGCCGTATCCTCGAAGACATCAACGGCACCCGCCCTTTGGCGGAGTTGCTGGAAGAGATCACGGAGTTCACCTCATTCCAGCTTGACGGGGCGCCCTGCTGGTGCGAGGTCACGGATGGCGCCCGCCTCGGCCACTTTGAGTCCGACCCGCGCCGCAGCCGCATCGTACGCCAGAACATTGTCTCCCGCTCCGGCACCCACCTGGGCATGCTCTGCGCGGCCATGGATGGCGAGGCCGCTCTGCCTGCGGAGGAGCATGCATTTTTTGTGGGCACGCGCCTTGCCACCCTGGCCATCGAAACGCGGCGTCTCTACACCGACCTCATTCACCGCTCCGAATTCGATCTTCTCACCGACGTCTACAACCGATTCTCGCTCGACCGGCAACTTGAAGCGCTCATTGCACGCTCCCGGGACAAGGCGTCCGTGTTCGGCCTCATCTATATCGACCTCGACGAGTTCAAACAGGTAAACGACATCTACGGCCATCGCGTCGGCGACCTTTACCTTCAGGAAGCCTGCGCACGAATGAAACACCAGTTGAGAGCCGGGGACCTGCTGGCGCGGCTGGGCGGGGATGAGTTCGCCGCCCTGGTGCCCGACACGAAGAGCCGTGCCGACGTGAACGAGATTGCGATCCGCCTGGAACGCTGCTTCGAGGCGCCCTTCCGGCTTGGAGGTCATACGCTGAACGGATCGGCAAGCATCGGAGTTGCCTTATACCCCGAAGACGGCAATAACAAAGACAGCTTGCTGAGCGCAGCGGACGCCGCCATGTACGTCGCGAAGAACACGCGCCAGGAACGCGAGCAAGATGGCCGCCGCGGACGTCCCATCCGTCCTGCGCGCAGTGAGGCACAGGACTAAATATCGGGCCGGCGCCTCAGCGCACGTGCAATTGTGAGATCTTCACCTTGCCGCGCACCATCTCCGCCTTGCGCCAACTGCTCTTGTCGTTCAGAGCCACCCAGCGCCGCTCCTCCGAGCGATAGTGCCAGTCCTTGTCGAGTTGGAAGTACACCATCACGCCGCCCGCTTCCAGCACATTCAGGATGCTGTTGTCGTGCGAGTTCCGCTCGTCGAAATCCGTGGTCGCGCTCTGTCCCATCTCGGAGTAAATCTCATTCAGCTCGAAGAGCAGGCCGTTCACCGCATCATCCATCGCCTCCACGTTGAGGCCGATGCGCCTGGCCTCACGGAGCGTGATGGGATAGTTGTGCGACGGATAACCGGCATTGAGAATATTCGAAATCTCTCGCGCGCGGTCCTGATCCTCCATGTGGTAGGAGAGGATCTCCTCGCATATCCGGGTTGAAAGCGCGCTCGATCGGTCGACCGCTCCGATCACCAGCGGATGCACATAAGGGAACAGTGCCTGATAGGGATTCTGCGTCGAGTCCTTTGCCTGCTCGGTCCACAGGCGGATCACGCGCAGCAGTTCGTCGTTGCTCACGCTCACTCGGTCGTTGTCGCGATCGATGGGCGAAAGATCATGCGTCAGCGATGTGTCCACCGCCGACAGGTGCGCCAGAGGCCCCATGAGAATGCGATCCGCTCCCAGCGCCAGCATGGTCGCCGCCGACTGGCACTCCAGCGGCGCCAGAACGGTGAGATGCTTCACGTAGCGCCGCAACAGGTTGACCATGCGCAGCGCCGCCTGCCCCGATCCGCCATCGGACTTGATGAACAGCGATAGCCGGTCGAGCTTGTTGGTCGAGCGCACCAGCGCGTACAAACCTGCTACATCGTTCTGGCAGATTGCGCCCTTGGTTGAGTTCCAGTAAGTGAAAACCGGCTCACCCAGCGCCGCCGACAGCCGTTCAATCACAGGCTGCGTGCGCTCCATCAGCACGGGCGGCTTGGCAGGTTCGGGCCGGCGCGAAGGCGTTTGACGAATGGGTTTCGTTGGCATCGCCATGGTTGGATGCAGCACGGGTCCAGACAGAAGCTACCCTATGAAAAGCATACAACCGCAAAGGCCCGGCATTTCGCCGGGCCTCGTCTTTCGCAATCAGGGTTGCCGCTGCTGCAGCGCCGGATCCGACTCACTCCCGCTCCCCTGCGCTCCATTCAGCGGCACGGTCAAGGTAATGGGCGCGGTGAGCTGGAAGTTCACCACGTCCTCCGATTTGATAACGGCCTGCTGCCCGCGCGTAATCGCGTTCACGCCCGTTCCTGCAGCGCCGCCCGCCGCCGCCCCAATAGCCGCTCCCTTTCCTCCACCCGCCAAGCCGCCGATGAGCGCGCCCAACAACGCGCCGCCCCCCGCTTTAGCAGCCGTGTTCTTTCCGCGGGCCGCTCCTTGTTTGCTGAATACGTCGGTCTGTACGCTCACGCGCTGTCCGTGTGGCTGCACATCCGTAAGCTCCACGGTCAACAACGCCTGCCCCTTGAAGTGTGCAGCCTCGTGCACCTCGACGATCCGCCCCTGCACCGCTGTGCCACGCGGCATGGCGATCATGCCGCGGGTGCCGATGTCGCTGGCCAGTGTCCCGTTGAACGCGTCGTTTGGCTGCGCCTTGCCGCTATCCAGCGTCTCCGTCACGCGCACCGGCAGCATGGTTCCCGCAGGCAGCGTCACGGTCCTGGTAGTCGGCTTGGGCGCCGGAGGCGGCGGTGCCGGTGTTGCCGTAGGCGGCGGAACCGCCGGCGGATTCTGCGCTACCTGCTGCGGGGGAGCCTGAATCGGCTGTGCAGACCGCCGATCCTGGCGCTTGGTTCTATCGCGCGACTCCGCGCTGCGATCGGAGCGCTGCACCGGTGCGGACTGGGCTTGCGCCGGCTCTTGCGCCACAGCCTGCTGTGCGGGCTGCACGGTCAGGTTGTTGACCACCGTCTTGACACCACTGACGCTGCCGCTATCGTTCGCGGCCAGTGCCCGCGATGCGTCATCGCTCACGGACCCGTTCAGCGTGACAACGCCATTCTGCGCGCTCACCTGGATATTCTGTCCGGCCAGCGCTGACTCGCCCTGAATCTTCGCTTGCACGTCCGTCGCGATCTGCTGGTCGGTACGCTGCTTCGACCGGCATGCCGATATTGTGACAACGGCAAGCATCAACAGAACTGCTCCTGCCTGCCACATCCTCTTGCTTTGGATTCTGTAATTCATGGCGTCCCTCGTTCTCTAAATACCAAGGCAGGGAAACTTCTCAGCTGGAACTGCACCTATTAGACGCCCGCCGGGAGGGTTTTGGAGCACAAAAAGGCCCGGCATTGTTGCGCCGGGCCTTTTTGAACAGGTAACCAGTGACAGGTGCTATTCGGCTGCCATTTCTTCGGCTTCGCCTTCCTGCCGCATCATCTCCAACTCGCGCTCTTCGGCTTCGCGCTCCGCCGTGACTTCCTGCTGTACGCGCGCCGCCGCCTCTTCGAGCTCGGGCGAGAGCTGCACGTTGCGGTAGTACTCCAGGCCCGTGCCCGCGGGAATCAGGCGTCCCACGATCACGTTCTCCTTGAGACCGCGCAAGTTGTCGATGGCGCCGTTGATCGACGCTTCAGTGAGCACGCGCGTCGTCTCCTGGAACGAAGCAGCCGAGATAAAGCTGTCCGTCGAGAGCGATGCCTTGGTGATGCCGAGCAGCAGCGGACGGCCCTGCGGCGGACGGCCACCATCCTTCTCCACGCGGTCCTTCTCTTCCTTGAAGCGGAAGCGATCGACCTGCTGTTCGAGCAGGAAGTTGGAATCGCCGATGTCGTCGATCCGCACCCAGCGCAGCATCTGGCGGACAATCACTTCGATGTGCTTGTCGCTGATGGCCACGCCCTGCAGACGGTAGACTTCCTGGATTTCGTTCACCAGGTACTTCTGCAGTTCCTTCTCGCCGAGCACGTCCAGAATGTCGTGCGGGTTGAGCGGGCCATCCATAAGAGGATCGCCGGCGCGCAGCCGCTCGCCTTCCTGCACGTTCACGTGGGTACCGCGCGGCACGGAGTATTCCTTCTCCTCGCCGTTGTCGGCTGTCACATAGATCTTGCGCTGCCCCTTGGTCACTTCGCCGAAGCGAACCACGCCATCGATCTCGCTGATGATCGCAGTCTCGCGCGGCTTGCGGGCTTCGAACAGCTCCACCACGCGCGGCAGACCGCCCGTGATGTCCTTGGTGCGCGTCGACTCCTTGGGAATCTTCGCCAGCACGTCGCCAGGTCCAACTTCCGCGCCATCTTCAATCATCAGGTGAGCGCCGCGCGGCAGCAGGTAACGCTTGCTGCCCTTGTGGCCCTTCACCACGAAGGTCGGCTGGCGCTTCTCATCGGGAGCGTCGGCAACCACCCAGCGCGAGAGGCCGGTGACTTCGTCGACCTCTTCGTTGAGAGTGATGCCTTCCTGCAGGTCCTTGAACTGCACCGTGCCGCCGATTTCCGTCAGGATCGAGTACGTGTACGGATCCCACTCGGCCAGCAACTGGCCCAGCGAGACCTTCTCGCCGTCCTTCACGCGCAGGCGAGCGCCGTACACCACCTGGTAGCGCTCCTTTTCGCGGCCGCGGTCATCGACCACAGCCAGCGAGCCGGAACGGTTCATCGCTACCAGCGCGCCGTCCTTGCTCTGCACGGTGTTCAGGTTGAAGAACTTCACCGAGCCATTGTTCTTGGCATCGAGGCGCGACTGGTCCGCCACGCGGCTGGCCGTGCCGCCCACGTGGAAGGTCCGCATCGTAAGCTGCGTGCCGGGCTCGCCGATCGACTGCGCCGCGATAACGCCGCAGGTCTCGCCAAGCTCCACCATGCGTCCCGAACCGAGGTTGCGCCCGTAGCACAGCGCGCAGACGCCGCGACGCGATTCGCAGGTGAGCACGGAGCGGATCTTCACCTTCTCCACGCCCGCGCCCTGGATCGCCGAAGCGATGTCCTCATCGATGGGCTGGTTGATCTCGACCACCACGTTGCCGTCGTAGTCCTTGATCTTCTCGAGCGACACGCGGCCGATGATGCGGTCGCGCAGCGGCTCGATGATCTCGCCCGATTCCACAATCGAGCCCACATCGATGCCTTCGCTCGTGCCGCAGTCGTACTCGGTCACGATCACGTCCTGCGCCACGTCGACAAGGCGGCGGGTCAGGTAGCCCGAATCAGCCGTCTTGAGAGCCGTGTCGGCCAGGCCCTTACGCGCGCCGTGCGTCGAGATAAAGTACTCGAGCACCGTGAGGCCTTCGCGGAAGTTCGCGGTGATCGGCGTTTCGATAACCTCACCCGAAGGCTTGGCCATCAGTCCGCGCATACCGCTCAACTGGCGGATCTGCTGCTTCGATCCGCGGGCGCCGGAGTCGGCCATGATGTAGATCGGGTTCATCGCGCCCTCTTCGTCCGCGCGCTTCATGTTCCCGAACATCTCGTCCGCAACCTTATCGGTCACCGACGACCACATCTGGATCACCTTGTTCGAACGCTCGCCGTTGGTGATGGCGCCGTCCATGTACTGCTTCTGGACCTCGATCACCTTGCGATCGGCTTCTTCCACGACCGTGTACTTGCTGGCCGGGATAACCATGTCATCCAGACCCACGGACAGGCCCGAGCGCGTCGCGTACTGGAAGCCCAGCGACTTGATCTTGTCGAGCATGCGCACCGTGGTTTCGAGACCGAGGTTCTGGTTGCAATAGTTCACCAGTTGCCCGATGCCCTTCTTCTTGAGCAGGCCGTTCACATACGGCATGCCTTCCGGCAGCGCGTCGTTCAGGATCACGCGGCCCACCGTGGTGTTGATGTACTCCTTGTCGAAGTCCACCGGCTCGGTGTGCGTCAGGTCCTGATCGTCGTACGCCGTGGTCATGTCGAGCACCTTGCCCGTATAGCGCAGGCGGATCGGCGACAGCGTCTCCAGTTCCTTCGCTTCAAGCGCCATCAGCACTTCTTCGGTGTTCGCAAAGGTGCGGCCTTCACCCTTGCCGCCTTTCTTCGCCTTGGTCAGGTAGTAGAGGCCGAGCACCATGTCCTGCGTCGGCACGGTGATGGGCTGGCCCGACGCCGGCGAAAGAATGTTGTGCGACGCGAGCATCAGCACGCTGGCTTCAATCTGCGCTTCGGGCGACAGCGGAATGTGCACAGCCATCTGGTCGCCGTCGAAGTCCGCGTTGAACGCGGTGCAGACCAGCGGGTGAATCTTGATGGCCTTACCTTCCACCAGCACCGGCTCGAATGCCTGAATGCCCAGGCGGTGAAGCGTTGGGGCGCGGTTCAGCAGCACCGGGTGGTCCTTGATGACCTCTTCAAGGATGTCCCACACCACCGGCTCCTGCATCTCCACCATTTCCTTGGCCTGCTTGATGGTGGTGCAGTGGCCCGTCTGCTCCAGGCGGTGATAGATGAACGGCTTGAACAGCTCGAGCGCCATCTTCTTGGGCAGGCCGCACTGGTGCAGCTTGAGCTCGGGACCGACCACGATGACCGAACGGCCGGAGTAGTCCACGCGCTTGCCCAAAAGGTTCTGGCGGAAGCGGCCCTGCTTGCCCTTCAGCGTGTCGCTCAGCGACTTCAGCGGGCGGTTGTTGGCGCCGCGCAGCACACGGCCACGGCGGCCGTTGTCGAACAGCGCGTCGACCGCCTCCTGCAGCATGCGCTTTTCATTGCGCACAATCACTTCGGGCGCGTGCAGATCCATCAGCTTCTTCAACCGGTTGTTGCGGTTGATCACGCGACGATACAGGTCGTTCAGATCCGACGTCGCGAAGCGGCCGCCATCCAGCGGCACCAGCGGGCGCAGCTCCGGAGGAATGACCGGCAGCACGTCGAGGATCATCCACTGGGGCTTGTTGCTCGACTTGCGGAACGCCTCCACGACCTTGAGGCGCTTGGCGTACTTGATCTTCTTCTGCGCGGAGGTCTCGGTCTTCATGCGCTCGCGCAGTTCCATGGCGAGTTCTTCGATGGTGACGCGCTTCAGCAATTCCTTGATGGCTTCGGCGCCCATCATGGCCTTGAAGCCCGAAGGACGGAACTGCTGATCCAGCTCGCGGAACTTGTTTTCGTCCTTGATGATCTCGCGCTCGCGCACCGGGGCATCGCCCGGATCGACCACGACATACGACTCGAAGTACAGAATCGATTCGAGGTCGCGCAGCGAAATGTCCAGCAGGTGGCCGATGCGCGAAGGCAGGCCCTTGAAGAACCACACGTGCGAGCAGGGCGAAGCCAGCTCGATGTGGCCCATGCGCTCGCGGCGCACCTTGCTTACGGTCACTTCCACGCCGCACTTGTCGCAGATCACTCCGCGGTGCTTCATGCGCTTGTACTTGCCGCACAAGCACTCCCAATCGGTCACGGGCCCGAAGATGCGCGCGCAGAACAGGCCGTCGCGCTCCGGCTTGAAGGTACGGTAGTTGATGGTTTCCGGCTTCGTCACTTCGCCATGCGACCAGCTCCGGATCTTCTCGGGCGATGCAAGCATGATGCGGATGGCGTCGAAATCGGTAATCGGGCTCGTGAGCTCAAACGGGTTCGAACGGAACAAGGCGACCCTCCTTGGCAGGCCTTCGCGGCGCTGCCGCGGCTTTTCCCGGGACTCTTCTTGGGATCCTTCCTTCCCGGGTAGCGGCATTCGCCGCTTTCAAAGAAGGACCCTAAAAAACTTAGCTTCCAGCCGCTAGCTCCCAGCTTCTAGCTCCTCCAGTTCAGCTCTCAGTTCCATAACTGAGAGCTAAAAGCTGGAGGCTAGTAGCTAGAGGCTGCTTTTAATCCGCTACCGCCGGCAGCGCTTCCGGCTCCGGCGCCTTGCGCACCAAATCGGCACGCTTGATCAGTTCCACGTCCAGACAAAGCGACTGCAGCTCGCGGATCAGCACGTTGAACGACTCGGGCACGCCCGGCTCAATCGCCGCCTCACCCTTCACAATGGCCTCGTAAATCTTGGTACGGCCATACACGTCGTCCGACTTCGCCGTCAGCAGTTCCTGCAGGATGTACGCGGCGCCGTATGCTTCCAGCGCCCACACTTCCATTTCGCCGAAGCGCTGTCCGCCGAACTGCGCCTTGCCGCCCAGCGGCTGCTGCGTGATCAGCGAGTACGGTCCGATGGAGCGAGCGTGAATCTTGTCGTCCACCAGGTGCGACAGCTTGAGCATGTAGATGTAGCCCACCGTCACCGGCTGCTCGAACTGGTCGCCTGTCATGCCGTCAAAGAGCGCCGTCTTGCCCGAAGTCGGCAGGCCGGCAGCGGTCAACAGCGCCTTGATTTCGCCCTCTTGCGCGCCATCAAAGACGTTGGTGCCGAACCAGATGCCGCGTTCCATGCCCGCCGATACGCGCAGCAGAGTCTCGTCATCGAGCTCAAGCAACTGGCGCAGAGCCGCGGTGCCGGCAAACTCCTTCTTCACTTCCTCGCGGATGAAGTTGGCGTCGCTGTTCTGCTTGAGCAGGGCAGCAATCTTCTTGCCCAGCCCGGCGGCGGCCCAGCCCAGGTGCGTCTCCAGGATCTGCCCGACGTTCATACGCGAAGGCACGCCCAGCGGATTCAGCACGATCTCCACCGGCGTTCCGTCCGGCAGATACGGCATATCCTCTTCCGGCAGGATGCGCGCGATCACGCCCTTGTTGCCGTGGCGTCCGGCCATCTTGTCGCCGACCGAGAGCTTGCGCTTCATCGCCACGTAGACCTTGACCAGCTTGATCACGCCCGGAGGAAGCTCATCGCCCTTGGCGAGCTTGGCCACCTTTTCGTTGGTGATCTTGCGCAGCACTTCGATCTGCCGCGACGTCATCTCCTCGATCTCGTCGATCTGCTCGTTGACGCGCGGATCCTTGTCGTTGTAGCGGATGCGCTTCAGGTTCTTGGTCGAGATGCGCTCAATGGTCTCGCGATCCAGAATGGCGCCCTTGGTCAGCAGGCGCTTGTTGGTGCGCTCGTCGTGCAGGTCGGCCTGCACTTCCTTGCCGCCCAGGATGCCATCAAGACGCTTCAAGCGCTCGTCGGTCAGAATGCGGATTTCGTCGCCCAGGTTCTTTTCGAGCTTGGCCACGTACTCCGCTTCAATCTGCTTGGCGCGCTCGTCCTTCTCCTGGCCCTTGCGGCTGAAGATGCGGACGTCGACCACCGTGCCTTCGATGCCCGGAGGGCACGTCAGCGAGGCGTCGCGCACATCGCCGGCCTTTTCGCCGAAGATGGCGCGCAGCAGCTTCTCTTCCGGCGTGAGCTGCGTCTCGCCCTTCGGCGTGACCTTGCCCACCAGGATGTCGCCATGCTTGATCTGGGCGCCGATGCGGATCACGCCGCTCTCGTCCAGGTCGCGCAGCGCATGCTCGCTCACGTTGGGAATGTCCCGCGTGATTTCCTCAGGCCCAAGCTTGGTGTCGCGCGCTTCAATCTCGAATTCCTCGATGTGCACCGAGGTGTAGTAGTCCTCCTTCACCAGCTTCTCGCTGATCAGGATGGCGTCTTCGAAGTTGTAGCCGCGCCAGGGCATGAAGGCCACCAGCACGTTGCGTCCCAGCGCCAGCTCGCCCTGCTCGGTGCAGGGGCCGTCGGCGATCACCTGGCCCTTCAGCACGCGCTCGCCTTCCCGCACCACCGGCTTCTGGTTGATGCAGGTGTTCTGGTTCGAGCGCTTGAACTTAATGAGCGTGTAGATGTCCGAACCCACTTCGCGCGAAAGCTGTGTGGGATGGTGCTCGCCCTCGACGCGCACGATGATGCGCTCGGAGTCGACCGAATCCACGATGCCGTTACGCTTGGCCAGCACCACAGCGCCGGAGTCGCGCGCCGTCACGCCTTCCATGCCCGTGCCCACCAGCGGCGCTTCCGCCACCAGCAGCGGAACCGACTGGCGCTGCATATTCGCGCCCATCAACGCGCGGTTGGCGTCGTCGTGCTCCAGGAACGGCACCAGCGACGCGGCCACCGAGACCAGCTGCTTCGGCGAAACGTCGATGTAGTCGACCTCCGCCTTGTTTACCAGCACAAAGTTGCCCTGCCGGCGCGCATTCACCAGATCTTCGGTGATCACGCCCTGGTCGTTGAACTCGATGTTCGCCTGCGCAATCGTGTGGCGATCCTCTTCCCACGCGCTCAGATAGAAGCTGTACGGGATCCAGTCGATCTGCCGCTTGCCCTGCTTCTTGAGCTGGGCGTTCAGCTTGAACATCTCGTCCTTCTCGATGTGGTCGCCCACGCGCATGCCGCTGTCGCCAGCGTTCGCGATCTCCACATAATCGAGGATCTTCGCGTCCTTCACCTTGCGGTAAGGCGACTCGATGAAGCCGTACTCGTTGATGCGCGCAAAGCAGCTCAGCGAGCTGATCAGGCCGATGTTCGGACCTTCCGGCGTCTCGATCGGGCAGATACGTCCGTAGTGCGTCGGGTGCACGTCGCGGACTTCGAAGCCCGCGCGCTCACGCGAAAGACCGCCCGGTCCAAGTGCGGAGAGACGGCGCTTGTGCGTGATCTCCGACAAGGGATTGGTCTGGTCCATGAACTGCGAGAGCTGCGACGATCCGAAGAACTCGCGGATCGCGGCCATCACCGGCTTGGCGTTGATCAGGTCGTGCGGCATGGCCGTCGACAGCTCCTGATACACGCTCATCTTTTCCTTGATGGCGCGCTCCATGCGCACCAGGCCGATGCGGAACTGGTTCTCCATCAGCTCGCCGACAGCGCGCACACGGCGGTTGCCGAGGTGATCGATGTCGTCCACAATGCCGATGTTCTTGCGCAGCTTGAGCAGGTAGCGGATGGTCGCGTAGAAGTCGTCGGCCGTCAGCGTGCGGTGATCGAGAGACGTGGCGTCCTGGTTCTCGTAGAGCTTGATGTTGAACTTGAGACGGCCCACGCGCGAGAAGTCGTACTTGCGCGGATCGAAGAACATGCCTTCGAACAGCGCCGTCGCCGTGTCCAGCGTCGGCGGGTCGCCCGGGCGCAGCTTGCGGTAGATCTCGATCAGCGCCTCTTCCGGCTTGTGGATCGAGTCGCGGCGCAGCGTGTTCGTGATGATGTTGCCCACGTCGTCGCGCTCGGGGAAGAACAGCTCGATGCTGGTGGCGCCGCTCGACATCACCTTGTGCAGGCGGTCGGCGGTCAGCTCCACGTTCGCTTCCATCACCACTTCGCCGGTGGTCGTGTCGATCACGTCCGCGGCGGTCAGCGCGCCATCGAGCTCGGCGGCTTCAATCTCCACCTTTTCAACGCCCGCGTTGCGCAGCGCCTTCAGGCTGTGCGCGGTGACCTTGCGGCCCGAGTGCGCAATCTCTTCACCCTTGTGGGTGACGGCGTGCGCGGGCTTGGCGCCCACCAGGTGCGTGGTCTTGCCTTCCTGCGCAACCGTCCAGAAAAGCTTGCCGTCGGCAATGGCGATCTTGTCGACCGTGTAGAAGGTCTTCAGAATCTCTTCGTCGCTGCGCAGGCCGAGCGCGCGCAGGAAGATGGTGCCCAGGAACTTGCGCTTGCGGTCGATGCGAACGTACAGCGTGTTCTTCTGGTCGTATTCAAACTCCACCCAGGAGCCGCGATAGGGAATGATCTTGCCCAGGAAGTAGGTGCGGTTGTTCGCCGTCTCAAAGAAGACGCCGGGCGAACGATGCAACTGCGACACAATCACGCGCTCGGTGCCGTTCACAATGAACGTGCCGTTCGGCGTCATCAGCGGAATGTCGCCGAAGAAGACTTCCTGCTCCTTGATGTCGCGGATGGTCTTGTTGCCGGTCTCGGCGTCCTTGTCGTAGATGGTCAGGCGCACCGTGACCTTGAGGGGAGCGGAGAACGTCATGCCGCGCTCTTCGCACTCCTGCTGGTCGTACTTCAACTGCAGGCTCACAGGGTCGCCGCACTTGTTACAGAAGTCCGGCGTGTTCTTGTTGTAGTGGCCGCACTTGGTGCAAAGCACATCGCCAGGATGGAACGGGTCGGTAATGACCATCGCTCCGCAATTCGAGCAGGCCGTGCGCAGGTGATGCAGCCCCTTCAGGTGGCCGCATTTGCACTCCCAGTTGCCGATCGAGTAATCGACGAAGTCGAGCTGCGAGATGCCGCGGAAGTCCGTAATCGGAAACACCGACACGAACACCGACTGCAGCCCCGAGTCATCACGCTCGTTAGGCAGCTTGTCCATCTGCAGAAAGCGCTCGTAGGAACGCCGCTGCACTTCAATCAGGTTGGGAATCTGCGTGGCTGTTGGGATCTTGGAAAAATCGAGCCGGCTGCGAATCGCGCGCTTCTCGTTAGGCATGCTTCACTCCTGAGGCTCTGAATTCCGGATGGCGCCCTGGATGGTGCACTCCGGGCCGGCGGCCGAGCCTCGTCGGCGCCAGCTAAGTACGGTAAAAATGCGTTGTATCCGCGACTGGCCCACCGCTTCATGCCAGTCTCGCCCGCTGTTCCCGGCGTATCGAAGCCGGTCCTTCCGCCAAGCGTGTTCCGCGCCGCGTCGAGTTGATTCCACCTCAAGAGGGCGTTGCCGACCATTCGGGAAGTGCGCTAGACTGCGCACCATCGGGAGAGGAACAAAGGCCAGAGCGACCCCGCCGCTTGCTGCGCCTTGTGCGAATTCGCTCGAAAACAGCTAATTCGCCGCAATGAGAGACACGAATAGCCCGTGAAGACGCGAAGTCTCACGAGCCCGGCTCGCTGCCTGTGCTCCCATCCGAATTCTCAATCGTAGTCTCGCCGATTCCAAAAATCCCTGTTGCCGCTCGCCCGCCAGCCAACGCCTTCGCCCCCAGGATTCCGCCTAACCTGTTGACGATAAGGCACTTCGAATCAACTCTCGCGATCCCGCTCCCGGAGCGCTTGGCGCCTCCTCCGGTACGGGTACAATCGATTCTCCTTTGATGCAAGAACGCGCCGCCCGGGTCCGTTCACCCTGGGGAAATCCCCGGGGATGAGACGGAAAGACGCGCAACGATTATCGTAGCGCGTTCTTTCCGTGCATGCAAGTCCTGTGCCAAAAAGGCAGTGACTACTTGACTTCGATGGTCGCGACGCCTTCGAACTTCTTCTTGATCGCCTCGGCCTCGTCCTTGGTCGCGTTCTCCTTCAACGGCTTGGGAGCGCCGTCGACCAGGTCCTTGGCTTCCTTCAGGCCGAGCGAAGTCACTTCGCGGACAGCCTTGATGGTGTTGATCTTGTTGGCGCCGGCATCCTTCAGGATGACCTGGAACTCGGTCTTCTCTTCCGCCGCCGGTGCCGCTGCCGCCGCGCCGCCGCCGGCCACGACCACCGGAGCCGCCGCTGCCGCCGACACGCCAAGACGCTCTTCCAGCTTCTTTACCAGTGCCGCCGCTTCCAGCAGGCTCAGGCTAACAATCTGCTCTTCCAACTGCGCGATATCCGCCATTTTCCTTCTCCAATCAGAACTTTTGATTTTGTGCTACCCGGCCGATCCACGGAGCCGAAAGTTTCCGATGCGCCAGACCCGCGCCCTTCCGCCCTGCTTCCCAGCCCAAACCCGTAAATGCAGCTATCAGCTTCCAGCTGCCGGCTTTTAGCCCCACCCATCTGGAACAACGCTCGTCACTCCCCGCATCGAGGCTGGAAGCTAAAAGCTGGAGGCTAGAAGCTGCAGCGGCTACGAAGCCGCTGCGAATTTTTCCTTCTCCACGCCCTGGTTCAGAACCACCGCCAGGTCGCGGCCCGTGGCATTCAGAACCGTCGCCAGCCGCTGCGCCGGAGCATTGATGAGGAACAGCAGCTTGGAGAAGATCTCTTCCTTGCCCGGCATCGTCGCCAGGGCCTTGATCTCTTCCACATTCAGCAGCTTGCCGTCCACGATGCCCAGCTTGAACTGGAACTCCGCGTTCTCGTTCACCCACTTCGAGAAGCCCTTGGCCAGAGCCACCGGGTCGCCCGAGGTAAACGCCACCGAGCTCACGCCCTTCAGCCCCTTCAGCGCGTCCTCAACCTTGGTGCCCTTGCCCGCAATCGGGGCCAGCTTGTTCTTCACCACGCGATACTTGCCGCCCGCCTCGCGCACCGCCTTGCGCAGCGCAAAATCCTGCGCCACGGTCAGCTTGGCAAACGTGCCGATAATCGCCGTCGTCGAGGTCTCCAGCTCCTTCGTCAGTAGCTGAACCTTCTCCTGCTTCTTCGCCTTCGAAATCGCCATTGTGTGCTCCGCGCAGTGATCAGTTGTCAGTGATCAGTGGTCAGCCTGTTTCCTGCACCACTATCTACTTGCTCGCCTGATCGCCGCTGCTCACCTGCGTGAGCCGAAATTCTCTACCACAACCCTTGGGCTGAGGCCAAACGTCAGTCAACCACCGATTCAACTGACCACTGAAAACTAATCACTGACCACTGGCTTAGTGCTTGCCCGCCGCTTCGGCCACTGCCTGATCCAGCGGAACCCCGGGGCCCATCGTCGAGCTCAACGTCATGCTCTTCACGTACTTACCCTTGGCCGCCGAAGGCTTGGCGCGCATAATCGCCGTCACCACCGTGGTCGCGTTGTCCACCAGCTTCTGCTGGTCGAAGCTCAGCTTGCCCACCGGCACGTGCACCAGGCTGGTCTTGTCGGCGCGAAACTCCACCTTACCGGCCTTGATCTCCTTCACCGCCGCGGCCACGTCCGTCGTCACCGTGCCCGTCTTCGGGTTCGGCATCAGGCCCTTGGGACCGAGCACCTTACCCAGGCGGCCCACCACGCGCATCATGTCCGGCGTGGCGATCAGCGCATCAAAGTCGGTCCAGTTTTCCTTCTGGATCTTGTCGACCATCTCTTCGCCGCCCACAAAGTCCGCGCCCGCTTCCTGCGCTTCCTTCTGGCGGTCGCCGGTGGCGATCACGGCCACGGTCTTGGTCTTGCCCAACCCGTGCGGCAGAACCACCGTTCCGCGCACCATCTGGTCGGCATGGCGCGTATCCACGCCCAAACGCAGCGTCAGATCGACCGTCTCGTCGAACTTCGCGTACTTGACCTTCTGCAGGAGATTGACCGCGTCAGCCAATTGATAGGCCGGCTGCGTGACAGCAGCGCGCGCCTTCGCAATATTCTTGCTGGACTTCTTTGCCATGTTCCCTCGTCTCCCACCGCATCTGCCAGCCCGCCGTGGCGGAAACTCAACCGAGCCACTCAGCACTCAGGAGTCCAGAAGCCGTGGTGCATTTGACGGTCCGGCAAACCCCACCGGACACATCTACGGATCATATCGAAATGGTCCGCGAATTGCAAACGGCATCCATTCGACTCGCCTTTGGCGCATTCCGAGGCCACTGATTCTCGCCGTCGTAACATGATCCAAAGTCGAACGTGAGGCCAAGTAAATGCGCCAACTGGCGACGGGCTCATACCCGCGTATCTACCGCACCTCAACCGGGTGGCGAATCCTTTTCATATTCGCAGCAATTCTCCTCCTCGCTTTAGGGATTTACGTCGGATGGATTGCGTTTCCCGGCCACTCCAAAAGTGCTTCCGCCTCCCTCATCCTGGCTCCCGTTTCTCTGGGGTTCATTTTTATCGCGGCCAGTTCCTTCGCCACAGTCTTATTCTTCAGACTTGTACTGTTTGAGGATCAAATCGAGTATCAGCTGCTCATATCCAAAAGGGCCTTGTACCGTCGGCAGATCAGGGGATGGAGGATCGCACCCACCACGCCACCAACGCTCATACTGCAGCCCGTTGACAAGGAAAGCAGGGCCATCAAGATCGGTCTGATTTTCCACGTCGATGAAGCGCTGACTAATTGGCTTGATTTGCTGCCTTCCCTTGACGATCAGGAATTGAAAGCCAATGAGGACGAGATCGAAAACGACTCACGCCTGGGACACACTCCCCGGGATAGAAGTAACAAAATCAGGAGGATCAAAAGCAAAGCAAAGGTCCTCAATGGATTTTCGATTGCGGTCCTGATCTGGGGGTACTTCTATCCACATCCTTATCTGCTTGTAATGCTGGTGCTGATTGCACTGCCTTGGGTTGCGCTCCTCATGACCAAACTCTCTCACGGCGCACTCCGTATTGACGAGAAGAAGAACGATCCCCACCCGACCGTTGCGTATGCCTACATGTTTCCTGGGTTCGTACTTTTGCTCCGCGCGATATTTGACTTCAATGTCGTCCAATCTACCTATGCTGTGCTCCTGTACACTGCCGTTTCTGCGGCGTTGACCTACTTAGCCGTAATCGTTGATCCGACGATTGGGCGCAAAAAGGCCATGATCGCCGTGATCATCATACTCGCAGCCGCCTACGGCTATGGGGCGGTCGTCGTGGCAAATGGCGTATTCGATTCGTCGCCAAAAATCGAGTACGCGACAACGCTCCTGAATAAGCACGTTGATCAGGGAAAACATGTCTCCTACCACCTTGAACTGGGGCCGTGGGGGCCGGAGACGAAACCCAATGACATCGAGGTAACCGCCGCTACCTACGGCGCCATCAAACCCGGCGACTCCATCACCCTTGCTCTGCGGCATGGCGCGCTCGGTGTGAGGTGGTATTTCATCCGAGATTGGCAAAGCAACGGAGACGAATCCCGCCCGGCAGACCACTAAATCATCCCCCTTCCCGGCTGGTGGCCCCGGTCTCGTCCTATGTGGATTCTTGCTGAGGGTGCCTCCGGTCCCTCGCTTCTGGGGACTGGGGATGTGATCACCCCAACCACCCCCACCCGGCGGGTGGCCCCGGTCTCATAGACTCTCGTCAAACTGACGGTGCCCCCGGTCCCTCGCCTTTGGGGACCGGGGATGTCACCACCCCACCCGCGCCGAAGGCGTTCGCCCCGGCGAATTCGTTAGCCCCGCGCTTCAGCGTGGGGAATCGCCCGCACATTTTGTCCCGAAGTCCCGTAGGGACGGTGCACGCACGGCCCGAATACCGGCGAAACTCTTGATCACGTTCGCCGCAGCCGGGTGGCCGACATCTCCCTCTTTTGGAGATGTGGGATACCCCGTGCTCTCCACCAACCTACCTACGCGCCGCGGGCATTCACCGCGGCCATTCTCGACTTGAGCCGCGACCCCAATCGTCGTACTCTCTACCCATGGCCGCTCTCAACCAGGACGAGCTTTCCCGGCTGACCCCGCCAGAGCGCTTGGCGCTGATCTCACAGCTTTGGGACAGCCTCGACTCCGACCAACTCCCCTTGACTGCCGCGCAGCGGGCGGAACTCGACCGCCGCCTCGAAACTCTCGACGAGGACCGGCGTCACGGCATCACCTGGGCAGCCTTGAAAGCCGATTTGGAACAGCGCTGACCCTCGTGCGCACGATCGTCTTCACCCCAATTGCACGCCGGGAACTGATCGACGCGCATGAATGGTACGAGAACGAATCCCCCGGCTTGGGACTGCACTTCCTTACCGCCGCCGATGCCGCCGTCAACCGGATCGTAGCCAATCCGCTCCAATTTCCCTTGGTGCACAGGACCGTTCGCCGGGCACTCCTGCGCCGCTTTCCCTACGCGCTGATGTTCGTCGTGGAGTCCGACGAAAGTGTGACCGTCATCGCCTGCTTTCACGGCAGCCGCGACCCCGCGCAGTGGCAACAGCGCATGTGATCGACAGGATGAAGAAGAAACCTACTATCGTGAGCGAAGTCGAAGGACGCAGCGTTCGTTAGCCCCGCGCTTCAGCGTGGGGAATCGCCCGCACATTTTGTCCCGGAGTCCCGTAGGGACGGTGCACGCACGGCCCAAACCGGCGAAATTCTGGATCACTTCCGCCGTAGCCGCTTGGCGGGTGGCCCCGGTCTCGTCCCATGGGGATTCTTGCTGACGGTGCCCCCGGTCCCTCGCATTTGGGGACCGGGGATGTGACCACCCCAACCACCCTCACCCGCGCCGTAGAGCCTGTCCTGAGCGAAGTCGAAGGACGCAGCGTTCGTTAGCCCCGCGCTTCAGCGTGGGGTCCACAACGCTCCAAAATGATGCCCGGAGTCCTGTAGGGACGGCGCACGCAGGGCCCGAACCGGCGAAATTTTTGGTCACTTCCGCCGTAGCCGCTTGCGGATCTCTTCCATCGAAAACGAGATTCCCTGCTCCGGTAGCTCGAACCGGTCGGCTGGACGGAACGAACCCTCCTCGTACTGGAGAGTAGCCCCGTCCCCAGGATCGATCACCCAGATTTGCGCAATTCCCATCCGGGCGTAGTCGTCGAGCTTCTGCCGCGTCCGGCTCACGGAATCCTCCGGCGAGAGGATCTCAAACACTGCCAGCGGCGGGGCCGTGATCACCTGTTCCACCGGCCGGTTCATGTCCAGCACCGTCACATCGGGGACACGGCAGCGTGTCGGCGAGACCTGGACGCGCAACTCGGGAACCGCGTCCACGTTCCATTTCTGCTCATTGAGGAAGAACCAGCGCTGAATGGCCGCCTGCCACGCGGCATGATCGTACTCGCCCATGGGCCGCTCCTCGATCTTCCCGTCCACGTACTCCGCGTCCGGCTCATAGGAGGTCTGGAGATAAACGTCCAGGGGAACGGGGGCGGTCAACACCATAACTCCTCCTCACCAAAAGGATAACCCCGATGGAAGAAAATTCGACCTCTCACACATCCCGCGGCAAAACCCAATTCCTGGGCTGATCTCGCCTTCTTTGCGTGTGTGGGAAGCGGCTGCAGAAGATCGGCTCAGAAGAACGAGCCGTCGGTCCGCAGGCCGCCCGAAGCACAATTTGAAGCCGCGCGGCCCGATTCGGGAACTCCCGCCGCACCGCCACCACGCCGCCACGACCATCCATCCAGGTCTCATCGGCCAGGCGCACCCGCCCCATCACATCCCCCTGTGACCGCCGGCACATCTTCACCGCATGCTTGGGCGCACAATAGCTCTTGTAAAACCCATGGGAAAGTTGTCCACTCCCGAATCCCCCCTCACAAACAGCAGCGCAATCCAAGCAAATGTTAACCAGAAAAATAATATATTTTTTCAAGTACCCATAGGGGGTATGGGTATCAATCTCCCCATCCAAAGAACTTACGAACTCATCCAACCGTTCATTCCGCTGAAAACCGGTAAAAATCCTTGACCGTTCCCTCAATGTCACAAAGCAATGTTAACTAAGTAAGCAACAATGCGGCGGAATCAACACCCCACTCCTTACCCCTCTGGCACTCCTGCCCTCTTTTTGCTATAGCGTCTGGCTGAAATTACGGGGTATCATTCCAGCCACGGCAGCAGATTCCCCAGAGCCTCTCCTCTAACGCCGCCGTCCTAAAGGAGTTGCATGCGCCAGTGGCTCGGGATCAGTGCGGCTATTGCGGTGGGTCTGGCCGCCGTGGCAGCGCCTATCCTGATCTCCATCGAGCTGTCGTGGCGTGAGGGGATTGCCAATGAGCGGGCGCTTACCCAGGGCTACGCGCGAGACGTCCTGCACCGCACCGACGAGATGGGCCACCAGATGCTCGACGCAAGCCGGCGCATCCTCGCCGACCACCATACGCCCTGCTCCCCGGCCGACATCGATCTCATGCGGCGCATCTCGGTCGACTCAAGCTATATCGAGGCGTTAGGCCGCATTCAGGGCAACATCCTCCTTTGCACCTCCCTGGGCACCACCACTCCCATGGCGCTGGGACCGCCCGCGATCGTTACCCGCTATGGGACGGCCGATCGGCTCAACGTGCGGCTGCCCATCTCCGATACTCCCCTCATCGTCGTCTCCCGCGACGGCATTGCCTATCTGCTGAATCCCAATGTGCCCATGGATACGACGACCGAGGGGCCGAACATCTCCATGGCGCTTTTCGTGCCGTCGTCGCCGCAGCACACCATTCTGACCTCTCAAAACGCCGCCCCACTGCAGGCGAAGTGGTTCCGCCAACTGGCCGCCGGCGCCAGCACCACGTTTCGCAGCGGCGGCTACGTCATCGCCGTTGACAGCTCATCGCTGGGCGACATCGCTGTGCTCACGGCCGCGCCGGAATCCTACGTGGTCAATCACGTCCGCAAGTTCGCCCTCATCTTCATTCCTTTCGGGCTTCTGGGCGCCGCACTGCTGGCCTGGGCCGCCGCCCATGTCACCCGCATGCAGCTTTCAATGCCTTCTCAATTGCGCAAGGCGGCGCGGCGGCGAGAGTTTTACGTCGAGTATCAGCCGATTGTGGACGTGAAGACGCGCCGCTGGGTCGGCGCGGAAGCGCTGGTCCGCTGGCGACGCCGCAACGGCGAGATCGTTGTTCCCGATCGCTTCATTCCCCTGGCTGAAGAGAGTGGAATCATCCCGCGCATCACAGCGTGCGTCACGGAAATCTTGGCAGCCGATCTCCCCTCGCTTCTCGCCATTGCCCCCGACTTTATCGTATCGATCAATATCTCCGCCGCCGATTTGCGCTCCGGCCAGACCGTCGGACTCATCCGCAGCTTGCTCAAAAACGGGCAAGCCCGCCCCAGGAACATCAAGATCGAAGCCACGGAACATAGCATTCTGCAGGGAAAGGAGGCAGCGGCGGTAGTTGCCGAGATCCGCAGCCTTGGAATCGAGATTGCCATCGACGACTTCGGGACCGGCTACTCCAACTTCGCGCGGCTGCAGACTCTCGGAGTGGACATCCTGAAGATTGACAAGGATTTCGTGGACACAATCGCCGCGGGTCCCGAGGCCAGAAAGTTGCTGGACCACATCATCGCAATGGCCAATTCGCTGGGGTTGGTCGCCGTTGCGGAAGGCGTGGAGACAGAGCTGCAGGCGCGCTTCCTCGAGGAGCAGGGGATCCAGCTTGCCCAAGGCTGGCTCTATGCGAAGGCGATCGGCATCTCCCAGTTTCGTGACCTTCTGCACATCCAGCAGAGCCGCTCAGAAGAGATTCCCGCGTAATGCGTTCGTACCCTGCTCCCCCGTTGCCCTGGGATCTGCCCGCTGAACAACCTTTTCCCAGCGCAACAAATTTGCAAAACTCACATCTATACCGAAGGAAAAGCTAAGTGGAAGGAGTGAAGCACAACATGAGCTTCCGGAAATTCGCAACCAGCCTCGCAGCCACCGCGCTGCTGACGGCAATTCCCTTGTTTGCGCAGAACAACGATTCTCAGGCACGAGGCAAGGCATTGGTGACCGTCGTTCCCAAGGCCCACAAAACCGGTGACCTTACCGCACAGAACCTCTCGCTCAAAGTGGACGGCAAAGAGGCCAGCATCACCGGCGTCACCGCGTTTCACAACCCGGGGGACCGGCTGGAAGTGGTCATCATGATCGATTCCGGCGCGCGCACCAGCATCTCAACCCAGTTGAGCGACATCTCCGATTTCATCAAAAACCTGCCGCCCAATGCAAAAGTGTCCATCGGCTACATGGAGAACGGGGTCACCCAGCTCACCGGCCCGCTGACCACCGATCACCAGGCTGCGCTCAAAGGCTTGCACATTCCCATCGGCATTGTGGATGAGGATGCCAGCCCGTACTTCTGTCTCTCAGACCTGGCGAAGCACTGGCCCTCCAACGATCCCGGCGCGCGCCGCGAAGTCGTGATGATCACGGACGGCTTCGACTACTACTACCCGAGCATGGATCTACAGGATCCTTATATGGAAGCCTCGATCAATGACTCGGTGCGTGCGGGAATCACCGTCTACACCATCTACTGGATGAACAAGGGTTTTGTGAGCCACACGATGTATGGGAACAACGTGGGCCAGAACCTGCTGCTTGAGGTTACGCAGGCCACCGGCGGCAACAGCTACTGGGAAGGGCTGGGCAATCCGGTTTCGTTCCAGCCTTATTTCAAGGATCTGATGCGCCGCTTCCAGAACCAGTACGAGGTGGGCTTTACCGCTCCTGTCCCCCCAAAGAATCGCCACCACGTGGTGAATATGAAGCTGAATGCCAAGGGCGTTTCCGGCAAGGTGGTTGCGCCGCAGCAAGTTTACGTGGGCCGACCCGCAGGCTCGCTGGAGTAACCTGGCACCCTCACTGCACAAAAAAGCGCCGCCCACCCGGGCGGCGCTTTTTTGTGTGCGTCCCTGCCGCGCATGGCTTGTTGCAGCGGCAAGAGGCCACAAGATGGACATCTCGAACAGCTCTGGCTTCCGGCGCATTTTCCTGCCTTTACTTCCCCGCCGCCGCGTGATACCTGTGTATGCGTCGCACTATCACATCTCCATTTGAAGCGAGACCCATGAGATCCTCACGGTTTTTGTTTGTCCCGTTGCTTGCCTGCGCCGCAACCGTCCTCGCCCAGAACGCGGCCCTCGATAATCAATACGCCCGCGATCCCAAACAGCCGATCGACCAGGCCTACACCGATCACATCAAGCAGTACACCACCGCGCCCGAGTTTCTGTCGCCGCTGGTGAACTACCTGCCTGCGTCCAAGACCGTGCCCACGCCCGAGAAGGTTCTCGGCGACGTCTCCGGCGCGCCCAACTATCTGCCCTACGCCGAGGACGTCTACAAGTACTTCCGCATGCTGGCCGCCGCGAGCCCGCGCGTGAAGGTCTACACCATCGGCCACAGCGAGGAAGGCCGCGAGCAGATCGCCGTCGCCATCGCCGACGAAAACATCCTGGCGCAGGCCGACGCCAACAAGGCGCGCCTCGCACAGCTTGCCGATCCGCGCAAAATCAACTTCGATGACGCGAAGGCGAAGCAGCTCATCGACGAATCCTTTCCGGTCTACTACATCACCGGAACCATCCACTCGCCGGAGACCGGCGCGCCCACGGCGCTGATGGAGCTGGCCTATCGCCTCGCCGTCGATGACTCGCCCTACATCAAGTACATCCGCTCGCACATGATTGTTTTGATCACGCCTGTCGTCGAAGTTGACGGCCGCGACCGCATGGTCGATATCTACCGCTGGCATCGCGCGCATCCCAACGAGCAGTACCCGCGCCTCCTCTACTGGGGCCACTACGTCGCCCACGACAACAACCGCGACGCCATGGGCATGACCCTCCACCTCACGCAGAACGTGCTCAATACCTACCTCGACTGGCACGCGCAGGTGCTGCACGATCTGCACGAGTCCGTTCCGTTCCTCTACGACAACACCGTCGGCGATGGCCCCTACAACGCCTGGGTCGATCCCATCCTCACCGACGAGTGGGCCGAGCTTGGCTGGAACAACATTTCGCAAATGCAGAACTTCGGCATGCCCGGCGTCTTCACCCATGGCGACTTCGACACCTGGAGCCCCGGCTACCTGATGTTCCTCGCCGCCATGCACAACGGCATCTCGCGCCTCTATGAAACCTTCGGCAACGGCGGCGCGGACACCGAAAAGCGCATCCTCGATCCCGAAGACTACTCGCGCACCTGGTATCGCCAGAACCCGCCCTATCCGGTCGTCAACTGGTCGCAGCGCGACAACAACAACTACGAACAGTCGGCGCTGCTCTCCACCATCTCCTACTTTTCGCGGCACACCCAGCACTTCCTCGAGAACTACTACGAGAAGAGCAAGCGCTCCATCCAGAAGCCCACGCTCGCCGGTCCCGCCGCCTACATCGTCGCCACCGACGACGCCCACGCCAACCGCAACGCCGAGCTGCTCAAGGTCATGAAGCGCCAGCACGTCGAGGTGCAGCAGCTCACCGCCGATGCCACCGTCGAAGTCCCAGCCGCCAAGCGCGGCGACAAGCCCACCAAGAAGACATTCCCCGCGGGCTCCCTGGTCGTCCGCATGGATCAGCCTTACTCCCGCATCGCCGACGCGCTCCTCGATCGCCAGTACTGGGCACCCGACGATCCGCAGAAGCATCCCTATGACGACACCGGCTGGTCGTTCAGCGAGCTCTTCAATCTCGACGTCACCCGCATCACCGACGCAGCCATCCTGAAGGCCGCAATGAAGCCCGTCGGCGATCCCGCCTCGCTCACCGGCAATCTCGCCGGCTTCGGCTCCGTGATCGCCGTCCCCAACAACGGCCAGACCACGCTGCTCGCGCTCGTTTACAAGCTCAAAGGCGCTTCTGTTCAAGCCACCGAAAAAGCCTTTGACGCCGAAGGCCACCACTTCGATGCAGGCTCGCTGCTTATCAACAACGCTTCCGCCGATCAGGTGAAGTCCGCGCTGCACGATCTCGATCTCAACGCGGTTTCGCTCGGCTCCGCGCCGGATGTGCCCAAGCATGACGTCGCCGCCCCGCGCGTCGCCTTCATGCACACCTGGCTCGCCACGCAGACCGAAGGCTGGTGGCGCTACGCCTTCGACGCCGCCGGCGTGCCGTACGACTACATCAGCACGCAGACCGTAGCGAAGGAAGACGACCTGCGCTCCAAGTACGACGTGATCATCTTCGCCCCCGTAGGCCACGCCACGACCGAGAACATCATCGACGGCATTCCGATGTGGCGCAATCCCCTGCCATGGAAGAAATCCGACCTCACGCCGAACCTTGGCCGCATCGACTCCACCGACGACATGCGCCCCGGCCTTGGCTACGACGGCGTCACGCACCTCAAGAACTTCGTCCAGCAGGGCGGCCTGCTCATTACCTGCGAAGACACCGCTCGGTTCGCCATCGACACAGGTATGGCGCCCGGCGTCACCCTCGCGCCCGACAACGGCGCACGCGTCGTCGGCTCCGTCCTGAGCACAGTCTTCGTCACCCACGACAGCCCCGTGGCCTACGGCTACGGCGACAACCTGCCGGTGATGAGCGCCGACGGCATGGCATTCAACATCAGCAATTCCCTGGGCCGCGGCCGCTTCCGCACGCTCATGGATCCCTACGCCGCCCGCCCCACTGGCCGCGGCACCCTACAGGAAGACGACGAGCCGCAGGGCCGCAAGGCTGTCGAAGCCGAGCCGCTCCCCCATCCCAAGCCGTGGGAAGCGCGCCCGCTCAATGAAGAGCAGATGCGCAACAATCCCCTGGTCATCCCACCGCAGTACCGCCCCGACGTCATCCTGCGCTTCACCGATGCCAAGTCGATGCTGCTCTCCGGCCTCCTCGATAAGGCCCAGCCCATCGCCGAGCACGCCATCGTCGTTGATGCGCATCTCGGCCAGGGCAACGTGCTGCTCTTCGGCAACAACCCCGTCTATCGCGGCGAAACCATCGGCTCCTACGCGCTGGTGTTCAACGCCATCCTCAACCACGATCATCTGGCGAAGAAGTAGTTCACAGTTCGTAGTAGCAATCCGGTCAGCCGGCGGCAATCCCGCCGGCTGATTCTTTCCAAACCAGAACACGGCCCCGCCAAAACAACCCCGGCCAACTACGATTTGCGAACCAGGAACTGTGAACCGCTCCGGGCCTTTCGCGCCGCGCGCATTTATGGCAAACTTGCACGCATGGGATCAAAAGATAAAGGTCGCAAGGAAACCAAGAAGGCGCCCAAGCCGAAGCCGAAACCGGAACCGGGCCGCCGCCACGAACCGCTCTTCACGCCGGCTCCTCCGAAATAGCCGCCGGCGAAAGCCCTACCGTCGCCGCGAGCAAGCAGGGCGCATCAAGCACCACGCGAGCGGTGTGCGCTGAAGCGGTACCCAGCCCACCGCCACCCACTCCGCACAGATTCTCCAATCGGGTTCGTCCCCTGGGCAAAGCGGCCAAAGCCGCGTGTTTCCCGTGGCCCAATTCCATCCCCCGCGCTAGAATCTCTTCAGTATTCATGCCAATGGATTTCTTCCCCTCATGGCTACGCCGCGCCGCTGTGATGTTGCTCGTCTCAGCCGCGCTGTTGTCGCATGCAGAGGCAGGAAGATCAAAGCCCACCTCGCTGGTCTATGACGGCCTCGGCAAAGGAACCGTACCCCTCAACGGCCCGTGTCAATTCCACCTCGGCGACAACCGGGCCTGGGCCGTGCCGGGCTTCGACGATTCCGGCTGGGAGCAGATCGCCACCGACCGTCCGTGGGGCGTGCAGGACCACGACCGCTACACCGGCTATGCCTGGTACCGCTGCCACATTGCCTTAAGCGCCGCCCCCGGCATCGCGAACCAGTTCTCAATCCTTATTGGCCGCGTCGACGATGCCGAAGAAGTCTATTGGAACGGCAAACTCATTGGGCACGACGGCAAGCTCGATCCCTATCGCGTCTGGTACTACGACGTCCCGCTCCATATCTTTTCCCTGGGTCCCTCGCAGAGCGGCATCCTCGCCGTGCGCGTCTGGAAGTCTCCGCTCTTCTCCGACGACTCCGGCCAACTCGGCGGATTTGAGAACGCACCGCTCATCGGCAGCCCTGAGGACATCGCCACAGCCAAAGCCGCACGCGATTACCAATGGCTGAGCAGCCGTCAGTTCGTGCTTGGCGAGAATCTTCTCTACGTCGTCATCGCCATGTTGAGTCTCCTCGCCTGGCTACGGCACCGCAACAAGTGGCTCCTGTTTTGGATGACCTGGTTTGCGATCACTCCGCCGCTGATCTTTCTCTTCATCGGCGGAAACGTCCGCTGGCCTTACCTGCTGGCCATCGCGGTAGGGCAACCTTTATATGGGGTGCAGGACATTTCGCTCTGGTTTCTCCTGCTCTGGTTGCTGCCGCTGCGGGAACACCGTGGAATTGTCAGGCTCACCCGAATCCTGGCCACATTGGGCATGGTCTCCGTCACGTTCGATGGCATCCTGCTTGCCATCACCTGGGGCCCTCGCTGGATCGCCTGGGCACAGATCGCAGATGGTGTAGCGGCCATCGTCTATACCGTCCTGGAAGCCTTTCCGCTGGTTCTGGTTGCCGTCGCATTTTCCCGCCGCCAACGCTTCGACTTCGCGCGCTGGATGGTGGCAATCTTCGCCTTTCTCGGCAACATGATCATGGTGGTCCACAACGCTGCGAAGCAGGGACGCCAGTTCACCAATTGGACTCTCGCATCCACGATTGACGCTCCGCTGTTTACGCTCGGCGGCAGCGCCATCTCCATCTACGTCCTTACGAACGCGCTGCTGGTTGCGGCCATCGTGTATGCCGTCTACAGCAGGCTGCGCGAAGAGCAGCGCCAGAAGGAAATCCTGGAACGCGAAAAGCTGGAACTGATGCACGCCCGCGAGCAGATGCGCCACGACGCCGAACACGATCACCTGACCGGCCTGTGGAATCACCGCATGATCATGAAACTGCTTGCAGACGAGCTAGAGCGCTCTCGCCGCGAAGGCTCGCCACTCAGCGTGATCATGGCCGATATCGATCACTTCAAGTACATCAATGACACCTTCGGCCATCCGACAGGGGACATTGTTTTAAGAGAAATCAGCACGATTTTCAAGCGCTGCGTGCGTCCCTATGACTCGGTGGGCCGCTACGGCGGGGAGGAGTTCCTCATCATCCTTTCCGGCATCCCATTCGATCTCGCCTGCGGCCGTGCAGAGGAACTTCGCCAAATCGTGCAGGCAGCGCACATTCGAGATGGCGAAAACCTGCTGAAAGTAACCTCCAGCTTCGGAGTGGCTTCCGGGTTCCCGCAGGACTACGAAGTAGCGGACGTCATCCGCAGCGTCGACGCTGCTCTCTACGATGCCAAGAAGAATGGCCGCAACCGCGTAGTCGCCACCGACGTCGACGCGCCCGTGGTAGAAACCTAGAACGGCACTCTTCCACTACACGAATGTGCGCCACCCAAACCGCGTCTTCCGCGGTTTGGTGGGGCCGCACATAAGCTCAGTCTACCTACGGAATCGTCTCTCCCAGATGCTCGCCGTGCGCCTGAAAGACCTCCTTCGTCTTCGCTCGCATGGTTTTCGTAATCCCGGTCCACACCGGATTTGTTCCTGACAAGTCTGCTGTCCCAGCAGCGCGGCTCGCCTCATGCGCCGCGGACTTCTGCCTTCCCAGCTTGTACGTTGGAAGCTCCTTCACCAGCTTGAACGCCGCGGCAATCGCCACGCCCATGTCGTCGCGCAACTCCTGCGGCACATCGGCATACACCTCCGCCTTGTGCTCCTCGATCCATTGGAATGCAATTGGCAACACAATCGCATTGACCCAGTGGTTGTAATCCTCCAGCGCTTCCATTCCCGCACTCCACGATGGATGCATCTCAAAATCACGTCCTTCGTCAGGCGGCATCTTCTTGCAATCGGGCGGGCAAAATACACAGCCAATTTTGATTGGCGACATAGCGTCCCATTCCTTTCTGAATCTGTTTCGTGTCGTGTAACTCGGTGCACGAGACGATCGGGGGAGAATCGCCGGGCTCTCTGAGAACAAGACTTACACACAGACGCGCCTTCTTGGAGTAACTCGGAAGGTCCACTCCGCAAACTCCCGCCCTCAGCGCAATCACCGCGCTTCACGAGCACCTGGATCGGATTCAAGCCATGGCCGGCGCGCCGTGCTTTTAGTACGGCCGCGGCTTCGGCGGCTTGCTGAAGGGGTGATTCACGGCTGCCTCAGAAGCATCAATGGACGTAGTTGATCGCGATAGCCGGAGTAATCGTCTCCGCCGTATTGCGCCCGATTGCGATAATCCGCATTCCCAGCAGTACCCCGACTCTGCTGTTGAAGTTGTACTCGACCGCAGGGGCAAATCCGAACGCGTCGCTCGAACCCGAGTGCAGCAGCACCGGCTGCCCCGCATCCTGCACGTAATCGCCGCTCACCAGCGTATCGTTCGCGTGGCGGTACGTCGCATCCAGCGCCGCCGCCCACCGCCGCGTCACGCTGTATTCCCACGCCGTATCGGCAAAAAACACATTGCCCGGCTTGGCCTCGCCGCGAAATCCATTGCTTGTGCTGTACACACTGGCATCGCGGATGGGCGCAATGCTCGAGAAGGACTCCGATAGATTGAACCGCATGCGAACGATTCGTCGATTGGGCATCCAGAAGTACATCTGCGAATACGCTGCGACGTTCGTGGTGTAGGCTCCCGCGCCCAACCCCGCCGCAGGCTTATTGCCCAGGCGGTCGTACTTCGCCGTGGGCAGCGTCTGCTGCACTGCAAGCGACACCGTTGGTATGCGCCGGCACGGAACAAAATGGGTCAGCCTGTGCTGCGCCTGCACAGTCCAGTCGCCCATGCCAGTGCTGCTGCTGTCGGTCAGTTGGTTGTAGCCGCCCGTGGGAATCACGCCCACGCCCCACGTATCGGCCAGCCCGTACACAATGTACGTAAGACTGCCGAAGTTGTTGGCATGCGGAGTACTGTTCCGCGCCCCATTCGCCGCGAACGTACCTTGCGTGCTCACGTCGTAGAGATATGGCTCCAGCAGGTAATGCCCGCGCGGAGCCGTCTCCGCAGTGTTGGCCAGCATCGGACCCGTCCACCACGCGTCGCCCATGGGATGCGTCAGCGCGCAATTATCGGGGATCGACACATGCGCCAGCGCCGGCAGCGTCACGGAAAGCATCGCTAACACCACCATCGTCGCTCTCAATTTCATCGGCGCGCCGCCTCGTTCCCGCAAGCCGGGCACAGAGGCTGCGCTGTCTTCAAGCTTCTCGTCCTCAGTGCCCCGAACCCATCGCCCGCCGTAATACCTCTTGCGCCTTCGCCGACAGACGCGCCGGAAAGCGCCATCTCCCGGATCGCCGCTTTCGCAGTCGAAAAGATCTCCGCCAAAACTCCTCGCAATCCCGCGAACATCATCGTCCGCCTCCAGGATCGATGATGGCACCCCGCGTGGTATCTTCATAGAGCCACTTTGGATGGACTTCACGATACCACTTGCGCGCGACGGAACACCCCTGTTCAGCCAGGTTTACGCCGGCCTGCGCTCTGCCATCCTCTCCGGAGTTCTGCCCGCTGGGGGACGCCTGCCCTCCACGCGTGACCTGGCCGATCAGCTCGGCATCTCACGTACCGTCGTGCTCCTGGCTTACGATCAGCTGCTCGCGGAAGGATTCGCCGAAGGACGCCGCGGCTCAGGCACCTACGTCTCGAGAAGCCTCCTGCGCAATTCGGGGAAGGCGTCTCGCAAATCTGCCGCTGTGCGCCTCTCGCGGTTCGGGCGAGCAGCGTGCGAAGCTGCGGCAACACTGAGCTTTCCCGATCGCCTTCGCGGCCGCCCTCGCTATGACTTCGCCTTCGGACGCAGCGATACAAGTCTTTTCCCGTTTGAGGCGTGGCGCCGAATTCTCCTGCGCCAGGCGGCCCAGGTGCATCTGCACGAACTCGATTACGGGCCGGCAGCGGGAGCGCAGTCCCTGCGAGATGTAATCTGCTCGCATGTGCGGCGATCGCGGGCCGTGGTGTGCGAACCCTCGGAAGTGATCGTCGTCAATGGGGCCCAGCAGGCGCTGGATCTGATCGCCCGAGTGCTGGTGGAACCGGGAGAGCCGGTGGTGATCGAGGAGCCGCATTACCAGGGAACGCGCCAGGTGCTGCGCGCCGCCGGAGCGCGCCTGCTCGCCGCGCAGGTTGATCGCGAGGGTCTGGATCCAGCCAGCTTGCCCGCGAGCGCCAAGCTGGCCTTTGTCACCCCCTCACACCAGTTCCCCACCGGAGCTGTTTTGCCGCTCTCGCGCCGCCTCGCTCTTCTCGAATGGGCGCGGCAGAGAAACGCAACCATCGTGGAAAACGACTACGACGGTGAATTTCACTACGACGGCCACCCCATCGAGTCGCTGCAAGGGCTGGACGCCGGCGAGCGCACCATTTACGTCGGCACGTTTTCGCGGACGATTTTCCCGTCGCTCCGCATCGGCTATTTGATTGTCCCGAAATCGCTCACTGCTGCGTTCACCACGGCAAAGTGGCTTTGCGATCAGCACTCCGCCACCCTGGAGCAGAACACGCTGGCCGAATTCATCGCTTCCGGTATCTATGAACGCCATCTGCGCCGTGTACGGCGTAGCAACGCCGCCCGCCGAGCGGTGCTGCTTGAAGAGATCGGCCAGCAACTCGCGGATCGTGTGGAAGTGACAGGCGGAGGATCCGGCGCTCACATTGTGCTATGGCCGAGAGAGCGCATTCGCGAAGAGCAAGCGATAGCGCGTGCGGCTGCTCTGGACGTGGGAATCCACGGGATTTCACACTGTTATTTAGGCGCTCCTCCGCGAGCCGGACTGATTCTGGGGTATGCAAATCTGAGTGAGCGCGAGATCCGCGAAGGGATTAGGCGCCTCGCCAGGGTGCTTTAGGAATTGTGGGCTGGAGAGCAGCGAATACTGGCCGGGGCGGGCGCTTGCTCTGATGAATCCCTGCCAGGGTTCGCTCCCAATATAACTGGAGGGAGGCGAAACATGGAACGTCGCCGCGGGTCTAATGGTACAAGCCCACCAAGGGGGTTCCACGTGCGATTAGCGATCCCGACCGTGTTCATTCTGTGCTCTCTGTGGCCGGCATGCCTTGCCCAAACCGCCTCATCGGTGAATGCTCCGTTGCCCGATCCCCACGAACTGCTCCAGCGCGCCCTGGCCAATGAGAAAAAACTCGCCGTGGAGCAGGAACGGTACGAGTGCCGCGTGACCACGCAGACGATCCAAACGGACAAGAACGGCAAAGTGAAGAAGGACGAAACCGAGGTCGACGATCAGTTCTATGTGAACGGAATGGAGATCGATCGCACTTTGAGCAAGAATGGCAAGGAGTTGACTGGCGATGGCGCGCGCAAAGAAGACGAGCGCGTAATGAAGAAGACGGTGAAATATAGCGACAAAGCTTACGCGGACAAGCAGCAGGCAAAACAAGATCAGCAGGTCGAGGATTTCATGGCGGCGATGCAGCTCGAGAATGGGCACCGCGAGATCGTGAACGGCCGTAGTGTGCTGTTCTACGACATTGTTCCCAATCCGCACTTCGACGCCAAAAATCTGAACCAGAAGTTCGCCACGGCGATGCAGGGCAAGATTGCAGTGGACGAGAAGACGGGCGAGATGATCGATCTGAACATCAAGTCCGTACGAGATATAAAGATCGGCGGAGGGCTCCTGGCAAATCTGCACAAGGGCTTTTGGCTGCACGTGCACCAGAGCGCACATCCCGATGGGGTGTGGCTCACGGACCTGGCGGAAGGCTCAGGCGATGCGCGGGCGATGCTGTTTATTCATCCTTATTTCCGTTTCAAATCGACTACGGACGGCTGTCATCTGTATACGACCAACGCACAGCAGGTGGGTGGGGCGACGGTGGTTAAGTAACCGGACCCAGATTTCCTGCGCACCCAGGGGGAACGCGTCTACAATCCTCCTGTCGGAACCGGGGGATTCAATGAACGAGCACAAAGAGCTCCTGCGTGCAGTGGTGGTCGACGACGAGCGGGTCATCGCCGACAGCCTGGCTATGATTCTGCGAGCCAGCGGATGGGAGGCAATGGCGGCCTACAGCGGGGAAGAAGCCGTTCATAAGTGCGAAGCGCTCGATCCCCACGTCGTAATCGCTGACATCGTGATGGCGCCGATGAGCGGGTTCGATCTCGCCATCTACCTGGCGGAACACTGGCCTCAGTGCCGGATCATTCTGATGTCGGGGCATTCCTTCCACGAGCCGCTGGTGGCGAAGTCGGTGCGGCGAGGATTTGAATTTCTTCCCAAGCCGATCGATCCAAGCCGTCTTCTGACCCTTGTCTGCGGGCCGGCGACAAGCGAGGAGCCCCCGGAGGAACCACTCCAGGAAGCTTCGGCTGCAGGGGAGCAGTAGGCTGCGGAGAGCGCGGCGAGCGTCAAAAGCGCACGCAGGCTCAGTGCCGCAAACGCAAAAAACCAAGCCCGGAGGCTTGGCTTTTTTGCATGAAATATATTGCCGGCGATCACCTAATCTCCCACACAGTCACCCGTGCAGTACCATCGGCCCAGCGAGGCTTAACTTCCGTGTTCGGGATGGGAACGGGTGATCCCTCGCGGTATGGTCACCGGCAAACTGGTAGCGCCTGGCGGGTGGTTGCCCGCAGCCTTACTTCAAACCCATCGCGTTGCGACGGAGCGGACTGTACTGCATGCCAGCGCTAAACTTTGCCGACGCGCGCTGATGAAGCGCGCATCAGGAACGAAATTGATTGGATTTTACAAGGCTTGAAGAATGTCCGCGAATGAACTGCGCGGAGTTAATTCTATGGACAAGCCGAACGGGCGATTAGTACTGGTAAGCTGCACGCATCACTGCGCTTCCACATCCAGCCTATCAACCAGGTGGTCTTCCTGGGCCCTTCGGGGAGATCTCATCTTGGAGCGTGCTTCCCGCTTATATGCATTCAGCGGTTATCACAACCGAACTTCGCTACCCAGCCGTGCCCTTGGCAGGACAACTGGAACACAAGAGGTTCGTTCATCCCGGTCCTCTCGTACTAAGGACAACCCTCCTCAAATCTCCTACGCCCACAGCAGATAGGGACCGAACTGTCTCGCGACGTTCTGAACCCAGCTCACGTACCGCTTTAATAGGCGAACAGCCTAACCCTTGGAACCTTCTACAGCT
>JBKICT010000022.1:0-30994 GCA_046566985.1 Acidobacteriota bacterium | reverse complement strand
GGCGGGTCCACATTCGAGGACGACAACGAAGTATGGCCCGGTTGTTCGCCGCAACCCTGCGGGACGGGGCCAATTTTCCTCATCTCATCGTCGATCGTCGCTAGCAGACACCCGGTATGCGTCGCTCCTCACTCCTTGACCTGAGAAAAATTGGATCCCGTCGCCACCGCTCAGGTAGTGTTCGCAGGCCCTAGCCAGCCATGCTCAGAGAATCAGCTCACCGGCCGAACCTCGCTCATCATGCCAATGCCCATCTTCGAAGAGGAAGCGCAAGCCCAGCCTGTCGCAATAGAAATCGTTCAAAACCTTCCATCGGGCAGCGCGATGGGCAGTTCGATGCAGACCGATGTCCCACGGCCCGGCTTGCTCACTACCTCGAAACGCGCCTGGCCGCCGTACAGAACCTCCAGCCGCTCCTGCACGTTCTTCATGCCGATGCCGGCGCCCGTACGCTTCAGCGCGCCCGCCGGCCGGTTGACCATGCCGACCCCGTCGTCGGCAACTTCGATGCTGATGCGGTCGCCATGCATGCGGCTGCGCAAGGTCACGGTGCCACCGTGGATGCGCGGCTCCAGCCCGTGCTTGATGCTGTTCTCGATCAGCGGCTGCAGCAGGATGCTCGGCACCAGCACGTTCAGGGTCTCCGGATCGATGTCTTTCTCGACGCGCAGCTTTTCCGGCCCGAAGCGCACCACCTCGATATCGAGATAGTCGTCCGTAAAGTTCAGCTCCTGGCTTAGCGGAACGTAGCTGTCGTGTTCCTTGAGCAGTGCGCGCAGGATGTTGGCAAGTTTCACGGTCATCTGCCGCGCCAGCTCCGGGCGTGTGCGCACCAGCGATGCAATGGAATTGAGTGTGTTGAACAGGAAGTGCGGATTGATCTGGCGCTGTAGCGCATCGAGGCGCGCCTCCAGCAGCAGCCGCTTCTGCTCCTCCAGAGTCAATTCCAGACGCAGCGCGTTCCACACCTTCAGGGCGATGCCGACCACCACAGGGGCCGATAGCCACACCAACACCTGCAGGCCCCACTCGTCGCTGCTGAGCGCAAACAGGCGTTGAGGGTAAAGACCGTGAAGCCATTCGCGCACAATCTCAAAGACAATGATGGCGAACAGCATCAGAAACTGGCGATCGACGCGCAGTTGTTTCAGATTTCGCCGGATCCAGCGATAAAGACTGAGATCGATAAACGGCGTGAACTCCCAGATATCTGCTTTGGGCACAAAGCGGCCCAGCATACCGGCGGCGATGCCCAGCGCCGCGTTGAAGGGCAGGGAGAGGAATTCGTGGTGCACCATCGCCGGGACGGAGAGCACGATACCGCCGAGCATGGCTGAGGCTGGCCCGATCAGAAGGCCGAGAAGAATGATGGTTTCAAACGAAATGTCGGCAGCAAGGAAATTGGGAACCGAGGTGCGAATCCAGACACCGAGAGTCAGCGGGACCAGCAGGAAGGCCAGAAGTGCCAGCGTCTGGCGGCGCGTGCGGCGCTCGGCGAAGAGCAGCTTCTGGAAGGTGCGCGAACGCGCCAGCGCGCTGGCCACGGAAGCGGCCACGCCCAGCTTGACCAGAAGCGTGATCAGAATGAGTGTGTTGGTCACGCAATCAATGTACCTTTCCCGGGGGATGCCGGGGAAAACCGGGTCCGCGGGAGCCTGACGCTACCGTAGGACCCGTAGCAGCGCGAAGCCGTCGTATCCGCGTGCGCCCACGGTTTGAAACGCCGTGCCGCTCAGCCGCGGATGAGCGGCCACTGCGTCGAGGAAATGGCGAACCCCCTGAATGTCGGCGTCGCTGGTGTGACGGTCGAGAACCTTGCCGTCGCGCACTACGTTGTCGGCGACGATCAGCGTTCCGGGATGGGAGAGCTTGAGCGACCATTCGAGGTAGGCCGGCAGGCTCTTCTTATCGGCATCCAGAAAAATGAAATCGAACGGCGTAGGGGAGCTTTCGGACATCGCGCGCATGGTGTCGACAGCCGGCCCGAGGCGAATCTCCACGCGATCAAGCACGCCGGCGCGGGCAAGATTTGTGCGGGCAATCTCGGCGTTCCGCGGCTCAAGCTCAAGCGTCACCAGTCGGCCGTCCGCAGGCAGCGCGCGCGCCATCCAGATGGTAGAGTAGGCGCCGAGCGTGCCTACTTCAAGCACGCGGCGCGCCCCGCTGATTTCGATAAGCATGGCGAGAAACTTGCCCAGGCTGGCGGGCACATCGATGGAGGGAAGACCGGCTTCGCGGTTCGCTTCGAGCGCGGCGGTGATTGCGTCGTCGCTTGGCGCGAGCAGTGCGTCAACATAGTGCTCGACTTGGGTCCATTGATCCTTCATGGCAACAGGGTAATCGAGAGGCCGCCCGGCGTGAGAGGGATTTGCTGCGGCATGGTGAGGCGCTAATCTGCGTTGAGAACTTCGGCCAGCAGGGTGGGATCGACGTTGCCGCCGCTGATGATTGCAGCAGCTTTCTTGTAGGGCGGCAGTTCGTGGGCGTGAAAGAGCAGCGCAGCGGTGGTAACAGCGCCGCTGGGCTCGGGGACGAGCCGCGCGGTGGCGACGATGGCGCGGATGGCGGCGCGGACTTCCGATTCCGTGACGGTGATGATGCCGTCGACGTATTTCTGGATGTGGGCGAAGTTGCGATGCCCGACGCTTTGAGTGCGCAGGCCGTCGCAGATGGTGCGGCTGGTCAATTCGGCGGGCCAGGTGACGATGTTGCCCGTTCGGAAGCTCTCGGTGGCATCGGCGGCGAGCTCTGGCTCCACGCCGAAGACTCTTGCAGAGGGCCTTAGACCTTTGACTGCAGTGGCGACTCCAGAAAGCAGGCCGCCGCCGGACACAGGTGAGAGAACGAGGTCGACATCCGGCAATTCCTCGACGATCTCGAGCCCGCAGGTGGCCTGGCCGGCGATGATCTTTTCGTCGTCGTAGGGCGGAACAACGATGTAGCCATGCGCCCGCACCAGTTCCTCTGCTTTCGCCAAACGCTCACTGGAGGCCACGCCCACGTCGACGACTTCAGCCCCCAGCGCCAGCGTCGCATCGCGCTTGATCTTCGGCGCATTCGACGGCATCACGATCACGGCCTTCGCCCCCACTGCCCGGGCTGCATATGCCACACCCTGTGCGTGGTTTCCACTCGAATAGGTGATGACGCCGCGACAGATTTCGTCCGGTGAGAGCTGAAGGATCTTGTTAGCCGCGCCGCGGAGCTTGAAGCTGCCGATGGGCTGAAGGCTTTCGGCCTTGAGCCAGACCTCGCCAGCAAGGCCGGGGAAGGGCGCGCGGACGAGAGGCGTCTTCACCGTGACATAGGCAATGCGCTGCGCTGCGGCGCGGATCTCATCGAGGGTTACAAGGTGTTCCGGTGCGACCGTCATGGCAGGTATTTCTTCGTGAGCGGCTCGGTGGGCGTTTCGGCCTGCCAGACGATTTCGATCACGCGCCACTGCTTGCCATCATAGATGGCTTGAATCGAATTGATGCCGCGGTCCATGGGCTTGCCGGTGGGCGTTTCGCTGGTGGTGTAAGTGCTCCACAGGTGCGCCATGTGCGCCCAGGATTCGGTACGGACCTTGATCTGGTGCTCGTAGAAGACGGATGAGCCGCGCTTGGCTACGGCATCGATCCAGTCCTGCACGGTGAGGATGCGCGGGGTGGCTGTGCCGTCCTTGGCGACGTGGATGGGGATGAGGCGCGCATCGGCGGTGAAGAGCGCGCGGAAGCAGGTGCGGTCCTTGTTGGCGGGGCCGCTGACCGCGGAGTCGATAGCGTGGATGAGCTGATCGAGGGTTGTGGTGGAAGGGCAGGAGGTCTGCTGGGCAATGAGCCCGGAAGGAAGCAGGGCGATGGCGAGTGCGAGGAGGCGTGCAGTGCGCGGCATGGGGTGGATTTTAGCAGCGGCACCAGGGGTTGGCGATGGTAATCAGCGGTGCAGGCGAGGAATCGGAGATCCTGCGCCTGTACCGCTTTGAAAGAGAGCTAAGGACTGAGCTCAGATCTCCATGATGACCGGCATGATTAACGGACGGCGGCCGGTGCTCTTCTGGATGAGGCGCTTGAGTTCTACGCGGACCTTCTCCTTCACCATGCCGTAGTCGGTCTTTTCTTCGCCGCTCAGGCCGTCAAGCGTCTTCATGACCACATCGCGGGCCTGCTCAGTGATATCGGCTCCGGCGAAACCGCGCATGACCACTTCCGGTGAGCGTTCGACGATGCCGGTGCGCTTGTTGATGGCGAGCACGGCGAGGACGATGCCGTCCTCGGATAGGATGCGGCGGTCGCGGATGACGAGGTCTTCGACGACGTCGATGGAGGAGCCGGAGTCGATGAGAACGCGACCGGCGGTGACCTTGTCAACTTTGCGGGCGTCGTCGCGGCTGAGTTCCAGCACGTCCCCGTCTTCAATCACAATGGCGTGTTCCACTGCGCCGGTCTCCATGGCGATCTGGGCGTGGCGGCGCAGGTAGCGGTAGTCGCCGTGCACCGGGATGAAGAACTTGGGCTTGACCAGATTGATCAGCAGCCGCATCTCTTCCTGGCTGCCGTGACCGCTGACGTGGATGAGGCCGTGCGAACCGTCGTCGTAGATCACGTTGGCGTCGCGGCGGTAAAGGTGGTCGATCACCCGGAAGATGCCCTTCTCGTTGCCGGGGATGATGCGCGAGCTGAGGACGACGGTGTCCCCTTTGTCGATGCGCGCGTGCTTGTGATTGTCCACGGCGGCGCGGCTCAGTGCGCTCATGGGCTCGCCCTGCGTGCCGCTAATGAGCATCATCACCTGATCGACGGGATAGTCTTTCACCTGGCCGGGATTGATCACCAACCCGGTGGGCACGTCGAGGTAACCGAGGTCCTGTGCGATCTCTGTGCTCTCAACCATGGAGCGGCCGATGATGCAGACCTTGCGCTTGTGCTCCCGCGCCAGCTCCATGGCAATGCGGATGCGGTAGATGGACGACGAGAAACAGCTGAAGAACAGCTTCTTTCTGGCGCGGGAGAAGATCTCGTCGAGACGGGGCCTGACGGAGCGTTCGCTGGGGGTGTAGCCGGGACGCTCCACGTTGGTGGAGTCCTGCAGGAGCGCCAGCACTCCGCGCTTGCCGTACTCGGCAAAGGTGTGCAGGTCGAAGTTGTGGCCGTCGAGCGGCGAGAGGTCGATCTTGAAATCGCCGGTGTGGATGATGATGCCGACGGGCGTCTCGATTGCGAGAGCGACGCAATCGACCAGCGAGTGCGTTACGCGGATGGGCTCAATGGTGAACGGGCCGATGCTGAATTTGTGCTTCGGCTCGATCTCGATCAACTCGGTCTCGTCCAGAAGGTGATGCTCTTCGAGCTTGCCCTCCACATACGCGAGAGTGAACTCCGTGGCGTAGACCGGCACCTTGATCTCGCTCAATATCCACGGCAGGCCGCCGATGTGGTCCTCGTGTCCGTGCGTGAGAACGATGGCGCGCACGCGCTGCTTATTCTCGATCAGGTAGGTGATGTCGGGCACCACGATGTCGACGCCGAGCAACTCCGATTCAGGGAACATGAGGCCGGCGTCGATTACGATGATGTGGTCTTCCCACTCGATCGCCATGCAGTTCATTCCGAACTCGCCCAGGCCGCCCAAGGGTATGATTCTTAGCTTGTTTGTTTGCATTCTCGTCACCCTTGATGCTACCACCGAAGGAGTTCCAGATTGTGGTCCGGAATGGCTTTCGCGGCCATTTTGCACGTTGCCCGGACCGGCTCGCGATCCCTCTGTGGCTGCTTTTAGAATGATCCGGAGACTTACCGGTTCAAGGGGAGGACGAATGCGGCGGTTTTTTGCGTTGCTGTTGTTGGTGCTGGTGGGCGGATTCGCGCGGGGACAGTCGAAGCCTCCGTGCAGCGTTGCGGGTGAAAACAATGCATTCCTCGGCATCACCACAATCCGCCTGTGGCCCGGCGATGCGCCCAAGGCTCATGGCAAGGACTGTACGGACATCCCCACCCTGACGGAGTTCGATCCGCCGCGAGGCACGGAGAACGGCTCGGCGATCTTGGTCTTTCCAGGCGGGGCGTACCTGGGCCTCGCCGCCAATCTAGAGGGCCGTGAGGTGGCGGACTGGTTTGCCACGCGCGGCTTTCGCGCATTCATCCTGCAATACCGCCTCAGTTCCAACGGCTACCTTCTGCCGGTGCCGCTGCTCGATGCCCGCCGCGCCATCCAGCTTGTCCGCTCCCGCGCCGAGGATTACCACATCGATCCCGATCGCATCGGCGTGATTGGCTTCTCCGCCGGCGGCCACCTGGCGGCGCTTGCGGCCGTTCAGCCTGTGCCAGGAAACCCGAACGACGACGATCCCGCCGAGCGCGTTTCCAGCCGGATCAACTATCTAGTGCTGGGCTATCCGTGGATCGGGGCCATCTCGACCGATACGTCGCACCTAAGCTACTGCAAGCTCTTCAACGTGATGGACCGCTGCGAGGCACTGCGCACTGCATATTCTCCGGATTTATTTGTTACGAAAGACGCTCCCCCGACATTCTGGTATCACACCGCGGATGACCAGACCGTGCCGATCGAGCAGGGGCTACGCTTTTACGAGGCGCTGCTCAAGGCCGGTGTCCCGGTCGAGGCGCACATCTTCGAACATGGCCCCCACGGCACCGGGCTCGGGAAGGGAAACCCCTCGCTCGAGCAGTGGCCGCGCCTGCTGGAGACATGGCTCAGGGCACGGGGATTGATGCAACCGCCTCAGCGTTGATTGGGAATACAGGCGGCGAAGTCCGCCCGCTACTGGGTTACGCTCTGCAGATCGTCCGGATCCGTGGAGCGGCGATTGGAAGCTCCCTTGCGACCGCGTTCGCGGGCAGCGTAGAACCGCGCCGCTTCCTGGTAGGTATTCGGCAAAACGGCGCCCACAATCCATCCCCCGCCCTGTTTCCGAGTAACGGCGACATTGTCACCAAACTCGACTTCGTAATCCCCATCGGGCAGATCCATAGGAGCCTCGATAATCGCGCAATGGGAGTAGGCGGGCCGGGCCGACTCTGGAGTCATGGATTTGGTTGCGAGCAATTCGCAGGCGGCCTGGTGGCCCATGCCGCGCAGAACTCCATTCATTAGAACCGCAAAACGCATAATTACGAATCCAAATAGAGAAGGGAAACCCGACGCTGTCCAGTTGGATGCAGGCCAGCTGCCCGGGGGTTTTCCCGCCCTAATGCGTTGCGTGGGGTTAGCCCGCCAGGGACCAATGTGTGTAACCCCGTCAGCGCTCGTTCCAGTCATCCAGCTTGGTCAGATCCAGGTCGTCGTTGAGAACCCCAAGTGTAACAACGGCAAAGGTGAATACGTTGGTATCGGGTTCCAGGTGCCCGCCAAACGCGTGTTTCGGGTTAGCCAGGGTAATGTGCGGATGCACGCGGCCGTTCATCACCATGCCGCTCATGCTCACGATATCCGCCGAAGCCGTCGGATCCTTGACCAGCATGTCCTCTGGCGGCAGGGTGCGATTGGCCACCGTGTGCACCTGGTAATTGCGCACGGAACCGAATCCGGAGAGTATGACGGCATTCCGTATGCCCTGGTCCTTGATCGCCTGCTGCAGGCCGGCCAGCAGATCCGTGCTGTATTTGAAGCGCAAAATCACCACGTGCTGGATTTGCGCACGGAAGACCTCCACCGACGGGATCATGGCGCTGTTGGGCCGGCGATCATCGGCGGGATTAGCTGCCGCGTGGGTCCGGATCCGGCGCGTCTGCTGCGCGCTTCCCATCAGCGTTACGCAAAGAAAGGCGATTACGATCAGCTTCTTCATGCACTACCTCGCTTGACGTGAGTTTAAGATGTTCCCGTCCCGCGGAGCTCATCATTCCATGCGTCCAACGCAAATCCTCCCTCGCATTGCCCTTGCCCTGGTCCTCCCAGTGATGGCCGCGCAGGCTTCTCCTCTCCACGTGTGGCAGAAGCAGGAGATCGTTCTAAAATCCTCACGCTCCTTTGCCAACCCCTATACGGATGTAACGCTGTGGGTCGATCTCACCGGCCCGCATTTTCACAAGCGCGTCTACGGCTTCTGGGATGGCGAGCGCACGTTCAAGGTCCGTGTGGTTGCGACTGCGCCCGGTCTGTGGCGCTGGACCAGCGGCTCCATGCCAGCCGATCCCGGCCTTGCCGGTAAGCACGGCCAGTTCACCGCCGTTGCGTGGTCCGCAGCCGAGGAGCAAGCTAACCCGCTTCGCCATGGATTTCTGCGCGCCACGCCGAATGGCCACGCTCTGCAGTTCGCCGACGGTACTGCCTATTTCGCCATCGGCGACACGTGGTGGGCGCTTGGCACAAATCGTTTTCGCTGGTATGACGATGACCGGCAGCGCCCTCTTGGGCCGCAAGCGGGCTTCAAGGATTACGTTCGCTATCGCAAGCAGCAAGGCTACAACTGGGTCAACATGATCGCGGCGTTCCCCAACTGGATGACCGACGGCAAGCCCTGGCACGTGGTGATGAACGACCCCGCGCACACGACTGTTCGCTCAGCGTGGCTGGAGTTCGGCACCGGCAGCGCCAAAAACATGGACAACGAAGGCGGCCGGCCGTTTCTGTTCCCCGGCAAGGTCCCCGGTTACGAAAACATGTTTCCCGACGTGGACCGGATCAATCCGGCGTACTTCGATGCCATCGATCGCAAGATCGACTATTTGAACGCGCAGGGCTTTGTTGTGTTTATTGAGGTATCGCGGCGCGACGCCAGCCTGCTGTGGAAGAAGTACTACACATGGCCGGATTCGTATGCGCGCTTCATCGAGTATGTCTGGTCGCGGTACCAGGCCAACAATGTTGTCCTCAGTCCCATTCATCTCGACATCATCAGCGAAACAGTGGGGCCCGAAGAATACGATAAGGCGATCGACATGGTGATGAAGAAGTATGGGCCGCCGCCGTTTGGAACGCTGTTTTCTGCGAATGCAAATCCTTCCACGCTGGAGAACTGGGGCGCGCACTCGTGGGTCACGCTTCAGCAGATTGGCAACAGCCGTGAGCACAACAGCTACTGGTATCTGACGGAGATCTACAACACGCCACCTCCGCGACCTGCGCTCAATGGCGAGCCCTACTACTCCGGCTACAAAGACGCGCGCGGCCTTGGCGGACAGGGCTACAAATACGGCGCGCCGGGCGGCTCGGCGCTCGACGCCCAGTTCGTGCGCTCGGCGGCCTATGGCAGTTTCTTATCAGGTGGCTTGGCAGGACACGTCTACGGCGCGGAGGGCATCTGGGGCGCGGACATCGAGCCTGCCGCGCCCACGAAGATGTGGGATGCCTTCCAGTGGGTCTCCGGTGCCCAGATGCACCTGCTGCGCAACTTCGCTTTTTCCATCGGAGACAGGTACCAGCAGCTTGTGCCGAATACAGATCTGCTCTCGCCGCATGAGAACTACGATCTGAAGGCGTATAGCGGCTGGGCTTACTGCGCCCGCACGCCCGACCAGAAGATCTTCCTCGCCTATTTTGAGAAGGATGCGCCACGCGCGCAGCTTCGCGGCGCTTTGCTCAACGCGGATTATAAGGCCGACTGGTTCGACCCGCGCACGGGGCAATGGCATCCGGCAGGTACTCTCCACTCCGGTGTGACCGGCCTGATCGATCTTCCCGCTGCACCGTCTGACGCCGATTGGGCGATGCGTCTGGTCGAAGCGCATTGACTGCGCGAGGCTCGCCGGATTGCGTGCGCTACAAACCACTCTTCGTTCGCGAAAAAATGAGGGCTCCGCAGTTCCGGAGCCCTCTCTGAGTGGAGGGTCAACTTTGAAGCGGCCCGCGTTACTCGCCCGCTTGCCGTTCTGCCGTAGCGGTGCCTCTGTCCAGGCGTCCGGTGATCTGGTTGTGGTACTGGATCGAGCGAAGTTCGTGGGTTGCGCTGGCGTTGTCAAAGCGCAGCACCACTCTTTCATCCGAAGGGGCCGGCGCGCCCGGCCCCACCACGGAAGTGAAGCTGCGCGAGCCGTCCAGGGAGCGCACGGTGACGAAGCCGTTACCCAGGGTGTTGTTCACGCGATACTGGCCGGCGGGGAAGAGCTGGCCTTGCGCCCGAAACGTAAAGGGCACGGTCACGGTCTCCGCCTTCGCGGTGTTGATGCTCAACAGTGCAATTGCGGCGAGAGCCGCTGCGGGAACGAGCTTGCTGATGATGGCCATGGGGTACGACCTCCTTGATTCGTACCCTACTCATCTCCAAAACTAAATGCGTCAAGTCCGCGTGAAGAAGTTGTCAAGCTTCTTGAGGCGCGCAATCAATTGCACGGGAGAGCGCAGAATGTGCCATCCGCCTGCCGCATCATCCATTGCGCGGCAGCAAACTCGGCCCGCTCATGAAGTTCATCGGCCAGCGATTTGGACCTCTTTGCTTTGGCTTGTTGTTCTCCCAGCCGGAGAATCTCTGTCGCGCGGCGCCAGTCGCATGCTGCCTCGTAGTGCATGGCCGCCTGGCCGGCAATCAGATCCTCGCGCCCCGGGAACAAGCTGCGCAATCGCTCAGCGATACGCACGTGTCTCTCTGCTCGCCGCGCGGCAGGCTGGCGTTGATAGAGCGCTTCGCGGTAGAGCCCGTGCCGAAAGGCGTAGAAGTTCGACTGGGTTCCGTCCGGAAGCTCATCGACACCGGCACGCTTGAAAAGGGCAAAGCGCCGCGCCAACTCCTCGCAGCTCTCCTCGGTCTCGGCAAGATCCTGTTCCAGAGCCGCCGCTACCGCCCACGCCGGGAACGCAATGCTGATCAGGCTGCCTGCTTCCAGCAATCGTTGTTCCCGCGCGTCCAGGCGCTCCAACTCCAGCTCGATCATCTCGGCGAGTTCGCGCGGTAGGCTGGTTTCAATCTGTTCAAATTCTCCGCGAAGCTGCCATGTGCCCTCGCCGCATTGCTGCCTGAGCAGCCCCTCCGCGACGAAGTGATCGAGCAGCATGATTGCGAAGAGGGCATTCCCCTCCGAGCGCATGTGAATCAGTTCAATCAGGGCGGCAGGTAACTCGCGCGCATCCAGTCGAGCGTGCAACAGTGCTGCAAGCGCCGCCCTGCCGAGCCGCGACAGGGCTATCTCCGTGGCGAGGCGCCGCATTGTCAGATCCTGAGTGAGCGCGCGCAGCCTCTGCGCACTGACCGGGCACGGCTGCGTGAAACTCGCCAGCACCAGGAGCTTCGCTGTTCCGCGACGCCGCGCCAGCGCCGCGATCAATTCAAGTGTGGCGTCGTCGGCCCACTGCACGTCTTCAAACACCAGCACCAGCGGGCGATCCTGCGCGAGTGCCTCGAATGTCGCGCAAAGGTCTCCCGGCGGACACGAACTTCCCGCTCTCGCGTCATCGGCGGAGGAAACGCTCATCCAGCCAGGAGCTCTGCTCGTCACGTGCTCGCGCTCGGTTGCCGTTGTGCAGATATGGCCCAGTGCTTCCAGCACCGGATAGTAATCCTGCCGTGCGGCGAAACCTTGCAGGCATTGCGCCAGCCCCACCCGCGCATCTTGCGTTCCCTGTGCGTCATGGCAGAATGCTTCAATCAGCGCCGTCTTTCCGATGCCGGCTTCGCCTCTCAGAAAAACGATCTGCCGTGTGCCGCCGCGAGCTTTTCCCAGATGGTCGGCGAGGAGCCGCAGCTCCCTCTCGCGGCCCATCAGCTTGTGTGCGTTCGAGAGTGGCTGATCGTGCGCAACGATCTCCGGACCGTTTGCTTCCCGCACCGCCGCGATGAACCTGTACCCGCGCTTTGGAACCGATTCAATGAAGCGCGGCTCCCGGGCATCGTCGCCGAGCACTCTGCGCAGATCGAGCATGTAGGTGCGCAAGACCTGCGGCTGCACATAGGTCTCCGGCCACAGCGCGTCCAGCAACTCGTCGTGGGTGACCAGATGGCCCGCCTTCTCCACCAGGTAGCGCAATACTGCAAAAGGTTTTGGAGCCAGCTCAATGCGCGCTCCTCGGCGCCACAGGCACTCCTCGGCAGTGTCCAGGCAAAACTCCGCGAACTGCTTCAACCTCCCGACCTCCGTTGACGCAACCAGGGATTTTTAGCATGCAGGGTGCCACTCAAACTTTGACTGTCCTGCATTGAAAAGGCAGCCGTTGCTGTTGGCTGCGGCTTGGTTTACCGATTTCCACATCCCGGCGCCTGTTCATTTGCGGACACCCGTGTTCCGGTACGTACACTCGCAGGCGGGCGATTCATCGTGCGATGCGGCAACGATCAGCCACATCCTCGCCACGGTACGGGATGCCGTTATATCATCCGGTTTCATCGCGCCGAATCGTGATCGAGACGGCGCATGCCCAGTTCTCATCCACCGCCTCGGAGGGCCGGCTCAAATGACTCGTATTCACAGGCTTTTCAATTTTGCGCTTGCCTTGGCCGTGATTTCATCTGCTGCTGCCATCGCTACGGCACAGGACCAGCCTCGCAATCGCGAGGCGCAGAAGGCCGACACCCATAGCCAGAACGTTCAGCAGGAAGACCAGCAAAAACAGAACGAAGCGATCCCTATCCCGCCGGAACGTGCCTCCGTCACGCATCACTCCATCACGTTGAATGGCAAGACGCTGAACTACACGGCGACCGCCGGAACCCTGCTCATTCGCGACGAGAACGACAACCCTTACGGCAGCATGTTCTATGTGGCCTACACACTGGACGGCGCCAGGCCGGAATCGCGGCCGGTGAGCTTTCTCTACAACGGGGGGCCGGGATCAGCGTCCTTGTGGCTGCACATGGGCTCGTTCTCGCCGGTCAGGATTGTCACCGATAGTCCCAAGCCGACCGCCGGGCCACCGTTTCAACTCGTCCAGAACCAGGACACGCTGCTCGACAAGACGGACCTTGTCTTCATCGATGCGCCGCTTACCGGCTACTCGCGGGCTGTAGGGAAGGGAACGCCGAAGGAGCTTACGGGCGTTGACCCGGACCTGCGCGCATTCGACCGCTTCATCGTCCGCTATTTGACGGTGAACGATCGCTGGAACTCGCCCAAGTTTCTCATCGGCGAGTCGTACGGCACCACGCGCTCCGCCGGATTGTCGGATGTGCTGCAAAGCGATGGAGTGCAGTTGAACGGCATTGTGCTGATTTCGTCGATCCTGAACTATGGCATCCGTTCCGGTGGCTATGACACGCTCTATGTCGGTAACCTGCCCAGCTACGCCGCTGCCGCCTGGTATTACGACAAGGTGCCGAACAAGCCAGCCAAGATCGCTGACTGGGTGCAGCAGGCGCGCGACTTTGCAGGCGGCGCGTATGCCGCGGCATTGTTCAAGGGCGACAAGCTCTCGCCGCAGGAGTTGGACTCAGTGGCGCAGCAGGTGAGCCACTTTACGGGGCTGAGCGTGCAGTACGTGAAGGAGGCCAACCTTCGCATTTCACCGAGCCGCTTCCGCAAGGAAGTGCTGCGCGACCAAAGGCTGACGCTGGGCCGCTACGACATGCGCTTTGAAGGCGTGGACCTGGATGCCGCCGGAGAGACTCCCAGCTACGACGCGTCCGATACAGGCATCTCCGGCGCCTTTGTTGCCGCGCTCCATAACTATCTTGAGACCGAGCTCAAATACGACACCACCGAGCAATACCGGCCCACCGCCTATGGAATGATCGAATGGGATTGGAAGCATCATCCCGGCGGTGGTAGTCCCTTCGGCCGCAACTTCACCCAGTCGCAGCCCTATGTAGCCGCGGATCTTGCCGATGCCATCCGCAAGAATCCGCATCTCAAGGTTTTCTCGGCCAACGGCTACTTCGACCTCGCCACGCCGTTCTTCATCACCGAGTACGACATCGACCACATGGATCTTCCCGCCGACCTGCGCGGCAACATCCAGTTCGGCTATTATCCGTCGGGCCACATGATCTATCTCAATGTGAAGGCGCTCGACATGCTGCACGCCGATCTGGAGAAGTTCATCGCGAATGCGGAGAAGTGAAGAAGCAGGGAATAGGAAACGGAAATAGGGTACTAAATGCGGGATGTCGAGGTGGTTCCGGCCCGGGCATCTTGCGCCTCTAACGAAACCAACCTCCGGTGTGCGGACGCGCCGTCCTGAGATTCATCCAGCGGCCGTGAAGTACCCGCGCGCGCCACTTCGGAACAGGATCACTGCGAAAGCGACCAGCAGCAGCGAGTGCACAATGAGCTCCTGTGCGGGGTGGCCCACGCTGATGGCCACGTGAAATCCCATCCATGCCAGCGCCAGCCAGCGCGCCCAGTTCTGGCGGCGCAGCAGAAAGATCCCCGCAACCACGGCCGTCATCTGCACCAGCGCCATCCAGACCTCGTCGTGCGAATGGATGGCATTGCTCAGGTGGAATGCTGCGGCGCCGATGCCGGTGGCGATCAGCAGCCACGCGAGGATCGTCACATCCAGTGGACGCTTATTCATACTGATCTCCGCAAAAGCTTTGGGTTCGTCGCTGCAAACTACCTTATCGCCATCCCAGGCGCTCGCCTACAGAAAAGCGCAGCAGACTCCTCATACAATGGATTTGAACCCATCGCTCAGCCAATCCCGGAGAAGTACGTTGCTCATCGATTCCCACGCCCACCTCGACAGCCCGCGTTACATCGACGACCGCGCCGAGATGCTGCGCCGCGCTAAAGCTTCCGGTGTGGGCGTGGTGCTCTCCATCGGCATTGGCGAAGGCCCTGCGGAGATGCACCAGGCGCTCGATATCTGCCGCGAGTTCAACGGGCAGCCAGGCATGCCGCGGCTCTTCGCCAGCGCGGGAGTCTATCCGCACAACACGCCGGAAGTGGACGAAGCTGCGCTCGCCAAACTCGATGCCCTTCTCGCGGAGCCGGAGGTGATCGGCTGCGGCGAGATCGGCCTGGACTACTACCACGAAGGCGCTCCGCATGACGTGCAGCGCACAGGGCTGGTTCGCCAGCTTGAAATCGCCGCGGCCCGCAAGCGTCCCATCCTGATTCATTGCCGCCCCAAGGATGGCGCCACCGATGCCTGGGACCATCTGTTTCTCACGCTCGACACCTACTGGCGTCACACCGGTCTCGGCGGCATCATGCATTGTTTCGGCGGGGAGTGGGAGCAGGCGCGGCGGTCGGTGGATCTCGGATTTCTCGTTTCCTTCGCCGGCAACGTGACCTATCCCAAGGCACAGTCGTTGCGCGATGTCGCCGCGAAGCTTCCGATCGATTCCATCCTGGTGGAAACCGATGCGCCGTGGCTTGCGCCCATGCCTCTGCGTGGCAAGCGCAATGAGCCGGGCCTGATCACCCATACGGCCGCCACGGTTGCGGAGTTGCAGAAAATCGTGCCGGAGGAATTGGCTGCAGCCACGACAAAGAACTTCTGCCGTCTCTTCTCCCTTGATTCCGCGCAACTCAGGTGACAGACCCCCGGTACGGCATGGGAAACTGGTATATACCTGCTCTTGAGTGCAAATTTGCGCCAGGGCAGGCCTTTTGAGGCAGCCATGGCGCAAGACAATTCGTTCGATATCGTCAGCAAAATCGACATCCAGGAAGTGCGGAACGCGATCGATCAGGCGATCAAAGAGATTCGCCAACGATTCGATCTGAAGGACTCGCACTCCGAGATCAATCTCACCGAGGGCGACAAGGAGATTCAGCTCGCCTCCGCCGGTGAGTACAAGCTCGAAGCGGTGAAGGAGATTCTCGGACAGAAGCTGGTCAAACGCGGCGTGTCGCTCAAAAACCTGACCTATGGCAAGATCGAACCGGCCGCCGGGCAGAGCGTTCGGCAGAAGATCACGCTCCAGCAGGGCATCCCGTCAGAGAAGGCCAAGGAGATCGTCCGCATCGTCAAAGACTCAAAAAAGAAGGTGCAGGCGAGCATTCAGGGCGATACTGTAAGAATCTCAGGCAAAGATCGCGACGAGTTGCAGGCCATTATTGCCCTTTTGCGCGGCAAGGACCTGGGCGTCGATCTGCAGTTCACGAACTACCGGACCAACTGACCCATGGCTGTCGGGCGGCTCCATCATGGCGAAACAAGAGTACGAGATCAGGATAAGGAATTGAGCACACTGGCAATAGCGACGGCGAGAGAAGTCTTCGACCTGCTCCGCGATGATTTGGTCGCAATCGAGCAGGAACTGGGCCGTGACGCCGCATCCAGCGTCAGCACCATCACTGAGATTGCCGAATATCTCCGCGAAGGCGGCGGTAAGCGCATTCGTCCCTCGCTCCTGCTGCTGGCATCGCATATGCTCGGTTATTCCGGCGCCAGCGCCATCCGCCTGGGCGCGGTGGTGGAGATGGTCCACACCGCCACGCTGGTTCACGACGATATCATCGACGGCGCCGACACGCGTCGCGGCCGCCCTTCGGCCAATACCACCTGGGGCAACGAGAAGTGCGTCCTCGCCGGCGACTGGCTTTACATGCAGGCCTTCAAGGTCGCCCTCGAAGAGAAAAACCTGCGCGTCCTTGACCTGCTCATCGGTCTCACCCAGCAGATGGTGGAAGGCGAGCTGCTGCAGATTCAGAAGCTCGGCAAGGCCGTCAGCGAGGCCGAGTACTACGACCTGATCTTCCGCAAGACGGCGTGCCTGTTTTCTGTGTCCATGAAGCTGGGAGCGGTGCTGGCGGGCGCGAACGAGCAGCAGGAAGCCGCGCTTGGCACCTACGGCCGCACGGTCGGCCTTGCGTTCCAAATCGTGGATGACGTGCTCGATCTCACTGCCACAGAAGAGGTACTCGGCAAGCCGGTGGCAAGCGATCTGCGCGAAGGCAAAGCAACGCTGGCCGTGATTCATTCTTACGATCACGGCACTGCAACTGACCGCCAGGCCATCCAGCGCGTCCTCGACGATCGCAGCTTTGAAAACGTGAGCCGGCAGCAGATCAAAGACATCCTCGTCCGCAACGGGTCTGTCGCCTACGCCATGAACGTCGCCGACCGTTACGCCGAGCAGTCACGTGAGGCGCTTCGCTCCATGCCGGACTCCGACTTCAAGCGTGCCCTGCTGTGGGTGCCGGATTTCGTCGTCGCCCGCGAGAAGTAGCGGCGCAACCCACAGACTCCCCACCCGAGCGAACTGGTTCTGCTTACCGACGCGCGATTCCGGCGTCGGTTGAACTATGATGCCGTTGATGAAGAATCCTCTGCGTCCTCTTCGCCTCGCCGCTCCCATCCTTGTTGTCATAGCGCTGGCAACTGCCACTTTGCCGAAGGCCGTGGCGCAGAACCGGGACAACATCCAGAAGCCCCTGGCCGGCCCCCGGGCGGCGGCGCTTCGCATCACCTGGCTCTACGTCTCGCCCGACCAGAGCGCACAGAAGGTGGGCCGAGTGCAGGTCGGCCGCGAAATGGTCGTCGCGGAAAAGAGCGGCGATTGGCTGCGCGTCTTTGCCAATACTGATGTGCAGGAGATGCAGGACCAGCGCGATCAGCCTTGGATCGGTGGCGAGAATGATATGCCACCACCGATTACTGGCTGGCTCCAGGCCAAGGGGATTGTGGAGGAAACCATGCCGGGTGGCGACGAGATCCTGTTTGGCGCGGCTGCCAACCAGGAGGCCGCCGCCAGCGATCCCCGCGGCCCCGCCAACGCAGCCAAAAGCGCGGAGTACCTGTATCGCCGCGTAGCGGAGATGTTTCCCAATTCGCCGCTCGCGCCCGAGGCCGCCTGGCGTGCGGCCGACATCCAGTGGCAGTTGCAGAAGGCCGACCAGGCCACGCGGCCTTCAGCCAAGGAGCAAGCGCCTTACATGCGCGAGGGCATGGATGAGTCGGCCATGAAACACGTCATGCAGCTCTATCCACGTACGCCGCAGGCCGCCAAGGCCGCTTTCGAGATGCTGGATAACAAATTGTGCGGCGACTGGCAGGGGCAGGAAAAGTGCCCCGAGCGTGAGGCTGACCTGTACGAACATTACGCAGCGCAGTTTCCCGACGGGCCGCGCACGGCCAGGGCCCTTTACGAGGCGCTTTACCGCACCACTGTGCTGGTGGATATGTTCCACGACGACCACAATGACAAAGGAGCCCGGGAGGCGAACAAGCATGCCCACCAGATCCTGGACCAGATGAGGCAAAAGTACCCCAAGTCGGACTACACCGACCGTGCAGCGGCGCTCGTGTTCAAGTCGGACCAGGGTGTGCCCGTGTACGGGATCGATATGGAATAGAGATGCTTCCGCAGCACGTTTAACACGCTGAAGCGCGCCGCTGCAGGCGCGGGCATTATCATCGAAGAGATCGGCGAATCAGGAAAAGTGAGCGCGTCCGCGATTCAGCCGAAGTGTATGCCGGCCGGGGGACCCTTTTGAACGTCTATTTGCTGTCTGTCATTTTGGGAATTGTGGAGGGTTTGACCGAATTTTTGCCGGTCAGCTCCACGGCGCATCTGCGCATTGTTGAGGCGTTGCTGCATGTGCCGCTCGACGCCAGTGCCTGCCACGTTGCGGACCTGACCTGCAGGGGCGACGCGGAGTACTGGAAGATGTACACCATCGTCATCCAGGCCGGCGCCATCCTGGCCCTTACTTTTCTCTATCTCGGCAAAATCCTTGATTTCATGCGCACCTTTCCGCGCGGCGAGCGCGGCGACCGCAACATCTTTACCCATCCCATCAGCCTGACCATCTGGGCCTTCGGATGCACCTCCGTGATTGCCCTGGCGCTCAAGAAGTGGAGCGATCGCAACCTGGGCAGCCTGACCGCCATGGCAGTGGCGCTGCTGGTCGGCGGCGTCATTATGTGGGTCGTCGACGCATGGGCATCGCGCTTTGAGCCGAACACCACGCACACTGAGGAGATCAGCTTCGCCCAGGCCATCTGGATCGGCATCTGTCAGTCGACGGCGGCCATCTTCCCCGGCGTATCGCGCTCCATGTCCACGATTGCAGCCGGCCAGCTCGTGAGCATGGACCGCCCCACGGCTCTGGATTTCAGTTTCCTGCTGTCGATTCCCACCATGTTCGCGGCGACGGCCTATGACCTGGTAAAGGAGATTCATCCCAGCAAGTCGGCGCGGGCGGCCGGAGTGGTCGCAGCGCACGTCACCATGACCGGCGAGCGCTGGATCGTGCTGGCCATCGGCTTCGTGGTCTCATTTATCGTTGCCTGGGGCGTGGTGGAGTGGTTCCTGGCCTGGGTGCGGAAGCACGGCTTCACCGCTTTCGCTATCTACCGGATCGTGCTCGGAATCGCCCTGCTGATCTGGGGCGCGAAGATCGCGGGACTGTAACCGCTCTCCATAGACATCAGCCAGAATGCGCCGCTTCTGAGGCGCCTACACCGGTGGCGCCGAATCCACCACGGGCACGCCCGCCGGCGGCGTAAAGTGAAATGCTCTCGGCGGCATCAGCGCATTTGGCTTCTCGTCCGTGAATGCAAATCTGGTAATTGCGCCGTCAGTCTCTTCGATCTCGATGCCCGTGATCGTGCCCTCAGGCATCACCGTAATCGAAACCCGCGCGATGCGATTCTCCTGGCCTTTCGGCACGCCCGTCAGCACGAACTCGCCGTTTGCCGCAGGCTTCAGCGTCAGGTGCTCGAGTTCCTTCTGCAACTCCGTGTGTCCCAGCAGAAACTGCAGCGGCGAGCGGAGATCGTCCAGGTCCTTGGCCTTGATGCGCTGCACGTGCGGATCGCCCGGCGTGTAGAAGTACGCGTATTTGCCGTCGAGCACAAACACCTTGCCCGGGGGCGTCGCGTAGTCCCACCGCATGCGCCCCGGCTTGGCCAGCAGCAATGTGCCGCTCTCGCTGCGCTCCACGCCCAGGCCGCTGTAGCTCTCGGTAAACCCGGCTTTCAGCGAATGGAGGTGGTTGTAGTGCTGATCGACGCGCTTGGCCATGTCCTGCGCGGACGGCGAACTCTTTTGCGCGACGAGCGGAGCGCAGATGAGAAAGGCGGCCAGCATCCACCGGCCGCCCCGTTGAGCCAATTTCATTACTGCCCCAGGTTCTGCGTGCAGTTAGTGCCGCCCGCCGGATCGAACTTGATCTGCCCGTTCTCATCGCTGCAGAAGGTGCGGTTGCCGGTCTTGCCCACGGTCAGCGGTTGCGCAATCACCGTATAGCCCGTCACGCGATCGTTGCCGTTCTGCGTGTTCTTCACGCAATTCGTGATCGAGAACTGATACCCCGACTTCACGCCCGATGCCAGGTCCGTCTGCAGCATTTTGGCGTTCGTGGGAGTGGGCGGGCCGGAGTTCGGATCGCCACCCAGCGACTGCAGCGTGCAGGCGTAGCCGTTCGATGGAAACGTAGTGGTGTACTGGCTCTCCGCCAGATTGATGGCCTGCACCGACTTCACCGCCGAAGTCTCGTTCGCGTAGCGGGTCATGTTTCCCATGGTGGGAATGGCAATGAGCATCAAAATCGCGATGATCGCCATCACGATCAGCAGTTCCATCAGCGTAAAGCCGTTCTGCAGCCGGCGCCGTTCCCGCTTCTGGCTAAATGTCGAGAAATTCATGAGATATGAGCCCCTCACTGGAGCAGGCCGCCGAGGCAACCCGTTCGAAAGAATCGTATACCGGATGGACGGGGAAGGGAAAGTAAACGCTCGGAATGCAAGGAATAAGGGAATGAGGGAACAGGGCAGTAGGGAGCGAGGGAACAGGAAATAGGCGCCTCGGCAGCAATTCTTCGTTGGATGGAACCGCACCGCTGGAAATGCGTACTAAATCCTTTCACCAGCACGTCGGCTTAACACTTCTTAATCCCTCGGGCCTCGCCTGATTGTGGTAGTCTGCGCTGTTCCAAATTCTCGGAGGATTGCGATGCGTCTGCGCCTGAAAGCCGGATTGTTTTCTGCTGCTGTTCTTTCTCTGTTTGCCTTTATGCCGCGCCCGGCCACGGCGCAGCAAGTGGATTATCCGTTCCGCAATCCGGCGCTGAGTGATGATGCCCGCATCGCCGACCTGCTCAGCCGCCTCACGCTGCAGGAAAAGGTCGACCTGATGTCGAACGCCCCCAAATACCCTCGCCTGAAACTTGCCTTCGCGGGCCAGGTCGAGGGCCTGCACGGGCTTGCCCTGGGCGGTCCCGGCGGCTGGGGACCGCGCGGCCATCAGCCGCTGCCCACCACCACCTTCCCGCAAGAGAAGGGCCTGGGCAACACCTGGGACCCCGCGCTGATGCAGAAGATTGGCGCGCTGGAAGGCGAAGAAGCTCGCTACTACTACCAGAACCCGTTGCAGGAGTTTGGCGATCCCCGTCGCTCGCCGACAGGGCTGATAGTCCGGGCGCCCAACGTCGACCTGAGCCGCGATCCGCGCTGGGGCCGCACCGAAGAGTCCATGGGCGAGGACCCCTATCTGATCGGCGAAATGACCATCGGCTTCATCCACGGCCTCCAGGGGCCCGACGCCAAGCACTGGCAGGCCGCCTCGCTCATGAAGCACTTTATGGCCAACGAGAATGAGAACGGGCGCGCGCATACGTCGTCGGATTTCGACGAGCGCCTGTTCCGCGAGTACTACTCGGTTCCTTTCCGCATGGGGTTTGAACAGGGCGGATCGCGCGCGGTGATGGCCTCCTATAACTCCTGGAACGGCACGCCGATGATGATCAATCCCGTGCTCAAGAACGTGATGGTCAAGGAGTGGGGCAACGACGGCCTGATCTGCACCGACGGCGGCGCGCTCACGCTGCTTGTCACGCAGCACCACGCTTTTCCCAATAAGGAGCAAGGCTCGGCCGCGGCCGTCAAGGCGGGCATCAACAACTTCCTCGATCTGTACAAACCCGACCTGACCAAGGCGCTCAAGGATGGGTTACTGACCGAAGCCGACATGGATGCCAGCCTCAAAAACATCCTGCGCCTCTATCTGCGCCTCGGCGAGATGGACCCCGCGGGCCTCGATCCCTATGCGAAGATCGGCGTGGATACCAAGGGCCAGTTGCCGCCGTGGATGCTCGCGTCGAGCCATGCGCTCGCGCGTAAAGCTACGGACGAATCCATCGTGCTGCTCAAGAACGACCACAACACGCTGCCGCTCGATGCCGCCAAGCTCAAGACAATCGCCGTCATTGGCCCCTGGACCAGCGAAGTGCTGCTCGACTGGTATAGCGGCACGCCGCCCTACGACGTGAGCATTCTCCAGGGCATTCAAGAAGCCGCGCCGCATGCCAAGGTGCTCTACGCGGACGGCTCCAATGTCGAAGAAGCAAAATCTCTGGCCAAGCAGGCGGACGTTGCCATCGTCGTCGTCGGCAACCATCCCACCTGCAACGCCGGCTGGGATGTCTGCCCGGTGCCATCGAACGGCAAAGAGGACATGGACCGCAAGACCATCTCGCTGGAGCAGGAATCTCTCGTCAAGGATGTCTTCGCCGCGAACCCGCACACCGTGGAAGTGCTGCGTTCCAGCTTCCCCTACGCCATCGTCTGGAGCCAACAGAACGTGCCGGCCATCGTGCACATGACGCACAACAGCCAGGAAGAAGGCCACGGCCTGGCCGACGTCCTCTTCGGCGCCTACTCGCCCGCCGGCCGCCTGAACATGACCTGGCCCACCGGCGACGATCAGCTCCTGCCCATGATGGACTACAACATCCGCCACGGCCGCACTTACATGTATTCCAAGGTCAAGCCGCTCTATCCGTTCGGCTACGGCCTCAGCTACACGACGTTCCACTACGACAGCCTGAAGCTGAGCGCGCCCAGGGTGGATGCAGAGGGCAGCGTGAACGTGACGGTTCGCGTGCGGAACACCGGCCATCGCGCCAGCGACGAGGTGGTACAGATGTACGTGCAGCATCTCGGCTCCAAGGTCGAGCGCCCGCAGATCGAGCTCGAAGGCTTCCAGCGCGTGCACATCCTGCCCGGCGCGGTAAAGGACGTGACCCTCACGCTCAAGCCGCACGACCTGGCCTATTGGGACGAGGCCGCGCATGGATGGCGGATCGAAAAGGAACAGGTTCGCGTTCTCGCCGGCGGTTCAAGCGACAAGCTACCTGTACAGGACACGCTCGACGTGGACAGCGAAGCAACTTACAAACCGTAACGAAAAGAAAAAAGGCTGCACCGGCGGTTGCCCCGGTGCAGCCACAAGCAAGAGTATTCGATCTAAGCCGTCGTCTTCTGGAGTTGCGCAGAGTGCTCTACGCTGGTCTGCAGATATTCGTCGACAGCTGCAGCCGCCTTGCGCCCCTCTGAGATCGCCCACACCACAAGCGACTGTCCACGCCGCATATCTCCCGCGGCAAAGATTCCCGGCTTGCTCGTCTGGTAGTCGTTCGTGGCCACGTTGCCGCGCGCATCCAGATCAACGCCGAGCTGCTCGATCATGCCGTTCTTCACAGGCCCCATGAAGCCCATCGCGAGAAGTACCAGGTCCACGTCCATGGTGAACTCCGTGCCGGCCACCGGCTCAAACTTCGGCGGCACGCCGACGCGGCAGGCATGGAGTTGCTTCACGTTGCCGTTCTCGTCGCCGGTGAACTTGACGCTATTGATGGCCCAATCGCGGATCCCGCCCTCTTCGTGCGAGCTTTCTGTGCGAAGCTGCATGGGCCACAGAGGCCACGGTGTTGTGGCCGCGCGGGTCTCCGGCGGCTTAGGCATGATCTCGAACTGATGCACGCTCTTGGCGCCCTGGCGCAGGCTGGTACCCAGGCAATCGGCGCCGGTGTCGCCGCCGCCGATGATGAGCACACGCTTGCCGGTGGCGAGAATTGAGGCCGGAGCGCCCATCGATGCAAGGACCTGGTCTTCCGAGTCACCCTCGTTACGGCGATTCTGCTGGGGCAGGAACTCCATTGCGTAGTGAATGCCCTTCAATTCGCGGCCGGGCACCTTCAGGTCGCGCGGCTGTTCGGCGCCGCCGCACAAAAGGATCGCGTCATAGTGGTCGGTCAACGATTCAACAGGAATGTTGACGCCGACGTGCGCATTGGTGAGAAACGTGATGCCTTCGACGCGCATCTGCTCGAGCCGGCGATCGATGACATGCTTCTCCAGCTTGAAGTTCGGAATCCCGTACCGCAGCAGGCCGCCGATGCGGTCGTTCTTCTCATACACCGTGACAGAGTGGCCAGCCCGGCGAAGCTGCTGCGCCGCCGCGAGACCCGAGGGTCCGCTGCCGACGACCGCGACGCGCTTGCCAGTGTTCTGCTCGGGCAGTTCGGGACGAATCCAGCCCTCGCTCCAGGCGCGTTCGATGATGCTCTTCTCGATGAGCTTGATGGAAACGGGCGGCGCGTTGATGCCGAGCACGCATGCAGCCTCGCAGGGCGCGGGGCAGATGCGGCCGGTGAACTCGGGGAAGTTGTTGGTCGCGTGCAGGCGCTTGATCGCCGCTTCCCAGCGGCCGTTGTACACCAGGTCGTTCCAATCGGGAATGATGTTGTTGACCGGGCATCCGGTATGGCAGAACGGCACGCCGCAATCCATGCAGCGAGCGCCCTGCTCGCGCTGCTTCTCCTCGGGGAACGGATTGTAGATTTCGAACCAGTCTTTGAGGCGCTCTTCCGGCTTCCGGCGCGTCGGCTGTTCGCGTTCGATCTCAAGAAATCCCGTAACTTTACCCATGGTGCACCTCTGCTGTTGCCGTCACCATAGGCGACGAATTGATTGGTGAACTGTACGCCCTCTCCACGCGCTGCACGCCGAGCACGCGCTTGTACTCGTGCGGGAAGACCTTGATGAAGTTGGCCTTTGCCGTTGCCCAGTTTTCCAGGATCCACGCGGCACGTGGGCTGCCCGTCAGGTCGCGATGCTTCTCAAGCAGCCCACGGACCTTCTGGATGTCTTCATCGCTCGCGAGCGGCTCCAGGTCTACGCTCGCCTGATTGCAGCGGCGCGTCGTGAAGTCGCCGGCATCATCGTAGACGTAGGCGATGCCGCCGCTCATGCCTGCGGCGAAGTTGCGTCCGGTAGAGCCGATCACGACCACCGTGCCGTTGGTCATGTACTCGCAGCCGTGGTCGCCCACGCCTTCCACCACCGCGGTCGCGCCGGAGTTGCGCACCGCAAAGCGTTCGCCGGCGATGCCGTTGAGGAAGACTTCGCCGGTGGTTGCGCCGTAGAGCACCACGTTGCCGACGAGGATACTTTCCTCCGGCAGGAAGCTCGAGGTCTTCGGCGGATAAGCAATGATGCGGCCGCCAGACAGCCCCTTGCCCAGGTAGTCGTTGGCATCACCTTCCAGTTCGAGCGTCACGCCGTTGGGAACGAACGCGCCGAAGCTCTGCCCGGCGGAGCCCTTGAACTTGTAGTGAATGCTTCCGTCCGGCAGACCCTCCGCGCCGTAGCGACGCGCGATCTCGCCTCCCAGCATTGCGCCCACGGTGCGATGCACGTTGCGGATCGCGAACTCCGCTTTGACGGCCTTCTTCGATTTCAGCGCCGGCGCAGCCTTCTCGATCAAAGCATGATCGAGCGCCGCTTCCAAGCCATGATCCTGGGCCTTGGTCTTACGGCGTGCCACGCGTGAAGGCACGGTCGGTGTGTAGAGGATCGACGAGAGGTCGATGCCCTTGGCCTTCCAGTGCGCCTGCGCGATGGACGAGTCGAGCTTGTCCACGCGGCCCACCATCTCATCCACCGTGCGGAAGCCGAGCCGGGCCATGTGCTCGCGAACCTGTTCGGCGATGAAGAAGAAGAAGTTGATCACGTGCTCGGGCTGGCCCTGGAAGCGCGCGCGCAGCACCGGATCCTGCGTGGCGATGCCGACCGAGCAGGTGTTCAGGTGGCATTTGCGCATCATGATGCAGCCCATGGTGATGAGCGGCGTGGTAGCAAAGCCGTACTCTTCGGCGCCGAGCAGCGCTGCGATCACCACGTCGCGGCCGGTCTGCAGCTTGCCGTCGGTTTGCACGCGAATGCGCGAGCGCAGATCGTTGAGCAGTAGAACCTGCTGGGTCTCGGCGAGGCCGAGCTCCCAGGGCAGGCCGGCGTGCTTGATGGAGCTGAGCGGGGAAGCCCCGGTGCCGCCGCTGTCGCCGGAGATGAGCACCACGTCGGCATGCGCCTTGCTTACGCCCGCGGCCACAGTGCCGACGCCGGCTTCAGAGACCAGCTTTACGGCGATGCGCGCCTTGGGGTTGACGTTCTTCAGGTCGTAGATGAGCTGCGCGAGGTCCTCGATCGAGTAGATGTCGTGGTGCGGCGGCGGCGAGATGAGGCCGACGCCGGGGATCGAGTGACGCAACCGCGCGATTACGTCATCCACCTTGTGGCCGGGAAGCTGGCCGCCCTCGCCGGGCTTTGCGCCCTGCGCCATCTTGATCTGCAACTCGTCTGCGTTGACCAGGTAGTTTGTGGTTACGCCGAAGCGTCCGCTGGCCACCTGTTTCACCGCGCTACGGCGAGAATCGCCATTCGCGTCGGGCGTGAAGCGCGCTTCGTCTTCGCCACCTTCGCCGGTGTTCGACATGCCGCCCAGGCGGTTCATGGCGATGGCGAGGGTTTCGTGCGCCTCCTTGCTGATGGAGCCGAAGGACATGGCGCCCGTCGTAAAGCGCTTCACAATCTCCTTCGAAGCCTCGACCTCTTCCAACGGGATAGGCCTGTCGGAGTACTTGAGCTTGAGCAGGCCGCGCAGCGTGCACAGGTTCCGGCTCTGGTTGTCGATTAGATCGGTGTACTCCTGGAATGTCGCAGGATTGTTCTGCCGAACCGAGTGCTGCAATTTGCTGATCGTCAGAGGATTCAGCAGGTGATATTCGCCGTCCACGCGGTATTGATACTGCCCACCGACAACGAGCTCCGTCTCCGCATCGGTCAGCGGCTGAAATGCATAGGCATGCTTCATCTGCGCTTCACGCGCCAGAACATCCAGGCCGATGCCTTCGATGCGCGAGGCCGTTCCGGCAAAGTAGGCATTCACCAGCGATTCGCTCAGGCCGACCGCTTCGAACACCTGCGCCCCGCGATAGCTCTGCAGCGTGCTGATGCCCATCTTTGAGATGGTCTTCAGCAGGCCCTTGTTGATGGCCTTGATGAAGTGCTTCTCTGCCTTCTCTCCCGTTACGCCTTCTGGCAGCAGGCCGCGGCGGTTCAGATCGTGCAGCGTTTCAATCGCGAGATACGGATTCACCGCGCTCGCGCCGTAGCCGATCAGCAGCGCAAAGTGCATCACCTCGCGCGGCTCCCCGCTTTCGATAATGAGCGCCACTTGTGTGCGCGTCTTCTCGCGCACCAGGCGATTGTGCACCGCGGCCATCGCCAGCAGGCTGGGGATCGGCGCATACGTTGGATCGACGCCGCGATCGGAGATGATCAGCACCGAGTATCCCGACGCCACTGCGTGCGAGGCGCGGTTGCCGAGATCGTCCAGGGCGTGCTTCAGACCCTTCTCGCCGTCTTCCGCACGGAAGAGAGCGGGCAGTGTCGTCGCCAGCAGATCGCCCGACGAGACGCGGCGCAGCTTCTCCAGTTCGCGATTGCTCAGGATCGGCTGCGGCAGCTTGAGCGTGTGGCAGTTCTCCGGCTTCTCTTCCAGGATGTTGCGCTCGGTGCCGATGTAGCTGATGAGCGACATCACCATCTCTTCGCGAATGGGATCGATGGGCGGATTTGTGACCTGCGCAAACAACTGCTTGAAGTAGTTGAACAGTGGCTGCGGCCGATCCGACAGGCAAGCCAGCGGCGTATCCGTGCCCATGGAGCCGATCGGCTCCTCGCCCTTCGCGCCCATTGGCGCCAGCAGGATGCGAAGATCTTCTTCGCTGTAGCCGTAGGCGCGCTGGCGGCGCAGCAGAGTCTCAGGATTCGACGCGATCACGCGCGACGGCTCCGGCAACTGCTGCAGCGTCACCTGCTGCTGCTTCAGCCACTCGCCGTAAGGTTGCCGCGCAGCCAGATCCTTCTTGATCTCCGCGTCGGCAATGATGCGCTTCTGCACCGTGTCGACCAGGAACATGCGCCCAGGCTGCAGGCGGCCCTTCTTCCGGATTTCTTCCGCCGGTGCGTCGATCACGCCAGCTTCGGAAGCCAGCACCACGATGTCGTCCTTCGTAATCATGTAGCGGCCCGGACGCAGCCCGTTGCGGTCCAGCGTCGCGCCGATCACACGGCCATCGGTGAACGCAATCGCCGCTGGGCCGTCCCACGGCTCCATCAGCGATGCGTGGTACTCGTAGAACGCGCGCTTGTCCTCGTCCATGTCAGGATTGCCCGCCCACGCCTCAGGGATGAGCATGGCCATCACATGGGGCAGGGAACGGCCCGACTGGAACAGGAACTCGACCGCGTTATCCAGCGAAGCGGAGTCGCTGCCGCCCGGCACAACCACGGGAAACAGCTCCTCGATCTTTTCCCCGTAGAGTTCGTGCTCCAGCACGCCCTGGCGCGCATTCATCCAGCTCACGTTGCCGCGAATGGTGTTGATCTCGCCGTTGTGCGCCACGTAGCGATAGGGATGCGCCAGCTTCCAGCTTGGGAAGGTGTTTGTGGAGAAGCGCTGGTGCACAAGAGCGAGCGCGCTGGTGACGAGCGGGTTCGCCAGCTCGAAGTAAAACTTCTCGATCTGCGGCGCCAGCATCAGCCCCTTGTAGATGATGGTGCGGCACGAGAACGACGGGATGTAGAAGTCTTCCTTGCCCTCGATTTCCGACGCGGCAACCTCGTTCTCGGTGCGGCGGCGGATGCGATAGAGCAGGCGCTCGAAGGCGTCTTCGTCCAGGCCTTCAGGGCGCCGGACGAACAACTGCTCAATATAAGGTTGCGAAGCGCGCGCTTCACGGCCGATGGCGTCGCCGTTCACTGGCGTGTCGCGCCAGCCAATCACCGTCGCGCCTTCCTCCTGGCTGATGCGCTCGATCACGCCCTCGCACTGCAGGCGGGCTTGCTTATCCACCGGCAAAAAGCACATGGCCACGCCGTACTCGCCCGCGCCGGGAAGCTGCATGCCCAACTCGCCGCATTCGCGCGCAAAAAACACGTGCGGAATCTGAATCAGGATCCCGGCGCCGTCCCCGGTCTCCGGATCGCACCCTGCCGCTCCGCGGTGCGTCAGGTTGATGAGCACCTCCAGCCCCTTGCGGATAATGTCGTGACTCTTCTCTCCGCGGATGCTGGCCACCAGGCCCATGCCGCACGCGTCGTGCTCGTGCTGCGGATGATAAAGACCCTGCGGTGCAGGGACACGTCGACGGCGATCGGATGAGTGCATGAGAATCCTTTGCTTGCGATAGTCGTGGCCTGGAAATGCGGCCAATTTAGGGGTACAAACGCACCGCCCCCGTACGGTGTCCGCCGGGGCTTGCCCTCTGGCCGCTCGCGACTGGCTCCGCTGCGGCCTCGTGCTGGTGCGGAACTCTTTAGAATATATGAAACGCTCGTCAAGGCCAAGTGCAAAGCCTCTGCGCCCGCGCACGATTTGTGCAAAAGCAGGGACAAATCCAACCACTGCGGCAAATATGGTGCGAAAGCGATGCTCAAACAGCGGAAAACGTGCTCTGTGGAAAAAGACGCTCCGGAAGCGTACCGCAATGCAAATTGGCACAGGGTGGACCACCCCGAGGCAGATTCTCTGCAATCGCTGCGGTTGTGATGCAAATCACGCAACCTCCCCGGACCCGGGCGCGACAATACAATCAGCACGTAATCGAATTCTTCGCCGGGCGGCAACTGCCCCTCGACGGCACGGCAACAGGAGAACCGAGCGGATGCCCATTGCGGATGACGAGACCATGGAGACCCCTACCGAGCAGGGAACAACTGCTTACTCTCGCAAGAATCCATTTACCGCCACAATCCTGGTCAATCGGCTCCTGACCGGCCCCGCCTCGGAAAAGGAAACGCGGCACATCGAGCTCTCGCTCGAGGGATCGGGAATCCAGTACCTGCCCGGCGATTCTTTGGGAGTCCTACCCGAGAACCATCCGGACATGGTGCAGGAGGTCCTGAATCATCTGGGCCTCACCGGCCAGGAAATGGTGAAGGATTTCTATGGCGATGCGCTCGATATCGAGAAGGCCCTCACCTCGTGGCTCATGATCGGCAAGCTGGCCCCTTCCACCGTCAAGGCCTGGGCAAAGCTCACCGGCAATGCGGAACTCGCCTTCCTGGCATTACCGGAAAATAAGAGCAAACTGGAGGACTATGTCTGGGGACGCGAGTTCCACGACCTGCTCCAGCAGTACCCGGCCAAGCTGCCCGACCCCCAGGAACTCTTCAAGATCCTGCCTCGCCTCACGCCGAGACTCTACTCCATCGCTTCCAGTCAGGCATTGCACCCCACCAGCGTGCACCTCACGGTGCGCGTAGTCCGCTACCACAGTTATGACCGGGAGAGATTCGGAGTTTGCTCGGGACAGATCGGTGAACGCACGCCCGTGGGATCCACGTTGCCCACCTTCATCCACTCGAATAAGCTGTTCCGCATGCCCAGCGACCTGGACGCGCCGGTAATTATGGTCGGCCCTGGCACGGGTCTTGCGCCCTTCCGCGCCTATCTTGAACACAAGCAGGCTGGATGTGGCCGCTGGCCCATGTGGCTCTTCTTCGGCGACCAGCGGGAGAAGCAGGACTTCCTCTATCGCGAAGAGATGCTCGGGTGGCTCGAAAGCGGCGTGCTGCAGCGGCTGGACACGGCGTTCTCCCGCGATCAGAAGAACAAGATCTACGTGCAGGACCGCATCAGCGAGAATGCCGCCCTGCTATGGGAGTGGCTGGAACGCGGCGCATACTTCTACATCTGCGGCGACTCCAAACGCATGGCTCCCGATGTGGAGTTAGCCGTCCTCGGATCGATCGCGGGGCACAGCCACAAAGGCCCGGAGTACGCAGCCGCGTACCTCGCCGACATGAAAAAGCAGAAGCGGTACTTGAAGGATGTGTACTGATCCTCAGATTGCGCGACGGCCGAGATTTCAAATGCAAGAGACTTCCAGCGTCGTCGCGGCCTCGGTGATCACGCAAAAGCGGCCATAGATGATCAAGTGAAAAGCGGCCATAGAGAGACGGCTTAAGGCAGATCTGCTGCAGGGGCAAGTTAGCCTCTGTGGTCATGAGCCACGTCTTGAGCAGAGAAAAGCGAGAACAAGTCATTGCACTGGGCCGGCTGGGTTGGTCGTTGCGGCGGATCGAGCAGGCGACCGGAGTGCGC
>JBKICT010000021.1:0-84654 GCA_046566985.1 Acidobacteriota bacterium | reverse complement strand
CCGCAGAGGGAGACCCAGAAAATGGGGAAGCATGAGATCTGTCCGCGCTGCGGCACCCCGATTCATTCGCCCCGAATGTCGTTGCGCGGGATGGTTGTGACGGCCCTTTGCGGGAGCGTCTTGCTTTCGATCCTCATTTCAGCGTTTCTGATAGCCGAACCATGGTTAGAGGATGCAGGCCACCGATTCGTCGATCGAATGGTTTGGCACGAGCCACTCAACAGTTGGAATCTGTGAGCGGTTCATTCACGGCGTTGCGGTCGGGCAGCCTTATTCCGCCTTATTCCGCCTTATTCGAGCTCCCGTCCTCGGGCTTTGATGCTGCGGCGAGGAACCACACAGATCCTCGCCCGAGTGCACGGGAGTCCAATTGCTTCAAATCCTATCAATCCGTGTTTCGAGAGCCTGCGGTTGCGTTTGCCAACGTGAACGCCAATGTAATGCTCAACGGGTTCCGGTGATGAGGTGATAACGTCGATGAGGATCCTGAGGACCGCTTCCAATCTCGACGATCAACCCGCGATCCACCAACGAAACGAGTCGGGTTCTAGTCGCACGGGGAGAGATTTCGAGTCGTTCAGCAATCTGCGCGGTTGAGAGACCTGCCTCGGCGTTCTCGGCCAATACCGCGAGTATCTTCTCGTCTCGAGCGTCCTTTGCGGGAACGCTGCGAGCAACCGCCGAAAGTGTCACACGGAAATGGGTTCCAATCTCTTCGAATTGGGGGGCGTCCAGTCCGCGGTCGCGGCAAGCCGCCGTCATGCGCTGAATGCCGCTTCCCCATTGTTCGATCAGTCCGAGTTCTTGAAACACTCGGCCAATGACCCGATTTCGAAGCTTTGAGATGCCTTTCTGAATGTCGTCGATGGTGAGGCCGAAGGGCAGCAATCCGGGATTCTCGATCTCAAGGCGATCATCGAACAGTGCGACACGAATGGGTGCGCCGCGCTGGGCATAGTCAGCGTGGACGATTGCGTTCATGATTGCTTCCCGCACTGCGACCACCGGGTAGGTCCAGACTTCGGTCCGCTTCACAGATCCAATCACGGCTTCGCGAGTCATGTGTTTCTGCAGGAAGGCGATCACCTCTTCGGCCGCGCCGGGGAGGTAGGAGCGGACCTCAGCGGCATCGATGATCCGGCGCCGATCGTTCCCTGCAAATCTTCCGGCCTGTATCCATGCGTCCGGATAGTGGCTCAGCCGATCGGCGCCAAAGAGGAGAACGCCTCCAATCGTCGGCACAATCCGGCCTTGGTACGTCGTTATCAGCTTCAGGGTTTCCAGGTCATGGCGGACCAGTTTGCGAATCGGCCGAAAGAACTCGGAAGCAGCTCGGAAGTCGATGGCTTCCGAGTTCAATTCCGCCATGGGCTGTTCGTCCAAGGATGAAACCTGGCTGTAGCGCCTCATCTCATCGATCAGAACGAGGTCCGCGCGCCGGTTTGTCGAGCCCACGCGAACGAACACACCCTCTTCCGGGCCGAATCGGTTCAGATAGTGAGGGCGGTTAGGGCTCGGAAAGATCTCGACTCCCAGTACATGCGTTTTCCGCCAGGCAATAATCTCGATAGAAGGGACCAGCCTCGGGGAGATGCTGTCCGCAATGAGGTTGGCCAAACGCTCCTCTTCTTGCAAAACGTCGGGAACGCCTCTGACTCCCCTCGTCCCGTCCTCGACTCCGACAAGCAGCGTTCCGCCCGAGGTGTTAGCGAATGCAACGATGGTCTTCAGCGCGCCTTCCGGCGCAGAAAGGTCGCGCTTGAACTCCTGCGTTTTGCCTTCGGGCCGGCTGAGGAGGGAGACCAAATCCATACTCTGCATTTTACTCGGACGCGGTCGCCGGACCAGTCCTTCCGAGTTGACTGCATCGACAAAGAGCTTGCCGCCATTTTTGCCCGCGTTGCCGGTGGCAAACAGAGCATCGGAATAGCACAAATCCGTTCGATTCGACCCCCAAAACACTGTGTACGATTTTGTGCACCTGCTCCTTCAAAATCGGTCATAATCGAGGGCATACCGATAGCAATCGGCGAAGAGGAGGAACGAGAAAACAGCTGCTGCGAACATCGTAGGCGTGGCCGCAAATCCCTGAGACTTCAGCGGTTAATTGATCGGCGTATCTGCTTCTGAAATAAATCGCTTAGCGCGGCAGGTGCCGCCGCGTGGCATTTCTAAGCCGCAAAAGAGCAGAGCATTCGGCTGTTAACCGAAGGGTTGTAGGTTCGAGTCCTACCTGAGGAGCCAATCTTTTTCAACGACTTACGTTCCCTCCCAACTCCCCGATGGCCTTCAAAGAGTGCCCGTCTGTCGAGACTTCTTTAGGCACTCCCCCTCAAAAGCAAAACAGGCGATTCTGAGCAGCCGCGCGTGTCGCTTTTGCGTGCGTTTGAGCTTTCGAGAGCTTGCCGCTGTTCTGCGGCGACTGCGGGTACGCGAGGTGACTCAGGCATCACCCACCGACGTCCAATTCCTGTGCGTCAAAAGCTCAGGGAGAGGCCTACGTTCAACAGTCGGTTGGCAACTGGATTGCCGACCTGCGCCGAATAAACGCCGCCGGCGAGCGCAGTCGATTCACCGAACTGCGGCGAGCCAAGGACATTGACCGGCGTGGCAAGGTTGACGTTGTTGAGCACATTCAGGGCGGACGCGCTCATCGTCAGCGCGAAACGGCGGTTTGTCGCCCCGCCAAGGCTCGTCCCCCCGCCGCTGCTCAGGCCGCGGCCGCCAAGTCCTCGATCCCGTCGTCCTTCCGTTACCGGTGCGGAACCTTCACCGCCATGTTTTTCACCAACCTGACCGCCAAACCCAAACGTGCGGCTGAGCCGCAGGTTCAACATGAAATTGTTTGGCCCCGTCTCCGTGTTGGGACGGATGGGCGTATCGTTTGGCCCCGGAGCGATATTGAAAGAGCCATACTTTGTTACCACCACATTCGCAGGCGGCGTCGATGCCGTTGCAAGCGCCGGCCGAGCGTCATAAACGCCTGTTCCGTACAGGTCCTGAGGAAGCTGAATGCTGAACGGCTGCCCCGAACTCGCAATCAGCATTGGGCTGAGACGGAACGCGAATGGCGCGGCAAAGCTGCCGCCCAGGACGACGCGATTGCGAATATCGAAGCTGGTGCGCCCATAGTCCTGGGAGAGATTCCAGGGATTGGTCTGGAAGCTGAATTCTCCGGCAGGGCTGCTCTGCATGTTCAATCCCGCCTCACCATTCGCGTTGTTGAAGACGTAGTAGCCGAACAGGGAGGCCCTGCTGGTTTGAAAATGGATGTTCGCAATCAACTGCGTCTGCTTGTAAATGGCAGCGGATTCGTAGTTGTAGATATTTCCGGCGGCATTGCCGAGGGGCCTGACACCGCTGGTCGGATCGGCGGGATTAAAAGTTCCAGGCAACGGCGCGTTGATGTCATTCGCGAGGAACTGGTGGACCCCGCGAGAGTTGATATAGGTGAGCGAGACAGTGGTGCTGCCCGACAATTGCCGTTCCACGCTGACGGCAGTGTCCATGTCATAGGGGAAGACAAGATTTGGGGCAATGCGAAACGTGGTGGGCGCCGAGGTGGCATTATTTGCTAGAGAAGAGGGAGGCGGCGCGGTCGGAAAGAAATTGGGCTTGTTCACGATATAGGTCTGCTGGTTCTGTCCATTCAAGCGGGCCGCGATCATCATATGGTCATCGTCAAGATGCGTGTAGAAGATGCCCCAGCCCGCGCGAAGCACTGTTTTGGTGTTCGAGCCGTGGCCCAGGCCCCAGGCGATGCCAATCCGGGGCGCCCAGTTGACGGGCCTGCTCACGTAATTTTCCGATTCAAGGCGCAGGCCGTAGCTGGCCGTAAGATGCGGCGTGACGCTCCAGTCGTCGTTCACAAAGACGTCCCCATCGATGCGGTTGATGGAGGCCCCGAGATTGCCGACCGTGACGCTGTACTGACTGGGTCCGTATCCGGCTGCCTGAATCTGAGATATCGTCATGCCGTTCTGCAGCCCCTGTAGCGTTTTCTGGTAATCCGTCAGCGAATTGAACGTAAACGTTCCGTTGAATCCTCCGTTTGTGGTTTCACTGCGCGGCAGGTCAAGCAGCGTTCCGCCGAATTCAACCTGGTGTTTGTGGAACGTCACGGTCGTATAGTTCTGGATGGTGTAGTGGGTCTCGGAGCGGTTGAAGGTACCGGAGCTGTCGCCCCCGCCGGTGAATGCCCCGAGGACTGCGATCGTGGGCGCGAAGTTCTGCGGCGTCTCCGTGTTGTGGAAGTGGAGATATTGGAAGAAGGTCTGGTTGACCAGACGCGCGCTCAACGCCTGAGTGTCGATAAGTTGAACATTGTGGTGACGGAACGCCCGATCGTATGCCTGCGAGGGAAGCGATTGCGTATCTATACCGTCGTTCTGGTCGGTGATTTCAAAATAGCGATAGTTTGCGCTCAGGGTGTTCTTCGGACTGAGCTGAATATCCACATGAGGGCTCAAATTGGTAAGGATGCGAGGATTCAGGACCGACGTCACATACGGCACGACATTCAGGCTGGGATCGAGTATGTCGGTGTTCACCAGGCTGGCTCGGTTGATATTGCGGCGCTGGAAATCGAAGAAGAAGGATGCGTTCTTCCAGAGCGGCCCGCCAAGGTCTGCGTCCCAGAGCCACGTATGGTACGACGGCGGCGGGACATTGGAGGCGGAGAGAAATGTACTGACGGCATTCATGACCGAGTCGTTGTATTCGCTCGAAACGTCGCCATGGAAAGCTGCCGCCCCCGGCTTCGTGAAGATATCGATTCGTCCATACCCCAGGCGGTCGTTTTCCGCAGTGAAGGGGTTAGAATTGACGCGGATCTCGCGGATCGCAGATTTGGGCGGCATATCGCTGCCCGTAAGACCATTGACGTAAATCTCCGCCCCGCTCGCCCCAACCGAAGGGCCAGCCAGGGATAGTATCTGGTTTTGGAGTTCGTCCGGGTCGTTGGAGAGGGCATTCATGTTGTTGCCCGAGACGGACACAGACGAGGCGTTCGATTGGGGCGAGACTTCCAGCTGCGGAGTGTTTCCCTGAACCAAAACCTGTTGCGACTGGGTTGCGATGACCAGATGGAAATCCAGCGTAACCATGCGTCGCGAGGCTGAAATGGCGGTTGCTTTTGATGACGTTCGAAAACCCGATGCCTCCGCCATTACGTTGTATCGTCCCGCCGTCAAACCCGTGATACGATAGCGTCCTTCTCCATTGGTCTGTACGGTGTGGGTGGGCCCCGAAGGCTGCGGCTCGATGACGACTGACGCCCCCGGAATCACAGCTCCGGAAGGATCCATGACGCGGCCCTCAAGAACAACGGGCTGCTGCGCGTGGGCTGCCCCGCAAATCCAAATCAAAAGCACAATGCCGCAAACAGAAAAACATCGGAATGACATGAACGAGCAATCCTTATGAGTCCCCACACGAGCTTATTTGCTCACGATCGAAACAACCGCCGCCCGAACTCTGGTACACCTCCTTTGACGCGGCGGAAACGTTCAGCGACTTTTTCGATCACCGGAACCAGCAACGTGACTACTTCCTCTTGTAGACCGAATGGTAGCTCTTCCTACGTGAAGTTTTCCTGAACCATTTTCCTGCCGCTGAATTGTCCAATGGTTCGCGCCGATGGAAAACGTGGGTATACTCCTTCAAAAAGAGCGCGAATTGCGGGTAGATCGCACTGCACGATGGGTTGCGGAGTATCACGTTGTAAATCCGGCGATCACCACCTTTCGATGGAGGCACGCGGGGAACTGGACCGGTAAGCTTTGGAGGCATTTTGAGGAGGTCTCAGAACAATGCCCCATATTCCCCTGCCGGAAAACCAGCCTGGAATTCGCGGCGCCATGGCGTTTCGTCCCGAAACAGCCAAGCCGTTGAATGATCTTGTTGAAATCCTGTTGTGCGGCTCGCACAGCCTGTCGCCCGGAGAACGCGAGCTGATTGCCACATACGTCTCGTATCTGAATGACTGTCATTACTGCCAATCGATCCACGGCGCCATTGCGGCGGCCCATTTGGATGGCGATGAGGAATTGGTGCGCCGCGTCAAGGCCGATTTTCAGTACGCCGACATCTCGCACAAGCTGAAGGCGCTGCTGGTGATTGCCGGCAAGGTGCAGCGCGGCGGGAAACACGTAACTACCGAAGACGTGGCGCACGCGCGCAGGCTCGGTGCAACGGATGTCGAAATCCACGACACGGTGCTGATTGCGGCTGCGTTCTGCATGTACAACCGCTACGTGGATGGGCTGGGGACCGTGCAGCCCCGCGATGAAGCCTTGTATCGCGAACGCGGCAAGATGGTGGCGCGCGATGGCTACGTGAGCGTGAGCAAGACGTATCTTCCGGCGGAGCCGGTGAAAGGCTGAGGGGAAAAGCGATGCCACATATTGCACTGCCTGAAGATCTGCCCGGAATCAGCGCCGGATTCGCGTTTCGGCCGGATACCGCCAAGCCCATGCGCGAACTGGCGCACATTCTGCTGCACGAACCCAACAGCCTGACGCCCGGCGAACGAGAATTGATCGCCACCTACGTCTCTTCGCAGAACGATTGCTATTTTTGCCAGACCAGTCACGGCGCTGCCGCCGCATGTCACCTGGGCGGAGAGGACGTGGTGAAGCGGGTCAAGACGGACTTTGAAGCCGCGCCGGTTTCGCCGAAGCTGAAGGCGCTGCTGGCCATTGCCGGCAAGGTGCAGCGCGACGGCAAGCTGGTGACCGCGGAAGACGTGGATCGAGCCCGCCGCGAAGGAGCAACCGATGTGGAGATTCACGACACGGTGCTGATAGCCGCGGCCTTCTGCATGTACAACCGCTACGTGGATGGGCTTGGCACGTGGCAGCCGCGTGACCCCGGCATGTACGCGCCCATGGGCCGGCACCTGGCGGAGCATGGATACCTGACATCCTCGCAACGGTAGTTACCTGCACGCTCAGGGGCCGGCTCCATCGAAGGATTGAGCCGGTCACCCATCCACCGATGCAGGACAATGCACCGCCGCAGCAACTACTGTTCATCCGTACAGCCTGCCATACGGTCTTCCCCTTTTGAACGTAGGCAGAGCCCTGTACCTGGCGGTCCCCGCCAAGACTTTTACTTCACGGATCATTGAGCGGTGCGCCTTTCTGGTGGCGCAAACGCCAGGGCGATCCAGCTTGGCAGAGCATTCCGCCAACCGTAGCGGCGCTCTGTTTGCACCATCAACTCGTGTGAGAGAGGCCGAAATCAAAATGAATCTGGTTCGCAGTGTGCTGGCGCTCGTCGCGCTTTCATCGCTCACCGTGTGCGCTCAGCAGATCACGGGAAACATTCGCGGGACGGTGACAGACCCGAGCGGCGCAGTCATCCGTGGCGCCTCCGTTACCGCCCGGCAAGTGGAGACGGGCCTTTCGCGCAGCACCACCACCGACCGCAACGGCAATTACGTCCTTCTGGAACTCCCCGTCGGCCATTACCGCCTGCAGGCCGCGGCCAAAGGCTTTCGGGAGTACGTGCAGGACGGCATCACGCTGAATGTGAATGAGACCGCTTCGATCTCTGCGCCCCTCTCCGTTGGATCGGAAACGCAGCAGGTGCTCGTCAGCGCCAATGCCGACATGATTCAGCCGACCGTCACCAGCCTGGGCAAGGTTGTGGAACAGAAGGAGCTGGAAGACTTGCCGCTGAACGGGCGCAACTTCTCGCAACTTGGCCTGCTGCAGCCTGGAGTTGTCCCTTTGACGCCCGGCATTGCCGAAGCGGGCGGCTCACTGCGCAACGGTCAGGCGTATGCGGTGAACGGCCAGCGGCCTGAATCGAACAACTTTCTCATTGATGGCGCGAACAACTTCAACGGAATCGACGGCGGATTTGTCCTGAAGCCGCCGGTGGACGCGATCAGCGAGTTCCGCATCCTTACGCTGAATGCCAACGCCGAATTCGGAAACGCGCTGGGATCGACCACGAACATCATCACGCGATCGGGCACGAACCACGTTCATGGCACCCTGTGGGAGTTTCTGCGCAACGACGCGCTCGACTCCAACAACTATTTTGCGATTACGAAAGAGCCATTGAAGCAGAACCAGTTTGGCGGCACGATGGGCGGCCCGATCAAGAAGGACAAGACGTTCATCTTTGGGTTCTACGAGGGATTCCGCAATCGGCAGGGCGAGACGGCGCTGACCACCGTGCCCTCAGTCAAGGAACGCGGCGGCGATTTCTCCCAGCTTTGCCCGGAGGGCTTCACCGCCGGTTTCTGCAACAATCCATCGCACCAGTTGTTCAATGTTTTTGCCAACGCGCCGTACCCGAACAACCAGGTGCCACCGAGCCAGTTCAATTCGATTTCAAAAAACCTGTTGAGTTTCTTCCCGCTTCCAAACGTCGGAACCAATCTGCTCTCCACCACGCAGACCCTCAGCAACAACAGCGATCAGTTCGGTGTGAAGGTCGACGAATACCTGAATCCGCGCGATACGCTGACGTTCCGGTACATGTTTGACCAACTCAACCAAGTCGATCCCTTGTCGCCGGGCGGCGCCAGCGTGCCTGGGTTCCCGGTCGGGGAAGATCAGCGTGCGCAGAACTTTGTGGCGCAGGAGACGCACACGTTCTCACCCAACCTCATCGCGGTTGCGCGGCTCTCGTTTTTGCGCAACAAGTTTCTCTTCGGCGAGCACGAGGATCATCAACTGCCGTCCACTCTCGGATTCCAATACCAGCCGAGCCTCGGTGTCGCCGCAGGTCCGCCCTTCATCCAGGTGAATGGGTATTCCACGGTGGGTGATCCAATCACCGGTCCGCGCAACACCTATGAGAACGTCTTTGACTACTCGGGAGCGTTGACCTGGGTGCGCGGCAAGCACGAACTGAAATTTGGCGGCGGTTACCAGCGTCAGCAGATCAACGTGCTGCAGGGGATCGCGACCAACGGCTTCTTCGTCTTTGTGCCGTTCCCGATCACAGATGCCTTCGCCAGCTTCCTTACCGGGCAGCCGATCGTGTTCCTGCAAGGGATCGGGGATTTCTCGCGCGGCATACGCGGCAACAATTCAAACGCCTACGTGCAGGATACGTACAAAGCCACGTCCCGGCTCACGATCAATGCCGGTCTTCGCTACGAGCTGCCCGAGCCCTATACGGAGATTCACAATCGGCTATCGTTGTTTGAGCCGGGCAAGCAGTCGCAGGTGATGCCGAATGCGCCCGCCGGACTGCTGTATCCGGGAGATCCAGGCGTGACCGCAGGCCTGATCCCCACCGATATGAAGGCGTTTGCGCCGCGGGTCGGCATCGCATGGGATCCCACGGGCGCAGGCAAGTGGCTGGTCAGTTCGGCATACGGGATCTTTTATGAGCCCTACTACACCGGGCAGGGCGGCCCTTTGCAGGCCGCCATCAGCGCGCCTCCTTATTTGGGAACCCCCCAGGTAAGCCTGCCGAACTTCGCGGATCCATTCAACGGCCATCCCCCCGCTGCGGGAACCTTCTCCACGCCGCTCACGAACCTGACGTTGTCTCCGACCTTGACACTCCCTTACACCCAGGACTGGGACTTGAACCTGCAGCGATCCTTCGGATCCGATTGGCTGTTTGAGATCGGCTACGTCGGCACCAAAGGCACCCACCTGCCGCGCTTTATTGAGGCGAACCCGGCGGTCTTCGTCCCGGGATATGTGAACGGACAGCCGATCTCCAATTCCAGCAATGCCGATCAACGGCGTCTCTATTCCGGCTGCACGCTGGCCGATCCGCCGAGCACTTGCAAGTTCTCATCCACGGGTGAGATCGCTGGCATTGCCAACTCGTCGTACAACGCGATGGAAGCATCGCTGCGCAAGCGGTTCAGCCACGGATTGTCGTTCCTCGGGTCGTACACGTGGTCAAAGGACATTGACGACGTTTCGTCGTTCAACATCACCGGTTCGGCAGCCAAACCTGTTGCAGGCGAAAACGATCTCGCGCAGGATCCGTTCAACCTGAAAGCAGAGCGCGGGCTCTCGCTCTTCGATGCGCGCAACCGCTTTGTGGGGAGCTACGAGTGGGCCCTTCCGTTCTGGAACCACGCGCAGAACTGGTATCAGCAGGCGGTGGGCGGCTGGCAACTGGATGGGATTGCAACGCTGATGAGCGGCACGCCCTTTACCGTATTCGACTCGAATGACGTGGCGGCGCAAGGCACCGCGCCGGAGATTACCGGATTCTCCGCGCAGCGGCCCAATCTGGTGGGCAACCCCAACAGCGGCGCGCGCGCGGTGGGCTCATGGTTGAACGCCGGCGCCTTCCAGCGGCTTGATCCAACCGCGAATGCCGGGCAGTTTGGCACGGAAGGGCGTAACGTGAACATTGGCCCCGGCTATGCTGACTGGGATTTCGCTGCCCTCAAAAATATCAGGGTGACGGAATCGAAGCAGCTTCAGTTCCGCGCCGAACTCTTCGACTTCCTCAACCGCACGAACTTCCGTCTGCCCGACAGCGACATAAGTTCACCGACCTTCAACCATATTCTCGAGGCGCAGGCTCCACGGCAGATCCAGTTCGCGCTGAAGTTCATGTACTAGTTGTCGCACGGCGAGTAATGTGGCCGGTGCATCGCGGCTTCCCCGGTCTCAACGGTGGGACGGGGAGCCTGAAACGAGGTGGAAATGTCCGCACAAAACCACGCTGCAATTGCGCACGCAGGGCACAGAGCAGCCCCATCGTCAAAGAATCTGCCGCTGCCGGATGAGCGCGCGGCGAATGCGGAGGTCAGGCAACTGTTCGCGCGTTATCGCGAACGGTTTGGCCGCGCCGATCTCCCCGGAATCGTGCAGTGCTTCGCTACGAACCCGGCGCTGCTGGCCGGCATGATGCAGATTGCCGAGGGCCTTCTCTTCGGCGAAAGCCTGTTGAGCCGTCGGCACAAGGAGATGATCGCGACCTATATCTCCGGGCAGAACGCATGTGCCTACTGCGCCGACAGCCATGGCGTTCTGCTGGGTGCGCAGGGCGGTTCGGCCGAGCTAATTTGCGCGCTGCGGCAGAGCGATCTCAACGCTCAGCTATTTTCTATCGCGGAGATGGCTCTGTTGAAGTTCGCCGCGAAGGTAAATGCCAATGCGCCGGCCGTCACCAGCGGCGACGTGGAGCGAGCCGTGCAGACCGGATGGACGGAGGCGCAGGTGGCCGAAGCGGTGCATATCGCGGCCCTGTTCGCTGCCTTCAATCGGATTGCGAACGGGTTCGGGCTACCTTCTCCTTATACGGAAGGCGAGTGAGTGCGATGAGCGAATCTGTGAATCCACGACGGCCGAAACGAGGCACCTGGGCTCCGCAGCCGGAGACAGCCGCGCTTTTGCGCGCTTCCGGCAATTCAATCAACGGCGTGGGGGAGACTGGTCAGCGCCCGGCGTCTCCATTTTTCTGGCATCCGCCCGATCAGCATCCGTTCGGGGACCTGCAGCTTCTGGCGCGCAAGAATTCGCGGAAATGTCCCGGCTGCACGGAGGCGTTTCATGGAGCCTACACCTATCCCGAACTGATGCCGCTGTGCGCGGACCGCAAGCAGGGCTCGCCGCAGGAGTTCTCCGAAGCCGCCAAGAGCTTTGCAATTTCGCACGAAGCCGATGACGTGGGCATCGCGGCCATGGATCCGCTGTATGTCTTCGAGGGCTACACCATCGAGCACCCGTGGGTCATCGTTCTCGCGCTCGCGCACAATTACGAGCGGCTGCGCGAGGTTCCTTCCGACGAGTCCAACGGTGTTGGCGTATGCGATGTGGGAGATCAGTATGCGCGCGGCACACGCTCTTCGTACGCGCTGGCCAACTGGATTCGTTCCCAGGGATACCAGGCCGATCCATATCCCGGACCGATGGCGGGAGCACTGTTGCTCATTCCTCCGGCGATTGCCGCGGGCCTGGGAGAGCTTGGCAAACACGGTTCGCTGATCAGCCCGCGGTTCGGCGCCGGTGTCCGGCTTGCCGGCGTAACTACCGATATGCCGGTCGTGCCCACCGAACCGGCGCGCTTCGGCGCGGATGAGTTCTGCGCTACCTGCCAGGTTTGTACGCAGGCGTGTCCTCCGGGCGCGATTGCGCCGAGCAAGCAGATGGTGCGCGGAGTCGAGCGCTGGTACGTGAACTTCGATAAGTGCATTCCCTACTTTGCCGAGGCTGCGTCGTGCGGCATCTGCATCGCGGAGTGCCCCTGGACGCGGCCCTCGGTGCGCCCGAAGCTTCTCACTACCATGGCTCGCCGGATCGGAAAAGAATGACTCAGCCCCTCGCCCATTCTGACGATGAGCGCTCCCTTCGCTATCCCGGATGGGGCGTCCTTGCCGCCGCCTTCACCGGCGTGATGGTGAGCTTCGCTCCCATCGTTCCTTACACCTTTAGCCTGTTTCTCGACCCGCTGCACCGTGAGTTCGGCTGGAGACGCGAGGCGATGGGCGGAGCTTTTGCGCTGGCCGCCATCACGGTGGCGCTGGTGTCGCCGCTCATCGGGCTGCTGCTTGACCGTTTTCCGCCGCGCCGGGTCATTCTCCCTGCCATCCTGACCTTCGCCGCCGGTCTGGCCGCGCTCAGCCGGCTGAACTCCAACATCGTCGAGTTCTACGCAATCTTTTTCGTGATCGGGCTGGTGGCGAATGCAACCGCGCAGTTCGCGTACACGCGGACAGTTCTCACCTGGTTTACGCGTCACCGCGGCCTTGCTCTCGCCCTGTTGCTCACGGGCAGCGGCATCGGCTCTATCCTTATTCCGCCGCTCACCGAGTGGATGATCGAGCATCACGGCTGGCGCAGCGGCTTTCTGCTCTTGGGCGGAATCGCACTGCTGGGCCTTCCTCTCACCGCGTTCCTGGTGCGCAACCGGCCTGAAGCGGCGGTCGTGCGCGCCGAGCACCACACCGACAAGGGCATGACGGTCGCAGCCGCCATGCGCACGACGGCATTCTGGATTCTCGCCTTCATTACCATCCTGTCAGCGTTTAGCGAAAATGGTCTGGTCACGAATCTCGCTTCGATCCTGACGCAGCATGGAGTGCTTGTGGCAACCGCCGCGCTGGCTCTGTCGGTCCGCGGGGGAGCAGGCATCATCGGGCGTCTCGGGATCGGACTGGCCATCGATCGCGTCTCGCCGGAGCGCATTCAGACGTTCGTTCTCGCTTTGGCTGCTGCCGGAACGCTGATCCTGGCATTCGCAGCGTCGGGCTGGGCGGCCCTTGTGGGCGCGGCGATCCTGGGAGTGGGGCTGGGCAGCGAAGCCGATGTGGGACCGTATCTGCTGGCGCGCTACTTCGGGCGGCGTCATTTTTCGGTGCTCTACGGGCTTACCTGGACCGCGTATGCCATCGGCGGCGCAACAGGCCCGCTTTGGATCGGACACATGTACGATCGGGCCGGTGCTTATCTACCGCGATTCATTGTGTGTCTCGCCGGCGTGGCGTTCGCGGCGGTGGTTCTCAGCTTCTTGCTGCGCGCTGACGGAGGGAACGTCTCGCCGGAGCAGGATCCGGCATCGACTGAGCAAGCCATCTCGTTGGAGATCAGCTAGACGCCGCGCGGGGAAGAAGTGCTCTTAGGATTCAGTTCGAATCTTTTTCCAGCAGGCAGAGGAGTTCGTCGGGGTGGATGGGCTTGGCCAGCAAGGGAAAATTCAAACCCTGCTTTCCGGCCGACTCCAGCAGCCCGGCGGCATCGTCGTTGCCGGAGATGAGGAAGACGCCACAGCCGGGGTGCAGGGAAACGATGTGCTGGGCGAGTTGGACGCCGTTCATGGGGCCCATCATCACATCGGAGATCAGGATGTCCGGCGCCATGGCGGCGGCTTTGGGCAGGGCTTCTTCGGCGGAATACGCGGCCTGCGCAGAGTAGCCCTTCATCTGGAGAATGGCGGCGAGAGAGTCCGCGATGAACTTCTCGTCGTCCACGACGAGGATGCGGGCCCGATTTGGATTTGAAAGCATGTACGACCTGACCTGTGGTTCTTGCGTGAGCAATAGGAGAGCAAGAGTCGGTCAATCGTTCGGCCAGGGTTCTAGTTCTCGTCTACTTTAGTTACGAACTACACACCGGTTATGTTAGCAGGATTGTAAGTTGATCGTGTGATTTGCAGAACACCGGAAGAGGAGGCGGGGAACGGGATCCGGAGGGCGCCCGAGGTGTTCGGAATCGGACACTTCGCCGCGCATCCGGCCAGTGCCGGATTGGAGCCGAGGATTCGGAGCAGGCTGTAAGTCTTCTATTTTCAATCGTGAGGCGCGCGAATCCGGTTGGCAATCGAAATGCACTTCTTGATCCGCAATGGATATCGCTCGGCCTGACATTAAACGGAAAAAGAAGCGCCAGATGTGGGCTTGGTCTGGTGTGGCAGTGGTTGTGGTGGTGGCGTTGGCCTACGGTGTGTCGCGGCTGAAGCCCGCGGCTCCAGTAGTCGACGCGTCCTCGATCTGGACCGACACGGTAAAGCGTGGAAACATCATCCGCCAGGTGCGGGGTTCGACCGCCACGCTGGTGCCGCGCGAGGACTCAATTGAGCTCATCCCGTCACCCGTCGAAGCGACAGTGGTTCGGATTCGGGTACTTCCCGGCGCACAGGTAACGCCCAACACGATCATTATGGATCTGTCCGACCCCGAACTGGAACAGAAGCTGCTGGACGCGCAGCTCGCGGTGAAGGCGGCGCAGGCCGACTACAAGAGCCTGCAAGCCACGCTGCAAAGCACGCTGATGGACAAGAAGACGGCGGCTGCCGAGGTGAATGCGAATTACACGCAGGATCAACTGCAGGCGCAGACGGACGAGCAGCTTTACAAGCTGGGCGTCATCTCCGGGCTCGCCTATCAGAAGTCGAAGAGCACAGCCGACCAGTTAAGCACGCAGCATCATCTGAGCCTTCAGCAGCTTGAGGTCAACCAGAAGGCGATTGAAGTGCAGCTTGCCTCATCGCAGACCAAGATCGATCAGGCCAAAGCGCTGCTGGCGCTCTATCAGAAGCAATCGCAGGAGTTGCAGGTTCGTTCGACGATTACCGGCATCCTGGCGCCACTGGCCACGCCCGTGCAGGTGGGGCAGCATGTGGCGATGGGCACGTCCGTGGCGGAAGTGATCCAGAGCGGCAAGCTCAAGGCCGCGCTGCAGATCGCGGAGACGCAGGCGCGCGACATTCAGATCGGCCAGCCGGCCTCGATCGATACCCACAACGGCATCATTCCGGGGCACGTCACGCGAATTGATCCCTCGGTAGTGAACGGAACGCGCACGGTTGACGTAGAACTAGATGGACCGTTGCCGCCGGGCGCGGTGCCGCAGTTGAGCGTGGAAGGGACGATCGACCTGGAACACCTGAACAACGTGCTCTATATGGGCCGGCCGGCGTTGGGGAACGAGAACTCAACGATAAGTCTGTTCAAGCTCGATCCCGACCACAAGGGAGCGACACGCGTACAGGTGAAGGTAGGCCGGGCCTCGGTGCAGTACATCCAGGTGCTGCAAGGGCTGAATGAAGGCGACACGGTGATCCTGTCCGACATGTCGCGATACGACAACGTGGATCGCATCAGGCTGGAATAGTCCTGCGCGGACGGCGAACATTTTCGGAGTGAGTGGTCAACAATCTGATTGGGGGATACGGATGGCGAACGATACGTTGATTGAGATTGAGGATCTGACGAAGGTCTTCTACACCGACGAAGTGGAGACGCACGCGCTCTCCGGAATTCACCTAACCATCTCGCGCGGCGAGTACCTGGCGATGTCGGGGCCGTCCGGCTGTGGCAAGTCGACGCTGCTGTCGATCCTCGGCCTGCTGGATACGCCGACCGGCGGCCGCTACATGCTGAACGGCAAACCGGTGGAGAACCTGAGCTTTGGCGAGCGCTCGCGCATTCGCAATCAGGAGATCGGGTTCATCTTCCAGAGCTTCAATCTGATCGGCGATCTCACCGTGGAAGAGAATGTGGAGCTCCCGCTCACGTATCGCGCGGGCATGCCCTCGGCTGAACGCAAGAAGCGCGTGAAGGAAGCGCTGGAGCGCGTGAACATGGCGCACCGCATGCGGCACTATCCCGCGCAGCTCTCCGGCGGTCAGCAGCAGCGTGTGGCTGTGGCGCGCGCATTGGCGGGGTCGCCCTCGATCCTGCTGGCCGACGAGCCGACCGGCAACCTGGACTCGAAGAACGGCGAGGCGGTGATGCACCTGCTGGCGGACCTGCACCGCGAGGGCTCGACCATCTGCATGGTGACGCACGATCCGCGCTTCGCCAAGCATGCCGAGCGCGAAGTGCATCTGTTCGACGGCAAGGTCGTCTCCGAGCAGGAGTTGCAGAAGCTGACTGCCGAAGTCGAAGCCCAGGCTTAAGCTCGTTCGATAGCTGTCACCCAAGGGATACCGCCGCGCGGCGCGAACATGCGTTGTGTGCGGGCGGCGTCGTACGCCATGAAAGGGGAGCGGAAGCTGTGAACCGATTCCTGCAGGACATTCGCTTTGCAATTCGTCAGGTGCGGCGCGCGCCGGGCTTCGCGATCACCGTCGTCCTGACGCTGGCGCTGAGCGTCGGCGTGGCGACGGCGGTGTTTTGCGTGTTCGACGCGGTGATTCTGAAGCCGCTGCCCTATGCGGATCAAGATCGAATCGTCGCGGTCGATACGCACAGCCAGAGCGGATACACGCAGCCGGCGTCATGGCCTAGCTATCAGGATGAGCGCGCGCAGACGCATTCGTTTGCCGCACTCGCCGGGTATGTCAACTACTTCAAGTACACCGTGGACACGCCATCGGGCGCGACCGTTTTGCTCGATGGAGTGAACGGAACCGACAACTTCTTCCAGGTCTTCGGCGTGAAGCCGCTGCTGGGCCGCACCTATCTTCCCGGTGAGCAGGAGGAAGGGAAGAACGACGTAGCGGTGCTGAGCTACGAGGTATGGCAGAAATACTTCGGCGGCAACAAGGACATCGTCGGGCAGCCGATCAGGCTCAATGCGCACGCGTATACGGTGATCGGCGTAATGCCGGCGGGATTCCGCTATCCGCTGTACGAGCGCGACGCAGTCTACACGCCATTGCACCTGGACAGGGACTGGATGCATGGGCGCGGCAACCACTGGCTGCAGACGATCGGACGATTGAAGGACGGCGCAAGCATTCAGCAGGCGCAAGCGGAATTGAGGCAGGTGTTCGCAAACATGGGCAAGGCGTATGCGGACACGGATGGCGGGCGGACAGTCAGTGTGCTGCCGCTGGCCGAAGACATCAACAAGGAGACGAAGGGCCCGCTGTGGACGCTGCTTGCTGCGGTGCTTGCGGTGCTGGCCATCGGTTGCGTAAATGTGGCAGGGCTGTTGCTGGCGCGGGGCGTGAAGCGCGAGCGCGAGATGGCGATGCGCACCGCAATCGGCGCCGGGCGGACACGGTTGGTGCGGCAGGTGCTGACCGAGGGGCTCATGCTGGCGTCGGCCGGCGCGGCGCTTGCCGTGTTGCTGGCGTGGGGCCTGCTGGATGCGATGCGCGTCTTCCTGACTCACGCGCTCGAGCGCGGGGCCGATATCGAACTGAACTGGGAGGTGTTGCTTGCCGGCATCGGTGCGGCCGTCGTCGTAAGCCTGCTCGCATCGCTCTATCCAGCGCTGCGCATGGCGGCAGCGGATCCCAACCGCGCTCTGAAAGCCGGTGGCGGCAGCGCAGGAACCGAACGCAGCCAACACCAGCTGCGAGCGGCGTTCGTAATCACCCAGGTGGCGCTCACGATGGTGCTCCTGGTGGTTTCGGGGATGCTGATCGGAAGGCTCACCCAGTATCGCAGTCAAGACCTGGGCTTCGATGCGGCCCACATTTTGACGACGCCAATCAACCTGTCTCCGGACCGGTATACAGGGCGCGATCCGATCGCGGATTTCTATCAGCCTCTGTTTGAACGCCTGGCAAGAATCCCGGGCGTGCAGGCCGAGGGCGTCATCAACCTGTTACCGATCCAGAACTTCGGAGCGAACTCCGATATTCACATTGCCGGGCAGCCACCGTATCCGCCCAAGCAGGAGATGCTTGCGGAAAACCGGTTTGTCAGCACCGGTTACTTCGATGTGTTCGGGATCAAGCTGCGCAGTGGGCGGCAGCTTTCGCCGAGTTTCGACAGGCCAGATAATCCGTCGTCGCCGGTGGTCGTGAACGAGCGGTTTGTGCAGAAGTTCAAGCTGACGGATGCGAATGCGCCGGCGCAGCGCATTGACGACTCCGACAAGGAAGCGAACTGGACGCGGATTGTGGGCGTTACCGGAAGCATCCGGCAGGACATCTACGCGCCGCCGCTGGCGGAGCGCGATTTTCTGATAGATACCATTCCGATGAAAGATCGCCCATCCATGTTGAACGAGATGTCCTTGGTGATACGGGTGAGCGGCAATCCCATGGCGATTGTGCCTCAGGTTCGGGCGGCCATTCACGATGTGGATCCGACGGTGCCGTTCAAAGAGGCATACACCATGACCGATGTGGTGTCGAAGACGCTCATCTTCGAGCGGATGGAGAGCTGGCTGTTCGGTGTATTCGCGGCATTGGCGCTTGTGCTTGCGCTGGTGGGGCTCTACGGCCTGCTGTCGCATGAGGTGGAACTGGGCACGCGCGACATCGGCGTGCGCATGGCGCTGGGCGCTTCCCGCGCAGGGATCCTTGGCATGGTGATGCGCCGCGTGGCGTGGATGCTGACGGCAGGAGCCGCCGCCGGCGTGGCCCTCACGCTCTTCGTGAGCAAAGTCATCGACATGGTCATTTACATGAACCCGCAAAAGGAGTCGGGGACGCTGCTGCTGACTGCGGCGATCCTGATCGGGGCGGGCATCATCGCCGCACTCCTGCCCGCGCGGCGCGCGGCATCGATTGAGCCGATGCAAGCGCTGCGCATGGAATGACGGCATGGATTCAACGGCGGAACGAGTGGTATTGAGGTGAGAAACATGTTGCGGGATCTGAGCTTCGCAGTTCGGCAATTGCGGAAGTCGCCAGGCTTTGCGCTGGCGGCCGTGCTGACGCTTGCCCTGGGTATCTGCGCAACCAGCACCATTCTAAGCTGGATCAGTTCCACGCTGCTGAATCCGATTCCCGGCGTATCGAATACGAGTCGCATGGTGACGATCGAGCGCGGCGAACGCAACGAGCATCCCTCGCCGCCGCTGTCGTATCCGGACTTTGTCGATATGCGCGCGCAGGCAAAGAGCTTTTCCGGCATGCTGGGCTACCACGACGACTTCATGTCAATCACCGGCAACGGGCAGCCGGAGCGGATCTACGGTGCGCTCGCATCGGCGGACTACTTTGAAGTGCTGGGAGTGATGCCTCTGCTGGGGCGCACACTGATCGACTCCAGGCAGAACGAGCGCGCCGGAGTAGCCGAGGCAGTGCTAAGCTATGGGCTTTGGCAGCGGCATTTCGGTGGCGACCCGGCCATCATCGGAAAAACGATTCAGATCAATCTGCATCCATTCACGATCGTCGGCGTCGCTCCGCCGGAGTTTATCGGCTGCAAGAGCGGCTTGCGGACGGACATCTGGCTGCCGCTTGGAGTGGATCGCGGGGTGTGGGGTGGCAGGCGGATCGATCATCGCGAATCTGGGTGGCTCAACGTACTCGGCGTGCAGCGGCCCGGTGTGAGCGCTCGCACGGCCCAGAACGAGCTGAATACGATCATGCAGGGAATCGTCCGGCAGTATCCGGCCGATCACCTGGGGAACAACGCGATCTCGATTGATCCGTTGTGGCGTTCGCCGTTCGGCGCGAATGTCTACTGGGCGGGAACGCTGCCGATTCTCCTGGCGCTGGCGGCGGTATTGTTATTGCTGGCCTGCGCGAATGTGGCGAACCTGCTTTTGGTGCGTTCGGTATCGCGGCGGCGCGAATTCGCGGTGCGGTTATCGCTGGGTGCTGGACGTTGGGCACTGGCGCGCCAACTCCTGATTGAGAACGCCGCTCTCGCGCTGGCAGCCGGCGGTCTTGCTCTTTTGGCTACGACCTGGACGTCGACGACCGTTCGAGCATTTCTTCCATCCACGACCCTGCCGCTCGCCATGCGGGGTGGCATGGATCAGCGCGTTTTGATTGTGACGATCCTGCTCTCGCTGGCGACTGCTGTTCTGTCAGGCATTCTGCCGGCGTGGCGGGTCTCTCATCTTGCTCCGGCGACGGCGCTGAAAGATGAGGCGCTGGCCGCATCGGGCGGGATCCACAAATCGCGAATCGCGTCTCTGTTTGTAATCGCGCAGGTGGCGCTCTCCATGCTTCTGCTTGCGTGCGCCGGCCTGTTCGTCCGCAGTCTTGAAAAGGCGCAGGCTGTCAATCCAGGGTTCGATTCGAGTGGTGTGCTCGTGGCCACACTCGATCTTTCCCCGATGGGGTATTCACGGGAGCAGGGGATTGAGTTTCAAAGGCAGTTAGTGGCGCGCGTGGAGCAACTCCCCGGTGTGGTGTCGGCTACGCTCGCGGATTTTTCGCCGCTCAGCTTCACCATTCACAGCGACGACGTAATGCCGCAGGGATATGTTCCGCGTTTGCACGAGTCGATGGAAGTGGATCGCGGCAGTGTGGGGCCGGGCTATCTGCGCGTGTTGCGTACGCCGTTGCTGGCGGGGCGCGACTTTACCGCTGCAGACAACACGACGGCGCATCCAGTGGCGATTGTAAACAGGGCATTCGCCGAACGCTATTGGCCGGGACAGAATGCGATTGGAAAGCAGATTCAGGTAAGCGGCGCGTGGCGAACGGTGGTGGGCATCGCGGGAAACGGCAAGTACCGCCGGTTGACCAAGGATCCCGCTCCGCTGGTGTTGATGCCGCTGGAGCAACGCTACCAGAGCGAGGTAATCCTGCACGTGCGCACCGCGGGCGATCCACTTCGGCTGGAGCACGCGGTGGAGCGAACGTTTCATTCCCTCAATGCGAATCTGCCTCTTTTCAATGTGTCGACATTGAAGCAAAGCATGCAGCTGGGCAGCATCTTCGAGCGGGTTGCGGTGGCGTTTGCCGGAACGTTCGGATTGCTGGCGCTGGTTCTCGCGGCGGTGGGGATCTACGGTGTGATCGCTTACACGGCGAAGCAGCGGACGCGGGAGATTGGCATTCGCATGGCCTTGGGTGCGAGCAAGTGGGCGATTCTGCACCAGGTGCTGATGCAGGGGATGAAGCTTGCTGTCGCGGGGATGATTTGCGGGGCGGTGGTTTCGCTGATTCTGACGCGATTTGTGCGCGGAATGCTGTACGGGATCGGGAGCACGGACTGGATTACGTTTTCGATGGTGGCGCTGCTGTTGTGCATCGTTGCGCTGGTGGCGTGCTTGATTCCGGCAGGCCGTGCGGCGGCAGTCGATCCGATGCAGGCGTTGCGGACGGAGTAGGGAGGCGGAGATGGTACGCGATCTGCGGTTTGCATTACGACAGCTCGTGAAGTCGCCCGGCTACACGCTGACGGCTGTTCTCACGTTGGCTCTGGGTATCGGCGCGCTGACCACGGTAGCCACGTGGACGAACGCCGTGATCTTCAATCCATGGCCGCGAGTGCACGATGCACGCTCACTGCGCTTTATCTCCGCCACGGTGCTGGGCAGCAATGGGTACTCGGTCCATTACAACGAGGTCCAGTTCGTCAGGCAACACGCGAAATCCTTCAGGGACGTGGCTGGATTCGATACGACGACGATCAATCTGGATATGGCCGACGCCCAGCCGCAGGCGATTCAGGCGGGCCTGGTCGCTTCGAACTACTTTCAACTGCTCGGAGTCAAGCCCGAGATTGGACGCTTCTTTCAGTCCGATGCGAACGATCGCGACTATGGCGCGCACGACGAAGTGGTCCTCTCCGATGGCCTATGGCGCGAGCGCTTTGGGCGAGATCGCGGCATCGTGGGGCGCTCGATTTCCGTCAATCGCCACCCGTTCACGGTGATCGGCGTTGCGCCGGCTGGATTCTGGGGAATCTACGGCGGCCTGGCGGAGGCGGCTTGGATGCCGCTGTCCGCGGTGCGCTCTCTCTCGCCGGATGCGCCTGCGGATCCGCTGCGGCATGAGGGTCTGATGGCCGTGGTCCGGCTGCGCGCGGGCGTGAACGACCGCACCGCGGCAGCAGAACTGCATACGATGGCGCGGAACTTTGTTGCCGAACAAAAGACCGGCTACAACGGGTGGGACCTGAACCTTGAGGACTCCGCACACTTTCAACGCGGCTTGTTCTCGGGCGTGGGCGAGCAGTTGCCGATGCTGCTTGGGGCGTCAGGTCTGCTGATGGTGCTGGTGTGCATCAATATCGCTTCGCTGCTGGGACAGCGCGCGGCAAAGCGCCGGCGCGAGATCGCGATCCGCACCGCGCTCGGAGCGACATCGGCCCGCATTGCAGAGCAAGTCCTGCTGGAGACACTGTTGCTTACGCTGGCCGGTGCGCTGGCGGGATGGGCTGTGAGCGTGATCCTTTCCCGCGCTCTTTATGCCTTGCTGCCGGATTTCGGAATTCCGGTGCTCTTCAATCTACAGACGGACGTGCGGACGCTGCTGTTTGTCGCCGCGGTAACGGCAGTCGCCACGCTCGTGTGCGGCCTGTATCCGGTGCGGCAATCGCTTCGCGTGTCGCAGCGCGAGGCACTGCACGAGGGCGCAACCGCTGTCGCTGGGAGATCCAAGAAGGCCTTTGGCCAGCACCTTCTCCTCGGGCTGCAACTTGGCATCTGCTTTGTGGTGCTGGTGTGCTGCGGGCTGCTAACGCGCAGCGCGCTTGCGATCTTTCACCGCGATGTGGGGTTCGATCGCAACAACGTTCTCACGGGAATCTTCGATCTCTCCCGCGCCGGATACGACGAGAGCCGCGCTCGTGTGTTCGAGAGCGAACTGCTGAACCGGTTGCGTACCGCTCCTGGCGTGGAGTCGGCGACGCTGACCTCGCACCTTCCGATGGGCGACTGGGGCTCCGGCAATGCGCGCGATTTCAGCATACCCGGCTATGTGCCCGCGAAGGGCGAGGACATGCAGGTTGTAACCGACTTCGACGGTCCAGACTTCTTCCATACCATGCGTATCCAGATTCAGCAGGGCCGCGACTTCAGCCTGCAGGATGGGCCGAATGCTCCCAACGTCGCAATCGTGAACGAGACCATGGCGCATCGCTACTGGCCCAAGGGCAACGTCCTGGGTAGCACCGTTGTTGTGGACAAGATTCCGCGGACGATTGTGGGCGTGGTGCGTAATTACGCCTATCACGATCCCGCAGATACGGATCCGCGTCCGATTGCGTACCTTCCGCTCTTCCAGGGCAAGCCGAGTTATGGCTACGCAATCGTGGCCATCCGTTCGCGCAGCAGTGCGGATGCAGTTGTGGGAACATTGCGGCGGACCGTGGCTGGTATGGATCGCGCGCTGCCGCTCCAAAACGTGCGCAGCCTTGCTCAGGTGACGGATGAACTCTACCAGGGCTCGCGGGTTCCGGCTGAGTTGCTGGGTGCATATGCGTTGTGCAGTCTGCTGGTGGCGATGATGGGTCTGTATGCGGTGATGGCCTACTCCGTGATTGAGCGCTACCGCGAATTTGCGGTGCGCATGGCCTTAGGTGCGTCGCGCGCCAGTGTTTTTGCGCTGGTGCTGCGGGGCAGCGCGTCCATTGCTGCTGTTGGGCTGATCACTGGCGCGCTCGGATCGATTGCGGCGGTGCGCGTGGTGCGCTCGATGTTGTTTGGTGTGGCGGCTTTCGATCCCTGGAGCTATTGCGCTTCAGCCGCCTTGTTATTGATCACCTTGCTGATCGCAGGGTTTGTGCCGGCACGCCGCGCTGCCGCGATTGAACCCATGCAGGCGTTACGGATGGAGTAGAGAGGTCGGGCTTATGAATGGATTATTTCAGGATCTGCACTATGCGCTGCGGCAGTTGCGGAAATCGCCGGGATTCGCGGCGACCGCGATCATCACGCTTGCGCTCGGTATCGGTGCAAATACCGCAATCTTTACGCTGGTGCAGGGCGTACTGCTGCGTTCGCTGCCCGTGACGGATCCCTCACGCCTGTACCGCATTGGCGATAAAGATCAATGCTGCGTTGACGGATTGTTTCCGGAGGACGCGCCGGATACCGGCGACTTCTCAATCTTCTCCACCGACCTTTATCAATATTTCAAAAAGAACGCGCCGGAGTTCGAGCAACTTGCCGCTGTGCAGGCGGGGCAGCCCCAGTGGAGTGTCCGCCGCGGTGACGATTTGCCGAAGTCCATGAACGGCGAATACGTGTCCGGGAATTACTTTTCGACGCTCGGGCTGGGCGCTTACCTGGGTCGAGTGTTCTCCGGCTCGGACGATCTCGAAGGCGCTCCCCCGGCGGTGGTGCTGAGTTATGACGCATGGCAGAAGGAGTACGCCGCCGACTCGAGCATTGTTGGATCGACTCTGTACATTCAGGCGAAGCCGTTTACGGTGATTGGCATTGCGCCGCCAGGGTTCTTCGGCGATCGCGTCACGGATACTCCGCCGGCATTCTGGATGCCTATCTCGCAGGAACCATATATTGCCGGTGACGCCTCCGTCCTGCATCATCCCATCTCGCACTGGCTGTACCCGATTGGCCGCGTGCGCCCCGGCACCAACATCGCGGTGCTGCAGACAAAGCTCACACAGCTGTTGCGGCAGTGGGCTTATGGTCAACCGCTCATGACGGCGAACGGCGGCAAGGCGGTGATTCCCAAAATTCATGTGATTCTGTCACCGGCAGGAGGAGGCATCCAGAACCTGCAGCAGGCCACAGGGAAGGGACTCACGATGCTGATGATCCTTTCCTCCATTGTGCTGTTGATTGCCTGCGCCAACATCGCCAACCTGCTGCTGGCGCGCGCCACCACGCGCCGCTCGGAGGTCGCGGTGCGGATGGCAATGGGCGCCGGACGGACGCGCGTCGTTCGTCAGACCGTGACGGAAAGCGTTGTGTTGAGCATTATCGGCGGAGCTGTCGGCCTGGCGGTTGCGTACGCGGGTTCGCGCACCATTCTCGCGCTGGCATTTCCAGATGCGCGCAATCTTCCCATCAGCGCCAATCCATCGCTGGGGGTACTGGGATTTGCGTTTGGCGTATCGCTTCTCACCGGCATTCTGTTTGGCGCTGGGCCGGCTTGGTTCAGCGCGCACGCGCAACCGGCGGAGGTGCTGCGTGGTTCAAGCCGCACCACGAAGGATCGATCGTCGCTGCCGCAGATGGCTCTGGTGGTGTTGCAGGCAGCGTTCACCGTGGTCCTGCTGGCCGGCGCGATTCTGATGACGCGAACGCTGGCTAACCTTGAGAACCAGAAGTTCGGTCTGGCTACCGAAAATCGATACGTGCTGCACTTCAATCCGAAGGGAGCCGGGTACACGAAGGATCGTCTTCCGGAGTTGTACCGGCAGATCGAGGATCGCTTTGCCGCTTTGCCCGGCATGAAGGCGGTTGGCCTGGCCCTCTACAGTCCGCTCGAGGGCGATAACTGGAGTGAGAATGTCATCCAGCAGGGCCATGCGGCTCCTGGCCCCAACGCTCGAGCTTGGTCGACCTGGGATCGCGTCAGTCCGCAGTTCCTCGATTCCATCGGCGTACCCATTGTGCGCGGGCGCGGAATCACCGATCAGGACACTGCAACTTCGCCGCAGGTGGCAGTGGTAAACCAGGCGTTTGTGAAGCGCTTCTTCCCTGGCCAGGATCCGATTGGGCAGCACTTTGGAATGGATGTTCCGAAGTACTCGGGCACCTTTGAGATCGTGGGAGTGTTCCGCGATTTCAAGATGAACGATCCGCGTGGCGAGGTGCATCCGGTATTTTTGAGACCGCTTGCGCAGACCTACAACGGCTACCAGGAAGACATTTTGAAGAGCATGGAGGCGCAGTCCATGTTCATCGATTCGATCGTGCTGAGCTTCAAAACGCATCCCCAAAATGCTGAAGAGCTGATTCGCCAGACAATGGCGAACATCGATCCCAACCTGACGGTGACGGATCTGCGCCCGTTCGAGTCGCAGGTGGCGGGCAACTTCACGCAGGAGCGGCTGGTGGCGCGGCTCACAGGACTATTTGGCCTGCTTGCGCTGGTGCTGGCGTGCGTTGGCTTGTACGGTGTGATGTCGTATTTTGTGGCGCGCCGCACGGGCGAGATTGGAATTCGCATGGCGCTGGGCGCCACGCGCGCCAGCGTAGTGGCCGGCGTTCTGCGCAGCGCGCTCTGGCAAATCGCGCTGGGGCTGGCAATCGGCATTCCCGCGGCGTTTTACGCGGGACACCTCATGGGAAGTCAGCTTTATGAGGTAAAGTCCTACGATCCGGTGGCGATGTTCGGCGCGACGGCGGTGGTGGCCGTGTGCGCGGTGGTTGCTGGATTGATTCCGGCGCAGCGGGCGGCGTCGATAGAGCCGATGCAGGCGTTGCGAACGGAATAGGTGGAGGAGAGGCGATGAACGTGCTTCGGGATCTTCGCTACGCTCTGCGCCAGTTGCGGCGGGCGCCGGGATTTGCCCTGGCCACAGTCCTCACCCTCGGATTGGGCATTGGCGCGAGCGCTGCAATCTTCTGTCTGATGGACGGCATCTTTCTGCGGCCGATGCAGGTGCCCGATGTTTCGCGGCTTGTGCGCGTGTTCGGCACAACCAAGCAAGGGCAGGAGGAGCTGATCTCCTACCCCGACTACCAGACGCTTGCGCAACGCGCGACCGCGTTTCAAGGTCCATCGGCAGGATTGGTGGCAATGGGCGGGCGTGGAAGCATGATGCCCAATCCAGATGGCACCTCGACGACACTGCTCAATTATGTCGTCTCCGACAACTTCTTCAGCGTCATTGGAGTCCGTCCGCTGCTCGGGCGCCTATTCACGCCCGCCGATGCGGAGCAGCTAAGAGAACACCCGGGCCTGGTGCTCGGCTATCGCTGCTGGCAGCGCGATTTCGGCGGCGATCCCAGGATCGTGGGCCGGCAGATTCCCCTGCGTCATGGAAGAAATCAAATCATCAACGTCGATATCTGGGGCGTTCTCCCTCCCACATTTCGCGATGTCGATCCGGCCAGCGATCGCGATCTTTGGATTCCAGTAGAGACATGGGCTGCCTTTGGCGGCAAAGCGGAATTTACATCCACAGAGTTCCGGTGGTTCAACCTGATCGGACGGCTCGCTCCAGGTGCGAGTGTGGCGCAGGCCAACCAGCAGGTGGCCGCAATTGCGAGCACCTTGGCGATTACCAATCCCGCAAGCGATCACGATAGAGGCGCGCGTGCCATCTCCGACCTGAACTATCGCCTGAGTATCGCGGGCACTTCGGGGATCGTTCTGTTTGCCATCGTGGGTGCGGTGGTGCTGCTGTGCATCGTGAACACGGCACATTTACTGATGGCGCGCGCGTTGACGCGCAATGCAGAGGTGGCTCTTCGCGTTTCGCTGGGCGCGACGCGTTGGACGGTCGCACGCCAACTTCTCACAGAGAATCTGCTGCTGTGTGTCTCCGGTCTTGCGGCAGGTTTGGCTTTAGCCGCGGGTCTAGCCGGATTGTTGCCGAAGCTGATTCCAGCCGACCCGGCGATGCTTTCCGCTCCGTCGTCGGTGCTTCATTTCCAGTTGGATTGGCGTGTCTTCACCGTCGCTGCCGCACTTGCCCTGGCCACGGCATTGCTGCTCGCATTCGTGCCGCTCATCCAGGTGGCCCATCCGCAACTGGTTCCGTCGCTGCAGGCTGCTGGCGATCGCGCAACGCTGCGCACGCCGGCGTTGCGCCGCGCGGCGATCTGGCTGCAGGTCGGTATCTCCTTCGCACTGTTGGTTTCAACGGGTGCATTGGTGCGCAGCTTCGTCAACACGCGCACGCAGGACATCGGTCTGACGCGCCATCAGGTGCTCGTGGCATTTACGCAAGACCCGGATGAGCCCATGCGCCACGACGTGCTCAACAGCCTGCGCGCGTTGCCCGGAGTCGAACGCGCTGCCTATGGAATTCGCGCTCCGCTGATGCCGTCGGAGGGCGGCCTTGCAACCAAGGTGGTGCTGCCCAATCATCCCGAATTGCATGAGCCCATCGAGATCAAGTACAACGCGGTGAGCCCGGATTTTCTGAACGTGACCGGCACGCGCATCCTCCGCGGGCGCGGATTTACTGCACAGGATGACGCCAGCGGTCCGCCCGTCGTAGTTATCAGCCGCGCCATGGCGCAGAGGTACTGGCCGGGGCAAGATCCCATCGGCCAGTCCGTCCGGCTGCCCGGTTTCGACGACGGCATCTCGGGAAAGGGAAGTGTTCTGGAAGCGCGCATTATCGGCATTGCCGTGGATGCGCCCATCAATCGCATCGGGGAGATTCCCGAACCGTACATGTATCTGCCATTCCATCTCTCGCAAATGGGCGAGATGACCTACGTGATTGAGACGCGGCAGAACGCGATGGCGATGGCCCAGACCGCACGCCAAGTGTTCATCAAGGCAAATCCGCTGCTCGATCCCATGTTTATCACCTCGCTGCCGGAATGCATTCGCGCCTCCGCCGGCGATTACCAGATGACGGCGGAGCTGGCGAGCGCGCTCGGCATCGTCGGTTTGGTTCTCACGATTGTCGGGCTGTACGGATTTCTCGCATTTCGCGTCGGGCAGCGCCGCCGGGAGATCGGCATCCGCATGGCGCTGGGTGCAACACGGGAATCGACGTCGAGGCTCATTCTTCTGGACGCGGCAAGCATGGTGCTCGTAGGTCTCGGGCTTGGTTTGGCATTTGCTGCAGCCGCCGGGCGGCTGGAGTCGTCGATGCTCTTCGGCGTGCGGCCTCTTGACGTCTCATCGTTGTTGATCGCGCTCGGCGTGTTAGGCACGGCGGCGCTCATCGCTAGCTGGATTCCCGCGCGCCGCGCCGCGTCCATCGAACCCATGCAGGCATTGCGGACGGAATAGGAGAGATTTGGATGAATGCGCTGATTCAGGATTGCCGCTACGCATTGCGCCAACTGCGCAAGTCGCCCGGATTTACGGCGACCGTGCTGATCACTCTCGCGCTCGGCATCGGCGCCAACGCGGCCATATTTACAGTCTTCGATCAGGCGCTGTTGCGGATGCTGCCGGTCCAGCAGCCGAAGCAACTCGTCCGCTTTGCGTGGACCGGAAGCTTCTCAGGGTCGATGAGCAGCTTTGGCGGCGATCCGGACAACTACTTTTCCTATCCGATGTACAAGGACCTGCGCGACCGCAACCAGGTATTGAGCGGAGTGCTGGCATCCGACGAAGCGAACGTGGGCATCGCCTGGCACAATCAGGCAGAAGATCGCGACGCGGAGATTGTCACCGGCAATTACTTCCAACTTCTTGGTTTGAAGCCTGCATGGGGCCGCTTGTTCACTCCGCGCGACGAGACGCAGAAAGACGGCAACCCGGTGGTGGTGCTGAGTTACGACTACTGGAGATCCCGCTTCGCCGCTGCGCGCAACATCGTAGGGCAGACGATTCTCATCAACGGCCATTCTTTCACCGTCGTCGGTGTGGCGCCCGATGGGTTTGACTCGGCTATCGGCGGGTTCAAGCCAGTGGTATTCGTACCCATCACCATGGAGGCGGAAGCGATCCCATGGCGTGCTCCGCTGAACGATCTCCAGAATCATCAGGCGATCTGGTTGACGTTGATCGGACGGCTCAAGCCGGGTGTGACTGTTGCCCAGGCCGAGGCGAGCCTCGGTCCGCTATGGCATTCGCTTCGCGCAGAAGAGCTGAAGCTGTATAAGAATCCCTCGCGAAGATTCAGCGACAGGTTTGTCGATGGGTCGCACTTCAAGGTAATGGATGACTCCAGGGGATTTTCGCCGGGACGCACAACGCTGAAGACGCCCTTGTTCATTTTGATGGGCATGGCGGGCCTGCTGGTGGCGATGTGCTGCATCAACGTGGCGACGCTGCTGTTGCTGCGCGCTGTTTCGCGGGCGCGGGAGATGTCGATGCGCTATGCGCTCGGTGCCGCGCGTGGCCGCGTCATGGGACAACTCCTGGTGGAAGGGGGCATCCTCGGCCTGGTTGGAGGAGGAATCGGCATCGCCACGGCGCCAGTCGTGGCGCAATTTCTGGTTCGATTGCTGACCAATGCCGATCCAGGATCGGAGCCCTACTCAGCTTCGATAGATGCACATGTCCTGTGGTTCACGCTGGCATTGTCGGTTTTGGCGACGTTGGCCTTCAGCGTTGCGCCGGTTTTACATTACATGCGCCCGGATGTTTCCGGCACTCTGCGGCAGAACGCGGGCACGGCGTCGACGGGGTCGCAGCGATTGCGCAAAGTCGCAGTGGGCATTCAGATCGCATTGAGCGTACTGCTGCTGGGCGGCGCGGGGTTGTTTGTGCGCACACTGAATAACCTGCGGGAACAGCGGATTGGATTTGAGCCCGACCATCTACTGACCTTCAACCTTGATCCGGGGAATTCAGGGTACGGCGAAACTCGGACAGCCGAGATTGTTACTGGCGCAATTCAATCGCTGCAAAGCATTCCGGGCGTGATGTCGGTATCTGCCACAACCGATCCGGAGCTCGAGGGGAACACCGAGACCACCAACTACTCGGTGCAGGGGTATACGCCGGGCGAGGACGAGAAAATGAACTTCGAGCAGGCGCGCATCTTCCCGCGGTACTTCGCGACGCTCCGCCAACCGGTCCTTGCCGGTCGGGAGTTTACGGATTCCGACGCGAGCGGGCGTCCCAGAGTTGCTGTGGTGAACATGGCGTTCGCCAAGCGGTTTTTCGGTACTCCTCAAAACGCCATTGGCAGGCAGCTGATGGAGGGCGCCAGCAACCATCCCAACTTTGACATCGCCATCGTCGGAGTTGTGGGCGATATTCACCACTCAGATCTACGCACACCGCTTGGCCCGGCAGTCTACGAACCGTATCTGCAGGCCAAACACCCCGGTGGCGTGTCGGTCTATCTGCGCACTGCGCAGAGCCCGGAATTGGCTGAAGGCGCAGTGCGAAACGTGATGCGCCAGCTTGATTCAACCCTGGTTGTGGATGGTCTGCGCACCATGCGCGAACAAGTGATTCGCAGTGCATCCGACGAGCGCGCTTTGGCCATGCTTGCCGTCGGGTTCTCGCTTCTCGCAATGTCGCTGGCGGCGGTGGGCCTGTATGGTGTGCTGGCATATTCGACCGAGCAGCGTAGGCGCGAGATCGGCGTTCGGCTGGCGCTGGGAGCGCAGCGCTCGAACGTGGTGGGCCTGGTCTTGCGCGAGATGATGATCATCGCAGCAATTTCGGTCGCGGTGGCTTTGCCCGGCATTGTCGCATTGGCGCGGCTTTTCCGCAGCCAGCTCTATGGAGTCACAGGATCGGATCCGGTGACATTGGCTGCTGCATTCGGATTGACGGCCCTCATGGTGTTGCTTGCCGCGCTTTTGCCGGCGCGCCGGGCGGCCACGGTTGAGCCTTCTCAAGCTTTAAGGACGGAGTAATTCATGATTGACCTGAAAAACGTGGAACGCAGTTATAAGACCGGTCACGCCGAAACCTGGGTGTTGCGCCGCATCAATCTCACCATTCGCGAAGGCGAATTTGTCACAGTCATGGGGCCGTCGGGGGCAGGGAAGTCATCGCTGCTGAACGTGCTGGCTCTGCTGGACGATAGCTGGCTGGGCGAGTACTGGTTCGGCGATACGGCCATTCACGCGCTCAACCGCAAGCAGCGCGCGGATGTTGCGCGGCGGCGTATCGGTATGGTGTTCCAGAGCTATCATCTGCTCGACGACCTTACGGTTGCGGAGAACATCGACCTCCCGCTCTCATATAAGAATCTTCCTTCGAAGGAGCGCGCGGGGATGGTGGCCGATATTCTCGATCGCTTCCGTATCGTCGCCAAGAAGGATCTGTTTCCGAACCAGCTTTCCGGCGGGCAACAGCAACTTGTCGGCATCGCGCGCGCAGTGGTGCACGCGCCCTCGCTGCTGCTGGCCGACGAGCCAACAGGCAATCTCCACTCCACTCAGGCACGGGAAATCATGGAACTCTTTCGCGAATTGAACAAGCAGGGCACGACCATTGTGCAAGTCACGCATTCAGAAGAAAACGCGCGCTACGGCTCGCGAATTCTGGAGCTGCGTGACGGCTGGCTGGTGGCGGATACGGCGACTTCGAATGTTGGCACGGAGGTTGCGGCGCAATGACTTCTACCCCGTGGCATAAACGATTTGTGGCGGCGGCGCTTTGCGCACAGCTTGCTCCCTTGGGCTTTGCTCAAGCGCAGACTCAGGCTCCCCCTGAACCGCCGGCTCCAGCGGTCAACGGCAAACCGGCGCCCGCTGCTACATTGGCCGACCAAATGAAGCAGCAGCAGCAGCCCGCATATGCGCCGCCGCAAAAGCCTTTCTACGTGGCGATGCCCCACTCGCACAACCCACTATCTCCTTATGTGCCCAGCCAGGTTCCACCGCTGGATTTGAATAACTCACCTCGACTGCAAGAGTTGATTCGCGAAGGAAAGCTGTATCTTACCTTGCGGGATGCCATCGCCCTCGCCATTGAAAATAATCTCGATCTCGCTTATTTCCGCTACAACTTTCCAATCGGCGAAACCGATTATGCCCGCACCAAGGCGGGCGGTACCGTGCACGGCATCAACACCGCAATTGTGCAGTCTTCCACTCAGGGCGGATTTGGCGGCTCGACTACGGGCGGTGGCGGGGCAAGTTCCGGCTCTGCCGCGGCCGGCGCGGGCGGCATCGTGACGTCGACGCTGGGTGCCGGCACTGCCGTGAGTTCCTTTGATCCATATCTCACGTTCAAAGGCTATGTGGATCACACAGTCACCCAGCTGGGAAACGCTTTTCAGTATGGAGTCTTGACGTTTAAGCAAAATCAGATTCAGGGCCAGGCGAATTTTTCGCAATCGTTCCCAATGGGAACCAACCTGAACGTGAATTACTTTGGGCAGAGGTTTGCAAATAACAGCCCCTATGAAGGCATTAACCCCTCGCTCTATTCAAGCCTCACGGTACAACTGACGCAGCAGTTGCTGGCGGGATTTGGCTTGGCGACAAACGAGCGCTTTATACATATTGCAAAAAAGAATCTGCAGATCAACGATCTCGCATTTCGGGCGCAGACGATCGCGACCATCACGCAGGTTGAAAATATCTACTGGGATCTTGTGAATGCCTATGAAGATGAGCAGGTGAAGGAGAGATCGCTCGCCTTCGCACAGCACACGCTGGACGACGATCAGAAGCAGCTCAAGCTCAACGCAATCCCGGCAATGCAGGTGATGAAAGACCAGTCGGATGTCGCTACCAGCGAGGGCGATCTGACAGTGTCGCGGGCCAATCTGCGCCTCAACGAACTGCTGATCAAGAATGCCGTTACCAAGAGCGATGATCCCTTGATCGACGACATGCCGGTGGTGCCTCTCGACCGCACCGGGCCGCCGGATCCAAATGCAGCTCGATCGATCGATGACTTGATTGTGGACGCAGAAAAGAATCGTCCTGACGTGAAGGAGGACGAGATTGCCATGGAGGTCGCGAAGATGAGCTTGAAATCCATCAACAGCGAACTTCTGCCCACCTTGAACACTTATGGGTTCTATTCGGGCAATGGCCTTGCCGGACCGCCGAATCCAAACTGCTCACTGGGGCCGGATCAGTGTGCGTCCGGGCTCCCCACGGGCTTTGGAGGGATGTTCCAGAACACCTTTAATTATTCCTCGCCCGAATACCAGGTGGGTTTGACGCTGTCCATCAACTTACGCAATCGTGTTGCCAAGGCCGACCAGTTCCGGGCCGCGCTTGAATACAGACAAAAGCAGATCTCGTTCGAGGAGCAGAAGAAGACAATTCGCTTCGATGTGCGCAACTCCCAGTTTGCCCTGCAGCAGGCCGGGGCGCGCATGGATGCCGCACAGAAAGCCGCCGATCTTGCTCAACGAACCTTCGAGATCACCCAGCAGGAGCAGAAGCTGGGCGCCAAATCGAGCTACGACACACTGGTAGCGCAACACGATCAGGCTATCGCCGAGTCGGCCCTGTTTGCCGCAAAGACGGCCTACGAGAAAGCGCGAGTGGACATCGACCGGGCCACCGGCGAGACGCTTACTCGGATGGGAGTTTCGATCGATGATGCGAAATCCGGTGTAGTAACCCGTGCGCCGTAGAATGATCGTTACGGCAAATCTGTGGGCAGCGTTTTGAGGGCAACGGCTTCTGTAGCGGCCGAAGTGGAGGGTTCGTATTCCTAAGCAAGCAAGCAAGATTCGGGTGCTGGTAGCAGACGACCAGCCGCACATTCTGGAAGCTGTCGAACTTCTGCTCAAGCCGCAGGGCATCGCGGTGGACTGCGTGCGCTCACCGCAGCTTGCGTTGGAAGCGCTGGGGCAGTCCGAGTACGACGTGCTGCTCATCGACCTGAACTACACGCGCGACACCACGAGCGGGCAGGAGGGGTTGGATCTTCTCGCGCGTATCCAGGAGATGGATGCCCGCCTCCCCGTGATCGTGATGACGGCCTGGGGCAACATCGATCTGGCCGTAGAAAGCATGAAGCGCGGGGCGCGCGATTTCATTCAAAAGCCGTGGGAAAACGAACGGTTGCTCAGCCTTGTGCGCTTGCACGCGGAGCTGCACCAGGCGCTGAAGCGCGCGCGGCAACTGGAGTTGGAGAACAGGCTGCTGCGCGGTGATGGCACGCCGGATTTTATTGCCGGCGCACCGTCCATGCAGCCGGTGCTGGAACTCATCGCGCAGGTGGGACCTTCTGACGCCAACGTTCTCATCACAGGAGAACACGGCACCGGAAAGGAGATCGTTGCGAAGCTGCTGCATGCCGGCTCGCCGCGCAGCCGCATGCCGCTGGTGACGGTCAATGCGGGCGGACTTCCGGAGGGAACCTTCGAGAGCGAGATCTTCGGCCACGTGAAGGGTGCATTTACTGACGCGCGAACCGACCGCATCGGGCGCTTCGAGCTCGCCAATAATGGAACTCTTTTTCTCGATGAGATTGCGAATGTGCCGCTGCGGCAACAGGCAAAGTTGCTGCGCGTGCTTGAGACTGGGGAGTTGGAGCGCGTAGGATCTTCGCAGACCCGGCGCGTTGACGTGCGTGTTCTTTCGGCCACAAACGCGAATGTGCGCGAGGAAGTGGCGTCTGGAAACTTTCGCGAGGACCTGCTCTTTCGTTTGAACACTGTTGAGATTCACCTTCCGCCACTGCGCGAACGGCGGGAAGATATCGTTCCGCTGGCGATGCACTTTCTCAATCGAAACCGCTCCCGCTATCGCAAGCAGGTGAGCGGCTTCACCTCAGCGGCGATGCAGCAATTGATGCAGTACTCCTGGCCTGGCAACGTGCGCGAGCTGGAGCACACGGTAGAGCGCGCAGTGCTTCTCTCCCGCGGCGAACAGGTCGAGCTGTCGAACCTTGCCATTGCTTCGGGCCGCATCAATATCCAGTCGATCGACAACATGAGTATCGAAGAAGTGGAAGCGCTGCTGATTCGCAAAGTGCTTCGCCGCTGCGATGGCAACATCTCGCAAGCTGCGGAAGCTCTGGGTCTGAGCCGCGCCGCACTGTATCGCCGCATCGAAAAATATGGCTTATAGCGGCTCATCCCGGCGGCACAAGCCGCGTTCGGCCGTGCGCCGGGCGTGGCTTTTCAGCTTTTGGCTCTCGCTTCCGGGCCTCATTCTCGCCGGGGTGCTTGTCTATCGCGAAGGCATCAGCCTTACGGCAGGCATCCTCATCGCCACTTGCCTGGTGTTGTATTTTGCGCTGCTTTCGGCGGCACTCGTAGACAGTTTTGTGCGGCCCCTGCAGACGCTCACCAATGTGATTGCATCGCTGCGGGAAGGCGACTATTCGTTTCGCGCGCGAGGCGCGGCGACCAGGGACGCGCTCGGAGAACTCGCCGGCGAAGTGAATGCGCTTGCCGATCTGCTGCAGCGGCAGCGCGTGCGTTCGCTGGAAGCAACCGCGTTGCTGGCGCGCATTCTGGAGGTGATGACGGCGCCGCTGTTCGCCTTCGATCGCCACGATGTTCTCCAGCTTGTGAATACGGCGGGGGCCGAGTTTTTGGGGCGCAGCTATTCCCGTTGCATCGGGCGCTCCGCCGCGGAACTGGGCCTGGAGGGGATGCTGCACGCGGCCGATCAGACTGTGCACACCTTTGGCGGACGGCCTGCGCGGTGGCTCTTGCGCAAATCCGGCTTTCGTCAGGAAGGTGCTCCCCACACGCTGGTGTTGCTGGCCGATGTGAGCGCTCCACTCCAGGAAGAACAGCAGGCGGCATGGAAGCGCCTCATCCGCGTCCTCGGCCACGAGCTCTCCAACTCGCTCGCGCCCATCAAGTCCATCGCCGGGAGCCTGCTGGCGCGCGTGGATGCTATGGAAGGCGATGCCGATACGCTGCGGGATTTTCGTCGTGGGCTGGGAGTGGTGGAGAGCCGGGCCGATGCGCTGCATCGATTTGTGCAGTCGTACAGGCTGCTTGCGCAATTACCTCCACCGCATCTTCGGCCGGTCTCGCTCAGCGCTCTGCTGGAGCGCGTCGTGATTCTCGAACAGCGGCTGGCAGTGCAAGTGGAGCCGGGTCCCGCAGTGATGTTGCACGCCGATCCCGATCAGCTCGAACAGATGCTGATCAATCTGTTGGCAAATGCCGTGGACGCTTCACTGGCCAATCAGTCGAGCTCTGTCGCGGTTCATTGGACGGTCAACGACGGTTTCGCTTCAATCAGCGTGGAAGATTCGGGGATGGGAATTGCGAACACCGACAATCTTTTCGTTCCGTTCTACACCACAAAGCCGAAAGGCAGCGGGATTGGTCTGGCGCTGGCGCAGCAGATCGTGCGCGCGCACGGCGGCGATATTCTTCTGGTCAATCGCGAAGATGGCCAGGGCGCACGCGCCACGGTGCGCCTCCCCATCGAGTAGCACCAGCATGCCATGCTGCTCATTTGTCACGCCAGGTCTTGGTACGCGGTCGTAGTCAGGAACTCGCGGAACGGACCGGCGCTTAACTCGCGCAGCAAATCCGCAGCGCGGTTGAATTTGCGCGACAGAAATGCTTCCGGCGTGACTGCATTCTTCTTCTCTTCCAGAATTTCGGCCAGCAATCGATTGTGCACGTCGGCCGTAATTACGCGGCCATCGTCGAGAAGTGCGCCGTAGCGGATCCACTGCCAAAGCTGCGCGCGAGAGATCTCCGCCGTTGCCGCGTCTTCCATGAGGTTGTAAATCGGCACGCAGCCGTTGCCGCGTAGCCACGACTCCATGTACTGCAGCGCCACGTCGATGTTCCGGCGCAGGCCTGCTTCGGTGATGGGGCCGCGGGGTACTTCAAGCAGATTTGCGGCTTGAATGCGCGACCGCCGCTCTGCCGGCACGCGTATCTGGTTCGCACCGGGCATGGATTCATCGAACACCGCCTGCGCGACGGGCACAAGACCAGGGTGCGCGACCCACGTTCCGTCGTGACCGGCCCGCACTTCGCGCAGCTTGTCTTCGCGGACGCGCTGCATGGCCTCGCGATTGGCGGCTTCGTCGTTGCGAATGGGAATCTGCGCCGCCATGCCGCCCATCGCGTGAATGCCGCGCTTGTGGCAGGTGTGGATCAGGAGTTCCACATAGGACGCAAGGAATGGCTGGGTCATGGTGACGTCGCCGCGCTGCGGGAGCGTGAACTCGCGGCGGTTGCGAAACTTCTTGATGAAGCTGAAGATGTAGTCCCAGCGCCCGCAGTTAAGTCCGGCGGAATGATCGCGCAGTTCGTACAGGATTTCGTCCATCTCGAACGCGGCGAGAATGGTTTCGATCAGCACGGTGGCGCGAATGGTGCCGTTAGGTATCCCCAGATACTGCTGCGCGAAGACGAAAACGTCATTCCAGAGGCGCGCTTCCAGATGGCTCTCCAGCTTCGGCAGGTAGAAGTACGGAGCCGAGCCGCGTTGCAGCAGGATCTGCGCATTGTGAAACAGGTAGAGACCGAAGTCAAAGAGCGAAGCCGAGATGGGTGTTTCGTCGATGACGAAGTGCTTCTCCACCATGTGCCAGCCGCGCGGACGCACGAAGAGAACAGCAGGCTTCGGCCCCAACTCGTAGAACCGATTATCGGTCGAGGTCCAGGAGATGGTGCGGGTATTAGCATCGATCAGGTTCCGCTGGCCTTCAATGCAGTTCATCCAGGTAGGCGAATTTGCATCTTCAAAATCGGCCATGAAGACCTTGGCGCCGGAGTTGAGCGCGTTGATCACCATCTTTCGTTCGGTGGGGCCGGTGATCTCCACGCGACGGTCCAGAAGCTCAGGCGGAATCGGCGCAACCGCCCACTCCGCGTCACGCACCTCTTTTGTCTCCGGCAAAAAATCCGGAAGTCCACCGCGATCGAGGTACGCCTGGCGTTCGACGCGCGCCTCCAATAACTGGCGGCGCGTCGGCTCAAAACGTTTGTGCAGCTCTCTCAGAAATGCAACTGCTCCGGGATTCAGAATCTCCTGTTGGCATTCGGTAAACCCGGCGGCAGAACTCTCGGAAATCGAAGCGGTCGTGGTCATTTGCATCCTCGCCTTCTCGCTGAATGATAGTTGTTCTCCGGCCTATGCGGATGCCTGCATGGGCAACTCATGGTCGTAAGGATCCTCGAACTGCTCCTCTTCCGTGGATCCTGGGAGTGCGCATGTGGAGATGTTGCCTGAGGCGATTGTGGTTGCCACCTGGTCAAAGTATCCGGTGCCGACGAATCGCTGGTGTTTCACCGCCCCGTATCCAAGCCGTTCAGCCAATTCGAATTCCCGCTGCTGCAGTGCAGAGTAGGCGAGCATGCCGCTGCGGCTGTACTCCTGCGCCAGCTCGAACATGGAGAGGTTGAGCGCGTGGAACCCGGCCAGAGTGACGAACTGGAAGCGATAGCCCATGCGCGCCAGTTGCTGCTGGAATCCGGCCAACTCGGTGGTTCCCAGCTTTCCGCGCCAGTTGAACGACGGCGAGCAGTTGTAGGCGAGCAGCTTTCCTGGGAACTTCTCGTGGACCGCCTCGGCGAATCGCCGCGCTTCCTCGATGTTGGGTTCGGAGGTCTCGGCCCAAAGCATGTCGGCGTAAGGCGCGTAGGCAAGTGCGCGTGCGATCGCGGCATCCAGTCCTCCACGATAGGTGTGGAAGCCCTCGACGGTGCGCTCGCCTTTCAGGAATGGCTTATCCGCAGGATCGCAGTCGCTGGTGATCAACTGTGCCGCATTGGCGTCGGTGCGCGCAATCACGATGGTGGGTACGCGCAACACATCGGCAGCCATGCGTGCTGCGATGAGCTTCTGAACCGCTTCCTGCGTGGGGACGAGCACCTTGCCGCCCATGTGGCCGCACTTCTTTGCGGATGAGAGCTGATCCTCAAAGTGAACTGCCGCCGCGCCTGCTTCAATCATCGCCTTCATCAGTTCGAACGCATTCAGTACGCCGCCAAATCCGGCTTCAGCATCGGCAACGATGGGCAGCATCCAATCGACTCCATCCTGCCCTTCGGCGTGTGCGATCTGGTCGGCTCGCATCAGCGCGTTGTTGATGGCGCGCACAACGCTGGGCACGCTGTTCACCGGGTAGAGACTCTGGTCGGGATACATCTGCCCGGCAACGTTGGCGTCGGCAGCAACCTGCCAGCCGCTCAGGTAAATTGCCTTCAGCCCAGCGGCCGCCATCTGCACAGCCTGGTTGCCAGTGAGCGCGCCGAGAGCGCCCACATAGCTTTCGTGGTTCAGAAGGCGCCACAGTTTCTCGGCGCCGGCGCGGGCCAGCGAGTATTCCACGTGAACCGTGCCGCGAAGTCGGTTGACCTCTTCCGGCGTATAGGTGCGAGTGATGCCCTTCCAGCGCGGGGAATCCCAATTGCTGGTGACGGATTGAAGATCCATGGCGACCTCGTGGGGAAGTGAAGTTCATGCTGTCTTGCAGCATGCTTGGAACGAGTAAAGCTCGAATCTGAAGCGGGGGCAAGCGGCGTAGTCCGAATCGGTCGAGTGGACGATCGTTCCCGTGAGGAGCATAATCGTGCACGCGCCCGCAAAACGGCCCCACATTCCGCTGGATCCGGTTCATGCGCCGTTTTGATGAAGCGGACGGTGGTCCGATTTGGGCTACGCAAGGTACAGCCTGCGGAGGCGAGGAGATGAAGGGAATGGCGCTCGAAAAGCGATTGACTATGGAATTGCAGGACGCGTTGCGGCACCGGCGCATCCAGCACGGAATCGATGTCCTGAAGGACGCCGAACCATCGCTCAGGCATCTTGGCCCGCAGACTCCGGGCGCGGCCACCCTGCTTCTCCTGCTCGCGCAGTGGGTCGATGTCGGCTATCGCGATTTCCGCTTTCTGGATGAAGTGCTATCGCGATTTTCCGCGGAGTGGAGATCATCGCTGCCGGTCCAGGAGTATTTGCACGCGCGCATGGCTGAGGCATTTCGCGCGCTCTCAGCCGGAGATGAGGATGGGGCCATCAAGACGCTGGATGTAGTCCTGCGCGTGCGGGATGACCTGACCTGCCCCGTGGAGGAGGCTCTGGCGCATTTCTGGAAGGGCCGCGCCCACCGCAAGAAGGGCGAATATGAAGCCGCTCTGGCGGAGATTGTTCATGCGCGGGAGTTGGCCGAAGCCGCCGGCGATGCTGTGTTTGCCGCGGTGATTCGCGTGCAGGAGAGCTGGTTGCTCTTTCAGAAGGGCATGACGAAGGAAGCCCTGCAGATGATGGATCGCGCAGAGGCGGTGCTGAAGAAGACCGATCATGCGGTGGCGCTGGGCAATGTGGAATCGGCCAGGGGCAGAGTAGTGCGTCGCTCCGGCGAGTACACCAAAGCGCTGGAACACTTCGATCGCGCCATTGCCATCTACTCGCGGCGCGATCCGAATCACGTCAACGTGGCGCGAGCGCTGGTGAACGCGGCTTATGTCTTGCGCCTGTTGGCGTTGCAGATTCGCAAGCGCATCGACACTCGCACGCGGTCCCGCCGCGGTGCCGCCACCCGGATCGCGAAGGGTTCTCCGGCACAGGAGAACAGCCGCGAGCGATATCAGCAGATCTGCCGGCAAGCTTTTGAGAACCTTACCCGTGCGCGTGAGATTTATCAGCGCCACGGTTATCTGGATGGCATCGGCAATGTTGCGCTGAACTTTGGCTTTCTGCATCTCGATACCGGCGATATTGAAAGTGCTACGCCGGAGGCTGCCGAGGCCTATCGCATCGGCCAGCAGCAGAATGATCACATCCTGATGGCCCGCGCGCGCATTCTGCAAGCGTCCATTGAGAATGCGCACGTGGAAGAACAGACGGGCGAAGAAGTGGATGTAGCCGTGCATGCCAATCGCGCCCGGGAGTACAGCACGGAGGCTTTGACCCTGGCGCGGAACACGCAAAACCGCCGCCTGATTGCCGGAGCATACATAGCGCGCGGCGTCACCGCGGCCAACGATTTCTTTCAGGACTGGGAGACGGCGCGAACCTGCGCGAGCGAAGCCACTGCGGTTACCGATCCCGGCGAAGGCGATCATTTGATCGAAGATCTCGCCGGGCTCAAATCGCGCGTCGTGCAGGCCTCCGGCATCAACGACACGTTACGAAGCTGGTCGGAGGGTCTGGTCGGGAGCAAGACCTTCCAGCAAATATCGGAAGAGTTCGCGGAGATCGTGATTCCAAAAGTGTGGCTGCGGGAGGATCGCAAGATTGCGCGCGTCGCCACGAGCCTGTCGATCTCGCCGAAGAAGGTGCGCCGCATTCTGCGCAATGTCGGCCAGATCGGTCGTGAGTAGCCGTGGGTCTACTCCGGTTCGTCGCGTTCCTGGCCTTTATCTTTCTTGTGGGTCTTGAAGTAGGCGAGCTGTTGCGTCTCCAACTGCTTCGCATCGTCCGTCAGGTCCTGGCATGATTCAACGGCTTCCTTGCGCGACTCGTCGAAGACGAGATTCGCGGGCAAGCCATGCAGCATCGTCATCCACTCCGGGGCGGCTTCGTTCAGCTTCTTCAGGGCAGGCCGCAAGTCCGCTTTACGATCGCCATACTGGTCCAGGTTCGAACCAAGCTCGTCCATCAGCGACGTAAAATCCTGCAACTGCTGGTCCAGCTTTAGGTTTCGCGCGCGCGATTCGGCGCGGCTGGCAAGCCTCTTCAGTGCATCGGCGCGTTCCTGCAGGAATTTGGTATACAGGGCAATGCGGAGGTTCGGATTGATTCCCGCTTCGCGAATCTGCTCAATCTGACCTTGGGTAAGCGTGTCATGGTGCTGCCGCTGAGCCGCAAGGCCTCCGCTCAATCCGGCGCATAGCGCCACAACCAGGACGCTGCGCAACCTGTCCATGGCTATTCCTCCAGCGGCTCTCATTGAAACATAGAGACGGAGGTGCTGCAAAGGTTGCGCCGAGCGTCCGGCGCAACCCAAAGCAGCAGCGATTGTGACGTTGTTACTTTCTGAACACGGCGAGCATCGCGTCGTTCTGCGCCTCATTCAGCTGGTTCAGAGTCTGCTCCAGCACCGGCCGGTCCTGGTAGTCGCTCGAATGCAGCATCTCTGTCAGGCGGAACGCGGTGCGCCGCAGAATGATCTGTGCGTCCTTCAGCTTCTTGTCGTTGGCGGCAATCAGCATGTGGAGCTTGTGGGTGAACAACTGTGCCTTCTTCAGCAGGCCGGTGGCTTGCTCCGTTTCGCCGGCCGAATACTGGCGCGCGCTGTATTCGATCATCTCGTGAACAAGCTCCGCGTACAGGTAAGCCTGTTCGCGAGGCTGCGCCTGGCTGGCGCGCTGTTCGAGAATGTTGATTGCCTGCAGATCGGGTACCTGGGAGTCAGGTGAGGCCGCGCAGGCCGGGAGGGAGAGTGCGCTGATAAGCAACACAACTGGGACAACACGCATGACGAACCTCCGCACAAGCGGCATTCGACTAAGTCTCCAGCTCCAGCCACGTCTCGAATTCGGGTGCGCCTGAACCTTCGCCCGACACCGCGACCGTGGCCCAGGCGCCAGGGACAAACTGCACTCTTGGGCCGAAACTATACGAGCTTTTTAGATCGTGTGCAACAGGAAAATGGACTTGCCGTGTCTAATCTGCCCTCGTTTGCGGCTGAACTCAGCTCCGTTCTCTATGTATCGCCGCCGGCTTCAATGCTTCTTCTCGAGCACAAGAAGACGCTGCCGTGCTTGCCACTCCTGATCGGGGAACTTTCCGGCCGCTGCCTCCAGAAAGTGGTGATAGTACGTGATGGCCGCTGCACGATCGTGTACCGAATCGTAAGATGTTGCCCAAAGGAAGTACGTAGAGGCACTCTCTGGAAGATATCTTGATCGCATCGTAAGGGCATGCAGCGTCATCGAAGGCTGCCCCGTTTTGGAGGCGGCAAAGGCGACGCCGCTCCAGGCGTCCGGGTTGCTGGGGTCGATCTGCGCGGCTTTTGAGAATGCATCGAGCGCCTGCGGGAACCTTTCCAGGCGAATCATGTCTTGTCCGTGAGCCACCAGCAGCTCGGGATCGTTGGGATGTCCGGCGAGCAGCGCGGTGTAAAGCTGGTCCGCCGCGGCCGGATTCCCTGCGTCCGATAGCACATCGGCAAGCATCCGCGAGATGTTCTCGTCCTGCGGGTGAGCATCATGCAGCTTCTGGAGCAGCGGAAGCGCTTCAGGCTTGTTTTGCGCGGCAAGCGTGGTGGCGAGTTCCGCGTTCAGCCCAGGGTTATCGGGCGCCTGCTGCATGGCCAGGCGCAGAAGTTGCTCAGCCTCGGGGTACTGTTTCTTGCGGATCAGAATCTGGGCCAGCCCGGCTTGCGCTTCGGCGGACTTGGGGTCCTTGGCCAGAACGCGGCGATAGGCTGCCTCTGCCGCGTCGATTTGGCCCGACTGCTCGGCGAGCTCTGCTGCAAGCAACGTATCCCGCGGAGTTTCGGGACTGATTTTGAGAGCCTCAAGCAGGTCGGTCGAGGCTTGCGCTGGATCATTGCGGCGGTCGATCTCCGCCAGTGCGCGCCATGCGCGGGCCTTCAACGCCGGCCCCGCTTCTCCTGGGTCGAGTGTCGTGGCCGCCTGCAGCTGGGGACGCGCCTCGTCGAGCTTGCCGTGGCGGGCAAGCAGCAGCCCGTAGGCAAGCCGTGCTTCAAAACGGTTGGGCTCCGCCTTCACGGCGCGGCTGTAGAACCCGGCTGCATCGTCGTCCTTCTGCAAGGCCTCGGCCACATAACCCGCGTCGAAGAGTGCCCGGGCGTCGTCCGGATGCGCCGTGAGGTACGCGGCGAGCTTGCCTTCGGCGCCCTTCCAGTCAGACACGGCGATCCGCGACTCGGCCGCCTGAAGCTGCGGCGATACCTGCGGTGTGGCTGAGGATGGCTCCGCCGGCGGCGCCGGCGGAACAGCGGTCTGCGCGGTTGCAGAAAGTGCGACAGAGAAGGCGAGAAGCAGAAGCGGAAATGCGCGGCGATGCAAAGGAAGCCTCGCTTCCTATTCTACCGGCCTGCCGCACGCATCGCGCGATGCACGCGAAACGAGGGGCCTCCGGCTCGCGTGCCGGAACGGAAGGATTGCCCTAGACCAGCCGCAGGAACCGGCTGGGCTGCAGCCGCGCACCGGGGAAGACCAGATCGAGGTTCTGGGCGCCGATGGTGCGATTCACCAGCTCGCCAAGCACCGCGCGATAGTCCGTGGTGAGTGCCAGGTCGCGGCCCTGGTTGAGCTGTTCGTCTTCGAGGCCAGGCCAATGGCCGTGCACCTTTCCACCCTTCACGTTGCCGCCCAGCACAAACATCGCATTCGCATGGCCGTGGTCGGTCCCGCCGGTGCCATTTTCGCGCGCCGTGCGGCCAAACTCGCTCATCGTCACCAGCGTAATGTTCTCCGCGTCGTCGCCCATGTCTCGCCAGAAGGCGGCAATGGAATCGGAGAAATCGCGCAGCCGGTTGGCAAGCTGTCCATTCACGCCGCCCTGGTTCTGGTGGGTGTCCCAGCCGTTCACGTCGGTAAAGGCGGCTTCCACGCCCAGGTTCGCCTTCAGCAGTTGCGCAATCTGTTTCATGTTGTTGCCGAACTCGGTGTTGGGATAGGGAGCGTTCGGCTCATACTGCCCTGGATTGGCGGCGCGCAGCATCTTCACCGCGTCAAATGTCTCTTCTCCTGCGGCATGAAAGATACGGTCGCCGCTCGTGTCGTACATGGCTTCAAACGCATTGGCCGCCGGCGACGGCGTCGGGCCGTGGCCCGCCACGCTGAAATTGTTCACGTTGTTCAGCGCAATCGCGGGCACTTTGCCGGCCAGCGTGAGCGGAACATCCGCGCTCAACGCCACGGCGCGGAAGGCCGTATGCGGCGCGCGATGGCGCAGGTCCTCGGCCTGCAACGCCCGGTTCAGCCAGCCTTCTTCTGTGCTCTTCACGCCGGGAGTGCCGGACTCCATATAGTCCTGTGCGTCGAAGTGCGAGCGCGTCATGTCCGGCGAGCCCACGGCATGCACAATGCCTAGGTGCCCCGCGCTATAGAGAGGCTTAAACGATGCCAGTGATGGATGCAGCCCGAAGAACCCGTCCAGGTCGACGACCTGATTCTGCGGGATTCCGATCGTCGGCCGCATGCGATAGTAGTTCTTCTCGCGATAAGGCACCACCACGTTGAGCCCATCGGCAGCGCCGCGCTGGAAGACCACCACCAGCCGCTTGCCGGGCGCGCCCGCGGTCTGCGCCAGAACACTGCGCACCAGGAATTGAGGAATCGCCGTGGTGCCGGCCAGCGCCAACGCGCCTTTGTGGAGGAAGAATCGCCGGTTCATGTGTGTCTCCTGGCCTAGCGTCGTTGAAATTCGGGGCTGCCGAGCAACAACCCGGCCAGCCACTGATCCTGCTTGTCGCGCGGCAACGTTCCCGGCCCGCGCCGATTCTGCATCGCTACCATCTGCGCTCCGGCCGGCTTTGCGAACTGCGCCAGAACCGCTTGCCGTGTCGTAGCGCTCGCCGGCTCGCCAAGCAATGCGCTCTCCAGCCGCGCCTCTTCCGCCAGCACATCCTCGCTCGCTGGTCCAGCGCCTGCCCATTCGGTTTTCACGCCATTCAGGCGATTCGTTGCCAGCGCCAGGGCAAAGTTCATTCGGTCCACCAGTTGGCCCGTCGAAACCCACTCAGCCGCATCCCATTTGTAGCCGGTCGGCGGAATGCATCCATACAGCGGCATCCCCATCATCCGCAGCGCGTAGACCAGCGGCTGCATGTTTGTGATCTCAGCATCGCTGGCCCGCGCCGCGGACACCACATATTCGACAGGCGTCTTCACCTTCGCGCGATAGGCATCCTGCGACCAGAACTCCGGCGAGCGGTACATCGTGCGCAGCACATCGGCGATGTTCCCCTTGCTCTTGAGATAGCTCTTCGCCATCCGATCCACCAGCGTCTGTGGCGGGTCGTCGCTCACGAACCGCTCCGCCAGCTCCCGCGATAGAAACCTCGCAGTCGCAGGCCGAGCCGCCAGGAAATGCAGAAAATCTTCGCCTTCGCGCTCGCCGTGATCCTTGAACTTCTTGCCCATCACCTTGTTTGATCCGGGCTCGTGCCGGTTCTCATTGAACTGGAATCCGCCGCCGCGCTGCGGCTGGTCAACCGACCATCCGGTAAGGATCCGCGCTGCCTGAATCACATCGGCCTGCGTGTATCCGCCATTCACCCCCAGGGTGTGCAGTTCCATCAACTCGCGCCCGTAATTCTCATTCAGCCCCTCGGGAACCTTGCGCTTGCGATTCCGCATCGCGGCCCTCTTCGCGCGTTCGGCTGCACGAGAGTCGGGTCCCACGCTCTGCGCGTTGTCCAGGTAGAGCAACATGGCCGGGCTGTGCGCCACCGCCTCCAGCAGATCCTCGAAGTTGCCCAGCGCCCGCGGCCGGATCGTGTCCCGCGCGTAGCTGACGAGGTAGTACGGCATGGTCTCGTTTTTGCGCAGGTAGACGTTGAAGTGATTGAGCCAGAAGTCGGTCATCACCTCCTGTAACTGCGCCTGCGCGTAGATATCGCGGGTCAGACGCTCCGCCATCAGCTCTTCCACCACCACGCGCTCCGGATTCTCCAAAGCGCCGATATCTTCGCGATAGTCAGGCGATAGGCCGGCAAAGAGCGCTTGCCGCTGGGGACCTTTCAGTGCATGAAAAAAGGCATCGAGCTCCGGCTGCGGCATGGCGGCCAGTTTCATCACGCGATCGCGCGGCGGCAGGCTCAGAATTCCAGCCACCAGCAGGGGATCGGCGGCTGCTTTGGCCTGAGCGAAGGACGACATCTCCGCTGGCGCCATCCCCGTTTGCGGTCCCATCGTGTTTGAATTGGCAGCGGCTCGGCGCTTCGGACCGGCCTTCCCCCGTTGCCGCTCTTCCACGCGCGCCACCTCGTCCAGGTAGACACGGCGCAGCAGGCCGGTTTCCGGCATGGCGATCTTGCCGGCTATCACCTGTCGGATGACGGCGTTGCTCGGCAGCCGGAAATCCAGGTCTTGCGACGACCACTGCATCGCCGGAAATTGCGCCAGCTTCTCCTCTAACGCGGGATCCTGAATCGTGGCCGGATGCAGTTGCTGTTCGAACCATGCGTCCAGGCCCATGGCGCGCACGGCATCCAGATCCCCGGGTCGCGGACCGAACGTGAAGCGGTTCAAGGCCTGCAGAATCCGCTCGTCGCCCTGCAACTGTCCACGATAGGCCGGTCGCTGCGTGGTATCGCCGGCCGGCGTCGCCACCTCGCTCCAGCCCGGCGTCGATGCAACCACCATGCTGACGCTGAGAACGGCGCACAGAAATCCGTGAAGGGACTGCATGAAACGTCTCCGCTTGGGGAATGGCTGCCGGGCGCAGCGCGATCAATTGTACGGACGAAATATTACCGGAGAAGTTGCGGCTCTGCCCAAAGGATCCCGTTTCCGCCGCAACATTCGTACCGGCAAATGAGCGGCGCGACTCTCCCCGCCCCGGCTCGGCGCATCTAAGTACGCGTCTTTGTTTATTCAAGAAAGGGAACGCAAATCATGCCTGAAACGAAGGATCCGAAGCGCGAACAAGCCCTCAAGGACCTTGTTGTCGCACTCAACGACGACCTGGCCCGCGAATACCAGGCCATCATCGCCTACACCGTGTACAGCAATGTGCTGAAGGGCGCGCAGTGGATGAAGATCGCGGACGAACTGAAGCTTCACGCCGCCCAGGAACTCCAGCACGCCCTGATCATCGCCGACCAGATCGACTACCTGGGCGGCATGCCGACAGCGACACCCAAGCCGGTCAAGCTCTCGGATAAACCAGAGGACATGATCCGCTTCGACCTCGATAACGAAACCGAAACCATCAAGAACTATCGTCAGCGCGTGAAGCAGGCCGAGGCCGTCGGCCACTACGCGCTCGCCGAAAACCTCCGCACCATCATCTCGCAGGAGCAGGAGCATCAGCACGACCTTGCCACTGCCCTTGGAATCGACGTTCCCGACGTCTTTTGCGAAGGCGCTTAGGGCAAACCGCGGCGGGTGCAACCACGCCCGCCGCTTATAATCGACTGGGAAGCCGAACAGTCAATTCCGCCGTTCTCTTCCGAATTCCAGCACGATCAGAGGAGCGCCGGAGCCATGCCCGCATCGCCCAAGCAAGTCAACGTGGAGGCGCTCAAGGCGCTGGTCCGCACCGTTCCCGATTTTCCCAAGCCTGGCATCCTCTTCTACGACATCACCACGCTGCTCAAAGACAAGACCGGCTTCGCGCAGCTGATTGACGCGATGGCGGCGCACTACATCGGTCGCGATGTCGATTTGATCCTGGGCATCGAGGCGCGCGGATTCATCTTCGGACCGGCCCTCGCCTACCGCTTGAACGCAGGATTCGTGCCCGTCCGCAAGCCGCGCAAGCTGCCCGCGCCCTGCGCCCGCGTGACCTATGACCTGGAGTACGGCTCCGACACGCTGGAGATTCACAAGGATGCGATCGAGCCGGGGCAGCGCGTAGTGCTCGTGGATGACCTTCTGGCCACCGGCGGCACCATGGAAGCCACAGTCAAGCTGGTCAAGGAACTCGGCGGCGAGATCGCCGGCCTTGGATTTGCGGTTGAGCTCGATTTTCTGAAAGGCCGCCAGCGGTTCTCCGGCTACGACGTCTTTAGCCTGCTGCACTACGACGAGTAGGGCAGCTCTCCCGGCCTCTGTTCTCTATTTCTTCGCCCTCCCTCCTGATATCCTGATCAGGCATGCCTCCCCGTCCCAAGAATCCGGACGCCCCTGCACCAGCGCACGCCGGAGCGGATCCGTTCGCATGCTTTCATCCCGTAACGGCGGCTTGGTTCCAGGCTGTCTTCGACGCGCCCACCGCGCCGCAGCGCCTCGGCTGGCCGGTGATCGCGCGTGGGGAGAGCGCGCTGATCCTTGCGCCAACCGGCACCGGCAAAACTCTGACGGCGTTTCTCTGGTGCCTCGACCGGCTCATGCTGCAAGGCAGGGAACAAGGGAACGAGGGAACAAGGCAACAAGGAAGCGAGGATCGAGGGGACAAGGAAGCAAGGGAGCGTAAGGGCACGAAGATCGTTTACGTTTCGCCGCTCAAGGCGCTCGCGGTGGACGTGGAGCGCAACCTGCGTTCGCCTCTTGCTGGCATGGCGAACATGGCGCGGCGCATGGGCGTCGCCTTTCACGAGCCCACCATCAGCGTGCGCACCGGCGACACGCCGCAGCGCGAGCGGGCGCGGTACCGTCGCGACCCGGCCGACATCCTCATCACCACGCCGGAGTCGCTCTATCTGCTGCTCACCTCGCAGGCCTCAGAAGTTCTGCGCACCGTCGACACCGTCATCATCGATGAGATTCATGCGCTCGTGCCCACCAAGCGCGGTGCGCATCTCTCCCTCACGCTCGAACGACTCGAAGCGCTCGCGAAGAAGCCCCTGCAGCGCATCGGACTCTCCGCCACGCAGCGCCCTCTCGAAGAGGTGGCGCGATTCCTCGGCGGAGTGGAGATACAGGGAGTAGGGAATAGGGAACAGGGAGTAGAAAGCGCCCCCGGCGATGAGGTCGCCGCGCGTGACGACCTCGTTGCGCTTGAGCAGGCGCTTGCGGTTCAGGACGATGGTGCAGTTGAATCTCCAGGTACCCTACTCCCTACTGCCTACTCCCTGCTCCTTGGCTCGGCTGCCGCCGAGCCCCGCTACCGTCCCGTCACCATCGTCGACGCCAGCGCGCGCAAGCAGCTCAAGCTGCGCATTGAGGTGCCGGTGGAAGACATGGCGCGCCTCAACACCATGGAGGAGATCCCCAGCGGCCCCGCCGCCCAGACACCGCGGCGCGTCTCCATCTGGAACGCCATTCATCCCCGCCTGCTTGAGCTGATCCGCGAGCGCAACTCCACCATCCTCTTCGTCAACAGCCGCCAAATTGCCGAGCGCCTCGCCGGCGCGCTCAACGAACTTGCCGAGGAGCCCATCGCGCGGGCGCATCACGGATCTCTGGCCGCGCATCAGCGCTCCGTCATCGAAGAGCAGCTTAAAGCCGGTCAGATCAAGGCGCTGTGCGCTACGTCCACTCTCGAGCTCGGCATTGATATGGGAGCGGTCGATCTGGTCATTCAGATTGAGTCGCCGCCATCGGTCGCCAGCGGCATGCAGCGCATTGGGCGCGCCGGGCACAGCGTGGATGCTGTCAGCGAGGGCGTGCTGTTCCCCAAGTATCGCGCCGACCTCGTCGCATGCGCCGCCGTGACGCGCGCCATGCACGAGGGGCACATTGAATCCACGCGCTATCCGCGCAACCCGCTCGACGTTCTGGCGCAGCAACTGGTGGCGATTGTGGCAAGTGCAGGGAACGAGGGAACAAGGGAACGAGGGAACAAGAAAGCAGGGACAAAGGGAACAAGGGACAGAGGGACAAAGCACGCGGGCACGTTGCCCTTCGCCAACCCCATCAACTCCGCCAAATCGGCTCCCGCCGAGGTGCCAGTTGATTTCCTTTACGATCTTGTACGGCGCGCTGCGCCGTTTGCAGGACTCACGCGCTCAGCATTTGAAGGCGTGCTGGATCTTCTCAGCGGCCGCTATCCATCGGATGAATTCGCGGAACTGCGCCCCCGTCTCACATGGGACCGCGTGAAGAACATGGTCACGCCGCGAGATGGTGCGGCGCGGCTCGCGATCCTCAACGCGGGTACGATTCCGGACCGCGGCTTGTACGGCGTGTTTCTTGCGCACTCTGAAGGAAAATCCGTGCGCGTGGGCGAGCTCGATGAGGAGATGGTCTTCGAGTCGCATCCCAATGAGACGTTCATCCTCGGCGCCTCGACGTGGCGCATCGTGGACATCACCCACGATCGCGTACTCGTCGAGCCTGCACCCGGCGAGCCCGGCAAGATGCCATTCTGGAAGGGCGACGGGCCCGGCCGGCCGCTGGAGTTTGGCCGCCGCATCGGCGCGCTCGTGCGCGAGATGCGCGCACTGCCCAAGGCCGCCGCGCTGACCAAGTTGGTGGCGGAGCACGACCTCGATCCAGGCGCCGCGGAGAATCTGCTGCAGTATCTCGCCGATCAGGCAGACTCCACCGGCATTGTGCCCGACGACCGCAACATCGTCATCGAGCGCGTGCGCGATGAGCTGGGCGACTGGCGCGTGTGCGTGCTCTCGCCCTTCGGCAGCCGCATTCATATCCCGTGGGCCATGGCGGTAAGCGCGCGCATCCGCGCCGCCGGCGGTCCGGAGGTGGAGACGATCTGGGGCGACGACGGATTTGTGCTTCGCTTTCCCGATACCGACGCGCCGCCCGATCCTGACTGGTTCATGGTGGAAGCGAACGAAGCCATGCAGCTTGTGCTGCGGCAGCTTGGATCCACCGCATTATTTGCGGGGCGTTTTCGTGAGGCTGCCGGGCGCGCGCTGCTGCTGCCGCGCCGCCGCGCCGATCAGCGCTCGCCGCTGTGGCAACTCCGCAAGCGTTCGTACGACCTGCTCAGCGTGGCATCGCGCTATCCGTCGTTCCCGCTGCTGCTCGAAAGCTATCGCGAATGTTTGCGCGATGTCTTCGACATGCCTGCGTTGATCGAAACCTTGCGCGCCATTCAGCAGCGGCAGCTTCGAGTGCACGTCGTAGAGACGCGCAAACCTTCGCCGTTTGCGTCCTCGCTGCTTTTCAGTTACGTGGCCAACTTTCTCTATGACGGCGATGCGCCGCTGGCCGAGCGGCGCGCGCAGGCGCTCACCATCGATCAGGAGCAACTCCGCGAAATCCTGGGCGAGGCGGACCTGCGCGAGCTCCTGGATCCCGGAGCCATCGAAGAAGTGGAAGAAGCCGCGCAATGCCTCGCGGAGAATTATCGCGCGCGCTCCGTGGATGGCATCCACGATCTTCTGCTGAAGCTAGGCGATCTCAACCGCGAAGAGCTAGGGCGGCGTGTGACGTCGCCCGATCTCCTCCAGCATGTGGACCGCCTCGTTCGCGCGCGGCGCCTTCTCGATCTGCGCATTGCAGGGGAACGTCGCCTGATCGCGGTCGAAGATGCGGCGCGTTACCGCGATGCGCTCGGCATTCCGTTGCCGCCGGGGATTGCCGTCTCGCTCCTCGAACCCGTTCCGCATGCCGTGCTGGAACTCGTCCGTCGCTACGCACGTACCCACGGCCCCTTCACCACGCGCGAGGCGGCGGATCGATTTGCGCTCGATGCCGCTGAGATTGAGAAGGTGCTGCATCAGCTCGCCGCGGATGGGCGCGTGCTCGAAGGTGGATTCCGTCCGGGTGGCCTTCATCGCGAGTGGTGCGATGCGGAGATTCTGCGCCAGATCCGCCGCAAATCGCTCGCGCGCCTCCGCCGCGAAGTGGAGCCCGTGGAGCAGCACACGCTGGCGCGCTTCCTTACGCATTGGCAGGGCCTGCTGCAGCCGCGGCGCGGTGGCCCGAATCATCTGGATGCGCTGCTTGACGCGATCGAGAGTCTGCAGGGCGCGCCGGTTCCTGCGTCGCTGCTGGAGTCGTCGATTCTGCCGGCGCGCGTTGCCGGCTACGAGCCGTCCGGCCTCGACACCCTCATCGCCGCCGGCGAAGTAGCATGGGCCGGCGTGGAGCCGCTGGGCGAGCGCGACGGCCGCATTGCCCTGTATCTCGCGGACAAGCTTCCTTTGCTCTTGCCGCAGCGGCAGATTTCCGAACCGCTCACCGAGCGTGAGCAGAAACTGCTCGATGTCCTCGAGTCCACCGGCGCAAGCTTCTTTGAGCCGCTGCATCAGGCAGCGGGCGGCGGGTATCCGGGCGAAACCATCGATGCGCTATGGAGCCTTGTCTGGCGCGGGCTCGTGACGAACGACTCGCTGCATGCCCTTCGCGCGTACATTCAGCGGCCCGACAGTGCGCGCACGCCACGGCGTCCGCATCAAACCGGCGCGGTGTTTCGTTCGCGGCGAACCACGCCGCCGAATGCGCAGGGCAGATGGGCATTGCATGCAGCAACTCAATGCCGCACAGGTGCCCCTTCAACCGCCACAGAGCGCAGTCACGCGCTGGCGATGCAGTTGCTGAATCGCTACGGAATTCTGTTGCGCGAGTCTGTTGCTGCCGAGAACATTCCCGGAGGATTCAGCGCTGTGTACGATGTGCTGAAAGCGCTCGAACAGAGCGGCCGCATTCGCCGCGGATATTTCGTCGCCGGCCTGGGCGCCACGCAGTTCGCCCTTCCCGCTGCCGTGGATCTTCTGCGCCAGTTGCGCAACGCGCCGCAAGCGGAGAAGCCGGAATTCGTGCAACTCGCCGCCACCGATCCCGCCAATCCCTATGGATCCGTGCTGCGCTGGCCCGACCTGCCCGTGGCGGAGGAGGATTCCGAATCGGTTCCACGAGTGCTGACGCGCGCCGCCTACGCTGAAGTGGTTCTGCGCAACGGCCAGCTTGTGGCCTGGGTGCGGCGCAATAATCCCAACCTGCTGGTGTTCTTACCGTCCGACGAGCCGGAGCGCTCGCAGGTGGCAGCAGGGCTGGCGCATTTCCTCAGCGCGCGCGGGCAGCAGCGCATGCACGCCGATCGCCACCAGGGCGTGCTCATCACCACCATCAACGGCCAGCCGGTGGCGGCGCATCCCATGGCGCGCTTTCTGCTCGATGCCGGCTTTCATCCCGGTCCGCTGGGCATGCACCTCCGGCGCATTCCGCTGCCGCTGGTAGAGCGTGAGCACACAGCGGAGGAACTGCAGTAATGCCCGAAGGCGATACCATCTTCCGTTCCGCGCGCTCGCTGCATCGCGCCCTCGCCGGCAAACCCATCACCGGTTTCCGCTCCACGTATCCGCTCCTCACGCGATTCCACGACGACACGCCGCTCACCGGCCAACTCGTCGAACGCGTCGAGGCGCGCGGCAAGTGGCTGCTCATGCATTTCTCCGGCGGCGGCGCGCTGGCTACGCACATGCTGATGAGCGGAAGCTGGCATATCTACCGCCCCGGCGAGCCTTGGCAGAAGCCTCGCAGCACGGCGCGCATCGTCATCGAAAACAGCGAATATCACGCCATCGGTTTCAACGTGCCGGTGGCGGAGATCCACACTGCACAAACGCTTGCGCGCGACCGGCGCATTCCGGCAGCAGGGACGGATCTGCTGCGCGAGGAGTTCGATGCAGATGCGACGCTGGCTCGATTCCTGGCGCATCCCGACGAGGATATAGGCAATGTGCTGCTCGATCAGCGCGTGCTGGCAGGCGTGGGCAACGTCTTCAAATCGGAGGTCTGCTTCGTCACCGGCATGCATCCGTTTCGCAAGGCAGGCACGCTGAGCAGGGAAGAGGCTGCGCAGGTCATAGCGGTAGCGCGCCGGCAGCTCGCCTCCAACGTGATGGAAGACTCTCCGGATCGCATCGTCACGTATCGTGGAAACCGACGAACCACGCACCGCACCGATCCATCCGAGAGCCTGTGGGTCTATGGACGCAACGGTCAGCCATGCCGCAAATGCGGCGCGCCGGTTCGCCGCCGCCTTCAGGGCTTCGACGCCCGCGTGACATTCTGGTGCCCGCAATGCCAGCTGATGCCCGATGGCAGCGATGTGGACGGGTGAGCGGTGAACTCTTGTTCCCTGTTCCCTTGGTCCCTAGTTCCCTTGGTCCCTGCCTTCAATTCCCCGGCTTGCTCCCGCCCAACCCAAAAATCTTCTGGAAGATGTTGCGATGGTCCGGTGGATGATCGCATGTATCGGTCGGCACCGTGCCATCGAGGAATGCGGCCGTGTAATCGTCGGGGCAGGCGGCATCTGCCAGCAGATTCGTTACCTTGTCCAACGACACAAGCTGCACGCCTTCGGGTGGAACGAAGTCCTTGGTATCGGAGTACTCCGGCAACTGCGTGGCGTTTTTCATAAAGGCGGCCCATACGGGCGCTGCCACATCCGCGCCTTCCTGCTTGATATCCGTGTAATCGTCGTTCCCCACCCACACGATGCAGAGAAGGTTGCTGGTAAAGCCGGCGAACCAGGCATCGTGGCTGGTCCCTGTTTTGCCTGCCGCCGGAGCATAGAAGCCCATGTTCCGGACACCTGCGCCAGTTCCGCAATAGTCCCGCCCGCCAATCATGCAGCCATCGCTACCATTCCCCTGGAGAACGGCTTCCATCAGATAGGTGGTGAGGAACGCCACGCGCGGATCGAGCACCTGTCGCGAAGTGGGTGTGTAGTCGCTGATGACATCCCCGGTTGCGGTGCGAACGCTCGCCACCATCCACGGATCGATGTGCACGCCGCCGTTAGCGAAGACCGTATAGGCGCCCGCCATTTCCAGCGGCGAAGCGTCATACGTGCCAATGGCAACCGACGGTGTGCCGCGCGCGCTCTTGATGCCCGCATCCCGAGCCAGCGCCGCTACGCGGTCGAACCCGACCATGCCCGCCAGACTGATGGCAGCATTGTTATCGCTGCGCATCAGCGCGTAGCGTGCCGTGATCTCGCCGTAGTATTCGCTCTTGTAATTGCGCGGCGTGTACTGCTGGTTGCCCACGTCGTACGTCGTCTGCTCGTCATTCAACATGGTCACCGGCGAGAACGGCTTGGTCTGGCCGGGCAGCAGTGTTCCCTCTACCGCCGTCTGGAAGGCTGACGCATAGACAAACGGCTTGAAGATCGATCCCGTTGGCCGCTTCGCCACCGCGTGATTCAGCTGCGAGTTCCCATAGTTGCGGCCGCCAACAAGAGCGAGCACCTGGCCCGTGTGGGGATTAAGCGCCACCAGCGCTATTTGTGGATAAACGTACGGCCGGCCAAGCTTGCGGTCGCGCACATGCTTGCGGTCCACTCGTTCGTCGATCAGGTGCAGCGTGTTCTCAACCGCCGATGTTGCAACGCGCTGCAAATCCGGATCGAGCGTGGTGTAGATGTGCAGCCCTTCGAGATTGGGATCGCGCTCCCCGAGTTTCTGCAAAATCTGCTCGTGCACCAGGTCGACAAAGTAAGGCGCTTCGCTGGCATCCACGCTGGCGGTGGTCAGGTGCAGGGACTCCGCTTTGGCCGTTTCCGCCTGCTCTTTGGTGATCGCTCCAGTCTCCACCATCGAGTCCAGCACCAGGTTGCGCCGTTGAATGGCGCGCTCAGCGTGACGCCAGGGATTAAAGTAGCTCGGCCGCTGGATCATGCCGGCAAGCAGCGCGCTCTCGGCCAGGTCGAGTTGGCGAACGTCCTTTCCGAAGAAGACCTGCGAGCCTTCCCCGAAACCGTTCACGGAGAAGCTGCCATGTTCGCCAAGAGGCACCTGGTTAGCGTACAGCTCGAAGATCTGCTTCTTGTTGAAGCGATGCTCCAGGTGAAAGGCGACCAGAATCTGCGTAACCTTGTATTTGATCGTGCGGTTGTCGGCCACAAAGAGCTGCTTGGCCAACTGCATCGTAAGCGTGGACGCGCCGCCAAGGTGCTTGCGGTCGCCGATCAAATCATGCCACGCCCACCCCGCCATGCTGATGTAGTTCACTCCGCCGTGCTCAAAAAAACGGCGGTCTTCAATGGCCAGCACCGCTTGCACCAGGTTCTGCGGAATTTCGTCGTACGTGATCAGCCGGCGCTTGGTGCGGTTGGCATCTTCGCTCAGGCCGGTGATCATCAGCGGCTCAAGTTCATAGCTGGCGAGCAGTTGGCCGTGGTCGTCGTCGATCGTCTCAACCACACCGTGATCGATGCGAATGGTGGCGCCATCCTGGGCATGGTACGACTGCGGCCCCGGCTCAATGTTGATGGTGTCCGGGGCGACCCGGTACGTGCCCAGAGGAGAGGGCTTGAATGCGCCCGTCGTGGTGTAGCCCGCGTGCCGCAGTTCGTCGGCAATGAGCTTGATGGTGAGCTTTTGTCCTGGCCGCACTTCCCGTGGCGCGGCATAGATCTTCGCTGTGTTCTTGAAGAGCGGATGCTGCAGGCGTTCGTCCACGATGCGTCCGTACTTGATGTACAGGTAGCCGCCGTAGATCATCACCGTGGCGCAACATGCGGCCACCACCAGCAGAAAGCCTCGGAGCAGCAGGGCGGGCCACGCGTGGCTCACCTCGGGCATTTTGATTTTTAACTTCAGTGCCATTGCTGCTCCTTTGTGCCGCAACCCATCTGGCGGTCGATCGTGTATCTATATACGCGCTACTGCGCCGATTCGATCAAAAGCTCTTCGGCCACCTTCGTCTTGATCGTGTGCACCACGTCGCCGAGCGCAACATCCGCACTCTGGCCCGTCGCGCGCGACACCAGCTCGACTGCGCCGTCGGCGACTTTCTTGCCCACGTTGATGCGGTAGGGAATGCCCACGAGATCGGCATCTTTAAATTTGACGCCTGCGCGCTCGTTCCGGTCATCCAGCAGCACGTCAATGCCCGCCGCGTCCAGCTCCGCAGCCAGCTTTTCACCGGCATCGCGCAGAGCCGCGTCAGCGATATTCGTTACTGTAACGACGACGGTGAAGGGCGCAATGCTCGCCGGCAGCCAGAAGCCATTGGCGTCATTCGACTGCTCAATCGCTGCAGTGAGGATGCGCTCGATACCGATCCCGTAGCAGCCCATGATCGGCGTCACTTCCTTGCCATTCTCATCGAGCACGCGGGCGCCCATCGACTTGGTGTAGCGGTCGCCGAGCTTGAAGATGTGGCCGACCTCCACAGCTTTGCCGACGACCAGCTTACCTGCGCAGCTCTCGCTCGGGCAGGCTTCGCCCTCGTTCACGCTGCGGATATCGGCGGCGAGAGTCCAGGTGAAGTCTCTGCCGGGGACCACGTTGCGCAGGTGATAGTCCAGCTTGTTGGCCCCGCACACCAGGTTCTTGCGGCCTTCGAGCGATGTATCGACGAGGACGGTGAGCCCTTCGCCCAGCGGCTTCTCGTCATGCTTCAGCCCCACCGGCCCAAGGTATCCAGCCGGCGCATGCAGAAACTGCTCGAGCTCTTCGCCCACCATGGGCCGTAGATCGGCCCCGCCCAGAGCGCCCAGCAGCTTGGTCTCGTTCACCTGGTGATCGCCGCGCAGAAAAGCCGCCACGCCGTGCCATGTGTCCTTCGCTTCGCCTTTGGCCGTCTTCGCTCCGCGCTTCAACACCATGTACGCCACGCATTTGATGTCGCTGGCCGGCGAAATCTTAAAGAACGCCGCCACGTCGGCGATGGCCGCGCAGCCCGGCGTGTGCACCATCTCTGGAGTGCCGTCTCCGGTCGCCTCCATCTCCGTCACCGGCTCCAGCTGCGACGTCGCCTTCTCCACGTTGGCCGCGTAGCCGCACTTCGGGCAGCTTGCGATCAGGTCCTCGCCCGCGTCCGTATACACCATGAACTCCTGCGACTGCGACCCACCCATGGCGCCGGAGTCGGCCTCGACCACGACAAACTTCAATCCCGCGCGCGTGAAGATCGCGCGATACGCCGCATCGTTCTTCTTGTAGCTGGCGTCCAGGCTTGCGGTGTCCAGGTCGAAGGAGTAGGCGTCCTTCATCATGAACTGGCGCACGCGCAGCAGGCCCGACTTGGGCCGCGGCTCGTCCCTAAACTTGGTCTGGATCTGGTACCAGATCTGCGGCAGCTGCTTGTAGCTGCGCAGCTCGTTGCGCGCAATGGCCGTCACAATCTCTTCGTGAGTCATGCCCAGGCACAGGTCTGCGCCCTTGCGGTCCTTCAGACGGAACATGTTGTCGCCCATGCCCGTCCAGCGGCCGCTCTCTTCCCACAACTCCTTGGGCAGCAGGGCAGGGAGGTAGAACTCCTGCGCAATCCTGTCCATCTCCTCGCGCACAATGGCGATGACCTTGTTCAGCGACCGCTGGCCGAGGAACAGGTAGTTATACAGTCCGGCCCCGAGCTGGCGAATGTAGCCCGCGCGGAGCAGGAACTTGTGGCTGGCCACTTCGGCGTCCGCCGGGGCCTCACGCAGTGTGGGAATAAAGAGCTTCGACCAACGATGCATAGAAAAGGCGCGCAAACTTTCCCGTCCGCTCAGGCAGACGTAGAGAGTAAAAGGACTGAGTCCATTCTAAATGTTGGGAACTCGCGAAGCCGCTTCGCCAATTACGCTCGCGTATCCAATCCCACAGCTTCGGCCAGCCGCCGTTGCCGCTCGTCGAAGGTCCAGAAGCGCTCGGCCTGAAGTTCAAGTGCGCAGGCTACGTGGAGAGAGTCCAGCGTGCGCATGCCGAGAATGGATCCCTGCCTTTGGGCCAGGTGGACCCCCATCGCCCAGGTACTCTGAGAAAAATCGAAGATACCCCAGGTGCCGTTCGTACAATCCGCCTCGAATTTTTGCCATGCAGTTCTAGCCTCGAATTCGCTGAACTGCTTTCGAAAGACGCATCGATGGATGGCATGCGCCAACTCGCACCGGTGAAGCGGAGTGATCCAGACCTGGGGCTGCGTACGCATGCGCTGGACAGCTTTTGCAGAATTCGAATCCATGATGTAGAGAGAGACCAGCAGGCTCGAATCGATGCAGACAATCAAAACCTGTCCTCGCGAATTTCGTCGAGAATTTCCTGGGTGTCGAACATGCGGTCTCCCCACATTTCTTTCAGCCGCGCCGCGAAATCGGGCCATTCCTTGGGCTGCGGTTTTGAGCGCCGGGGCACAATATCTCCGATCACCCGGTCACGCTCGCGCAATTCCACTGTCTCACCGGCGTCAAGCCAGTCCTTGATTTGCTTGGTATCGCGAAGCTGACGAAGGTTCACGCTCGGCATAGCTCTATTGTGACACAAAATGTGTCACAAGCGCATTTGCCCTAATCGCGTGGGTGGTGCCCTTGGTGCTTCTTCTTCCTCCGGAACGCATTCCAGAAAAGCCGCACCGAAAGAGCCAGAAAGAGCCCGGAAATGACGAAGATGCCTATTGATCCCTCTTCTCCGGGCCCGTCGAACGGGATCGATCCCATCAAGATCGCGAGAAGGAGGAAAGCAAGGGCAAACACGACCAGCCCGGCCCGTTGAATCGGCTTGGCATTCGGATCGCCCTTCCAAAGAAACCCATCAACCGACGCACCATTCTTGTGGGCGTCCTCCCAAAGCAAATTGCTCTGCCGGGCTCCCACATCCGCCCGGACCTCTTCGAATGTTCGCTCGTATTCCCTGTCCTGTTCGGGCATGATCGCGAACTCCTGGTGCCTTTGTTCCCTCGTTCCCTCGTTCCCTGCCTAAATCAACTCCACGCCCCACAAATCATGCAGATGCAGCACGCCTTCCACGCTGCCGCCGCTTACCACCACCAGCGATGTAATCTTCCGCTCTTCCAGAATCGACAGCGCCTTCGCCGCAAGCTCGTCAGGCCCAATGGTGCGCGGATGCGGGTTCATGGCTTCGCCGGCGGTCTTGCTCAGCGCCGCGCCGCCTTCGCGTTCCAGCAGCCGCCGCAGGTCGCCATCGGAGATTACGCCGCGCAGGTGGCCGGACTCCTGCACTGTGGTCATGCCCAGCTTCTTCGACGACATCTCATAGATCACGTCGGTCATCGGCGTGTCGGGTGTAACCACGGGGATCGTTTCGCCCGCGTGCATCAGATCGCTGACCTTTGCAAGCTGCTTGCCCAGCTTGCCCCCTGGGTGCAACTCCGCGAAATCCTCCGCCTTGAAGCCCTTGCGCAGGCTCACAGCCACCGCCAGCGCATCGCCCAATGCCAGCATCGCCGTAGTACTCGCAGTCGGCGCCAGATTCATGCCGCAGGCCTCGCGCTCCACGCCGCAATCGAGCGCCACATCGCTGGCCTGCGCCAACGTCGAAGAAAGATTGCAGCAGAAGCTGATCAGCGCGTCGCCCTTGCGCTTCAGCGTTGCCAGCAGCCGCAGAATCTCTTCCGTCTCGCCGCTCGCGCTGAGCGCGACAACCACATCGCCCGGCATCAGCACGCCCAGGTCGCCGTGAACGGCCTCCGCCGGATGCAGAAAGAGCGCCGGCGACCCGGTCGAACTGAGCGTCGCGGCAATCTTCTGCGCGATGATGCCGCTCTTGCCCATGCCGGTCACCACCACTCGGCCGTTGCAGTCGCCGCATTTCAAAATCAGCTCCACGGCGCGCCCAAACGGCTCGGCCATTGCGCCATCGAGCCGTGCCGCAAGCGCTTCCAGCGCCGCCGCTTCCGTGCGCACCAGCGCAGCCGGAGTCGGCTCGTTGCCCTGTGGCTCTTCCTCATCCCTTTTGCGGATCATCGGTCCTGATTGTAACGCCTACAATAAGAGAAGAGGTCACGCACGCTTGAAGCGCAATACCGTCGTACTCGGCATCACGCTCCTCGTTCTTGCCATCTTTGCCTGGGCAGGCTGGGCCAACTGGGAGTATCGCAAGCAGGCCACCGAGAAGCGCGAGGCTGCCGTGCAGCAGGCGCAACTGGTTGCCACCGCCGATGCCGATGCCGGTTTATCGCCATCGCCCATGGTCGGCAAGCAGGCTCCGGCATTCACCCTCGAAGATCTGAACGGCAAAAAGGTTTCGCTCAGCGACTTCAAAGGCAAGGCGCTGCTCATCAATTTCTGGGCCACTTGGTGCGGGCCCTGCAAGCTTGAGACCCCCTGGCTCGTCGATCTCCAGAAGAAATACGGCGGCAAGGATTTTGAGATCATCGGCATCGACTCCGAAGATGACGACGCCACGCCTGCCGACAAAGCGCTGTGGGCCCGCGACAAGGCGAGTGTCGCCAAATTCGTGAAGGAAGAGCATATGCCCTATACGGTGCTGCTCGGCGGCGATGCTCTCGGCAAACCCTACGGCGATTTCGACGCCATGCCGACCTCGTTCTATGTCGATCGCAGCGGCAAAATCATAGGCGCGCAGATGGGCATCACCTCACAAGATGAGATGGCCAAGAACATCGAAAAAGCAATCGGTGCAGGGAAGTGAGATGGGAGTTCGCATGGGCCGTTTCTTATTGATCGCAATTGCATGCACATCGTTTGTCTGCGTCGCGCAGGCGCAGCAGCCGCTCTTCCAGGACCACGCCCGTCCGGCCGCCAGACAGCAGCAGGTTGAATTCCTCTACCCCGAACAGATCACGATGCCTGCCGGAAAACCCGGCTCAGTCGAATTGCACTTCCGTGTCGCACCCGGCCTGCACATCAACTCGCACACACCCAAAGACAGGTTCCTGATCCCCACTGCGCTTTCCATTCCGGCAGGCGCCGGCGTACGGCTTGCCGGTGCAACCTATCCGGCCGGCGTGGAATTCACGCTTCCCGCCGATCCCAGCACCAGGCTCAGCGTCTACACGGGCGAGTTCGCAATCAACGCCAAGCTCGATGTGCAGCCCGGCGACCATCTGGTGCAGGCCAAGCTGCACTATCAGGCCTGCGACGAGGCCCAGTGCATGCCGCCGCGGACCGCGACCGTAGCCATTGACGTGATCGGCAAATAGCCGCCGTTCATCTACCACGCCACCAGATCTTCACCCGCGGTTTGGGAAAGAAACTCCACCGGCGCGGGCTTGGCGCGCAGCCACTCTGCGGCCATGCGGATCGTCTCTGGCCCGTCCTGCTTGGCCACCGCCAGTCCCTCCTCAAGCTCCCGCAGCACCACCACCGGCGATCGGCCCTGGCTCGACGCCACCGCAAAACACGCCGACAGCCGGATCGTCTTACCCGCTGCCTGAAACGGCGTGGCAAACACCTCCTGCCGAATGCGCTCCGCCAGCGTCATCGCATTCACCGCTGTGCAGCCCGGCAGCGCCACCAGAAACTCGTCTTTGCCCATGCGGCCCAGCAGATCGTAGCTGCGCAGCATCCGCCGCACCCGTCCCGCCATCTGCGCCAGCAGATCGTCGCAGGCCCCCGTGCCCAGGCGCAGGTTCCAGTGCCCAAAGTCGTCAATATCCATCAGGATCAGGCACAGAGACGTCTTCATCCGCTGCACTCGATCCGTCTCGCGAAACAGCAGCGGCACCAGCGCGGAGCGGTTATAGACGCCGGTGAGCGGGTCCGTGACCCCGGTCGTGGCATCCCGCTCCCGCAGCCGCTCCAGCTCCCGTTCGCGCGTTTGCGCGGCCAGCACCATCCCCAGCCGCACCGCTACAAAATCCCGCGTGATTGAAAGCGGCATCACATCTGAGATCACGCCCTCGCGCAGCCGCTCGCGCCACTCCTCGGTTACCGTGTCTGAAAATAGGACAATCGGTGAGACTGAACCACCGGGCAGCGCGCGCATCGCCGCCAGCAGTTGCCCAACCTCCATTCCCGGCAGCCGCGTATCCAGAGCCACCAGCGACTGCGGCAGTTCAGCCGCTGCCTGCAGCAGCGTCTCGGCCGATTGGTGCACCTGCAAGCGCCCAAGCCCCGCCAGCACCGGCTGGGTTCGCTCAATCAGCTGCGCGTCGGCTGAGGCCAGTAAGAATTCGGGGTAGCATGCGTCGGACACGTCTCAATCTCCACTTCCGCATGCATCGGCGCAGATTAGAAAAACTTGAGAATTGAACCACCGGCGCTTGTTCCGTCAATGATTTCTGGCCCCCACCCCCCGCCGCCGGTTCCCCCACCGCAACTTCTTCTTCGCGTTTAGCCAAAGCGTGCCTGCCCAGCGGTACTGGGTGGCGAGCAATGCCATGCCAAGGATCAGAATGGGAACTCCGGGGAGAAGGGGCAGGAGACAACCGACAAGACCGATGCCCACGCAAGCCCATCCGAGCACCTTGCGCCACAACGACGGGCTTCTCTTAAGGAGGGAAACCAACGAGCGCCTCCCCGGCAGGGCTGCCCGTGGATTGGCAACCTGTACGTGCGGCCAATCCACGGGCTCTGTTTATTGGACGCGGCCCGCGTGGAAGAGGAACGGAAAAAGGATCGAGGAAAGGGCTGGCTGGGGCCTGCAAACACTACCTGAGCGGCGGCGACGGGATCCAATTTTTCTCAGGTCAAGGAGTGAGGAGCGACGCATACCGGGTGTCTGCCAGCGACGATCGACGATGAGATGAGGAAAATTGGCCCCGTCCCGCAGGGTTGCGGCGAAAACCTGGCCATACTTCGTTGTCGTCCTCGAATGTGGACCCGCCACACCCTCCGGACTCCGCCTCGTCTGGCCAGGTTTTCGCTCGCAACGCCATCCGCCCAGGTAGGGTTAACAGGCCCTAGTCTACGAAGTCGACCTGCGGCCCGATAGGAATGATCCCGCGCTCGTGGCCCGCATCCAGCAGCTTGCGGATCGCCTCGCGCCCGTCCTTGCCGTAATCGAGCGTGCGCTCGTTCACATACATGCTCACAAAGCGATTCGCCAGGTTCGGGTCCAGGTCGCGCGCAAACTGCATCGCATACTCGAGCGCCGCCTCGCGATGATCCAGCGCGTGCTGAATGCTGTCGCGCAACGCCTTCGAGACCACCTTGTGCACATCGGCGCCCAGCGAGCGTCGAATGGCATTGCCGCCCAGCGGCAGCATCATTCCCGTCTGCTCGCGCCACCAGATCGCCAGGTCAACAACCTTGTACAGCCCGTTCGACGAGTAGGTAAGCTGGCCCTCGTGGATGATCAAACCCGCATCGTACTTGCCCGCCAGGATTGCCGGAATGATCTGATCGAAGGCAACAACCTCCGTCTCGATCTGCGGATTGAAGATCTTCAGTGCCAGATAGGCCGTCGTAAGCGTCCCAGGCACCGCAATCTTGACCTTGCCCAGATCTGCGGGCGTCAGCTTCTTGCTCGCCACCACCATCGGTCCGTAGCCTTCGCCCACGCTGCCGCCGCAGCCCATCAGCGTGTAATTCTTCTGCACGTAAGGATAGGCATGAAAGCTGATCGCCGAGACATCGTAGAAGGCCTCATCCTGCGCCTTGCGGTTCAGCGTCTCGATGTCGCACAACGTGTGCGTAAAGCGATAGCCCGGCACCCGCACCTTGTTGGTGGCCAGGCCATAAAACATGAAAGCGTCATCGGAATCGGGACTATGGGCAATTGATATTTCGCGCACGCCCGCCGGGGCGGCCTCGGTCTGCTGTGTACTCACGGAATACTCTGAATCCTTTCCAGGGAAAAAATCTAGTAATTGGTTTGGGCCGCGGGGGGAGGACGACGCAAACGCTGCCACTCGGAAGCAATCCCGGCGGCGATGATCACCTTCAACGCCTCGCCGGGCAAAAACGGAATCACAGCCTGCTGCAGAATCGACTCGAACGAAGAGTGCGTAAGCAGGTTCAGCCACACCGCGCCCACAATAAGAACCAGCAGGTCGCCCATCGCGGCGCTGATCATGCCCCAGACAAACGAGCGCTTATGGCTCCGCCACAGCTTCGACATCCATGCCACGGCAACCGGATAGGCGAGCAGGTATCCGCCGGTCGGTCCCATCAGGTGCGCCAGGCCCGTTGCAGCCAGCGCTCCCGGCGCAAACACCGGCAGCCCCGCCAGGCCCTCCATCAGATAAGCCGCCATGGTGGCGAACGCCAGCCCCGGTGGCAGCAGCAGGCCCAGCAGCAGCACGGCAAACGGCTGCAGCGTGATCGGCACCGGCGTAAAGGTGAGCGGAATAGCAACATGCGCGCACACGGCAATGGCAAGGCTGCCCACCATTACCAGCATGAAATTACGCATCCAGACCAGAGCGCGGGGATTTTGTGCCACAGTTTCCATAGGCATCCGGGATTCAAAGATCATGGCGTGTCTTCCGTTTCCACCTCGGCCTCGTCCCTATTGCCTGCCGGTCTGTGCTTCCGCTGATGCCCCCGCCAGATGTGATGAGCCAATCCTCCCGACACGGCTACTAGTGCCGCCACCGAGGCGAAGAGGGCAATCATCAACCAGCGCATTGCTCACCGGGCGGCCGCTCGAATGAAATGCAAATTGCCTTCCCGCCGCCCCGGCGCAATTCAGCCGCAGTAATCACCTTCCGGGCAGGTTCTGGGGGGCAAAGGCGAACAATCGAAGGACCGCTGCTGCCAAGAATACCAGAACGGCACCTGCGCCGGTATGCCCGCGGAGCCTCCCATATTAAGACCCGGCAACGCTCTGCCGCAGCCACTCCAGGTACGCCGCGCTCCCGCCTTCCACCTCAACCACCAGAAACTCCGGCGTCTCATAGGTGTGCAGCTCGCGCAACCGCTGCTCCAGCCGCTCTATCTGCGCTGCTTCGGTCTTCAGCAGCATCAGCGCCTCGCCCGCTGTCTCCACCTGCCCCTGCCATCGATAGATCGACTCCACCTGCGGAATCACCGTCGCACACGCCGCCAGCTTTTCCTCCACCAGCATGCGTCCCAGCTTCCGGCACTCGTCCGCGCTCCCCGCCGTCGTCAACACAATCCGTGCATCGCTGCTCATGTTTCCGAGTTTAGCCGCATCCAAACCTGCATCGTTGCTGCCTTGCCGAACCCCAAGCCCTTACTATGGAAACTTGCGGCCGGCCATCCGGCAACTGCATCCCTGGAGAACACATCATGAGCACGATCAAGTTTGGGACCTCGGGCTGGCGAGCCATCGTGGCCGATGAATTCACCGTTGCCAACATCCGTCTCGCTGTCGCCGGCATCGCTGAATACGTAAAGACGTTGCCCGCTCCGCATCGCGTGCTCGTGGGACGCGACCCCCGTTTTCTCGGTGAAGCCTTCGTAGCCGAAGCCGCGCGCGTGCTCGCCGGCGCCGGCGTAAAGCCCATCATCATTCCCGACGCCGCGCCCACCCCCGCCATCGCTCACGCCGTGCGCACCCTCAAGGCCTCCGGCTCCATCAACTTCACCGCCTCCCACAATCCCCCCGAGTACAACGGCATCAAGTACTCCACGCCCGACGGCGCGCCCGCCCTGCCCGAAGTCACAAAGCAGATTGAAGCCGCCATCAATCGCATTGAGGGTTCCGGCACTCCCATCAAGCTCACAAATCCCCCCGAAGGGGGTTTCGAAACAGTGGACGTGAAGGAGCCCTTCCTCAAGCGCCTCGCCGAACTCGTCGACCTCAAGGCCATCGCCAAATCCGGCATCAAGGTGGTCTTCGATCCCTTCTGGGGCGCGGGCCGCGGCTATAGCTGCCACATTCTCCGCCAGGCCGGCGTGCAGGTTGAAACTGTACACGACTACCGCGACGTCCTCTTCGGCGGCCACGCCCCCGAACCCGACGACCACCTCCTCGACAAGTGCAAGGAAAGAATGAAGAGCTTCGGCGCGCAGATCGGCATCGCGACTGACGGCGACGCCGACCGCTTCGGCATCGTCGACGAAGACGGCACATTCATCCAGCCCAACTACATCATCGCCCTCCTCTTCGATTACCTCGTCGAAACCCGCGGCTGGCGCAACGGCGTCGCCAAATCGGTGGCCACCACCAACCTCGTCAACGCGCTCGCCGAACACCACAAGGTGCCGCTCTACGAAACCCCCGTCGGCTTCAAATACATCGGCGAACTCATCATCGCCGACAAGATCGCCATCGGCGGCGAAGAGTCCGCCGGCCTCACCATCCGCGGCCACGTGCCGGAGAAAGACGGCATCATCGCCGGCCTCCTTGTCACGGAGATGGTTGCCGTCCGCGGCAAGAGCATCGGCGTGCAGCTTCGGGAACTGTTTGCCAAAGTTGGTTCCTACTATCCCGTTCGCGAGAACTTCCGCTTGACCCCCGAAGTGAAATCCCGTTTCACTGAAAAGGTGAAGGCGGATCCCACGGAGCTGGGCGGCCGCAAGGTGAAGCAGATCGTGCGCACCGACGGCCTCAAGCTCATTCTCGAAGACGGATCGTGGGTCTGCTATCGCCTGTCGGGCACGGAGCCCGTTGTCCGCGCCTACACTGAGGCCCGCAGCGAGAAAGACATGGAGGCGCTCAAAACCGCCGCCGAACATTTTGTAATGTCGTAACCCGGGTACTTTCTTCCCGGCCCGGGTTCACGCAAGAAGCTGGGTGCCCCAGGTCCCGATTTTGGGACCTGGGATAGCACGAGCCTCAACCGGCCGCCACTGGAATTCCGATGACCGAGATGTTCGAACCCGAAGAGACACCCACCCGCGATGCCGGCGCCCCGCTGCGCGAGCCCATCTCCCGCCGCGCCCTCGACTGGTCCGCGCGTGTCTGGCGGCCCGCCGGCTCGGCCATCGCCATCCTGTTAACGCTCGCCATCGGCTGGCACGTCGTCAACGGCAAAGACGGCCTCTCCTTCTGGCACCACAAGCGCACCCAGGAAAAGCAGCTCGAAAAAGAGATCAACCGCCTCCAGCAGGAAAACGCCAACCTCAGCGTCCGCGTCGACAAGCTCAAGTCCGACCCCGACGCCATCGAGCGCGAAGCCCGCGAGAAACTCCACTACGCCCGCCCCGGCGAAGTCATCTACGACCTCCCGCCCGACCCCGCGCAGCAATCGAATCCGAACAGCCACTAATAGCCTGCTTCAGCAGTAGCCGTCGACCGTGGAATAGAATTGCTGAAAACTCCGGGAGACGAAATGCGGATTCTCAAGTCGGCTGGTGCCGTGTGTCTGGCGCTTTCCATGTCGCTGTGCGCGATTGGCCGTGCTCAAGAGTTGGTGAAGGTCTTCAAACCAGGGCATGATGTGACGTCGCCGCAGCTACTTCCCACCGATTTCAGTCAGGCAATCGCCACCGATTGTCCCGTGAAGCTTTCGGGAGCCGCTGACCTCTCGCTCATCGTGGCGGCAGACGGCACTCCCAAAAACATCCTGTTCCTCCACTTCACCGGCACGGAATTGGACAGGTTAGCGGTACGGCTCCTCTCCCAGCAGAGATTTACTCCGGGCACCCACGATGGAGCACCCATAGCTGTCAGCCAATCCGTGAAGATGAAACTGGATGGCTGTTTGGCAATTGCACAGGATGCGAATGGACAAAACCATGTCGTCGTCCAGCTTTCCCGCGCGCCTGAGGAGCATTTCTCCGACTACAGCGGCTACCCAGGCGAGGTGATATTCACGCGCCCGGCCCCTCCAGACGAAGGGCTACATCGATGGCCCGTTCCCGCGGGTGTTTATCGAGTCGGTAAAGGGATCACGCCGCCGATTGCGACCAATGCGCCGGAGGCGAAGTTTCCGCCCGAATCTCAAGCAAAGCGTATCAATGCCATTTGCTTGGTAGCTCTTGTCGTGGATGCGAACGGCTTACCTCAGAATCTTCGAACGGTGCGGCCAGTTTCGCCTCCCTATGATGAGCAAGCGATCAATGCCGTCAGCCGCTATCGTTTCAAACCGGCAATCAAGGACGGTAAGGAACCGGTCCCGGTCATGATTACCGTAGAAATCAACTTCAGGCCCTATTAGATGTCCCGTTTTCCGCGCGCTCCAACCGCGGAATCTCGTGCATGGGGCTTCCGCCCACGGCGCTGTCAAACCAGCGATCCAACCAACGACAGCGGTATATATAAGAACGGGCCGCCCAACCGGGCGGCCCGCGCTTTCTACTCCCTACTGCCTACTCCCTACTCCCTACTCCCTGCTTCTACGCCGGGCTAGGCTGTCCCTCCGGGAATCCGCCCGAACCGCGGCTCTCCGGCTTGATCACCTGCTGCCCGCCGCTGCCGCCGTCGCTGGGCGAAGCCAGCACCGAACGGATCGGCGGAAGCTCCTTGCCTTCGATCAGCAGCTTCACCTCGTCGGCATCGATCGTCTCGCGCTCCAGCAGTGCAGCCGCCATGCGGTGCATTGCGTCCTTGTGCGTGTCGATCAGCGTGTAAGCCGACTGATACGCCTCGTCGATATAGCGCCGCACTTCCAGGTCGATCTGCCGCGCCGTCTCTTCGCTGAAGTCGCGATGCTGCGCAATCTCGCGGCCCAGGAAGATCTGCTCTTCCTTCTTGCCGAAGGTCAGCGGCCCCAGCCGGCTCATGCCGTACTCGCACACCATGCGCCGCGCCAGATCGGTCGCCACTTCAATATCGGAGCCCGCGCCGGTCGACATCTGGTTGAGGAAGATCTCCTCTGCCACGCGTCCACCGTAGGCCGTTGCCAGCCGCGTCTCCAGGTAGTCGCGCGTGTAGTTGTGGCGATCGTCCGGCAGGTACACCGTAACGCCCAGCGCCATGCCGCGCGGAATAATCGTCACCTTGTGAATCGGATCGGAATGCTCGCGCAGGAACGAGACCAGCGCGTGCCCGGCCTCGTGATACGCCGTCACCCGCTTCTCCTCGTCCGTCAGCAGCATCGACTTCCGCTCGGCGCCCATCAGCACCTTGTCCTTCGCCAGCTCGAAGTCGTACATGGTGACCTGCTTGCGATTCAACCGCGCCGCATTCAGAGCAGCTTCGTTCACCATGTTGGCCAGATCGGCGCCGCTGAAGCCCGGTGTTCCGCGCGCCAGCACATTCAGGTTCACATCATCGGCAACCGGAACCTTCTTCACGTGCACGCGCAGCACTTCCTCGCGTCCGCGCACATCCGGCAATCCCACAACCACGCGACGGTCGAAGCGTCCCGGCCGCAGCAGCGCCGGATCCAGCACGTCCGGCCGGTTCGTCGCCGCCACCAGGATCACGCCGTCGTTCGACTCAAACCCATCCATCTCCACGAGCAGTTGATTCAGCGTCTGCTCGCGCTCATCGTGTCCGCCGCCCAGGCCTGCGCCGCGATGGCGTCCAACCGCGTCGATTTCGTCGATAAAGATGATGCACGGCGCGTTCTTCTTGCCCTGCTCAAACAGGTCGCGCACGCGGCTCGCGCCCACGCCCACAAACATCTCCACAAAGTCCGAACCGGAGATCGAGAAGAACGGCACATTTGCTTCGCCAGCCACCGCCCGCGCCAGCAAAGTCTTGCCGGTTCCGGGAGGCCCCACCAGCAGCACGCCCTTGGGAATCCGCCCGCCCAGCTTCTGGAACTTCTGCGGCTCCTTCAGGTACTCGATAATCTCTTTCAGCTCTTCTTTGGCTTCATCCACGCCGGCCACGTCCTTGAACGTGACCTTCTTCTGCTGCATGCTCAGCAGGCGCGCGCGGCTCTTGCCAAAGCTCAGCGCCTTGTTGCCGCCACTCTGCATCTGCCGCAGCATAAAGAACCAGATCGCGCCAATCAGCACGAACGGCCCAATGTTGATCAGCAGCGGAAGCAGCATGCTGTTCTGCGGCTCTTTGATGTTGGTGTTGACCTTGTTCGAGCGCAGTTCCTTCGTCAGGCTGTCCACCAGCCCGGAAGTGATCGTGGTGTGGAACTCGTCCTTGGCGCCCTTCAGGTGCCCGTGTACATCGGTGCCCTGGATGGTCACGTCCTGGACTTGCCCGGCATCGATCTTGTCCAGCAGATCGGAGTAGCCGATGTCTGTGGTCTTCATGCTCGTGCCCTTTTGCACGACTGTCCACAGCATCACCAGACAGATCAGGATAAAGACCCAGAACATGATGGTTTTTACGGTTGAATTCACCAGGACTCCTCTTTCCCTGGCGGGGGAGATTCCAAATAGATGACTCCGGCCGCCACCTCATCCATAAGACGCGCAATATTAGGTCAAGGTCACAGAAAATACGTCTCCATGTGACCGGGGACAGAACCTCTGCACCGCCCGGACGAGCAGGTAGTTCGATTGTACTCCGCGACGGGAAAATCTGGCACGCGGACGGGAGTGGGATTCCAGGTACCCTTTTGGTGGCATCTTCCCGCGCCGCCTTGGCCTATTCTGCAGGTTCAATTGGGGTTGCCACCACCCGCATCCCCCGTCCCGCGTCGGCGGCCACACCCTGCATCCACACGATCCGCCCGTCTAGTTCCAGAACGGGCCAGTGCGCGCGCGCCGAGCCGGACACCTTCATCCGCTCCAGCACCTCTTTTACCTTGCGCGGCCCGCTCGAGTGCTGCAGCGTAACCCGGTCCCCGGCCCTCCAGGCCCGCAGCATCGCCACCCGCTCCGGCCCCTCCGCCTCAATTCGGAACCGCAGACCAAAACCAGGTGCCTCCGTTTCGCCTGGAACCGCCACCGCCAGCTCCGGAACCGCCGCCGCCTCCGCCGCGGGCGCAAGCGACAGCCGCAGCTCGCGATGGGTCCGCTCCGCTCGCACTCCCCCGGCCAGCTCGCACTTCTGTCCGGCGCGTCCGCCCAGCGCCAGTTGGCGCAGCGCCTCCGTCGCCGGAAAATCCGGCGCAGCGCCAAACTTCCCAGCAACATGGCGCAACACCCGCCGCTGCAGCGCCGGCGCAAGCTCGCCCAGCCGCTTCAAATCCACGGCAAGAACCTCCGCCGCCGCCCGTCCGCCGCCCCGCACCGGCGTGCCCGTAAGCGTCATCTCCGGCGCCATCCGAGCAACTTCGCTCTCCCACCAGGCCTCTTCGTCCCGCGCCAGATCCGCCATCTGCGCCAGGTGTTCCCGCAGCCGCGGGTTCCAGCTCTCCAGCGCCGGCAGCAGCTCATGGCGAATGCGATTCCGCGTGTACGTCAAATGGCGGTTACTCGAGTCCTCCCGCCACTCCTGCCCCAGCGCGCGCAGATACGCCTCTACCTCGGCCCGCGTCGTTCCCAGCAGCGGACGCACAATGCGCCCCTCGGCAAACTCCACCACCGGATGAATCCCGCTCAGCCCCTCCGTCCACGCCCCGCGCAGAAACTTCGCCAGCACCGTCTCCGCCTGGTCGTCCAGCGTGTGCGCCGTAGCCACCGCATCCACAACCCCGCGAAGAGCACCAATCGCTCCATCCGGAGCCTCCAACGGCGACCCACCATGGGTTGAACTCATCGGCGCATAGTTGAGCGTTGCGTGTGGCGTGCTCGAACCGGCCGCGTGTGGCGTGCTCAAACCAGCCGCGCCGGAGGCGCAGTGGTTGTTAGCCCCGCGCTTCAGCGTGGGGAAACCGGCGTTCAATATGTCCCCGGAGTCCCGTAGGGACGGCGCAATCCGATCGTCGGGCGCATCCGGTCGTGATTCTGCGGGTGCCCCCGATCCCTCGCCTTTGGGGACCGGGGACAAGCTGCCACCCATCAACCCCCGAAACCACCTGTACCGCAGCCGCCGCGCCGCCTCCTCAATCGTCTCCGCGGCTTTCCCCGGCCGCGCCGCTGCCTCCTCCGCCGTATCCACCCGCGCACAATGAAACGGCAAATCGAGCCGCGCCGCCAGCTCCCGCACAAACTCCAGGTCCGCGTCCGCCTCTGCGCCGCGCAATCCGTGATGCAGATGCGCCACATGCAGCGCCAGCCCCAACTCGCCGCTCCGCGCATGCAGCGCCCGCAGCAAAGCCACGGAGTCCGCGCCGCCCGACACACCCACTGCCAGGCGCATGCCCGGGCGCAAATGCGTTGCGTCAATCAATAGAACTGGAGAAGCTTGGGCCACCAGAGGATGATAAGGCGCGAAGCAGACCGAATCCCACCCCACACCCACATCGCATCCTGTCATACGCGCCGCACCCGCGCGCGTTCCCAGCTATAGTGCAGAAAAGGAGCAACGCACCATGTCTTCTTCTGCCCCTGTCCTCAATCCCTACACGAAATATCTCGCCAGGCGCTCGCCGCGTGAAGTTCTGCGCGCCACCGCCGAGCACCTCGCCGCTCTCGTCCATCGCATCGGACCCGATCGCATTCTGGCCGCGCCGGCAGTAGGGAAGTGGAGTCCCCGCGAAATCCTCTGCCACCTCGCCGACTGCGAAATCGCGTTCGCCTTCCGCCTCCGCCAAACCCTCGCCGAAGACGCACACGTCATCCAGCCTTTCGACCAGGAAAAATGGGCCGCGCCTTACGAAAATCTCTCCGCAGCCGATGCACTTGCCACCTTTGCCGCACTGCGCCATTGGAATCTGCTGCTGATTGAACCATCGCTGTCGCAACACGCCGCCAAGCCCGTCACTCACCCCGAGCGCGGCGCCATGACCTTCGCCACCATCGTCGAAACCATGGCCGGCCACGACCTCAACCACCTCGAACAGTTGCAGCGCCTCGCCGGCTAAAGCGTCTACCGGAAGACCTGCACGAACGGTAGGCCGGGGATTTATCCCCGGCACGAACCGTTTGAACCAAGGGGGGCTTTTAGCCCCTGAGGTATCTGCCTTGCATCACGACGCCAGCACCGGCTCCGCTCCCCGAACCAATCCCGCAATCCGCGCAATGCTGATCACCGTCAGATCATCCTGCTGCCCAAACTGCTGCGCCGTATCGGCCACCGTCTTCGCATCCGCGCCCTCGCGCAGCAGCCGCTCCACCCGCGAAAATCCCAGCAGCACGCGCTGCGCATCCTGCGCCTCCGCCACGCCGTCGGTTAACAGCATGGCCACGTCGCCCTGCCGCATCTGCACGTCTGCCTGCGCATACACGCTCTCCGGCATTAAACCCAGCGGCACCGACCCATCAAACGGAATCTCATCCCCATTGATGTAAGCCGAAGGATGCCCCGCATTGCCTACGGTCAGCGCCCCGCTCGCATCCAGACGCACCATCAGGCACGTAGCGAATCCGCCATCCGTCCGCCCGCAAAGCCCGCGGTTCAACTCGCCCAGCAGCACTGCCGGCTCCTCGCTGAATCCGCTCGCGGTGCGCAGCATGCCCACAATCATCGACACGATCATCGCCGCCCGCAGCCCCTTGCCGCTTACATCCCCAATCACCACCAGCGTCCGCCCGCTCGCCAGCGGAATCACCTGGAAAAAATCACCGCCCACTTCGGCCGCCGGTCGATAGGTGCTCTCCAATCGGTAGCCCGCAATCTCCGGCAACCTCTCCGGCACCATCACCCGTTGAATCTCCCGCGCCGCCGCCATCTCGCTTTCAAGCTGCGCCTTCTCCGCCTCCGCCTTCATATGCCGCCGCGCCTCGCTGACCGACACCCATACAAATCCGATATAGCCAAGACACACAAAGGCGATCACGAATGTGCCATCGATAGCCAGCCGCCCGTGTACCTGGCCGATCTCTGCCGCACTCCAGTCCGTCGGCCGCGGAACATCCGGGTATCGATAGCCCAGCCACGCGTACGCCAGCACCTGAATCGTGATCAGCGGAAAAAAGATCTTCCAGAAACTGCGCCGCAACACCACTCCGCCCGCCGCATAACAGACCGCGAAGACTCCGGAGACCAGCACCGAGCCGACAAACCGCGGCATCTGCTCTCCGCCCATGTCGATCATGTCGCTCGCAAATCCAAAACTGGCGAAGACAAAGAAGACCGCGAGGAGAAAGACGATCCTCGCCCTGACCGGGGTGGTGCGCCACGCAATGGCCTTCATCATGCCGGCTTGACCTCCAAATCCAGGACCCGTCGGGAAGTACACCGATGGTACCCGATTGTTCGCGTGACGGTCAGAGCCGTTCATCGGGGCGTGTCTCACTATTGTGAAAAATACTATTTGCAAACTAGGTATATCGGGTATACTCCACCCCATGGCAAAGGAACCAAAGCATCGCGACCTCTTTCCCGGCGCGCTCGAGACCATGATCCTCCACACCCTGCGCCTCAAACCCATGCACGGCTACGCGCTCGTCAAGCACATCCAGCAGGTCTCCGACGATCTGCTCCGCGTAGAAGAAGGTTCGCTCTATCCCGCCCTCCAGCGCATGCTCCGCGAGGGCTGGCTCGAGTGCGAGACCGGCACCTCCGCCAAGGGCCGCCCCACCCGCATCTATCGCCTCACTCCCGCCGGCCTCCGCCACCTCGACCACGAAGTAGCAAGCCTTGAAAAGATGTTCGCCGGAATCACCCGCGTACTCGCCACCGCAAAGGCATAGGAGGGCCGCATGCCCATCTGGAACCGGCTGTTCTCCCGGCGACGCCGCTACGACGATCTCTCCGCGTCCATCCAGGAGCATCTCGACGAAAAGATCGACGAACTGGTCGACTCCGGCATGCCCCGCCGCGAAGCCGAACAAGCCGCCCGCCGCGCCTTCGGCAACGTCACGCTCCTTCAAGAGCGCAGCCGCGAAGCCTGGCAGTGGCCGCTCCTCGAAAGCATCTGGGCCGACGTCCGTTACGCATTTCGCCAGATGCGCAAAAATCCCGGCTTCGCAGCCGTCACCATCGGCACGCTCGCCCTCGGCATCGGCGCAGCCACCGCACTCTTCACCGTTGTCGACCACGTCCTGCTGCGGCCGGTTCCATATCGCGACGCGGATCGGCTGGTCGAAATCATGAAGAGCACCCACGGGAATCCGGACGGAGGCCTGAGCCCCGCGCTCGCCGATATCCGGCAGTGGATGCGCCAGAGCCGGTCGTTTGAATCCATGGCCTACTGGACCGAAATCGGCGGAGTTAACTTCCTTGTGGATCGGGCCTCATCCCTGCAGATCAGGGCCGAGCACGTAAGCTCCAATCTTTTTGCAACCCTCGGGGTACAGCCGGAGATGGGCCGGACATTCACTTCAGCAGAAACCGCTGCACCATCTACTGCGGATGCGAACACGGTCGTATTGAGCGACGCGCTGTGGAAGGCTCTCAATGGTGGTGACAAAGCCATCCTCGGCCAATCTGTCAGCCTGAACGGCAAATCATACACAGTCATCGGAGTCATGCCCGGGGGATTCACGTTTCCTGCCAATTCGACCACCTCGCCGGAGGCATGGTTCCCCATCGAACCTTCGCCGGCTGCCGCGCCCAACAGCTTATCCAGCGGCGACTTCTACACCGTGTTGGCGCGCCTGCGCCCCGGCATCGGTGTCGCGAGCGCCCGCAGCGAGATGAATCTAATTCAGGCACGGATCGCCGAGCAGTACAAGGATTCCTATGATCGCAAGGACCAGACCGGCGTGGTGCTCAAGACTTACGTAGAGACTCTCGTCACAGGGAATCTCCGCAAAGCGCTGCTCGCGTTATTCGCCGCGTCATTGGTGCTTTGGCTCATCGCAGTGGTCAACGTCACCAACCTGCTTCTCGCTCGCGGCACGGCACGGCAACGAGAGATCGCCATGCGAGGCGCTCTCGGCGCCACTCGCGGACGCGTGCTGCGGCAAATGCTGATCGAAGGACTGATCCTGAGTGGAACAGCATCGCTCCTCGGGCTTGGCTTATCGGTCGCCTCAGTCAAGCTGGTCGCGCATCAATTGGAGAAGCAATTGCCCCTCGGTGTTCCGCCCTCGATACCCGATAGCGGAGTCTTATCCGTGCTCCTGGCAATGACCATCGTTACGGCGGTACTCGCTACGCTGTGGCCGGCATGGATGGCAGCCCGCGTGCCCATCGAACCCGCATTGCGCCACGGTGGCCTGCAGGCAGGCACAGGCCGCAGCCATCATCGCTTTCGCAGCATTCTCGTGTCGATCGAGATCGCCATGTCGCTTTCGCTGCTCGTCTCCTGTGGCTTGCTCCTCCGTACCATCTACGCCATGCGCCAGGTGCCGCTGGGCTTTCGCGTAAATCACATCCTGGTCACTCATCTTGCAATTCCCTCGTATCGATACTCCGGACGCGATGTTGGACAAGCGCTCTATGAACCACTGCTCAAACGTGTCCAACAGATCAAGGGCGTCGATGCCGCAGGATTCATGAGCGAAGTGCCGCTGGGCCACGGATTCCGAATCCAGGTGAGCCTCTATCACGGGTCCAAGCCGATCGATGCATTCCTGAAACTTGCCAGCCCCCAAATGCAGCAGATTTTCGCCATGCACATGCTGGCCGGTCGTTACTTCTCCAGCCAGGACACCCCCAACTCCGATGCCGCAGTCGTCGTCAACCACGCATTTGCTCGCGCTTATGCTCCTGACAAGCACGATCCCGCGTCGGTGCTGGGCATGCCGCTCTGGGACCTCACCAAAGGCCATCCATTGCGGATTGTTGGAGTGCTCGACGACGAGCACCAGGCGGCGATTACCAAACCATCCATCCCCGAAGTCGAACTCTGTACCTGTCAAATCACTCCGGAAGTGGGCATGTACGGCAGCGTGACCTTCGTCATGACCCTTGCCATCCGCACCGACCTGCCGCAGAGCGCCATCGTCCCGCAACTCCGCGCCATCCTCCGCCAGATCGCCCCCGAACTTGAGCACGCCGACATCACCACCATGGACCAGGTAGTCGCCGACTCCTACGGCAGCCAGCGTCTCGCCGCGCATCTCCTCGAAGGCTTCGGCGCAGCCGCCCTTCTGCTCTGCGTCGCCGGCATCTATGGACTGCTCTCCTACATCGTGGCCCAGCGCACGCACGAACTAGGCGTTCGCGTAGCCCTCGGAGCCGATCGCGCCGACTTGCTCTGGCTCGTCATGCGCCAGGCCGCCGCCATGCTGCTCGCCGGCGCGGCCCTCGGCACCGGACTGGCCTTCGCATCGGCACGGCTGATTCGCGGCTTTTTGTATGGAGTCAAAGCGCACGACACCTTGACCCTCGCAACTGCGGCCATCTTCCTCGTCGCGTGCGGACTTGTAGCGGCCTCCATACCTGCCCGCCGCGCCGCCAGTGTCAATCCCATGGAGGCCCTGCGCGCGGAATAGGCCATCGCACTATCATGGACTCATGCTCGAAATTCGCATAGCCAACCCCGCCGACGTAGACCTCCTCGTCGCACACCGCATCGCCATGTTTGAATCCATGGGCCGCGAAACGCCTGAAGCCCGCGCCGCCATGGGCCGCACCTTCGCCGCGTGGCTCGCGCCGCGCCTCGCCGATGGCCGCTATATGAGCTGGATCGCCAGCCACGTCGCAGGCCCCATCGCCTCCGCCGGCCTCATGCTCCTCGACTGGCCGCCCGTCCCCCACGATCCCGACGGCACCACCCGCGGTTATCTCCTCAACATCTTCGTCGAGCCCGACTACCGCCGCCGCGGCATCGCCAGCCAGCTTGTCGACCGCTGCATGGAAGAAACCCGCCGCCGCAACATCCGCGTCGTCACCCTCCACGCCTCGCAAGACGGCCGCGCAGTCTACGAGAAGATCGGCTTCCACCCCGGCAACGAAATGCAATTCTGGAATCCTATCTAAAACAGCCCTACTCCCTACTCCCTACTCCCTGTCACCTGTCACCTGACCCCTGATCCCTGCCACGTTGTATACTCCACCCGGTATGCAAGTATTCGCCATTCTCCCCGCTGCGGGCCTCGGAACGCGCATGGCCGGCCCCCAGCCCAAGCAATTCTTAGAGCTAGCCGGCGTGCCCATCCTCATCCACTCGCTCCGCGCCTTCGCCGCCGCACCCCGCGTCACCCGCATCGTCGTCGCCGTCCGCAAGCCGGAGATCAAGCGCGTCGAGGCCCAGGTGGCGGAGCACGGCTTTGCCGATCGTGTCACCGTCGTCGAAGGCGGTGAAAACCGCCAGGAATCCGTGGCCCACGCCCTCGCCGCCGTGCAGGCGCAGCCCGACGACATCGTGCTCGTCCACGACGCCGTCCGCCCCCTCATCGACGCCGCCACCATCGAGCGCACCATTGAGGCCGTCGCCGAGCACGGCGCCGCCATCGTCGGCCTCCCCGCCGTCGACACCATCAAGCAGGTCGAGCGCACCGCCCACGGCGCCCTCATCACAGCCACCATCCCGCGCGAGTTCATCGTCCAGGCCCAGACGCCCCAGGGATTCCGCTTCGGCCTGCTGCAAAAGTGCTTCGCCGAGGCCACCGCCGACGGCTTCATCGGAACCGACGAAGCCTCCGTCGTCGAGCGCGCCGGACACCCCGTCGCTGTCGTCCCCGGCTCCCACGCCAACTTCAAAATCACCCAGCCCGGCGACCTCGAACTCGCCGAGTTCTACCTGAAACAGCGTTCGCGTTAGTGGCAGTCTCACCGCTCTCTTCGGGGGAAGCCGATGATAGTCAAAGATCGCGACGGCAATTTCCTCATCGAAGTCGATGATCTGCATTCGTTGGATTCCCTCGATCTCAGGCGGGCCGATTTTTCGAAGCAAGTGCTTGAGGGTGCCCTCTTGATCCAGTCCGACCTCCGAGAGGCCGATCTTTCCGGAGCCGACCTATACTGGGTCCTAGCGGCCGATGCAAATTTCGATGGAGCCGTTCTTCGGGATGCGCAGTTGAACGGCGCGAAACTCAGAGACGCCACATTCCGTGGGGCCGATCTGCGCGGTGCCTATGTTTCATATGACAACCTGGGCGGTGCTGCCAACCTGGAGGGCGCGGACCTGACCGACGCGCTGCTCGATGGTGCGAACCTGGCTGGCTGCGAATACAACGATTTGACCCAATTCCCGGCAGGATTTGACCCGAACACACACGGAATGAAATGGGTAAACAAGGACCGAATCTACATTCGACCGGGTTCATTCGCCTCAGCCCAATACGCGCCCGGCTATTACATTCCCGACAAAGACAATCCGGGAGTCTTGATTCCTGATAAGAATAGTTAAGGAAACACCTTTAAAGACTCGAACTGGAGACCATGGATACACGGATCGGATTCGGCTGGGACTCGCACGCATTCAAGCCCGGCGTACCTCTGCGCATCGGCGGCATGTCGCTCGACCACCCTGAAGGCCTCGCCGGCCACTCCGACGGCGACGTCCTCCTTCACGCCATCACCGACGCGATGCTCGGCGCCGTAGCCGCCGGCGACATCGGCAGCTTCTTCCCCCCCGGCGACCCCCGCTGGAAAGACGCCGACTCCGCCATCTTCCTCAAACTCGCCCTCGAAGAACTCGAGCACGCCGGCTACAAAATCCTCAACGTCGATACCACCCTCGTTCTCGCCGCGCCCAAAATCGGCCCCATCGCCGGCGAAATGCGCGCTCGCGTCGCCGACCTCCTCGGCGTCGATCTCAGCCAGGTCAGCATCAAGGCCAAAACCCCTGAAGGCCTCGGCCTCGATCACGTCGCCCAGTGCCACGCCGTCGTCCTCGTTGAAAAGCTCGCCGACGAAGAAGAGCTCAAGCGCATGGAAGCCGTCATCGAAACCCAGAAGCAGCTCGAAGACGTAGTCGAAGACCTGCTCAGCAGCGTCCACGGCGTTCCCAAAAAGCGCGGCGCCCCCATCTTCGACACCGAAGACATCACCTAAACCGGCTCACAGTACCCATCTTCCTGCCTGACTAAAGCGGGGGGCTTCCGGCCCCCGCTACCATTCCACCCTCAACGTCCGCGCCTGCCTCTGTTCCAGCCTGTGGAAAACTCCTGTCAAGCCCCCTTCGCGAAAGAAATTTTCTAAGTCCCTTTAGAATCAGCGAAAAATTTTTCAAATTCGTTGCGTATTAATTATTCAGGCTTGTCATACTGGTATTGAGAATCAGAAATCCCGCCCGCGCGGGCCCTTCGGCGACAGCAATTCGTCGCCAGAGGCGCCCGGCGGGCGTCGCTGTTTTTACCCGAAAGGAACCGTTATGTCCAACACCTCCGCCATCCAGCCCAGCCAGGCCGTCGAGCGCTGCCGGGCCGCCTACCAGAATGCCTATAAAGACTCCCTCGCCGCCGGCAATTCCAATTCCAGCGCCAAAGATGCGGCTCATGATGCCTACCTTCAGGCCATGCCCCACCTCGACACTCGCGACGACATCCGCTCCTTCATCGCCTGCGTCACCCACGGAATCCTCCACGATATCTTCTGGCGTCGCAATGGAAAGGAACTCCTCGTAGCCGCCCGCATCGCCGCCGCAGCCCTCCCGCGCGAATCGTCCTCGGCTGGCCGCCCCGCCGGCCGCCCCGCCGTCTTGCCCACCGCCTAGGGCCTGCCAACACTACCTGGGCGGTGGCGACGGAATCCAATCTTTCTCAGGTCGAGGAGTGAGAACCGACGCATGCCGGGTGTCTGCTGGCAACGATCAGATGAGGAAGATTGGCCCCGTCCCGCAGGTTTTCGTCCAAACGCCATCCGCCCACGGAGTGTGAACAGGACCTAGTTACTTTTCAGTAATATCCCCAGTACCAGAAAATTAATAATTAATTTTCTCCGTACCCCCGGGGGGTATCACTACCTGCTCCTTTACACGGCCAGGAATTTCGGCCACGCGCTCACGTTTGGCGCCAGGCGTCAGCGGCAAATACTTGTTGCATAGCAACGGCTTTCCCCGTACTGTGGCTTGCAGCATTCACCTCAGCCTTCCCGGAGCATCCCATGCAAGCACTCGCCATGTTCTTCCTGCAGAACGAGATCGACCAGGCGCAGATCAACCAGATTCAGCACATCATGGCCGTCGTCATGCCGCTCATATTCATCTTCATCCTGATCGGAATGGCCATCATCATTGTGCCCACCTGGTTCATCTGCAAAAAAGCCGGCTTCTCGCCGTGGCTCTCCATGATCTGCCTGGTCCCCACCGTCGGCCTGCTGATTCTGCTGTACGTCCTGGCCTTCGCCGACTGGAAAGTGACCCCGGCGCCGCCCTTGGGCTTCGCCCCGCCCCAGCCACCCTATCCGCCCTACCCGCCGCAAGGCCCCACCACGCCGCGCGCATAAGGCGAGCGAGTACCGTCCTGTGAGGGACGGCGCGAAAATAGCCCAGGGCGCAAGCCCTGGGAAATGCCCGCAATCACGTCGAGCCGCGTCCCGTAGGGCCGCGACGAACTCTTGCCGCACCACTCTCTACGTCATCACCGTCCCAAACGCGGGTGCCCCATCCATTTCACGGTCTCATCGTGAAATGGGTGGTACAGCAACGAACGCATCCTCGCCGGTCGTTCGCTGCGGCATCCGACCCGCTAAAATCGACCTAGAACCATGCCTTCATCCACGCCCTCTTCGCACCCTCGCGTCCGTTTCGCGCCCTCGCCCACCGGCTTTCTCCACGTCGGCAGTGCCCGCACCTTCATCTTCAACTGGCTCTACGCGCGCCACAACCACGGAGTCATGATCCTGCGCCTCGACGACACCGACGTGGAGCGCAACACTGAAGCCAGCGTGCAGTCCATCTTTGAAGGCCTCCGCTGGCTCGGCCTCAACTGGGACGAAGAGTACAAGCAGTCCGAGCGCCTCGAACTCCACCGCAAAGCCGCCTGGGCCATCTTTGACAAAGGCCTCGCCTACCGCGACTTCACCCCCGCCCACGCCGCCGAAGGCGAAGCATCTTCCACCCAGGGAGCATGGCTCTTCAACCCCGGCATGCGCGAGCTCTCCCGCGAGGAGTCCGACCGCCGCGCCGCCGCCGGCGAGCCCTTCGCCCTCCGTTACCGCGTCCCCCGCAACGAGGGGCGCATCCTCAGCTTCAAAGACGCCGTCTACGGCGAGCAGTCCAAGCCCGCCGACGAGGTCGAAGACTTCGCCCTCCTGCGCAGTGACGGCATGCCGACGTACCATCTCGCCTCCTGCTTCGACGACGCCGACCTCCGCATCACCCACATCATCCGCGGCCAGGACCACCTCACCAACACATTCAAGCACCTGCTCATCTTCGAAGGCCTCGGCACATCTGCGCCGCAGTTCGCGCACCTCCCGCTGCTCGTCGCCCCCGACGGCGCCAAGCTGAGCAAGCGCAAGCACGGCCCCGTCGTCAGCGTCACCACCTACCGCGACGCCGGCTTCCTGCCCCAGGCCTTCATCAACTTCCTGTGTCTGCTGGGCTGGTCGCCGAAGAACGACCGCGAGTTCCTCTCTATCGACGAACTCACCGCGCTCTTCACCCTCGAAGGCGTCAACCGCGCCAACGCCGTCATCAACTTCAACGAAAACGACCCCTTCGACCCAAAAGCCATCTGGCTCAACGCCGAGCACATCCGCGCTCTGCCCGCCGATCAGCTCAGCCACCTGTTGCACCCGTTCTTTGAGGACGCCGGCTTCCATCCCTCGATCGAAAAGCTGGCCGCCGTCACCCCCCTCATCCGCGAGCGCATCAAGCTCCTCGGCGAAGCCCCCGCTGCCGCCGATTTTTTCTTTGTTGAGAAACTTGCAGAGTACGACCCAACGGAGTTGGTCCCGCAAATCAGCAAAAAAGAGCCGGGCGACGCCGCCACAGCCCGCCGCGTCCTCGAAAAAGCCCAGCAGGTCCTCGCCACCACCCCCTTCGATCACGACTCGCTCGACGCCGCCCTGCGCGCCGCAGCCGCGGAATTAGGCCTGAAGGCCGGCCCCATGTTTCAGCCAATACGCGTAGCCGTCTGCGGCCGCAAAAACGCCCCGCCGCTCTTCGAAACCATGGTCGTCCTCGGCCGCGACGTATGCCTCAACCGCATCCGCCAGGCCGAGCAGAAACTCGCATCCCAGCAATGATTGGTCTGCACCAGGCACGTTGAATCCCGAGCTGCCCTGACCTACGCAAGAGCAAGAAGCGTCAGGGCACGACTTCAGTCGTGCCGCAAAAGCCCCAAAGCCAGCCGGGCTTTAGCCCCTGCACCTGATCCCGGCCCTCACCGCCTACGCAAGAGCACGAAGGCCTCACGATCTACGCAAGAGCACGAAGCGTCAGGGCACGACTTCAGTCGTGCCGCAATAGCCCCAAAGCCAGCCGGGCTTGAGCCCCTGCACCTGATCCCGGCCCTCACCACCTACGCAAGAGCACGAAGGCCTCACGATCTACGCAAGAGCACGAAGCGTCAGGGCACGACTTCAGTCGTGCCGCAATAGCCAAAGCCAGCCGGGCTTTAGCCCCTGCACCTGATCCCGGCCCTCACCACCTACGCA
>JBKICT010000020.1:0-98292 GCA_046566985.1 Acidobacteriota bacterium | reverse complement strand
CTCGCCCCGCCTTGCGCAGATACAGGCCGGCAAGGTAAAACAATCACGTCTTCGGCCTCTCTCTATGGCCGCTTTTAACCCGATCATGTATGGCCGGATTTAACCCGATCACCGAGGGCAGGACAGTAGCCCCGGATGAAGTCCGCGCCGCAGGCAAGGACGCAATCCGGGGAAAAGCCCGGTCGAAAAATAGAAACAATCCACGCGGCCCGAAGGGGCGCGTCGATCCCCAACCTCGCACCAGCCTTTCTCCAAAGCCGCTCGCACCGCCGCCGCCCGGCAATACCATTCAAGCGGACTGGTCCTGCTCTGCCGGGCAAACCACTCAGGATGAGTGACTCGGCCTGAAGGCGCCAGCTGAGTTTGGCTGATCGGTGCCGAGTCTCAATTCGTTGAACCGATCCTCGTCATTCGCGGAGACGTCAAACCTCGACGCTCAGGCACCCAAATCTATTCGTACAGGTGTCACTGTATCGGTACTGTGATACAGTTGGAGTGATGATGTTTTTTAAGCTGAACGCCGCAACTGGACTGCCTCTTTACACGCAGTTGATGCAGCAGATTCGCCATGCCGCCGAAAGCGGCGCCCTGCAAGACGGCGATCAACTGCCGGGGATTCGGACATTGGCGGAGGAGCTCGTTGTGAGCCCCAACACGGTTGCCAAGGCCTATTCAGAATTGGAGCATGAGGGTTTGCTTGAATTGCGCCAGGGCTCAGGCGCGTTTCTCACCATCAATCGCCGGGCGCGCTCTTTGACAGAGCGGGTGCAGGCTGCGAGCGAGAGCGTGGAAAAGCTGATTCTGGACCTGCGCAGACAAGGTCTGCACGATAGTGAGATCTGGAGGCTCTTCGAGACGGCGCTCTTCCACAAAGCCGAGGCGGGAAGCAGGCGATGACCACCGCACCCGCAATCGAGACATCCGGCCTGACGAAGTCCTATGGGAGCATCCAGGCCGTTTCCGATTTGACGATGACCGTAGCCCCGGGCTGCATTACCGCATTTCTCGGCTTGAATGGAGCGGGCAAGACTACGACCATCAAGATGCTGCTCGGCATGATATCGCCAAGCAGCGGCCAAGGTAAGGTGCTGGGGCGATCGATTCACTCACCGGATGAAAGCGTCGAACTCCGCCGAAAGGTAGCGTATGTGAGCGAAAGCCTGCGTCTTTACGAGTACATGACGGTCGCTCAGATGATTCGCTTCACCCGCTCCTTTTATCCAGGCTGGTGCCCCGATACCGAAAAGATGCTCTTACGCACTTACGAGCTGCCCCCGAATCGAAAAGTTAAATCTCTCTCTAAGGGGATGCAGCGAAAACTGGCGCTGCTTCTCGCATTCGCCCGAAAGCCTGAGCTTCTGATCCTTGACGAACCAAGCGATGGCCTCGATCCGGTCGGAGTCGAACAATTGCTCGAGAAGATGGTTTCTCTGTGCGCTGGCGGGACATCGATCTTTTTCTCATCGCATCAGATTGCCGAGGTTGAACGAGTGGCGGATCGTGTTTGCATGATCCACAGAGGAAGACTCGTCATGGATGCCTCTCTCGATCACATACGCGAGTCATACCGGCAAATTGACTTAGTCTTCAATGCGGTGCCGGATAAGGCCGATCTCCAGATGCCGGGTGTAGAGAATATTTTGGTACGTGGCCACCAAATGCGCATCCTCGTGACTGGGAATGCAGAAGCGGTGCTTGCGCGAGCGCGCGACTATTACCCAAGCTCGGTTGATGTCGCACCAATCAATCTCCGAGAGGTCTTCCTCGAAAGAGTGAAGGAGAGTTGAAACGTGCTCTGGTATAAGACCTGGCTGGAAACGCGTGCGCGATTCCTAATCTCCTTGCTAGGAATTCTCTCGCTCTGCTCGTACAGTGTGTTACATGGAGAACTGCAGGCAGAACCGTGGTCCAGTCCTTCCTATTACAACTACGTCCTTTCCGAGGGATATGTTCTTCTTGCCGTGATGTGGGTATTTGCGGTGACGCTGCTGTTGATGGGCGGTCTGCTCCGCGAACAGTCTCTTGGCTCCGCGCCGTTTACGCTAGGACTTCCCGTCAGCCGGCGCCGGTTAATGGCTGTTCGGATCGGTATGGCGGCCCTTCAAGCCGGAGCTATCGCTGTAATTCCATCCGGCGCGATGTATCTGATCGCCAGATATTCGGGAAGAGCATTTTCCATCTCCCAATCCTGGTTTCATCTTGTGCTCCTGCTGGCGGGTGGCGCCGTTTTCTTCGCAATTGCACTCCTTGCCTCGTCCATCGTCAGGGGGGAATACACGGCGCCTGTAGCGGCCTTTGGAATTATGATGGCCGTCTCTGCAACGCTCGGAGATAGTAAAACGCGTCCGTTCAGCCCACTCGCGTTCGCGATCGGCAATGAGTATTTCGACCCGCACTCGAACCTGCTTGTGGGGCATGTCCCGTGGCTTGGGGCGTCGCTGTGGCTTTGCGTTGCCGGTCTCTTTCTGTGGATCGCACTGCGGGTCGTGGAGCGGCGGGACTTTTGAGATCTCGCCGGCGTGAGGAACTGGCCTGAACTAGCTCGTTTGATGTCCTTTCGCGCTGAGCTGGATTTGCGGCAGATCGCCAACTCCCTCACCCACCCTTCCTACCGCGCCATCTCCCAGCGCAAAGAGAGCGCCCCAAACCACTCCGGGCGGCATCAGCCCGCCCAGCCGGCATGCTCCCTCGGCCCTCATTCCCTGTTCCCTGTTCCCTACTCCCTACTGCCTACTCCCTGCTCTTCTGTATCGGCCATCACATACGCCGCCCCGCACCGGCGCTACTTTGAAAACACCTGAACATTTCGGGTAGGCGTAAGTGTCGCGCAAAACGCCTCTCCGCCAGGAAACCAACAGGGTAGGACCCCCACCCCCGTATGCTTCGCACCCTCTTCGCTTTTGAACGGGAACCAGCTCACCTCGCATCGGCATCCACTACGAACCGGGAACCACGAACCATGCGACGCGCTCCGCACACCCAGCCAATCGCCTCATCCCAGCCAGCTATTTATCAATAGGTAAACAACCCCGTAACCACAAAAATAATATATTATTTTTCTACTACCCTACGGGGGTATGGCTTAACCTGGAACGGAACCGCGCGCACCTCGGCACGCTCTTTCCGCCCAATTTTCACCTAACACTTTGATTTAAAAGGTGATACACAACAAAATCGGAGTGCTCAAAAAAACAGGAAAGGCTAGGAAATCATCCCTTCGCCGGCGCCTTCAATCCCAGTTCCCGCATGGCAATCTGCAGATCGGCCCACGCTTCCTTCTTCTGCCGCGGATCGCGCAGCAAAAATGCCGGATGATACGTCACGATGAGCTTTGACCCTCGCCATGAGTGCACCCGCCCCCGCAGCCCGGCCAGCGGTTGCCGCTGCCCCAGCAGATACGTCGCCGCCGTCGCGCCCAGCGCCACAATCACCTCCGGCCGCACCACGTCGATCTGCTGGAACAGGAACGGCGAACACGTGTTCGCCTCGTCCGGCTCCGGCGTGCGATTGCCCGGCGGCCGGCACTTCACCACGTTGGCGATGTACACATCTTCGCGCTTCAGGCCCATCGCCCCGATCATGTTGTTCAGCAACTGCCCCGCGCGGCCCACAAACGGCAGACCCTGCGCGTCCTCGTCCGCGCCCGGCCCCTCGCCCACAAACATCAGCCGCGCGTCCGGCGACCCGTCGCCAAACACCAGCTTGTTGCGGCCCGCATGCAGCGCACAGCGCGTGCAGTCGCCAATCTCTTCCTGGATCACACGCAGCGCCGCGGCTTTGTCCGCGGGCGGCGCAGTAACGGCGGCGCTGGGTGGTGCAGCAATCGGCTTGCGCGGCGGAATAGCTTCGTCCTCTCTGGCGGGTATTGCAGAAACTTGCTCCACCGTCGCGGCGGCTTCCATCACCGCCTCCGGCTCAACCTCTTCAATGTCCTCTATCAGCGCAGCACCGGGGCGCCGGTAAAACTCCGTCAGTCCCAACTCGCGATAGAAGCGAACGCGCGCCGCAAGGGCCTCGCGCATCTCCGGTGTCAGCGTGGCCACAGGCTACTCCATAAGAATGGCGCGCCGCGATGTGTGCAGAACCTGCTCCTGCGGCGACTCGCCTTCCACTTCCACCACCAGCGGCTTAGGCCGCCGCAGCGTCAGCATCTCGTCCAGAATGCGGTCCGCCAGCTTGCGCTTCGGCATCTCCGGCATCTCAATCGCAGTAGAGCGCGTGAGGAACGTGGCCGCGTTCGTGTCCGCCTCAATGCCGCGCGTGCCGGAAACATCGTTGATCACAATGGCGTCCGCGCCCTTGCGCAGCAGCTTGGCGCGCCCGTTCTCCACGCGGTTCTCCGTCTCGGCGGCAAAGCCCACAATCAACTGCCCGGCCTTGCGCCGCCGCACCACCTCGGCCAAAATATCCTCGGTCGGCGCCAACTCCAGCGTCAATGGCCCGCTCCGCTTCAGCTTCTGCTCCGACGTCGTCACCGGCCGGTAATCCGCCACCGCCGCGGCCTTGATCACCATGGAAGCATCCGTCATCCGCTCCAGAACCGCATCGCGCATCTCATCGGCGGTGGTCACCTTCACCAACTCCACATGCGACGGCGGATACACCGGCGAAGGCCCGCTGATCAGAATCACCTTCGCTCCGCGCGCTTGCGCCGCCTCGGCCAGCGCGTAACCCATCTTGCCGCTGGAGCGATTGCCCACAAAGCGTACCGGATCGATCGCCTCGCGCGTGCCTCCCGCAGTCACCAGCACCGTTTCCCCAGCCAGGTCGTGCCGCCGCCCAAGCACGTTCACCACTACCTCGGCAATTGCCTCCGGCTCGGCCATGCGCCCCGGCCCAACCATGCCGCAGGCAAGATCGCCGCTGCCCGGCTCAACCACACGCACCCCACGCTCCCGCAGCACCTGCAGATTCGCCTGCGTTGCGGGATGGTTCCACATATTCACATTCATCGCCGGCGCCACCAGTACCGGCGCCGTGGTGGCCAGATACATCGTCGTCAGAAAATCGTCCGCGATGCCATGCGCAAACTTGGCCAGTATGTCCGCCGTGGCAGGCGCAACAATCAGCGCCTCCGTTCCCTGCGCTTCGCCAATGTGTTCAATGGAAGATTCCGCCGTGCCCTGCGCCGAACCCGTGTCATCCCACAGGCTGGTGATCACCTTGTGCCCGCTCAGCGCGGCAAAGGTCAGCGGCTGCACAAAACGGCACGCCGACTGCGTCATCACCACATGCACTTCCAGCGCCTGGCGCTGCAACGCGCGCACCAGCTCCGCCGCCTTGTACGCGGCAATGCCACCCGCAACTCCAACCGTCACGCGCATAACAAGATTGTAAAAGAACAGCCGGTCGGGAGTAGAGAACAACGAGTAGAAAGCGCGCGGTCGCTGACGCCGCAATGGACTGGTCGTCAAAGTGCGTGGAGACACAGTCGGCCCCCGCTGGACGAAACGTCTTCTGCCTATCCCCTGCTGTCTATCCCAGGATCGGCGTTCCGGTCTCTTCCACCGGCGGCTTCACGACCGGGATGTCTTTTTTGACGTAGGAGATCTTCCCGGCTTCGACTTCGTCCTGGGCGATGCGGCAAGCCTTGGTTGAATGGGTGGGGATCAAAGCAGACGAGCCATTCTGCAACTGGCGCGCGCGCCGCGCGGCCACAAGCACTTTCCGGTAGTTCGAATCGAATTGAGTCTCAATCGTCATCGGGGTCCTCGTCGAAGTTAAACGCCCGCTGGTCCGGATTGCTGCCGATTCCAAAGGCCTCCAGCACCGGCTTCAGCCGCTCCTGCGAGTTCGCCTGCCGGCACGCCGCCGCAACCTCCAGCACACGGCGCGACCGATAGGCAATCGGCTCGCTGTTGCGATAATACCGTTCCGCCAGAACAATAGCTTCCAACTGGGCTACAGCGCGGTCCAGAATATCGTTGACCAGAATATAGCTGTACTGGCGATAATTCTCAATTTCTTTGCTGGCCTCGCTCAGCCGCCGGTAGAGTTCGGCCTCATTCACCTGGCCCTCCGCGCGGCTGCGGTTCCGCAGGCGTGTCCGCAAAACCTTTGGATTGGGCGGCAGCACGAAGATGCTCACCGCTTCCGGCAGTGTCTGGCGAACCTGCGCCGCGCCTTGCACATCGATGTCCAGCAGCAGGTCGTGCCCTTGCCGCCGCGCCTCTTCCAGCGAGTGCCGCGCCGTGCCATACAGGTTGCCGAACACCTCTGCGTGCTCCAGAAACTCGCCGGCCGCGATCATGCGCTCGAACTCCGCGCGCTGCGTGAAGTAATACTCGCGTCCATGCTCCTCTGAACCGCGCGGCGGACGCGTCGTCCACGAGATCGAGAACTCAATCCCCGTGACCTGCTTGCGTAGCTCGTTCACCAGCGTGCTCTTGCCCGAACCCGAAGGCGCCGAAATGATAAAAAGAATTCCTGCCACTTGCCCGTCTTTCCTTCCTGATAGTCGGTGCTCTCTGTTCCCTTGGTCCCTTGTTCCCTGCCCTACTCCACGTTCTGCACCTGTTCGCGCGCCTTTTCGATCTCCGCCTTCATGGCCAGGCCCAGCTCCGTGATCTTAGTTCCCTTGCCTCCGATACCCCCGGTCTTCGAGAGCAGCGTATTGGCTTCGCGGTTCATCTCCTGCAGCAGGAAATCGAGCTTCTTGCCCGCCTCGCCGCCCGCGGCCAGCAACTCGCGGAAGTGCCCGATGTGCGTATGCATGCGCGCGATCTCTTCCGAAATGTCGCTGCGATCCACCAGCACCGCCACTTCTTCAAGCAGCCGCTGCCGGTTGAACTCATTGCCAACGGCCGCCGTCAGCCGCTGCGTCAGCCGATCCTGGTAACGCTCTTCCACCTCCGGCCGCAGTTCAGCAACGCCATCCACCGCTTGCGCCAGGCGATCCAATGCGCCGCTCAGAATCGCCGTAAGCGCCTCGCCCTCGCGCGCGCGCATCGCTTTCAGCTGTTCGATCAAGGGGCCAATTTGCTCCGTCACGCTCTCCGTCAACGCTGCCGAATCCTCATCATTCGAGCCTCGCCCCTCCGCCTGCAGCGCACCGGGCAAACGCAATATCGAATTCAGATCTGGCTGCCCGGTCAGCGCATGCTCTTCGCGCGCAGTATTGAAAGCCGCAAGATATGCAGCCACCAGTTCGCGGTTATATCCGCCACCGGCCTGCGCTGTGCGATCCACATTCAACGTCACGTCCACGTGGCCGCGCACCAGGCTTTCTTTCAGCGCGCGCCGCAGTTCCAGCTCCAGCGCGTCCAGCCCCGACGGCAAGCGCAGCTGTATGTCGAGAAAGCGATGGTTCACGCTCTTCAAGCTCAGCGTGTAGCCCAGGGCCTCGTTCACGCGGCCCTGTACCCGTGCAAATCCTGTCATCGAATAGATCGGCATCTTACTCCTCTGCCTCGCCGCTGACCGCCGGTTCCAGCAGTCCGGCGGACGCCGGCGTCTCCGGCTCAAGCTGATCGAGGCCCTGCTCCGTGGCGTTGTCCGGCGCATCCATAAACTGCAGTTGATACAGCCGCCGGTAGGTCGGCGAAGTCGTCAACAACTCTTCGTGCGGCCCGATGGCGGTAATCCGCCCACCCTCCAGCACAGCAATACGGGTCGCGCGCCGCACGGTGCTCAGGCGGTGAGCAATCACCACCACGGTGCGATTCTGCATGAGATTGGCGAGCGCCGCCTGCACCAGCGACTCGCTCTCCGCGTCCAGCGCCGACGTCGCCTCATCCAGAATCAGGATCGGCGCGTTCTTCAGAATCGCGCGCGCGATCGCAATCCGCTGCCGCTCGCCGCCCGAGAGCCGGAACCCCTTCTCGCCGATCACCGTGTCATAGCCCTGCGGCATTCGGAGAATGAAGTCGTGCGCCAGAGCGTTGCGCGCAGCCTGCTCCACCAGTTCCTTTTTCACATCGGGTTGGCCGTAGGCGATATTGTTGCGAACGGTGTCGTTAAAGAGGATCGTCTCCTGCGACACCTGCGCCACCTGCCTGCGCAGCGATCCCAGACTCAGCTCGCGCAGGTCCGTTCCATCGATCAGAATTCGCCCGGTGCTCACGTCGAAGAAGCGCGGAATCAGATTCACCAGCGTCGACTTGCCCGCCCCACTCGGGCCCACCACCGCCAACACCTCGCCGCGACGCACCTGCAGGTCCACATTGTGCAGAATCTGGTGCTCACCCTCTTCGTTCGAATAGAAGAAGCCCACGTCCTCAAATCGGATCGAGTCTCGGAAGCCCTGCAGCGCCTTGGGATGCGGAGCTTCCTTGACGTCGTCGCGATGCTCCAGAAACTCGAAGATTGACGCCGATGCGCCCATGGCCTGCTGAAAACTGTTATAGAAGTATGCAAACTTGCGCACCGGATCGTACAACTTGAAAAGCAGAATGATGAACGCAGCGAAGATGCCCATCGTCATCCGGCCGTGGTTGATCTGGTCGCGGCCGATGAGCAAAAACATGGCGATCGCGATCGCCCCGATGGTGTCCATCAGCGGCGAGCTGATGGACTGGATGCGCACGCTGCGCAGATTGGCGCGGAAGAGACGGCGCGCCGCGCTCTTGAAGCGCAGAATCTCCCAGAGTTCCGTGTTGAAGGCCTTCACGATGCGATGGCCGGTCACTGTCTCATGCAGGATGTTCTGGATCTCTGCGAGCTTGTCTTGGCCGGTGCGCGTGCGGGTACGCACCTCACGACCGATCTTCCGCGACGATGTGATCACCACCGGGACAAACAGCAGCAGCGACCAGCTCAGGACGCCGCCCAGCTTGATGACGAAGATAATTCCCACCAGAAACGTGAAGAATTGCTGCAGAAATTCGCCGAGCACCGAGCTCATGGCAACCTGCACGCGATCCACATCGTTAATGAGCGTGGACAGGATGGTGCCGGTGGCGTGCTTCTGATAAAAGCTGGCGGAGCGGCGCAACGTCACCTCGTAGGCGTGATTGCGCAGATCGGTGACAAGGCCGAACCCGGCATAGTTCACAAGATAGGTCCCGGTGTAATCGCAGAACCCTTTCACAATGGTGGACAGGATCAGCGCCAGCGCCACCACGGTCCATGCGTTGTGAATGTGAATCCAGTGAGGAATCAGCGTGCGCAGATCGAAATGCCAGCGGGAATTTTTCAAGCCCAGCAGAATGGGCCCCTCGGGGGCGTCGGGGCGCAGAACCTGATCGAAGATGGGCTGGAACAGAAGGGTGCGGAAGGTATCCAGCGCGCCCACGCACGCGAGCAGCACCACGCCGGGCAGCCAGTTGTACCAGTACGGCAGCCCAAAGCGCAGCAACCCCCAAAATCGCTTCATAGGGTGCAAGCCGCCGTCAGACCGCTCTGGCCGGCCTTTGGACTGGGTTCCATCTCCTCATTGTAGCCGGGGCTGCCATTCAGAGTCGGTCTCCTTACCACTGGTCACTCTCGTCTACCAGGCACGCAACTCCACAATCGCCTTCAGAATCGTATCCGGCTGCGGCAGAATCACATCCTCCAGCACCGGCTGGTAAGCCACGAAGGTGTCCATCGACGCCACCCGCTTGACCGGCGCATCCAGGTCCTCGAACAGCTCATCGGCGATGCGCGCGGCCAGCTCCGCCCCGTAACCCCAGCTCAGCATGTCCTCGTGGGCCACGATCACCCGGCTGGTCTTGCGCACCGACTCGGCAATCGTCTCCCAGTCAAATGGGTTCAGCGTGCGCAGGTCGATTACTTCCACGCTGATGCCGTGCTGCCGCTCCGCCGTCTGCGCCGCCTGCAGCGCGCGCGGAACCACGGCACCATAAGTGACCAGCGTCAGGTCCGTGCCGGGCCGTACGATCCTCGCCTTTCCGAACGGAATCGCAAAATCCGGTCCGGGATACGGCGCGCGTCCATAGGTTTCGCGGTAGAGCCGCTTGTGCTCCAGGAACATCACCGGATCGTCGCAGCGGATGGCCGTGCGCAGCAATCCGTTCGCGTCCAGCGCGTTGGACGGAAACACCACCCGCAGCCCCGGAATGTGCGTGAACAGGCTCTCGCCCGATTGCGAATGATAGATGGCTCCGCCGGTCAGATACCCGCCGATCGGCACGCGAACCACTACAGGCGCGCCGAACATGCCGTTCGAGCGCCAGCGCATCAGCGCCAGCTCGTTGCGAATCTGGTGAAAGGCCGGCCAGATGTAGTCGAAGAACTGGATCTCGACCACGGGCTTCATCCCCCGCACCGCCATCCCCACCGCGCGGCCCACAATGTTGGCCTCTGCCAACGGCGAGTTGAACACCCGCTCCGACCCGAACTCCGTCTGCAATCCCGCAGTCAGCTTGAAGACCCCGCCCTTACCCTTGACCTCATTCAGCGCCGTCTCGCGGCTCGCATCGGCAACGTCTTCGCCAAACACCACAATACGCTCGTCGCGGCGCATTTCATCGTGCAGGCAGGCATTGATCAGGTCCGCCATGGTGCGCGGAGCGCTGCCCTTCGCGCTGGCCGACTTGCCCGGCATCAAGCCCGGCGCTGTCGCCTGCTCGCTGGCGAAGGTCGCGCTGCATGGGTCGAGATTCTCCGAGTAGACGTGCTTCTCGATACTGCTGATCGGCGGCAGCGCTGCTTCCAGCGCCTTGTCCGCGGCTTCAATTACCTCTTGATCCCACTGGTGCTCCAGCTCGGTGATCTTCTCCGCCGTCAGAATATTCTCCCGGAGCAATCGCATCTGCATCCGGGAGAGCGGGTCGCGCAGCGCATCGGCTTCCCGCTCCGCGGCCGAGCGATACAGCTTGTCGTCGTCGCTCAGCGAATGCGAATAGGGCCGGATGCAGTGCCCGTGCACAAACGCCGGCCCGTTCCCCGCGCGGCAATGCTCCGCCGCACGCTGGAAGGCCCGCAGCGACAGCTCCACATCCGTGCCGTCAACCTCTTCAAAGTGGAAATTCGGAAAATTCGCCACCAGCCGCGAGATGTTGCCGCCCGGAGTATTCACTTCCACCGGAACGCTAATTGCGTAGCCGTTGTCCTCGATAAGAAAGATCACCGGCAGCTTCTTATTCGACGCCGTGTTCAGCGCCTCCCAGAATTCGCCTTCCGACGTCGCGCCCTCGCCAATGCAGGCCAGCGCCACCTCGTCACCGTGAAACTGGACGTCCTCAAACTCGCGATAATCCCCTTGCGTCTTCTCCGCGGATTCCGGATGACGGCTGAAGAAGCGCCCCGCCTCCGCGCACCCGATAGCATGCAGCATCTGCGTCGCCGTGGAGGAAGATGTGCTCACGATGTGCAGGTTCTTGCTGCCCCAGTGGCACGGCATCTGCCGCCCCCCGCTCGCCGGGTCGTCAGCCGCACCCACCGCCTGCAGAAACATCTCGTACGGCGTCACGCCCAGTGAGAGCGCCAGCGCCCGGTCGCGATAGTACGGCAGGAACCAGTCGTACCCGGCCCGCAGCGCCAGCGCGGCGCCCACCTGCAGCGCCTCGTGTCCGGCGCCGGACACCTGGAAAAAGATCTTGTTCTGACGTTTGAGCAGAATCTCCCGATCGTCGATGCGGCGGGAGAGATACATCAGCCGGTACATCTCGATCAGGTTCTGCGAGCTTAATTTTTCGTTCAACGCAGCGATTTCAGGCATGCGGGCACTGACAACTGCCAGATCCATGGCCGACCTCTCCCCTCCGATTCCGGCAGAATCCCGGAAGGCCATTGCAGATTGTACCAATCCGATTCAACCTGCGGCACCTTCTTTTGGATTCCCGGCCGAGAACAGCCGTTTCATGGATTTTGCACCGAATACGTAGAGGGCACCACAACAGGCGCGAACCATTGCGCATAGCTCATCTTCTCGCGCACCTGCTTGGCGAGCTTTTGGATCTGCGCCAGCTTTTTCACACGTTCCGCCGCGCTCATCTTCGTGCCATCGGCGGCGTTCAACTCCTGCGCCAGCTTGAGCAGCTTCTCTGTATCGGAAACCAGCGTCTTCTGCCGCATGGTGTTGAGCGCCTTGACCCGCTTGGCAATCAGCGCCCGCCCCTCCGGCGTGGACATCGTGAGGCTTGGATCGTTCTGCACCACCGGCGGGCTCATATCTACCTGCGGCAACCCGTGGTACTGCTGCGCATTCACCTTCGGGGCCCCCGACATAGTCACAGCCAGCCCCAGAACCATCCCCATAGCTCCCCGTCTTCCCCATCCATTCAGCATGACGATTCCTCCGTCATGGGCATCAGTTCTGCGCTTTCAACTGCTGCTGGGTTGCATGCGTGAAACGCTCGATCTCCCGCGCCTTTTCGATCACCTTCAGCGACAGAATGTTCTCCGTGGTCTTGTCCACCTCTTGTTTGAGTTGAGTGGCCAGCATCAGGAGTTGGGCGCTCTGCTTCTTCCACTCGGCCTGCGCAGGGTCCAACGCCCCACTCGCCGCCGTCGCGGCGGTGTCCCCGGCCGCTGCCGGTCGCACTTGCGCTTTTGTCTGTTGCGCGAACGCCGTGCCCTGTGCCTGCGGCAGCATGCTCACAGCCACAGCTCCAATCCCGATTCGTAGTGCACAACGCAGGCCGCGCGGCCTTTTCCCTGCTCGGCTGAATTCGGTACCCATCGCATCCTCCGGCGGAGCTTGACGGAAGCTTCGTGTGCCAATTATGGCCTCATTTGCGCCACAATGTCAGCGCTACATCATGTTTCACTCGGTCGGTCTGGCGCCCGATCTGCTCCGCCTTGCGCACTACGTCCACCAGCAATCAGCCATGGGGTTTGTGATCCTCCTCCCTGCGCACCTGCGCCGCCAGGTCCAGGACCTTCGCCTCGTCCTCCTGCGTCACAGGCACGACAGAAAGCGGAAGTGCCGCGTTTTCTGTAAATTCGCCTCCGGCGCGCCTCCCCGCTGGCCGGAGCCGCGGCCGCGGCCTTGGGCCCCAATTGCCCAGAAACTGTGGCAATTGCCAGAGTCGCCGCTGCCAGTCCCCAGGCCTGCTCACTCCCGTCCGGCGCCCTGCACGATATAGATAGAAAAGGGAGAAACGGGATGGACGGAATCGCTTTGGTGGTCGTGGGAATCTTCTCCGAAGGCCGTTTCATGGGCAGGCTGCTCAACGAGTGGCTCGGCGATACTCAGGAGTTCGTGCGCAGCAAGTTGCCGCACCTGCTCATGGTCGCCATCGTTGCCATCGTGCTCAGCCGCATTCTGCGCGTCATCACCTCGCGCATGATCCGCATCGCCGAGCGCCATGCCGCCGGCGCCGCCCGCATGTCGCAGGTCCGCACGCTCTCCGGCGTCGTCCGCGCCACCGGCCTCACCATCATCTGGACGATCTTCGGCATGCAGGTCCTGGCGGCCGTCGGCGTCAATCTTGCACCGCTGCTCGCCTCAGCCGGCATCGCCGGCGTTGCCATCGGCCTGGCCGCGCAGAACATCGTCAAAGACGTGCTCAACGGCTCCCTCATTCTGCTCGAGGATCAATTCAACGTGGGTGACGTAGTGACAGTCGCCGGCCTCACCGGCACCGTGGAAACCATGACCCTCCGCAAGACCACCGTCCGTGGCGCCGACGGCACCCGTTACGTGGTCCCCAACTCGCAGATCACCACCGTCGCCAATCAGAGCGTGGACTTCTCCGTCATCACCATCAACGTAAGTGTCGATTTCTCCGCCGACCCAAATGAGGTGATCCAAATCCTCACCGCCGTTGCCACCGACGTTCGCAACAGCCCCGAATTCAAAGATGTCTTCCTGGCGGACCCGCAGATTCTCGGCGTGGATTCAGTCAAGGGTTCGCAGCTCATCTTCCCAGTCGTCTTCAAAACCCAGGCCACAAAGCAGTGGGCTCCGATGCGCGAGTTCCAGCGCCGCGTGCGTATCGCCCTCGAAGAGCACCACATGCTCCCCGGCGATCCGCTGCGTGTCTTCCATACGTTCGACCCGCAGCAAGGAGCCACCCACACCGTCGCCCCGCCAGTGCCGCAGCGCGAACCGGCCCAGAAGACCGTCGATCCAACCACCCTGAAACCACAGGAGAGCAACCCGTTCAGCGGTCAGTGATCCGACACCTGACACCTGACACCTGACACCTGATACCTGGCGCCTGCACTCACTCTTCCAGCGCGGCCAGCAGTTCCTCCGCATCCGTTACAGGCGGCAGGCAGGTCCGGCCCTTGCACACCACCGCCCACACCTCTGCCCCCTTCGGCGCCGGAACATTCAATAACATGCGCGCCAGTTCGTCCGGCACGCCGCCCGGCACAAGCCGAAACGGGGCGATTCGCATCACCGTCTTGTTGACCGCGTAGCGCGCAACTGCTGTCGCTTCCAGCCGCGCTGCCTCCGGCCCGGAGCCCACGATCACCACCTGCACCGGGTCGAGCAGCAACCGTTCCAGCGCGAGCCCATAGCTCCCCGCGTAAAGGCCGAAGTGCTCCACGATCCCTGCGAAGGTGGACAGCGTGTCTTCCGCGATCTCCCGGTAATCGGCCCTTCCCGATAACGTCTCCAAACGCAAGAGCGCCGCGGCGGCTGTCGGATTTCCCGCCGGCGTCGGCGAGTCCTGCAGAGGCTTGCGGCGCGCCGTAAGCGCTCCCAGCGCAGAGTTGCTGGCCGCTGTGTCGTAGAACGCACCGGCCGTGCGATCGTAGAACCGCGCGATCATCGCATCCGCCAGCTTCACTGCGGCGCTGTAAAACTCCATGCGCCCGCTGGCAAACCACGCATCGATACACGCGTGAATCGTGAAAGCGTAATCATCGAGCGTGCCGTGAACGCGACCGCCAGGCTTGCCGCCCGATTCCGGATAGGCAATCACGTGAAACAGCAGATCCTCGCCGCTCCATGCCTCCGCCAGTAGCCGGCGCAGCGTCAGCAGCGCGAACGACCGCGCGACCTCGTTGCGCAGCACCCGCGCCGTCTCCAGGTACGCCGTCACCGCCATCGCATTCCAGCCCGTGTACATCGTGCGATCAATAAACGGCGTGGGCCGCTTCCGGCGTGCCGCCAGCAACTTCTTCCGCGCCGACGACAGGAGTTCGTGCACATCCTGCATTCCAAACCCGGCCTTCGCGCCCACCTCCTGCAAGGTCACCTTCACGTGCAGCACGTTCTTCGCAGGGTTGTGGTGCATGTCCCCCAGATCGCCAATGTCGTAGTAGACCGACGCAACCGCGAACTCCTCCTGATCCAGCACCGTGCGCGCCTCATCCACAGTCCAGGTAAAGTAGTCCCCGTCGTCGTCCAGATCGATGTCCGCATCCTGCGATGCGTAGAAACCCCCACGATCGCGGTCCGTCATCGTCGTGTCGAGCCAGCCGAGTATCTGGTTCGCCACGGCAAGAAAATCCTCGCGCACGTAGCTCTGGAATCCATGCACGTAATTCCGCAGCAGCTCCGTGTTGTCATATAACATCTTCTCGAAGTGCGGTACCACCCAGCGCTCATCCACCGAGTAGCGATGAAAACCGCCCGCCAGGTGGTCGTAGATCCCGCCCTTCGACATCTTCTCCAGCGTCGTCAAAAACGCATCGCGCGCCTGCTCGTTGTCGCGGTTCATCGCGATCTCCAGCAGCAAATCCAGCGCTCCCGGATGCGGAAACTTGGGCTGCGAACCGAAGCCGCCGTTCCGCGGATCGAACTGCGACAGAACCGACCCCGCGATCTTGTCCACAAGCCCCAGCGAAAGCTCGTCGCTGCGCCCGGAGAAGCTCTCATTGTGCTCGATCGCGGCCATCACGCTGGCGGCTGAATCCAGCGCCTCGGCGCGCCGTTCCTTCCACACCTGCGCCATCGTCAACAGCACGCGGCCAAACCCCGGACGCCCGTAGCGATCTTCCCGCGGAAAATACGTGCCGCCGAAGTACGGGTGCCCGTCGGGCGTAAGAAATCCCGTCAGCGGCCAGCCTCCCTGCCCGCTGATCGCCGCCACCGCCGCCTGGTAGCGCGTGTCCACGTCGGGCCGCTCGTCGCGATCCACCTTCACAGGAATGTAGTGGTCATTGATGATCTGCGCGATCTCCGGATCCTCGTACGACTCTCGATCCATCACGTGACACCAATGGCACCACACCGCGCCAATGTCGAGCAGAATCGGCTTGTCCTCCGCCTTCGCGCGGGCAAATGCCTCCTCGCTCCACGGACGCCACTGCACCGGCTGATACATCGCGGACCGGAGATAGGAGGATGCCGTCTGCTCCAGCAGATTGGGAAGGACTTGCTCGGGCGCTTCGTGCTCAGCCATAGCCCGAGAATAACCCCCGCGCGCCTCCGCCTCCTAATGACCCCGGTAACCTTGAGTTCACGCTGCTTCAATGCCCCTGTCCTGCACGCGGCACTGGCCGATGAGGCGAGCCCGCCAGGCTCAAGGCAACGCCACCCGGTCCTGTTCCCATCTACCGACCTGCGCCCGGAGAGACCCACAGCGCAAATACTTTGAAGCTCGGTAAAACCACTTGAGTTCCTCGCAGCACCGCTATCTGCCTTTGGACGGCTTGCGCGGCATTGCGATTGCCGGCGTCTTCTGGTTCCACTACCGCATCGTGCCGCACTCGCCCGGCGAGTGGGGCTGGGTGGGCGTCGACCTCTTCTTCGCGCTCTCCGGCTACCTGATCACCGGAATCCTCTACGATTCCCGCCAACATCCCGGCTACTTCAAAAACTTCTACATGCGGCGCGCGCTGCGCATCTTCCCCTTGTATTGGGGCCTATGGATACTGTTCATCCTCGCCATGGTCATAGCGCGCGGACGGTTTGACCCCTATTTCCTCGCCTGGCCTGCGTATCTGGGAAACTACGTCGACCTGCACGCGCTGGGCGTCGGGCTCAAGCACAACTTCTACACAGTGCTGCCGCTCACCATTCACTTCGCCGGGGAAAAATTCAAGCTTCGCATCGGGCCGTACTGGTCGCTCTGTGTTGAGGAGCAGTACTACCTCGTATGGCCCCTCGTCCTCCGGTGCATCCGAGACCGCGGAAAATTGATCCGATTCTGCCTTATCGGGATGGCCGCCATTCTGGCTGCGCGCATTGTGCTGCATTTCACCTTGCCCGCGGTCTGGATCCGCGATGACGAGATCTACTTCTTTTCCCCCACCCGCGCCGACACGCTCCTGGCCGGGTCCGCCCTGGCCCTCTGGGCGCGCGGAGAGCGCGGCATCGAAGGCATCCGCCTGCCCTGGATCTTCACCGTGGCCGGGCTGGCAGTCGCGGGGCTCGTGCTTTCAACCTGGCGCTGGGGGCTCTTTCACAAGGCTACATTCGCCCCATGGATGCAAACCTACGGCTTCACTCTGGTAGCCGTGGCCGCCGCGGGCGCATTGACTGCCGCTCTGCGTGTGCCGTGGGTCGCACGACCGTTGTCCTGGAAGCCGCTGGTAAGCCTCGGGGCGGTAAGCTACGGCTTCTATGTCTTCCACCTGCTCTTCTACGATTGCGATCGCATTCCCATCGACGCCACGCGCGGCATAGTTCCGGCCTGGGTATTCCACTGCGCCATCTTCGCGTTCGTGTGGGCGCTCAGCTGGTTCAGTTTCCGCTTCTATGAGCAGCCGTTCCTCAGACTGAAGCAGAGGTTTGGCGGAAGCGAGGACCAAAAGCTGCCGGAGCCGCCAAAACAGGCAGAGATGCAATAAAAAGCCCGCGCTCCTCGCGCGGGCCTGTGAAGTCTCCCGCCCATCGCGTCACGATGGATGGGCGTAATCCTGCTACTCGCCCGACGCTCCCTGGAGCGCCTTCGGGTTGTAGCTGATCAAGTGGCGCTTCTGGTAGTTCTGCGCCACGTTGCTCGCGAACAGCTCGAAGGCCTGGCTGCGACGCTCGTTGAGAATCTGATCGCGCGTCTGGTCGAAGTTCTTCTGGATATCCTGGGCCGTCGGCTCCTGCTTGTCCAGAACCTTTGCCACCACGCCGGTTCGGCCAGTGTTGATCGGTCCGCTGATGGTGCCCACCGAATCCTCGAAGAGCTGCGGTGCAAGCTGGCCAACCGCCCCGAAGTCGGGAACCTGCGCATCCTCGCCAACCAGGTCGCTGGTCTTCACCGTGGCGCCTTCAGCCTTGGCGGCCTTGGCCAGATCGTTCATCTGGTGCGCCTTGTCCGCCAGTTCCTTGGTCTTGGCGTTCAGCAGCGCGGGCAGTTGCTCGTCGCGATAGTCCTCCAGAACGTGGCTCTTCCACTCCGCGAACGTGGGCGCATGTGCCGCAACCACGCCGGTCACCTGGAACACCGCGTAGCCTTCGCCGGTCTGCGCGTACTCAGGCGCGCCGCCCTGCTTGGCCTGGAACGCCTTGGCCACCATCTGCGAGGCATCCGGCAGCGCTTCGATCGTGCCGCCGGCTGGCAGCGGATCCGTAGTCGTCACCTGCAGATGATGCGCCTGCGCCGTCGCCTGCAGCCCCTTTTGCGCCGCTTCAGAGGCCAGTTGCTTGGCGTAGTTCTCCTCCGCCTGCGAGACCATCTGGCGGCTCAGCGTGGCCTTGATACTATCGGCCACTTCGCCGAGCGATTGCGTGTGCGCCTGCTGCCGCTCTTCCACCTGAACCACGTGATAGCCGAACTGCGACTTCACCACAGCGATCTGCCCAATTGGGTTATTGAAGATGGCGTTGTCGAACTCCGGCACCATCCGCCCACGCTGCGCAAATCCAAGCTCGCCGCCCGAATCCTTCGAGCCCGGATCGTCCGAGTCCTTCTTAGCCAGTTCGGTCCAGCTTGCGCCATGCCGCAACTGGTTCGCGATGCTCTCCGCCTTGGCCTTCGCCGCTGCATCCGTCTTCGCATCCGCACCCGGCTTCACGCTGATCAGAATGTGCCGCGAGCGCGCCTGCTCAGGAACCTGGTACTCCGACTTGTGCTGGTTGTAATAGTCCTGCACCTGCTGCTGCGTCGGCTGCGGAACCCCGCCGGGAAGCTGGCTGGGAGTAAACGCGAAATAGCTGATCTTGCGCTGCTCCGGCACTGCGTGCGCGTAACGCGCAGTATTCTTGTTAAAGAATGCCTGTAGCTCCGGATCCGAGGGGTTGATGGTCTTGCGCAGATCGTCCGACGAGATCACCGCGTAGTCGAACTTGATCTTGATGTTCTGCTTGCGGTAGGTCTCGCGCACTTCCTGGTCGCCCACCGAAACCGGCGCCGTGATCAGGTCCTGCAGCCGCTGAATCACGATCTGCTGCTTCAGGTCGTGCTCGAACTCCGCAACCGACATATTCAGCCGGTCGTTAATCAGCGCCGCGTACTGCTGATCCCCAATGTATTTTCCATTCGGGAAAAGAACCTGACCGTACCCGCCGGTGTGCAGAAGCTTCGCCACATCCTTGTCGCTGGCCGTGATGCCCAGTTTGCCCGCTTCCGTCAGCAGAATCTGCTGCTGCACCAGTTGCTGGCCCACCTGCTGCATCATGAAGTTCATGATCACCGGGTTGTCGGCGTACTGCGGATTCCGCTGCTCCACCTGCTGCCGCGCCATCTGCTGAACGCGCTGCACTGAAATCGTGTCCCCCGATCGCAAAACGCGGCTGTACCAGTGCGGGTAGATCTCAGCGTAGGTGTCCGGCGCGGACACGCCGGCGCTCATGAGACCCGGAATCAGGTAGACGACCATGCCCACCGAAGCGGCAGCGATGATCACGGCGTAGATGGCCTTTGCCATCTTGGTGTCTTTTTGCAGGAAGCGAATCATGGATGGATGTTCAACCCTCTCCGCGCGCAGGCATTGGCAGCCAGGCCAGCACTGACACTGGGTCGCACGGCGTGCAGCTCTCGCTCGGCGCGGTTCTATCCATTATACGGTAGGGCTGTTGATGCCCGAGCCGCGGGCAACTTGGCTCCCGGCCGCAGGCATCGGGACAAGTGGCAAGTGCCCGCCGTCTCTTACACACGGCAGGCATAAGGAGATGGTCATGGAGAACAAATCTCAACTGCGGCAGCATGAATCGGATAACGCGAAAGGCAGTTCCAAGACAAACATCGGCAACTCCGGCTCGCAGAGCGGAAACCCGCAGCGCGGCAGGACCAATTCGACAAAGTCACAGCAATCGAGCGCGTTATGGGGCAGCCATCCCGCATCCAATACCGATGCCGATCGCGGCGGACCGTCCCGCCAGACCACAGACGCACAGAACAGCTCCGGCCAGCTCTGACCGCCCGTCTCTGGAATCATGGAAACCACCGGGCATCGGGCACACCCGCGCAGCGAGTGTGCCCGATCTCGTTCGGGTCGGAGCCTTAGCTCTCCGGCTAAGCAGCCTTTTTATCCACTTCGGGACGCGGAAGCTGCGCCAGCCGACCGCGGTTTGCAAGCGCGTGCACATGGGTGAACTCCGCGCCAAAATAGAAGATCTGGGCGGAGTAGTACACCCAGATCACCAGCACCACCAGCGACGCCGCCGCGCCGTAGCTGCTGGTTGTGCTCGAGCGTCCCAGATAGAATCCCAGTGCCGTCTTGCCCAGCATGAACAGCACGGCGGTAATCGCGGCGCCCACGCGCACATCCTTCCACTCCACCCGGCATACCGGCACGTACTTCAGAATCAGCGCAAACAGAATGCCGATGCCCACCAGCGAGACCACTTCGTTGAACACCATCAGCAGCCACGACGAGAGCGGCAGAATTCCCCCAAAGAACTTGGAAAATGCCGCCAGTGCCGCGCTCACCAGCAATGAAACCAGCAGCACGAATCCCACGCTGAGCACCAGCCCGAATGAGAAAAGCCGCTCCCGCAACATAGCCTTCCACCCGGACGTCGCCATCGGATCTACTTCCCATATGTCGTTCAGATCCGAGCGAAGCTCCTGAAACACGCCGGAAGCACCGAGAAACAGGGTGATAAATCCGAACACCGTGGACCACACCCCACTCGAGAACTTGTATCCGTGCGCCAGGATCATCTGAATTGCATCCCGCGATTGCGATCCCATCAGCGCCTGCACCTCGTCCAGTAGATGGGTCTGCGCGGCGCTTTTGCTCAGAAAGAGCGCTACCACTGAAACCGCCAGCACCACCAGGGGCGCAATCGACCAGATCGTGTAGAACGCGAGCGCCGCGCCCAGCCGGGTGGCGTTGTGCTTCAGCCAGTTATCGAAGCTGAGTTTGAAAAGCTTGGTCAGGCCCCTGAATTTCATCGCAACTCCCGCCCCGCCTCCATGCGTACTCACAAGCCAACACGTCTCTTGGATGCCGCGGCGGAAGCAGACAAGTTGTCTGTCGTTCATCAAGCGTTCATGCCGGGCCGATCCCACACGCCGCTCCCGTTCTCCACAGCCCTGCTTTCATGTTTTTTCCCCACCCGCCGATGAACCGTGTGTCGGCCGGTTATGCGTCAGTTGCGGGCCACGGAAGCGAGGCACTTGAGGACGATGCAGAACGCCGCGCAATTCCAATCGAACGCATCGCCTGCCAGGCCGACGCTGCTGGAAATGGATCCGGTGACATCATGGCAGGTCGCCGGTGTGAGCGCAGCCTGGCGCAAGTTGCTGCTGCAGGCGGAAATGGCCGCACCCCACGTGCAGGTGGCCGCCATCGAAGGCGAACACGGGGTCGGCAAGCAGACATTGGCACGGTATCTTCTCAGCCGCTCTCCGTTGGCCGGAACCCGGTTCCAGCGCCGCGATGCCCGCGAATGGCTGCTGCGTGAGGGCGATGGGGCCACCCTCGGCGGCTTCACGTATCTGGACCGCGTGGACCTGCTCGCACCGCCCGGACAGGGGCTCCTGCTCAGCGTGCTCAAAGCCCTGCAGGATCGTCCTTCGGCACGGGTGCTGCTCGTAGCTTCGTCACAAACATCGTTGCGCCAGCTCGCCGGCCAGGGCGTGCTCATGCCGGACCTCGCCTTCCGCCTCACCGCCGTCCGCTTCGCCATCCCCCCGTTGCGCATGCGCAAGGAAGACATCCCGCCCATCGCGCAGGCCCTCCTCGATCAAATTTGCACCCGCTATCAACAAAGGCCCATAGAACTAGGGCCCGGCGCGTTGGCCCGCCTCCTCCAGCACTCCTGGCCCGGCAATGTGCGTGAGCTCGAAAGCGTCCTGGAAGCCGCCCTGCTCGAAGCAGACGATCACGTGATCCGTCCCGGCGACCTGCCCCTCCCCGACGGGGTAACCTTTGCGCCTGATGCTCCGCCTGCCATCGCCGGCGGATCCCTTCTGCTCGACGACATCATCCGCCGTCACGTGCAGTACGTCGTCGACCTGAACCACGGAAACAAGCTCCGCGCCGCCAAACAACTCGGCATAAGCCGCTCCACCCTCTACCGCACCCTGGGCGTCGAACCGCCATCAACACACTAGCGAATTCCCACCTTCCGCCCCGCATGTGTCGCCGGCAGCCTCGGCCCGCGAAGCGCCATGCTGCTCCCCTTGCGGTACCATGACCTCGTCCCTCTATGGCGCCCCTTCGCATCTCCGCCGGTGTCGTGCACGACCTCCCGCCCGATCTCCGCAGCGCACTCGCCTCTGATTCCCATGCCCTCGCCGCATGGGAGGACATCACACCATTGGCGCGCAATGAGTGGATCTGCTGGACCATCTCCGTCAAAAAAGATGAGACCCGCCGCCAGCACGTCGAACGAGTGTGCGCGGATTTGAAGGACGGCAATCGGCGTCCATGCTGCTGGCCCGGCTGCCCGCATCGATAATCATTCCCGCCTTCGGCCAGCTGTACCCCGCGTGCTCTACACTCTCTTCGGAAACGTGATTCCACTCCGAGGATCATTCTGTGCGCCGATCTCAAACCGCGTCTCTCTTCCTGACCGCTGCTTCCCTCGCCTGCGTTGCCTTCCCCGTCCACGCGCAGAAGCTCTCCACCGCTCCCGTCTCCGCCCATGCCACCGTTGAGGAACGCCGCGCCGCCATGAACGGCCTCTTCCAGCAGTACTGGGACGAGTACCTGGAACGGAATCCCGAATTCGCCTCCAAGATCGGCGACAAGCGGTTCAATGACAAGATCACCGACTACTCGGTCGCCGCCCTCAACAACTGGCTTGCGCGCGAGCAGAACCTGCTCATGAAGCTGGCGCAGATCAGCCCCGCCGGCTTCACCGAATCGGAAAACATGAGCCGCGAGATGCTCATGCGCCAGTTCGCCGACGACATGGAGGGCTCCGAATTCAAGGAATGGGAGATGCCCGTCAATCAGATGGATGGCATCTACGCTACCTACCCGCAGCTCGTCGCCCAATTGAGCTTCACCACCGTCAAGGATTACGACGACTGGATCGCGCGCCTGCACAAAATCCCCAAAGCCTTCGACCAGGTCACGCAAAACATGGAACTGGGCATGGAGGACCACCGCGTCCCCCCGAAGTACCTGCTGGAAAAGGTGCTGGAACAGGTGCAAACGCTCGCCGGCCAGAAGCCGGAAGAATCGCCTCTGGCCCTGCCGCTGAAAAACTTCCCCGCTTCCATTCCGGCCCCTGAACAAACCCGCATCCGGACCGAGATGCTCGCCGCCATCTCCAAGGAAGACCTGCCCGCCTATCAGCGCTTCGCACGCTTCATGCAGGTCGCCTACGTGCCTGCGGGACGATCCGAGCCGGGCATCTCGGCGCTTCCCGACGGCGCCAGGTATTACGCCTATCTGATTCGCCGAACCACAACCACTGACTTGACCGCCGACCAGATTCATCAGATCGGCCTTGAGGAAGTGAGGAAGGACGAAGCCGAGATGCTGGCCATCGCCCAGAAACTCGGCTTCAAGGACCTGGCAAGCTTCCGCGCCAGCCTCAAGAACAATCCCAAACTCAAAGCCACGTCCCCTGAGCAGTTGCTCGACACCTATCGCGGCTATCTGAAACCAATGCAGGCAAAGCTTCCGCAGCTTTTCGGAAAGCTACCCAAGGCTCCCTTCGAGGTACTACCCGTGCCGGCCTACCTCGAAAAAACCTCGGCCCCCGCCTATTACGAACCGGGTACGCCCGACGGGAGCCGGCCCGGGCGCCTCTTCATCGATACCTACAACGCCACCGATCGCAACCTCTACCAGGTGGAGGCGATCGCCTATCACGAGGGCCTTCCCGGCCATCACCTGCAGGTTTCCATTGCTCAGGAGCTGACCGGTATCCCCGCGTTCCGTAAATTCGGCAGCTATACCGCCTATCAGGAAGGCTGGGGCGTCTACGCCGAGCGCCTCGGTAAAGATGTCGGCTTTTACCAGGACCCCTACAGCGACTACGGCCGCCTTGAGTCCGACATCTGGCGTGCCATTCGCCTCGTGGTCGACACCGGAGTGCATTCCGAGCACTGGTCGCGCCAGCAAATGGTGGACTACTTCCACCAGCACTCCAATGTGGACGAGACCAGCGTGCAGGCCGAGGTGGACCGATACATCGCATGGCCGAGCCAGGCCCTGGCCTATAAGATTGGCCAGCTCAAAATTCTCCAGCTTCGCGATCGCGCCAAGCAACAGTTGGGCGCTAAATTTGACATTCGCGCTTTCCACGACGAGGTCCTCGACGCCGGGGCCATGCCGCTGGACATGCTCGAGACCCGGATCAATTCTTGGATTGCGCGCGAAGAAAACCAGAAGTAACCTTGCCGGATTTGCGACCGGCGGAGGACAATACGGCTTCTCGACATTCAGGCAATGGGCCGTTCGTCGTCCATGCCCGCCCAGTGCTTGTTCTCTTTCCCCCAGGGGGTGTATTTGACGAAGGTCCAACAGAGACCCGCGCTGTTTCTGCTTTTCTCCGCCTTGGTGCTAGGGGCCCATGTTGTCCTGAACGCTCACTTTGCCTCCAGCTCTGAATCCATCTCTGACGTATTCTTCCTGCTCGTGGGCGTATCTTCAGCAGGGGTCATCTGGTGGAATGCCTACCACCGCGCGCCCGCCATGCGAAGGAGTTGGGGCCTGCTCGCAGTGGCCCTCCTCTTTTGGTTCGCAGCCACTGTCATGGCGTCACTGGGCCACTTCTACCGCCTATCCTCGCCGAAAACCGCCAACCTCGACGACTTCTTCTACTTCTTCTACGGCGTGCCCATCCTGCTTGCCATTGCGGCGCCAGATGACAGTAATCAGGACAAGCTCTTCTTCTGGTTCGATGGCATTCAGGCAGCCGCCGTCGGGTTCCTCGCCTATCTGGAACTCTTCTCCGTCGTCCCCTTCTCGGGCGCGGCGCGGCATCCCATGCCCGTTTCGCGGCTCATCCTGATCTACGACGTCGAAAACCTCGTCCTTGCCATCTTTGCCACCGCGCGCATGCTGGTCAGTCCGCGCAGCACCGCATACCGCCGCTTCTTTCAGGTCCTCGCTGCCTTTCTCTGGACCTACGGCATCTGCGCAGGCATTTACAACCACATTGTTGCCAATTCATTCGACGCAGGCCTCCTCGACGCTCTCGTCGATGTCCCCCTCCTGCTCCTCGTCGGGCTGGCCGTCTTCCCGGCGGAACTGTCCGTAACACATGGTCAAAATCAGGAACAAGGGCCCATCGCTGTATTCATCGACAATGCCCGGCCCACCATCCTCGGGTTGGCCCTCGTCCTGCTCGGCGCGGTGGTGGGCACGCAACACGTCAAAGTCGCCATGGCGACTATCCTTGGCGCCTTCGTGCTCTACGGCGCGCGTTCCGCCATGCTGCAGACGCGGCTGCTGAACACCCAGAGACTTCTCGAGACGGCGAATACGCGCCTCGCCGAGATGACTCTCGAAGACGGCCTGACCGGCGTCGCCAACCGGCGCAGCTTCGATCAGCGCCTGTCCCATGAATGGAGCCGGGCTCGGCGGTCTCAAACGCCGCTCTCCCTCCTTCTGATCGATATCGATCACTTCAAGAGGTTGAACGACACCTACGGTCACATTGTGGGAGATGAGTGCCTCATCCAGGTCGCGCGCCTCTTGCGTGGAGTCCTGCACAGGCCCGCCGACTTGCTGGCGCGATACGGCGGCGAGGAGTTTGTAGCGCTGCTGCCCGATACCGACGAAGTCGGCGCACAGAATCTTGCCTTCCAAATGCAGGCGGCGCTGCGCAACTCCGTCCCCGTCTCCGGAATCGACTGCCAGGTCACCGTGAGCATCGGTGTCACCACCTGGCTGAATCACAAACGCGTGACGGCGCAGCAGTTTGTAAACACGGCGGATCGCGCTCTCTACGCCGCCAAGCAAAACGGCCGAAATCGAATCGAAGTCCTCTCCCTGGCCGGCGAACAGGATACCTCGATCCTGCGCCAGTAGATGCCCCCTTCGCGCCGCCCGCGCAAGACGGGTATCCTGTGGAGGAGCACTTCACTCCTCAGCAGACACAAGGAACACCATGTCCGACGCAGCCGTCGAAGTCTCTCAGACACCAGCGCAGTTTCCCAACGTCACCGTTGCCGTCCTCGGCTCCGGCAAGATGGGCGGCATCCTTCTGCAGGCTTTTCTCAAGCAGAACCTGTTTGCGCCGGAGCAGATTCACGCCACCGTGGCCCACGCCGAGCGCGCCGTCGCCCTCAGCACCCAGTGGGGCGTCGACGTAAGTACCGACAACCTTGAGGCCGCACGCAAGGCCGACCTCATCCTGCTCGGCGTCAAGCCCTTCCAGGTCCCTGACCTGATCGAGGAGATCCGCCCGGCCCTGACCCCCAGCAAGACGCTCGTCTCCTTCGCCGCCAGCGTAAAAACCCGCGCCATTGAAGATGCCGCCGGTCTGGAGATCGCCGTCATCCGCGCCATGCCCAACACGCCCTCCGCGCTCGGCGCGGGCGCCACCGGCATGTGCCGCGGGCGATTTGTCTCCGCCAAGCAGATGGAGTTAGCCCAGCGCATCTTTGAAACCGTGGGCCGAACGGTCGTCGTTGACGAGAAGCATATGGACGCCGTGACCGGCCTCTCGGCCTCCGGACCCGCCTACATCTACATCGTCATTGAGGCGCTCGCGGAAGCTGGCGTCAAAGTGGGCCTGCCCCGCGATACCGCCACCCAGCTCGCCGCGCAAACCGTCTTCGGCGCGGGCAAAATGGTGCTCGAGACCGGCTATCACCCAGCCCTGCTCAAAGACGCCGTCACCACGCCCGCCGGATGTACAGTGGATGGCATCCTGGAGTTGGAAGAGGGCGGCCTCCGCGTCACGTTGATTAAGGCTGTGATGCGCGCCACCGAACGCGCAAAGCAACTCGCCGCAGGTTAGGAAGCGCCAAAGCATCCCGGAGGGATACTGGGATGTTAGCCCCGGATGAAGTCCGCCGAAGGCGGAAGAAATCCTGGGAAATGGCGCGATTAAACTACCACCAGCCCCGGAGGGGCGACGGAAACACGCCCACCCTCACGATCGTTTTCAGGCGTAAAACCCGAGGTTTCTCACGCAGTCTGCAAGGAAGGGGGCACGATGAACATCCACGAAGGCGCAAGCCGCATGCAGCGCGCAGGCCGGGCTATGGTCATCATCGCGCTCTCCGCATTCGTCTTGTGCGCGGTGCTCGCAGCCGTTTACGCCTTCCTCCCCTCGTACCTCCACGTCTCTGAAATCTTCGGCATCGTGCTGCCGCTGCTCATCGCCGTGCTGTGGATCTGCGCCACGGCCAGCGCGCTCGGGGCGATACTCTGGATCGGCGGCTGGATCCTCGAAGGCTTCTTCCACCACACCCACTAAAGACGCCCCTTGCAGAAACCCACACGTCCAACCTGGCTCCCCTCCTACATCCCCGAATTGCAGGGACTGCGCGGCATCGCCGTGCTGGCGGTGGTGTTCTATCACTCCCATCCACGGCTGGTGGGAACGCCGTTCTATGCGGCATCGCTGTGGGGATGGGCAGGCGTCAACCTGTTCTTCGTTCTCTCCGGCTTTCTCATCACTTCAATCCTGCTCGAGACCCGCGACAAGCCGAAGTACTTCCGCAACTTCTATGGACGACGCGCCCTCCGTATCTGGCCCGTCTACGTGCTGGTGCTGCTGGTCTGTTATCTCAATGCGGAATGGTTCGTCGGGCTGCCGGTGATCAAGGCCTTTCGCACCGCGCCGTGGTGGGCTTACGTACTGCTGATTCAAAATCTCTTCCCCATCAAGCTGCCACCGCCCATCACGCCCACCTGGTCGCTAGCCATTGAAGAGCAGTACTACCTGGCATGGGCGCCGCTGGTGCGCTATCTGCGCCGGCCCGCCGTGCTGGTCGCGCTGCTCTGCGCGGTCTTCGTTGTCTGCCCCTGGTTCCGCATGCAGCACTTTGCATGGATCACGCCCACCGATACCGTCACTCACCTCGACGGCATTGCCATGGGCAGCCTTCTCGCGCTCGGCCTCTACACCCTCCGCATCAGCCGCGCAAAGTGGCTCGCTCTTGCTCTCATCGCCATGGCATTGGGTTTCGTAGCCGCGGGCAGCATCGCCGGCGGCACTGCATTTCTCGACACAGCATTAAGCACAGGCTTCGGGGGGGCAGTGCTCGCCGCCATCGCCTCCACCGGCCTGCGCAATCCTGTGAATGTTCTCCTGCGCCGCGGCCCCCTGCCTTACTACGGCAAAATCAGTTACGGCATGTACATGACCCACATCATGGTCTTCGTGTACTTCGGCTGGTTCGATCTAAAGATGGACCCTTACGGCACCGCCGGCAATCTCGCCGTCGTCGCCTTCCGCCTCGCCACAGCCACCATCGCCGCCACCCTCCTCTGGTACGGCTTCGAGTCGCGCATCCTCAAGCTCAAAAAATATTTCTCCTTTCATCGTTGAGAAACAACCGTTTGCCTCTCGCCGCATCCGTGTCGGTGTGATTTCAGTCACTCGCAACTGTGCGGCCACGCTGCTAGCCTGAGGCTGCAAGCACGTGGTTGGAGGTGAATCATGAAAGCCACTGCACCCGAGTCCCCGCGAAACGAAACAATCGTCCCCACTCCGCTCACCCAGGACCAAGCCGAGCGCATGAACGCCTATTGGCGCGCGGCAAATTACCTCTCCGTCGGGCAGATCTACCTGAAAGACAATCCTCTGCTCGATCGCCCGCTCACCCTCGACGACGTAAAACCGCGCCTGCTCGGCCACTGGGGCACCACGCCCGGCCTCAATTTTCTATACGTCCATCTCAACCGCCTCATCCGTAACCGCGATCTGAATATGATCTACATCATCGGTCCCGGCCACGGCGGCCCCGGCCTCGTCGCGAACACGTACCTCGAAGGCTCCTACACCGAGATCTATCCGCACATCGAGCAGAACCGCGACGGCATCAAGCGGCTCTTTCGCCAGTTCAGTTGGCCCTACGGTATCCCCAGCCACGTCGCGCCGGAGACCCCGGGCTCCATTCACGAAGGCGGCGAGCTCGGCTACTCGCTCGTGCATGCATTCGGCGCGGCATTCGATAATCCTGACCTGATTGTTTCCTGCATCGTCGGCGACGGCGAAGCGGAGACCGGCCCTCTGGCCACAAGTTGGCACTCCAACAAGTTCCTCAACCCCGCAACCGACGGCGCCGTTCTACCCATCCTGCACCTGAACGGCTACAAGATCGCCAATCCCACGCTTCTCGCACGCATCCCGCACAGCGAACTCGAAGACCTGATGCGCGGCTACGGGTACGAGCCATTCACGCTCGAAGGCGACGACCCGATGCAGATGCACCAGTCCGCCGCCGCCGTCTTCGACTCCATCTTCGATCGCATCGCGGAGATCCAGAAAGCCGCGCGCGAGGGCAGTGCAATCGAGCGCCCCCGCTGGCCCATGCTCATCTTCCGCACGCCCAAAGGCTGGACCGGACCCAAGTTCGTGGACGGCAAGCCCGTCGAAAACACCTGGCGCGCTCACCAGGTTCCCTTCAGCGAACTCCGCGAAAAGCCGGACCATCTGCGCCTGCTCGAAGAATGGATGCGCAGCTACAAACCCGAGGAGTTGTTCGACCAGCACGGAGCACTGCGCGCTGACCTTGCCGAGATCGCCCCCAAAGGCCGCCGCCGCATGGGCATGAATCCCCATGCCAATGGCGGCCTGCTGCTGCAACCCCTGCGCGTCCCCAACTTCCGTGACTTCGCCATCGACATCAGAAGCCGCGGCGCTACTGAAGCAGAGTCCACGCGGGTACTCGGCAAGCTGCTGCACGCCGTCATGCAAACCAACGCCGACCATCGCAACTTCCGCGTCATGGGACCGGACGAGACCGCCTCCAACCGCATCGGCGACGTCATCACCGGCACCGGCAAAACGTGGATGGCTGAGACACTGTCCGTCGACGAAAATCTCTCGCCGGACGGCCGCGTCATGGAAGTCCTCAGCGAGCATATGTGCCAGGGCTGGCTGGAAGGCTATCTCCTCACCGGCCGCCACGGCTTCTTCTCCTGCTACGAAGCCTTCATCCACATCGTCGATTCCATGGTGAATCAGCACGCCAAGTGGCTGAAGGTCACACGCGAAATCCCCTGGCGCAAACCCATCGCGTCCTTGAACTATCTGCTCAGTTCATTGGTTTGGCGCCAGGATCACAATGGCTTCAGCCACCAGGATCCGGGCTTCATCGATCACCTGCTCAACAAAAAGGCCGACGTCGTGCGTATCTATCTGCCGCCCGACGCCAACACGCTTCTCTCCGTCGCGGACCATTGCCTGCGCAGCCGCGACTACATCAACCTCATCGTGGCCGGCAAGCAGCCGGCTCCGCAGTGGCTCACCATTGAAGAAGCAATCGCGCACTGCACCGTCGGCGCCGGCGTGTGGAAGTGGGCATCCACCGACGACGGCGGAGAACCCGACATGGTCATGGCCTGCTGCGGCGACGTTCCCACCATGGAAGCGCTGGCCGCCGTCACCCTGCTGCGCGAGCGCATTCCCGACATCCGCATCCGCTTTGTGAACGTCGTCGACTTAATGACATTGCAGCCGCAGTCCGAGCATCCCCACGGCCTCTCCGACGAGGACTTCGACCTGCTATTCACCAAAAGCAAGCCGGTCCTCTTCGCGTTTCACGGCTATCCGTGGCTCATTCACCGCCTCACCTACCGGCGGCACAACCACGACAACATTCACGTGCGCGGCTATAAGGAAGAAGGCACCACCACAACGCCGTTCGACATGTGCGTGCTCAACAACATCGACCGCTTCCAGTTAACGCTGGATGCGATCACGCGAATTCCGCGCCTCGCGGGCCAGGTTGAAGGCGCGCGCCAGTGGTACTCCGAGCAGATCCAGCGCCACAAGCTCTATGTCGCCGAGCACGGCGAAGACCTGCCCGAAATCCAGGCGTGGCATTGGCAACCGGACAAAACACTCTGAGGCCGCCAGGCACGCAGGCCAACAGAACCATCGGAAAGGATGTTCATGTCGTCTCTGCCCGTTCTTGTTTTGAATAGCGGATCTTCTTCCATCAAGTTTGCCGTCTACCAAACCGGCGAAGACCGGCGCGACCGCCTCTTCGAGGGCGCGGTGGACGGCATCGGCACCGACCAGGGCAAGTTCTGGATCAAGGACGCAGGAGGAACAAAGATCGTCGACGAAGCTCCCGCATTGCCATCGCGCGCCGTGGCATTCAAGCTCGTGGCAGACGCCCTGCGCTCTCCAAGTTTCCCCAAGCCCGCCGCCATCGGCCATCGCATGGTCTGCGGCGGTCCCACCGTGCAGGAAAACCAGCGCATCACACCGGAACTCATCGACGAGATGGAACGCTACACGGCCTTCGCTCCGCTGCACACTCCCATCGCCGTCTACATCATGCGCGAGGCGCTCAAGCTCTTCCCCGGCGTGCCCAACTTCGTCTGCCTCGATACCTACTTTCATCGCACCATGCCTGAAGTCGTCACCCACATGCCCATCCCCGCCGAATTCTCCGCGATGGGCGTGCGCCGCTACGGCTATCACGGCATCTCCTACGAGTCGATCGTCTGGCAACTTGAACCCAACGTGCCGGAGCGCCTCATCGTCGCTCACCTCGGCAACGGCGCATCCATCACCGCCATTCGCGACGGCAAATGCCTCGACACGTCCATGGGCCTCACGCCCACCGGCGGCCTCATCTCCGGTTCACGCACCGGCGATATCGATCCCGGCGTGCTGCTCTTCATCCTCCGTGAAATCGCAAAAACCACCACCGACGCCGCCCAGGCCGCCGACAAGCTGGAGGTAGCCGCTGCCAAGAAGGCCGGCCTTCTCGGCGTAAGTGAACTCTCCAATGACATGCGCGATCTCCGCGAAGCCATCGCAGCCGGCAGCGCCAAGGCCCGCCTGGCGGTAGACAAGTTTGTATGGACCATCCGCAAATGGATCGGCGGCTACGTCGCGGAACTCGGCGGACTCGACATGCTCGTCTTCACCGGCGGCATCGGCGAGAACGACATCGCATCCCGCGCCGAAGTCTGCGCCGACCTGGACGCCCTCGGCATCCTGCTCGATCCTGAGCGCAACAATGTGCGCGGTGCCGCCACCATTTCAGCTCCCGAATCCCCCGTGACAGTACGCGTGATTCCGCCGGCCGAAGACTTGATCATCGTGAATCATGTGTTGCGCATGTTAGCTGATGAGCACAGCGAGAAGGCGGCAATCTCAGGCGAGCTTATGGGCCTTGTGTAGCGCGTACGCAATGATGGCAGCATGGATCAGCAGCGAACTTCCCGCGCCGATCAAGTGCATTACCAGGGTTCCAGCCCCTGAGTGCTGAATCGCAACCAGACTCCAGACTCCAATAGGCAGGAAAAATAAGATGCTCGTGACAAGCCCTGGGTTATATCGACGCAGGGCGATGCCCTGTCCAATGTGGGCTGCACCATTGAGGAGAAGAAGGTAAGAGGCGATGAGGCCGTAGCCGGGCCCAACCCGCACGGACAGCCAAAGGGCAACTGCGATGACTCCCCAGACACCGGGGATGTTGATCATGAACACGCCGAACGGCGTGAGAACCTCCCGATCTCCCATCAAATGGTTAACAAAGCGACGGAATCGATCGTTTTCATGCTCCTCATACTGGTGCAGCATGTAGGTGGGAAGACAGATGTAGGTGGCAAGACAAGCCGCCGGCCAGTTGCGTGTCAACAGTGGTGCGAGCAGCAGAAGGAGCAGTCCGGCGAGAACACCGCCGTATACCCAATTTGCGAAAAGGCGATTGCGCATGCGGGGCTCGCAGTGGAGAAGTACCCGTCGCGTCGTACGCGGAGCGGCGCAGCCAGCATAGCATCGTATGGCGCATCTGCGATGAACTTCGGACGTCGACGAATCGGCCTCTGTGCATTTGATTGGGCACGCGGTGCAAGACAAATTGGCCCATTGTTCTACACTGGGGAGTTCGATTGGAAACCATTATCCATGCGCTCCTCATTCGTTTCGGCCGATCAAGCGAGCCTGCCTTCTCTTGCCCTCCGCCGTTTTGCCTGGGCGGTCCTCGCCTATTTCATCGCCGTGATTCTGTGGGGCGGAGTAGTCCGCGCCACCGGTTCCGGCGCCGGTTGCGGCGACCACTGGCCGCTCTGCAACGGCACGGTGGTGCAGCACTCGCCAAAGACCGCCACCATCGTCGAGTTCACGCACCGCGTCACCAGCGGCATCTCCTTCTTCGCCGCCGTCGGCCTGCTCATCTGGACATTCGCAGGGACCACAAAACGGCACCTCGCGCGCACCGCCGCCGTTGCCACAGTCATCTTCACCATCTTTGAAGCGATCCTGGGGGCCTTTCTGGTCCTCCTCGGCCTCACCGCACAAAGTCAGTCACCTCTGCGGGCTCCGTACCTCGCGCTGCACCTCACCAACACTCTGCTCCTGCTCGCGGCGCTCACCATGACGGCCCACTTCCTCAGCCGCCGCTCCGGCTACACCCGCGATTCCATTCGCACCGTGGCGCCCATCGGCGCGCTCGGCGGCGTGCTCGTTGTGCTTATCGTCGGCGTCACCGGCTCGCTTGCCGCCCTCGGCGACACGCTCTTCCCCTCAACCTCACTCGGCGCGGCGCTCTCGCAGGACTTCTCCGCCAAGAGCGGTTGGCTGCTGCACTGGCGATGGACACACCCCGCCATCGCGCTGCTCGCTGGAGTCTTCCTCCTATGGCTGCTGATTCGCGCGTCCCGTCCCTCGCCGCACTGGGATAACCGCCGCCTCGTCGGGCTCGTCCTGGCTTTGCTCGTCCTGCAATTTGGATTGGGCGTTCTGGACGTGCTCCTGCTCGCGCCGGTGTGGCTGCAGATCGCGCACCTGCTCGGCGCCGACTTGCTCTGGTCCGCGATGATCGTCCTCGCCGCCCGCTTCGCCCTCGAACCAAAAGAGCAGGGACTAGCGACTGGGGCCTAGGGACTGGGAGAGCTGCTTTGCAGACCTCCATCCCGCGCTCGTAAAGAATGCTGGGTGCCCCAGGTCTCGATTTTGAGACCCGGGGCACCACAATTCCAAACGATGAGGTTCTCTGAGTCCCTGGTCCCAGTCCCTAGCCCCTCGTCAGCACTCCCGCGGCCGGATACGCCTTCCCGTTCAAGCTCGCCTCGATCACGGGCAGTTCCGGCGTCGCCGTAAGCCACTCGATCTTGCCGTTGTGCAGAATCACTGTGTCTTCCGCCTTGCCGCCGCGAATACTTGGGTTCCACGCAAACGCCTGGTTATCGACCACCACTTCCGTGCCGTTCGGCGTCGCCACCCAAACGCGCTCGCCATACCCCGTCGGTCCGCCTTGATGGTGCAGCCGCTCCTCGCCGGGGAATCCCTCCGCCGCATACGCCTGCTGCGCCACCTTGAACAACTCGGCCGATGTGGCCCCCGGCTTCGTCGCGTCCAGCAGCGCCGCATTCACCTGTGCCGCAGACTTGAATCGCGCGCCCAGCTCGTCGGGCAGCTTGCCGAAATGCACAAACCGCGTAATCGAGATCGCCAATCCCCACTTGCGCGAACACAGGTTGAGCATCGCGTAGTTCTTCACCGTCGCGCCCCGCGCCACCGCGTGCTTGTACTTGTACACCCGCTCGTCGGCCGCATACAGATAAACCGAGGGCAGGATGCCGCGCTTCAGCAAGTTGGCCGCGGTCAACGCCTCCAGGTCGTACTCCGTCATGCCCGGCTCGACCTTCCTGAGCGATTCAACTGTCGCCGCCGCGGTCTGCGTACCCAGCCATTTGTACCGTGCAATCTCCGATTCGCTCAGCGCTGCACGTAGCGGAAACAGATTCGCGGGTTCCGCGCCAGCGAGGGGTGTATCGGATGCCAGAGGCCCGCCCGCTAGCTTGGCAGCGGCAGTCGCCGTCTCGTCCCCGTACCACGGAAACACGACCGGCTCGAAATCCAGCGCGCCAAACTCCTCATCGTGCAGCCGCGGCGCTTCATTCTCCGTCGTGAAGTAGTAGCGCCTGCCCTCCGCTGTCACCAGCAGCGAGGCTACTCCGGTCTCGGCTGGCGTCAACACGCGCAATTCCACCGCGCCGCCGGTAATCCATGCAACGTTCTCATTGCGGCGGATCAGCACGCCCGCCACATGTTGCGCGCGAATCCACTCAACCAGCTTCTGATGCTTCGCTTCCAGTTCGGCATTCCACGCCGCCTGCTCCACGATCGTCTGCCCGTTCACAACCAGGCCCTTCCCAATGCGCTGACTCATCTGTCCGATCCCCTTCCAAAGAACCGCAGGGAACAGGAACCGTTTCGCAGTTCTCTGTTCCCTGTTTTCTACTCCCTATTCCCTACTCCCTGCGGCCTGCTCTTCAGTCGTCCAATCCCGGATGGTAATAGCTCTCCCAGCCCAGGTAGTTGGTCGCGGCCTCGTGAATCGCCTTCGATACGTCGCTGAAGTTGGCGGCAACGTGGTGCTCGAACGCTTCGCGGCAGATGTACTTCAGCAGCTTCTGCAGTTGCGGAATCTCCGCCACGCCGGCGCCGCCAAAGGTCTCCAGCGGATCGTCGGTGAACCGTCCCGGTCCGGTGTAGCCGCGAATCACGCCGCGGCGATCGTCCGTCGAGAAGCGCGCGTAGCTCATCACGCCCGGCTTCACGCGGCCCACGCAGGTGCCGAACGTGTTCAGCTTGCCCACCGTGCCGGCGATGATCTCCTGGTAATCCATGCGCACGTCCTGGAAGAAGTGCTTCGGCAGATTCGAGCAGTGGAAGCACACGCACTTGTTGGGGTCGCTGCCGTAGTTGTTGTTCCAGTCCAGCAGCGCCGAGGGCGTCCCGCTTGCCAGCGCCAGCATGTACATCGAGAGCACGCCGGGCACATCCACTTCACAGGCCGAGGGGATGAGATTATTCGACATCATGCTCATCACCGTGCAAGGCACCACGCCGAAGTACTCTTCCATCGACGTCCAGCACTGCACCGCGCTGATCGTGCAATGCGTCTGCTGCATCCACGTCTCGATCACCGCGCCGAGCTTCGCCATCTTGAGCAGCGCCTCCTCGGGAATTCCCTTCGTCGCAACGTAGCCCTTGATCTCCTTCAGCTTTCCCTGCGCGAGGTCGTCGTTGTCCTTCATCTTCTGGATGCGGCCGAAGATCTCCGACAGATCGATCGGATCGACCGAGATTCCGGCCGTCTCCAGAATGCGCTCGGAATAGCGAACCGTGTTGAACGCCGAGGGACGCGCGCCGATTGCGCCGATCTTCAGATTCTTCAGACCCTTCACAATGCGGCAGACAGCGGAGAACCACTCCAGGTCCGCCTTGAACTCCGGCGACGTCACGGCCTCCGTATGCAGCGTGGTCAGCGAGTACTTGATGCCGTACTGCATCATGTTGTTACACGCGCTCATCTTGCCGCAGAAGCTGTCGCGCCGCACCGCGATCGTCATATTGTCGCTGCGATCGGGCGTCGCCTGCACCAGCACCGGCACCTTCAGCCCCGACAACCGGATCGCATCCACAATCCCGCGCTCCTCGCCGAAGTTCGGCAGCGTCACGATAATGCCGTCAATCTCATCGGCATGCTTCTTGAAGAGTTCGGCACAGCGAACCGACTCCTCGTAGGTCTCCACGGCGCCGTACTTCGACTGCTCGGGCGACAACACAATCGCCTTCGCGCCCACGCCTTCCAGCACCTGCATAATCTCTTCGCGGCCCGTCTTGGCCAGGTGATCGGGAAAGAATCCACGGTTGCCCACAACGATCCCGTACGTCATGGTCCTCGGTTTTGCTGACATGTCTCGAACTCCTTCGTAAAACCAATTGAACTGCGCAAGTATGAAAGTGGCGGAACGCTCCGCGTTCCGTCACTTTGTCACTTTGTAACTCTGTAACTTTTCACTCTTCTCTAACCCAGCCTACCGGGACGAAACTTGACCACGTACACCAGCCCCAGCACAAGCAAAATGGCTCCCCACCAGATCGGGGTATGCAGATAGGTTAACTGCACACCCGCCGGATAGCTCCCGGTTGCGGCCTCGAAGATTCCGTAGCCCAGAATCATCGCGCCATAAATGGTCAGCAGCAGGCCAATGAAAAACCAGATCGGTATCTTGGACCCATGCATAACTCCATCTCCTCCTTCACTGACCACGGATCAATCCCCACTTCCCTACCAGAACAAAATATTCAGCACGGCGAAGATCACCACCACAACAACCGCCCAGAACCACTCCGACTTGTAATACGGAGCCGGCTCTTCCTTGGGCAGCACCGTCGCGCCATACACCAGCCCGTTCAGTTCGGATTCCGGCCGCGGCTTCGTCACCAAACTCACCACCACAATCACCACTGCCGCAAACAGGAACGCCCACAACGCCCGAAATACATTCTCCGCCATCGGCTTGGCCGCGTCGGAAAGCGCGACGTAGCGCAAGTTCGTGGGGTCCAGCTTCACCCACATAAACAGGCTTGCCGAGAATACGATTCCCAGCAGCAGCCCCAGGAATCCCGCCCAGCGCGTCGCCCGCTTCCAGAACATGCCGAACAGAATCGCAGCCAGCAGCGGCGCGACAAAGATACTGAACAGCGCCTGCACGTAATCCATAATGCCGTGCGCGTGCATCACCAGGTACGCCGCCAGAATCGACACCAGCACGCCGATAAAGATCGACAAGCGGCCGATGAGCACGTAGTGACTGTCGCTCGCATTCTTCTTGATCAGCGGCCGATAGATGTCGTACGTCCACACCGTCGAGAACGCGCTCACGTTCCCCGCCATGCCGCTCATGAATCCCGCAATCAGCGCGGTGATTCCCAGACCCAACAACCCCGGCCCCAGATACCGCGCCATCATCAGCGGCAGAATCTCGTTGTAGCTGTGCAGCCCCATCCCCGGATGCGCCGCGGCCACATCCTCGCCCACCAGGTGCGGAATCCCGTGCGCCATCGCCGGATCGCGCAGCGCCAAACCCAGCAGCCCCGGCAGAATCACGATAAACGGCACCGCCATCTTGAACAGCGAGCCGATGATCGGCGCCATCCGCGCCGCGCGCAGGTTATGCGCCGCCAGCACGCGCTGCACCACCAGAAAATCCGTCGTCCAGTAGCCAAAGCTGATTACAAACCCCAGCCCGAACACGATGCCCGTCCACTGCACGCCCATGGGATTCGCGGAAAAACTGCCCGTATCCCGCCACATATGCAGATAGCTATCGTTGTGCAGGTTCATCAGGATGTTGTGCTTCATCCCGCTCCACCCGCCGGCCTGATAGAGCCCCAGAATCGGCACCAGCAGCGCGCCGCCCCAGATCAGCACAAACTGCAGAACCTCATTGAAGATCGCCGACCGCAGCCCGCCCAGCCCCACATACAGTGCCACTGCAACCGAGGAGACAACGATGCTGAACGTGATATTCCATCCCAGCACCACCTCCATCACCTTGGCCATGGCGAACATGTTCACGCCGCTCATCAGGATCATCTCGGCGGCAAACGCAATTGCCGCTACCGTCCGCGCCTCGCCGCCAAATCGCAGGTCCAGATATCCCGGCACCGAATGCGTCTTCGAGACGTAATAGAACGGCATCATCACCAGGCCCAGGAAAACCATGGCTGGTATGGCCCCGATCCAATACCAATGCGTCGCCAGAATGCCGTACTGGTAAGCCGATCCCGCCCAACCCATCAGTTCCAGCGATCCCAGGTTCGCGGAGACAAAGCTCAGTCCCGCGATCCACGCCGTCATCTCGCGGCCGGCCATGAAAAACTCTTCGCCGGTGTTCGACTGGCCCTTCAGGTGGAAACCGATCCAGATCACCATCGCGAAATAGATCGCGATGACCGCGACGTCGAGCGGGCGGAGGTGGGCCAGGGGCATGGCGCTGAAGGCGATCAGCGCCGGCGCGGAGTGCGGTAAAGCGTTTACAAATGTTCCTGCAATCGATCCAAGCATAGACGATCCGGGCGTGAGAAGCTCGCTGGAAACCTTCGCCTAGTAAATGGCTTTACTCAAGCGCTTGTCAAGGGGCAAAATACTCGGCAGAAACTCCATCCCGCTGGTACACTGGCCGGTACTCACTCCGTCCGTCACAAGGCATGCCAATGTCGAAACTGAATCCCTACGTCCTGCTGCTGACGCTCATCGCCACACTGGGCGGCCTGCTCTTCGGCTATGACACCGCCGTCATCAACGGCGCCGTCAACAGCCTCAAAGCCTATTTCATTGACCCTCGCTTCGCCGATCTCACCAACAGCGCCCAGGCCAACGCCGCCAACTCGCTGCTCGGCTTCCTGGTCTCCAGCGCCCTCATCGGCTGCATCATCGGCGGCCTCATCGGCGGCTGGGTCAGCACCCGCATCGGCCGCAAGCGCGGTTTGATCATCGCCGCCGTGCTGTTCCTGCTCTCGGCTCTCGGCGCCTCTGCACCGGAGTTCCCCTTCGCCCCCATCGGCCACGGCGGCCCCGGCTACATGCACATGTTCGTCTTCTACCGCATCATCGGCGGCATCGGCGTGGGCCTCGCCTCCATGCTCTCGCCCATGTATATCGCTGAAATCGCGCCTCCGCGCGTCCGCGGCGGCCTCGTTGCATGGAACCAGTTCGCCATCATCTTCGGCATGCTGGTCATTTACTTCGTCAACTTCGGCATCTCCAAATCCGGCTCCGGCGATGCATGGCTCAACTCCATCGGCTGGCGCTACATGTTCCTCTCCGGCGCCATCCCCGCCGGCCTCTTCCTGCTGCTCCTCTTCTTCGTGCCGGAAACCCCGCGCTTCCTCATGCTGCGCGGCGATGAAGCCGGCGCGCGCGCCGTCCTTGCCAAGCTCGTCAGCCGGGAAGAAGGCGAAAAGGAGCTCGCGGAGATTCGCAACTCGCTCAGCGAACACCACTCCGGAAAGCTCTTCTCCTTCGGCGTGCTGGTCGTCGTCATCGGCCTCATGCTCTCCGTCTTCCAGCAGTTCGTCGGCATCAACGTGGTGCTCTACTACGCCACCTCCATCTTCCAGGGCATGGGCCTCAGCACCAACGCCTCCCTCTTCCAGACCATCATCGTCGGCGCCGTCAACCTCACCTTCACCTGCGTCGCCATCTTCACCGTCGACCGCTTCGGCCGCCGTCCCCTGCAGATCGTCGGCGCACTCATCATGGCCGCCGCCATGATGACCCTCGGCACGGACTTCTGGCTGGGAGGCAAGGGCATCGTCGCCCTCGTCGCCATGCTCGTCTATACCGCGGGCTTCGCCGTCTCATGGGGTCCGGTTACCTGGGTTCTGCTCGCAGAAATCTTCCCCAACCAGATTCGCGGCAAGGCCATGGCCCTGGCCGTCGCCGCACAGTGGATCGCCAACTACCTCGTCAGCTGGACCTTCCCCATCCTCGACAACAACCCGGCCCTCACCAACCACTTTCACCACGGCTTCGCCTACTGGATCTACGGCGTCATGGGCATCCTCGCCGCCATCTTCATGGCGAAGATGGTCCCGGAAACCAAGGGCAAGACCCTCGAGCAGATGGAAGCCCTCTGGCTTACCCACGGCAAAAAAGCTCCCATCACCCGCTAGTAAGGAAACTGATCGGGCAATCAGCACGATCATGGTTGCCCCATCCATTCGTGCAGCAGTGCTGCGCGAATGGGTGGGATAGCACAACAAATCCCTCCCCCGCACCCTCACCTCTCGCCAGCATCGCACCCAACAAGCCTGTCATCTCGACCGGAGTTCGCCACAGGCGAACGGAGCGGAAAGATCTGCGGCTGTCTTTCGCATCGCGGCTAGCCGAACGCCAACGACCTCGGGATACAATCCCTCCCATGACTCCTCGCATGCGGCTGGCGCTCCTCTCCGCCATCCTCGCGGCCTTGACCTCTTCGCTCTCGCCCGCAAAAGCGCAGAACCCGCCGGACGTGCAAGCCCTGCTAAGCGCGGCGATCGAGAACTTCCGCGTAAGCGAGCAGGGCACCACGCGCCTCACCTACCGCATCCTCGAGCACCAGACAAACTTCAATGACAAAGGAAAGAAGACCGCCGAAATCACGCGCCTGTCCGAAATGCTCTACCTATCTGGCCGCCCTTACGTCCGTCTGCTCGCGATCGATGGCAAGCCGCTCTCAGGAAAGAACCTCAAGGCCGAGCAGCGTCGCTATGAGGAAGCGATCAAGAGGGGCAACGGCTTTACTGAGAAGCAGCGGTTCGAACAGAACAAAGGCAAGTACTGGCAGGTCCATGTACGCTTCAGCAAGCTGCTGACGGACTACGACAGCCACATACAGGGCAACGCCTCCGTCGACGGGCACAACTGCGTGGTGCTCGACGCCATCCCCAGGCCCGGTGCTCCGCCTCGCCACCTCATCCTCTGGATCGATCCGCACAGCAAGGTACTCATCAAAGTCGCCTTCGATCTGCTGGCCGACGAAGGCGATCTGAAAAAGGGATCAAGCGGATGGATGTTGTTTCAGCCGATAGAGGATGCGATTGTCATGGTGGCTTCGCACATCGATTACCAGATCGCCTTCGGCAGCCGCGATAAGCATCCGATCCGCATGATCACGGATTCAACGATGAGCGATTTTCACCGCTTCGCAAGCACCTCAACCATCCTCCCCGATTCACCATCTCCGCCACTGCATCATCCGTGAGCGCTACGCGGGCGCCGGCGACCACCGCGCCGCCTCGGCCACCTTCTTCCCCTCGTCTCCCTCCGTCTCCCGCCGCAAACGCAGCACCGTAATATCGTCCGTCTGCCCAAACGCCTGCGCCGCCGAGGCAATATCCTCCGCGGAGCGGGCCGCCAGCCCCGCCGCGCGCTCGAATCCGAACAGCTCCCCACGGCAGTTGCGCGCCTCCACCACGCCATCCGTAATCAGCGTGAGTTCCTCGGCTCGATCCAGTTGCAGGCTGCACTCCGCATACTGCGCGTTCCCGTCCAGCCCCAGCGGCAATCCGTTCTCCAGCGCCATCTCCTTGCCGTCAAGGTACGGCGCAATGTGCCCCGCATTCGCCGCGCTCACTGCCCCGTTGCGGCTCACGTGCAGCACCAGGCAGGTGGCGAACCCACCCGATGTCCGCCCCATCAGCAGCCGGTTCAGTGAACTCAGCAGCTCCGCCGGCCGCGTCGTCGATTGCGCCATGGCCCGCAGCGTGCCCACCAGCAGGCTCACCGTCATCGCCGCCGGCATCCCCTTGCCGCTCACATCCCCAATCGCCACCAGCGCGCCCCCATCCATCGGCAGAATCTGGAAGAAGTCTCCGCCCACTTCGCCCGCCGGCCGGTACACGCACTCCACCTGGTATCCCGGCACCGAGGGAATCTCATCCGGAATCAGCACATGTTGCACCGCGCGCGCCGCCGCCAGTTCGCTCGCCAGCCTCTCCTCGTCCTCGCGGCTGCGCACAAACCGCAGCACCAGCACCACCACCACCGAGAACATCGCCAGAATCCCCGCCAGGTTCATCGCCGAAATCGCGAACGGCCACGTCACCACCGCATAGAAGTGCCGCGTAAACGTCTGCACCCACGGCTGCGCCGCCATCACTGGCAGCGAAATCAGCCCTCCAACCACGTTGCAGCCAAAGCTCAGCGTGAACGGATACAGCAGCAGCCTGGCTTCAATGTTCCCGGCTCGCGCCCCGTGATACAGCAGCGGAGGAACGCAAAGCCCGTAGATCAACTGTGTAATCGTGTGGATCAGCGCAAAGCTCCCGTTCGACATCAGCCCCGCTTCCAGCGGCACAAGGCTCAGCAGCGATGCGAACAGCGGCGTCGCCGCCGTCCAATACAGATAACGCCTCCGCAGCCGCATCAGGGCGATGAAAAACTCCAGGTTTAGCAACTGCGCCATCGCCATCGTGCACACAATCACGATCTCCGTCGCGCGGTACGACACCGGGTGAAAGATCACGTTCAGATACGTCGCCCCGTGCACCGCCCATAACAGTTGCGCGGCCCCAAACCACAGATACTCGCGCTCCCGCCGGCGCATCGCAAACAGCGCCAGCCCCGCCATCGCCGTCAAAAAGTTGCAGATAAAAGCCAGCTGGGAGTCGGACAGCGACCACCACCGCTCATGCGTCGCCAGCGTCTGAAACATCCCTAGCAGCTGCGGATCGCCCATCAGCGGCGGCGCCTGCATCCCCGCCCCGTACTCCAGGTCCATGCGCGGCCAGTGCCACACCCTGATCGCAATCGCGTTCGGCTTGCCCGGCGTCATCGCCCCTGCGGGAATCCCGAACAGCCTGAACCCGGCCAGCAGTACCTTCCCATGTGGCGGCATCCCACCCACACGCCCAATCGAGCGCCCATTCACATACACCTCATAGCTGTTCGAGATGTAAGGAACCAGCAGCGCCAGCTCGCCCGCCTTCGCGCTGGGAATCACCCGCACCCGGTACCATGCAAATCCGGCGTAGTCCTTGTACCCCTGCTCGGACCACCCCTTCTCCGCCGGAATCACCGGCCACGCGGCGTCGTCGAATTCGGCCGCCGCCCACGCCGGATCATCCCCCGTTTGAAAATGCCACGGCCCGGTCAGCGCCGTCACCGGCAACCGCGCCTCGTCCAGATCGATCACCTGCGCCACGGCAGGGGATGCCGTCCACGCCAAAAGCAAAACGAGAGCGAGCCGTCTCATATCGCCCTCCTCACAGCCGCGTTCGCGTGCATCATGGCACATTTCCTGCCACCGGGCAGTGACGTCCTCAAATCCGTTCCGGCTCTTCACGATGAACCGTGATCTGGGTCACTTCTAAGGGTGCTCGCCCGCACTGTTTGCGCTTAGAATTGGTGCCACCCTCTACTGTTGCGGAGTGCTCGCCATGCGAGAGCCAGGCGCAAATCGCTGGGTTCATCCGTCCGTCGTCCTGGTCGCCACCGATCTCACGGACCTCGACCGGTTGATGCCCTTTGCACTCGATCAGGGCACACAAACGGGCGCCCGCCTCATCCTCCTGCACGTCATCTCCGGCGCCGAATCTCTCACCGCCGACGTCACCGGCATGCCCTACTACGATCCCGCCGGCGCCCTCGAAATCGCCGCCAGAGAATTGGAGTTACGCTGCTCCATTGCCCGCGGACACGGCCTCCTCTGCGACTCCCTCGTGCGCGAGGGCAACGCCGCTCAGCAGATCCTCTCTGCCGCGCGTCAGTTCCACGTCGATCGCATTCTTTTAGGCACTCGGAGCCGGGGAAGAATTAGCAAGCTCTTTCTCGGCTCCGTTGCAGAGCAAGTGCTGCGCTCGGTCAACCTCCCGGTCATCACCGTGGGGCCCGAGGCTCATCGAGAGGTGTCCGACAGCACGCCTGAGCGGGTTGTGCTGCATGCCACCACACTCAGCGAGGCCTCTCGCCCGAGCGCAGCGCTTGCCTGTCAAACCGCCGCACTTCTACACGCCAGGCTCGTCCTCCTCCACGTCCTGCCCCACCTTGACGAGATTCATCGCATGGCCCTGCCCGCAGGTCTTGACTGCGCCGCCATCCAGCAGATGAACGACATGGCGCGCGCCATGGCCTGCACCGGCTTCCCCATCGAGCCCCGCGTCGTCCACGGCAATCCCGCCATCGAGATCCTCGCCACCGCGTCTGAGTTGAAGGCCAGCCTGATCGTCCTCGCCGCCACCAACAAATCCACCTTTGAAACACTCACCCGCGACGGCACTGTCTACAAAGTGCTCGCTCACGCCCGTTGCCCCGTCCTCAGCTTGCGCGAACCCGCCACAAGCGAAGACGCCTGGACCCTCGCCCACGAAGTCCTCCACTCCTGAAAAGCCAGTTCGACAGCTCACCCCGCCATAATGCGTGATCCATCCTGCAACACGCCTCTTTTGTCGCCTCTCCAGGTCCCCCGGGAAGACAAAAGCTCCCAGTTTCGATTCCCCGTTTGGGGTATGGAGTCGCCAGAAGCGCTCATGTATGCTCTTTCCGTCCCCGCTTTTCCCAAGACCATCAGAGTCCAACACAGGGTATGTTCAAACCAGTTGAGTGGGCCCGGCGCCTCCCCTTCCTCGAAGCAGTCTTTACTCGGCAACGTCGAGAGGGGAATCGACTCGCTCCAATCGACTGCACGCGATTCCTCGCCGCCGCCGAATGCACTCTGGACGACTTCTACATCTTCGACGCCGTGCGCGACCCCTCCGGCGACGTCGTCGATTTCAAATTCAGCTATATCAATCCAAACGCCGAGCGCCGCCTCGGCGTTCCCCGCGAAACCCTCTATGGCCGAATCCTGACGGAGGTCCGGCCCTTCATGATCCAGTCCGGCCTCATCCAGAACTATCGTGAGGTCGTGCGAACCGGCGTTCCTTACACCTGCGAGGTCTTTATTGACGATGAGATGATCAAGGGCACGTGGCTGAATGTTCAAGTCGTCCGGTTGGGTGACGGCATTGCCATTACCAGCCGCGACGTCACCGAGCATCGCCGCCGCTCTGATCAGATCAACTATCTCGCGCATCACGACCACCTGACCGGTCTTGCCAACCGCAAGCTGCTCAACGAATGCCTTGGTCAGTCGCTTCTATCCGCGCAGCATCACGGTCACAAGCTCGCAGTTTTCCTCATCGACATCGACTACTTCAAAAAGATCAACGATGCAATCGGCCACGCGAACGGCGATGTTCTGCTTGCCACCGTCGGCCAGCGCCTCCTCTCCGCGGTTCGCGAAGCCGACACTGTCGCCCGCATCGGAGGAGACGAATTCGTGGTTGTGATGCCGGAAATCCGCTCCTCAGAGGACGTCGAGCGATGCGCTCGGCAAATCCTTCGCAACGCCGCGCAGCCGGTCGAGATCGGCGGCCAGCGAATCCGCTTGACCCTCAGCCTCGGCGCCTCTGTCTTCCCTGACGACGGACGCACCGCTGAAGACCTGCTCCGCAACGCCGACGCCGCCATGTACAACGTCAAGAACTCCGGCCGTAACGGCTTTCGATTGTTCAGCCAAAGCCCATACGCAGCGGGCATGCTGCGGCCTGCGCTTCTCGACCAGGAACAAGGCCACGCCTCTGGAAGAACCGTCTAGCGCTTTCCCGCTCCGGGTCGATGCCCCCCGACCTGGGAACACTGACCCGATGCAGCAGGAGCGTTCAAAAGCCGATCACGAACCCCTGCCTCAGTCCTCCCTCAACACCGCCAAAGGGTCCACCCGCGTTGCCCGCAGCGCCGGAACTAGGCTCGCCGCAGTAGACACCAGCACCAGCAGCGCGGTGACCACCACAAATGTCTCCGTGTCCGTAGCGGATACCCCATAGATGAGGCTGCTTGCCGCGCGGCCCATCGCCAGGGCCGCCGCAATGCCGATTGCCACGCCCGCAATCGTCGGTTTCATCGCTTGAATCAAGACAAGCCCCACAATATCCCGAAACGATGCACCAAGGGCCAGCCGCACTCCGATCTCCCGCAGCCTCCGCTTCACCGAATACGCAACCACGCTATAAATCCCGATGGTGCACAGCACGAGCGCCAGAACACTGAAGATCGATAAAAGCTGCATGTTGAACCGGCGCTGCGTCAGCGTGTCCCCCACAAGATCTTCCAGCGTCATCACGTTGTCCACCGCCACGTTGCTGTTCACCTGTGCAACGGCTGCAGTCACTGCGTTGGTCAACGTCCGCGGTTGCGCCGTCGTTCGCACAGCAAGGCTCATCCCAACCGGCCGCCATGCCCCCTGCGCCGAGTTGCCTACCTGCGCTACCGGCCAATAGAGAGTGGCTATGCCGGCGGCGCTGTCCAGGCCGTCCTGCTTCACGTCGCCCACCACGCCCACCACTACGCGCTCCTTATCCGGGAAGAACGTCAGCTTCAACGTTCGCCCGATTGCGCTCTCATTGGGCCAGAACTGCTTCGCCATCGCTTTGCTGATCACCACAACAGCCCGCGAGTCCGCCGTATCGCTGGCTTCAATGTCGCGTCCTTCGAGCAGCGGTATCCGCATCGTCTTGAAATATCCGGGGGTGACCACGCGGACGGATACCTCGGGCTGTTCCGCCATCGGGACTACCGGCCGCCCTTCGGCCAGAACCGGCTGATTCGACCCGCCCTCCAGCGGCAAATCGTCGATCGCGGACGCCGACTCCACACCGGGCAGCGCTCGCACGCGCGTAAGCACTTCGTTGAAGAACTGGGTCTCCTGTGCAGGAGCGGTGAACTGGTGCCGGGGCACATCCAGGTTCATCGTTAAGACGTTGCGCTCGTCGAATCCCGGGTCGGCCTTCTGCAGCGTCCACAAGCTTCGCACCATCAAGCCCGCTCCAATCAGGAGCACCAGCGACAGCGCCACCTCAACCGTCACGAGCGCCGACCGCGTAACTCCGGTCCCCGAATCCGAATCCATGCGCCCCAACCCCTGCTTCAACGCCTCGTTCACGTCTCCCCGTGTCATGCTGAGCGCCGGCAGCAGCCCCGCCAGAATTCCCGTCACAATCGATAGGCCAAAGGTAAAGAGCAGCACCGGCCCGCTCAGGCCAATGTCACCCATCCGCGGCAGTTTGTCGGCAAAAAACTTCACCAGAAGATCGATTCCAAAGTGAGCGGAGACCAGTCCCAGCGCCCCTCCGGCGACCGCCACCATCACTGACTCCACCAGCATCAACTGCGTAACATTCCCCCGGCTCGCCCCCAAAGCCGACCGAATCGCAATCTCCTTCCGCCGTGCAAATGCCCGCCCGAAGAGAAGATTGGCCACATTAGCGCAGGCAATCAGCAACACAAACGCCACGGCTCCCAGCATCATCAGGAGCGCCGGGCGCACATCGCCCACCATGTCCTCGCGCATCGAGAGAACATGCGCACCCCAGCCCTTGTCATCCGCCGGATACATCTTCTCCAGGCGCTGGGAGATCCTGTTCATTTCGGCCTGCGCTTGCTCGATGGTCACACCCGGTTTCAGCCGTGCCACCGTCAGATAATGGTGTTCGCCCCGCACCGCAGCCTCGGCCGGTGTGAGCCCCAGCGGAGTCCACACCTGCGCGAAGTCCGGCTTCTCCATCCGCGGACCCATCACGCCGACGATGACGTAGGGCGTCCCGTCCAGGTCCATCGTGCGGCCCAGGACGTTGCGATCGCCCCCGAACCGCTGTTCCCAAAGCTTGTAACTCAGAATCACCTCGTGGTTCTTGCCCGGCTGGTCCTCCTCCGCCGTGAACACACGCCCGATCATCGGCCCTACCCCGAGAACCGGAAAGAACTCGCTCGTCACCTGAGCCGCGCTGATCGACTCGGGCTTCGACCCTCCGGTCCACTCGTAGCCGCCCCCGCTATAGAGGGACATCCCCTCGAACACGGTGTTCTGCCGCTGCCAATCCAGAAAGTTCGCAGCCGAAACGGCGAACTGCGCGATCCCGGGAAACTGCTGCTGCGGAGGAGTGTGCCAGATCTGCACCAGCCGGTCCGAATCCGGATACGGCAGCGGCTCCAGAAGCACCGCACGAACCACGCTGAAGATCGCGGTATTGGCTCCGATCCCCAAGGCCAGGATCAGTACAGCCACGGCGGTGAATCCGGGACTCTTAACAAGCTGGCGAAATGCAAACGTCAGGTTCCGGCGCAATCCGGGCATTGAGATGACCTCCAATCGATCCCGTGCATCCGCATGGCCAACCGTGATGCACCCGTTCCGGCCCGTTTTCAATGGCTTGCGAGTTCCAGCCGCGCCTGGCATTGTTCAGCTTCGAGACCTGCCGTTCAAAATCGAACAGTTTTCCGCTGCAGGCTTGGACGACGCCGGTATCGGCGAGCAACATTCCCCATGCCTCTCGCGGTGAAACCAGACCAGGACAGGGCGTCGCCTCTCGACCTCCTTCGCGTCACACCTTCCTGTATCCGCCATCACATACGCCGCACCCGCGCCGGCGGTACCTTAAGGACACCTGAGCACCTTAGGTCAGGTTAGGTGTCTCTAGGAGCCGCTCCTCACGAAAATAGAAAAGCTACCCACCCCCTATGCTTCGTCTCTTCTTCGCCTTGCAATCGCTGCCACCTCACCCCACAGCGCCATCCATTCTGAACGCTGAACGGAGACCACCGCACTCCGCCGCGGCTTCGTGCCCACAAAAAACGAGAGCCTGCCGGCTCGGCCAGCAGGCCCTCCTCCAACACTGCGGCTATTGAATCGTGATATCCCCCGTCAAAGGAGTGTTCTCGCTTGAATCCCCAACCCGCACCACGAACTTGCCGGGATCGATCGTCCACTTGTGCGCGCCCTCGTCCCAGTAGCTGAAGGCCCGCGCATCCAGGCTGAGCGTCACATGCTTCGTCTCGCCCGGGTTCAGCCGAACCTTCTCAAACCCCTTCAGCTCCCGCTCCGGCCGGCTCACCTTCGCCGACGGATCGGAGACATAAAGCTGCGCCACCGTGGCTCCCTCCGCGCTGCCGGAGTTCGTCACGTCGAAACTCACGTTGACCGTGCTGCCGGATTGAGCGGTTGAAGGAACCTGCAGATTGGAGAACGAAAACGTGGTGTAACTCAATCCATAACCGAACGGGAACAGCGGCTTTTTGCCGGTGGTCGTCCAGTAGCGATAACCCACCATCAACTTGTCGCCGTAGTGCACATGGCCGATGGTGATGTCGCGCTCCGGCTGCCCCGGCTGATCCACATGCAGCACCGTGTCCTCGCCCGGCGTCGGGTAATAGTACGGATACGAAGGATTGTCCTTCCACGCGCGATCGAAACTCACCGGCAAACGCCCCTCCGGATCGTGCTTCCCGAAGAGCACTTCGCCAACCGCGGTGCCGCCCTCCTGCCCCGGATAGTAGTCCTCCAGCAGCGCCGGCACCTTGTCCAGCCAGCGGCTGGTATCGAATCCGCCGCCTGACTCCACCGTAACCACCGTGTGCGGATTAGCCGCGGCCACCGCATCGATCAGCGCGTCCTGGCCCCACGGCAGCGTAAAGCTGCGGTCGAACCCTTCGCTCTCGAACTGCGGTCCATAGCCCACCGCAACCACCGCCACATCCGCGGCCGCAGCAAACTTCTTCACGTCCTCTGAGATCATCTCCTCTTCGTTTATGATCCCGAGGCCAAACCGATTCCCGGCAAAGCCCGGCTTGTAGTGCGCAACAACCTTGATCGTCTGGCCGGCGTTCAGGTCCAGCGTAGCCGACTCGGGATACTGCCCCTCGGCCTGCACCTGCGTGATCACCTCTTTGCCGTCCACCGAAACCGTGTACTTATCGCTGCCCGAGGCGGCCGCCAGAATCATGTACTTGCCTGCCTTCGCCGCCTTGTAGTTGGCTGTATAACTGATGGACCGCGGCGACTTATCCGCCGGTCCCCACCACTGCTGCTTGTACTCGTTGATGCCGCGCTCGCTGGCCGTCTGCGCCGATCCGGTAAAGTCCTTGCTGGCAAACGTCTTCGCCTGCACCGCGCCATCCCACTGCGTCCGCCAAAAAATCTCGCGCATGTCCGGCAATCCGCGCGTATACAACACGTGAACATCGGCTCCCGCCGCGTTCGCAATTCCCGTCAGTATGCTGACCGGCTCAAATGCGGTAGCTTCGGAAGACCCGCCGCCCCCGGGAACCGCCGGCCACGCCATCGGACCAATCACCGCGATGGTCTTCACCTTCGCGGCATCCAGCGGCAGAAAATGATTCTCATTCTTGAGCAGCGTCAGGCTCTCCAACGCTCCCTGCAGAGCCACCTTGCGATCGGCGACCGAATAAGTCGAGTAACTGTCGTTCCACTGCGGACGATCCGTAAATCCGTAACGCAACTCCGTGCGCAGCAGGCGCAGCACCTTGTCGTCAATCGTCGACTCCTTCACCTTCCCTGCCTTGATGGCAGGCAGCAGCCCCTGCGCGTTCATGAACTTCGGCGACGGCATCTCCAGGTCGAGCCCGTTGTTCGCCGCGCCCACGCTGTCATACGTCGCATCCCAATCCGACATCAGGATGCCTTTGAAGCCCCATTCGCCCTTGAGCACCTTCAGGTTCAGAAATTCGTCCTGCGTGGCATGCACGCCATTGAGCTGGTTGTACGAATCCATCACCGCGTCCACATGGCCCTTGGTCACCGCCGCCTCGAACGACGGCAGATAGATCTCCCGAAGCGTCCGCTCATCCACAATGGAGTCGGTGTCGTGCCTGCTGTACTCCTGGTTGTTCGCGGCATAGTGCTTCACCGTTGCAATCACGCCCTGCGACTGCACGCCTTCGATGTACGGCACCACCATCGTCGCGTTCAGGAACGGATCTTCGGAAAGATACTCAAAGTTGCGCCCCGAAACCGGCGAACGCGCGATGTTCACCCCCGGTCCCAGCAAAAAGTTCACGTCGCGTGCGCGCGCATCGCGGCCCAGCCCCTCGCCCAGCGTCCGCGCAAATTCCGGATCCCACGTGGCGGCCAGCGCCGCCCCGCCGGCATACGCCGTAGTGGGTCCCCACGTGCGCACGCCCACCGAGGCATCGGACATCTTGAATCGCGGCAGTCCAATGGACGGGATCGCGTTCGTATACATGCCATCGATGCCGCCGATAAGTTTGATCTTCTGCTCCAGCGTGAGCTTTGAGAGCATCTGGCGGGCTTGCGCTTCAATCTCAGGCGAATCAGGTTTTGGCGCCTGCGCATGCGCCACAGCGGCCATCGATGCAACAACCACGATCGCAATGGCTGCGCGGATAAACGATTGAGCAGAGTAGTTCGTTCGGCTTTTCATAACGCGCAAAGCCTAACGCATTACCGGTGGCGGTGTATAGAGCAGACGCCATGCTTAAAGCGCACTCTCAAAAGCGATCAAGTGAGCTAAATCACATCCGCGGGTGAAAGGTATCACTGCCCACCCTCCAGTAATCGCGCAGACTCGAAACACAACTGCGTTCAACACCGCGCGAACGGCGGACGGATTCAGGGGGCATGATGAGCTTTGTAGATGCGAATAAGACCATCGTCGTGGCGGCGGACCTCGAAGGCCGCTGTGAAGCGGCCTTGGAATATGCACGCAAAATCGCCGGTGCCTACAAAGCCCGCATTGTGCTGGCCCACGGAATCGATCCGCTCGACTATGCGGCCGTGGAGCAGGTGCCCGGCAGCGTAATGAAAGGCGTGCCGGAGCGCGCTCGTGCCGTCCTGAGTGCGCTCGCGGAGGATCTGACGCGCGATGGCATCCACAGCCACTCCGAGGTACGCGAAGGCGAAGTGGTGCAGATGCTGCTGGACGTAGCTCGTCAGTATCATGCCGGTCTCTTGGTCGTGGGCACCCGCGGGCGCGATGGCGCCGGGCCAATTGCGGTCGGAACCATCGCCGAAAAGCTGGTGCGGCGCGCCGACTTCCCGGTCCTGGCTGTGGCGGAGGATTGGAATGCCGGCGCATATCGCCCCATTCCCGGCGGCCCGATTCTCCTGGCCATGGATCGCAATGAGTCCACGCGCGCGGCCATGACTGCAGCCTGCTCATTGGCCACCACGTTTCGGCGGACGCTCATCGCCGTCCACGCCCGAACCGCTGCTGAGGCATCCGCCTTCCTGAACCCCTGCGCCACCACACTCGCCGACTTCGGCATTACCGGACGAGAGTTCCCGGTCCGATGCGAGGTGAAGGACGGCAGGCCGGCCGAAGCAATCGCCCGCGCCATCGCGCAGCACAGCCCCAGCATTCTGGTGGCGGGGGTAAAGCGGCGCAGCGATTCGCCTCAGGCTCACGGAACCATCTTTTCGCTGCTCGCCATCTCGCGGGTACCCGTTCTATGCGTGCCCGCCTGGTCTGAAGCAGAACAAAATGAAGACGCCGCAGTTGTCGCCACAGAGACCGTTTGAAAAGAGAGTCGCTCACCAAGACTCAGAACCGGTGCCGGGAAGGGATTGCGTAGGTCCACGTTAGACGGGCCAGAGAGTTTCACTTCGTTGGACGCGCATTCCGGCGCGCCAACGAACGTGTATTCGAGGTGGCATGGAGCCAGGCAAGCGGAGACAAGCCGATATGCAACCCGAAGTAAGATTCAGGCGCGACGACGCCGCTTCCCCCCGTCCGCTTTCGGAACTGCTGGCCTGTCCGCCAGATACCGGTAGTCTGCTCTCCACCTCAATGCAATCCGTTCCCTTCCAGGCCGGCCAGGTCGTCTTTGCGGAAGGCAGTTCCTGCCGTGGCCTCTATGTCGTCATGGCCGGCCAACTGGCGCGGCGCTCGCATCGAACCGAAAGGCTGGTCACCCTCGGCACAGCCCGCCCCGGCGATCTCGTGGAACTGGCTGCGGCGCTCGGGGAGCGACGGCACACCTACTCCCTCGTGGGTCAGCTTCCCGGTTCGCTGCTCCTTCTGCCGATCGCCGCGCTCGACAAGGCTTTCCACACCTTTCCGCCCATGCGGATGCACCTGCTTGAGGAACTTGCGCGCGAGGTCTCGCGCGGCTATCACACTTGGGTTGTGACATTTACCACGCAAAAGCGGCGGCTCCCGGCAAAACCTGCTTCCTCCCCGCGGTGACTCCGCCAACCACCTCGAACACCCACCTCAATCGGACGATCTACCGGGCCCTTCTCGAAGTGCGATATACTTCTGTTGCGAATCCTATGCCCTCGTATCAGCCGCATCACCCGCCGGAAGATTGCGCGAATTGCGAACATCGGCACCTCCGTATGTTCTGCAACCTCACCCCGGAAGCGCTGAAAGATTACGATGGCATCGGCATCATGATGAGCCACGCGCGCGGCGCCAAGCTCTTCAGCGAAGGCGATGCGGCGCGCAACGTATTCGTCATCTGCTTCGGTCAGGTCAAAATCTCCTCAACCTCCCGCGACGGCAAGACCATGATCCTCAAGATCGCGGGACCCGGCGATGTCATGGGGCTCAGCGCCGTGCTCGCCAATGTTCCGCATGAAGTGACAGCCGAGGCGATCGAGCCCTGCCAGGTAAAAACCGTCCGCAAGCAGGAATTCATCGAGTTCCTCGGCAGGCATGGTATCGCCAGTATGCACGCGGCCCAGGCTCTGTCCGGCGAATACATGACCGTCTTCCACGATGCCAAGCGGTTAGCGCTCTCGGGCTCGGCGGCGGGCCGCCTGGCACGCCTGCTGCTCGACTGGGGCCGTGCCGCCGTGAACAACGGCAAGCCCGAGATGCGCTTCACAATGGCGCTCACCCACGAAGAAATCGCCAACATGGCCGGCACTTCGCGCGAGACCGTCACGCGGCTCCTCAATCAGTTCCGCCGCGATCAGTGGATTGCGATCAAAGGCGCCAGCCTGACGATCACTAAGCCCGACGCGCTGGAACGACTGACGGCATAGCCGAAAACGAATCAAGCCATTCGACAGCCTGGCCCGCAGCGGTCAGGCCGTTGTGTTTTCAGGGGCAATTGCAGCCGAGTCGCGCAGGTAAACAATCGCGGCTTACGGCTTGCCGTTCGCGCCCTTCGGGACATGCGACGTGATTCCCCGCAGCATAAACTCGCGGATGATGTCGCTGACGACGTCGCCGCCGATATCGGCAAGCCCGTTGTAGAGCACAAGCGAGGCTCCGCGGTCGCTCGACGGATAGTACAAGTTGGAGATTGCCCCCGACGTGAAGTTGCCGAACAGACTCGAATAGTTTGGCCGCCAGCGGCCGTTATCGTTGCGCGTCATGAAAGCCGCGGACGTGGCGTAGAGAGCGCGCTTGGTGATGGTCCCTTTGCCGCGGTAGAAATAGCGCGGATCCTGATGGAAAATTGCAGGGTACAATCCGCGCCCCAGCAAATCGCCCGAGGCGTGATTCGCGAATGCGGCGCCGTAGCGCTTGCCGTACCCGCTGATGCCGCTGCCGTAAGCCGGGAATACCCCCTGGTACTGCTCCGCCCCGGCGATACCGGCCACCGTCAGAAACGATACCGGATCGAACAGCGAACGCAGCGCGAGATGATACTTCTGCTTCGCCAGCATCGGTGGCGCGTTCCAGTCGAACGAGGTATAGAAGTTCGGAATCACGCCATAAACGCGCTGGCTCTCCGCGATCTGCACCTGCTCGATAGAAAGCTGTTCTTTGTCCCCCGATACCGTGATGCTGGCGGACGCCGTCACCGAGAGAACCACCGGTGGCAGAATAATCGAGCTGTTCGCGCCCAGCGCAATGGGGCCAGAGAGATAAGTGCTCATCTGCGGCGCCGTCACGGTGAGCTTGTATTGACCCGGCGGAAGATTCTGAAATTCAAACTGTCCATCACTCCCCGAATCTGCAATGCGGGTCTCGCTCCCCGCGCGCAGAATCAGGTGCGCGCCCTGGACCACATCGTGGTTGGTATCCAGAACGGTACCGGAGATCACGCCCGTCGCGGCCTGCTGCGGCGCGGGGGCAGCCGGCAGGACGGGACTCGAATCACTGTGCGCGGGAACCTGCGCGGAGCTGACCCGCGCAAGGGCGACAGCAAGCGGCAACAGGATCCCTGCCGAGACTGCAAATAATCTCTTACGTCGATGAAACTTCAATGAGTGATGACTCCGTTGAGGAATTGGCGGAGGCCCTCCCTTATGGACGCGATGCAGGGTTGCTGGTAACGGTAGGATGGAATTCCAGAAAATCTCGTCGATACGGCGGTGCCCGATCCGGGGGACGCAGCTTCCCCAGCCATCAAGCATTTGCAACGTGAATAGACTCGCACCGCTCTCATGAATCGTCCTCCGCCCCCACAGTCACTGCCGCCTTCCGCAGCCGGTCCCGAAGCGCCGCTCCCATGCCCTCCGCTCCCGGCACAGGGCACAAAATCACATCGCATCTGCGCGCATCCAGCTCCCGCAATCCCGCGTAAAGGCGCTGTGCCAGTTCCTCCGGCGCAGACCATCGGCCCCACTCAAAGACGGCCGCATGCGCAGGAGCCTGCCAGCCTGCGGGGAGCATCACGCCAAGTCGCAGGTCCTCCCCCAAATCGTCCGTCGCCGCGCGCGCAATATGCCGCTGCATCTCCGCCGGCGAGCCGTCCACCAGAATCAACCGTGCCCGCGGCGCATAGTGGCGCAGTCCCACCCCAGGCGAGGGCAGCGCCTCGCGCGGCGCGGCATCCAGCGCCTTGGCCGATTCAAACAACACCGCGTCACCGGCCACCGCGTGAATTTGCTCCAGCGTGATCGCGCCCGGACGATACACAACCATCGGTGACTGGTTCGGGTCGATCACCGTGGATTCAACGCCGTGCTCCGTCGGCCCTGCATCGAGTACCGCATCGATGCGTCCGTCCAGGTCCTCCAACACATGCTCGGCAGTCGTCGGGCTGATGCGGCTGAAGAGGTTTGCGCTCGGCGCGGCCACTGGAACTCCCGCAGCTTCAATCAGCGCGAATGCCACCGGATGGGACGGCATGCGCACGCCCACCAGCGGCCGCCCCGCAGTCACCGCATCCGGTACAGCGGCGGAACGCGGCAGCAGCAGTGTAAGCGGCCCGGGCCAGAAGGCTTCCATGAGCTTGCGCGCTCGCTCCGGAACTTCGCGCACCAGCGCGGCTACCATTGCGTTCTCCAGCACCCGGCCGGCCACGTGAACGATGATGGGGTCCCACGCGGGCCGCTGCTTGGCGGCAAAGATCCGCGCGACCGCCTCACCATCGAGCGCGTTGGCGCCAAGTCCATAAACCGTCTCGGTCGGCAATGCGACCAGCCCACCCCGGCGCAGAATCGCAGCCGCTTCAGCCAGCGTGGCGCGGGCCGCGGGCGTGTCGAGTTGCCGGGGATCTATCTTGAGCCGGAGGGTCTGCACTGCTCCTATTGTCACCGCCCGGAGCGGGTGGCTGCCAGCAGGCAACCGGCGGTGCTGCCGTATACTCTCAAACAAATGGTCGCCGTGGAATCGGAAATCAAATTCAGTGTGGACGACCTGGCAGCGCTAGCCGAACGCCTGCGGTCCGCCGGCTTCCACATCGACACGCCCCGCACATTCGAGAGCAACGTCCTCTACGACACGCCCGACCGCAATATGCGCGCCCGCACCGAGATCCTGCGCATCCGCGAATACGGCGGTAAATGGACGCTCACCCATAAGCGGCTCCCCGACAACCGGCCCGGCGAGGACCGCCACAAGCACCGCATCGAAACCGAAACACAGGTCTCTGATGGCACAGCTCTAGCGGAGGTGTTTCGCTCCCTGGGGCTGGTGCCCGCGTTTCGCTATGAAAAATGGCGCACTGAGTGGAGCGATGGCGAGGGGCACTGCGTTGTGGATGAGACGCCGATCGGCAGCTACGCCGAGCTCGAAGGCGACCCCGAATGGATCGACCGCACCGCCGCACGGCTGGGCGTGAGCCACTCGCAATATATGACGCTGAGCTATGGCCGGCTCTTCGATCAGTGGCGTGCGGAACACCACTCCAGCGCCGAAGATCTCACCTTCGATGCCATACGCGCCGATCGCGCGCACGCCTAAGCTCCTTCAGCGATGTACCAGCCGGCCCAGGCTGGGCTCTCAACCCACCTCGCCTTGCTTGTACATGTACTTGATGGCCGACTTGTACACCAGCATGCGCTGGCGGCCGCGCACCTTCAGGGCACTGCGGTCATACCACTCGATGCAGCCTTCCACCTTCTCGCCGTCTTCGAGCACAATCACCATCGGCGTTTGCGACTGAATCTGCTTCTGCAGGTAGAAGAGCTCGGCCTGCCGGTGCTCCGTCTCTTCATCTTCGCGATGAATGTAGCTGGGAAACCGGAACGGCAGAGCCGAACCGCCAAGGCGGCTCTTGCGCGGAGCGACGGGGGCCGGCGTAACAGTCGCGGCGCCAGTGGAAGTCGCGGCGCCGAGTTCGTCAACGTGTTGAAGTAACGCTTGTCCGCCCATAAACTAACTTCCTTTCGGTAAAACTCTTCTTCTGGGAAAACCCCGGTGGGCCCAAAAAGGGGATCGACCCGGTAAGATGCGCCGAAGCGCCGGAACGCAATCCAAAAAAGAAACATGCGTTCAAAATGCCAGGCAAGCTTCAGCCAAAATGGCGAAACACTGCGCCGCCAGTCGCGAGAACTCCACACCGGTTGGTCGTTGGCTGTGCTTGTACTGGAAAAGATGCGACCCCTCGTCCGGAAGTTGCTTTGTTTTGTGGAAATCGCGCGATTTTAGGACTAGCGTCCTTCCAGGCTCACCGCCATCGCATCCAGCGACAGCGAGCGCAGCAGGTTGCGCCGCATTCCTGCTTCCACCTGCGCCAGCGCCCGCGCGGCGTTGTCAATCCAGTCCACCGTCAGCCCCTGCGCCAGCTTCTCCAGCTCCGCTGCCAGATCCACATTGCGGATAAGCTGCGGCGTCCCCGCAAGAGTCAGCAGCAGATCCTCCAGCAAGCTGCCCAGCGCGCGCAGCAGATTCACCGTCTTCCCCTGCCCCTCGGCGCCCGCGCGGTAGGTCTCCGTCGCCCGGAACAGCGAAGAGTAGTCCGGCTCCCGTAGCGCCGTCCGCAGCACAATCAGTGCATCCTGCCGGCTCGCAAGATACGCGGCCAGGTCCAGCTTCAGCGCCCGCCCCACTGCGCCCTCCGCCAGCCGTGCCACCAGCTTGCGATCCTGCGGCTTCAGCTCCGGCCGCCGCGTCGCCAGCAGCGCCTCAATCTCCTCCGCCGGCAGCGCGCCCAGCCGGTACAGAATCGTACGCGAACGGATCGTCGGCAGCAGTTCCTGCGGATTCTCCGTCAGCAGAATAAGAGACGTGTGCTCCGGCGGCTCTTCCAGCACCTTCAGAAGGCTGTTCGCCGCCTCCTTCATAAACTGCGAGCACGTGAAGATCGAGAACGCGCGCTTTGCCTCAATCGGCGGACGATAAAACGCGTTATGAATCACCTGCCGCACCTGCCCCAGCTTGATCAGCAGTTGCGGCGGATCCGGCGGTACAACCAGCACATCGGGATGCGTCTGGATCAGAATGCGCGTCTCGCGCTTGTCCGCGTCGCGCATCTCCTCGCGCGCCGCCACCGCCTCGGCCACGCGATCTTCCAGGTCCTGCGCCGCGCCAATGCGCACGCAGTTCTCGCAGCGCCCGCAATAGTCCGGCAACCCATCGGATTCCGCCGGCTCCAGGCAGTTCACCGCGCGCGCCAGCATCAGCGCCAGCGTGTACTTCCCCGCCCCGCGCGGCCCGGCAATCAGCATCGCCTGCGGCACGCGTTCCGTGCGCACCGCTTCGCGCAACTGCGTCACCGTAGCCGTATTGCCCAGAAATTCGCGGAAGCTCACCCTTCGAGTCTAGAGCATCGCGTCCGCGCTGCTGCCAACAGGACGGATTGCATCCAGTCCGCGGAATGTGCCAAGCGTGGCCATGCTTACCGCGTTCTTGTCCGGACCGACGCCGGAGGTGCGCGACTGATCCGAGATACTCCCGCTCACTCCACCCGCAGCGCCTTCGCCGGATCGATCGACGCTGCCCGCCGCGCCGGGATAATTCCCGCGACGGCAGCCGCCAGCGCCAGCACACCCATCGCAATAGCCATCACCGGCACACTCACGCTGGTGATGTCGTACAACTGCGACTTAACATACCGCACGCAGAAGATGGCCACTGGAACGCCGATTGCGAGGCCGATAACCGCCTGGAGCATTGCCCCCCTCATCACGCCGCCGATCACGCGGCCGCGTCCCGCCCCCAGCGCCATGCGAATCCCAATCTCCGGCGTCCGCCGCACCACCGTGTACGCCGTCACGCCATACAATCCGATCGCCGCCAGCAACAGCGCCAGCAATCCAAACAGCGACGTGAGACGCGCAATCATCCGCTCCTCCGTGAAGCGGTCGTTGATCTGCTGCTGGAACGTCTGGAACTTTACCACCGCAAGGTTGGGATTGATGCTCGTCAGCGTGTCGCGAACCGTCTTCTCAAAGCCGGGAATCGGCCGGCTCGTCTGGATCACAATGGCTCCGGCATACATCGACAGGTCATGTTCCAGTGAGAAATTGGGGTCGCTGGCAGTGCCGGCGCGCTGCGTCAGCGGCAGAAAGTACATGGCATGGTTCTTCCAATAAACGCTTGTATACGTGGTGTCTTCTACTACCCCGACGATTTCATGCGCACCGTCCCCGCCGGCATTGCCTGGCCCGGAGAACCCAAATCGATGGCCGATCGGATTGCGCTTCCCGAAAAACTGCTTCACAAACTCCTGGTTAACCACCGCCACCGGCGGCGCATTCAGCGTGTCCTGCGGCGTAAAGCCGCGGCCCATCACCACGTGCGTGCCCACTGAGTCGAAGTACTCCGCGCTGCCCTTCACCCACGACGCGCCTTTATTCAGATCCGGATCGCCCTGCACCTTCACGCCCGATCCCCAGTTGTTCTCCTCCATCGGCGTGTAAGTAGCGAGGCCCACCTTCACAACTCCGGGAATGGCGTGGAAGCGATCCACGATCGTCTGGTACAGCGGCTCCACCTCGGTATTCTTATATCCCGCCGCCTGCGGATTGATGTGGGCGATGTATCGGTTCGTCGCATCCAGATGCATGTCCACGTTCTGCACCTTGCTCAGACTCTGCGCGAATAACCCCGCCGCCACCAGCAGCACCAGCGAGAGCGCCGCCTGCAGCACCACCAGCGCACGCTGCAGTAACGACGCGCCCTGAGCCGTGGTGCGCGCATTGCTTCGCAGCGCTTCGGCGGGCTGGGTACGCGCCGCCATCACCGCCGGCGCCAGCCCGAACAGGACTCCCGTCACCAGCGAAAGCGCAAATGCAAATCCCAGAACCATCGGCGATGGCAAAGCGCTCACCGGCATATTCTGCTGGTCGGGAAAGGCCAGCGCCAGCAGCGCATGCGCTCCCAGATACGAGACCGCAAGTCCCAGCAGCCCGCCCATCCCCGCCAGCAGAACACTCTCCGTCAGCAGTTGCTGCACAATCCGCCTCCGCTGCGCGCCCAGTGCGGACCGGATCGACAGCTCTGCGCGGCGGCTCGTGCCCCGCACCAGCATCAGGTTTGCAACATTCGCGCAGGCCACCAGCAGCACCAACGCGGCAATCCACTCCAGCAGCTTCAGGTGATCCTTGTAGCCATCCTGCATGTTCTGGATGCCGCCGCCACCCGGCGTCAGCACCACATGCGTACGAGGCAGCACCTTCTTCGCGCGCTCGTCCGTAAATGTCTTCAGAGGCGTAAATTGCTGCTTGAGCAGAGCGCTTGCCTTTGCCTGCAGCGCCGGCAGCGACGTTCCCGGCCGGATGCGCCCGATGATGTACGCCCACTGCGTGTCGGGATCGTTAAAGTACGGCGCCCCGCTCACCGGGTCCATCAAATTCATCGGCAGGTAATACTGCGGCGGATTGGTATCGATCCGGTCGCCGTAAAATCCCTTGGGCGCAATACCGATGATCGTGACCGGCTTGGTATTCACATAGAACGTGCTGCCCACCACCTTCGGATCACCCGCATAATCCTGCTGCCAGGCGTCATAGCTCATCACGGCGGTATAGGGCGCGCCCTTCTGGTCGTCGGCATCCACAAAGAACCGGCCCAGCGCAGGCGAGAGACCAAAGACACGGAAGTAGTTGCCCGAGACAAACGTCCCCACAACCGATTTGGCGGCCGCCTGCGTGCCGGCGCGGCGCACCGTGAGGGGCCGCCACGCATAGCCCGATTCCATGGCCGCCAGGTCCTCAAACTCCGGCAGGCTCTTCTTGAACATGGAATACGTGTCGGTGGCAAACAGCGAATAGTCGCCGGTGTCGTTCCACCCGCCGTTCACGCAGCAATCGTCCTTGTCCCCGATGCGCACGAGCGTCTTGGGATCCGCTACCGGCAAATTGTGCAGCAGGATGGCATTCACCAGCGTGAAGATTGCCGAGTTCGCGCCGATACCCAGCGCCAGCGTGAGCAGCACGGTGGCGGTGAACCCCGGCGCTTTCCGTAGCTGGCGAAATGCAAAAGCGATATCCTGCAGCAGAACTCTCATCGTGCCGACCTCCAAACACACGGGCCCGACACACGGGCCCGACACAGCAGTACGCATCTTGCGCGGCCCGAGTTCCACACCGGCTGCTTTCTTAACGGATGCTAGCAGGAACCGGCCTCCATCTCTCTATGGGCCCGGAACGAGAACCATTCATGCCGTCGCACGCTCGCCAGCGAAAAAATCGCCGGGCGAATGCAACATCGCCCGGCGCAATGCGCGCAAATTCGAGAGAACACCCAGATATCAACTGCGCTGACTCGCGGGGGCGCCCGCAGGATCGGCCAACCGCCGCCGCAGATCGCCGGCCAGGTCGGCCATCAGGCGCAGCCGCTGCGTCACCGGCGAGTCGGCATCGCTGTTTGAAAGCGCGAGTTCGGACTGCAGCAGCAGGCCGGCCACAGTGGACTTGATCTCCGTTTCGATGGCTGCGGCAGCGGCGCGGCGGGCCAGCGTTTGCTCGCGCTCCCGGCGATGCAGCGCGGCGCGAATGTCGCGCACCAGCCGCGCCGCGCCCGAAAGCGCAAAGCTGATCTGCAGCGGAATCGCCAGACCGGCGCGCTCCCAGATCGCTTCGGCCGCCGCCGGATCGCACAATGCCAGCGTGTCATCCACCACCACCGCAGCAAACTCCCGCCGGCGCAGGGCGGCCAATGCCTCCTTCCGCCCTTCGGCCACCTCCACCACCATGTCGAGCTGCTTCGATACCGCTTCCGCGCAATTCCGCGCGCCTTCGATTCCCGTAACGAACAAAATACTCATGGCCTGCTCCTCAAATCTTCTTTGCGCGTCTTCATCGGCCGGCACACACCTGTCCCCGCACGCGCAACCGTGCTGGCGCCTGCGCGCTACAGCGCTTCGCCGACGCCGTATTCCTTCAATTTGCGATAAAGAGTCGTCTTGCCGATGCCCAGCAACCGCGCGGCCTTCAGCTTGTCCCCGTTCAGCTTCTCGATGGTCGACAGAATCGCCTGCTTTTCCATCTCCGCCAGAGGTACAACTTCGGTGCCGCCATTGCCGTCGGGCTCTGCTTCCGCCCTGCGCGTGGAAAGCCGCCGCGCCTCCAGCCCGTCCTGCTGCAACTGTGTGGGCAGATCGCCCAGGTGCAGCACAGGACCCGAGGAGAAGGTGCAGGCGCGTTCCACCGCGTGCTCCAGTTCGCGCACATTCCCCGGCCAGTTGTAGCCCATCATGGTGCGCAGTACCTCGTCGCTCAGCGCGAACTTCTCCCCGCGCTCACGGCTGATGCGGTCGAGAAAATGCGCCGCCAGCAGCGGAATGTCCTCGCGCCGATCGCGCAGCGGCGGCAGCTTCAGATTCACCACGTTGAGCCGGTAGAACAAATCCTTGCGAAACGCGCCCCGTTCCACCATCGAAGCCAGATCGCGGTTGGTCGCCGCCACAATGCGCGCGCGGATCGGGAGGCGGTGCGTTGCCCCTACCGGCCGCACTTCCTTCTCCTGCAGGGCCCGCAGCAGCTTGGCCTGCATGTCCAGCGAGAGCTCCCCGATCTCATCCAGAAACACCGTCCCCTCTCCGGCTGAGACCAGCAGCCCGTCCCGGGAGTGGTTCGCGCCCGTAAACGCGCCCTTCACATACCCGAACAGTTCGCTCTCCATGAGCGTCGGCACCAGCGAGCTGCAGTCCACCGGCAGAAAGGGCTTCTGCGCGTGCGGCCCGTAGGCGTGCAGAGTGCGCGCCACCAGTTCCTTGCCGGTTCCGCTTTCGCCCAGGATCAGCACCGGGTGCGTGCTCTGCGCCACCTTCGAGAGAATGCGGTAGAGCTTCTCCATCTCGCTGGAGCGGCCGATCATCGCGCCCAGCCCCTGCGACACGCGCAGTTGCTCGCGCAGCCGGCGCGTGGCCGCGTCGGTGCGTAGCCCCGACGCCGCGCGGTCCAGCACCGTGGACAGCTCATCCATGGCAAACGGCTTGATCAGGTAGTCGGAAGCGCCGCGGCGCATCGCCTCTACCGCCGCGTTCACCGACGCTGACGCCGTCATCGCAATCAACGCGGTCTGCGGATGCAGCAGCTTCATCTCCGCCACCAGTTCCAGGCCCAGCATGCTCCCCGGCGGCAGGTTCAGCAGCACGATATCGGCGGCGCGGCCGCGCATTGCGCTCCGCGCCTGGTTCAGGTCGCCCGTGGAATCCACCGCGTAGCCCAGGCCCTCCGCGATCTCCGCGCACGCCGAGCGCACCGCCGCATCCGGGTCCACGACCAGCAGGTGCAGCAGCGGCGCAGCCGTGCTCTGGGGTACAAGCTCCATGGTTTTCAGATCGAAGACTGTTGCCAGCATTCTAGTCGCCTCGCATGATTTCTCTGTGAGCTGCATTACATCTGAACGAAACGGCCGCCTCAGCGCCGCCGCACCGGCAGTTCAATTTCAAAACGCGCCCCTCCGCCCGGCTGGTTGGCCGCCCGGATCTGCCCCCCCGCTACCTCCACAATCGCCCGGCAGATGGCCAGGCCCAGGCCGCGGTGACCCGCGCCCCCCTTGCTCGTCACCTCGGGCGCGAAGATCGCCTCGACCAACTCTTCGGGAATGCCCGGGCCGCTATCCTCCACACTCAAGACCAGTCGCGGCTTCTGCCCCTTCACGGCGCGCAGCCTGATCTCGAGGGTTCCCCGTCCCTGCATGGCCTCCGCCGCATTCTTCACCAGGTTGACCAGCACCCGGGTAAGGTCCTCCCCCGTGAGCCGCACCGGCGACTCGCCCCCGTCAATTTCCGTCCGCACGGTAATCCCCGCACCGGCGATTGCCTGCAACATGTTGTGACTGGCGCGAAGCTCCGCGGCGAGATTCGGAATCGGAACCGGCGGCAGCGCCACCGGGCTCGAGACTGCGCCTCCGGCCCTCGCACCTACCTCCCGGACGGCACTGTCCGCCATCCCCATAGCGGAGACGCCGCGGAACCCGCAGAAAGCTCCCAGCTCGTCCACCAACCGCCGCGTGGCGGCCGAGATCAGGCGCAGCTCGTCCAGATAATGGCGATGCGCGCCGGCCAGCACCCCTGGCTCGGCAAGAAGATCGCAATACAAGCCCAGCGCTGTCACTAGGCTGCGAGCGTCGTGCGCAATCGCATGCAATCCCGCCTCCCGCTCCTTCTGCAGCGGTATCGCGGGTCTCATGGCGCTCGATATTTCCTCGGTCCCCTGCATCTTTCCTTCCCTTCCCACACTTCTCCGCCAGCGCTTCTCGGTGCCTGGTTCCAATTCCAGCGGCTGGTCGCGTGTCTGTCCCCTTCTAATACACGCCGCGTGCCAAACCAGGACAAAAAGGCTAAGTGATTCATAAGAAAAGCCGTTTTGGGCAACCCGGCTGGGGGTCACCCACCCCGGCCCCTCGTCCCAAATTCCCGAAATGAAACCGCTTCCGCGGCCTTCACGCAGCTATCCCCGTTTGAAATGAGCTACCTACCGCTCCTACTCTCCGCCTACCCAAAATGGAACTGGCGTCCCGAAACGGGCGGACCTCCGGCCCACATCTGCATCGCCAGCAATACAATGCCTTTATGTCCAACGAGTTCTTCCGTCCCGGCGGCCGCGGCCCCGCCCAGCTTCGTCCCCTCACCCTCACCCCCGGCTTCGTCCAGACCGCCGAAGGTTCCGTCCTCGTCACCCTGGGCAACACCCGCGTGCTCTGCAACGCCACCATCGAACAGGGCGTCCCCGGCTGGCTGCGTAACTCCGGCCGCGGCTGGGTCACCGCCGAGTACTCCATGCTCCCCCGCTCCACCGTCACCCGCACCCCCCGCGAAAGCGAAAAGGGCAAGATCGGCGGCCGCACCCACGAGATCCAGCGCCTTATCGGCCGGAGCCTTCGCTCCGTTGTGGACATGCAAGCCCTCGGCGAGCGCACCGTCATCCTCGACTGCGACGTGATCCAGGCCGACGGAGGCACCCGCACCGCCGCCATCACCGGCGCCGCCGTCGCCCTCTCCATCGCCCTCAACGCGCTGGTCAAGGCGGGCACGCTCAAGCAGTCGCCCATGCGCCAGCTCGTTGCCGCCACCTCGGTCGGTATTGTCGGCGGCACGGCGCTGCTCGACCTCTGCTACGAGGAGGACTCGCAGGCCGAAGTCGACATGAACGTAGTGATGACCGCAAACGGCGGCCTCGTCGAAACCCAGGCCACGGCGGAAAAAGGCAGCTACTCCCGGGCCCAACTCGATCAGCTCATCGACCTCGCCGAGTCGGGGCTCAGGGAAATCTTCGCGGCGCAGCAGAAGGTGCTCACCGGATAAGCGCCGGCAAACGGCTCCCGCGGCTCGCAGGTAATCCGCACACCGGGAACCCGCACGGAAAACTAGCGAGGAATGGGATTCTCCTGCGCGGAAACTGCTTGCCAGCGCCCCGAACGCAGGACGAACACATCCGTGAAGAGTTGCCGGGAATCATCTTTGTGGTCGGCCCCGGCAGTCACCACAATGCCCCTCGCAATCCCGGTCGTGTCCTCAATCCAAATCGTCATGTCCTCAATGCGGCGCGTGATTCCCGAGCGCGCGGAAGGGTGCGTGCGATAGTAGGCCAGCAGTTGTGCCTTGGAAATGAATGTGCCCGCAGTCGGTGCAGGACGCACGAAATCATCGGCCAGAATGGCGTCGAGCGCAGCCAGGTCGGCATGGTTCAAGGCGGAAACCCAGCGGTTCTCAAGTTGGGCGATGGCGGTCCGCGAAGTGCCGGCGCCATTCTTCTGCGGCATCGTTCGTGGCTGCGGCGCCAGCCAGGGCGCGGCGCAAAACACCAGCAGCGCGGAAAACAGTGAGCCGGTCGTTGGTCCTTTTCTGCTCATCCGGAGCGCTCCGCGCCCGCAAAACCGTCCGCCGGGACGCTGGTCTCCGGCTACTCTCGCGCTCTCTTGCGAATCTCCACATTCAGCCGCTTGATCTTCTGATTCAGCGTCGAGAGCGGAATCCGGAACTGCTCTGCCGCGTCCGTCTGGTTCCAGTTGCAGCGCTCCAGCTTCTCCACAATAATGCGCCGCTCAATGTCTTCCAGAATGTCGAACAGCGATGCGTTGGGATTATGCTCCAGCAGCGCATCCTGAAAGCTGCGCCCCGTAATGTGACCCGGCAGCAGGTCCGACCCGATCACCGGCCCCGACGACAGCACCACCCCGCGCTCAATGCAGTTCTCCAGTTCCCGCACGTTGCCCGGCCAGTCGTAGTCGATCAGCGCGCGCATCGCATCCGTCGAGAGCTTTCGCACTGGCAGCCCATTCTCATTGCAGTAGAAGTCTAGGAAGTGCTGCACCAGCGGCGGAATATCCTCCCGTCGAGCTCGCAGCGGCGGCAGATCGACCGTGATCACGTTCAGCCGGTAGAACAAATCCTCCCTGAACCGCCCGTCGCGCACCGCCTGCCGCAGATCCACGTTGGTCGCCGCAATAATGCGCACGTCCACCTGGATCTCCTGGATGCCTCCCAGATGCATGAACCTCCGGTCCTGCAGCACGCGCAGAATCTTGGCCTGCGTGTCCATGCCCATCGTGGCAATCTCGTCCAGGAAGAGCGTGCCCCCGTTGGCCACTTCGAATAGCCCCTTCTTCGAGGCGATCGCGGAGGTGAACGCGCCCTTCACATGTCCGAACAGCGTCGACTCCAGCAGCTCCGACGGCATCGCCCCGGTGTTGATCGGCACAAACGGCTTGTCGCGCCGCGGAGAATTCGCATGAATCGCCTTTGCGATCAGTTCCTTGCCCGTCCCGCTTTCGCCCTGGATCAGCACCGTCGAGCGGCTTGGCGCCACCTGCGCCACCAGTTCCAGCACCCGCAGCATCGTGTCGCTCTTGCCCACAATGTTGGTAAAGTTGTAGCGCTGCTTCAGCGTGCGCTTCAGTTGCAGGTTCTCTTCTTCCACCCGCCGCCGCGCCACCGCGGAACGAATGTCGGCCAGTAGCTTCTCGTTGTCCCATGGCTTCTGGACAAAATTCTCCGCCCCGGCCCGGATCGCCTCCACCACGTTTTCGACCGTGCCATAGGCGGTGATCATGATGACCGGAATCTCCGGATGGCGCTCCTTGATGGTCGGCAGCAACTCCAGCCCGCTGCGCCCCGGCAGCGCCAGGTCCAGCAGGATCAGGTCGAACGTGTCCGCCTCCAGCGCATGCAGCCCCTGGTCCCCGTCAACAGCAAGCGTTATGTGATACCCCTCCAGACTCAACAGCACTTCCAGCGAGTCCCGGATCGCGGCCTCATCGTCGATCACCAGGATCCGGGCTGTTGAATCGCCGACGTTCGCCGGCGTGGGAGCATTCAACGGCAAATCTACCTCAGGCATGGACAGAATTCCTCAATAGGGGAAACTCAAGGTGAAATGTGGTTCCGGCGCCCACCGCGCTCTCAACATGAATCTTGCCGGAGTGTTCCTGAATAATGCCGTAACTGACGCTCAGTCCCAGGCCGGTGCCGCGTTTGTCGCCGGGCTTGGGCGCCGTCTTGGTCGTAAAAAACGGATCGTAGATGCGCTTCATGTGTTCCGGCGCAATGCCCGATCCCGAATCGCTCACTATCGCTTCCACATGGCCGTTCGCCAGCGTCGCCACCCGCAGCCGGCCGCCACTCGGCATCGACTCCTTGGCGTTGAGCAGCAGATTCAAAAACACCTGCTGCAGCTTGCCCGGATTTCCATGAATCGCCGGCAACTCCTGCGCCAGTTCCAGATCCACTTCGATCCGCGCCGTCTTGAACTGGTGTTCCAGCAACGACAGCGTGTCGCGTATCACCTGGTTCAGATCGGTCGAACGAAACTCCGTGGTGGACGTGCGCGAGAAATTCAGCAAACCGTTGGCGATCTCCGCCGCCCGGAAGCTCTGCTGCGTGATCTTTTCGAGCACCGGGCTCAGCTTCGCGTCCCCGCGCAACTGCTTGGTCAGCATCTGCGCGTAGCTTGAGATCACCGCCAGCGGCGTGTTGATCTCGTGCGCTACACCGGCCGCCAAAAGGCCGATCGAGCTGAGCTTGTCGGCCTGCGCAAGCTGCGTCTCCAGGCTCACCCGCTCCGTGATGTCATCCACCAGAATGATGCGTCCCACCGATACGAACTCCCGCGACAGCAGCGGCGCCACCGCGATGTTCGCCGTGCGCTGTTCCCCGGCCCGCGTCGTGATCCGGAACTTGTACAGGTGATGCACGCCAGACTCGTTGCGGAAGCTGTCCAGCGCATCGCAGATATCCGCGGGAAACACCTCTCGCAGGGGCAGGCCCAGCGCCTCGCCGCGGCTCAGCGCGTACATCGCCTCCATCTGCGCATTCCAGCTCTCGATCCGGTCCTCCAGATCCACCGCCAGAATGCCCACGTTGATCGATTCGACGATGTTCTCGTTGAACTCCTTCAGCCGCTCAAATTCGCTGATCTTCGCCTCCAGCCGCGTATACAGGCTGGCATTCTGCAGCGCAATGCCGATATAGCTCGCCAGCGACTCCAGCAGCTCCACGTCCTCGCTCGACAGGAAGTCGCCGCCGATCGTCCGCCCCAGCCCGATCACCGCGATCGTCCGCGTCACCGTGCCATCCTGCACCCGGCACGGCAGGTAATAGTTCAGATCCAGCAGGCTGGCCGTCCTCCGCTCGTTCTCCGTCAGATGCAGTGCCTGCTGCGCGTTTTCGAAGAAGATGTGCGTATGATCTTGCGCCGCGTCGAAGTTCAGAAATCCAAAGTCGAACTCCACCGGGCTTACCCCGTGCAGCACCCCGGCTCCGGGGCGCGTCGTCCCGCGCAGCTCTGACGGCAGCCCGTGGCCCGCCGCCAGACGGAATTCCCCGCGCGCATCGGCCAAAAAGATCGCCACGCGCGCCACCAGCAGTGTCCGCGGAAGCCGCTCCACAATCGATTCCAGCAGCGCGTTCAGATCCGTCTCCGAACTCAGCCCCCGCCCGAACTCCACCAGCGCCTTGCGGTAGTCGTAGCGATGCCGATCGAAGAGGCGGTCTAGCCACCCCTGTATGCGCCGCTTCAGCGGATCGAAGACCGCCGCCGTGGCCACCACGGCGATCACCAGCATCCATTCGCGCGCCGCCACCGGGACTACGTTGTGCACCGTTACGCCGATCAGAGCGACGATTCCGAAGTAGCCGCCCAATAGAAGACCGGTCGCCAGCATGTACGACACGCCGCGCTTGAAGATCAGATCCGTGTCCATCAGCCGGTAGCGGACAATCGCCCAACTGAAGGTCAGCGGAAGAAACACAAGGAACAGCGTTGCAATTCGCGTCAGGGTGATCGGGGCACTCAGGTCCAGCAGGTATGGAACGACGAAGAAGAACGTGAATGGCAGCACCGCCAGCAGTGCGCCCCTGGTCAGCCATTTCAACTGCTGCCGCAGCAGCGGCGTGTTTGCGCGCGCGTAGCTGCGCAGGAACAACCCGGTCGCCAGCAGGTAGTAAACGGTCAGATAGGCCGTCCCGGTCTGCTCCATCCTGTGCTTCAGCACCCCGGTGGCCTGCCACTCATTCAGCGCCCAGATCCACAGCCCCAGCAACCCTACTCCCGGCAGGTAAACCACCGGAAGCAGGAACCGCCGTCCAATCTTCTTCAGCCGCTCCTCCGGGAAGCTCAGCGCAAAGTGCAGAAACAGCGCCGGCTGCAGAGATTCCGCCGCCAGATTGATCCAGAAAACCACCTGATCGACAGCGTCCCAGTGCCCCGAGGCATCCAGCTTCCCGGTGTACTTCAGGGCGTACAGGGCGAATGACGCCAGGCAGAAGATGTAGAAGTGTGTCGCCCGTGGCGCCGTCCACCGGCGGAACAGAACATAGAGCCCAATGCCCAGGTAGATCAGCCCGATTACCCGCAGCGCCTGGGCCATGCTGCGGTCCACCGGCTCCGGAATCACCAGCACCGGCGCATCCAGCCGGATGCCGTCCCTGGTGATTGTGTAGTGGGCATTCCCGAAGATGCCGGTCAGATAGAGCTCCCGCTCCAGGTCCGGCACCCTGTTCACCGGTTGATCGTTCACCGCCGTCAGCAGATCGCCCGCCTTCAGACCGGCGTGCCTGCCCGGCGAATCCGGCAGCACCTTCTCCGCGATCAGCCCATGCCCCGTCGCGGCTTCCGTCCACCAAACCCCGTCATCCGGCTGTGGCGAGGCGCTCTCCTGCCGGAAGTTCAGCGCCGCCAGCAGCACCAGCCCCGCTGTCAGCAGGGCCAGCAGCGTCGCCTGGATGCGATGGGAGAGGTGACTTTCCATGGGAGCACAAACACCTTAGATGAATTGCGATGCAAGTAGCTTGCCACCTGTGCCGGAGGCAACGCCATTCGCACAGTGTTGTCGTAGATGACTGATGAGCCAAGACTTAGAGACGCAATCTCCAGCCTGCCGTCAACTCAGTCGCTGCAGCGCCCCCAAAACCGCGCGGAAACCGGCCCTTCTCGCTATGAAATACAGTATACACATCCAAAATTCGGTATACAGCGCGCGGGCGACCGTTACACCCTCACAAGTGCCCTATTTCTGCCCGTAGGTCGCCTTCGGTCCATGCTTCCGCTGGTGATGAAAATCGCGCACGTAAGCAGGAATTCCGCTCTCCGCCGCACCCAGCAGCATGCTCCGCCATGCCAGCCGCGCCACATATTCAAGGATGTCGGCATGCTCCACGGCCTCTGAAGCCGTCTTGCCCCATGCAAACGGCGCATGCCCGGCCACAAGCACCCCCGGCACCGAAACCGGATCGAGCCCGCCCTTGCGGAACCGCCGCACGATGACGGCGCCGGTGTTTCGGACGTAGGCCTCTTCCACCTCTTCCGCGGTCAGCGCCTCCGTCACCGGCACCGAGCCATGGAAGTAGTCGGCGTGCGTCGTCCCCAGGCAGGGAATCGCCCGTCCCGCCTGCGCCCAGGCCGTCGCAAACTCCGAGTGCGTATGCACCACCCCGCCAATCTGCGGAAACTCGCGATAGAGCAGCGTGTGCGTGTCCAGGTCGCTCGAAGGCCGCAGCGTGCCCTCCACCGTCTTGCCGTCCAGGTCGGTCACCACCAGGTCTTCCGGCCGCAACGTGTCGTAATTCACCCCGCTCGGCTTGATCACCACCAACGGCTGGCTACCGCTGCGGTCGATCCCGCTCACATTCCCAAACGTGTGTGGCGCCAGGCCCCGCTTCGCAATCTCGCGGTTTGCCCGCAGCACTTCCTCCCGCAATCCCGCCAGCAGCATCCGTACTCTCCTCGCGCAACCGGCCTCGCCGGCGTTCAACCTCAGTCTATCAACCGCTTTCTGAACGCTCCGCTGACCCGCTGACTTGCTGACCTGCTGACTCGCTGACTCGCTAACTCGCCGACTCGCTGCCTCAATGTAAACTTGCTCGCAAAACCGGCGTCTACCAGAGTGATGGCAGCCGGGACCGCACTGGAACCGATGGCAATGGCAACGGCACAGCAGTTGGCCGCGGAAGAGTTCTCTCGCGTGGCGGCAACACACCGCCCGCAGATCTTCCGCTTTCTGCTCGCCTCCACCCGCGATCCCGACCTGGCTGAGACGCTCACGCAGGATACCCTGCTCAAAGCGCATCGCAACTGGGCCTCGTTCCGCGGCGAATCCACTGCCCTCACCTGGTTGATGCGCATTGCCATCAACCTGCAGAAGGACCACTGGCGCAACCGCCGCATGCAGTTCTGGCGCAGCACGCAGCAGAACGCCGTGGAGATCGACGAGGCCAGCGACTGGCTGCCCAGCGACGCGACCAGCCCGGAGCAGCATCTGCTCGCCCGCGAGCAGGTCAAGTCCGTCTGGCGCGCCGTCAAGGATTTGAGCGGCCGGCAGCGCTCCATCTTCCTCCTCCGCTTTGTAGAAGAGATGGAGATCGCCGAGATCGCCGCGGCAACACAATTGAGCGAAGGCACCGTAAAGGCGCACTTGTCCCGAGCTCTGGCCCGGGTGCGCAGGGAATTGGGAGGAACGCGATGAACCACGACACAAACATCGAGACCGCGCACGACGCCGAACTGCAATCCGCGCTCGGCAACTTCCGGCAAAGCGTCCACGCGTGGAGCGAAGCCGAGTTCGCGCGTCCCCGTGCCATCGCTCCCGCTTCCGCCCATGTCCATCGCCCATGGGCCCTGGTCAGCAGCGCGCTCGGCATCGTACTGGCCGCTGGCATCGCCGTCGGCGGCGTGCATGAGCGCAACCAGCGCATCGAGCAGGCCCGCATCGCCGCTCAGAAGCAGGCTGAACAGCAGCGTGAGCTCGCCGCCGAAAAGGCGAAGGATTCCGAGAACCTGCTGGCCAACATCGACAACGACGTTTCCCGCCAGGTGCCCAGCGCTCTGGAACCGCTGGCCCAGATGATGGACGACGATTCACAGTAGCCCGCACACCGAACTTTGCAGAGCTTCCCAACCGCACAGCGCGGTTGAAAGAACATCCACGCCCGCGCGAGCGGATCGATACACGCAACAGATTGGCAACCATGCACCCACATCAAGGAGAGAACTTATGAAAGGGAGAATCGCAATCAAACTCGCTTGCATCCTGACGGCGGCGCTGGCCGTCTCCGCGGGTATTCAGGCACACGGACAGGGGCAAGGCTTCGGCCGCCACATGCCGCCCATGGAACGCGCCATGGGGCCGATGGGCAACCATGGCCAGTGGTGGAACGATCCGGCCGTCATTGACAAGCTCAAGCTCACCGACCAGCAGCGCAAGGATATGGACGCCATCCTGCAGGACCATCGCGAAAAGCTCATCGACCTGCGCGCCAACGTCGAGAAGGCCGAGGTCGCCATGCAGCCCATGATCCAGGCCGACCAGCCCAATGAGGCCGCCATCCTTGCGCAGATCGACAAGATCGCCCAGGCCCGCGCCGAGCTTGAAAAGGGCAACGCGCGCTTCCTGCTCGCGCTGCGCGCCAAGCTCACCCCCGATCAGTGGAAGGCGCTGCAGGACCTCCGCGCCGCGCGCCGCGATCATCGCGACCAACGCATGTGGCGCCGCAATGGCCCAGGGGCAGGTCCAGGGCCCGGCGGCAGTGCTCCAGCCCCGCCGCCGCCCGCTCCTCCGCAGCAATAGCGGAAGCGAGCCCGCCCGTTCCGCGGAGGGTTGCTTTGCCGGCAGAATCGGCGCAGCCCGCCAAAGAAATTTACATTCGCGCCACCCCTTCGGCGCATCAGATGGTATAGGCAGAGAGCAAATACGGTTGAAGCCAAAAACCGGTGGCGGCGGGAACAAACTTCTCGCCGCCGTTTTTTTTTGCGCTTCCTCCTCGTCACGTATTCCGCGCCCGTCGTTCGCGCAGCGAAACGCCCAGAGGCGTCCTGCCTGACTCGTCGCTAACTCCACCAGCTCCGCTGCAACATGCTATCCTCCCCGCAAGTCTTCGGAGACGCAATGCAGGGCTCTTCAACCCGGTACACCCTCGTGGGTCTTATCCTCTCGCTTGTCGCGCCCGTGCTCTGCGCCCAAACCCCTCCCGGCCCCGCTCCCCCGGCTTCCGCGCCGATTGCCCGCCGTGGCCGCTTCGCCCTGCAGGTCTCCGTCACTGCCGCCGACGGCACGCCCCTCGCCGATCTTCAAGCGAACCAATTTCGTCTGCTCGACAACAACCAGCCAACACGAATCTTCACAGTCCAGCCGCCGGCCAGCCGCGGTCCGCTCCAGCTCGTGCTCATCGTCGATCTGCTCAACGCACGCAAGCCCGCCGAGATCAAGCAGGAAGCGCAGAGATTTCTGCGCCGCAATCATGGCCGGTTGCCCAACCCCGTCAACGTTTACCTGCTGAACGAAGTGGGATTTTTTCCGGTGGCTGACCCAGGCCGGGACGGAAACGCGTTGGCCGCTGCTCTCGACCACCCCACAAAGCCCGCGCAATTCGTGCGACCCATCGAAGGCCCGGCAATCGTCGCAAGCTTCATGTCCTCGCCCCAGTTCAAGCAGGAGTTCTCTTGGCAGGCACTCGGCTCCCTCGTCCTCCGCCTCCGCAACCAGCCCGGCCCCAAGTGCGTTATCTGGCTCGGCGACGGATGGATTCCGGTAACTCGAGACCCGATGATCAACACCATCACCGAACTCTCCACGCGCATGCGCGAGGCCAGCGTGGTGCTCGACTGGGTCATGAACTGGACCCCCGAAAAACGGCCCGATTGGCTCAAGCGATTTCCTCTGGATGAGCTCCGCAAGCCCCCCATCAATCCGAAACAAGCGACAGCGGCAAGATTGGCGCTGCCCGTTCTCGCGCTCAACAGCGGCGGTTCCATGCTCCTTGCACCCGACGAGCAGGCCAGCCTGGTGCAATGCGTCCATCAGGCCGCCGCCTCATACACGCTCACCTTCGATCCCGCCGATACGCGCAAAGTGGACGACTTCCATTCCCTGCAGGTGAGCGTCGCCGCCCCCGGCGCGGTCGTGCACACCGTCTCCGGCTACTACGACGAGCCCTCCTACTACGACCACCCCAACACCGGCTTCCATCGCCTCTCCGTCGCTGACCTCGACGCCCTGGTCCGCTCCTCCGCCGGCAAGCGCGAATCCGACCTCGCAAAAGAACTTCCCGGCTTGGAACTCACCCAGCGCCTCAGCACGCCGCATCTCCAGCAACTCCTCCGCCTGATCCGCGACCGCAACGCCCGCCAGGAATTGATGGAAGTCTCCGATCGCTCCGCGTTTCTCTCCCTGCCCGCCGCGGAGATCATCGCGAAACCCGCTCCCTCTCTTCAGGAACAGCGTGCGATGATCCAGCGCACCTTCAACTACCTCAGCAACGTCATTCCCCAGCTTCCCAACTTCTTCGCCCGCCGGAAAACAGTCTTCTACCATGCGAAATTGAGCAAAGGCGCGCCCACCTGGAAGACCTTCGTCGGCGATCCCTATCTGTATCCCGCGCGAACAGACCTCGCCACCGTCTACAACCGCGACGGCAAAGAACTCCTCAAGGATGCAGTGCGGCGTCATCAACATGGCGCCTCGCACAACAAAGCCACGCTCCAAACCACCGGCGACTTCGGGAACGCGCTCTCCGTCATCCTGCGCGGCGTCGCCGGCGTCGGCAGCAGCGTCGTCTGGGACCACTGGGAACACGGACCGCAGGGAGCGGAGGCCGTCTATCGTTTCTCCGTACCGGTCGCCGCCTCCCGCTTCGCCATCACCTTCTGCTGCACCATCCAGAACAACGGCAAAGGCACGTTTCGACAGTTCACCGCATATCACGGTGAGCTGGCCGTCGACCCCGCCACCGGCGCCATCCTGCGCCTCGCCGAGCAGTCCGACATCGACCTTGAGCGTTATCCCGGCATCCCCGTCAGCCGCTCCGCTCTCGGCATCGAATACGCTCCCGTCGATATCGGCGGCCACAACTTCATCTGCCCGGTGCACAGCTTTTCCGTCATGCGAGGCCGGCAACTGCGCGCCGTGCGCGAGTGGGGCGATTCGTTCTTCATCGAAGGGCCGTTTGAGGAGATGGTGGACGACATCACCTACTCCCACTACCACAAGTTCGGATCCGTACTCCGCATACTCCCCACCGTCGACTCCACCACCGGCCAGCAACTCATTCCCGCCACAACGCCCGCTCCCCAGCCCCACTAGCTCCGCTCTCCTGGCTATTCCCTGTTCCCTAATCCCTGTTCCCTGATCCCTGACCCCTGCCCCCTGCCCCCTGCCCCCTGTTCCCTGTCCCCCTTCCGCACACTGCTGTCCCGCATTCGAACACCCGCTGTCGCTTTCTCGCACACCTTGTGCCCCGCCTCGCAACACTTCCGCCTCAACGCGCAACAGAGTGTCCGAAAAAGAATCTTTCGCCATGACTAAAGTTTCCTCCGCCCCCTCCGATGAAATGTGTGGATGCAAAAAGCCCCACGGTTCCGGGGAAACGCAACACGAATACCCCGCCAGGCACGCATCGGGAAAAGGAGTGACCTTCCATGGCCCTCGGTGTTTTGAACAATCTTTCAGCAATGTATGCGGAGAACTACCTCAACAACACCAACGCCAGCCTGCAGAGTGTCCTGCAGCAGCTCTCCTCCGGCTCCCGCATCAACTCGGGCGCGGACGACGCCGCCGGCCTCTCGCTGGTCAATGGCCTCCAGGCAAACGCGACGGCTCTCACGCAGTCCGCCACCAACGCCACGGAAGGCGTGGGACTCTTGCAAGTGGCCGATGGCGCGCTCTCCCAGGTCACCAACCTGCTCAACCGCGCCGTCACCCTGGCTACCGAAGCCTCCAACGGCACCCTCAACTCCACCCAGGAAAACGCTGCTAACCAGGAGTACCAGTCGATCCTCGCCGAGATCACCAACATCGGATCGACGACCACTTACAACCAGCAGCAGGTCTTCTCCGGCAAAACAGTCGACATCTTCACCGGCGACTCCTCCAACTCCGGTTCCTCCGTCGACCAGATCTCCATCCGCACCCTCTCCTCCGGCAGCGTGGGCGACAGCAATGGCGCCATGACCTACAGCAACGGCCAGGGCAACGTCTTCGTCGACCTCTCCAACGCCGGCACCCTCGCCACTCTCAACGACGCCCTTGTGAATGGACCCAGCACGCTGAATGTCAGCTATCTCTCCACCGGCGCGGGCGGGGCCGTGACCACGCAGAACGCCACCATCAGCGTCGGCGGCGCCACCGGTTACGCCAACACCGTGCAGGGCCTCGTCAACGCCATCAACAATGCCAACCTTGGCATCACGGCCAGCTTCGGCACAGCCGCACAGGCAGGCTCGCAGGCCGTGGCTGCCGGCGCCGCCACGGACACCGGCATCATCCTCTCCGGCAACGGTCTCAGCGTCGGCAAGGGATCCACCCCCGGCAGCCTGGGAGTGTTGGCGTTGCCTCAAAATGGCGCAAATGGGACAGTAGACGCGCTCGCCGGTAGCCTCACCGTTACGGACGCTTCCGGTACCGTGCACAGCATCACGCTCGGCACACCCCTCCAGACCGACAACATGTCCGACCTTGCCACATACATCAACGGCCTGGGCTACGGCATCACTGCAACCTACGCCGACGGCGTCGCAGGAACAAGTCCCGCCACCATCTCCTTCACCTCTGCCAGTTCCAAGGCATCCGTCGCCTCCAGCGGCGACGACACCAGCGACGCCAACGCTGCTTTGGTGTGGACCCCCGCCACTTACTACGGCATCGGCGTCAGCCAATCCGGCAACGGCAACGCAACCCCCGACATCGCCGACACCGCCACCGGCCAGACCGCCGCTGCATCGGCCAAGTTCACCGCCGACCCCCTCGGCCTCGGCGGCATCGCCACCATCAGTTACTCCGACTCCGCCGGCGTCTCCCTGCTGGGCACCGACCTCACCAGCCAGACCAACGCGCAGGCCGCTCTCAACAAGCTCAACATCGCCATCGGCGACATCGCCTCCATGGACGGCTACATCGGCGCGCAGATCAACACGCTCAACTCCATCAGCCAGATCATGAGCACGCAAAAGGAGAACGTCACCGCCGCGCAGAACGCCATCCAGGCCACCGACTACGCCTCGGCCACCTCGAACATGTCGAAGTACGAGATCCTCTCCCAGACCGGCATCGCGGCGCTCGCCCAGGCCAACAGCGTTCAGCAGGAAGTCCTCAAGCTTTTGCAGTAAGTTCGCAACACTGAAGCACGTTCAAGACAACCCAGGGACAGGGCGGCGGCAAGCCACAACTTGCCGCCCATTTTTTTTGAAGTCAGATTTCGCGCAGCGTCTTCTCTAGATTTGATTAAAAACTCTGGTGCCCCAAGTGCCTCGCTTTCGGGCACCTGGGACAGCACTGACTCTGGGCACCCCGGGTGCCTCGCTTTTGGGCACCCTAGATACCACGAACAACCGGTATCGCACTGCCGAATCACCACTAACTCTGGGTGCCCCGGTCCGTCGCACTTGGAGACCGGGGAGTACACCGACCTCAAAGGCCCACTCGGTAATCTATTATCCTTCCGTGCTCCTCGACCCCTACAGCGCCGATCCCGACCCCACGCAGAACGTCGCGGGCATCCTCAACTTCTACATCGACGACCCGCTGGGCACGCGCCGGCACCGGAGCCCCCGCGACCGGGGCCCCCACCAAGCCCGCTTTTGGCTTGGTGGGGTGGGGGGACAGGTCTTCGTCCGTGGGGTGGTCGTCATGACCGACTACGCCGGCAACACGGCCGAGACCTGCCACAGCCTGCCCTTCGGCAACGGAGCCAGCGGTTCCAGAATCAACCTCCGCCGAAGCCACTATCGCCGCGTGGCATTTTCCTCAAGAAAATGCCACCTTTCACCACCCTCAAAATGGCGCGTGAATTCTGGAACCGCTCAGGACTGCGCCGCCACGCCCGCCGAGCACCTGTTCACGCAGCACGAGCGCGACGCCGAGACCGGCAACGACTACTTCGGCGCCCGCTACTACGCCAGCTCCATGGGCCGCTTCCTCACCCCCGACTGGAGCGCCAAGGCCGAGCCCGTGCCCTACTCCAAGCTCGACGACCCCCAGACCCTCAACCTCTATGCCTATGTCGGCAACAATCCGTTCATACGGCTCGATGCGGATGGGCACCAAACGGGATCCGGAGGCTCAACTGCAATCGACAATGCGGAGGCAAATGCTGAAGCCGCAAAGAGGAACCAGCAGGAGGGCGATCCTTCATCTCAAGCCCCGGAACGACCGAAGCTTGGACAACCGGGTGGAAGACAACTCGATCCAAACAGCGCCGAGTGCAAGGACCTCGCCAAAAAAATCGATAATATCGCGACAGACATTATCAAACGCCACAACGAAATCCTAACAAACCCACAAAACCTTGAGCTGACTGCGCCGCCCGGCTCGCCGCTTAAAGCCTCTGTCTCCGGGCACCAAGAGCTCATGAAAGATCGAATCGACGATCTTGGCGCTGCTGAATGATCTCTACAAGAACAAATGCGGAGGAGGACCGCCGCCGCTTTCGCCGGAGGGCGGCCGTTCTTCCGCACCATCTATGTCGCAGTCGGAGCGCATTCACAATGCACTTACGGCAGCAGGAGCTACGCTGATTATTGGCGGCGCTGCCGTGCTTGCCCCTTTAACCGGCGGGGCGTCGTTGTTAGCCGTGACCCCTTGAGCAGGCGGGAACTCCAAAAATCGCGAGTGAGTGCAATGGTCATTTACGACAAATTAGGAAGACAAATCGCGAGTTCTGATCCCCCGGACAAACGTGTATTTGAAAACATGGTCATTCGAAATGCTTTTCTTGCTCGCCTAGAACTCGAAGGTGTTTCATTCGAGAGCTCTGACCTGCAGGGATCCGACTTCAGTGGTTCTGATCTGTATGGGGCGAATCTTTGCGACGCCAAATTAGATTTATGCAACTTTGCCAATGCTGATCTGAGAAGCGCGTTTATGTTCAGGGCTAGCTTTCGCGGCGCGAATCTTCGAGGCGCCCGTCTTTCTTTCGATGAGATGGGAGGTCCGCTGGTTCTAAATGAGGTGGATTTTTCAGAAGCAGATCTTGAGGGAGCCGATTTCACGGGAGCCATTTACGATTCCGCGACGAGGTTCCCCGAGGGGTTCCAACCTGACGCGCACGGTATGGTCCCCAAGACCTGAACCTTGGCGAGTCCCCATGTTTAAGAAAGCCCAAATCACCGACTCCGGATGGGTGCCCCAGGTCTCCCAATTTTGGAGACCTGGGAACACGCCGGTCACGTCGTCTCGCCCGGTAATCTATCATCCAACCGTGCTTCTCGCCACCTACAGCGCCGATCACAACCCCACGCAGAACGTGGCGGGCATCCTCAACTTCTACATCGACGACCCGCTGGGCACGCGGCGGCACCGGGGCCCCCGCGGACAGGTCTTCGTCCGTGGGGTGGTCGTCATGACCGACTACGCCGGCAACACGGCCGAGACCTGCCACAGCCTGCCCTATGGCAATGGAGAGGACTGCGCCGCCACGCCTGCCGAGCACCTGTTCACGCAGCACGAGCGCGACGCCGAGACCGGCAACGACTACTTCGGCGCCCGCTACTACGCCAGCTCCATGGGCCGCTTCCTCACCCCCGACTGGAGCGCCAAGGTCGAGCCCGTGCCCTACTCCAAGCTCGACGACCCACAGACCCTCAACCTCTACGCCTATGTCGGAAACAATCCGTTTATCCGGCTCGATGCGGATGGAAATCAAACGGGATCCGGGGGGCCAACCTTCGCTGATAATGCGGAGGCAAATGCTGAAGCCACAAAGAAGAACCAACTGGTTCCTCGGAACTTCACGCCTTCTGCTCCTCCTCTGGCCGTAGTCACAACGAGTATCAGCGGAGGCACGACCAGCCTCACAATCTCGACGCACGAGAAGACGAAGACGACAACGTGGAAATCCTTAACAAAGGTAGATAGCGCCTATCAAAGAAAACACCCAGCCCATACATGGATCGGCCGCCCTCTCAGAGCAGATATCGTCAGGGTGGAGACGGGTGCTGGAGTTGCTGATACGCGCGCGTATGGCCCAAAGGGAGCAGCCATCTCCACAGACGACCCTCATGGGCAATGGATTCACGGCGGCGGCAGGGAGTCGGATTCGCAGCAACCAAATCAAACATTGATACCCACGTATGGATGTACTCGAATGCACAACCAGGACGTAATAACCCTGGGCCAAAATCTGACACAGTTCAGGCAGGACCACCCAGAAAGTGGGCCCGCCCTGTGGAATAGGACAAAGTAGATGAGACTCCTTCACCTTAGCTCTCTCTTTTTTGCCGGCCTGTTGTCATGTTTTGGTCAGACTAGTCCAAAGCACTACACGGGCCCGCGCACATTGGGGCCGTATGATCTGGATCGCGGAATGTCAATGAGCGCGATTTTTAAGATATTGAAGGTCGCGCCAGTTGTAGCAGCGAACCCCGTTTGCTTTCGGTCCGCTGACGGCACATATATGTGGATCGAAAGAATGGGTATGGAGACACCCGAGCAAAGAAAGGATGTGGGGAGGGTGTTTTTGAGCACCTTCCCGAACTGCGTCAGAAATCCAGTTCACGATACCGCGCAGCCGATTGCGAGATGGGAAACCAAGGAAGGAATACGGCTTGGCAGCACAAAGAGGGACGTCTTGGCAGCCTACGGCGAGCCGTCAGAGGACACTCGCATTCAGGGCGACTCGTATCAATCCATCATTGTTGGCGGTTTTCGGAACGGCGTTTTCACGATCAGGCCCAAACCAAATATTGGGGACGAAGTATTGGAATACATGGAAAAGGACAGCCTCCTGACAGCAGAATTTGGGCTACGGAAAGGGACCATTATCTGGATGAGTATCTCGGAGAATGAGTGAGTCGAGGGCGGGTCGCCCAGATCCTGGTATTCAATTCACCCACTCACTTTGTGCACCCCATATCTTTTGGTTTTGGAAACGTGAGAAATCACCGATCTCAAAGGCCCACTGGGTAATCTATTCTCCTTTCGTGCTCCTCGATCCCTACAGCGCCGATCCCGACCCGACGCAGAACGTCGCGGGCATCCTCAACTTCTACATCGACGACCCGCTGGGCACGCGCAGGCACCGGGGTCCCCGCGACCGGGGTCCCCACCAAGCCCGCTTTTGGCTTGGTGGGGTGGGGGACAGGTCTTCGTCCGTGGGGTGGTCGTCATGACCGACTACGCCGGCAATGTCGCCGAAACCTGCCACAGCCTGCCCTTCGGCAATGGAGCCAGCGGTTCCAGAATTGACCTCCGCCGAAACCGCCATCGCCGCGTGGCATTTTCCTCAAGAAAATGCCACCTTGCACCACCCTCCGAATGTCGCGTAAATTCTGGAACCGCTCAGGACTGCGCCGCCACGCCCGCCGAGCACCTGTTCACGCAGCACGAGCGCGACGCCGAGACCGGCAACGACTACTTCGGCGCCCGCTACTACGCCAGCTCCATGGGCCGGTTCTTAAGCCCCGATTGGGGCACCCGGGAAACCACTGCATCGCATCACCGCACAAACCGTGCCAACAACCGGATATAAGCCGTCTGGTACGACACCGAGGGCTCCGTAACCTCCCACGAATCCAGCGGCCAGCCATCGCTAAAATCCGCATACGCTTTCTGCGGCGGCTCACCCACCGGCGGCGACGGCGGCTTCTTCCCGCACTTCGCGCTGATATACGGGCACCCCTTCGCCCACGTGTACTGCGGATTCGCCCCGCCCACCAGGTATCCCGGCGCCGGCCCATACTTCGACTCCCGCACGCTCCCCCACAGCGCGCTCCCATCCGCATACCAGCTGTGATAGAAGTGGTCCACCGAGTTCGTCGCCCCGAACGCGCCCATGTTCGACAGGTACACCTTGCCCAGCGGATTCACGCCGTCGATATAGTGCACGTAATCCTCCGCCGCGCTCATGGCATCCGCCGCGCTGTGGCTGCCCAACCCATACAGCGCCTCGTCGCCAAAGATATTTCCCTGGTTGCTCTTTGTAGCGTTGCTGCCCCATACATACGCCGAAATATGTGCAACGTAAGGATCGCTGTCGATAGCCTTCCACCCGCCATCTTCGAATCCCTGCGCAAACGCCGTCCTGATCGCCGATGCAACTGCAGGCGTCACGCCCTTCAGGCTCGCGTAGTAGACCAGCGGCGCAGTCTCCGTGTAGTCGAAGTCCACCGTCCCGCGCGCCGTAAAGATCCGATTGTCCTTGTAGTGAGCATCGACAAAATCGCGGTAACTCGTCTCGCCCGTCAGATCGAAGAGATAAACAGCGGCAGCCACGGCCTCCATCTCGCGATCGTAGTCGTCCACCTCCTGCTGGCCCGCCGCCAGCCCAATCGAGTGATCCCTTCGATCGTTGTTGTAGAACAGCACATGCGGATGCGCCTGGGCCCACACCCATGCCTTCACCGCACGCTCTCTTAGATCGTCCGCAAAAGCCTTGAACTCCGGAAACTGCTCATACGTCTTCGCCGCATACGCAAACGCCGCCGCCCCCGCGTACGTCGCCGAAGTCGTCGCCGGCCCGTAGTAGCTCGGTCCCGCAGCCGCCGATGGCGGGCTCCCCGACGCCGACCCCAGCACCGACAGCAGCGAGCCATCCTCGTTCTGCATGCGCTTCAGCCAGTCGATCTCCCACTTCACCTCATCCAGCAGATCGGGAATCCCATTCCCCGACTCCGGAATATTGAAGTCATCCGTAAACGCGCTCGGGCTCTCGTTGTATGCGTGCAGCAGTCCCACCACGTAGTCGCCGCTCCACCGCGTGTAGCGATTGAAATCCCCCGCGTCGAACCATCCGCCATGCAGATCGCGCGCCGTCGACGCATCCCCCTTCGCGCTGAAGAGCCGCGCCTCCGTGTCCTGCCCCGGCCCCATGTGACTCGACCTGTCCGCCCATCCCGCACCCGCATACCGCGCGTCCTTCGCAAATCCGGCGCGCTGGTAATACAGCATTCGCACCGCCTGCACCAGCACCGGCTTGTACACATTCGCCGCAATCCGGAACGGCGCGGAATCGTACTTCCTCTGCTTGTCGCGGATCACGTACCGCCCCGGCGCAACCACCTTCGAGAAGTCGAACTGCCACGCATGATCGCCGGAAGAAGGATCGACAGCGCCGTCGTGCCAGGCAACAGCCGCGCCCTTGAACACCACCTTCCCCGTCGCCACATTCACCACCTGGTACACCTTGCCCGGCGCAAAATGCCACGCGCTGTCGAACCCCACAGCCGGATCGCGAATCACAGCAATCTTCCTCGCCTGCGGCAGATATCCAAACTGATCGACGACAATGAACGGCGTAGGCGAAGCACCATCACGCGAACTTCCGCCAACCCCAGCCGCAAACCCCGGACAAACACAAAGCGCAGCAAACCCCGCAATCAACAGACTCTTCCACATGCCCCACCCAACCCTCTCCCTGTTCCCTACTGCCTACTCCCTACTACCTACTCCCTACTCCCTACTACCTACTCCCTACTCTCTACTACCTACTCCCTTTTCCCCACTTCGCCGACAACGCCGCCAGCTTCTGCTCCATCGTCACCGGCGCGCTCGCCTGCACTCTATTCGCCACCGGCCGTCCCACCGGCGCCATCAGTGCCTTCATTGAGAGCCCAATGCGCATCGCCTTCGCATCCACGCTCAGCACCTTCACCTTCACAATCTGCCCGGCCTTCACCGCCTCCGCAGGATCCTTGATGAACTTGTTCGAGAGCTCGCTGATATGCACCAGCCCATCCTGGTGCACGCCAATATCGACAAACGCCCCAAACTTCGTCACGTTCGTCACCACGCCTTCCAGCACCATGCCCACCTGCACGTCCGCAATCGCGCGCACCTCATCCTTGAACTGCGGCGCCACAAACGTATCGCGCGGATCGCGTCCCGGCTTGCGCAGCTCCGCCAGAATGTCTTCCAGCGTGTACGTCCCCGCGGCAATCCCGCCGCGGTCCACCTTCCCAATCAGCTCCGGCTGCTTGATCAGCTCCGCCACGCTCGTCTTCAGGTTCGCCGCAATCTGCTCCACCACCGCATACGACTCCGGATGCACCGCCGTCATATCCAGCGGATTGTCCCCGTTGCGAATGCGCAGAAATCCCGCCGCCTGCTCAAACGTCTTCGGCCCAATCCCCGGCACCTCCAGCACCTGCGTCCGCGAGCGAAAGCTGCCATGCTCATTGCGATAGCTCACCAGGTTCATCGCCGTCCGTTCCGTAATGCCCGACACATACCTCAGCAGCGTCCACGACGACGTGTTCAAATCCACGCCCACGCGGTTCACGCAGCTCTCCACCGTCTTCTCCAGCGACTCCGCCAATTGCCTCTGATCCACGTCGTGCTGGTACTGCCCCACTCCTATCGATTTAGGATCCACCTTCACCAGCTCCGACAGCGGATCCTGCAGCCGCCGCGCAATCGAAATCGCGCCGCGCACCGTCAAATCCAGATCCGGAAACTCCTGCCGCGCCACCTCCGACGCCGAGTACACGCTCGCCCCCGCCTCGCTCACCGTCACAGAGAAGATGTCCGCGATCCCCTTCTCGCGCAAAAACTCGCGCACAAACGCATCCGTCTCGCGCGACGCCGTCCCATTTCCGATCGCAATCGCCCGCACGTTGTACTTGCGCAGCATCGCTTCCAGCTTCGGCATGGCCTCCGCATTGCCGTGCTTCGACGTGTGCAGATACAGCACGTCGTGCGCCAGCAGCTTGCCCGTCTGGTCCACAATCGCCACCTTGCAGCCGGTGCGCAATCCGGGATCGATGCCCAGCACGGAGATCGGCCCCGCCGGCGCCGCCAGCAGCAGGTGATGCAAATTGTCGCGGAAAACCTGAATCGCCTCCGTGTCCGACCGCCGTTTCAGCTCCAGCCGGATCTCGCCCTGAATCGACGAATTCAACAGCCGCTTCCACGCGTCCTCAATCGCCAGCTCAAGCTGCGCCGTCCAGTCGCCCGGCGCACGCAGCACATGCCTGCGCATCACCGCAAGCGCGCGCTCCTGCTCAATTTCAATCAGGAAGTAAAGCACGTTCTCCGCCTCGCCCCGCCGTATCGCCAGCATGCGGTGCGAAGGAATCGTCTTCACCGGCTCCTTGTACTCGTAATACATCTTGAACTTTTCGCGCTCGTCCACCGCGTCCACGGCCTTGCGGCTCATCACCACGCCTTCGTCGAACAGCAGCGTGCGCAGCGCCTTGCGCAGATCGGCGTCCTCGCTCATCCACTCCGCCACAATGTGCCGCGCGCCTTCCAGAGCCTCTTCGGCCGTCGCCACGCCCAACTCCGCATTCACAAAGCGCGGCGTCATCGCGTCCAGCGTCTCTGCGCCCGCCTGCTGCGCCCACAGATACGCCGCCAGCGGCTCCAGCCCCTTCTCGCGCGCAATCGTCGCCTTGGTTCGCCGCTTCGGCTTGTACGGCAGATACAGATCTTCCAGCTCGTTTTTGTCCAGCGTCGCTTCAATGCGCGCCTTCAGCTCATCCGTCAGCTTGCCCTGCTCGCCAATCGACGCCAGAATGCTCTCGCGCCGCTCCTCGAGCTCGCGGAAGTGCGCCAGCTTCTCTTCGATCGCGCCGATCTGCACCTCGTCCAGATTGCCCGTCGCCTCCTTGCGGTAGCGCGCGATAAACGGCACCGTGCCGCCTTCATCCAGCAACTCGATGACGGCAGTCAGCCCGCGCAGCGGAACATTCAAAAGGTTGGAAATATGAAGAAGCAGGGAGGGAGAAAGAATTCGTTTATCGGCCATGTCTATTGCCCAATCCTAAACGGATTCGCAATCCACCCGCATTGTGCAAAACCAGCCCCCGCAAAAGCCCCTGGAATGCCTGTCATCCAGAGCGGAGGGCGCTCGGCGACCGCAGCGAAGGATCTGCATTTGCGGGTGCCCCATCCATTTCACGGTCTCATCGTGAAATGGGTGGGAAAGCACGGACGTGCCCTGACACGGAGGGAGCAGCAGCCTTCAGGCTGCTGAATTGGGTGCGCGGTAACCACGGCCTTGAGGCCCGGACCACGTCGTCCGCGAGCACTCCTCCCTTTCCCAACGTCGATCTATCATCCGTACCTGAACCAGAGTCTCCCATGAAGAACGCTTTCACTCTGTCACTCCTCGCCCTCTGCCTCTCGGCCCACGCAGGCGCACAATCCGCCACAACCCCGCCCGCAAAACAACCAGCCCCCGCCGCCTCAACCTGGACCGACCCCGCCACCGGCCTCATGTGGGCCGCCCGCGACAACGGCTCGGATGTGAACTGGAACCAGGCGAAGGAATATTGCTCCAAGTTGCGGCTTGCTGGCGATAGAGACTGGCGTCTCCCACCATCGACGAGTTAAAAGCGATCGACGACCCCGACGGCCGTGCTGCAGCGTTCTATCAATTTGGTGTCTACTCCTCGCACGTCAAGGGGAGGCTCTATCTCGCCGGATTTATCTGGAGCAGTTCTCAAGGAGATACTACGGCGAACGGCCCATGGCATCATGACTTTCAGGATGAGAAGTCCTCGGACGCCTTCCCTGTAGGCTTCAGCTTCAAGATGCGTGCCCTCTGTGTTCGCTCCGGAAAATGACCGCAAAGGCCCACCGCCGGGGTGACCTGCCTACGCCACCGCCACCGGCGCCGACCGCTCTTCCGCGTCGATCTTCGCCGCGGCCTCCGAGGCGGCCGTGGCCAGCACCCGGTGGTGGATGGTGAACAGCGCCAGCTCCAGCCGGTCGCCCACGCCCGTCTTGTCGTAGATCGAGCGCAGATAGTTCTTCACCACCTGCTCGGTCGTCTTCAGCCGCGAAGCGATCTCCCGGTTCTTGCACCCCTGCACAATGAGGGCGACAATCCTCATCTCCTTCGGGGTAAGCCGGTCGCGCACACGCGCGCCCACCGTGTCCTCCTCCAGCGTCTGCGGCGTCACCATCTGCGGCGGAATCCAGATATCGCCCGCCCCAACGCGCCGCACGCAATCCAGCAGCGCCGCGCTCGTCACGTTGCGGAACACCACCCCGCGAAATCCCTGTTGCAGGTACTGCTGCGCGGTCTCGGTGTTCTCGGCAATCACAACCCCGCGGCTGCCGTTGTCCTCCAGCAGCTTGCGCAACTGCCCCATCTCCGGCCGCAGCGAAGCCGCCACCAGCACAATGCATCCCGGGAACGTCGCCACCGCATGCAGCAGCCGCTCCAGATCGGCGCACTGCGCCAGGATGCGCAACTCTTCATTGGTCGCCAGAATCTTGGCCGTTCCGGCGCGGAAGATGGCTTGGGAATCCGCAAGGATGATCTTGGTCATAGCGTGCGCACCACGGGCATTCCTTCCGGTCCTATCGGCTGCAAACGTGAGTCCTTTGCCGATTTCGAGATTTTTCCTCTCCTCCACAGCCAACGCTTCCTTTGGGGGAACACACTGGACCGGTTGGTTTCCCGAATCGGCCCAGCATGAAATTGCATTGGTTAGAGCTTACAGGCTGCTTTGCTGATGGGAATAGCAAATTTAGGGAGTTAACGAGTCGGCTATTGATAGGTTAATCAACTCACCTCCCCCTCGGTCCCTCTGTCCCTGACACCTGCCCCCTGACACCTCCACCCTGTACCCTGTACTCATGGCCCGCCCCATCCTCCTGGCAATCGACGACGACGTCAACGTGCTTGAAGCCGTGGTGCAGGACCTCCGCCGCGAGTACGGCTCCCAGTACCGCGTCCTGCGCGCCGCCAGCGGTCAGGCAGCCCTCGACACCCTCGCCCAGCTCAAGGAGCGTCACGAGGCCGTCGGCCTGCTGCTCAGCGACCAGCGCATGCCCGGCATGACCGGCGTACAGTTCCTCGAGCGCTCCCGCGATGTTTACCCCGATGCCCGGCGCGTCTTGCTCACCGCCTACGCCGACACCGAGGCAGCCATCCAGGCCATCAACACGGCCCGCATCCACTACTACCTGAACAAACCCTGGGATCCGCCCGAAGAAAAGCTCTACCCGGTTCTCAACGATCTGCTCGATGACTGGAAGGCCGGCTACCGCCCCGCGTTCGAAGGCCTGCGCGTCATCGGCAATCGCTGGTCGGCCCGCGACCACGAGGTGCGCAGCTTCCTGAGCTGCAACCACGTGCCCTACCGCTGGATGAACGTGACCGGCGAGGACGCCCAAAAACTGCTCCAGGAGCGCGGAATGAGCGCGGATCGCCTGCCCCTGGTGCTCTTTCCCGACGGCACCGTGCTCACCGACCCGGACTCCAATGCCCTCGCCGAAAAGATCGGCATGCGCGTCAGCGCCAGCCAGGAGTTCTACGATCTGGTCGTCGTCGGGGCGGGCCCCGCAGGCCTCGCCGCCGCGGTCTACGGCGCCAGCGAAGGCCTGCGCACCCTGGTCATCGAACCCGATGCCCCCGGCGGTCAGGCCGGCACCACCTCCATGATCAAGAACTATCTCGGCTTTCCGCACGGCATCACCGGCGCGGACATGAGCCGCCGCGCCCTCGACCAGGCCCGCCAGTTCCAGGCCGAAATCGTCACCCAGCGCGCCACCGGCCTCCGCATCGACGGCCCCTACCGCTGGGTCCGCATGGCCAACGGCCGCGAGGTGTCCAGTCATGCCGTGCTGCTCGCGCCCGGCGTGCAATATCGCAAGCTCGACGTCCCCGGCGTAGAAAGCCTCACCGGCCGCGGGGTATATTACGGTGCGGCTCTGGTGGAAGCGGCAAGCTGCAAGGACGAGGATGTCTACCTGGTGGGCGGCGCAAACTCCGCCGGCCAGGCCGCTCTGCACTTTGCCAAGTACGCGCGCAAGGCAATTATGCTGGTGCGCGGGGCTGGACTTGCAGACACCATGTCAAAATACTTGATCGATGAGATCGCTCACACATCCAATATTGAGTTGAAGCCGCACACCCAGGTCGTCGAGGCCTTTGGCAGCGACCACCTGGAACGGCTGAAACTGAAGGGGCCGGAGGGCGAGTACGAGGTTCCGGCGACGTCACTCTTTGTGTTCATCGGAGCGGCGCCGCGTACGGATTGGCTTCCCCCGGAGGTCTTGCGCGACGAAAATGGATTCGTGCTCGCCGGGCCGGACCTGCGCGACGGCAAATTGCCCCCGTCATGGTCCGAGACCCGTGAGCCGTTTCTGCTGGAAACCAGCGTGCCTGGCATATTCGTGGCCGGCGATGTTCGCCACGGATCGGTGAAGCGCGTGGCTTCCGCAGTCGGCGAAGGTTCGATCGCCGTGCAGTTCGTCCACCAGTACCTCGCCGGATTCTAACGGGCGGGGCCAGAAGCTGGGGACTTGGTACAAGGAGAGTCTTGGCTACCCAGGTCGACAAATCGCCGCGGATTGAAACCGTGCGGTTCGCGGATATCGCGCACCGGCTGCAGGCCTTTCCCTCCTACGCGGGTCTGCATGCCGGGGTTCTCCCGGAAAACGAAACTGTCGAATTGGTGCATGCTCCGCAGGGCGCGGTGCTGGTTACACCCGGTGACTCGCCCATGTATTATGCGGTTCTGCTCGAGGGCAAAGCGCGCTCGCAGCGCCCCGAGCAGGATGGCTCCTACACCACGGTGGCTATCGCTCAGGCCGGCCAGGGGTACGGCGAAACGCCCCTCATGCACGGCAAGACCAAGGCCAGCTTTCTTGCCGACGCACTCGAAGACACCGTCTTCGTGCGCTTCACTGAGGAGCAGTTCTGGCGCTTGCTCGCCTGCTGTCCCGAGGTGCGCCACACCGCCATCAAGGACATGACCGAGCGGACGCAGGCCTATCAGGTGGAAGCCCTGCATCGCGAGAAACTCATCACCCTGGGCACCATGGCCGCCGGCCTCATGCACGAGTTGCACAATCCCGGCGCCGCCGCCAAGCGCTCCGCGGCGCTGCTGCGCGAGAACCTGATGCGCCTGCAGGAGCTCAGCCTGCGTAGCGCCCACAAGCCCAAGACTCCCGAACAACTGGAATGCATGCATGGCCTGCTGCGCCACACCGTGCACAGTTGCAGGGCCAAGGCCATGAGCAGCCTGGAACAGGCCGATGCCGAGGAAGCCATGAGCGAATGGCTCGCCGGCGCCGGGGTTGAAAACGCCTACAGCATCGGGCCGGCGCTGGTGGCCATGGGCTTCGACGCCGAAGAACTCCACTGCGCGCGCGCCTTCTTCGATGCCGATACCTTTAGCGATGCGCTCAACTGGCTCGGCGCCCTGGTCTCCAGCATGGCGCAGGTCTGCGCCATCGAAGAGAGCATCGGCCGCGTCAGCGAGCTTGTCAGCGCCGTCAAGAAATACGCCTACGACGGCAAAACCCCGTCGCAGTCCATCGACGTGCACGATAGCCTGCAGAGCACGCTCACCATTCTTGGCCATAAGCTGCGTATCAAGCAGATCAAGGTGGAGAAGCGCTTCGACGCCTCTCCCGGAACCATCGAGACCAAAGGCTCCGCGCTCGGCCAGGTGTGGACCAACCTCATCGACAACGCCGCCGATGCGTCCCCCGCCAACAGCCCGATTGAGATTGCGACGTGGAACGACGGCGACACTCTTGCCGTCAGCGTGACGGATCATGGCTCGGGTATTCCGGCCGAAGTCCTGCCGCACATCTTCGAGCCGTTCTTTACCACCAAGCCGCAGGGCTCCGGCACCGGCCTCGGCCTCGAGATCGTCCACCGCATCGTCACCCACAAGCTCGGTGGGGCCATCGACGTGCAATCCAAGCCCGGCGAAACCCGCTTCATCGTCAGACTGCCGCGGCGAAACGATCACTGACCATCGGCCCGTGCAGCCGAAGCGCCCAACGTTCCCCACAAGCCTGCTGATCTGCTAGCCTTGCTGTTTCGGATTCAACCGAAGGAACGGCAGGTACGTATGGCTTTCAAATTTCAGGGCGTCGATTTTCTTCATCTGGATGCAAGCTTCAGCGAAGACGAGCTGATGGTGCGGCGAACGGCGCGCGATTTCGTCGAAGACAACATCATCCCCATCATCGAAGAATGCTTCCGCGAAGGGCGCTTTCCGCGCAACCTGGTGCGGACGATGGGCGAACTCGGCTTCTACGGCGCGAACCTGGAAGGCTACGGCTGCGCGGGCATGTCAAACGTGGAGTACGGCCTGGTGATGCAGGAACTGGAGCGCGGCGACTCGGGCATTCGCAGCTTCGTGAGCGTGCAGTCGGCGCTGGTCATGTACCCCATCTATACTTTCGGCTCCGAGGAACAGAAGAATACGTGGCTGCCCGCGCTGGCCACGGGCGAAAAGCTCGGCTGCTTCGGCCTCACCGAGCCGGGTTTCGGCTCCAACCCCGGCGGCATGACAACCACGGCCCGCAAATCCGGCGACGAGTACATTCTGAACGGCGAGAAGATGTGGATCACGTCGGGCAATATCGCCGATGTGGCCGTCATCTGGGCCAAGGTGCAGGACGAGGACAACAAGGTGCGCGGCTTCCTGGTCGAAACCGACCGCAAGGGCTTCCGCGCCGACGAGGTGCACGGCAAATGGTCGCTGCGCGCATCGGTGACGAGCGGACTGTCGCTGCAGGATGTGCACGTGCCGGCGGCGAATCTGCTGCCCGGATCGGGCGGATTAAAGAGCCCGCTGATGTGCCTCAACCAGGCGCGCTACGGCATAAGCTGGGGCGCGATCGGTGCGGCGATGTCGTGCTACGACACCGCGCTCCAATATTCCAAAACGAGAAAACAGTTTCACAACCAGCCGATCGCCAGCCATCAACTCATTCAGGAAAAACTGGTCTGGATGATCAGCGAAATCTCCAAGGGTCAGTTGCTCTCGCTTCAAGTCGGCCGACTGAAAGATGCGGGCACGGTGGAGCATCAGCACATCTCCATGGCCAAGCGGAACAATGTGTGGATGGCGCTGGAGTGTGCGCGCATGGCCCGGGACATCCTGGGCGCGAACGGCATCACCGAGGACTATCCGATCATGCGCCACATGATGAATCTGGAATCGGTGAAGACGTACGAAGGCACGCACGACATCCACGCGCTGGTCATCGGCCAGAACATCACGGGCATCGGCGCGTACTGACCTAGGCTCAGTACTTGCTGCCGAGGATGCTCATGCTATCCTCGGCAGCAATTTGCGATGCCGCAGCCCCAAAGAGCTCCGCGTGGGCGCGCTCCAGGACTGACCGGTTGGTAACAATCTCTACAATTGCAAATATGCCGCAGCCGATGGCGAGAGCAACCGCAAACGGAGGGTCGTTCCTTCCATTCGCAGTAAGCCACCATGGAGAGAGGTGCGGCTTGATTTGCAGTGAGGCAGTTTCAAATCCAACGACCATGGCCAGGAATGCCGCGTGCCGCTTGAGCAGCCGCGGATACTGACTTACCACCACCGGACAGGTGAATAAGTATGGCTGAATTCCATTGCGATTTTTCGCAAAACCATACAGTATTACGGCTGCCGTGTAACTTACGCCGGATCCAAGTTGAATTCCATAAGGCGTGTCGGATAGCCAAATTAGCAAGACGCCCCCGACGCCGAGCATGGCTATAAACAAAAGCGCAAAGGCGAGGAATCGCGGTACCGAAAACGTGCTGCCCGCACGACATGGGTCACTGGAGAACTCGACGGATGCGCTCATCGAGGCTATGGTAAATGCTGCATTGCCAAATGGCCATATTCTCATCGACAAGGCCGCCTGGATGCGGCATAGTCGTAAGCATGCAAAAGCTCCGGGATCGGATTGCGTTTCTACGCTGCGGAGTCGCGGCGGCGGCCGTTTGCCTGAACCTTTCTCCCGCACTGGCTGCGCAGAAGACTGCGCCTGCGCCGATCGTGCTGCACGCGGCGCGCCTGCTCGATGTGGCGAACGGCAAGGTGATCGCGCCGGGTGAGGTCCTCGTCGAGGGCGAACGCATCAAGGCGGTGGGCACGTCGGTGGAGCATCCGCAGGGTGCGCGCGTCGTCGACCTGGGCGACACCACCCTGATGCCCGGCATGATCGACGCACACGTGCATCTGTTCCTGCATCCCGGCGCTGAGGACCTGCAAACAGTGGTGGAATCGGTGCCGTGGCGCACCATCCTCGCCGAGCAAGCCGCGAAGGCCGATCTCATGGGTGGCTTCACCGCCGAACGCGACATGGGCACGGAGGGCGCTGGATCGGCCGACACGGCCGTGCGCAACGCGATCAATCAGGGCATCATTCCCGGGCCGCGGATGCGCATCAGCGGCAACGCCATCAGCATCCTCGGCGGCCATGAAGACGCAATCCACTACAACCCCGCGCAGCACGTGCTGTCGAACGCCGATTACGCGAACGACAGCGAGCAGATCATTGAAGTGATGCGCGAGCAGCACAAGGAAGGCTCAGACTTCGCGAAGATCTACCAGACCGGAACTGATCGCATGATCAACAGCGACTTTCACACGCCGTACCAGTACACGGAAGCGCAGCTTGCAGCCGCAGTCCAGGAGGCGCACCGCCTCGGCACCTTCGTCGGCGTGCATGCGCAGGGCGAACCCGGCACGCTCTACGCGGCGCAGGCCGGCGTGGCGTCCATCGACCACGCCACGCAACTGAGCGACGAGACAATGCGGATCATGAAGCAGAAAGGCATCTTTGCGGTGCCGACCTTTACGATATTCGAATACTTCGCCGATCATGCGGAGACACCGGCGCAGGCCGCCGCCGAGAAAGCAATGTTCGATTACAAGGTGAAGGAGTTCAAGAAGCAGGTCGCGTTCGGCATCGAGTTCGCCTGCGGCTCGGACGTCGGCCCCTTTCCCCATGGCACGCAGGCGCGCGAGTTGGTGCTGATGGTGAAATACGGCATGACGCCGGCGGCAGTGCTCAAGTCGGACATGATCAACGGAGCCAAGCTGCTGGGCTGGGCGGGGCAGATCGGCGAGCTGAAGCCGGGCTATTACGCGGATGTGATCGCGGTCAAAGGCAATCCGCTCGACGATATTTCGGCGGTCACGCGGGTTGGTTTTGTGATGAAGGACGGAGAGATTGTTCGGCAGTAGATTTGGACAGGAATGTAAACCTGGGGGTCAACACATGCGACGTATGTTTTTGCTTCTCTTGATTGCAGCGCTCGGAACTGCGTGTGCTTTCGCGCAGAAAGATGATCCGCGCCTGGCGGGCAGCTATGAGTTTCACGACGGCGGGTGGACGTATGTGCACCTGCAGGGCACGCCGGAGCAGATTGGATTCCAGCATGGGTACATGCTGGCGCGTGAGATTGAAGACAACGTGAATGTGTATCGCGTGGAAGTTGCGCACGATCACCAGCTCAATTGGAACAACTTCCGCGCAGCCGCGCAGAAGGTACTGTGGCCGCACGTGGAACCGGAGTATCAGCAGGAGATGAAAGGCATCGCCGCGGGGCTGCGTGCGCACGGATCGAAGCTCGACTTGTGGGATGTGGTGGCGCTGAACAGCGAGCTGGAGCTGAGCGACTATTACTTTCCGATGGTGAAGGCGCGAAACGGCGCGCGCGAGACGGCGCAGGACGTGGCGCCGGGCAAGTGCAGCGCGTTCATCGCCACGGGCTCGGCCACGAAGGACGGCAGGATCGTGATCGCGCACAGCAACTGGTCCTCCTACGCGGAAGGCGAGCGTTGGACCATGGTCTTCGACATCGTGCCTGCGCAGGGCCAGCACTTCATCATGGACGGCATGCCCGGCGTGATCACGAGCGGAGACGACTTCGGCGTCAATGCCGGCGGCCTGATGATCACCGAGACCACTCTTCCGATGGCGAAGGGATTCGACGTAAACGGCATTCCGGAGTTCGACCGCTCGCGCAAGGCGATGCAGTATGCCACGTCGATCGATGAATACGCCGCCATCATGCGCAAAGGCAACAACGGCGGCTACGCAAATTCATGGCTGATCGGCGACCGCAAGACGGGCGAGATCGGCTATCTGGAACTCGGCCTCCACCACACGCCGCTCACGAAGAAAAAAGACGGCTACTTTGTCTCGTCAAACTTCGCCGCTGATCCCGCCCTGATTCGCGACGACACACCCGGGTTCGACCCAAACAACCCCGACAGTTCCATGAATGCGCGGCACATCCGTGCGTTGCAGTTCATGAAGCAGCACTATGGCAAGCTCGACACGACGCTTGCGGAAGAGTACCTGAGCGACCACTACGACACCTACGAGCACAAGGTCGATGCGGGACGGCGAAGCCTGTGCGGGCATGAGGATACGGCCGCGGTGGGTGAGAAGGTGTGGGGCAATCCGCCATACGATCCTTCGGGCGCGGTAACGGGCAAGGTTACGGACTCTGAGTTGGCAGCAAAGATGAGCTTCATCGGACGCGCCGGCCATCCGTGCGGCGAGAGCTTCAAGGCCGGGCCGTTTTTTGTAGCGCATCCGGAGTTCGCGTGGCAGAAGCCCATCCTGCACGACATGATCGCCGGCCCGTGGACGCGCTTCACCGCGAATGAGAAGGCGCCGACACAGGTCGCAAAGAAGTAGCGGCCAGAGGAGTTCCGAATCTGGTTAGAGGCTGCGTCAGGAAGAGAGCGAGGCGGAAGCCGCCGCTTTCTTCGCGCGCTTGGCCTGCACCTTGGCGAAGGCCTTCACGTAGCGATCGGGCTGCGGAGTCGCGAGAGACTCTTTGATGGCCTTGCGGTAGCCGCCGAGGAAGATGGAGTACATAATGGCGAGCGAACAGCCGATGCCCCACATGAATCCGAAGATGAGGCCGAAGATAACTGCTGGTCCGAAGCCTTCGGGCATGGGTTACTCCTAAACTGCAACGACGAAGCTGTCTTCTGTGCGCGTTACCGGATGATACAACGTATCGCGCTCGACCGGCACGCGGCCAGCTTCAGTAATCAGGCGGCAGAGTTCCTTTCTGGTCATCCCCTGCGGCGTGGTGGCGCCGGCGTCGTGGTAGATCTTCTCCTCGATCACGGTGCCGTCCAGATCGTCCGCGCCGAAGCGCAGCGCAATCTGCGCGATCTTGGGCGTGAGCATCTGCCAGTACGCCTTGATGTGCGCAAAATTATCGAGCAGCAAACGGCTCACGGCAATCTGCCGGATGTCCGTCAGACCAGTCGTGACGGGAAGATGGTCGAGCGGCGTGTTCTCGGGATGAAACGCGAGCGGGATAAACGTCTGGAAGCCGCCCGTCTCATCCTGGACCGCGCGCAGCTTCAGCAGATGATCCACCCGATCCTCGTCGTTTTCGATGTGCCCGTAGAGCATCGTGGCGTTGGAACGGAAGCCAAGCTTGTGGGCCAGACGCGCTGTCTCCAGCCATTCGTTGCCGTCGATCTTGTGATCGCAGATGATGGAGCGCACGCGCGCGGCGAAGATCTCGGCGCCGCCGCCGGGCATCGAGTCGACTCCCGCTTCCCGCAACTTGACAAGCGTATCCTCAATCGAGAGCTTGGCGCGGCGCGCGAGGAACGCGACCTCCACCATCGTGAAAGCCTTGATGTGAACCTTGGGGAACCGCTGCTTGAGCCCGCGCACCAGATCGAGAAAGTACTCGAGCGGCAGATCGGGATGAAGGCCGCCGACGATGTGGAACTCGGTGACTGCCTCGCTGTAGCCGGAGGCAGCGGTCTGCCATGCCTCTTCGAGGGCCATGGTGTAACCCGCGGGATCGCCCTTCTTGCGGCCGAAGGCGCACAGCTTGCAGGCGGCCACGCAAACGTTCGTTGGATTAATGTGGCGATTGACGTTGAAGTAAGTCACATCGCCGTGCATCTTCTCGCGAACGTAATTGGCCAGCCACCCCACGGCAAGCACATCGGAAGATGCATAGAGCGCCAGTCCATCGTCAAAGCCGAGCCGCTCGCCGGACATAACTTTAGCGGCGATAGGTTCAAGGCGCGGATCGTAGGTGCGGAACGGGTGTTGACTGGCGGCCTGCATATCTCAATGATACAGAAATTGCAGGCCGCGACTCATTTTCGGCTGGTTTCCACCGGGTGCGCTGCGGGCGGCGCAACCACGCCATCGTTCAGCGAGGCGGCAATGATCGCATCGCCAGCCGGGCGCACAAGCAGCAGATTGTAGCCGGTCCGGTACCACTTCCAATCGAGCGTCTTCACGTC
>JBKICT010000019.1:0-37745 GCA_046566985.1 Acidobacteriota bacterium | reverse complement strand
ATGGGAATGGGGATGGCAATTGCCGGGCCTCAAGGCCTGGCCTACCGGTGAGAGGCTTGGGGGCTGAAGCCCCGGATGGGAATGGGGATGGCAATTGCCGGGCCTGAAGGCCCGGCCTACCGGTTAGAGGCTTGGGGGCTGAAGCCCCACGAGCCTACGCGAGCTTGTGTAAAGACGCCCCTTTGCCCGGGCTGAAGGCCCGGCGTACCGTTGAGGCCCTCGGGGGCTAACGTCCTGGATGTGTTTCTTATCGTTGCAGCAGGTCGATGGGTTGGGTGAAGTCGGTGGCGCGGATGTATTTGGCGAGCGAGGGGTGTTGGCGCTGGACGGCTAAGTACATATCCCAGGCCACGCGGCGGTAGCTGAAGTGGCCGGCGGGGGCGGAGCGGAGTTCGCTGATGTACTGCGCCTCAGCCCAGTCCATTTTGAAGAGGCAGCGGACGCGCGTGGCGAGGGGCAGGACATAAAGCGCGGATTGCTCGGCTTCCGGTGAGGAGCCGGCGGCGATGCGCGCGGAAGCTTCATGGGCGTTGCGCACGGTGGCCTGGAAGTCGGCGACGATGCCGGCTTCGGCGAGGCCCGCGGCGTCGCCGGATTCCGGCGTATCGAAGCCGTGCAGGGTGGTGAAGCTCTGCATTATTTGCGTTGCGCGGCGGTGGCGGTGCATGTCGCGGAAGCCGCCGATGTCCATGAGGATGTCAAAGCGGAGTGCGGCGCCGGCGTGGAAGGCGCGGAGGGCTTCGTCGTGGCGGCCGCGATGGCGCAAGCCGAGCTCGACGATCTCGTTGACGCGCGACTCGGGCAGGGCGGCGACGGTGTCGCGGACCTGGCGGTACCCGTAGTGGCTGGCGGAGTAGAGGAGCGTGGCGGCGAGTTCGATTTCGAGCGACTCAGTGCGCTCGACGAGATCGACGAGCGGCGCGGGGGCGATGGCTGCGCCGGCCATGACTTCGGCGGCGGCCTGCTCCAGCGCGGCGCGGGTCTGCATGAGGTAGGCATTGGACTCGGCGTACTTGACGAGCGTGGGCGCGGTGCGGACTTCGCGGGTGAGCATGGCGCCAGCCTGCTCGCCGAGGGTGGGATCGATTTTGGCAATGCCGGTGACGAGGGCTGCGCCGGCCTGCGCGGTGATGTTCCAGGCGGGGCCGGTGGCGGCATCGCGGAGCTTGCGGCCGAGTTCACGGACCTCGGCGACGGGCGAGGAGAGCAGGCGGGAGACCTGCGTCTCCAGCGTGCGCGCGTTGACGATTTGGCCGAGAGAGGTGTTGGTTGCGAGCGGAAGCAGGTAACGGGCGACGTCGAAGGCGCGCGCTTTGAGGGTGCGCTCGTAGGCGTCGGGCTTCATGGCCTCAGGGCAGGCGACGCGCTGCTTGAGGGCATCGAGGACGGCGGCGCTGGTGCGCTGATAGGCGGTGAAGAGGCCTTCGACGGTGTCGATGTAGAGGCGCGCGGAGGCGGAGTCCTGGCCGAAATCGGGAAAGAACCAGCCGGATTTGATGAAGTTCTGATAGCGGGTGGAGCGCTCCTGGCCGTCCCAGCGCTGCTCATCGACCAGATCAATGGCGGCGAGCAGGCTGAGGCGCTCGACGGCGAAGGCGATGTGGGCGAGGTCGGCGATGGAGCGGTGGCCGTACTGGAAGTAGAAGGTGTTGAGAAACTGCTCGGCGCGCTGGGCGCTGATCTCGGCGAGCGACTCGCGCATGGAGAGCGCGGAACGGGAGTACTTGGCCATGGCGTAGGCCAGCACCTCGGGATCGGCACCGTGGACGGCGTAGACATCGGTCTGGTTGTGGGCGTGCGCGGGCAAAGATTCACTGGACATGGTCAGGTTCTCGCGTCCAGAATACGGCATCCGGCGTCCAACTCTTTAGGGACTCGCTGGCATCCGGGAAACCGGTGGATGTACCCTCTCAATTGGGCAAGAAGAGAAAGAACGGCGGACCATGCGAGAGTTTCTGATCAGAACGTCGCACAAGCCGCGCCCGCTTCCGCCGGGCCGGTGGGTGATGACGCAGCGCTGGAACGACCTTCTCTTTGCGCACTGGCCGATGGCCCCGGCGGCTCTGGCACATTTTGTCCCTGACGGGCTGCAGATCGACACGTTTGAGGGGTCGGCGTGGCTTGGCGTCGTGCCGTTCTGGATGGATCGCATCAAGTTTCGTGGATTTCCGGCGATTCCGGGGACGAGCAGCTTTCCGGAGCTGAACCTTCGCACCTATGTGCGCGATCCGAAGACGGGTACGCCGGGGGTTCTGTTCCTGTCACTGGATGCGGCGAACCTGCCGGCGGTGCTGTTTGCACGCGCTCTTTACCGGCTGCCCTACTACTGGGCGGAGATGCACATCCAGGAACAGTCGGAGCGCGAGTTCACGTATTACAGCCGGAGGCGGTTCTCGCGCGATGAGGTGATGTTTGTGGCGCGCTACCGCGGGCTGGGGCCGACGCGCAAGATGGCGGAGTGCGGGCCGGGAAGCCTGGAGTACTTCCTGACGGAGCGTTACTGCCTGTTTACGCGAGGGCGCAACGGCGAACCGATGCGCGCCAACATCCACCATATTCCCTGGCCGCTGGAGGCAGCGGAGGCCGACATCGAGCGCAACGATCTGGCGGCTGAAATGGGGATCACGTTACCGCGACGGGCGCCGGTGCTGCACTACTCGCGGCGGCTGGCGGTGTACGTGTGGCAACTGGAGCGTCTGCGTCCGGCGCACGGAGCGCAGCGGGTGCCTGCGGCCACGGTGCCGTCGACGTGAAGGCAGGCAATAGGGAGTAGGCAGTAGGCAAGGGGTCACGTCGCGCCCTCGATTTGTGTTGCGCTCCGCGATCGCAAACGACGACCGAGAAGGAACAATCCACGCAGCGCGGCCACGCCAGGGCGATGAGGACGGCTTGAATTGAGGCGGCTGGGCCGCGGGCTCCCTATAATTACTTCGGAATGGTGATCTGGCGGCTGGTTGGGCCGGAGCGTGGAAAGTGAGCGATATGACAGGTTTGCAGGGACGGATAGCGCTGGTGACGGGCGCGTCGCAGGGGATCGGGCGCGCATGCGCACTGGAACTGGCAAAGGCTGGGGCATCGGTGGCGCTGGCGGCGCGCAACGAAGCCAAGCTGGCGGATGTGGCCGCCGAGATCCGCGCGGCAGGCGGGACGGCCGAGGTCTTCGCGCTGGATGTGGCGAACGATGAATCGATCGCGGCCGGCGCAAAGGCGATTCTGGAGCGGTTCGGGAAGGTCGAGATTCTGGTGAACAATGCGGGAATCACGCGCGACACGCTGGTGTTGCGCATGAAGCGGCCGGACTGGAACGATGTGCTGGAGACGAACCTGACCGGGGCGTTTCTGCTGACGCAAGCCTTGCTGAGCGCCATGCTGCGGAATCGCTGGGGCCGGATCATCAACATCACGAGCGTGGTAGGGCGCACCGGGCAGGCGGGGCAGGTGAACTACGCCGCGTCGAAGGCGGGGCTGATCGGGATGACGCGGTCGCTGGCGCGCGAGGTGGCTTCGCGGGGCATCACCGTGAACGCCGTTGCGCCGGGGTACATTGAGACGCCGATGACGGCGGTGCTGGATGAGAAGCAGCGCGGGGCGATGCTGGCGCAGATTCCGGCGGGCAGGCCGGGGACCGACACCGAGATTGCGCAGGCGGTGCTGTTTCTGGCGTCGGAGGGGGCGGCATACATTACCGGACACGTGCTGGACGTGAACGGCGGGATGTTTATGGGGTGAGCGGGGTTGGAGCGATGTGGCGGCGGGAGCCCCGCCATTACCTCAGGGGCTAAAGCCCCGACTCCTTTTGAGTGCCGCGATTGCCGGGCCTAAAGGCCCGGCCTACCGGTGGCCCTCGGGGCTGAAGCCCCACGAGCCTAAGCGAGCTTATGCATAAGACGCCCCTTTGCCGGGCCTGAAGGCCCGGCCTACCGGTGGGCGCGGGCCCGGGTCTTGGTTCGCTTGTTCTCTTGTTGGCTTGTTCCCTTGTTCGCTGATTCCCTTGGTTCCTGATTCCTTGGGTTGCCGGGCCTGAAGGCCCGGCCTAACGGTGGGCGCGGGTTCGGGTCATGGTTCCCTTGTTCTCTTCTTCGCTGATTGCCTTGTTCCCTCGTTCGCTTGGTCCCTCGTTCGCTTGGTCCCTTGTTTGCTCGTTCTCTTGTTCTCTTGTTCCCTTTCCTACTGGGGCGGGGGGCCCTGGCGTGGGGCGGGGCCGCCCATGGCGCGGACCATCATCCTGTGGACGCTGGTTGCGACGAACTGTCCGTCCTTGAGGGAGCCTTCGACGCGAATTGGATCGCCTACCTTGAGATCTGAGAGCGTGATGGGATTGCGCCGGCTGAGAAACTGAGTGCTTTCGTCAGCGACAAACGTGTAGGTGCCGCGATTGGGACCACCCTTGAGGGTCACCTTGGCGCCGTCAATGGCGGTGATGCGGCCGGCGAGCCAGGTTTTGCCGAAGCTCTCTTCCATGGCGAGCATGTGCTGCGCGGCGGTTTTGTCGAGCTGCACCACGGCCATGGCGCCGATGGACCTGGAGGAGGAGTCGAGCTGGCCGCGCGCCATGATGACGTCACCCACCTTGATATCGGACGACTGGATGGGCGTGGGGGGCGTGCGCATGAAGCCTCCGGGCTGTGCGGCGCCTGGCGAGCCTGCGGACGGGGACGGCTGCTTGAGGAAGCGCGTGTTGGCGCTGAATTGCACGGTGTAGGTATCGCCCTGGAAGGTCTTGACGGCGAAGTGGTCGGAGGCAACATCGGTGACGGTGCCGACGACGCCCTGGCCCATCATGCCGCGGCCCATGGGCATGCCGGGAGGATTGCCGGGCTGCTGTGCGGGATCGGACTGCGCGAGACAGGCGGCGGTGAGCGCCGCGGCCAGGAACGAGAGGAGCATCCAATTTGATTTCATACAAACTCCTGCTTGGGTAGACGGATGTTTGCGGGTGCAGGACGACGGAGCTATCCGATGGACGAGACGCGCTGGATTAGTGCTCAGGGTGATCGTGGGGGGTTGAGGTTCGTGCTTTCCCGCCCATCGGACGATGGAGCCGTCCGATGGATGGGGCACCCTGGGTTGTGCGGAACGATGGCCGGGGATTGCTACTGCTGCACGGGCGGGTGAGCGGTGAGCGGAGTTAGGTAGACGCCCTGCGAGGCCATCAACTGCTGGAATGCGGGCACGTTGCGCATGCGCGATAGCTCGGCGTCGGCGAGGATCTTTTTGGGATTGGTGAAGCCCTCATTGAGGGCCATGCGGAGATATTCGACCGCCTGGGCGAAGAGGCCGGCGTGGGCGCAGCTTTTGGCCATGTAGAAGTTCATGGCTCCGCGATCGCGGAGGGTGGCTGGGTTGTCAATGCGCATGCCCGCGGGATGGGAAAAGATGGAGGTATCGAGGGCCTGTGCCGACTCGTACTCCCGCCAACCCTTCTTGTACTTGCCTTCGGCGAGGTAAGCCGTACCCAGATTCTTGTGGAAGAGCGCGGACTGCGGACTGAACCGGATGGCCTTGCGATAGGTCCGTTCAGCCGAACCGTAGAGCCTGAATCCCATGTAGACGGCGCCGAGGTTATTGAGCACCTTTGCATCCTTCGGATCAAGCTTGAGGGCCTTGCGATAGCATCGCTCGGCATCGTGATTGTTGAACATGAGTTGGTAGGCGACGCCCATCTTGTTCCATATCTGGGCGGTATTGAGCGGCGCTTGCTTGTAGGCGTCGATGGCGGCCTGGTAGCGCTGGTGAATCATGAGGGCGTCGCCCAACTCCTCCGGGGTGATCTGGATTGCCGGTGTGGTGGCGGTTGGAGCGGGAATGCTTTGCACGGGGGCCGTCGACCGGGCGATTTGCGCTGCTGCATTTGCCGAGGACTGGCCGGCGAGCAAGCCGGGAGTTACAAGGAGGCCGCAAAGGGTGAGGGCTGAATAGAGGAAGGCGCGATGCATTTTCTCTCCCAACTTCAAAGGGAAGTTAAGAACCGCCGGGAGCGAGCGATCGTGCTTTGCCAAAAATTAAACCACGTTTTGCGCTTGCCGGGGCGGGAAAGTGCATCCAATCGGAGTTTGAGCTCATCTGCTGTTGCAACGGATGGGTAGCCGGGGGGACGTTACCCATTGCGGCTGAAAGCAATAGCGCGATTCGGGCGGATCCCGGGCATGGGCAAGAGCCGCGCATTCGGAGTAGACTCACGCATCAACAAGGAGATGTGGCCATGAGTACGACCTTGCCCGGCGCACAGTTGACCGGAATCGGCGAACGATACCGGAAAGTGCGGCGGCAGACCGAGGCGCTGTGCGAACCGCTGACACCGGAAGACATGATGGTGCAGTCGTGCCCGGAGGCTTCGCCGGCGAAGTGGCACCTGGCGCACACGGCGTGGTTCTTTGAGTCGTTTGTGCTGCGCGAGTTTTTCGAGGGATACCGTCCGTTCAATCCGGATTTCATCTGGCTGTTCAATAGCTACTACGAGAGTTTTGCGAAGTTTCCGGAAAAGCGGTTGCGGGCGTCGTTTTCGCGGCCAGGGGTTGAAGAGGTGCTGCGCTACCGGGCACATGTGGATGAGAGTATTGAGCGCTTGCTTGAGCGCAATCCGGAACGCGAGGCGCTGGAGCGGATCGAGCTGGGCGTGAATCACGAGGAGCAGCACCAGGAGTTGCTGCTGACGGATGTTTTGAATGCATTCTTCACCAACCCACTGCGACCTGTGTACGAGGGGGAGAACTTGCGCTGGGGCAGCCAGAGGCATCCTGCGCCGCCGCGATTTTTGCGCTTTGAGGGAGGCGTGCACGAAGCGGGGCACGCGGGCGATGGGTTCTGTTATGACAACGAGCTGCCGCGCCACCAGGTGTGGCTGGAACCATACGGGCTGGCGGAGCGGCTGGTGACCTGCGGCGAGTACGCCGAGTTTATTGCGGATGGCGGCTATCGCCGCGCGGAGCTTTGGCTGAGCGACGGATGGAATGCGGTGCAGACACAGGGATGGCGCGCGCCGCTCTACTGGATCGACAACAGCGGCGAGTGGACGATGTTTACGCTGCGTGGAGAGATACCACTGGCGAAGCTGGCTGCAGCGCCGGTGAGCCAGGTGAGTTACTTCGAAGCGGACGCGTATGCGCGTTGGGCGGGGCATAGGCTGCCGACGGAGTCCGAGTGGGAAGCAGCGGCAGAGGGACGGCTGATTGCAGGCAATCTGCTGGACTCGGGACATCTGATGCCGATGCCTGCGAGCGAGTTTGAAGACGAAGCGCCGGAAGGGCAGGCCGAGGGCGCGTTGCTCAGCGAAGATCCGGCGCATCCGTTCAAACGGCCGTGGCAGTTATTCGGCGACTGCTGGCAATGGACGTCGAGCGCCTACCTGGGGTATCCGGGGTTTCGGCCGCTGGCGGGGTCTCTGGGCGAGTACAACGGAAAGTTCATGAGCGGAACGATGGTGTTGCGGGGCGGTTCCTGCGCCACGCCGCGAGCACACATCCGAGCCAGTTATCGGAACTTTTTTTCTCCTGCAGCGCGCTGGCAGTTCTCGGGAATCAGATTGGCGAGCTGGTAACTCCAAAGCAGAAGGGCCGCATCCAAGACACGAGCATGTCGACATTGCCTGTATCACTCAATCAACTGGGAATTGTTTCGCAGATGGCCCAAGCTGTGATGGAGGGCCTTTGCTCGCGGCCGAAGTGGCTTCCGCCGTGGCTGTTTTACGATGCGGCCGGATCGCGACTCTTCGAGAAGATCACAGAGCTGCCTGAGTATTACCTGACGCGCACGGAGCACGGCATTCTGAAGGCGCATGGGGAAGAGATGATCGCACGGGCGGCGGGCGATGATGCGTTGCGGCTGGTGGAGTTGGGAGCGGGATCGGCGAGCAAGACGAGCCTGCTGCTGCAAGCGGCAGTGGAACATCAGGACACGGTGATCTACGAGCCGCTGGATGTTTCCGGGAGCGCGCTCGACGCAGCCCAAGAGCGGATTGAGGCAGAGATTCCCGGGGTGCTGGTGGCGCCGCGGGTGGTGGATTACACGCGCGATTTCTCGCTCGCTCCACCGTTCCATGGCGAACGGCGCATGGTGCTCTATATCGGATCGAGCATCGGGAACTTTGAGCCGCACGAAGCGGAAGAACTGCTGCGCAATGTTCGCGCGGCATTGCGCGAGAACGATTCGATCCTGCTGGGCGTGGACTTGGTGAAGGACGAGGGCACTTTGCAGGCCGCCTACGACGATCGCGCGGGAGTGACGGCGGCTTTCAATCGCAATATGCTGGCGCGGCTGAATCGGGAGCTGGGCGCGCAGTTCGATATGGAGACGTTTGCGCATCGGGCGCGATGGAATGCGGAACGATCGCGGATGGAGATGCACCTGGAGAGCCGCGGCAACCAGCGCGTGGAGATTCCGTCGCTGGATCTGCGGCTGCATTTTGCGAAAGGCGAGACGATCCACACCGAGAACAGCTACAAATACCGGCCGGGACAGGCGGAGCGGGCGCTGGCTGCGGCGGGGTTTGAGCCGGTGCGCACGTGGACAGACGAGCGCGGGTGGTTCGCGGTGTGCCTGGCGCGAGCGGCGTAATTGCGATTCGGCAGAAATGAAAATCCGCCCGAGCCGTTGTCGGCTGCGGGCGGATTTGTTTTAACGAAGAGATTGCTAGCGGCCGACCACAATTACTGTGAAGCTGCCGGGGATGATTGACGGGCGAGCTCGTGGATTTTCCGGTGTGGGCTTGGGTCGCGGACCGAATTCCGCCGTCACCAGATAAATGCGATCCGTGGCCGGATCATACGCCATGGTGCGCGCGCCGCGTTGCGTGGGCAGCGTCTCGATGGTGGGGTAGCCAGCGGCGCCAGCGTTGACGACGGACAGAACGCCTTCGCCGCAGGAGGCGAATGCGAGCTTGTCTTTGGCGTCATAGCGGGCGGCGTCGGGGCCGTCGCCGATGGTGGCCGTACCGAGCTGCTTGCCGGAGTTGGAGTCTGTGATGGCCATCTTTTTGCCGTCGCAGACGCTGAAGAGGCGGTGGCCGGCGGTATCGAAGGCGAGGCCCGAAGGCGAATCGCAGGCGACAGGCCAGGCAGCGGTGAGCTTCTTCGAATGCGCATCGAGGCGAACGATCTCATTCTTGTCCTCGATGTTGTCGAAGACAAGGCCGTGACCATCGACGGCGGCGAACTCAGGCTTGCCGGGCAGCGGGATGGTGGCGACGACTTTGCGCGTGGTGGCATCGATGACGGTTGCGTCGTGGCTGCGGCCGTTGAAGGCCCAGACGGTCTGCGTGGCCGGTTCGAAGATGATGCCGTCGGGGTTGGTTCCGGCGGGCACTGTGGCAACTTTGGCCAGGGTGTGGCGGTCGAAGATAACCACCTGTCCTGCGCCGCCGTCGGAGATGTAGCCGAACCGACCGCTGTTGTCGAGGGCTACTCCATGAATGCCGTGCAGGCCGTCGATTTCGCCTTCGCGCTTGCCCGTCTGCGAGTTGAGAACTTCGACACGCGTGCCGTGGGTGACGTAGAGCCGCTGCGCCGAGGAATCCGCGATGAGGTAGTCCCAGAAACCGTCGCCGCCGATCTTCCAATGATTCAGGACCTTGTACGGCTGCTGCGCCGATGCCGCGCCGACGCCGGCTGCGAGAGCCGCTGCCGCCGCGATGGCACACAGGAAGTGAGTGAGCCCGAAGCGAATTCCGTTCCGCATGTTTCCTCTCCAGAACAACGGGGCAAGCATACCACCGGAAATGTGAAGGCAGGCTTAAGGCCGGCGGGGCACGGCGTGGTAGAAGTCAATGCCCGGTGCGACGATGAGGAGGAATGCGATGCCAAGAAGCGCCGCGGCGATCACCAGGGGCCAACTGCGGTGGACGGTAAGGGTGCGGACCGGCGCCGGGCGGCCGATGAGAAAGACGTCGCCCCAGAGAAAGCCGCTCAATCCGCCGAAGTATGCCGGGATGGTGGAAAGCAGCATGAGCTTCCAGCCCATGGGATCGAGTGCGCCCGCGATGCACATGTATGCGCAGGCGGTGTAGTAGGGCAGGCGGCCAACCGTGTTGTAAGAGCGACGATCGGGACAAAAGGGGCGAAGCGCGCCGATGATGAGACGCAGAAAGAGGACATAGAGAAGGACGCCGGTGACGGCCATGCATATGCGCAGAGCCGCATGGTGAGGAAGACCGGCAATGACCTGGGCCCAATCGCCCACATTGAGAGCGCCGGAAAAAAGGAAGTAGCCCGCGGCATGCAAGAGATTGATGGCGCCGAGAAACCAGAGGAAGTAGCGCAGGTTGGCGCGGGAGCCGGCGATCCGCGATGCGAGGAGGAAGATGAAGCCGGCGATGAAGTTGACGAGCGTGCCTGCGGCATCGACCCAGCGATCTTCGCGGATGGAGTCGAGGTGATTGCTGGAGAGCTGGGTCAACCCGTCGCCGCGCAGCCATGCGGTGACGCCGTGGCCCAAGCCCTCATGGAGAAGCGAACCGATGAGAGCGGCGAGTACGGCGACGGCGATAATCGTCGTTTTGCTGTTCGGGTTTTGCGCCATGTGACGGAACTGTAACACGGTGCAACGGCGGCGGGGCAAAAGAATCGCTGCCTGCGATGCGAATCACCCTGGATCAATTACTCTCGAAGGAGCAGCAAGACCGGACCGTGCGCATCGTCCTTTCCAATATCGGAACGTATGGCGATATTCACCCGCTGATCGCGATTGCGCTGGAGTTGAAGCGCCGCGGGCATACGGCGGTGATGGCGCTGCCGGCCATGTACGAAAAGAAGATCAGGCCGCTGGGCCTGGAGTTTCACTCCATCCGTCCGGAGATCGATCCCAAGAACACGCTGCTGGTGGAGATGGTGTACGACGTGAAAGAGGGCACGGAACGGGGATTGCGCGAATTCCTGTTTCCGGCGCTGCGGCAGACCTACGACGACCTGCTGCACGCGGCCACGCAGCCGGAGCGTGCGGATCTGCTGTTGATCGGCGAACTGAATTACGCGGGTCCGCTGGTGGCGGAGAAGACGGGGATTCCGTGGGCGAGTTATGTGCTTGCGCCGTTCTCGTTTTTTTCGGCATTCGATCCGCCGGTGTTGCCGCCGTATCCGCGGCTGGCGCGGGCTGACCGTGCGGTGCCGGGCATGGGCCGCGGCATCCGGCGACTGGCGCGGTTCGTGACGCGCAAGTGGCCTGAGCCGATCTATGAGCTGCGACGCGAGCTTGGGTTGCCGCGCGGCGGAAACCCGATCTTCGAGGCCAAGCATTCGCCACACCTGGTGCTTGCTCTTTTCTCACGCGTGCTGGGAAAGGCGCAGCGCGATTGGCCGGAGCATACGCGGATTACCGGTTTTTGTACGTATGACGCGGACACCGGAGCTGCAAACCTGCCGGAGCACCTGGAGGCATTTTTGGCAGCGGGTCCTGCGCCGGTGGTGTTCACGCTGGGTTCAGCGGCGGTGATGGCGGCGGGACAATTCTTCGAGCACTCGGCGCGGGCAGCGATCAAGCTGGGAGTACGCGCGGTGCTGCTGATTGGGCACGACGAGCGAAACCGGCCCCGAATGGCTCTGCCCGAGACGATTTGCGTGGCGGAGTATGCGCCGTATTCGCTGCTATTTCCGCGGGCAGCGGCGGTGGTGCACCAGGGGGGAGTGGGCACTACAGCGCAGTGCCTGAAGGCGGGCAAGCCGATGCTGATCATGCCGTACTCACACGACCAGCCGGATAACGCGCGCCGCATGCGGCGGCTGAAGGTGGCGCGGGTGATCCGGCGCGGAGACTACACGCCGCTGCGGGTGGCGAGGAAGCTGCGCACACTTCTGCATGAGGCGAAATACGCGCGGCGTGCGGAGGCGGCGGTGCGCATGCTGGCCGACGAGGATGGTGCAAAGGCGGCGTGCGATGCTTTGACGGAGCTTTTCGAACGGACGCAGGCGATCCGAGGCTGATCTCGATGGGCCACCGAGACGGCTGGAAACCTGCAGAGCCTTTCCTCTCATCAGGTACCATGTAAGTGCCGATCGCCAGCTTCCCCTGATCCGAGGATCCGATGCTCCGCTCCTCTCGCCCGGCCGTATGCGCCGGTGCCTTTGCCCTTTTGGCATGTTGTGCAGTGCTCACGCTGTCTGCGCGAGGCCAGGCCGCGAGTGCCGCGCAACCGGAGGAGTTGGGAATCCTGGTTACGCACACCAGAGCAGCGGCGCAGGAGGCACTCGAACGCTTGCAGGCGGGCTGGAATTTTGAGGTTCTCGCCAAAGAGGATTCGATTGACCCTTCGGCTGCGAATGGCGGCTATCTTGGCCGCCTGAGTCCGACAGACCTGCAACCTGAACTGCGCCAGGCACTCGCCGGAGTTCAGCCCGGGCACATTAGCGCAATAGTGCAGACGCCGAAGGGATATGCGGTGCTGAAGGTTTTCAAGACGGCGCCGCACCCGCAGGTTCTGGACGGAGAGCGAATTCAGACACTGGCGCGCACCGGGGTTGTGCGATTCGGAATCGATGTGGGCGGGATGCAGGAGGCGGATGCCGCGTTCCGCGACGAGCCAAAGCCGGATGGATGGGACCGCGACCTGAACGAGGTCTGCTCGCTGCGCAAGAGTTCTTACGCGCATGCCGTGGCGGGAATCCAGCGCAACCTGCTGGTGCCGCACGGGGCCGATCTGAATGCGCAGCTCGACCTGCTTCGCGATCACATGGTGCTGGGGCAGCTTTATGCCTACCGCGGCGCGATGCAGGAGGCGATTGCGGAGTATAAGAACGCAGCGGGGATTGCGCAAACCGACGTGCCGGACGGCATGCCGTATTTTCTCGAAGCTCTCGGAGTGCTCTATCTGCATGCCGCGGAGATGGACAACGGTGCGTACACGCACCCGGGCGACGAGAATCTTTTCGATCCGGCGCATCCGGCGCGTCCGTTTCAGAAGACAGCGGACTCCGAGCAGGCGATTGCTTATCTGGAGAAGTACCTGAAACTGAAGCCGGACGACATGCAGGCAAAGTGGCTGCTGAACCTGTCGTACGCGACGATCGGCAAGTATCCCGCATCCGTGCCGCCGGCTGATCTGTTACCGCCGAAGGTGTTCCAGTCAGAGGCGAAGGTGGGGCGCTTCAAGGACGTGGCGGCGGCGGCTGGATTGAATGCGTTCTTGAGTGCGGGCGGCCTGCTGGTGGAGGATTTTGAGAACAACGGCCGGCTGGATGTGATGGTATCCAGCTCCGACGTTTGCGATGCGATGCATTACTTCCATAACAACGGCGACGGGACGTTCAGCGATCGAACGGAGCAGGCAGGCTTATCGAATCAGCTGGGCGGGCTCAATATGGTGGAGGGCGACTACAACAACGACGGATGCATGGACGTGCTGGTGCTGCGCGGCGGGTGGGAGTTCCCGATGCGCAAGTCGCTGCTGAAGAACAACTGCAACGGCACGTTTACCGATGTCACGGACGCGAGCGGCCTGGGAAAGACGGTGACGGCATCGCAATCCGCAGTGTGGGCGGACGTGAATAATGACGGGCTGCTCGATCTGTTCCTGATCAACGAGAAGGCGCCGGCGCAGCTCTTTCTGAATCGCGGCGACGGGACATTCGAAGATATTTCACATGCCGCGGGGATCGACAAGCCGGCGTTCAGCAAGGGTGTGACGGCGGCAGATTACGACAACGACGGATACGTGGATTTTTACGTGTCGAATTACGACTCGCCCAACTTTCTGTGGCGCAACAATCACAACGATACCTTCACCGACGTAGCCCCGCAGGCGGGCGTTCTGGGTCCGTACTTCAGCTTTGCAACATGGTTTTTCGATTACGACAACGACGGGTGGCCCGACCTGTTTGTGACCGACTACTTCAATTCCATCGACCAGAGCGTGCGCAGCTCGATGCATATGCCGACGCATGTGGAGACATTGAAGCTCTATCGCAACATGCACGATGGGACGTTCCAGGACGTGACAGCGAAGGTTGGGCTGGATCGGATCTACATCCCGATGGGCGCGAACTTCGGCGACATCGACAATGACGGATTTGAGGACATTTATTTAGGGATGGGCAATCCGTCGCTCGGTTCGCTGATGCCGCACATGCTGTTCCGCAATGACGAGGGAAAGCGGTTCGAGGATGTGACGCAAAGCTCCGGGACCGGGGAGTTGCACAAGGGACACAGCGTGTCGTTTGCCGATGTGCGGCGGAATGGATTTGTCGACATTCTGGCGGAGACGGGCGGCGCGATTCCTTCAGACAAGCACACGCTTCGCGTGTATGAGAATCCGGGGAACGGAAACGACTGGATCAACGTGAAGCTGGAGGGGGTAAAGACCAATCGTGCCGGCGTGGGAGCGAAGATTGAAGTGCGGGTGAAGAACGACGGGCGCGAGCGGTCGATCTGGCGTACGGTGGGAGAGACGAGTTCCTTTGGATCGCATCCGATGGAAGCACACATCGGGCTTGGACACAACGCAACCATTGTGAGCCTGGACGTAACGTGGCCGGTGAGCGGGACGCGCCAGCATTTTACGGGTGTGGGCAAGGATCAGTTCATCGAGGTCAAGGAGTTCGCGAAGGATTTTGTTCCACTTCACCGCAAGCCGATGCCGCTGGGCAAAGCGGGGGCAGGAGCCGAGTGAGATGCGGGCGTTGCATCGAGTGCGGGCTGTTGTGATTTCGGCGGTGCTGGGTTGTGCGCTGGTGAGTGCGCGCGCTGCGGAGCACCCGGCGCAGGGTCTGGTGCTGAAGGTGGATGCAGCGCATCGCAAGCTGGTGGTGTCGTGCGCTGCCATACCGGGGTACATGGCGGCGATGGATATGCCGCTGGAGGTGCGGGACATGCACATGCTGGGCGCGCTGCGGCCGGGCATGATGATCCGCTTCACGCTGGTGGAGCAGGGGAAGCGCACAGCGGCGGAGCACATTCAGCCGGTGATGAACTTTGAGGCGGAGCCGGCGGAAGCGGAAGCGCTGACGGGGCTGCGGCGCGCGACCGCCCAGCACGGGGCGCAGGTGGAGGTGGGACACGCGGTGCCCAATTTCACACTGACGGATCAGGCCGGGCAGCGGGTGGGCTTGTCATCGCTGCGCGGGAAGGTGGTGGTGCTGACGTTCGGGTATTCGCGCTGTCCTAACCCGAATTACTGCTTTCGGCTCTCGAACAACCTGCGGCAGGTGGCCAGGCGATTTCACCGCGACCTGGGAACGCGATTGGTACTGATTACGATCGCGATCGATCCGGAGGTTGATCACGGAGCGGGATTGTCCGCTTACGCGCAACGATTTCAGGCCGATCCGCGGAGCTGGCATTTCCTTACCGGGCCGTTGCCGGAGATCCATCGCGTGGCGGGCATGTTCGGGATGGACTTTTGGGAGAGCGAGGGGCTGCTGACGCATACGCTGCACACGGTGATTATCGGCGCGGATGGCAGGCTGGCCGCCAACCTGGAAGGGAATGCATTCAGCGCGCGGCAACTGGGCGATCTGGTGGCCGAGACGATGCGTGAGCCGGCCGGCGTGCAGGCCCATGGCGGGGCTCCGCTACAATAGTTGAAAGCGCCTGCCGGACCAGTGAACCGAATCCCTGGACCGCCAGGCGCGTCCAAGTATTATGCTCACAAAAAATCTTCCCGAAGCGTTGACCTTCGACGACGTGCTGCTGGTGCCGGCCTACAGTGACGTGGTGCCCGCCCAGGTAAGCACGCAGACGCAATTGACTCGCGACATCACGCTGAACACTCCGCTGATTTCATCCGCGATGGACACGGTGACGGAGTCGCGGATGGCGATTGCCATGGCGCAGCAGGGCGGCATCGGGATTGTGCATCGCAACCTGAGCATTGAGGCGCAGGCGGGCGAGATCGACAAGGTGAAGCGCTCGGAGAGCGGCATGATTGTGGACCCGGTGACGATCGGCCCGCGACAGTTGATCAGCGACGCGCTCGATGTGATGCGGCGCTACAAGATTTCGGGTGTGCCGGTGACCGAGGGCGGCAAGCTGGTGGGCATTCTGACCAATCGCGATCTGCGATTCGAGACCCGTACCGATGTGCCGGTGGACGAGGTGATGACGAAGGCGAACCTCATCACCGTGCCGGTGGGCACAACGCTGGAAGAGGCAGAGCTGATTCTGCACCAGCACCGGGTGGAAAAGCTGCTGGTGGTGAATGATCAGTACGAGTTGAAAGGCCTGATCACGGTCAAGGACATCCAGAAGAAGCTGAAGTATCCGAACTCGAGCAAAGACGAGAAGGGTCGGCTGCGCGTGGGCGGCGCTATCGGCGCGACAGGAGATTTTCTGGAGCGTGCAGCCGAGTTGATCAACGCACGCGCGGACGTGCTGGCGATCGACTCCGCGCACGGGCACTCCTCGCGGGTGCTGGATGCGGTCCGGCAGGTGAAGAAGCGTTTTCCGAAGGTGGGTTTGCTGGCCGGAAACGTGGCGACGTACGAAGGCGCGAAGGCGCTGATCGATGCGGGCGCGGATGCGGTGAAGGTGGGCATCGGACCGGGATCAATTTGCACAACGCGCATGGTGACGGGCGCGGGCATGCCGCAGATTACGGCGATTGCGGAAGCTTATCGGGCGGCAAGCGAGCACGGAATTCCGGTGATCGCCGACGGCGGCATCAAGTACTCGGGCGAGATCACCAAGGCCATCGCGGCGGGCGCCAGCTCCATCATGATCGGATCGCTGTTTGCGGGCGTGGACGAGAGCCCGGGCGAGACGATTCTGTACCAGGGACGCAGCTTCAAGACTTATCGCGGCATGGGCTCGCTGAGCGCCATGAGCCAGGGATCGGGCGAGCGGTACTTCCAAGGCAAAGACGACATGGAAAAGGATGCGTCCACGGAGGGAGTGGTGCAGCGGGAGCGGAACGGTCAGAACCGGCTGGCGAAGTTTGTGCCGGAGGGGATCGAGGGACGCGTGCCTTATCGCGGACCGCTGGAAGCCATGGTGTATCAGCTCGTGGGCGGGCTGAAGTCGGGCATGGGGTACCTGGGCTGCGGCTCCGTCAAGGAACTGCAGGAGAAGTCGCAGTTTGTGCGTATCTCCGGGGCTGGCCTGCGTGAGAGCCACGTGCACGATGTGATCATTACCCGGGAAGCGCCGAACTACCACGTCGAATAGCGGACAGTGGGCTGCACTATCCTAACCGCTTTTGACGGTGTCATAAACGTGCTTTCGGACGAGTCAAAAGGTACGCGATAGCCGCTATCCTGAGGCAAATTTGGCGCCTGCGACGTGCCGAAGCATCGGTACACAGATCCATCTTTTGGTTCAATGAATCCGCCACTGCGAGGGCGTTGAAGCGCTGCGCCCGCAGCGCTATACTCCGGCGAAGTTCCGATTCAGGGTTCGCATATTCTATTGCGACCGGCTATCGCTCTGGAGGTGTTTGTATGGGTTCGAAGCGTCTCGTCGCTCTCCTATTGTTCGGGTCCGGTCTTCTGATTCCACTCCACGCACTCGGCGATTACTCCTATCGCGAAACTACTCAAGTGACTGGTGGCTCCATGCTGCGAATGATGAAGATGGCCGGGACATTCAGCTCCCAGGCTCGGAAGATCGGAGAGCCCGTCGTCTCCACCGTTTATCTGAAGGGCAACCGGATGGCGCGGGAGTCGGCGGACAGCATCGAGATTGTCGATCTGGATAAGGAGACGATTACACAGATCGACAAATCCAAGCGGACCTACTCCGTGATGACCTTTGAACAACTGCGGCAGCAACTGCAGAAAGCGCAGCAGGAGATGCAGAAGGAGCAGAAAGGCGCGGAGAATGTCACGATGAGCTTTGAAGCGCACGTGCGGGAGACGGGCGCCGGAAAGGACATTAGCGGACTGGCAACGCGGGAATCCATCCTGACCCTGAACGCTAAGGTCACCGACCAGAAGGCGCAGCAGAGCGGCAGCATGGCGATCACCAACGACATGTGGCTCGCGACCGACGTGCCGGGCTATGAGGCGATGCGCGATTTCTACATGCGCATGGCCGAGAAGATGAGCCTGCTGGGCAGCGGCATGGACTTGAACATGAGCCGGATGGTGGGGCAGAACCCGGGAGCCTCCCAGGCATGGAGCGACATGGCCAAGGAGATGCAGAAGATCAAAGGCGTGCCGGTCATGCAGATCACGCGAATGGGGATGACCACTGACGGCAAGCCGTTGCCCGCCGCTTCTGAAGCGCCACTGCCGCCGGACACCTCACCCGAGATCCCCACCGCATCCGAAGTAGCAAAAGAGAGTGCTGCGTCCGCGGTGAAGAGTAAGCTCGGTGCGCTGGGAGGGTTTGGGGGATTCGGCAGAAAGAAGAAGCCAGCGGCGCAGCCGGCAAGCCAGGAGTCGGGGCAGGCGGGGCAAACGCCGCCGCCGGCAGCGGTGGTCCTGATGGAGACGCAGACGACCAGTTCCGATTTCAGCACCGCCGCGATCGATGGATCGCACTTGGAAGTACCAGCGGGTTACAAGCTCGTCGAAAGTGCGATGCGGTGAAGCCGATACTGCCTGCCCCTCACCGGGCGGGCACGATCAGGCCAGCAAATAGAACACCCCGTAGACATCCTGACGGATGTCTACGGGGTGTTTGAGGCTCAAAGGGATTGAGAAGAAACTAAGCGGCCTCTTCTTCGCCGCCTTCTTCCTTCTTGGATTCCTCGAGTTGCTTTTCCAGCTCTTCGCGCTTTTTGGCCTTGATGGCGTCGCGCTTCTGGCGCTTCTCGTCGAGCTGCTTCTCGGCTCCGAGGAGTTCGATGAACGCCTTCTCGGCGCCGTCGCCCTTCTGGAAGCCGGTGCGGACGATGCGGAGATAGCCGCCCTGGCGGTCGCCGTAACGCGGCGCCACCGTCTCAAAGAGGCGGGAGACAGCCGTGTCAGTCTGGAGGAACGCCAGTGCCTGACGGCGGGAGTGCAGATCGCCCTTCTTGCCCAGGGTGATCATCTTTTCGACGTGCGGACGGACCGCCTTCGCTTTCGCGACGGTCGTCTCCACACGATCTTCCACGATGACGGACGTGACCAGGTTGCGCAACAGGGCGCGGCGGTGGCTGGTGTTGCGTCCGAGTTTGAATCCTGCATTGCGATGGCGCATGGTGTGACTCTCTCTTCGAAAAACAGGTGTCGTTTGCAAGGTGTCAGGTTACAGGTTTCAGGTTTCAGTCAAGCTTGCTTACAAAGGAGCAGTTGCTGACACCTGAAACCTGACACCCGATCCCTGCATTTAGAAGTTCTCGGTCTCGGTGGGCAGCTGGAGGTCAACCGAATCCAGCGGCTCGTCTTCATCGTCGTAACGGTAGCTCTGGGCGAGGGCGGTGGCGGGAGGAATGCTGGTCGGTCCCGGAACCGCGTTGCCCTGCTCGTCGATCTTCATGCCCAGGCTCAGGCCCATCTGCGCGAGGATCTCCTTGATCTCGTTCAGGCTCTTGCGGCCAAAGTTCTTGGTCTTGAGCATCTCGGCTTCCGTCTTCTGGACGAGCTCGCCGATGGTCTGAATGTTGGCGTTCTTGAGGCAATTGTAGCTGCGAACCGAAAGCTCCAGCTCTTCGACGGAGCGATTCAGATTGTCGTTGCGCAGCAGGACGCGGCCTTCATCGCCGCGCGCCTCGGTCTCCATCTCCTCCTCGAAGTTGATGAAGATGTTCATGTGGTCCTTGAGCAGCTTGGCGGCGAGGCCGACTGCATCGGCGGGGAGCACGGCGCCGTTGGTCCACACTTCGAGGGTCAGCTTGTCATAGTCGGTGATCTGGCCCAGACGGGCAGCATCTACGGCGTAGTTGACGCGGCGCACGGGCGAGTGCACGGAGTCCACGGGGATGAAGCCGATGCCCAGGTCGCCATCAAAGTTCTTGTCGGCGGAAACGTAGCCACGGCCGCGCTTGAGGCGCATCTCCATCTCGAGCTTGCCGCCTTCGGAGACGGTGGCGATGTAGACGCCCTTGTCGAGGATCTCGACGTCGCCGTCGGCTTCGATCATGCCGGAGGTGACGATGCCGGGCTGATCGGCGCGCAGATAGAGGGCCTTGGGGCCGTCGCCGTTGAGCTTAAAGGGAATCTGCTTGAGATTCAGGATGATGTCGGTGGCGTCTTCCACCACGCCGGGGATGGACTGGAACTCGTGCAGGACGCCTTCAATGCGGACGGCGGTGACAGCGGCGCCTTCAATGCTGCTGAGCAGCGTACGGCGAAGGGCGTTGCCGATGGTGGTGCCGAAGCCGCGCTCAAAGGGCTGGGCGCTGAACTTGCCGTAGGTTTCAGTGAGTGTCTCGGCATCGACTGCCAGACGCTTGGGTTTCTGGAATCCTCTCCAAAGCATATTCGTCTCTCTTTTCCCGCACGGCGAGTACGTCGCGATGCATTTTGCGGCGGCCGCGCAATGGGCTCCTTGTGGGTTAGGTTTCAGGTGACAGGTGACAGGTTTCAGGCATCGGCTGATACCTGAACCCTGTCACCTGATCCTGTTACTTGCTGTACAGTTCGACGATCAGCTGCTCATTGATGGGCAGGCTGACGTCGGCACGCTTGGGCAAGTGGAGGACACGGCCGGACATGTTTTCGAAGTTGGCTTCGAGCCATGCGGGGACCGGGTTCTGGGCGGCGTACTGCACGCCCTGCTCCACGACGATGAGCTTTTTGGCGCCTTCACGGATGGCGATCTCGTCGCCGGCATTCACCTGGTACGACGGGATGTTGACCTTCTTGCCGTTGACCAGCACGTGGCCGTGGCGAACGACCTGGCGGGCCTGGCGGCGCGAGATGGCGAATCCGAGGCGATAGGCCACGTTGTCCAGGCGGCGCTCAAGCTGCTGGATGAGCAGTTCGCCGGTGACGCCGGTGGCGCGGTTGGCCTTTTCGTAGTACTCGCGGAACTGGCCTTCGAGGGTGAAGTAGATGCGCTTGGCCTTCTGCTTCTCATGCAGTTGCAGGCCGTAGCCTACGATCTTGGCCTTGCGGTCTTTGCCGTGCTGCCCGGGAGGGAAGTTGCGCTTCTCAATGGGGCAACGGTCGGAGTGGCACTTGGTGCCCTTCAAAAAAAGCTTGGTGCCTTCGCGGCGGCAAAGGCGGCAGACTGCTCCGGTATAACGAGCCATTTCTTCTCCTGACTTCGGATGTCGGCCGGTTTACGTGCGACGGTGCGCATGTCGTCCCGGCCCGGTTGTTGAAGGCAGTAGGCAGTAGAGAGTAGAAATCGGTGCTGTTTTCTACTCCCTATTCCCTGTTCCCTACTCCCTGCTTCTTACACTCGGCGGCGCTTCGGCGGGCGGCAGCCGTTGTGCGGCACCGGCGTTACGTCGCGAATAGACTTGACCTCAATGCCGGCGGCTGCGAGCGCGCGGATGGCGGACTCGCGGCCGGAGCCGGGACCGGCGACGCGGACATCGACGGCGCGCAGGCCGTGATCGCGGGCCATGCCGGCGGCGTTGGACGCAGCCTGCTGGGCCGCGAAGGGCGTGCCCTTGCGCGATCCGCGGAAGCCGAGCGAACCCGAGCTCTTCCAGCTGAGGGTGTTGCCCATCTGGTCGGTGATGGTGACGATGGTGTTGTTGAACGAGGCCTGAATGTGGCAGATGCCGTAGGGCACATTCTTGCGCTCGCGCTTTTTGAACTTCTTGTTCTTGCCCGCCTTGCCGGCGGCAGCCTTTTTCGGTTCTGCCATTAGGTCTTCGCCGTCGCTTTCTTCTTGTTGGCCACGGTGCCCTTACGCGGTCCCTTGCGGGTGCGGGCGTTGGTGTGGCTGCGCTGTCCGCGTACCGGCAGCGAACGGCGGTGCCGGCTGCCGCGGTAGCTCTGAATGTCGATGAGGCGCTTGATGTGCATCTGAACGTCCTTGCGCAGGTCGCCTTCTACATCACCTTCGTCCTCGATCACCTGGCGGATGTGGTTGACCTCTTCTTCGCTCAGGTCCTGGATCTTCTTGAAGGCATCGACGTTCGCCTTCTCCAGGATTCTGCGCGCGCGAGGATCACCAATGCCGTAGATGTACGTAAGCGCGATCCGAGCCTGCTTGTTGCGGGGCAGATCGACGCCAGCAATACGTGCCATTGAGATTCCTTCTTCAGAGATCAGGGGTCAGAGATCAGAGATCAGTCTTGGTGCTTTTACGCCTTTGCCGATCTCTGTTCTCTGCTCTCTGTTCTCTCGCTCTGTTGGTGCCTCCGGTTTAGCGCCGGTTCGCACGAGTTATCGGAATTCCTCCGGGGTTCATCGCAAGCCTTGACTCAAGCTAACTAGCCCCTGAACAGGAGGGAGTGGGAAACAAGGAATAGGGAGTAGAAAACGAAGGTGCGTTACCGCTGTGATGTCTTCAACTCCCTAGTGCCTAGTCCCGATTCTCTCCATTCGTGGAAGTGTTCCGTCTTGCCAGGCTGAGTTAGCCCTGGCGCTGCTTGTGCTTTGCGTTCTCGCAGATCACGCGAACCACCCCGCGGCGGTTGATGACCTTACACTTGACGCAAATCTTTTTTACCGATGCACGGACCTTCATTGCTTTGTTACCCTTCTTGAAAGCTGCTAGCCGCTAGCTTCTAGCTTCTAGCTCCATTCATGCGACCATTCAGTCTTTCGACTTTCCGCGAAAAGCCAGTAGCTGGAGGCTAATAGCTAGAAGCTGAAAGCTATTTGTAGCGGTACACAATCCGGCCGCGATTCAGGTCGTAGGGGCTCAGTTCCACCGCTACGCGGTCGCCGGGGAGAATGCGAATGAAGTTCTTGCGCATTCTTCCGGAGACATGGGTCAAAACCTCGTGATCGTTCTCGAGCTTGACCTTGAACATGGCGTTGGGCAACGTCTCGATGACCGTCGCCATTACCTCAATCGCATCTTCCTTCGACAAACTGTATCCCGCTTCTGCCGGCCCTCTGCTTGAGAACCGGCGGTTGATTCTGTTTTGCCTCAGGGGCTAAAGCCCCGGAGAACTGCCGCCTTTTGGCATGGCTAAAGCCATGCCCTACCAGCCGCGCCGTACAGCCGTGCCTGCCAGCCATGCCAGACGTGCCCTACCAGCCATGCATGCCAGCCGTGGCCCACCAGCCGTGCCTGCCCTACTCCGTCAAAATCCTCGATCCGGTGTCTGTAACCGCCACCGTGTGCTCGAAATGAGCACTCATGCTGCCATCGTCCGTGACTGCCGTCCAGCCGTCTTTCAACACCCGGACGTCAGGCTTGCCGGCATTGACCATCGGTTCGATGGCGATAACCATGCCGGTGCGCAGCTTCATGCCGCGTCCAGCTTCTCCGAAATTCGGCACCTGCGGATCCTCGTGCATGCTGGATCCGATGCCGTGTCCCACAAAATCGCGTACCACCGAGAACCCTTCGGCCTCGACGACCTTCTGCACTGCCGAACCGATGTCGCCGAGTGTCGCGCCGGGCTTTACGGCGGCGATGCCCGCGTGCAGCGAGGCCTCCGTGACCTTGAGCAGCCGATCCGTCTTCGGATCGATCTTCTCGCCCACCGGCACGGTGATGGCGGCGTCGCCATAGTAACCGTCGACGATGGCGCCGCAGTCGACCGAGACGATATCGCCTTCCTTCAACACCCGCTTCGCCGACGGGATGCCGTGCACAACCTCGCTGTTGATCGACGTGCAGAGCACCGCCGGAAACCCGTGATAGCCCTTGAAGGCCGGCTTGGCGCCCAATTCGGCGATCCTTTTTTCAGCGGCGCTTTCCAGGTCGAGCGTGGTGGCGCCGGGCTTTACCTGGCTGCGCACGAGTTCGAGCACCTCGCGGACCACCCTGCCCGCGCGGCGCATCTTTTCGATCTCAGTGCTCGACTTAAGTACGACCGCCAAATCAGTCCTCAGAGATCAGGGTGAGAGATCGGAGATCCGTTTGGGTGTTCCGCCCAGTCGATGATCCCGATGCTCCGCTCTCTACTCTCTTGCTCCCTTTCCAATGCACATTCCGCCGTACCGGCTGCTTAGATACTGCGCAGCCGCTCGACGGCGGCAACAATTCCAGCCAGAACCACGTCGATGGGTCGATCCCCATCCACTTGCGCGAACCGCCCCTGCGTCCGATAGTGCTCGACGACGGGTGCAGTCAGGCTCTCATAGGCGCGCATGCGCTCCGCGAAGACCTGCTCCGTATCGTCAGCTCGCTGAACCAGCGCCGCACCGTCTTTGTCGCAAATTCCGTCCACTTTGGGAGGATTTACATAGACGTTGTAGATAGTCTGGCAGACTGGGCAGTTCCTGCGCCCCGTAATTCGGCGCAATAACTGATTATAGTCAACTTGAATACTGACAGCAACCACCGGCATGCAGGCAGTCTGGTCTGCCCGGCAGGCCGCGATGCGGCCATCGAGCCACCCGGCCTGGTTGAGCGTGCGCGGGTAGCCATCGAGGATGTAACCGTTGGCCGTATCGGGCTGCTGCAGCCGGACGGCGACCATCTCATTGACCAGGGAGTCGGAAACCAGCTCGCCCCGGCCCATGATCTCCTTGGCGATCTTGCCCAACTCTGTTCCCTGGGCGACGTTGGCGCGCAGGAGGTCACCAGTGGAGATCTGGGGGATCCCCCAGAGCCTGACCAACTCCTTGGCCTGGGTACCCTTGCCTACCCCGGGAGCGCCGAGCAAAAGAATCGGGCCGGGGACGAGTTTGCTGCTCGTTTCCCGGCCATTCTGGACTGCAGAACTCACTGAGCTGATTACCACGTTTTCCTCCCGCGAACTCGGCCGGATCGCGGGGAAAAGCCCTCATAGTGACGCATGATGAGCTGCGACTCGACTTGGTTGATCGTGTCCATGGCAACACCCACCACGATCAGCAGCGAGGTGCCGCCAAAGTAGAAGTTGACCCCCAAACCGTGTGTCATCCAGTTGGGCAGGCTCTCAAAGGCATGCCCCACCAGGAACAGTTGATCGAAACGCAGACCGGAGATCATCCACGTAGGAATGAGCCAGACCAGGAACAGGTACAAAGCTCCAACCAGCGTGATGCGCGTAAGGATGTCATTGATGAAGTCGGAGGTACGCTTGCCGGGCCGGATACCAGGAATGAAGGAGCCGCTTTTGCGGAAGTTGTCGGCGATGTCATCGGGCTTCATCACGATGGAAACGTAAAAGTACGCGAAGAAGATGATGCCGATGAAGTTGAGGAAGACGTACCAGGGATAGCCCGGCGTGAGTGCCCGCATGATGGGCTCGAGCAGGCGGTTGCTCTGGATCCAGTCGGCCTGTCCGAAGAGCAGCGGGGCGGAGAGGATGGAGCTGGCGAAGATGATGGGCATGACGCCGCCGGAGTTGACCTTGAGCGGCAGGTGGCTGGATTGTCCGCCCATCATGCGGCGGCCGACGATGCGGCGGGCGCTCTGGATGGGGATGCGGCGCTCGGCGCGCTCGACATAGACGATGAACGCCACGATCACAATCATGCCAACCAGCATGATGAGGACAGCGCCGAGCGTGAATCCGCCCCAGGCGCCGGTCTGAATCTTCTGTACGATTTCTGCCACGCCGCGGGGAAGACCGGCGACGATGCCGGCGAAGATGAGCAAGCTCATGCCGTTGCCGATGCCGCGATCGGTGATTTGCTCACCCAGCCACATGATGAAGGTGGTGCCGGCGGTGAGGGTAAGAATGGTCATGAGGTCGAATCCGATGCCGGGGTTCAGGACCAGATTCTCCTTGGAAAGGATGGCGGCGATGCCGATGGACTGGAGCACGCCGAGGACCACGGTGAGATAGCGGGTCCACTGGGTGATCTTGCGGCGGCCGAGCTCGCCTTCCTTCTGCATGCGCGCCAGCGGCTCGTAGACGACGGTGAGCAACTGGAAGATGATCGACGCCGTGATGTAGGGCATGATGCCCAGGGCGAAGATGGTCATGCGCCGCAGGTTGCCGCCGCCGAACAGGTTCATCAGTCCGAGGGCAGAGCCGGCCTGGGTGTCGAAGAGGCGCTGCAGCAGCAGCGTGTTGACGCCGGGTGTCGGCAGCCACGCCCCGAGGCGGTACACGGCGAGAATGGCGGCGGTAAAGAGAACCCGCTTGCGCAGGTCGGGGATGCGGAAGATATTCAGGAACTTCTCAACCATGTTTCGGTATCCAAACTTGGGGGCGCGGCGCCCGGATTCTACGTGTGTGCATCCATCTTAGCAAGGGATCAGGGAACAGGGGTCAGGGATCAGTGCTCTACTTTCAAAGCCGCGCCCCGCTTGATCTTCCATCCCCGACATCCCGATGTGCGAACCTGTTCCGAGACACCCTTGACTATGCTTTGGCAGGGGCGGCTTCGCCACCGAGGAGGACGGCCTTGCCGCCGGCCTTCTCGATCTTTTCCTGCGCCGACTTGGAAAACTTGTGGGCGTGGATGGTGACGGCGGACGTGAGCTCGCCGGAGCCGAGGATCTTGATGAGCGCGCGCTTGCTGGACGCGAGGCCGAGCTTGCGGTAGTCGTCGATCGCGATCTCTTTCACACCGGTTTCCGCCATGCGGTCGAGATTGATGACCGTGTACTCGGTGCGGAAGATGTTGGTGAAGCCGCGCTTGGGCAGACGGCGGTGCAGCGGCATCTGGCCGCCTTCAAAGCCGCGCATGAGGCTGGAGCCGGAGCGGGAACCCTGGCCCTTGTGGCCGCGTGTCGAGGTCTTGCCCATGCCGGAGCCCATACCGCGGCCGACACGCTTGCGCGCCGTGTTGGCGTTCTTGGGCGCGCGCAGATTGCTGAGATTCTTTGCCATGATTTTCCTCGCTGTAACGCCGGGCGGCTGATGGATCGGGCCCGACTCGCGTTGTAAATGCAGCTTCTAGCTTCCAGCCGCTAGCTCCTAGCTGGTTTCGCTCCAAAGTTGCGTTCCTGCTGCAACAAAATAGCTGGAAGCTAGAGGCTAGAAGCTAACAGCTAGTTTTCGACGATCCGCACCAGGTGCGGAATCGTCTTTACCATCCCGCGGATGGCGGGGGTATCTTCGCGCTCAACGATCTGGTTCAGGCGGGTAAAGCCAAGTCCCTTGACGACCAGCTTGTGCTTCACAGGAGCCTGAATCTTGGAGCGGTAATACTGAATGCGAATCTTCTTGGTCTCGGCCATGATTAAAGCTCCTCAACAGCCTTGCCGCGCGTGGTTGCCACTTCGGACTTGTCGCGCAGCTGGATCAGGGCGTCAAAGGTGGCCTTGATCACGTTGTGGGGATTGGCGGTGCCCAGGCTCTTGGTGAGCACGTTCTGCACGCCCGCCGAGGTCATGACCGCGCGCACGGCGCCGCCGGCGATGACGCCGGTGCCTTCCGGAGCGGGCTTGAGCAGCACCTGGCCGGAGCCGAAACGGCCCAGCACCTGGTGCGGGATCGTGGTGTCAGTCAGGTTGACCTTGACCAGGTTCTTCTTGGCCGACTCGATCCCCTTGCGGATGGCCTGGGGAACTTCCTTGGCCTTGCCCGAACCGTAGCCGACCACGCCCGAACCGGCGTCGCCCACCACGACCAGTGCGGCAAAGGACATGTTCTTGCCGCCCTTGACCACCTTGGTCACGCGATTGATGGCCACCACCTGATCCTTCAGGTTGTACTGGTTGGCATCAAGCTTCTTCTTCAACATCGTCATTTCTTGTCCTTCCGGGTGCGCAAGGCGCTACCCTGGAAACCTCAGTCAATGCTTCTCATCGAAACCGGCCGCAACATCCGGCCGTACAGTTCGCTGCACCCGATGGTGCTTAGAACTCGAGGCCCGCTTCACGCGCGGCGTCGGCCAGGGCCTTGATGCGGCCGTGATACAGATAACCACCGCGATCGAAGACCACCTTCTTGACGCCCTTCTGCACGGCGAGTTCGGCGATGCTCTTGCCGATCTCCTTCGCAGCAGCGATGTTGCCGCCGGTCTTCAACTTGATGGTCGAAGCCGAAGCGATGGTGACGCCGTTCTGGTCGTCGATGACCTGCGCGTAGATGTGGTTGAGCGAACGGTAGACGTTCAGGCGCGGGCGCTCCGCGGTACCCGCCAGCTTGCGGCGGATGCGCGCGTGGATGCGCTGGCGAATTGCGTTTCTCTTGGGCTGTGCAATCATGTTTGTCTCTTCCTATCAGCGGAACCGCCCTGCGGATCCGTTCGGTTATTCCAGGGTTCAGGTGCCAGGTGTCAGGTTTCAGGCCGGTTGAACCCTGACACCTGAAACCTGATCCCTGCTTTACTTTGCGCCTGTCTTGCCGGCCTTCTTCTTGAGCTTCTCGTTCGAGTAGCGCACGCCCTTGTTCTTGTACGGGTCGGGCTTGCGGAGGGAGCGCATGTCGGCGGCCACCTGGCCTACCTTTTGGCGGTCAATGCCGGAGACGGTGAGGTGGGTCTGCTTGGGGTCGATGGTCACTTCGATGCCCGTGGGAAGCGGGAACTCGATCGGATGCGAGTAGCCCAGCGTGAACACCACCGTGCCCTTGCCCTTCATCTCGGCGCGGTAACCGATGCCGACGATGTCCAGTTCCTTGGTCCAGCCCTTGGTGACGCCTTCGACGGCGTTGAAGACGAGCGCCCGGGTGAGCCCGTGGAAGGCGGCGAACTTGTCGCTGGCGCGGTTGACGTGCAGGTGACCGTCCTTGGCTTCCAGCGTGATGCCTTCAGCGATGAGCGCCGAGACCTTGCCCTTGGGGCCTTCGACGAGAACAGTGTTGCCGTCCACCTTGTACTTGACGCTGGAGGGCAGCAGAATCGGCTTCTTTCCAATACGCGACATTTGAATCAATCCTTATGTTGGCTTGCGAGTCCCGATGAGATCAGTCATCGTTCCACTGCAGCCCGAACAGCAGCTTCCAGCTGCTAGCTCCTAGCCGCCAGCTTGTGCTTCGCTTCCTGAGACGATCTATCGAGACCGGAGCTAGAAGCTAGCAGCTAGGGGCTAGTAGCTGATTTACCAGACTTCGCAGAGCACTTCGCCGCCGACGCCTTCACGGCGGGCTTGGCGGCCCGTCATGACGCCCCTGGGGGTGGTCATGATGGAGATGCCCAGACCACCCTGCACGCGCTTGATCTCGTCACGGCCGACATAGACGCGGCAGCCGGGACGGGAAACGCGGGCCAGATCGCGGATGGCCGACTCGGCACCGCCGTACTTGAGGTACACGCGGAGGACGAGCTTGCCCTCTTCTTCCTGGGTCTTGTAGTTCGAGATGTAGCCCTCTTCCTTGAGGATGCGGGCGATTTCGGTCTTCAGCTTGGAAGCCGGAACGTCCAGCTTCTGGTGGCGTGCACGGATAGCGTTCCGGATGCGTGCCAGAAAATCTGCTACAGGGTCGGTCAGACTCATTCCTTCTCCTTCATTCCCCGTTCGCTCTCAGTTCCTGAGAGAACCCGCGGGAATGGTTACTACAGCTTTCAGCCATTAGCCGTCAGCTTTCAGCCTGATTCTGCTTCTCCTCGCCGTTTCCGGCTCGGATGAAAAAGCTGATGGCTGATAGCTAAAGGCTAAGAGCTGCTTTTCTACCAGCTCGACTTGATGACGCCGGGGATCTCTCCCTTGAGCGCCAAGCCGCGGAAGCACAGACGGCAGACGCCGAACTTGCGCAGATACCCGCGCGGGCGGCCGCACAGCTTGCAGCGGTTGTGCTTGCGGGAGCTGAACTTCGGCTTCCGCGCGTCCTTGACTCGTTTTGCAGTGGTTGCCATAAATCCTCAAAAACCGTGATCAGTGGTCCGTGGTCGGTGACCGCATTTCCGCTGATTCTTGCTCTTCAATCCAAAAACATCCGATCACTGATCACCGATCACTGATCGCTTGCTCTTAAGCGCCCTGGCGGAACGGCATGCCGAAGGCGCGCAGCAGCGCGCGCGCCGAGTTGTCGTCCTTGGCCGTGGTCACGATGGTGATGTTCATGCCCTTCAGCTTTTCCACCTTGGAGTAATCGATCTCCGGGAAGATGAGCTGATCGCGCAGGCCGAGGGTGTAATTGCCGCGGCCGTCAAAGCTCTTCGTCGAGACACCGCGGAAGTCGCGCACGCGGGGCAACGCCGTGGAGATCAGGCGATCAAGAAATTCGTAGGCCTTGTCGTGGCGCAGCGTGACCATGGCGCCGATGGACATGCCGGCACGCACCTTGAATGCCGCGATGGACTTCTTCGCCTTGGTGGTGACGGGCTTTTGTCCGGCGATGGCGGCCAGATCCGCGACCAGCGGATCGAGCAGCTTGTTGTTCTGCGTGGCCTCGCCGAGGCCCATGTTGAGCACGATCTTCTCGATCTTGGGCACGGCCATGGGATTCTCGATCCCCAGCTCCTTTTGGAGGGCCTGCTTGATCTCCGTGTTGTACTTCTCTCTCAGCCTTGCTGCCATTTCTTCCTGTTCCTTTCTCCCGGTCATCGGAGTGGCGTTGCAGCCGTTTACCGTTACGGGAGGTGTTCAATTCAGCCGCTAGCTTCCAGCTGCCAGCTTCTAGCTTTCCCTCGCTCGAGCCATGGCCTTCTAGACGCTAGCGGCCAAGAGCAGGAAGCTGCCTCTTTACTTCTTCGTGGGCATGGTCTGCCCGCACTTTTTGCACACACGCACGCGGCTGTCGCCGTCCTTTTTATAGCCCACGCGCGCGGGGCCGCAGTTGGAGCAGACCAGAGCAACGTTGGACACGTTGATCGGCGACTCCTGCTCGGCGATGCCGCCCTTGGTGCGCTGGCCGGTCTTGGACGAAACCGTCTTCTTGACGACGCGGACGTGCTCGACGAGCACGGTGCCCTTGTCCGGGAAGACGCGCAGTACGCGGCCGGTCTTGCCGCGATCGGCGCCGGTGAGCACCTGGACCGTATCGTTGCGATGAATATTCAAGCTCTGCATCTTCTTCTCCAGCCTTCAGCTATCAGCCGTCAGCTTTCAGTTCGATCTCGGTTTAGCCGTGTCCGCCAGCTGAATGCTGAAGGCTGAAGGCTAAAAGCTGCTACACCACTTCCGGCGCCAGCGAAACGATCTTCAAAAACTTCTTCTCGCGCAGTTCGCGGGCCACGGGTCCGAAGACGCGAGTGCCCACCGGCTCGTGCGCGTCATCGATGACCACGGCGGCGTTCTCGTCGAAGCGGATGTAGGTTCCATCGCGGCGGCGATATTCCTTGCGGGTGCGGACGATAACGGCCTTCACCACCTTGCCCTTCTTGACGGTACCGTCGGGCGAGGCTTCCTTCACCGCGGCGGTAATGATGTCGCCGAGGGTGGCCTTCTTGCCCAATCCGCCGCCCAGGGGCAGGATCATCTGCAGCTTGCGCGCGCCGGAGTTGTCGGCGACGGCGAGCATGGTTCTCATTTGCACTGCCATGGTCTTTTCTCCTGACTGCCCGCGTTAGCTCGCAACCTGCGGCGTTTCAATTTCCTCAATCTGCCCGAGCGAAGAGCGGCGGACGATCTCTTCGAGAGTCCAGCGCTTCAGCTTGCTCAGGGGACGGGTCTCGCGGATGCGGACCACATCGCCCACGCGCGCCGAGTTCTGCTCGTCGTGCGCGTAGAACTTTTTCGAGCTCTTGATGATGCGCTTGTACTTGCGGTGCGCCTTGCGCATCTCGACTTCGACCACGATGGTCTTCTGCATCTTGGTGGAGACCACGTTGCCGACCTTCTCATTGCGCCGGGAGTTTGCCGGCGTCTGCGCTGTTTCCTGAGTCGCCATTTAGCGGGCTCCCTTCTTGGCTTTGGCCGTCTTTGCCGTGGTTGTAACCGCGCCGTCCTTGCCTGCGCCGCCGATGCCGAGCTGGCGCTCGCGCGCCACGGTCTTGATCTGCGCGATCTCCTTGCGCAGGGCGCGGAGCTTCTTCACTCCGTCGTTCTGCCCCATGGAGACCTGAAAGCGAAGGCGGAAGAGCTGCTCGGCCGAGGTGCGCTCGTGGGCCGCCAGTTCGTCGTCGCTCAAGCTGCGAATCTTGTTGAGTTCCATTTCCATTCTCTCTTTTGCGGTGCGCTTTCCTTGCGGGGCGGGACCGCGGTCTTCTCACCCGGCTTATGCAGCCGGCGTCTTCTCTGCGGAAGCAGTCTTTTCCATGCCGGGACGCTGCACGAACTTGGTCTTGAGCGGCAGCTTGTTGGAAGCCAGGCGCATTGCCTCTTCCGCAATGTTGGGCGCAACGCCCTCCATCTCGAAGAGGATCTTGCCGGGGCGAACCACCGCAACCCAGTGATCCAGGGCGCCCTTGCCGGAGCCCATTCGGACTTCGGCCGGCTTCTTGGTGATCGGCTTATCCGGAAACAGACGCAACCAGATTTTGCCGCCACGCTTAATGAAACGGGTCATGGCAATGCGGCTGGCTTCAATCTGGCGGTCAGTGATATAGCCGGCCTCCATCACCTTCAAACCGTATTCGCCGAACGCAAGCGAGGAGCCACGCCACGCCTTGCCGCGGCGCTTGCCCTTCTGCTGCTTGCGATACTTCACTTTCTTTGGCATCAACATAGCGAAACCCTCAAAAAGCAGGGAGTAGGGAATAGGGAACAGGGAGTAGTTTCATCCCGTCACTATTCACTTCCTTGCCGCTTACTCGAATTCCCAACAATTGAAACTCAGTTCAGCGAGCGGGCCAGGTTTTCTACTCCCTATTCCCTACTCCCTGTTCCCTGCTCTTAAAACACTCCCGAGCCGACTGCCGCGGGCTGCTGGCGGCGCTTCTGCTCGTAGATGTCGCCGCGGTAGATCCACGTCTTGACGCCGATCACGCCGTAGGTGGTCTGCGCCTCGGCAAAGCCGTAGTCGATGTCGGCGCGCAGCGTGTGCAGGGGCAGACGGCCCTGCAGATACCACTCGGAGCGGGCGATTTCATTGCCGTTCAGGCGGCCCGACACGCGAACCTTGATGCCCTTGCAGCCGAAGCGCAGCGCCGAATCTACGCTCTTGCGCATGGCGCGGCGGAAGCTGACGCGCTTTTCAAGCTGCAGCGCGATGTTCTCCGCCACCAGCTGGGCATCAAGCTCCGGCTTGTTGACCTCGACGATGTCGATGAACACGTCGCGGTTGGTGCGCTTGCCCAGCTCGGTCTTCAGCTTTTCGATCTCGGCGCCCTTGCGGCCGATCACGATGCCCGGACGGGCGGTGCGGATGATGAAGCGCAGCTTGTTGCCGGGGCGCTCGATCTCTACCGAGCTCACGCCGGCGGCCTTCAGCTTGTCGCGCAGTTCGGCCTTCAGCTTGACGTCTTCGACGAGAAGCTTGTCGTATTCGCGCTCCGAAAACCAGCGTGAGCGCCACGGCTTGTTTACTCCCAGCCGGAATCCGTAAGGATGGACTTTCTGTCCCATAATGAGTTCCTCTCAGGCGCCTACTTGGCGTCCTTCTTGGTTGCCTTTTTCGGCGCTGCCGATGCGGACTTCTTGGTTGCTGCCTTCTTTGCCGGAGCCTTCTTCGCGGGCGCCTTTTTGGCAGCGGTCTTCTTCGCGGCCTTGGGCTGCTCGGCCGGCTCTTCCACCTTGGTCACCAGGCTGCTCGAACCGTTGCGCTCCGCCACGGAGAGCACGATGTGCGTCAAACGGCGCTGATAGCGATAGGCGCGGCCCATGGGGGCGGGGCGGATGCGCTTCATGCGCGGGCCTTCGTTGGCCAGGGCCTGCTTGACGTAGAGGTTATCCACGTCGAGATCGATGCCCTGCTCGCCCGCCACGTACTTGGCGTTGTCCACCGCCGAGGTGAGCAGCTTGTGGATCACCGGCGCGATGCGCTTCTTGGTGAAGGCGGCCGTCTCCAGCGCCTCCTGCACTCCCCGGCCCTTGATCAGGTCGAGCACCAGGCGCGCCTTCTGCGGCGACACGCGCTGAAACTTGGCCTCGGCCCGGTATTCTCTTGTCTCGACTGCCATTGGTTTCTTCCTCAGTGAGCTACCAGCTTCTAGCTACTAGCTCCTAGCTTGTCCGCGGCGCCTCGAACATCGTTCTCAACGCCTCAATCTTCCGGATGCCCTCGCTGCCTGCTTCCCTCATCGAGCTAGAGGCTAGAAGCTGGCAGCTAGAAGCTGCCCTTTTACCTCGGCTTTGCGCCAGCCTCTGCCTTGCTGCCTGCGGTGTGCCCCTTGAACGTGCGGGTGGGGGCGAACTCGCCCAGCTTGTGACCCACCATGTTCTCCGTCACGTACACGGGAACGAACTTCTTGCCGTTATGCACGGCGATGGTGTGGCCCACGAACTCGGGGAAGATGGTCGAGCGGCGCGACCAGGTCTTCACAACCTTCTTGTCGTTGGCCGTGTTCAGCGCTTCCACCTTCACCATGAGGTGCGTGTCTACGAACGGTCCTTTTTTGGTCGAACGTGCCATAAAAACTTAGCTCCTAGCTTCTAGCCGCTAGCTTCTAGCTTTCCTTCCAAGCCAGCGCCTCAGCTGTTGGCTCAATCCTGTGTCTGGCCGCCTCCAGCTCTTCGCTGGAAGCTGCCTTTCTACTTCGAGCGGCGGTTGACGATGAACGCGTCGGTCCGCTTGTTGTTGCGCGTCTTGTATCCGCGCGTCGGCTGGCCCCACGGGGTGACCGGATGACGGCCGCCGGAGGTTTTGCCTTCGCCGCCGCCGTGCGGGTGGTCAACAGGGTTCATCGAAACACCGCGGTTGGTGGGGCGAATGCCCTTCCAGCGGTTGCGGCCGGCCTTGCCGATCGAGACATTCTCGTGATCGGTGTTGCCCACCTGGCCGATGGTCGCCATGCACTCGACGAGCACGCGGCGGGTCTCACCCGAAGGCAGCTTGAGCAGGGCGTAGTCGCCTTCCTTGGCGACGAGCTGCGCCTGCGCGCCGGCCGAGCGGGCCATCTGCGCGCCCTTGCCGGGACGAAGCTCAATGGCATGAACCGTGGTGCCGGCCGGAATGTTCTTGAGCGGCAGCGCGTTGCCAACCAGAATGTCGGCGTCGGGACCGGAGGTCACCGTGGCGCCCACCTGCAGGCCTACAGGCTGCAGGATGTAACGCTTCTCGCCGTCGGCGTAATGCACGAGTGCGATACGCGCCGAGCGGTTGGGATCGTACTCGATGGTCGCCACCTTACCGGGAATGCCGGCCTTGTCGCGCTTGAAGTCGATGAGGCGGATCTTCTGCTTGTGACCGCCGCCGTGGTGGCGGATGGTCAGGTCGCCGGAGTTGCGGCGGCCGCCCGTGCGCTTGCGCGTCACCAGCAACGGCTTGTGCGGCGTCGCCGTGGTGATATCGTCGTTCACCTGGGTCGTCTTGTAGCGCAGGCTCGGCGTTATCGGTCTGAATGTCTTGATAGCCATTGTCTTTGTCCTGAAGAGCCGGCACGATGTTCAGCGCCGCTCTCCCCGTTTCTCCGGAACCACTTCTTACCGGTTCCGATAATCCTTGCCGTGAGTTCGGGCCAGGCTTTCTACTCCCTGTTCCCTATTCCCTGCTGTTACAGGTTGCTCACGTACTCCGGCATCTTCTCGCCGGCCTTGAGCCGGACGTATGCCTTCTTCCAGTCGGGGCGGAAGCCGGCGAACTTTCCGCGGCGGCGCTCCTTGCCCAGAACGTTGGAGGTGCGAACCGCGGCCACCTTGACCTTGAAGAGAGCCTCTACGGCCTGCTTCACTTCGGTCTTGGTTGCGTCGGGCGCCACGTCGAACACCAGCGTCCCTTCGGTTTCCTTGACGCCCAGGCCCTTCTCGGTGATGAGCGGGCGGCGAATGGTGGTATACAGGGTCGGCATTACGCAGCCTCCGTCTGTGCCAGCTTGCGCTTGGACACGGATTTCTCGAGCGCCTCGCTCAATTGCTCGATGGCGGCCTTGGAGAAGATCGCGACATCGTAGCGCAGCAGGTCGTAGGGATGCACTTCGTTGTTGAGCACCAGCTCCACGCCTTCCAGGTTGCGCGCGCCGAGCAGCAGGCCCTGCGAGAGGGTCTTGCCGTTCTCGACCAGCAGCGCCGTGCGGCTGACGCCGAGCTTGGTGAGCGCATTGCGATAGAGCTTGGTCTTGGCTTCGTTGATCTCGAGCGAATCGACCACGGTCAGCTTGCCATCGGCCAGCTTGGCAGCCAGAGCCGAACGCAGCGCGCCGAGAAGCTTTTTGCGCGGGAATGCGTAGTCATAGCTGCGCGGCTGAGGCCCGTGCACCGTGCCGCCGTGACGCCACAGAGGCGAACGAACCGAGCCGATACGGGCGCGGCCGGTGCCCTTCTGCTTCCACAGCTTTTTGCCGGAGCCGGCGACCAGCTTGCGGTTCTTGGTGGCGTGCGTGCCCTGACGCAGCGAGGCGCGATAGTGCTTCACCGCCTCCCACAGCAGAGCCTCGTTCACCTGGTCGGCGGCAAAGACCGCGTCGGCCAGTTCGATCGAGCCCACCTTCTCCCCGTTCAAATTCACAACATCCACTTTTGCCATCGTCTTCTTCTTCCGGCACTGCGTGCGGCAGCGCCCCGAAATTCTGTGCCGCTTCAAGCGGCTCGTGCTATGCGGCCCGGCTTACTTCCTCTTTGCCGTTGCCTTCTTCGAAGCCTTCAGCGGATCGACCGTGCCGGATCCGGCGAAGCCACGGCGCTCACGCGGCGGAGCCAAAGCCTTGCGGATAAGCACGTATCCGTCGCGAGGGCCTGGCACAGCGCCCTCCACCATCAGCAGGTTCTCGTCGAGATCGATGCCGCGGATGCGCAGGTTGCGTACCGTCACCTGGTCTTCGCCGAAGTGACCGGGCATGCGCTGTCCCGGGAAAACGCGCGACGGGAAGCTGGAGGCGCCGATCGAACCCTGCACCTGGAACATGTGGCCGTGCGACTTGGGGCCGCCGCCGAACTTGTGGCGGCGCACAACGCCCGCGAAACCGCGGCCCTTGGAGGTGCCGATCACATCGACAAACTTGGCGTCGGCGAAGATATCGACCAGCACGCGGTCGCCGGCCTTGGCGCCGTCCTGACCATCGGCAGCCAGCTCGATCGCCACTTCGCGGATCTCTTTCACCGGCGGCGCTTCCGTCTTCGCCAGGTGGCCCAGCTCGGGCTTGCTGATCTTCGACGCCTTCACGAACTCAACCAGTCCGATCTGCGCAGCCTCGTAGCCATCCTTCGCCATCGTCTTCAACTGCGTGATCACGCAGGGGCCGGCCTGCAACACCGTAATCGGGTGCACATCGCCCTTCTCGTCGAAGACCTGCGTCATGCCGATCTTTTTACCCAGAATTCCCGTAACTGCCATAACTTCCTCACCTCATCATGCGATGGTTGAGCCACCGCACTGCCGGGCCCTTCGCGGGCTACGAACGTTTCCGTTCGCTGTTGCTGCTGTCGGCCTCCGCACCGTTATGCGCATCGACCGCACCGCATGTTTACTTCTCGAACGCCTTGATCTCGACGTCCACGCCGGCGGGGAGATCGAGCTTCATGAGCGCATCCACCGTCTGCTGCGTGGGCTCGAGGATGTCGATCAGACGCTTGTGCGTACGGATCTCGAAGGCCTCGCGCGATTTCTTGTCGACGTGCGGCGAACGCAGCACGCAATACTTGTTCTTGATCGTCGGCAACGGAATCGGTCCCGCAACCTGCGCGCCGGTCCGCTTGGCCGTATCCACGATCTCGCCGGTGGAGGTATCGAGCACGCGATAGTCGTACGCCTTCAACCGGATGCGAATTCTCTGTCCTACCATCTCTCCAACTTCCCCACGGGCTCCTGTCTCTTCGCCCGCGTGCCTGAATTTGATCGAACCGGCAATCAGTTCCGCTTTGCTTCAGGCAGCAATCGTGCTGCGGCCCTGTTCCCCGGTTCGATTGTTCTTGTTGCTACCCAAGCCCCGCGCCCGTCAGGGCGCAGTTGCCTGGACGGCCAGTCCTACTTGATGATCTCCGAGATCGTACCCGCGCCTACGGTGCGGCCGCCTTCGCGGATAGCGAAGCGCAGGCCCTTTTCCATGGCCACCGGCGTAATCAGCTCGATCGTCAGTTGCACG
>JBKICT010000018.1:0-610539 GCA_046566985.1 Acidobacteriota bacterium | reverse complement strand
ACCAGCGTCAGCTCGACAATCCGACGCTTCTCTTCCAACGACCACCGCTTCCGACCCATAACGGAAGAGTCAGCTCTCAAACTGCAGAGATGCCAGAGGGGAACTTCGAACGCTTACGATGCAGCTCACGACCAATATCAGGGACGAGCGGCCGTCAGGGAAGGCGCCAACGACACGCCGTCGTCGCCGGATCTCGCGCATCAACCGCTCCAGCGGGTTAGTGGTATCTGAGACTGGTCACATGCCTACAAACCAAATCAAATGTGCGAAAGAAACCCTAAGTTATCATTTAAACCCGAAACCCTTTGGCTGGGGTTCAAATCCCTCCGGGCCCACCATCGATGAAGCGGATTTGCAGCCGGAGCGCTCGGGCGGCTCTCACTTCGATTCGTCGATCACTTCGATCGCAGAGATAGTGGCGAAGTTCACGACTGGCTCAAAGGTCAGGTTAAGCTTTCCTTCCGGCGATGGCTTTAGGTGATAGAAGGTCTTGGTCAAGGCATGCAGGCTGCCGACCTCTTTATAGATATCGAAGTTGTCCAGTAGCGTGTCCCCATTGCAATAGACACGAAAGATGCGGCTTCCTGCGCCGCCCTGTCCTGACGCTTTTGGCCCCCAGTACATTTCCGCAAAGTGAAGAACCAGCGTGTACCGATCGCGGGCGTCGACCGGGATCACGTACTTGAAGTGGCCGTAGCGCTCCATTGTGTACACATTGGGGTCCGAAGTTCCGGCCACGTGCCTGGGAATGTCGGCGAGCCTGCCTCCCTCAAAGTACGTATCCGGATGCCACACGTTGCCTGCGCTGTCCGTCACTGCGGTCTTCTGCATAACGATGCGGATGGGACGCTGTTTGTGGGGCAGGCCCGGCAGAAGCTCAATGGCGCTCAGAGAGGGCGAGCCTGTTTCCTCAGTGAAGCCCAGGTGAAGGGATCCCCAGGACGTTGGATAGACATCTCTGAAGACGCGTTCGTCGGCGACGTTCGCTCCAAGTGCGTCCGAGCTGATGTTGAAGGAGGGAAGAAGGAGTTTCCAGTTTGCATCCACATGGAATGTGTAAGGGCTGACCTCTTCGGGCTGCGAAGAGACGAAGAACAGATGCAGTTCATACGGTCCAGGGGCAACCGGAATGTTGTAGTAGAAGGTGCCAGTTCTCCAGTGGCCGAAGATCATCGGATCGCTGGTGCGACCGATCGGAGCCGGGGGGCGAGCGTAGGCAGCGCCACCCTGAAAATAACGGTCGGACAGCCAATAATCGCCGGCGCTGTCGATTTGCGGACTGCCCTGGTAGCCAGCCAGAATCCGCAGGGGAACTTTGGCGGCGTCCGCGGGTGTTGCCGATTGATTCGAGGTCGCATCTGCGCTCTGGATCGCTTCCTGTTGCCGAACCGAGTGACGCCAGGAAAGGAATCTGGCCAATGCCAGGCCGGCGAGCAGCAGGACGAGGCAAGCAAGGGCGGCGAAAAGAAACGAGCGTCGTCGCGACGGCGGCAGGCCCGGAATTGCCGGACCCGAGGCAGGCGTGACAGGGACTCCCGGCGACTCATTTACAACGTGGACAATCTCTGTGGGCTGCGCGAGAGGAGGCGAATCGGAGGCGGCAGGAATGCTCTTTGTCTCGGCAAGTGGCTCAGTGCCGAATGCAGGAGTGCGCCGAATGAAGGCCGGAACATAGCTTCCCGGCGGCAAGGTGATCTGGATCAGGTGGTCCTTGCCCTCAGCCTCGTAGTATTCCTTGAGCCTCTTCCTGAGCCGATAAGCTTCTACACGGGCGATCGAGTCCCTGGAGGCATCGAACGCCGTCTTCGACCGGCCGAAGACATCCGTGGCAATGTTGTATTCGACGATCTCGTCGAAGTCCCCCGCGAAGTATTTGTCTGCGAGGTACCCCAGGAGCTTGGCGAGCCGGGGAGTTCGTATGAGCGCTGCCAGAACTGCTTCAACTTCGGCGCGTTCCGAATCCGCCGAATGAGCGGCGGACACCTCAACCATGGTTTAACTCCAACTCTGTGTCTTCATAGTATGAATGCGCGGGTTGAGATGGCAAGACCTGTTCAGCCACCGCGGCGGCGGAATTCCCGAGGATCTCAATTAGAACGGAGTGTGTTCGAGCATCTGAATTCAACAGCGCGGTCGTTGGCCGGGGGATGCAGACGGGCTACCCGCGGAAGCTTCGCCCTGAGATTGTCCTCCCGATGCCGCGGAAGAAAGGCTATGCAAAAATACAAACAGTCCCTATGAGCACCCGGTTGGACACTATCGTTGCCTCCACCCGCGCCATTGTTGCGGCGTCGCGTGAGCGCATGCCCGTGGCGGAGCTGGAGCGGCGCGCGGCCGCGCATCAGCCGCGGGGATGGGCGGCGGCCCTGCGCAAGCGAGCCGCGCTGGGGCCGGCGGTGGTCGCCGAGATCAAGAAGGCATCGCCGTCGAAGGGATTGATTCGGGCGGAGTTTGACGTGGAGGCGATCGCGCGGCAATACGCCCGCGGCGGTGCGGCTGCATTGTCGGTACTCACGGATGAGCCTTTTTTCCAGGGCAGTTTGCGCAATCTCGAGCTGGCGTCGGATGCGGTGTGGCTGCCGTGCCTGCGCAAGGATTTCATGGTCGACGAGTACCAGATCGTGGAGGCGAGGGCGCATCGGGCCGATGCGATTTTGCTGATCGCCGCGGCGCTGACGAACGAGGCGATGAAGCGCTTTGCGGGTGCGGCGCGTGCGTTGCAACTGGATGTCCTCGTTGAGGTCCATACCGCCGGGGAGTTGGATCGCGTGCTGGACGCAGTGGGCGAATCGGGTGCGGATGCTATTGGCGTGAACAACCGCGATCTGAAGACCTTCGAAGTGCGGCTGGAGACGTCGCTTGAGCTTGTTGAGAGAATTCCGGGCAGCGTGGTTCGCGTGACGGAGAGCGGGATTGGGACAGCCGTTCACATACAGCAGATGCGAGCGTCCGGCTTCGACGCGTTTCTGATCGGCGAAAGCCTGATGCGCAAACCCGATCCAGGCGCCGCGCTCGCCGAATTGCTTGCCGGCGCCGCGGTGGGGCGATGAGCGTGTGGGTCAAGATCTGCGCGAACACTTCAGCGGGGGACGCACTGCTGGCAGCCGAAGCGGGGGCCGACGCGGTGGGATTTGTCTTTGCGCCAAGCCCCCGGCGGGTAACTGTAGAACAGGTGGCGGCAATGGCCCCGCGGCTCCCGGAAGAACTCGACAAGATTGGTGTGTTTGTCGACGCGCCTTTTGAGGAGATCGCCGCGGCGGTGCGCCGGTGCTGCCTGAGCGGCGTACAGCTTCATGCCGGAATTGAAGGCTCGACCATCGGGAAGCTGCGTTGGGAGTTTGGGCCAGCATTGAAAATTCTGCGCGTGGTGCATTTTGGGCCGGAAGCAGTTGCGCAGGCCTCCGCGTTCGCCGCCGATTCTCAGATCGACGGTGTGCTGGTGGATTCACGGACAGCCACTGCGGTGGGAGGAACCGGCATCTCGTTCGATTGGGCCGAGGCTGCCCGCACCGTCTTCGCCGATGGAAAGCTCAAGCTGATTGCAGCAGGCGGATTGAATCCGGAGAACGTGGGCGAAGCCATTCGCGTTCTGCGGCCGTGGGGCGTCGACGTGGCGAGCGGCGTGGAAGCCGCGCCGGGACGCAAAGATCCGGAACGGGTCAGGGCGTTTATTCAGAACGCACGCCGCTCAGTCTGCGATCCGTTTTAGACGAGATTCCAGGTAGATTTTTTAACATTGCCAGACTCCATGGCGCGGGCCGGTCGCGGCCAGAAGCCCGACCGGCCCGCAAATGCCCCGTGGAGTTGTGGCGCGCGCAGGATACTCTCATTCACAGGCGAATCGATGCGAGCACATTTGGCCACAATGGTGGGGCTTTCGGTTCCGCCGCTGTACGTCGGCATCACCATCTTGATTGGATGGCTGGCGCGGCGCCACGACGGAGCCGCCAGGGAGAGCGGGTCCAACGATTTTTTGAACGCGAGCCGCTCTCTGCCGCTGTGGGTGGTGGCAGCGGCATTTCTATCCGCGAACTGTGGCGCACTTGAAATTATCGGATTGAGCGCGGTAGCAGCCCAGTATGGAGTGCAGGCATTCCACTTCTACTGGATTGGGGCCATTCCCGGGCTCGTATTCGTTTCCGGGGTCATGATTCCGGTCTACATGCGCAGCGGCGCCCGCAGCCTGCCGGATTATCTCGAGCGCCGCTTCGACGCGCGCGTGCGGCTCGCCAACGCCTGTCTCGTCCTTGTGACCGGAACAGCGCTTTCCGGCATCGGTCTCTACGCGATGGCAGAGGTGCTGCGCGTTACCTTTGGATGGACGTTTTCGAGCGGTGTGCTGGTGGCTGCGGCCAGCGTCCTGCTCTATGTTGTGCTGGGCGGTGTGCGTGCCACGATTTACAACGAAGTGTTCCAACTGGTGGTGATCGTGCTGGGGTTGCTGCCGCTGCTCTGGCTTTCCACAACCGTGTTCCATCGCCCGGTTGGGCGAGGAGGCGAGCATTGGCATCTGTGGACGGGCATGCCGCTGGTCGCGTCGCATGCGAGTATGGACGGCCTTGGCGTGGTCGTGGGACTGGGATTCGTGCTGAGCTTCAGCTACTGGTGCACGGACTTTGTCATGATTCAACGCACACTGGCGGCGCGCAACGTTGAATCCGCGCGGCTGGTTCCACTGCTGGCCGGGTTTGGCAAACTTGGCTTTTCGATGCTGGTGGTAGCGCCGGCGCTGGGGGCCGCGGCCTATCTGGGCTCACGAATGCCGCAGTTGTACGACGAGACTCTGCCGACCCTGATGGCCGCTTCGTTTCCCCCCATCCTGCTGGGACTGGGCATGACGATGCTGCTTGCCAGCCTGATGAACGGCCTTGCCGCAAACGTGTCGGCAGCTTCCGCAGTGTGGACGGAGGAGATCTATCGAGCCACGCTGGTGAAGTATGCTGCAGAGGAGCACTACATCTCCATGGGTCGCGCGGCAGCTGTGGTTTCAATTGTGCTGAGCATCGGCGCTTCCTACGTCTCGCTCTACTTTCGGGACTTGATGGAATACGTGCAGTTGATCTTTTCGCTGTGCGGCGCGCCGTTCTTCGCAGTGTTTTTCATCGGGGTTTTTACGCGGCGCGCCACGGCCCGCGGCGCGCTGGCCGGGCTTTCGAGCGGCATTCTGCTGGCCTTCACGCACCATCTCCTAGTTGCGCTGCGTGTGCTCCATTACGGGTCGCTGATGAGCGCCAACTTCTACGTCGCCATTGCGGCATTTGCAGTGTCGCTGCTGGTAGGCCTTGCAGCGAGCCGGCCCACCGAACAGAAGAAGGATGACGAGTTGGGGTCGCTGGTGTTTTCTCGGTGCGGCGCGATGCTGGCCAAACCGAGCAGGCTGTGGTGGGGACTTGCAGCCGGGCTGCTGCTAGCATGTGGAATATTGAACTACCTTTGGCGATAGAGGTGGCGCTTGCAAAAACAGGAGCTCTTGAATGAGATTTCGCATTGGTACGTTGCAAGCACTGTTGCTCGGTTGTTCTCTGCTCTGCGGAATGCAAGCCTCCCTGGCTAGCGAAGGCCACGCGCCTGAGGCGCACACGTTCAGGGTTGCCGGCAAGCAGTTTCTGCTGGACGGAAAGCCCTTCCAGATCATCTCCGGATCGATGCACTACACGCGCGTTCCGCGAGCTTATTGGCGCCAGCGTTTTCGCGAAGCGCGGGCCATGGGCCTGAATACAATTACAACCTACGTGTTCTGGAACGTGCACGAACCGCGCCCCGGCGTGTTCGATTTCACCGGGCAGAACGACGTTGCGGAGTATATTCGCGAGGCGCAGCAGGAAGGCCTGCACGTGATCCTCCGTCCCGGCCCGTATGTCTGTGCCGAGTGGGACCTGGGCGGATTTCCCTCGTGGCTACTGAAGGACCGCAAGCTGGTGCTTCGCAGCGAAGATCCGAAGTATCTGGCCGCGGTGCAGGCATGGTTCACCCGGCTTGGCAAGGAGATCCATCCGCTCTTGCTGCGCAACGGAGGGCCGATCCTTGCCATCCAGGTGGAGAACGAGTATGGCTCGTTCGGCGCGGATCACGAGTACATGGAAGACATCAAGCACATGCTGCAAGAGAGCGGAATGGATGCGCCCGTGCTCTATACAGCAGATGGTCCCGAGGAGATTCCGAACGGTTCACTGCCGGAACTGCCGGCAGTCATCAACTTCGGAACCGGCGACGCTGAGCGCAGCTTTGCGGTTCTGCACAGGCTGCGGCCGGACGGGCCCAGCATGAGCGGTGAATATTGGGCGGGGTGGTTCGATCACTGGGGCGAGCAACATCATCGCACGGACGGCAAGAAGGAAGCGGCAGAGCTTGAATGGATGCTGAAGCAGGGCTATTCGGTCAGCATGTACATGTTCCACGGTGGAACAAGCTTTGGCTGGATGAACGGCGCCAACAGCAACGGCAAGGATTACCAGCCTGATACGACGAGCTATGACTACGATGCGCCGCTCGATGAGCAAGGCACGCCGCGCGATAAGTTTTTCGCGTTCCGCGACGTGATCGCCCAAGTGACGGGACGTTCGCTGCCGCCTGTGCCGCCGCCAATCCCAGTGAAAGCCTTCGCAGTTTCAGACAAGTTTGAGTCGGCGTCGCTGTGGAGCAATCTGCCCGCGCCGGTCACTTCCAACAAGCTGCTGACCATGGAGGACCTCGGGCAGTCGTACGGCTACATCTTGTACCGAACTGCGATGAAGCCCGGCGATGGAGGCGATCTCGCTATTGACGGCCTGCACGATTACGCGCAGGTCTATATCGATGGCAAGCTGATCGGAACGCTGGACCGGCGCTTAGGAACCTCGCATCTCACCGTCCCCAAAGTGGTGCGCGATGCCAGGCTCGACATTCTTGTGGAGAACAGCGGCCGGGTGAACTTCACGAAGGTGATTCGCGGTGAGCGAAAAGGCATCACGGGCAGCGTGACTCTCGATGGACAGGAGCCGAGTGTGTGGCAGATTTATTCGCTGCCGATGTCGGATGTCGAGAGCCTGCATTTTTCCGCAAACCCTTGCGCGGGGCCATGCTTTTATCGTGCGCGCGTGGAGGCGGGTGTGCCGGCGGACAGCTACATTGATACTAGGGCCTTGCACAAAGGCTTTGTGTGGATCAATGGCCGTCCGCTGGGGCGATTTTGGGATATCGGGCCGCAGTTCACGCTGTATCTCCCCGGACCCTGGATGAAGCGCGGAGCCAACGATGTTGTGCTGTTTGACCTTCGTGGCGATGCGAATGACAAGATCAAGATGGTTACCACGCCCATCTTCGACAATCCGGCGATCCACCACTAAAGATTGTGTCGCGATTCAAGCGGACAGGCTGCTCGCTTCGAACAAGCGGCAGCTTTTGAGCTAACGGACCGGTTGCGCCGGGGAGTTGCGGAACATGGCAATTGCTTCGATCTCAATTAGAAGTTCCGGACGGCAAAGGTGCGCCTGGATGCCCGTGGATGCGGGCAACGGGTCGAGCCCCATCTCTTCAAAAAACTTGGTCCGCTCCTCGTTGAAAGCGTCATAGTCCCGATCGATGTCGCGCAGATAACAGGTGGTGCGCACAATGTCGCGCCAGGTTGCGCCTTCGCTCGCCAGCAACCCCGTGATGTTGTCGTAGGTGCGGCGAAGCTGGGCGCGAAAATCGCCGATGTGCACGCTCTGGCCGTTCTCGTCGATTGAAGCTGTCCCGGAGATGAGGAGAATCGTCACCGAGCCGAGATCAATGCGCATACCGCGCGAGAAGGAGCTTGGTTTGGCGTAGGCGTACGCCTCATTGAGGACTCCGTGATTTGTGATGGCGCGCTTGGCGACGGGGCCGTGGGCAATAGCCTCCAAAAGTTCTTCCATTTGGTTCATGATGGATGCTCCTTTGAGCGGGAATGGGATACGTTCTTGCCGGTGGAGCTTGTCCTCTGCTAATGTACACGATTACATTGACCGAAGGTGATCAAAAAATGCGCTTGCGCTCTTTCGTTGCTCCCTGCATCCCTGCTTGCATTCTTCTTCTTGCCGCCGCGCTTTCAACCAGCTTTGCAACGGCTCAGGCTGCTCCCGCTCCTCACTTGCAGCATGAGAATGGCCGCTGGACCCTGCTGGTCGACGGCAAGCCTTACCTGATCCTTGGCGGCCAGATTCACAACTCCAGCGCGTGGCCGGTCGAGTTGCCGCAGGTATGGAAGTCAATGGCCGCGCTGCACGCAAATACGATAGAAGCCCCGGTGTACTGGGAACAGCTTGAGGCGGAGCCCGGCCATTTCGATTTCAGCAACGTGGATGCCGTTGTGAATGGCGCGCGCGCGCACCACTTGCATGTTGTGCTGCTCTGGTTCGGGACCTGGAAGAACGGAAACATGCATTACGCGCCGGCATGGGTGAAGGGCGATACCCAGCGTTTCCCCCGCATCATTCGCGCCGACGGTATTCCCATCGATGTGCTCTCGCCGCTTTCGCGCAACACCCTGGAAGCCGACAAGGCGGCATTTACCGCGCTGATGCGCCACCTGAAAGAGATCGATGGAGAGCAGCACACAGTACTCATGATCCAGGTGGAAAATGAGTCGGGCAACATCGGCAGCGTGCGTGATTTCTCAGCGCAAGCCAATCGGGAGTTCGCAGGACAGGTGCCGCCCGACCTGCTCAGCGCGGCCGGAAAGCAGCCGGGCACGTGGAGCCAGGTCTTCGGAAGCGAGGCCGACGAGATCTTCCAGGCGTATCACCAGGCGAAGTACATCAACGAGATCGCCGCCGCCGGCAAGCGCGAGTTCGATATTCCGTACTACATCAATGTGTGGATCGACTATCCGGCTGCGCAACTTCCGCAGCGGCAGATCGATCAGCCGGGAATCGGCTACCCGAGCGGCGGCGCGGTGCAGAAGCTCGTCGGTTTGTGGCGTAAGCTGGCGCCCTCCATCGACATGATCGGTCCAGACATTTACACCGACGACTCGCCGTTCTATCGCGAGACCATCGCCGCGTACAACCGGCCGGACAATCCGCTGTGGATTCCAGAGACCGGCCGCAGCGACAGCTTCGCCAAATTCTTCTTCTACGCGCTTGGCGATGGAGCGATCGGCTTCTCGCCCTTCGGCGTAGATCAGACGGGCTGGAACATTCTTGGAGATGCTCCGTGGACAGCACACGCGCGCAACTTTGCCCTGATTGCTCCGATGGATCGCGAGATCGCGCAACTCGAATTCGAAGGCAAAGTCAAAACCGCGGTGGAGGAACCCGGCCACGCTACACAGGAGGTGGACTTCGGAGCGTGGCAAGCGACGGTGGCGTTCGGATTTCCGCAGCAGGACGGAAGGCCGGCGCCCGGCACGAAAGATGCCCATGGCGCGGCCCTCATCGCGCAGCTGGGCCCCGACGAGTTCCTGGTAACCGGCGTGGATGCCAGCGTGATCTTCCACCTGCCCGGCAAGCAGCCATGGATTCGCAGCCAGATTGTCACCGCGCAGCAGGGCGCCTACGAGAACGGCGCGTGGAAGCCCCTGCGGCTATGGAACGGCGACGAAACCGACCGGGGGCTTTGCTTCCACGGAACTCCGGCGGTGGTGCGTGTGACCATGCAGCGGTTCTAGCGTTCGGAGGTGACGTCGGTAGCCACGCCGCCCTGGAGAAGAACAACGCGCTTGGCGCGGTTCGGGCGGCTGCTCGCTTGCGGCGCCGGGCCGGTGGATTTGCGCACCACGAGAGCCGTTGAAAGCGTGTATTGCCGGCCGGAGTGGCTGACGTCTTCACCCGTATCGCGCAGAGCCTCGAAGAGGAGCCTGGCATACTCGCGACGTGAGATGCGGAGCGTCGTCAAGGGAGGAAAGACGATATCGCTGAGAGCGATGTCGTCACATCCCACGATGGAGATGTCGTCAGGCACGCGCAATCCTCGCTCGTGGGCGACGCGCAAGGCGCCGATCGCGGTCAGGTCGTTCGCGGTGACGATGGCGGTCGGGATTTCACTCTGATCGAGGATCCTGGCCATCGCCGCGGAGCCCCCTTCGATTTTGAAGTCTCCTTCCACGATCCAACCTTCGCGCGAAGACATGCCCTGCTTGACCACGGCGTCCAGGAAGGACTCGCGGCGCACGCGCGATGTGACCAGACCCTCCGTGCCGCCGATGAAACCCACATTGCGGTGGCCCAGCCCTTTGAGATGATGTACCACCTGCGCCATTCCGCCGGGAAAGTCTACGACGATGTCGCTGACGCCGGGGCCGGTGCGGTAGTGGTCGGTCGTCACAACCGGAATTCTGTTCTGTACGAGCGACTCAAGGGGCGCCGCCTCGATCTCCGAGGTCAGAAGCGCAACTCCGTCGACGCGGCGCAGGAGCATGCGGCGAACTGAGCGCTGGGTGCGCGTAGAGTGGAAATCCGTGTTCGCCACCAGCAGTTCCTGCTCGTTCTCGAACAGCAGTTCCTCGAAGATCTTGATGGTCTCAGTGAAAAACGGGTTGGTGAGATCGGGAATGATGATCCCGTAGATCTGACTCTTGCCGCTCTTCAAATGAATCGCGCTGTTGTTGGGAACGAAGTTCAGTTCCTGGATGATCTTGCGGATGCGTTCGGAGGTCTCCTGGGTAACCAGGTTGGATCCATTGAGGACGCGGGAGACGGTGGCGCTGGAGACGCCGGCCAGTTTGGCGATTTCGCGGATGCTGAGGCCCATAGTCTTCCTTGTTTGACAGTGGACAACCCTGGAGGTAACCAAAGCGATTTACCGGAAAAGTTAGCGTGAAACGCGTTGCAGGGATTCCTTATGTATACGCCACCGCGGAAAAATTAGTTTCAAAAAACCCTTGACAACGTTTACACAACCGCCTTAATGTTCCCCTCCGAGGTCCAAATATAACCTCTGATGTAATCGTATACATTCGGACATGCCCCTCGCGGCGGATTCCCGGCGCATTCCTCGTTGGCCTAGGGGCCATGCCGACTGGCACTGCAACGCGATCACTTGAAAGTTTTTCGGGAGGCTCATATGAAGTTGAAACGCCAATGGACATTGGTATGCCTGGCGCTGGCGCTCTTGTTGGCCCCAGTGCCGCTGCTGCTCGGGCAAGCCGATCAGGGCACGATCACAGGCGTGGTTCAGGATCCTTCGGGCGCCGTGATTCCAAATGCCAATGTAACGCTTACCAACACTGATCTCGGACAAGTACTGAAGGCCAGGAGCGACGGCTCAGGCATCTACGTGTTCTCACCGATCAAGATCGGCAACTACAAGGTTTCGGCCAGCGCTCCGAACTTCTCCACCACGACCGAGACCAATCTTCACCTCAACCTGCAGCAACGCCTGAATGTGGTCATCACTCTCAAACCGGGCGCCGCCAGTGAGACGGTGACGGTGACCAGCGAAGCGCCTCTGATGCAGACCCAGGAGAGCTCGGTGGGCCAGACCATGGACACCCAAACCATCAACAGCGTGCCGCTGAATGGCCGTAACTGGGTGTACATCGCGCAGCTCTCCGCCGGAACGGCGGTTGCCGATGGTTCCCGCGGCGGCGGCAAAGGCGACTTCGAGGCTAACGGGCAGCGCGCCGAGGAAAATAACTTCATCCTCGACGGCGTGGACAACAACGCCAACGTGGTCGACTTCTACAACGGCGCCAGCTACGTCGTGAATCCTCCGCCGGACGCCCTGGCTGAGTTCAAGGTGCAGACCAGCGACTACTCGGCCGAGTTCGGCCACTCCGCCGGCGCGGTCGTCAACGCGTCCATCAAATCAGGCACCAACAGTCTCCACGGCAGCGCCTGGGAGTACAACCGCAACACCATCTTCGATGTTCACGATTGGAATCCAAACGCGGTAGTCCCGGTTCCCGCTTATCACGAGAACATCTTTGGCGCCACCCTCGGCGGCCCGGTGATCAAGAACAAGATTTTCCTCTTCGGCGATGCCCAGGCAACGCGCGTCAGCTACGCGGAGACGGGCACTTTCAACGTTCCCATGGCGCTGATGCGCAAAGGCAACCTCTCCGAGTTCCTGAACCCGGCCCTCACTTCGGACCACACCGCTCACCAGATCTACTACCAGGATCCGTCGGGGAAGAATGCGCCGATGCCCGTCCCAAACAACGATCTGAGCAGCTTCATGGGCGGCTCCCTGATCAATGCGACGGCCTTGAAATTCCTGAATTACTACCCCACAGCCAACAGCACTACGGCGAACGTCTACAACAACTACGTGGGACAGCGGCCCATCGTCGACAACACCTTCCAGTGGGATGTTCGCGCCGACTGGACGATTGGCGCCAGCGACACAACCTACAGCCGGTATAGCTACTACAACGAAATGGGCTACAACCAGCCTCCGCTGGGCAACATCCTGGACGGCGGCGGTTTTGGCGATGACGGCAAGCAAAAGAACTACGGCGCGAACTACATGTTCAGCGAGACGCACGTCTTTTCGCCCACGCTGACCAATGAAGCGCGTTTCGGCTTCAACTACTTGCATACCGGCTTCCAGCACCCCAACGCGGCAAACCTGAACTTCGCTGCGTCGCAGGGCTTTGGCGGCATTCCCGTGGCTCCGCTCAACGGCGGTCTGCCCAACGTATCCATCAACGGTGTTCTCAGCAACTTTGGAAGCCCGACCTGGTCAACGACCGACGAGCACGAAAACGTCTATGAGATCATCGACAACCTGACGAAGATCGCCGGCAACCACTCCTTGAAGGCCGGTGTCAGCTTCGAAAACATTCGCTTCTCAACGCTGCAACCGCAGGACTCGCGCGGATATTACAACTATCGGACGGGCCAGACTGCAAACTTCGATGCCAGCGGAAACCAGGTCTCCGGAACGGGGTCCGAAGTCGCCAGCTTCCTCCTGGACCTGCAGAACGACGCCGGGCTCTCTAACGAAATCACCAACGGCGACCAGCGCTCGAACAATGCGGCATACTTCCAGGATGACTGGCGCCTGCGGCAGAACCTCACGCTCAATCTGGGCGTGCGCTGGGAGTACTTCCAGCCGTATCAAGACGTGGGGGGCTATCAGGCGTCCTTTGTCGCCGATTCCACTTCGTTCAAGTTCAACACCGCAACCGGCTTGGGTAGTGGCACGGGCAAGTACCTGATTCCTCAGGAAACGTGGAGCTATGCCCAGAAGATCATGAACAGCTCCAACTACAACCCGAACTACCAGACCGTGCTTACCCAGGATGGGATCACGCCGACGGCGGTGTCGGATCCGCACCTGCTGAAGGCGCAGCACACTAACTTTGCTCCGCGCATTGGCGTGGCTTGGTCCCCGGATGCAAAGACCGCGGTGCGCGCCGGCTTCGGCATCTTCTACGGTGGTCTGGAAAGCGTTGGCTACTGGCCGAACCTCGGTGAGAACTATCCCTTCCAGTTCACCGGAACCTTCCAACCCGACTCGTGCACTTCCACACACTGCCCGACGGATGGCATCAAGATCGCGAGCGGCTACACCGCGGTGGGCGACAGCCAGGCCAACCTCATTCAGAATGGCTTTGCCTCCAACACCACCAGCTTGACGATGCGCGGCTCCGAAGCGGCGCCCAAAACGCCCTACACAGAATCTTGGAACCTGTCGCTGGAACGCAGTATTACCAACGACATGGTCGCCACCGTCAGTTATGTGGGGAACACCGGGAAGCACATTCTGATGATCGTGGATACCAACTCTCCGCTCGTCCTTGTTTCCCATGGACAGGGCACCAATAATCAGCGTCCCTTCCCGCACTCCGGCGGCACGGCATCGGTCATCAACGGCGGCACAAGCACCTACAGTGCCCTGCAGAGCAAGCTGGAGAAGCGCATGTCGAACGGCTTTAACTTGCTGGCCACCTACACCTGGGGGCACTCGCTGGACGACGTGGATACGCCACTCGGCTCCAGCGGCGACGCCGGCTCGCCCAACTACAACCTGGTCCCGGTGCAGCACGACTATTCGCAGTCCCCGTGGGATACGCGCCAGCGCTTTACGTTCAACGGACTCTACGATCTTCCATTTGGCAAGGGCCGTGCGTACCTGAACACCAATGAAGTTGCCGATCTGCTGGTCGGAGGCTGGTCCATCAACGCGATGTTCACCGCGCAGACTGGAAACTACTTCACCGTCTGGCAGGACTCGTATAACGTCAATGGTCAGTACTTCAGCACGCCGGACAACATCAACGCGCGCGCACTCCTGGTGGGCGATCCCTATTCCGGCGGTGGCACCGCGCACACGCCGGACGTGACCTGCCCGACCTCGGTGAAAAACCACACCAACTGGTTCAACCCGTGCGCCTTCAAGAACCCCTGGAACGCAGCACCGGCCGCGGCGGGTGGCGATCATCCGCTGGCGCCCGGACAATACGTGAGCGATCTGGCCTCGGTGCTCGGCTACAACGGCAGCAGCCGTAACCAGATTGCGGGCCCGGGATTCGAGCGCGTCAACACGTCGATCTTCAAGTCCTTCCAGACGTTTGAGAAGCAGACGCTGGACTTCCGCGCCGACATCTTCAACCTCTTCAACACTCCTGCGCTCGGCAACCCGAGCCACACCAACATCGACAACAATGCGGGCCAGATTACCGGCACGCGCAGCCTGCAACGGTACGCACCGGATTCGCGCTTCATTCAGTTATCGCTCCGGTACGCATTCTAGGCTTCGACACAGAAGCCGGAATATACAGACAGCGTCATCGCCTTGGGGAAGATTCGCACAGGCGAATCTTCCCTTCCTTTTTTCTTTCTGAACAATTCAGCTTGACGAACACACCTCCCCATAGGATGTTGAAGTGATGCGAAACAGGATCTCTGGAGCGAGTAGGCTTTTGTGGCTTGCGCTGGTGTCCTGTTGTGCCGTGCATCCTCTCCTGTCGCAGACTTTACCGAGCGCTCAATCCGTCCTGGAGCGCGAATTCCAGGCAGCCATGGCGGCACAGGATAAGGGTGATCTTGATGGCGCCAGGTCCATCCTGCTGAAGATCCGGCAGAAGAAGCCGGGCATCTTCGCAGTGGACGAGTCGCTGGGCATGATCTACGCAGCACAATCGAAGTTTGCTGAAGCTGTGCCGTTCCTTGAGGCCGCGGTTCGCGAACAGCCTTCCTCGGATGCGGCGCATGCCAACCTGGGTGCTGCTCTCTATCGCCTGCATCGCAACGCCGAAGCTCTCACCGCATTCGAGCGCGCCGCCCAACTCAATCCTGCGAATCCGACTACGCAACAGAGCCTGGCTCAATTGCTGTTGGAGACAGGAAAGCCCGATCAGGCGGCTCAAGCCTACTCTGCGGCGCTGCGCCTGAAACCGGGTGACAACGATTTGATCTTCGGTTACGCAACTGCCCTGGTTGCGGCCAAGCATTACAACGAAGCGGCACAAGCGCTATCGATGGCTCAATCGGAATATTCGGCAGAGGCACAGTTGCTGCTGGGCGAAATTGATGAAGCCAATGCACGCTATGAAAGCGCAGGCAAGCACTTCGCGCGCGCAGTCGAGCTGGACCCGAGCGAAGGAAATCTGTGGGCGCTCGGTGTTGAGTTCCTGCGGCACTGGACCTTCGAAGCCGCGATCCGCGAATTCCAAGCGGGCGTGGCGAAATTCCCGTCGAGCACGCGGATGAAGCTCGGCCTGGCTACGGCTTACTTCGGCGATGCCAAATACGGCGAGTCCATCCCCGTTTTTGCGGATTTGCTGCGCGTCGAAAAGAACAATTCACTGTACGCAGAAATGCTGGGTATGGCCTGCTCCGCGGATAGCAGTGCCGCCAAATCCGACTGTTCAGTCCTGGTTCAGTACGCCCGGACACACCCGCGTGATGGGCGCGCGGCCACTTACGCAGCCACGCAGCTCCTCACGGAAACCTCAAGCCAATCGCAAATCCTGCTGGGAAAAAAGCTTCTGGCGGAAGCGTTGGCAGCGGATCCAAAATCGCCGCAGGCGCAATATCTCATGGGACTTGCGAAGCAGAATGATGGCGACTGGCGTGGCAGCATTCCCTACCTGGAAAGGTCCATCGCGCTCAAGCCCAATCTGGCGCAGGCGCATTACCGGTTGGCGCTCGCCTGCTGGCGCACCGGCCGCAAGCAGCAGGCACAGAGTGAAATGGATCTGCAGAAGAAGTACGCCCAACAGCAACGCGACGATCTTAATGATCGCCTGCGGCAGATCACCACCTTTGTTGTGGATGTACGGCAGTAGCGGGGGTCAGAACAGTCATGGACGTCAACCGACGCGATCTTCTCAAGGCGGCGGCAGCGCTGGTGGTGGAGCAGTGGGCCGGCGCGCGCCATTTGGCCTTTGGCGAAACCTCGCGTGGCGCGGACCGCAAGGTCATCGTGGTCACCTGCGGCGGCATTCGCCGCGAAGATACATTCTCAGAAGAAGGCGCGGTCAACATCCCTCACCTGCACACCGACCTGCTTCAGCAAAGCACGTTTTATCCGGTGGTGCGCAACGACGGGGTGACGGCGCACTACAACACCATCGCCAGCATTCTCAGCGGCAATTGGCAAAGGCTGGATGATTGGGGCAAGTCGCGCCCTGCCTCACCGACCATCATGGAATACCTGCGCAAGCAGATGCGCATGCGGCCCGAGCAGGTGTGGTTCATCTCCAGCAACAAGGCGCTGACCAATCAGATCGGCGCCAGTTCGGTACGCGACTTTGGCCCGTCCTATGGCGCGAATGTCATCTTCCCCAAGCAGTTGCTGATCAATGCCGTGGTTCGCGCCGCCGCTCAGGGCCATCCGGTTAAGGGAACCGATCGCGTAAGCGTGGCGCCGGAACTTGAGGCCATGCTGAATCGCGACAACTACGACGGCCTCGGCTGGACAATCTCCGGAGATGCTTCATCTCTCGATACCCCAACCCTCGGCGTCATGCAGCAGGCGATCGACGATCTGGTCCGCACGAACGCACCGGCAACCGGCGATGAATTCACATTCCTGGTGAGCGCCGAGGTCATGCGCCGCTTCGCGCCCTCCTTCCTCACCGTCACGTTTTCTGACATGGAAGTTGCGCACTTCGGCTCGTATTCGATGCACTTGGGCGGCATCCGCACCATGGACCGCCTGATCTTCGAGATGTGGAATCTGGCCCAGACACTTCCCGCGTACAAGGACAAGACCACAATGTTCGTTTTGCCCGAGTTTGGCCGTGACATGGATGGGTCGACCACCAATGGCTTCTTCAATCACCGCCAGAACAGCGAATCAACCCGCATGACCTGGATGCTCACGCTCGGCGACGCCGTGCGGAGTGCTCAGTTGATCGAAAATCCGGTCCAGCAAATTGATATCTGCCCCACCATCGCACGGCTCTTCGAAATGAAGAACCTCGATCTGCCCGGCAAACCCCTCCCAGGACTTTGGCTATGAGCGTGACTCATCTCACTTCCTCCCTTATCGATGAGGCCGATCTTGCAGCGTACCGCCACCAGGTGGAGCGCCTTCCCCTCACCATGCAGCCGGCGCTCCACGAGCAGCTGAACGGTTGGGAAAACCTGTTCCCGTTTGAGCAGAGCCGGGTTGTGACGTTTATTGGCGGCATCGGCAGTTTCTCTCCACTTCATCTGGAGAGCCTTACGGCACGGCTGCGCGTGCTCGAAGACCAGATGGGGGTGAAGCATTGGGACTTCTCCGCGAACGCCAACACCATGGAGAACGCATCGCTGCTGGCTCGCTCGCCGTATTACGGGGAGTGGCGCAACGAAGTGCAGCGCGTGTTCTCGGCAATCGAGGCCGCGGCTCCCCAGAGCACACTTCCAAACCAGGCTGCAGGCCGCATGGTATTTCTGATTCTTCCCAAGAGCCTGCCGATTCCATCGATCACCGGCAAAAACCCGTGGGATAAACGCGGCGTGGAATTTCGCATTGATGGAAATCCGCGCCGCATCGCCGAGATCGCCTTGACCGGATCCTCGGCTTTGCCTTCGATGATCGCGCAACAGGAGCAATCGCATCCTGCGATAGCCAGCGCGGATTCCTGGCTCATTGATGCCGACGCGGAACTGGGAGGCATGCTGCCCACCCCGCAGCCGCCCGTTTCCTTGCTGGATTACGCAATCCTGAAGCCGTTCCGCGATGAATTCCTGCGCCAGGTGAATACGGTGCCGAAAGACATTGCGGCAACCGATCAGATTCTCGCGCACATCCGGCGCGAAGACTGGGACATGCTGTGGCCGGCATCGCTCAAAGGACAGGATCGGCTGCGCCGGTTTGTGATCGATCTGTTCCTCAGCGGCAATGGTGCGCTCATCTTCTCCAATGCGTTTGTGCAGTGGACATCTTCCGAGGCCCTTCGCCGCGCGCGCCCGCGCCTTTTGATTGCGCGTTTTGGGCTTCGCTCCAAACCCAAGCCGTTTACCAGCATCGCGATCTTTGAAAACCAACAAACGATGAGTGCCCTCCATGATGTGCCGGATCCGGAGGGGAGTGCGGTGGATGCCCTCATCCTGGCGCGCTACGTCTGGCTCTCGGTGCAGCGCTATCCCGAGCGCGAGCAAACCAGTTGCGTGTGCATCTCGGAATCGAGCGGCACGGCTTACGTGATTGCGCCGGAAGATCGGCGGCCGGACTGGCAGGCGGGCGCCCCCGTTTCCCCCGAAGCACTCTGCGCCTGGATGGGGCGGGCATTACGCGCGTAGCTCTGGGCAGAACGCTCGCTCCCCGAAAACGGAAAGGGCCGCCCCGAAGCGGAGCGGCCCTACGTGTTGACGGGCGGCGGTTCTTACGCCGCGAGGACCATTACCAGCGAGAGATCGTCAGATTGTCGAGATAGACGGTTGCGGTGCCGGAGCCTAGCCCGTCGATTTGGAACTGCGTGTTGATGACCGGACCCCAGTGAAGGTCCGCTGCTCCGAATGCCGTGGCGTTGAGAGTGGATTCCGTGCCATCGAGCCAAACTGAGTGGTAATAGATCGTGCCGGAATCAGTTCGCGAGAAGCTGAACTGCACGTGATGCCACTTGTTCTGCGACCAGCTCCGCGGATTGCAGTAGGTGCCGCTTTTGCTGTACCACCTGGGCTGTACGCTGCTGGCAGATCCGGTGTTCACCGTGTAGGCCCAATGGTTCGTGTAACCGTCGCACTGCACGCCTACCAGAACCGTCTGCCCGTTGGCCATGGTCTGGTTGATATCGAACTCCAGGTTGCCCAGCTTGCTGGCTGAACTGGTGAGGTAGACCCATCCGTCGTAGAAAAAGTTCTTTGAATCCACATCGTCTGCGAATTGGGTTGAGAATCGCTCGTCGCCGCTGTTGCTGAAGGAGCTCTCGTACTTGCGCGTGCTGCCATAGAGCGAAGGCGAACTGACCATATAGGTGGAACCACTGGAGGAGCCGCTCCCACCGCTGTCATGCGTTGCCTTCCACGTGCTCAGCGCCTGAATGTTGCTGACCGACTTGGCATACGAGGGAACCTCGGAGCTGCTGGAGGTGGTCGAAGCAGAGGTGGTCGCGCCGGCCTTCACATTGATGCTCACATCCGTGACGCAGACGATGCCGCCCCCGGCCCACGCCTTGACGTGTAACGTATGACTCCCCGCCGACGCCGACACCGAGGTGTCGATGGACTGCTTGTAGAACACGGTGGTGTTGGAGCTGCTGTCAAACGAGTATCCGATGGAAGCAACGCTCTTGCCCGAGCAGCTGGATGCTGAAGCGGATAGAGTGAATGGTGAAGATACATCGGCGCCATTCGACGGGGAGTTTACAACCACTCCGGCCATCGCGGGAAGGGACAGGGCAAGCGCACCGCAGCACGCAAGAAATGCAGAACGGGGGAAATTCATCGGCAGAGATCCTTTGCGATTGAAGTATGAAGCGGAGCCGCCCGCCACATCGGCGGTCAGGCACGCTGGTCTTTCTTGGGGCTGATCCGAGTGGCGCATGACGTGCGCGCCGGACCTATCTGCTCAGCAACCTCTGATAAGGCATTTGGGGAATCACACGCTCGTACGGGGTGATGCCTCCCAAGTTATTGCGGAAAATTCGAATGCAGGTGGAGATTGGTGGATTCTATCTTGACCTTACTACCACATCTAAAACTTCACTGCTCTTTTCGGATTTCGCCGCTCAGGCAACCGTTTCTAAGAACTGCTATAACCGGATGCTTGCATACTGCCGAACCTCAAGACAACCTTTTTGCCCGAAATCCGAAGAAATATTTCATCTTTCCGGGCATCCAGGCAAGATTTACCTGCATCCTGCAAAATTTACAGACGCTCAATAGTTGCAGGCGTAAAAACTACCGAACCCAGCCGCGGCAGTTCCGGCGAGCTCGCTATCGAATTGCGGCACTGCGCAAGATCAATCGGTAGATCTGCCGGGAAGCACAATAAAGGGCGGAGGTGCATTGCCGCACCCCCGCCCGCTCTTGCCTTTCCGCTCGGCGAATCTACCACCGGTACAATGTGAAGTTATCCAGATAAAGCGTCGACGATCCGCCGCTCTTGCCTCCATCCACCTGGAAGTTTGCGATCAGATCGCTGGCAGCCCAACCGAGTGAAAACGCCGACATCACGGTTTTGTTGATCGGCACTTCCACGCCGTCGAGCCACACCGAGTGGTAGGTCACATTGCCGACATTATCCCGCGATGTCCAGATCTGGATGTGGTGCCAGGAATCTTGCGCCCAATTCTGAGGATTGCAGGGCTGATCAGACTGGACCCATTTAACCACCGGATTCGTAGGCGTTCCGGCATTCTCGCTGTAGTCCCAGGTGTTGCTGTCTCCGGCGCACTGGAAGGCGTAGATGATCGTGTCACCGTTCGAGACCACCTGGTTGTTGTCCATCTCGAGGTTGCCAATCTGGCTGCCCGAGGCGATCCACACGTGCGCATCGTACACAAAGTTCGTGGGCTGCGAGTCCTTGCCGTAGGTGACCGAGTAGAGCACGCCGCCGTAGCTGGAGTAGCTCGTATCGAACTTCGCCGTCTGGTCGCTTAGCGTCGGAGTGCTCGTCATCGACATGACACCGCTGGCAGAACCGCCGGTAGCCGGATCGTGCTTTGTTCGCCAACCCGGTATCGCCTGGATCATGTCGGTCTGGAGGGCATTGGCGGGAATGCTCGGAGCTGACAAGGATACAGGTTGCACAACTACGTAGCCGGCGCGCGCCAGGCCACTCTCTGTGTATCCCGATGCGGTAGCTATCGCTTCAATCGTTATGGAAGCATTCACGGCAATGGGCCCGGTGTAGCGCGGAGATGCCGTGGTGGGCGCCGATCCATCCGTGGTGTAGTAGATAGTCGAACCGGCCGTCGCGTCATACAGACTGACCGATTGAGCGGAGCTGTATTGACCTGCAGGCAGTGAGAACTGCGGCGTGGCCACGGTGCCGGAGGCGCTCGAGCCGGAAGCCCCGACGTTGATGTTCAGAAGGGTCTGGTTGTTGGTGCCCTTTCCCCAGCACTTGATGTGTAGAACGTGAGCGCCCGGAGGGGCAGTCACGGAGGCACTGAACGACGTAGGCTCAATCACTGCGCTGCCGCTGTCGATGGAGTACCCCATCGCGGTGGTCGGCACTGAGCCGCAGGTCGTGCTTCTGGCTGCCACCGTAAACGGCGTTCCCACGCTTGCGCCGTTCGCCGGAGACGAACTCGCAATGTCCGATGTCGAGCTCGTCGGTGGCGGCGTGCTGGTTGACCCCACGGTGACGTTCAGGGACGTCTGATTGCTTGTCCCCTGGCCCCAGCACTTTACGTGCAGTACATGCTGGCCGGCTGAGGCATTGGCAACCGCGCTGAACGAGGCCGGCTCAATGATGGAATTTCCATAGTCAATGGAGTAGCCCATCGAGACGGTAGGAACACCTCCGCAGGTGCTGCTGCTTCCCACCACGTTGAAGCTGCTAGCGACTGTCGCTCCATAGGCCGGCGACGCCACAGTGATGTCCGCAACCGTTGGGGCAGCCGTGGTCGTGCTCGGGGCAACAACGTTAATGTTCAGCGGCGTTACGCCGTTGGTCCCTTGGCCCCAGCACTTTACGTTCAGAACGTGCTTGCCCGGCGTTGCATTCACCGTCGCGGTGAATGAAGTGGGTTCGATGGTGGTGCTGCCGTAGTCGATCGAAAAGCCCATGGACGCAGTCGGCTTGGCGCCGCAGGTGCTGCTGGTGGCTACTAACGAAAAAGTGGTTGGCACGGTGGCGTTGTTAGCTGGCGTCGACACGGCGATGTCCTGGGTGGTTGTCGTCGGCGTGACCGACATTGTGCCGGCCGCCATCACATTGATGTTGAGCAGTACCTGGTCGTTTGTTTTTTTGCCCCAGCATTTGATGTGGAGTACATGCGCGCCTGCGCTGGCAGCCACGGTGGCGGTGAACGATGTCGGCTCGATCACGGCGCTGCCGCTATCAATCGAGTAGCCCATCGACACAGCGGAGACTCCCCCGCAGGTTTGCGTGCTCGCAACTACCTGAAAGGGCGAGGTAAGATTCGCACCATTGACGGGTGTGTTGACGGTAATGGCGGACGCCGGGACTACGGACGCACCGAGCGCCAGGAGGGCAGAGAGCAAAATCTTCATAAAATTCCTCGAGCGGTGGCGGGCGAGCAGTTATTCGGAACGAGGCTTGCTCCGCCGACAATCAACAGCGGGGGCAGCGCTGTTGCCGATCTACTTCAGGTCCTCGCGTAACACCACGTGCTCGATCGCACCCCTTGGCGCTTGATTCGCGGGATCATGGACTCGCAAGTTTGTTAACGTACCGAGGAAAAGAGTTATAGACGCTGTCGCGCTGCGCCCGTGGACTCCAGGCAATCAATTAATTAGGGCGGGCTTGCGCAATCCGCCTCAATGGTTTTCTAAATCTGCAGCCCGCGCGGAGTACGGCAGTGTCCATGCAGAAGCAGGACCGCACCTGTTGCACGGTTGAGCCAGTCATTCGCTGGCTCATCTCTCTAATCCGCCAAACGCAGAGCACGCAACCTACGGCGTCCGCGCTGCACGGTTATTGGGAATCTTGGCGTGAGTATAGCGAGGTTAAATCACCGGCCACAATGAGAAATGTGGGGTGCAGCGATGACGCGAAGGTTGTAGGAGGAAGGTCGAGTTGGAAAGGACGTCCAAGCAGCGTGCGCGAATCGTCGTTGCCGCTCTGACTTGCGCCGGATCAAAGAACGGAGGATCGGGACACTAAACGATGCAGCGCCAAGCCGTAGAGCAATCCCGAAAAGAAGACGGCCGCGGTCACGCTGAGTGCGCGCCGCGGCCGGTAATGGGGGTGTACAGGAAATGCCCTTATTGCACCTCGACGTCGATGGTTGTGGTCGCCTGCAGACTGCCGCTCGTGCCTGTGATCGTCAACGTGTAGGCGCCAGGAGTCGTGCCACCGGTTGTCTGGTACGGCCCAGCCGCAACCTTCGAACCGCAACCGCTCACGCCCACCAGGAACGCGCCAAGCAGGAACAGCCCCAGGAATGCTCGCCACGACCGGCGCCGCGGAATGAACAACAGGAAGAGCGCTGCGAGTGCGGTGCCCCCGCCGAGGCCCGTCAGCGATCTGCTGGCCGCAGGGCTAGGTGCTGGCGAGGTTGATAGCGTCAGCGTGGCAGTAACTGCCTGGCCGTCCTTGATCGCCGGAGGCTGGGTGACAGAGCAGGCCGGGGAATCAGTCGCGTAATTCGGCCCAGTGGCAATCGCGCACGACAGAGCCACCGTTCCGGTAAAGCCGCCGCTGGGCGTGATCGTGATAGTCGAAGTGCCGCTGGCCCCGGGCCCGGGGATATTGATCGCGGTACCGGTCAAGGCGAACTGGCCCGCACCAGACCCCGTTGAGGGCGGAGCGATTGTCAGATCCACGGTGGTAGAGGCGGTCTGTTGTCCAGACGTTCCGGTCACATTCAACGTATAGTTGCCGGCGCTCGTGGACGCTTGTGTGTTGATTGCAATATTGGCATTGACCGGCTGACTGCCTGAGATTGCTGGCGGTTGGGCCACCGCGCAAGTGGGCGGATTGGCTGCGCCTGAGTTGCCGGTGATGGAGCACGTAAGGGAGACGCTCCCGGTAAACCCGCCATTGGGCGTCACGGAGATCGTCGCTGACGCCGATCCGCCGGCAGATACGTTGACCGGAGATCCCTGCAGCGAGAACGAAGGCGTGCTCGAGCCGCCGGGACCAATGACATAGGCCGCCGCCGTCACATTGCTCGCTCCCAACGTACTGCTGATTGCCACAGCCTTGACTGTCTCCGAGGTGGCAACCTGGATCGGCGAGGAGTACTGTGTCGACGAAGACGTCGGCGTGGAACCATCCGTCGTGTAGAAGATCTTCGCGTCGGCAGTCTGGCTTGAGAGCGTGACGTTCTGCGTCGCGCTATAGCTTCCTGCCGGTGGTCCAAACGCCGGCGCTACTGCCTGCGTGTTGTAGGTCCAGGTAAGAATCGCCTGGTTTGCGCTCAGGCCACCGGTAGCCCCCGTAAACCCGACATAGGCGGTGTTGCTTCCCACTGTCTGGGGAATGTTGATGGCCTGGGACGTGGTGAACGTGGCGTTCGTGCTCTCATCCACGAGGTTCAATGAGAGAGTCGTCCCGTCATAGCTGATCTGCGCCCGTATCTTGTCTCCGCTCGCCAATTTGATTCCGCTGGGAGTGATGTCGATCGACGGAGTTACCGGAGCTTGACCGGCGGTGTAGATACCGGTCGAGTTGCCGCCTTCGTTTTGATAGTTGTAGAAGTTGAACTTAACTGCGACGCTATTCCGAATATCCTGATAACCCAATCCCGCCGAACCGCCGCCGATTGCGGACGGACCAACGTTCTGAATGGTGAAGGTGAATCCGTTGGCTGCGGCATCCGTCAACTGGAACTCAAACTGCGTTGTGAATGCCTGGATGTTGATTGGCGCATTCCAGAAGAAGCTTCCCGCCTGGTTTGTACCCCCGTTGGTGAGCAGAATCTGCGAATTACTTGCCGCCGTGCTCCCGGTAAGAGTCAGGCCCGACGTGGAATTAAAGCCGTTGGCAAAATTGATCCCTGTGGCGCCGCTCTGGATCACATAGTCGCCGGCGGCGACGTTGCTGTTGGCGAGAGCCGGGTCGATGGCAATGGCCTTGATCGTCTCCGAAGCACCTACCTGAATGGGCGAGGTGTAGGGGGTTGACGACGAGGTCGGGGTTGATCCGTCGGTGGTGTAGTAGATCTGGGCGTTGGCGTCGGCGTCCGCCAACGTCACAGCCTGCGCGTTCAGGTACGTCCCCGGGGCCGGCGAGAAGGTCGGAGCAGTCACCTGATTCGAAAATGTGAATGTCGCGCTACTCACGGCGCTGGGGGTGTATCCCGGAGCCGTAGCCATTGCCTTGACCGTCGTATCCGTGCTCACGGTGATCGGCCCGGTGTATTCGGTCGATGTCGTAGTGGGAGTCGAGCCATCGACGGTGTAATAGATAATTGCAGAATTTGTCGTCGAACTGATGGTGACCGACTGAGCAGTCGTAAACGTCCCCCCGTCAGGACTAATCGAGGGCGTCGCGGCGGTCGGCTGCGCGATGGTGAGGCCGTACACATCGACTTCGCCGTTGGTCGGAACGTAGACCTTACCGTTAGTCACGACGGGCACGGCGAACTTATTAGCAGGGCCTGCTCTATCGCTCGTATTGGTGTCGCTTTCATAAAGAACATTCGACAGGTCGTCCGGGTCAAATGCATACAGCACGGCTGGGCCCCAGGAGTTGAACTGGTCGGCTTTCACCGCCCAGACAATGCCATCCTGTGTTCCGTTCGACGACACGGAAAATGTTGGTCCCGGAAACGCCGATGTAAACGTGGTCTGGCTGGTGGGAGTGGTTGTGAGTGTTCCGTTGGTTAACTTGAACTGCATGCCGACGTTGGGAGTACCGCCGCCGTCCCCCCCAGCCCAGTCATACACGTTACCGTTCCAGTAGGCCGCCGTCCCCCAGAAGCCTTCTCCGGCCTGAATCGAGCCGATCTGGAAATCCTGTATCGCGTTGCTGTTTGAGCCGGAGGCCAGCCCTCCCAGATTATCCCGATTCAATATCGAAATGCGGCCTTCTTTGCCGGCTGCAAGAATCTCGTGGGGATAACTGCCTGGCTGATCGGGCAGCATCAGCAGTCCGCCGGAGCCAAGATCGTTGTCCGGCGTGTTCAGTTCCTTGTAGTTAAACGTGGTCCACTCATCCACGGGTGTGAGCTGTCCGTTGGCAATGTTAAAAGCCACAACGCTCTCGCCATAGTCGCTGGTGGACTTGAACGGTGTGTTACGGTCACCGTTCGCAGTAACGATGAAGAGTTTATTGGTTTTTGTATCGATCGGCAGACCTGCGCCGGCGCCCCATACGCTGGCGCCCAAATCGCTCGGGCTCAGGCAGAGGGCAGCCGTCTGTTTGAGGGTGCTCGCGTTGTAAGCAAACAACCATCCGTGATATGGGCTTATGTCTCCGTGGGACGAGTAGGCAATGTATACATAGCCGTTATAGAAATCCAATGCGGCTCGCTGATTTGTCCAAAGCGCACTGAATGAAACCTGTCCACCCGAGCTTCCATCGCCGGTGCCGGGCACCGTAGCGGTGATGTCGACGTGGCCATTGGGCTGTTCCGCCCCGCTAAGAATGTTGATCGCGTGCAGGCGTGAGTAGTATTGACCGTTCTCCTTGGTATTGGTGACCACATACATGGTATTGGTCGCAGGATCGATCGCCGGCGTCCCTGTAATACCAATGTTAGGCCCGATATCTTCCGAAGGTGCCACGTCCGATTGCGGTACAGGGGTTGCACCTGCACCAGCGCCATAGGCGGCGGTCAGCAGGCTGATCTTCCAGATAGGATTCCCTTTGGTATCCGCATCGAACGCGTAAATCGTGTCATTTTCTGTGGCGACGAAGAGCACATTGTGGACCTTGCCATCGCTCATCTTCAGATTCGGCACATAGAGTGGCTGTGCAAATACGCGGTCGTCGACGGAAAGCGAGAAGAGTTTGCCGAAGGCGTTGGAAGCGACGTTCGCGGGCGTCAGCGCCGTTTCCTTCGTATTCGCACCGGAGTGCGTCAGATCGTAGCGCCACGTCGTCACTGGAATGGCAGTGGGCGTCTGTGCGGCCAACCCCAGCGTTGCCACGCAGAGAGACAGCATTGCAATGATCGGCAGTGACTTTGCAGCCAACGACGTGAACGGGAAAGCAATACGACACCGAGTCACATTAGATGTAGACCACCCGAAAGAACCTGACATAGCGCCTCACCAGAATGAGTTACAAAGCGTTGACCCCAGGCGGCAGGGGAGAGACACACGAAACTGCTTCAAAGGCGCACGGGCGCCCTGAATGGACATACTCGCAAATGCCGGAATCGACCCTGCGGCAAAAGCACAGGTTGGTCGGGGATATCTATTTAGGCACTACGCGTACAAGGGCCCAATCCATCGACATATCCTGATGCAAGCGTGTGATTACTTTCTGTTCCTAATTGACAACTGTTCCCCAGAATAGGCATGCTCCGCAGTCGGAGCCGCACCGAATTTGATGTCGTGTCTCACTTCGCCGGTTGCTTTTTCGGTAAAGTAGCGTCGACTTCACGGAGGGGTGTCCGGCACAATACGCTTTATGTGGATGAGTGAAGAACAACTTCCCCGATTCCTCACCTCTCTTGCCTTAGGGAAGCCCCTGATGAATTTGCAGAGAATTTCCCTGGTCGTCGCACTTTGCGCCGCCGGTATGCTCCAGGCGCAGGCAGCGGCCCATAACTCTCTCGGGACTGCATGGCGAGTCCAAGGCACCTGGCACCTTGAGGGATCAGGTGCGCCGGTAGTGGCCGGAGATGCAATTCCCGCGGGAGCATTGCTTCAGCCCACGGTGGAGAATACAGCCCATTCCATCACGGTTCTCCTGCCGGACGGCCAGGTGATCCTCAATGAATGCTTCACAGCAGCGGACTGCAAGCGCGGTTTTCAGGTGCCCGGTGTTTTTCGCCAGCCCGACCCGTTTGCGGTCGACATGCTCGCGCGTATTCGTGCCGTGCTGGTTCGGGACCGGGGACACTCCTCGGCCGGGCCGGCCAATCAGTTGCATGTCGCCGAAGATGAGGCGGTGTCGGTGCTTGGGCCCGCAAATCAAATTGAGGTCCGGGGCATTGCTTCCAAGCTCCCGAATGGAGAGTACTTCGGCGATCTGGCGTCGGTGGACCATCGCTATCCCACACGATCGGCCATACGGTTGCAGAAATCCGGTCTCTCCGTTGAATTGGCGGTCCCCGGTCCAGGCTTATATCTGCTCACCGTGAGCGACTCCATGAAATGGCCGCGCATTCAGACATTGATCGCGGTTGTGACTGCGCAAGACAAAAGCGTCGCGAATGCGTTCCACGAGCAGCACGCGCTTCTGGCAAAGTGGATCGATGAGTTCTTGGGTTGGCCGATGCACGACTTTCAACGCGCCTTTCTCAAGTCGCTGATGCTGAACATTAAGCCGGCGAAAGGTAGCGATGCCCGGATGCCAATCGCCAGTTCACAAGACGCCGGAGTAACCGCGGAGCCGACATTCTCGCCGCGCCCGGGTTTCGTTGCCGGCAACCTGGGAATCTCGCTGCACTGCGCAACCGCCGGGGCCGTCATCCACTACTCGGTGGATACATCGCAGCCGTTGGAAACCTCGCCTGTCTATCGCGCGCCCGTCATGATGACCAATCTACCTTTAACCATCAAGGCGTTTGCCAGTTCGCCCGGCAAAAAGGACAGCCCTGTGGTCACAGGCATCTTCCGTATCAGGCAATAGTGCGGCGTGCAGTGAAGTCGGCAGCCGCACTTACCGGCGCTGGTGACGGTGCACCACATAGCGGCCGATCATCCAGCCTACGGCGCTGCCCACCAGCACATCCGATGGAAAATGCTGGCGGCCGAGAACGCGCGTCAGACTCACGCCCGTGGCCAGTCCGTACGCCGTGATCTGGGTCAGAACTCCAGGGTACTCCGATGCCACTGCAGCGGCCGAGGCCCACGCAACCGTGGCGTGATTGGATGCGAACGAGGAATCGAAACCCGCGCTGCTCTGGAAGAACTTGCCCCGCGCACCGTCCACCGTCGGCCGCTCGCGTCGGGATACTCCTTTGAAAACCAGGTTCACGGCATAGCCGTCCACCATGGCCTCGCCGCCCAGGATACCTGTTTCGATGGCGTGATCGTCATGCCGCAAGTGACCCATTCCATAGAGGATGACCGGCAGCGCCACAAAGCCGCCCGTAAGCCCGTTGGAAGCTGTCACCGCATGGTCGTTCAGAGACTTGTTCTGCAGCCTCGGGGACGACATGACCTGATGATCGGTAGTGATAGCCAGCGTGGTGGCCAGGACCAGGGCCGCTGGGCCCAGCATATTCGAACCTCGCAGTCGCGCGGGGCTCGTCCAGATCGCCTCCTGATCCTTGAGCAGATTCCTCGGCGTGTGAAGTACCGTGGCGGTCTCGGCCGGCTCCGGAGCATTGGGAAGTGAACTCGTCGCGGTCTGCGCCGCTGCGCACCCAACGGAGAGATTGAACGCCAATACTGCGGCGAAAACACGGCGTCCACTTGTCAGACTTAGCCTGCAATACAGGTTCATAGCTCCATTTTCGCTGATGCATTTCACGCGGCCGGACGAAAGTCCGGCAGGGCAGCTAGGTTGCACCCCTCTCCTTATCGGCTTCCGCCAGGTAGATGGCGGTGTAGTCCAGATAGTTCTTGGCGTATTCCAGGATCAGCTTGCGGTCTCCGTCGCCCAGCTCGCGGCGCATCTTTGCCGGCAGTCCAGCCCATAGCGTGCGCGGTGGCACCACGGTGTGCTCGGGCAGAACGGCGCCCGCTGCAATAATGCTGCCCTCGCCAATTCGGCAATCGTTGAGAATGGTCACGCCCATGCCGATGAGCACGGCGTCCTCCACCGTGCAGCCATGCACCGTCGCGTTGTGGCCGATCGTCACCCAATCGCCGACCGTGACGGAATAGAGGTTGCGCTGGCCATGCAACACCGAGCAGTCCTGCACGTTGGAGTTGGCCCCGACCCGGATGGAATTGACGTCGCCGCGGAGCACGGCGTTCATCCACACCGACGAGTTTTCGCCGAGCTCGACATCTCCAAGCACTTGGGCGGATTGATCGACGTAGCAGGACGCGGGAATCCGGGGCATGCGGCCCTGGTAACTACGAATCACGAGGGAACCTCCGCATCCAGTTTAGTGGAAGGCGAAACGGCCTGCGTGTTCGTTGCGGATGGCCCGGCGGAGTACTCCGCAAACAACAGAAAATGCACGATGGAAATTGCACAGGTGAGCGGCATCACAATTGTCCCTGGAGTTGGGTCCGGCACCGACATTTTCGCCTCACGATTGGAGCGTAGTTGATGAAAATCCAGTATCATAAGGACGGCCCTCAGGCAGGTTTGGAGGTGGGAATTCAGTGGCAGAAGTTCGCGTACAGGAAGGCGAGCCGCTCGAAAATGCACTGCGCCGGTTTAAGCGCAAGGTTCAGCAGGAAGACATCATCAAGGAAGTGAAGCGTCACTCCTACTACCTGAAGCCGGGTGAAAAGCGTCGTGTGAAGGCAGCATTGGCGCGCAAGCGGAATCGCAAGAAGGCTCGTAAAGAGCAGGACTAAGCGTTGTATCGGAAGCCCGGAGCGGTTCGCCGCTTCGGGTGCAACTTTAAGTAGCTTCCCCAACCCGTAGCCATGCGGTCGTGCCCAGGTTCTAGAACAATGGGCCGACGGAAGGGGCAGCAGAACCATTACGCCGGCGGGTGCCGGCGTTTGTTGTCCCTCCTTCAGATCACCCTGGGGGAGTCCAATTAGCCGCAGTTATTTAAGCGGCCCGGGCCCTTGTTCAAGGAAAGACGTGCGGGATACAGGGAAACGGGACCGGCAGATTCACAAGGTCTTCCGAGGCGCTTCCCTGATCTACGGGGAAGCCGGCCATGGAATTTACAGATCGAATCCTGAAGTGCATCGATTGCGGGGAAGAGTTCGTGTTCACCGCGGGCGAACAACTATTTTTCCACGATAAACAATTTAAGAACGACCCCAAGCGCTGCAAGCAGTGCAAAGCGAAACGCGCCAACGGCGGTCCGCGCGTGCGCACCGAGACGCGCACCAAATGCTCGGCATGTGGAGCGGAGACGACTGTTCCTTTCCGCCCGACACAAGGCCGGCCTGTGCTTTGCAGATCCTGCTTTCAAAAGGCTCAGGCCGCACCGGCTGCCGCTCCGGCTCCGGCTGCGCAATAAAGTCAGAACCTCGGGTTCGCGGGTGCGGCCGATCGGGGTGCGCCCGCGAGCCGGGGAATCGGGCTTCGCCCTCTCGAGCGGAGGGGCGCCTTATTACGCCTGTGCGAGGGCACGATGGCCAATATCGTGGCGGAAGTACATGCCGTCGAAACGGATGAGCGACATCGCCTCATAGGCTCGGCTCAGCGCCTGCTGCAGTGAATCAGCCGCCGCGGTCACGCCCAGCACGCGCCCGCCGCTGGTCACCACTGTGCCTTCGCGGAGCGCCGTGCCGGAGTGGAAGACCTGCACACCGGGAATGCGTGCCGCTTCGCTGAGACCGTCGATGGTCAAGCCGGTCTTGTACTTGCCCGGATAGCCGGACGAACTGGCAATCACGCAAGCTGAGGCGCCAGGCATCCATCGCATTTCACTCTCCGCCAAGCGGCCGTCGATGCAGGCTTCCATGGCGTCAACGAGATCGCTCTCCAGACGCATCAGGATCGCCTGCGTCTCCGGATCGCCGAAGCGTGCGTTGAATTCCAGCACCTGCGGGCCGCGCGCCGTCATCATCAGGCCCACATAGAGAACGCCGACAAACGGCGTGTCCTCCGACGCCATCCCGTCGATTGTTGGCTGGGCTATGTGGTGCAGAATCCACTCGCGCATGCCGGGCTCAAGCAGCGTGTCGGTGGAGTAAACACCCATCCCGCCTGTATTCGGCCCGGTGTCACCTTCGCCGATCCGCTTGTGATCCTGCGCGGGTAGCAGGGGCGTCACATGCTTGCCATCGCTCAGGCACAGAAAGCTGACCTCGTCCCCCTTCAGGAACTCTTCGATCACCACCTGTTGCTCTTGCGAGCCGAGCAGCGAGCCTGAAAACAGGCTCTGTGCAGCTTCCAGCGCCGTGGCGCGCGACTCGCCGATGATGACACCCTTGCCCGCGGCAAGCCCGTCGGCCTTCACCACAATCGGCGCATGGAAGATCTCCAGCGCCTTCTCCACCTCGGCGGCGCTGTTGCACACAGCGTAATTGGCCGTTGGAATGTTGTGCCGCTGCAGGAAGCGCTTGGCGAAGCCCTTGCTCGTCTCCAGCATGGCCGCCTCGCGCGAGGGCCCGAAGACGCGGAACCCGCGTTCCTGCAGCGCATCCACAATACCCAGTGAAAGCGGCAACTCCGGGCCAACGATCGTGAGTTCCGGCCGCTCCGCATCGACCACCGATATCATCGACTCGAGATCGCCGAGATTGGCGGGGATGCAGCGGGCGAGCTGGGCCATGCCGCCGTTGCCGGGGGCGCAGACGACTTCTGAGACGCGGGGGCTGCGCTGGATGGCCCATGCGATGGCGTGTTCGCGGCCGCCGGAACCGAGGATCAGGACTTTCATGAGTGCCTCACGCGGGCTGGGATGCTGCCGCGGGGAACGGCGGTGCTCCGATGCTCCGAAAGCTTATGGTCGGCAATCGGGTTGGGGGAAGTCAAACGGCAGGGACTAGGGACATAGGGACAAAGGGACATAGGGACTGGGGACAGAGGGGCAGAGGGACAAAGGGACATAGGGACCGGGGACTATAACATTGCTTGCAGCGAACTATGGTGGAGCAGCGGATCAAGCCGCATGGAGAGGAGGCCGCCGGGGCGGCGGGCCGGGAGGCGCAGGCGCGGGCGTTTCGGCGGAACCAGGTGGTGGGGTTGCTGATTGTGGCGGGAGCGATTGTGGTGATCTGGCTGCTGCGCGCGCCCCGGGGATGGGCGTTTCCGGCGGGCTGGTGGCGGTTTTAGGTTACAGGTGGCAGGTGGCAGGTGGCTGGGGACGGGTGGCAGGGGGCAGGGATCAGGATTGAGCACGTTGCAGAGTATGCGGGCGAACGGTGATCCGCTGGTGGTGATCCTGCTGGGGCCGACGGGGAGCGGGAAGACGGCGCTTTCGCTGGAGCTGGCGCGGCGGTTCGGCGGCGAGATTGTGAGCTGCGACTCGGTGGCGGTGTATCGCGGGATGGATGTGGGGAGTGCGAAGCCATCGCGCGAAGAGCAGGCAGCGGCACCGCATCACCTGATCGATGTGGCTGACCCGGATGAGGCGTTTACGGCGGGCGAGTACAGCCGGCGGGCGCGGGCGGCGCTGCGCGAGATTGCGGGGCGCGGGCGGCTGCCGATTGTGACGGGGGGTACGGGGCTGTATCTGCGGGCGCTGACGGAGGGCTTGTTTGCGGGGCCGCAGAGGCATGAGGAGCTACGTGCACGGCTGCGGCGGAGCGGGGAGCGGCGCGGGAGCGGATGGCTGCATCGGGTGCTGGCGCGGCTGGATCGGGCGTCGGCGGAGCGGATCCATGCGAACGATTTGCCGAAGGTGATTCGCGCGATCGAGGTGTGCCTGGCGGGGCGGAGGCCGATGTCGGAGGTGCTGGCGCGGGATCCGCTGACGGGGTTCCGGCTGCTGCGGATTGGGCTGAATCCCCCGCGGCAGGCGCTGTATGCGCGGCTGAACGAGCGGTGCGCGGCGATGTTTGCGGCAGGGCTGGTGGAGGAGACGCGGGGATTGGTGGCGCGGTATGGGCGGGTGAAGGCGCTGGACTCGCTGGGGTACAGGCAGGCGCTGGCCGTGATGGATGGTGAGCTTGATTTGCCGCAGGCGGTGGCGGCCGCGCAGCAGGGGCATCGGAAGTATGCGAAGCGGCAGTTGACGTGGTTTCGGCGGGAGCCGGAGGTGCGGTGGGTTGAGGGGTTTGGGGATGAGTCGGAGACGGTGCGGATTACGGGGGAACTTGTGGCGGGGAGGTAGACCCCGCTTTCGGAACCGGGAGACAATCGGTTTAAAGGCCTAATTCACAAAGTGCCGTTCAGTAGCAGGAAGCCAATATCCCGTAGAGATTACAAACGAGAGGATACGCAGAATGCCTCTTTCCACACGTCGACCGGTTGTGATCTTCGATACAAGCGCGGTTAACGCAATCTATGACGATTTGGATCGCGACAAGAAAACCGATCAGTTGTTGAATATCTATTTTCCGCGGCTCACCTTCGCCGTCTTAGATGAGATTTTGGCTACTCCTGATGCATACAGAAGGGCACAACTCTTTGACCTGACCTTGAAGCTGCAGAACGCAGGCGATTGCATTTTGCCGTTCCACCATTTGTTTATTAATCATGTGAAAGCCTTCGTATGTGAACGGGAGTACGACTGGACCGTCGTGAACTGTCGTGGAAACAGTCTCAAGAAGGCAATCATCGACGAGAGGCACGGTCTTGGCGACTCGCTGATTGAAGAACAACGCAAGCAAAATCGCGAATTGGAATATCAATTCAAACGCAGGTTCCGCGACATTCGAGGACGATTGCAGGAAGATGGGAGATGGAAGGACCGCTTTCCGTCACTTGGTTCTTTCATAAGCTTTGGATTTGCGGAGGACGGGCCGTATTGGCGTGAGGCAGTTGCGCATGTCAAACGAGCGATCGAAATCTGCCGAGAGGAGGAGGAGAGTAAAGCCCAAAGCGACTCCAAAGTCATTGAGAAACTGAAGAACGCGGCAAACGAATTCTGCCTCCGAGATGCGATGCGGTTTGCAGAATCATCTCCACCATTCCGAGCGCATATTTATGGGATCGCGTGCTCTGCATATTCGCGCGTCCATGATCCCTTGCTTACTTCCAAACAGAGAGAAACCGCAGCCGGAAGAATAGACACCTTCACAAGCCTCTACTTGCCGTATTGTCGCTACTTTGTCACGAATGATGATGGTCAATTCAATTGTCACAACAATGTCGTGGCATTAATAGGGACAGAGACGCAGGTTCATATTTACCGGGACTTCTGGCAAGCGCTCCCATATGAATGAAAAAGCAATTCCAGGAGGTGGTCCCGCGTCTGCGAGAGTCTATCCAGATGAAGGGCTGGGACGCCTCGATCTGCATGCGCAATTTAGACTGGACCGTGGTGGAGCGGCGTGCATCGGTTGGGCGCGCCCGGAACGGAGCAAGCTTTGGCAGACACACTGTACGACGTGGCAATCATTGGCAGCGGGCCGGCGGGATACACCGCGGCGATTCGTGGCGGGCAGCTCGGACTCAAGGTCGCGCTGATTGAGGCGACCGCCGTGCTCGGCGGGACATGCCTTCATGTGGGCTGCATTCCGACCAAGGCGCTGCTGTTCAACGCGGAGCTGTGGGACCACCTGAAGCATGCCGCGGAGTATGGGATTGCGGGCATTGGCACGCCGCAACTGGACTGGGCCGCGGTGCAGAAGCGGAAGAGCTCGATTGTCACCAAGCACACCAAGGGCCTCGAGTTCCTGATGAAGAAGAACAAGGTGACGGTGGTTCCGGGGTGGGGAAGGCTGACCGGAGGCGCGAAGGACGGCGTACACACCGTGGATGTGACGGGCGCGAACAATGAGACCTCGCAACTGAAGGCGAAGAACGTGGTGCTGGCGACGGGTTCAGAGGCGCGGATGTTGTTCGGGATGCAGCCGGACGACCGCATCTTGACGAACATCGAGATGCTGTCGGTTGCTGAGCCGCCGAAGTCGCTGATTGTGATTGGCGCGGGCGCGGTGGGGGTGGAGTTCGGATCGATCTTCCGCAGCTTTGGGGCGGAGGTGACGATTGTGGAGTTTTTGCCGCGCGTGGTTCCGGTGGAGGACGAGGATGTTTCGAAGGAGCTGACGCGGCTGTTCAAGAAGCGCGGCATCGACGTGAACACGGCGTGCAAGGTGGAGAAGATTGAGAAGACCGAGGCGGGCGTGAAGGTGACGTGGACGACCGCGAACGGGCAGACGCGCGAGAAGGAAGCGGAGAAGGTTCTCGTCGCCGTCGGCCGGGGGCCGCGCACCGCAAACGTCGGGATCGAGAAGACCAAAATCGAGCTCGACCGAGGCTTCGTCAAGGTGAACGAAGCCCAGCAGACCGCCGAGCCCGGCGTCTACGCCATCGGCGACATCGTCGCCGGCCTGCCGCAGCTCGCCCACGTGGGCGCCATGAGCGGCATCGTCGCCGTCAGCAAGATCGCGGGCCGCGCCTTCCGCCCCGTGCGCCGCGACCGCATTCCCGGCTGCACCTATACCGAGCCGCAGATCGGCTCCGCGGGGTTGACGGAAGCGCAGGCCAAAGAGAGGGGCTACGAAGTCAAAGTCGGCAAGTTCCCCTTCGCCGGCAACTCCAAAGCCACCATCGTCGGCAGCCACGACGGTTTTGTGAAGATCGTCGCCGACGCCAAGTACGGCGAGATACTCGGCGTACACATCATCGGCCCGCAGGCCACGGAGCTGATCGCCGAGGCCGTTGCGGTGATGGAGCTGGAAGGCACGGTGGACGAGCTGATGTTCACGATCCACGCGCATCCGACGATCAGCGAGGCGATGCTGGATGCGTATGCGGCGGTGGAGGGGATGGCGATCAACGCGTAGAGGGCGGCGGCGGGCCGGGCAGGGCGATCCGCGGAATGCGACAATGAGCGTGGGGGACCGCCGCAGATTCTCAACGGCGGCCTGGGGGTTCTTCCACAGATGCTGCGGGCGCTTTCAACACATATTTTTCTGAATCAGCGGCTTCATCCGGGATTGCTGGAGCAGGCGAGCCGCGCCGGGGCAGAGGCGATCGAGATTTTTGCCGCGCGGCAGCACTTTGACTATACGAGCCGCGAGCATGTGCGCGAGCTGTGCGACTGGTTCCGGTCGAATGCGGTAAAGCCGTTCTCGATGCATGCGCCGATGTTTCCCGACTACGAGATGGGGCGTGCGGGCGCGCCGGCGGTGAATGTGATTCACCCGGAGAAGGCGCGGCGGATCGATGCGATGGATGAGATCAAACGGGCGCTTGAGGCGGCGGAGCAGATCCCGTTCCAGCACCTGATTGTGCATCTGGGCGAGCGCGAAGACGGCTGGTCGCAGCGGACGATCGACCATGCGTTGACGGCTTTGGAGCATCTGGGTGCGTTTGCGCGGGCGCTGGGCGTGAAGCTGCTGGTGGAGAACCTGACCAATGCGGCGACCACGCCGGAGCATCTGATGACGATTCTGGACCTGGGGCACCTGGACAATGTGGGAGTGTGCCTGGACCTGGGGCACGCCCATATGACGGTGGGAATTCCGGAAGCGATCGGAGTGCTGAGCGGGCGGATCGAGTCGCTGCATGTGCATGACAACCACGGCATGAAGGACGAGCACCTTTGGCCGGGCGAGGGGTCGATCGATTGGCCGACGACGGCGAAGCTGCTGCACGGGCTGCCGCATCCGCCGGCGGCGGTGCTGGAGATTGCCACGCTGCCGGGCGAGGCGCCGATTGACCTGCATGCGAAGGTGCAGCGAGCGTTCGAAATGCTGGCGTAGAGACGCGTAGCCTTCCCAAACGGGTGAAGAGGTGAGAGCAGGATGGTGCGTTGAAGCGTCTGAGGATGCTTCAATAGTGCGCCGTGATGCGGGGCCTATTTCGACGGCGCAACGCCGAAGAATTTGGCGAGGGCTTCGGTGAGCTTCTGGGCCTGTTCGCTTTCGGCTTCGCCCTGATTCTGCACCGCGCCGACCGCTCCCATTGCGCCCCAGAATGGCGGCTTGGTCTTGATCTTCTGGGTCCAAACGACTTTGCCGGATGGATCGTGGAGTTGGTACTCCATCTGGATGTGGGCGCGCCCGGCGCCGTAGCCGATGAGAGCGCGGGCCGCCGCGCTGCCGCCGCTGAAGTCGGTTTCCTTTGCAATCAGAGACCAGGTTCCGGCGGGCTGCTGGGTGTCGGTGCTGAAGGTGGTCACCTTGTCAAAGAGGCTGCTGTATTGAAGCGCGCTGGCGTCAGAGGACTGGACGGCGGCGACCGCCGAGGCTGCCTTGATGTCGCACTCGAATTTGGCGATCCAAAGTGTGCGATGTTGCTGCGCGTGGAGCCCGGGAGTACACAGTGCTGCCGCAACAAGACTCAGGCAAAGAGCGGCTGATTTTTTCATTGGCGTGGTCCCTTCACTAGAGCCGAAGCGATCTGGTGATAATGACGCGAGTGTACCAGCGGAGTTGCGGTGCTGGCACCAGGAATCTCAGCGCCCGCGTTCCCGTGGCGAACGCGCCAATTCAACTGCCCGGCAGAAGTTCGCGGGCGGTCTGCGCCGGCTGCCCGCCGACCTCGGCGCGATAGCGTGGCAGGCTCTCCGGGTAGTTCTTTTGCAGAAACTCGATCAGCTTTTCCCGCACCAGGCAGCGGAGGTCCCATGCGTCGCTGGAGTTGCGCGCGTCGACGAGAGCGCGAAGCTGGATGGTTTTGTCGGAGGCGTCGCTGACCTGGACGACGCAGACCTGGCCTCTCCAAAGAGGCGTGGAGGCGCAGATGCGCTTGAGCTCGTCGCGCACGGCATCGACGGGGACGCTGTAGTCGGTGTAGAGCATGACGCTTCCGAGCAGGTCGGCGCTGGTGCGGGTCCAGTTCTGGAACGGGTGATCTAAAAAGTAGGAGAGCGGCAGCACGAGCCGGCGCAGGTCCCAGATGCGCACGACGACGTACATGGTGCCGATCTCTTCGATCCATCCCCACTCGCCTTCGACGACGACGGCGTCTTCAATGCGGAAGGGCTGCGAGAAGGCGATCTGCACGCCGGCGATGAGGTTGGCGAGGGTGCCCTTCATGGCCATGCCGACAACGAGGCTGGCGAGGCCGGCGGAGGCAAGAATGCTCATGCCGATGTGCTTGATGGCAGGGAACGTCATGAGCATGAGCGAGACCGTGATGATGATAACCAGAATGACGGCGATGCGATGCAGCATCTGGAACTGCGTCTGCATGCGCCGCGCGAGCAGGTTGTCGGCAACATCGACGCGATAACGGCCGGCGAGCACGTCGGACAGAACTTCAACAAAAAGAATTGCGAGCCAGCCGACGGCGGCAATCAGACCGAGGCCGGTGATATGTTCGATCGCGCTCATGCCGGCTTTGGGAAGCGGCAGGCCCGGCGCGACGGCCAACACGGCAATCAGCGGGAAGATGAAGCGCGTCGGACCTTCGCCGTGGCTTATCAGCGAGTGCCCGAGTATGGACGTGTGCCGTTTGGCAAGGCGGCGGAATGCCCACAATACGACCGCACGCACAACGAGCGCAACGATGATTGCCCCCAGGGCAATCCCCACAGACCAGAGAACGGCCTGCCAGTTGTGCTGCATAAAGGTGATCAAAAGCGAAAGCCCTCCTGCTGTCTAGGATGCAGGCGGCAAAACGATGGGCGCGGGGGAGACACCCCTGCGCCCATTCGCCACGCAAAGTTCCATTGAGATCTAGCGCGCGCCGAAGTTGTCGGGCATCTCCACGGCGACCACTTCGCCTTTGGCGGTGGCCACCCCGTTGGCGTACACCGTGGACGCCACCACAACTTTACGGCCCTTGATCTCTTTTATGCGGCCGCGCACCGTAAGCGGAGTGCCCAGTGGCGTGGGCTTCAGGTAGTCCACTTTTAATGAGCCGGTTACGAAACGGTACGGCGGCTCGCTTCCCGGTTCGCGGCCCGCGGCGCGGTAGCAGGCAAGAGCGGCGGAGCCGGTGGAGTGGCAATCCACGATCGACGCGATCACGCCACCGTACACGAAACCCGGTACCGCAATATGCCACTCCTCCGGCGTAAACACGGTCACGGTTTCGTCGCCATCCCATTCGGTGCGGACATGGTGGCCGCGCTCATTCAAACGGCCGCAGCCGTAGCAGTGCGAAAAACTCTCGGGGTAAAAATCCTGAACGGCCATATGGGTCACAGTGTAACGGGCTGGGGCTGCATCGATGGGGAGATTGATATACTCACCCCCCTATGCGTCTCGCGGCACTTGCGATTCTTCTATCCGCCTTCGCGACACAATGCGGTCTTGCACAGGGCAAAGAAATCTCGAAGGTGGATCAGATCTTTGCCGGGTTCAGCCGGCCGGGATCCCCTGGGTGCTCGCTGGGAGTGATACAGGACGGCCGGTTTGTCTATCGCAAGGCCTACGGCCAAGCAAGCCTGGAACTGAATGTTCCGCTCTCCCCGGACTCCGTCTTCTACGTCGGCTCGGTGTCAAAGCAGTTCACCGCGGCCAGCATTGTTCTCGCCGCGGAGCAGGGATATCTTTCGCTCGATGACGACGTGCGCAAGTACATTCCCGCGCTGCCCAGGTACGGCCACACAATCACACTGCGCCAGATGCTCAATCAGACGAGTGGGTTTCGCGACTTCTTTGAGTTGCTCTATCTTTCAGGGCACGCCGCATCCGATTTCAATTCGCCCGCCGAGATCCTGAAGCTGATCGAGAAGCAAAAGGGACTGAACAATGTTCCCGGCGCCGAATGGGTATACAGCAACACAAACTACTTTCTGCTCGGCATCGTACTGCAGCGGGCGACCGGGAAAACGCTTGCGGAGTTCGCAAGAGAAAACATCTTTCAGCCGCTGGTCATGACCCACACGCTCTTCTATGACGATCCGTCGGTCGTGGTTCCGGGCCGCGTGCCGGCTTACGATCCCCGAGACAAAGGCGGGTTCCGTGTCGATTGGTCCACTACCTATGCGGTCGTTGGCGGCGGCGGAGTGATGACCACACTCGACGATCTGCTGCGCTGGGACGATAACTTCTATGCAAATCGATTGGGGAAAGGCACACTCCTCAAGCAATTGGAGTCGCCCGGAGTCCTGAACAGCGGCAAACGGACGACCTACGGAATGGGCCTGGTGCTTGGCGACTATCGCGCATTGCCGATTGTGGAGCACAACGGCGCCCTGTTCGGTTACCGCGCCGATCTGCTGCGCTTTCCCGAGCAGAAATTCACGGTGATTACACTATGCAATGTCTCCAATGCTCAGCCGGAGCTGCACGCGCGTGCGGTCGCCGATCTGTTTCTCAAGAACGATCTGCACATGGATTCGATTCCTCCGGCTGCGGCAGATAAACTCCCCGATCCGGCCGGTTTCGCCGGCGATTATCTCGACCCGCGGACGCATACGATTTACTCCTTTACCCTCAACGACCGGAAGTTGCAGGCATGGGGCTCGCGGTTACGGCGGAAAGACGCCGACCAATACTACGACCTGTTTGGCGACGTGATCACCTTCACGGGATCCCCCTCAGCGATGAAGACCACGCTGGACATGAATGGCGTGACGTATTTCAGCGGGAAGAGACTGCGTGAGATTCCGCTCAGCAGCGCCGTGTTGCGCGGTTTTGTTGGCGATTATCGAAGCGCGGAACTTGGGAGCGACCTGCACGTCGGACTTGAGAAGGGTAAGTTGACGGTGAGAATCAAAAGCAATCCACCTACTGCGCTGGTACCCGTTGCTGCCGGCGAATTCGTTGCGCCAGGCAGCATTGTCCTCGTTTTTCATCGCGACGCCCGCGGGGATAGTGCCAGACTAAGCCTCTATACTCAATCGGCGCGAGGAATTAGCTTCTGCAAGCACGTAGCACATTGAACGTGAACTTGCTTCAGCGCGACGGCCATTCCTCCACCACCACACCCAGGTCGTTCAGTTGCTGGATCGTCGTCTCGACATTGCGCCGCACCTGGGCGCGTTTTTTACGGTCCGTGAAGGGCGACTCCGCAACGGCCACCACCCGGCCATACTGCCACGCGCCGGCGGGAATGGCCGTGATGGCCTTAGCCAGGTCCTGGGGCCGAATCTGGATCTCGTCGCGCCGCGCAGCCTCCGGACGGAGCATGGTGCCCTTGCCGAAGTTGCTGGGAATCGCATCGGCCAGGTGGATGCGCAGATCAAGGTAATCGGCGTTCACCGCGATGAATGGATTCTGCCATGCGCTCGGGTCGTGGACGTTCTGATAAAGGCTCTTCGTTGGCAGCGGTATCTTCGCCAGCTCCGCGCGCTGGCGGTCGCGCTCTGAGGCTGCCGCCTGGGCGCGCTGTTCGGCCTGCTGCGCGTTCTGCGCCGCACTGCGCACCACCTGCTCCTCTTTGCGGCAGCCCGCCAGGCAGACCATGAGCGCCACGAGCGCAAAATGGGTAATGTAGGAACGGGGGATCACGAGACAAGCATAGCAGGGGATGTGTGGGCCACCCGGAGAGCCGCCGCCACCCCAACTCGCACCATCCCCAGTCCAACTGGAAGTGGCTGCCGCCCGAACCACCATGATCGGAGGTGGACGCAATGAAGAAACTGAGCGGATTCGCTTATCTCGCATCTGGCGCACTCACAATCGCAACGATCGCCTGTCCCGGAATTGCTCAACAGTTGGAAGCGCCCCTGCGGGCGCCCTCCGATGTGTCTCTCTCTGCGGGCACGAACTGGAGACCCCGTCCACTCAACTTTCAATCGGACCCCGGTATTGGCGAATCGTCGACGGCGGAGAATTGGCGCCATCTGAACTGGGCATTCCTGGCAGCGGATGGAGCCAGCGGGCAGGCTCCGTGGGAAGGCCAGCGTCATCAGCACTTGTTCTCGCGGATCGGCATCGGCGCGGATGTCTCTCCCCTCGGAATCGGTATCAAGTCGGCCACGCCCTTGAATGACGACTTCGATGTCCGGCTGATGGGCAACTTCTTCAACTACAACACCGGAAAATTCGAGCTGGAAGGATTCCGTGTCAACGCCCAGCTGCATCTCGCTTCGCTCGGTACAGCGCTGGACTTCTATCCACACAACAGCATCTGGCGCCTGAGCGCTGGGCTCATGTTCTACAACGGCAACCAGCTTTCGGCGGTTTCGGATATCGTGCCCGGGACCAGCTTCACTCTGGATGGCAAAACCTATTATTCGGCCACAGCGAATCCCGTCACTGGGGCGACGCCGCTGGCCGGCTCCGGAGCGCTGGGGATGAATCGCAACAAGCCGGAATTCACCCTGAGCGGCGGATTCGGAAGGTTCGTTCCCCATTCCGGGCGGCACTGGTCTTTCCCGTCCGAGTTCGGCGCCATCTTCATGGGAGCCCCCACGGTCGACGTGAACCTGAGCGGCTGGGCATGCCTCGACGCGAAGCAGACGCAGTGCAGCAATATTGGCGACCCCACGAACCCCGTGGCCATCCAGTTCAACGACTCGCTGCAGAAGACACTGACCAAGTGGCGAAACGATCTGAGCTCGTGGAAGATATACCCGATCTTTTCCTACAGCGTGGTGTACAGCTTCGACATCCGGTAGCAACGCAGGAAGCCGGGCACCGTCTGCTATCCTGAGGGGTTTACCGCAGGGGGTCGCGGCTCATGCCGGAACATCGGGGGCGCAAGCATCATCAGGACAGGGTGGCCGAAGCCCTGCGAGAAGAGATCGGCGCCATGATCGAAGGCGAACTCTCCGATCCCCGGATCGGATTTTGCCACGTCAGCGAAGTGGTCCTCAATCCCGGCGGCAAATCCGCGCGCGTTTATATCGCGGTCAACGGCGCCGTTCCAGACATCGACAAAGCCGAAGCCGACACCATGGCCGGTCTCGAGGCGGCCAAGGGATACATCCGCCACGAGCTGAAGGATCGCATGGGCGTGCGCCACGTTCCCGACCTGTCGTTTCTCGCCGACCGTTCCGGCCGCTTCCAGGCGCGCATCGATGAGCTCATGGAACGCAGCCGGAAACGCCAGAAAGCCAGGGTGGAGTAGCATGCCGGAGCGCCCGGCCACGCCGCCCAACGGCCATGGGAGCTGCGGCGACTCGTCCGTCCCGGATACGGTGGGGTGGGCGCCGGAGCGCCCGATTGCCGCGATCCTCGACGTGCTCCGTCGCGGACAACGGTTCCTGGTCTGTTCGCATTCACGGCCGGATGGCGATGCTGTCGGCTCGATGCTGGCCATGGGCATGCTGCTGCGCCTGATGGGCAAACAGGCCGACCTCATCACCGCGGACAAGATTCCCGCCGTCTATCGCACCCTTCCCGGCGCGGGCGACGTGGTGACAACGATGCGCGCCCGGGGGCGGTACGATGCCGCCATCCTGCTGGAGTGCGACGGTCTGGAACGCACTCGCCTGCTGGGCCTCGACAGCTATTACCTCGTGAACATCGATCACCATGCCACCGGCAAAAACTTCGGCCACCTGAATTGGATCGATCGCAGCGCCGCCAGCGTCGGCGAACTCGTCTACCGCGTGGTGAAGGAATCGGGCGTCCCGGTCACCCCCGAAATTGCAACTTGCATCTACGTCACCATCCTTACGGACACCGGCGGTTTCTGCTACGGCGGCATGCAGGCCTCCACGTTCGGCTTGGCCGAGGAGCTGACGCGCGCCGGCGCCGACCCCGTGCGCATCGCGCAGCAGGTCTACTTCTCCACCCCGGCGTCCAAGCTTCTGCTTGCCGGCGCGGCCCTCAGCAACCTCAAGCGCGAAGGGCGCCTCGCCTGGTTGTGGGTCACGCACTCTGACATCATCAGAACGTGTGCGGCGGAGGAAGACTGCGAGGGCATTGTGAACTACGCCCTCGCCATCGAAGGCGTGGAGGCCGCGGCGTTCTTCCGCGAACTCGCCGATGGCAGCGTGCGCTTGAGCCTGCGCGGCAAGGGCAGAATCGACGTGGCCGCCATTGCGGCGAAGCTGGGCGGCGGCGGGCACGAGAACGCCGCCGGTGTCACCGTCGATGGCCCGCTCCCCCGCGCGATGGACGGTGTCCTTACTGAATTGAAGTCGGCGTTGGCGCCGCGCCAGCCGGTCCTCTAGCTGGGCACCTCCGCTTTCGCCTGATCGTCCTGCGAACCTCCTTTGCCACCCCAGGCGCCGGAATCTTACTCCCCGATCGCGGCTAGAGTGGAAGCTGGAGCTTGAGCCGTTGCCCGTCCAGTCCGCAGCCGTTCGCCGAGCAAAACGTCCGCAGCGCCGCGGCAAATCCCGCCGGGCCCGCTGGTCCTGGCGTGCGCGCCTCATCCTGCTGGCGATGCTGATGGGAGGCGCCGCCACAGCCTGGACAGCCATCGCCCGCGTCACCGCGCCGGAAGGGAATACGTCGCAGACCCGATTCGACGCCATCCTCGTGCTCGGCGGCGGCGTGGACTCCGATGGCAACCTCAAGCCGGCCACTCTGGCCCGCACCACCGAGGGTGTTCGCGAGTATGAACGCGGCGTCGCGCCGCGCCTGATCTTCACCGGCGGCGTCGATCACGGCCAGTTTGTGGAAGCGGTTGCAATGGCACGTGCCGCCCAGGCCCAGGGCGTGCCTTCCTCGGCCATCGTCCTCGAGCCCCATGCCTCAGACACCATCCAGAACGCGTGCTTCAGCGCCCGCACCATGGAGCAGCATGGATGGTCGTCCGCGGAGGTGGTCAGCAGCCCCAGCCACCTGCCGCGCGTTGGACTCATCTTCAGCAAGACGGCCATCCACTGGAAGACGCATGCCGCCCCGCCCATGGAGCAGCTTTCTGCCGCCGGCAACTTCGCCACCCAAACCCTTGAACTCCTCAAGACCATGCGCTACCTGCTGTACGCCAACTGGGCCGATCGCTGCACGCCATGACGATCCAGGCGCCCGGTTGGTCCGGTCCGGGCGTGGATGCACCGGAGAGGAGCGCAACGGGATGAACAGTCTAGGCGAACAAAGTGCGAAAAAGGAGCGGATGGGCGTGTTTTTTGGCCCCGAGCCGCATCTAAGCCGAATATTTTGAGTGATTTGTTGTGAACAGGCGCTCCCGTTTCGGAGATGAAGACCGATACGAATAGCTGACGGCGTGAATTTGTTGCTGCTGATACCAGCATGACAGGTTGAAATAATTAATACGCAAGTTTTTTAGAAATTTTTTCCCGTTTAGTTTGTTGGGGTTATGACGACGCAGCCCCGTTTTCCACAGGGAGAAGATTTGACAAAAGATTGCCAGAATCTCGGGCTGCGGAGAACGCTGGAGAGCAGTGCAAGCGCTGGAAACGGCAGATCCGTCGTCCTGAAGCCGCTATACTCCCTGCTTCCTGCTTCCGCCCACCCGGTACACGGCCGCCGCATCGGAAGCCACGCTGAACGCGTCCGCGAGCGCCTCTTCCCGGCTGAAGGGAATGTCGCCTGTGAAGAGAGTCTCCACCCCCGGTGTACTCGCCACCATCTCCGCCCAGTCGGGATGCAAATACAGCAGATCGATGGGCGCGGTTCGGCGCTGGGCCGCTGCGACCAGGCGCTCGACCAGCGGACGCATCACTTCGGCCCCGAAGGAGTTGAACAGAAACAGGACGACCGGCTCATCCGGCAGCGCCAGGTCGAGCACATCGCCGTGGACGACTGAAACCAGGGGACAGGCCCGTGGCCGTCGCATCCAGTGCTCCACGTTGCGGGTCGCCGACGCGCAGAGCCCCGCATGTAGCTCCACGCCCGTGACGCCGCGAAATGGCAGTTCCGACGCCAGCAGCAGCACGCGCCCTTTGCCGCAGCCCAGATCCATGAAGTGGTAGTCGGAGACACGCAGCGCCACACGGGCCAGGGTATCCTCCCACCGCGAGATGAGACCGAGAAACAGCGATGGCGCCGTCGCGTAGTAGCCCTCATTGAAGGCGTCGTGCGCGTGCCCGGTGGGTAGGTCCCGCGCGTACAGCAATCCGCCGGTGTCGGTCCCGTGTTGCAGATCGAAGGGATGCCGGCCGCGCAGCAGCTTCCGCGCCAGCGGGGTGGGCATGCGGGGCGCGACAGCTCCGATCAGGCGGCGCAAGGACATCGTCGACCTGAGTATGCCGCACCGCGGAGCGAGTTGTCGCCGCAGCTCCACGTGTCGTCCGCCCGCTGCGATACCATGAACTCAGGTTTGCGCATGTTCATTGTGGTGTGGCAGTTTGAAGTGTCGGAAGAGAACGTCCCTGCGTTTGAGGCCGCGTACGGGGCCGACGGCGCCTGGGCACAGCTCTTTCGTTCCTCGCCCGAGTACCACGGCACCGAGCTGCTGCGCGACGCCTATATCCCCGGCAGCTACCTCACTGTCGATCGCTGGACCAGCGAAGAGGCTTTTCGCGCGTTCCGCCGCGATCACGATGCCGAGTATGAAGAGCTGGACCGGAGCTGCGACGCCCTGACAGCGCGCGAAACCCGCGTCGGCGCATACACCGCCTGAGGTTCAATGCGGCTTGGCGATTTTGGTGCTCTTGCGGGTTTTGCCTTCGCTCACCGGCCGAACGTTGGTGTAGAAGCCGGCTTGAGCCCGTGCCACCTCATCCGGCTGGTCCAACCGGACCTGTATCTCGTGGTATTCGTTCGGCTCTCCCGAACCCTGCGGCGCAAGCATCAGCTCGTAATAGGGACCCGCGTCGCGCATGGCGGCATCGAGCTGGCCTTTCACGTCGTGGCCGTTGGTTAATGCCTGCCCGCCGGAGTGCACGGCGAACAGTTGCAGGGCAAGCGTTGGAAATTCGCCCTGCTGGGGCTTTTTCACGGGCTTCAAAAACGCCTGGTAGAAGAAGGGGTCCCGATTCCCAAGCTCCAGGGGATCGACGCTATAGAGCGTCACATGCCCTTCACGAATCTCATTCGTCATCTGCGTGAGTATATTGAACACCCAGTCGCGCTGACCCATGTCCTCTTCCACGCCGGCCATCGGTAACATTCGCCACCCGGGACTGATCACAATCACCAGCTTGCGACCCGGCTGCGTGGACTCATATGCAACGATCCGCCGGATGGCGTTCAGGGACATTCCGATGCGTTCCGTCATGCCATAAAAGCCGGCGGAGCGCCCGATGTCGCGCATGTCTGTGCCCACCTTCTGGAAGGCGGCATTCAGGCCGTTTCCGTCGTAGGTGTAAGTGCCCAGCAGGCTTGCGCCGTTCTCGCTCATGATGGCAAGGGACGTGGGGTGTGCCAGTTTACCGCCGTTTTCCCGGAGAAACTCTCCCAGTTGTTCGCGCATATAGGCGATGCGATCAAATTGTGTATTGATCATGTCCACGACGATCAGGACATGAACGGCGTCCGGGTGCGCGACGGTATCGACCGCGCGAAAGCCGACAAGCTGTTGCGGCTTTCCGTTGTCGAGCACGGTGAAGTCCTTTTCCTGCAGGTTTCCGATGGGGAAGTGTGGCCCCTTCGTTCTCTTCTCGACCACGACGGCGTCAAGCGTGACGGGCCGGGGCTGTCCGGCGGGCACAGCGCCGGCCTGGGCGGCGTGTCCGGGTGCACCCCCAGGCGCGGGCGGTACGGCCGTTTGTGCGGCGGCGGAACCGAGGGCTGCCGAGCTGATGGCGGCCGTGAGGAGGAGGAGGCGAAGACAGCGGAAACTGGGCATAGGGGTCCCTTTCGCGCCAGAGGCGGCCGGCTGAGGAGGCGCAGGCGACAGGCTGATTGGCATTGAGTGTAGACAGACAAAGCGAATTCTATAGAGCGTAAACACGGTTTGCCGCAGAGAGTTCCGCAGTACGATTGGCAAGCCGGATTCGGATTCTCTTTTTGTTCGCTTTTTGCTGTCATTTCAACATTGCTTCCTGCTAGAATCCCTTCGAAATGCATTCCCGGAAAGTCTCGTTTGCTTTCCCCGCAACAGGGAAACGGCTGCGGAGTGCGTGGAAGGAGACGTACCCATGGCCATCGCCGACGACCGCGCTCGAGCTGTAGAACTCGCGCTCAGCCAGATTGAAAAGCAGTTTGGAAAAGGATCCATTGTTCGCCTGGGATCGCGCGAGGCGCTGATTCCCATTTCCGTGATCTCCACCGGTTCCATCAGCTTCGACGCCGCTCTTGGCGTGGGCGGTATTCCGCGCGGCCGCGTGATTGAGGTTTACGGCCCTGAGTCTTCAGGCAAAACCACGATTACGCTGCAGATTATTGCCGAGGCCCAGCGAATGGGCGGGCTGGCGGCGTTTGTGGACGCGGAGCACGCGCTCGATCCCGGTTATGCCAAGAAGCTTGGCGTGGACGTGGACAACCTGCTGGTGTCGCAGCCGGACAACGGCGAGCAGGCGCTGGAGATCACCGAGGCGCTGGTGCGTTCCGGGGCCATTGACGTGCTGGTGGTGGACTCCGTGGCGGCCCTGGTGCCCAAGGCCGAACTCGACGGCGAGATGGGCGATTCGCATGTGGGCCTTCAGGCTCGTCTGATGTCGCAGGCGCTGCGCAAGCTCACAGGCACGGTTTCGAAGTCGCGCACCGCGCTGATCTTCATCAACCAGATTCGCGAGAAGATTGGCGTGATGTTCGGCAACCCCGAGACCACCACCGGCGGACGCGCCCTGAAGTTCTACTCCTCGGTGCGCATCGATATCCGCCGTATCGCGGCGATCAAGGAAGGCGATGCTGTAACCGGCAACCGCACCAAGGTCAAGATCGTGAAGAACAAGGTTGCGGCGCCCTTCCGTGAAGCCGAGTTTGACATCCTTTACGGCGAAGGCATCAGCCGCGAGGGCGACGTGCTCGATCTGGCGGTCGCAAACAATATCGTGGAGAAGTCGGGCGCCTGGTACAGCTATAGCGGTGAGCGCATCGGCCAGGGGCGCGAAAACACGCGCACGTTCCTGAAGGAAAACAGGGACGTGTTTGCGAAGATGGATGGCGAACTGCGCAAGAAGCTCAATATCGGCGGTGCGGCCAAGGCCGAGGTGCCTGAGGTGCCGGTAAATGGCGCCGCGGATGCCAAAGAGGCCGTGCGGGCGCGGCGCGGGTAGAGCATTCCGGAACTGCCTGGAAGCGCCCTGCGTAGGAGCTTTCAGGCAGTTCGGCTGGACGGGTGAGAGTCTCTTCTCCATTTAGAAGCCTGCACTGGAAGGCGAATGAAACGAGCAGACATCATGCTGCCCTGGCGCTCGGCATTTCGCTGGCTTCTGCTCGTCCTGGCGTGCGTGACGCCGCTGGCCGCGCAGACCAAGGCAGGCGCACCAGCTCCGGCGACTGCGCCCCCCGCAATTGCGACAGTTGGCACGATTGGCGGCCCGTGGCGCTTCGCGGCCGGGGACGATCCGCGCTGGGCAGATCCGGGCTTCGATGACTCCACGTGGAGCACAGTCAACTTAGCGGAGCCGCTGGAGAATCAGGGGGTCGAGCCCTACACCGGGTACGGCTGGTATCGCGTGCATTTGCAGCCGCAGGACTTTGCCGGCCTTGCCGCCGGTGAGCGGCCGATGCTGCTGGTGACGGGCAGCTCGGTTGGGCAGCTTGCCGTGTACGTCAATGGCCTGGAGTCCGGCCATACGGAGGGGATGACCGATCCTCCGGCGATGTATCTGTCGCCGGCATTCACAGCATCGTTCCTGGGACTCTCCACAAAGCAACCGGTGGTGATCGCGATTCGCACCTGGGTGGGGCCCGGGGTTACCGTGCATCGCGGTCTTTTGACGAGGGTGGATGTGGGCGCGCAAAGCGAGATCAGCGAGCGGCTCGCCGCGGCGGTCTCCACGCAATGGGGGGAGTACGTCATCACGCCGATTGCGATCACGCTTCTCTTTCTGTGCGTGGCGCTGCTTGGGCTGGCGCTTTTTCTTGCCCAGCGTCATCACCGGGAATATCTCTGGCTGGCGTTACTTTGCCTGTCGGTGGCGATCATCGCAGCTGCCGAGTCCGCGTATGGCCTGGCGCGCATGCCGTACCACGTGTTCGGCATGTTTAGTGCCTTTTCAGGCCGCGTGTTCATGGCAGTCACGCTGGAGTTTGTACTGACTTTCACCGGCGGGTATGGGCGCAGGTTTGTCCGCGCCCTGCAAATCGCGTTGCTCCTGTTGCCCTTCCTTTTCTTTGCGCCTCTTGCCCAGATTTATCAAGTCATCTCGGCCACGGCAGAAGTTTTCTTCTGCGCGACCGTTTGCGTGTTGCTGTTCCGAGCGTGGCGGCGGGGGCAAACCGACGCCGGTGTGATGTTCCTGCCGTTCTTGCTGGCAGCTACAGCTGACTCTGCCGATACCGTGCTCAGCTACGCCGCCGGCAATCACTGGCTTCCGGATCGGTTCCTGGCGATGCACTTTCATCTGGGACCGATCGCGTTCAGCACGGGTACCATTGCTTACACGGTCTTTCTCGCCAGCATCGTGGCTGTGATCCTGTACAGATTCATCCGGGTGAGCCAGGAGGAACAGCGCACGACGGCTGAAATTGCCGCTGCGCGGAGCGTGCAATCGCTGCTCATTCCGACGCAATTGCCTTCCAACCACAACTTCATGCTGGAGAGCGCTTATCTTCCCTTCGAGGGAGTGGGTGGAGACTTCTTTCAGGTGTTGCCGCTGAAGGACGAATCGCTGCTCATCGTAGTGGGCGACGTGAGCGGCAAGGGTTTGCAGGCGGCAATGAATTCGAGCACCCTGGTGGGCGCTTTGCGCAACGAGACATCCAACGATCCGGCGACCATTCTGAATCATCTGAACCGCGTTCTGCTGGGAGCTGTTTCAAGTCCGGGCGCGGTGCCGGAACTCGATGCCGCGCCTTGTTTTGCGACCTGCCTGTGCGCCCGTATCTTTCCCGACGGCAAACTCGTGGTTGCGAACGCCGGCCACCTGGGGCCCTATCGCGACGGGCACGAGCTGGAGTTGATTCCCAGCCTGCCGCTGGGCGTGATCGCCGATGCATCCTACGGGCAGAGCGAGTTTCACCTGGAGCACGGTGAGCGGCTGGTCTTCCTCTCCGACGGAGTGGTTGAGGCCATCAACGCCGACGGGGAACTGTTCGGGTTCGACCGTACGCGCCAGGTGAGCAATGAATCGGCCCGCTACATTGCGCAAACCGCAAAACACTTTGGGCAGACCGACGACATTACCGTTCTTTCGCTTTACGTCGCGTCGCGCGCGGCAAAGCCCAGGAGCGAAGAACTGGCTCGCATGGATTGATGAGCGGCGGCCGCGTACTCCGCGCGACAAAAGGAGAATGGCTTTGAGCCTTCCAACAGGCGACCGGCGTCTGGTGCAGATCATGGATACCGCGTTCGCCGAGGCGCAGCGGCGCGCGGGATCCCACCTGGTGTGCCGCCCGGGATGCACCCAGTGCTGTCACGGGCCGTTCGCCATCAACGCGCTCGATGCAGCCCGGCTCCGCGCCGGAATGGAGGCGCTGGATGTAAGCGACCCGGAGCGCGCACATGCGATTCGAGCGCGCGCAGAGGCCTGGATCCGCGAGTTTGCGCGGGTCTTTCCCGGCAACCCGGACTCGGGGGCTCTTGCGGAACCGGAAGCGGACTGCGACCCGTTTGAGGAGATCGCGGATGAGTCCGCTTGTCCAGCGCTCGATCCTGTGAGCGGGTGCTGCGATGTTTACGCATGGCGCCCCATGACCTGTCGCGTCTTTGGGCCGCCGGTCCGTATGGAGACGGGCGCGCTGGGTTGTTGCGAACTCTGCTTTACCACGGCTGACGTTGCCGAGATCGCGGCCTGCGAGATGCCGGTGCCTCATGAGCTGGAAAGCGAACTGCTCGCGGAAATGAACGATACCACAGAGACCGTGGTGGCCTATGCGTTGCTGAAGCCGCGAACAGAGGAGCCGGAATGAATCCGGCTGCAGCGCCGCTGCTACAATCCATGAGGAACAGAGCATGCCCGTTAAAGCACTCTATCCCGGCACCTTCGACCCGCCCACAAACGGTCACGTGGACCTTATCCAGCGCGGGTCGCGGCTGTTCGATCACCTGACGGTTGCGGTCCTCAACAATCCCGGCAAAAATCCGCTGTTTACGGTGGCCGAGCGCGTCGAGATGCTCGAAGAGTCGACGCGCGCGCTTGGGAACGTGTCGGTTGCCACGTTTGATGGCTTGATGGTGGAGTTCGCGCGGCAGCAGGGCGTGTCCGCCGTGCTGCGCGGCATTCGCGCCATCTCCGATTACGAGTACGAGTTCCAGATGGCGCTGATGAACCGGCGCCTTGCACCGGAGATCGAGACGGTCTTCCTGCAGCCGGCGGGCCGCTATTCCTTTGTTAGTTCGCGGATGCTCAAGGAGGTCTTCAGCTTTGGCGGCGATGTGACCGGGCTGGTGCCGCCCAACGTGCTGAAGCGTCTCCGCGGGCGCATGGCGAAATCCTGACGAGCGCGGACAGTAGACTAGCGTTATGCCGCATACGTTAGCCTTCTCCGTCGAGCTGGTCACCACCGTGTTCACGCTGCTCGGCATGGGCTATCTGTTTGCTGCCATCTTCGCGGCAAACCTGTTTTTGATCGAGCGGCGTCCGGCTGCCGGATCATTCGCGCCGGGAGTCTCCATTCTCAAATCCCTCAAGGGCCTCGATCCCTCCATGCTCGAAGCTTTCCGTACGCACTGCCGGCAAAACTACGCCGGCGAGTACGAACTGCTGTTCGGGGTGGCGTCGCTCGATGATCCCGCTGCGGCCGCGGTGCTGGAGCTGCAGGGTGAGTTTCCGGAGCAGACGATTCGCCTGATCGAATGCCCGGAGCGCCTGGGCACGAACGGCAAGGTCAGCACGCTGGCGCAGCTCGTGGTCCACGCGCATTACGACTACCTGCTCATCAACGATTCCGACATCACCGTTACACCGAATTATCTGGCCCGCATCATGGCGGAGTTCGAAGAGCAAGGGCACAGGGACAAAGAGACAAAAGGACGCAAGACTGTGGGGCTGGTAACGGCGCTCTACCGCGGACGTGCCCAAAACACCTTAGGATCGCGGCTGGAGGCGCTGGGTATTGCAGTTGAGTTCCAGCCGAGCGTGCTGCTTTCGCGGCTCCTGGAACGCGGTATGCGCTATGGACTGGGTTCGACGCTGGCGGTACGCCGCGACGCGCTGGAGGCAATCGGCGGCTTTCCGGTTTTGGCGGATTACCTGGCCGACGATTACGAGCTTGGCGCACGGGTGCATGCGGCGGGCTATGCGGTTGTGCTCAGTCATGAGCCGGTGGAGACCAGCGTTCCCGCCTATAACTGGCGCGCATTTGTGGATCACCAAGTGCGCTGGTTCCGCACCGTACGGGACGCACGCCCCGGCGGTTATGCGGGTTTGGCGGTGACGCACGCCTTCGCGTGGGCGCTGCTTAACGTGATTGCGAGCGGCATCAGCCCGGTGAGCTTGTGGCTGTTGGCGCTCACATTTTTCCTGCGCCTCAGCGTGGCCATGACTGTCGGCGTTCGAGTCTTGCGCGATCACCAGGCGCTGTCGCTGCTGTGGCTGCTGCCGCTGCGGGACGTGGTGGCGATCGGGCTGTGGATTGCGGGCTTCGCGGGGAATGCGATCGTATGGCGCGGGGAGCGGTTTGTGGTGCGGCGGGGCAAGCTGACAAGAGCGGACACCGCACAGTCCTAGGCGAGGTGCTATGGTGAAACGGAAATGCCACTCGTAACCACAACGGAAGCGGGCGTTCCCATCCAGGGGCCATCGGCCACGCTGATCTACGACGACTGGTACCCGGCGTTGCGCACGGAGACGCTGCGCGAGGGCAAGCTGGCCACTGCAATGCTTCTCGATATTCCTCTCGTTCTAGGAAGGTTGAAGAGCGGGAAGCTCTTTGCGATGCGCGACTCCTGCCCGCATCGCGGCATTCCCCTCAGTCACGGCTGGTTCGACGGCAAGCGCGTGACCTGCCGCTACCACGGATGGGAGTTCGAGCCGTGCAGCGGGCAATGCGGGCACATTCCATCGCTGTCCAGCCACGACAAGCTGGATGCGACGCGCATCTTCGCTACAGCGTTTCCCTGTGAAGAGCGCGACGGGCATGCGTGGGTGTACGTTCCCGGGCCGGGCAGTGGCAAGCGTTCGTCAGGGACGCAGATGCGCACAGTACCGGAGTTGCACAAGTTCGGGCCGCGCTACCGCACGGCGCATCTTTCCGCAGACCTGCCCTGCAACGTGGACCACGGCATCATCGGCTTGATGGATCCGGCGCATGGACCGTTTGTGCACCAGGCGTGGTGGTGGCGTTCGCGGGCGTCGATTCGAGAAAAGACGAAGCGCTTTGAGCCCATCCCCGAGGGGTTCCGCATGAGCGCGCATGCGCCCAGCGCAAACTCCGCGCCCTACAAGCTTCTGGGAGTGTACGGCCAGCCGGTGGAGACGACCATCGACTTTGTGCTGCCGAACCGGCGTACGGAGACGATTCGCTGCGGCGACAAATGGTTTTCCTCGCTGACGACGGTCACTCCGGTGACAAGCTCAACCTGCCGCATTGATGTGATCGCCGCCTGGAATGTGTTTTACCGGGTCCCGTTCGTCACCCCGATTGCGAAGTTCTTCGGCGCGAAATTTGTTCGCCAGGACCAGGTGACGATGATCCAGCAGGCGGAAGGGCTGCGCCACAATCCCAGTCTGATGCTGATCGACGATGCCGACAAACCGGCGAAGTGGTACTTTGCGCTGAAGCAGGCAAGGCTGGAAGGCTCAGAGAAACACCCGATGGAAGCACCGGTAGAACTCCACTGGCGCAGCTAATCGCCGGTTGTGACTGCGGTGGGCTCCTGCACCTTGATCGCTGTAATGTCAATGGAGAGAAGCCGGCCCAACTCGGCGAAGTCGCTCTCCCATCGCGGCCTGTCCTCGGGACCGATGGACTGCAGGTCCTCGGCGGAATGGCGAAGGATCTCGTACCAGATGTTCTGCGCCTGCCACAGGTTCAATTCAAACGGCAGCTCGGCGAAGGTGCGCGCCAGGGTCAGCGCCCGATCGAGCATTTCGAGAGATCCCTGCGACATCTGTAGTTCCACCATGGCACGCTTCATGCGCTGATCGGCGATGTAGGACAGTGTCGTCGTTTCCAGTTGCACCTGGTCGGATTTGGCGAGTGCGAGGAAGGACCGCAACTGGGCCTGGTCGATGGGATCGGCTTCGAGGGCGCGCTTCAGGCCGGCATTCACCGCGAACCCGGCAGCCAGGGTGAGCGCCGGGGGTTTGGGCAGACCCGATTGCGAGAGGTAATGCAGAAGGCTGGCGTGGTCCTCGTAGATGGTCGTCATCGACTGTTCGATGTTCCACAAGGTCGAGTTCAGAATGATCTTGATGATGCGGCGCTGCTCGTCGGTGAAGAGCGATGTAAGTGAGTAATCCACGTGCCCGTAATAGCGGTCGAGCTGCCGGATCACCTCGGGAAAATCGGCGCGCAGCACAAACTCGGAAACCTGCTTCTTGAACTCCTCGAAATCGTGCGCATCGTCGTCGGCGTAGCGTTTCACCGCGGCCGTAATGTTCTGATCTCCAAAGTGCAGCACCGCAAAGCTGAAGCTCTGCTCGCGCTCCGTCACGGTGTTGGTGATGCAGGCGCGGCCCAGCGCCAGGCGCCCGCGGCCTGAGGTGAAGATGTCGTAGGAGATGCGGCGAACGTGATAGCAGAACAGGTCGGTCTCGTCCGCAAAAGAGGAGAACATGGAACTGATGGCATAATGCGCCGTCACCTGCTCCAGACCGAGGTGCAGGTTCGAAACCTTCTCCTTGTAAATGCGCACGCCGTCGCCTGAGGCAGGATCGTTGGATTTTGCCGCAGCGAGATGTTCCAGGAATGCCTGCTCCATGCGGTCTCCCTGGATTCCAAAGAGCCGTCGCGCAAGCTGCAGCACGCGCGCGGCGTAGGCGATAATCTGTACCGTCTCAATGCCGCTCACGTCGTCAAAGAACCATGCGCAGCTTGTGTACATCAACTGCGTGTGCCGCTGCATCTCCATCAGCTCGAAGGCGCGCACGCGTTCCGAGGGCCCAAGCCGCTGCCGCTGGTGCGCGCGCAGAAAGTCGTCCATGACTTCCGGGCTGCGGTCGAGAATCACGCCGATGTAAGCGTCGCGCGCCGTCCACACGTCCTTGAACAGGCGCCCACCCTCCTGCTCGGTAAGCGGAATCAGCGCATCGCGGAGTTCATTCAGGGCTACACGCAGCGGGGTGCGCCATTCCTGTTTCCAGCCCGGCCTGCCGCCGTTGCAGCCGCAGTTGGAGCGCCACCGCTCTACGCCATGCGCGCAGCTCCACGACGTGTTCTCCTCAATCTGGCACTCGTATTCAGGGGGGAAGTGCTCCAGGTACGCGCCATAGTTCGTGAGCCGGACGGTCGGGTCTTCTTCGAGGAGCCGCAAGGAGTACGCCAGGGCCATTTCGCCATGTTTGTGGTGATGGCCGTAGGACTCCCCATCGGTGGCCACATGTACGAGTTGCGGTTCAGCGCCTTCGGTGAATCCAGATTTAAGCCGCGCCGCCAGGTATTCCCCTGAATTCAACAGTCCCTCAAACGCAATGGCGCGCGAAATGGGGCCGTTGTAAAAGAAGACGGCGATTGAGAGGCCGGATTCGAAGCGCATCACATAGGGCCGAGTCGTGATCACGGAGGCATTCGGCGTATCGGTCCATGCTTCGCCGCCCTTCAGGCTCCGAATGCGCTTGCATTGATGAGGGGCCAGGACGGTGAACTTGATGCCGTGCTGCGCCATCAGCTCCAGGCTTTCGTTGTCGGCCGCAGTTTCCGCCAGCCACATGCCTTCCGGCAGGATGCCGTAGCGGTGTTGGTAGTCAGCGATGCCCCAGCGGATTTGCGTGATGCGGTCGCGGCGGTTGGCCAGCGGCATGATCACATGGTTGTAAACCTGCGCCATCGCCGAACTGTGGCCCTTGAAGTTTTTGCGGCTGCGGCGCTCGCCGTCCAGAACCATTTCGTAGGTGCGCGGTGCGTTTTCCTTCAACCAGCTCAGCAGTGTGGGCCCGAAGTTGAAGCTGATACGCGCGTAGTTGTTTACGATCCGGATGATCTGATTTCGGTTGTTGACGATGCGCGCGGCGCCGTTGGTGGCATAGCACTCCGCGCAGATGCGCTCATTCCAATCGTGGTAGGGCGCAGCCGAATCCTGCGTCTCCACAGTTTCAAGCCATGGATTTTCGCGCGGCGGCTGGTAGAAATGCCCGTGTATGCAGACAAAACGCCGGATTGGAGTAGCCATAATGAGTCTTTCCGATACCGGGGAGCGTTGCGGAGCCGCTCGCCGCATGGACTATTCTAGGCTCTCCCGCTCGGCGGCGTACCTTTGGCGAGATCGCAGGCACGCCACAGGTACCAGCTTGCCACGCTGCGAAATGGCTTCCAGCGCATGCCGCGTTTGAAGACGACGTCCGGCTTCGGCAAATCCTCCGCCGCAATCGCGCGCGTCTTGGGCACCCGCATAAACGTCAGCGCATACCCTTTGCGCACGCCATAGTCCGTTACCGGCAGCACATCGGGGCGCCCCATGCGGAAGATCAGCAGCATCTCCACCGTCCAGGGACCGATGCCCCGCACCGCCGTGAGCCTCTCCACAATATCGGCATCGGACATCTTTTTGATCACCGCATGGCTGGGCACTGTTCCATCGAGCGTCTTCGCCGCCAAGTCGCGCATGGCCTTGATCTTGTTGCCGGAGACGCCGCACGCGCGGAGACGTTCTTCCGGCGTGTCGAGCAGCGCCTGGGGAGCCGGATCCCCGCCGAAGTACTCTCGTACGCGGCCATGAATCGTGGCGGCGGCTTTACCGTGGAGCTGCTGATACAGGATGGACTCAAGCAGCGATTCAAACGGCGAAGGCGAGGGGTCGAGGCGTAGCGCGAACGGTCCCACACGTTCGATCAGCGCGCCAAGTTTGGCGTCGCCCGACGTCAGGTGCGCAATCGCCTCCTGCGGGTCGAAGGGAAGTTTGCGGCTGCGGCCGTCGTGGATCATCGCAACCCAGTGTATCCCGGCGCTGATCGATTCATCGGCTTCCGCTCGGGGAGTGGCTCCTATCGCCCAAGCAGCCTCGCTATGTACCATCATTTGCGTAGGGCAACGGGAGCGCGAAGCAAATGAAGATGCGTCCGGGATCGCAGACAGGCTTTTTGCTGTGCGGCAAGGAGTGGGAAGAAGGCGAAGCCATTGAAGTGCGCTCGCCGTGGGATCAGGGGATTGTGGGCCGCGTCACGCAGGCCACGCGCAGCGACGCGCGCCAGGCTGTGCATCATGCGGTAGCCGCCATTCGCCGCACCCGAGCCCTTCCGCGGTGGAAGCGCAAAGAGATTCTGGAAGACGTCACCGCGTCGCTCATCCAGCAGAAAGAGCGGTTTGTGCAACTCATCGTTGCCGAAGCCGGCAAGCCCATCCGCCTGGCGCGTGCTGAGGTCGATCGAGCCGTTCTTACCTTCAAGACTGCAGCCGAGGAGACATTTCATTTGGGCGGAGAAACGATTCCGCTCGACCTCACGGAAGGGAATGAGGGGCGCTGGGGCATTGTGCAGCGCTTTCCCGTGGGTCCCGTGCTCGCCATCTCTCCGTTCAATTTTCCGCTGAACCTGGTTGCGCACAAGGTGGCGCCGGCCATGGCTGCGGGCTGCCCATTCATTCTGAAACCTGCGCCGCAAACGCCGTTCACCGCGCTGGCGCTGGGCGAGGTCATTCTGAAAGCCGGCTGGCCCGAAGAGGCCATCGCCGTTCTGCCCCTCTCCAACACCGACACGGCATGGCTGGCGGAGAAGGAAGACAGGATCAAGCTTGTTTCGTTCACCGGTTCCGCGAAGGTGGGCTGGGATTTGAAAGTTCATTCCGGCCGCAAGCGCGTCCTGCTGGAACTTGGATCGAACTCCGCACTCATCGTGCACGGCGACTGGCCCGACCTGGACGAGGCCGCACAACGCACGGTGCATGCGGCGTTTGCCTACAGCGGTCAATCGTGCATTAGCGTCCAGCGTGTCTTCGTGGAGCGCTCGATCTTTCAAACCTTTCTCTGGAAGTGCGTGGAGATTACCAACAAGCTGGTGGCGGGTAACCCTTCCGATGAGACCACGGAGGTCGGGCCGCTGATTCGTCCCGGGGAGACGGATCGTGTGGAGGCGTGGATTAAGGAAGCGGTTGACGGCGGAGCTAAACTCCTCGTCGGCGGTGAACGCCGCGGCGCCCTCCTGACGCCGGCGATCCTTACGGGGACGAAATCACCCATGCGGGTGCGCGATGAAGAGGTGTTCGGGCCAGTGATGGTAATCGAGCCGTACGACGATTTCGAAGACGCACTCGCCGAGGTGAATCACTCGCGCTACGGGCTGCAGGCGGGGTTGCTCACTCGCGATGCCGGCCGCATTCTCACCGCATTCCGCGAGCTTGAGGTCGGCAGCGTGATCGTGGGCGATACACCGAGCTGGCGCCTGGATCCGATGCCCTACGGGGGGGTGAAGGATTCAGGGCTGGGCCGCGAAGGTCTTCGGTTTGCGATCGCGGAGATGACCGAGGCACGCATGCTGGTGATGAGCGGCATTCACTGAGATCCTGCGCGCGGCGTGGGGCCCATATCGCAGACCGGTTGGGGGAAAGACCCTCGACAGGCACTCGCATTTGACACGCGCAGTTGGCTTTGCGAAACTTGGAGATACTGCCGGACCGGCAACTCCTGCCGGTCTTGTACCCGTGCCGAAGTGGCGGAATTGGCAGACGCGCATGGTTCAGGTCCATGTACTCGCAAGGGTGTGGGGGTTCGAGTCCCTTCTTCGGCACCAGTCCTGTTCCTTCCATTGAGTGGTGATCACGGGTGCAATGTTCCGCATCGCCGGGGCAGCCGCTGGCTGTGCGGTGGCAGTTCGTAGTTCCAGCCAGGCCCACCGCGGCAAGCCATGCAGTCATGACCGAGAGCGCAACCGCAAACTGATCGCCAAATGGGATCGGAATTGCGGGGTGTTCGTGTGCGCAGTCTAGACTGATCAAAATGATCCCCAATCTTGCGAACCTGAGTGAGTATGGTGGCGTAATCGCCAGCGCTCCCTGGGTGTGGCTCAAGTTTTGCGTTGCTTCCGGGGCCGCGCCCCCGCAGCAAATCTGGGAACACTGGGGACCCGGCGAAGTCGGGACGGCAGTGATTCTTGTCGGACTGGTCGTTGCATGTTCTGTGGCTTGGGCAAGAACCGGCAGATCCAAGCGTCGAGCACTGGCCCAGTTAAGCGAGTCCGAGGAGGCGCGGGAGAAGCTGAAACTGCAGCTCGACACGGTCCGCTTCCGCACCAGCCGTTTGCGAGAGGAACTTCTGGCGGCCAACACGCAGGCGCGGCTCTCGCATCAGTTGAGTCTGCTCGGCCAGTTCACCGCCGGCTTCATGCACGAGTTCAACAACCCACTGGCGATTGTCGAAGGCCGGCTCGAGGTGCTGCGCGAAGAGCGTAAGCAGGACGCGGCGCTGCTGGCAGACATCGATCAGATGCTCAAGGAGACGCGCTACATGGGCCAGATCGCGCGTACCCTGCTGCAGGCTCTGCGGCGGGAGCGCGGTGCGGAGGTGTTTGAGGCTTCAGATCCGGCGTCAGCACTCAAGGAGGCAGTAGCGGCGACGCAGGCGAAAGCAACCGAGATTGGTATTGCACTGATTGCCGAATTGCAGGAAGGGCCTCGGGCGGATGTGCCCGAACATGTGGTTGTCGAGGTGGTGCGCGGATTGTTGAACAATGCCCTGAAGGCGCTCGACGGGAGAGAACAGGCACGCGTCTGGGTACGTTTGGCGCCGTACAGAAGCGCCGGGACCAAGATCTTGATTTCCGTGGAGGACAACGGCCCCGGTGTGCCCGAGGAGATTCGCGCCCATCTGTTTGAGCCATTCGTCTCGCAGAGCAGCGGCCGCGAAGGGCTGGGGCTGGGACTCTTTTTGGCGGCCAGTCTTCTCGACATGTACGATGGAACGATTCGCTACGAAAACCGCGAGGGCGGCGGGGCGCGCTTCGCAATCGAGCTGCCTCCGGCGCGATTCACGCGTGACCAGCCCTACCACTGGTTCGCGACGGGAACTTCTGAATGAGCCGCGTTTTTGTCATCGATGACGAGCCCGCGATGGGCGAGAACATCAAGCGGATGGTGCGCACACCGGGTGTTACGGTGGTCGAATTCACCGATCCGAAAAAGGGGCTCGCCGAGGCTCTCGACAATCCTCCCGACATGGTTCTGCTCGACGTGCGCATGCCGGGCATTTCGGGCGAAGAGGTGTTTGCGCGCCTCCACCAGGCCTACCCTACGCTGCCAATCGTTTTTCTAACCGCTTACGGATCGGTGGAAGGCGCCGTGCTGGCCATCCGCAACGGGGCATTCGATTACCTGCAAAAGCCGTTCAAGCGCGAAGACCTTCTCCTGGTGATCAATCGTGCGCTCTCGCATACCTCGCTTGCGCACCAGGTGAAGGAACTCGAGGGCCGGCTCGAATCACTGGGCGAAGCCGATGGTGCCGAGAGCCGTAGCCCCGCCATGCTGGAGCAGATGGAAAAATGCCGCCGCGCAGCCCCTACCGACGCGACGGTCATGATTCTGGGTGAGAGCGGTACGGGTAAAGAGGTAACGGCGCGGCTCATTCACAAGCTAAGCCGCCGTAAAGACAGACCATTCGTGCCGGTCGAGTGCAGCGCCATGCCCGGATCGCTGATTGAAAGCGAACTCTTTGGTTACGAGAAAGGGGCTTTCACCGGCGCGGAACGCATGAAAAAGGGATTGATCGAAGCTGCCAACGGCGGCACGCTCTTCCTGGATGAAATCGGCGATCTGGGTGTGGAACTGCAGACCCGGCTGTTTCGGTTTGTCGAGGAGCGCGCGTTACGGCGGCTCGGCGGCATTGCGCAAGTTCCCGTGGATTGCCGCATCCTGTGTGCGACGAACCAGGACCTTCAGGCAAAGATCAAAGCCGGCAGTTTTCGTGAAGAGCTCTATTATCGGCTGAGCGTTGTGACGGTGAAGTTGCCGCCCCTCCGCGAGCGCCCCGATGATATCCCCCACCTGGCGCGCATTTTTCTGGAACGGTTTGGCCGCCGCTATGGCAAGAGCCTCTCGGGCACGCCGGAATTCTTCGAGGCGCTGCTGCGCCAGCGTTGGCCAGGAAACGTACGCCAACTCAAGAACGTGATGGAGCGCCTCACAGCATTGCATCAGGGGGGGATGCTCGAGCCGAAGGATCTGGAAGAAGATCTCCCCGAATCTGCCGTCAATGTGAACTTCGCCGAGCTTCCCTGGAAGGAAGCCCGCGATCGCTACCTGTCGAGCTTCGAATCAGCTTACGCGCAGGCGGTTCTGGGTCGCTGCGGCGGCAATGTGAGCGCCGCCGCCCGTGAGGCGGGAGTGGACCGCAAGACGTTCTACTCGTTGCTGAAGCGTGATCGCGACGCGGTGGTTGGGGAATCCATTCCCCAGTCGCTGGATGAATCTGTGGAATAGATTCCCCAACGCGTGCCCCCTCCATAAGCCGAGTGCCGTAAAACACTGCATTTGCATTTTGGCCCCCTGCATGCTCAAGAAAAGCGCAGGAGTCCAATGCAATGAAAGCTTGCTCGATTAGCACCAGGGTCCTTCTCTGTCTGTCTGCCCTTCTTTTTTTACTTCCTACGCCAGGACACGCCATTCCTGCATTTGCCCGCAAGTTCGGAGTCAAGTGCTACACGTGCCACACCATTCCACCTGCGCTGAATAAGAACGGCTACGAGTTCAAGCGTCTCGGCTATCGCATGCCGCCCGACGAGATGGACGGCAGCAAGCCTGCTCCCGCAGTGAGCACACTCGACAGCAAAATCCCGTTCAGGGTCACAAACATCCTTGCCTTGATTCTGCAGGGCAGCTACGACGTGGAAAAGACCAAGGCTGATACGGGGAATACCGTTGCTGCCTCGCCGGTTTCTGCTTGCAGTGGCGGCAATAACGCCGGCCAGCAAAACGCATCCTGCTCCAGCTTCAACCTCGATGAAGCCGCGCTGTTCGTCGCAAGCAGTCTTCCGAACACGGGCTTCTCTTACTTCGGGCACTACGAACTCTACCAAGGCGGCGAAAACAATCTGGAGCAGGGTTTCGGCGTCTACACCGGCGGCCGCGCCAACAACAGCTACTTCATCAAGGCCGGCGAGATTCACATGCAGGAAGGTGAGGGAACGCGCGCCGCGATGTTCTACAACCTGTTCCCCGATCCGGCCTACACGCTGGTCAACGTCGATCCGATCGGCTTCACCCTCGACCAGCATCCCGTGGGCGTCGATTTCGGTTACACGCACGCCACCAACTATTTCAAGAACATCTTCGGCATCTCCGCGAAGGTCACGAACGGCCTGCATGCCGACGGCAGCGAGATTCTCGATAGCTCGACGAAAAACTCCAAAGATGTCTGGGTCGACGTGGATGACTGGTTCGGACCCGATGGCGGCGTGACCTTCATGATGTATCACGGCGACAAGAATCAGATTCAAAACGCCGGCGCTCCCAATCAATTCGAGTTCCGTCCCACGATCTGGCGGCAGGGAGCCTTCGGTAACTACCTCTTCTTCGACAAGCTCGACATCCTCGGCGGCTACATCCACAGCAAGGATGACTGGGAGTGGGATCAGACCAGCCCGATGTCGCACTACATCGCCGACACATACCGGGGCGAGGTGGATTACTACCTGAAAACCGGCACGGCATTGATGGCGCGCGCCGATCGCGGCACCGCAACCATCGATCCCAATCCCACGGTGCACAACCGGGCCTGGGGCATCGGCGCCGAACACGCTCTCACCGATCTCGGCAACGTCATCGCGCGCCTCACCTACAACCAGGAGCACGATGCCGACCCCGTTGGCCTGATGGGGACGACCGACAAAAAGCTCATGCTCGATATCCGGATCATGTACTAAGGAGACGCACACATGCGCAAACTCACTCAACTTCTCGCAATCGCAATCGCTGTCGCGCCCATCTCGCTCGTGGCGCAGACCAGCAACGTGACCCTGCCTCAAGACAAGGGGCCCGCCAAGATCAACGTCTCCAGCTATCCACCGGAGCAGCAGAAGGCTTACAAGCTGTTCTCAGACAAATGCGCAAAGTGCCACACTCTCGCTCGTCCCATCAACACCACGATGACCGATCCGGAGTGGGCGCGCTACGTGAAGCGCATGATGCACAAACCCAACTCCGGGATCAGCGACGGCCAAGGTAAGACGATCTACGAGTTTCTCGCGTTTGACCAGAAAGCGCGCAAGGACAAGAACCCCTCGGCCTTCTTCAAATCGTTGTCTGACGAAGAGATCGAAAAGCTGAAGGCACAACAGCAGTAGGGACGCATTGCGACCCCACGTTCCGGCGGGCGAACTGGCCCGCTCGCCGGGACTCTCCTTCATCCGCGCGAGACAGCGAACAGAGACGAGTTGCCGGTCGGCGAGAAGATCATGAGCTACGCAATCACAATTCCGGACCGCGAGTATTTCGACAAGAATATTCCCTGCCAGAACGCCTGCCCCATTCACACCGAGTGCGGCCGGTATGTTCAGGCCATCGGAATCTCACGGGACGAAGAGGCGTACCTGGTTGCGCGGGCGCCCAATCCGTTTGCCTACGTTCTGGGACGCATCTGTGCGCATCCCTGCGAGGACAACTGCCGCCGCGGCAAGATCGACGAGCCGATTGCCATCTGTGCGCTTAAGCGTTACGCCACCGATCGTCACAACCTCGGAATGGGGCACGATCCGGCGCGCAAAGCTCTGCTGCCTGCCAAGCGCCGGGGCAAGAAAGTGGCGGTTATCGGAGCCGGCGTATGCGGCCTCACCTGCGCTCACGATCTCGCGCTGCTTGGCTACGAAGTGGAAGTGTTCGAGTCCGCGCCGGTGCCGGGCGGCATGCTTTACCTAGGCATTCCCCACTTCCGCCTGCCGCGCGAAATCATCAAGATGGAAGTCGACCACATCCTCAGCATGGGGGTCACGCTGCACACGCGCGTGACGGTGGGCCGCGATATCACCTTCGCCGAGTTGCGTGCGAAGTTTGATTCCATCCTGCTTGCCACCGGACTGAACAAGGGCCGCGAGCTCAGCATTCCCGGCGCGCATCTGGCCGGGGTCTACAACGGAATCGATTTCCTCATCAACGTCAATCTCGGTTACGAAATCGAACTCGGCAAGCGCGTAGTGGTGGTGGGCGGCGGAAACGTCGCGATCGATGTGGCCCGCGCCGCCGTTCGCCTGGTGCATGAGGCGATCGATTTTCCCGAGCCCGATACGGAGAAGACCATGCAGCCGGCACTGGATGCGGCTCGCCTCGCCATGCGCTCCGGAGCCCAGGAAGTCCACATGGTCAGCCTGGAATCGCGTGCGCAGATGCCCGCGTGGAAGGGCGAAGTGGATGAGGCGGAGCACGAAGGCATTGCCGTGGACAACGGCTGGGGCCCGAAGGAAGTTGTGGGCGAGGACGGCAAGGTGACCGGGCTCAAGGTGCGTCGTTGCATCTCTGTCTTCGATGAGAACGGCCGCTTCAATCCCGCCTTCAGCGACGAGGAGAAGATCATTCCTTGCGACAGCGTGATTCTTGCCATTGGCCAGCAGGCCGATCTCTCCTATCTGGACAAAGACGACGGTGTGAAGGTAACACCGCGCGGAATTCTGCAGATCGATGAGAACCTCGGCACGTCGCTTCCCGGTGTCTTTGCCGGCGGGGATGTTGCTTTCGGGCCGCGCGTTCTGGTTGAGGCAGTTGCGAACGGCCATCGCGCCGCGCGCTCCATTCACCTCTATCTCAGCGGCAAGACGGAGAAATCCGTTACCCGCAAGTTTCGTATCTGGCCGAACTGGCGCATGCCGGAAGGCTACCTGAGCACGGCGCGGCAGAAGATGCCGACTCTGCCTGCCAATCGCCGCATAGGCATTGCGGAAGTGGAGCTCGGCTTTGACGAGGAGCAGGGCCGCGCGGAGGCTCGCCGCTGCCTGAATTGCCAGGTCAACACCATCTTCGATGGATCCAAGTGCATCCTGTGCGCCGGGTGCGTCGATATCTGTCCGGAGAACTGTCTGCGGCTTGTCGACCTTGTGCAGGTGAGCGGCGACTCGCGCTACGACGCGCTGATCCGCGCGCGTTACGGCGTCGGATCCGACGAGCTGGCTCCGCGTCAGGCCGGGGCAATCATCAAGAACGAAGACAAGTGCATCCGCTGCGGCCTCTGCGCCCAGCGCTGTCCTACCGGGGCCATCACCATGGAGAGCCTCGAACGCAAGGAAAAGGAAGTTTTCGAATAAGGGGAGCGTCGCATGAATCGTCGCAGTTTTTTCAGTTGGGGAACCGCGGGAATCACCGCGCTCGTTTCGGGGGTGGGCGTGAGCTTCGGCGCGGTCATTCGGTATCTGGTTCCGGATGTCTTTTATGAACCGCCGCAATCGTTCAAGATCGGCAAGCCTGCGGACTTTGCGTTTGGCGCGCCGGCATTTCTTCCGGACGAAAAAATCTACGTGTTCCGCGATCGCGACAAGGGATTTGCTGTGGCGAGCGCGGTGTGCACACATCTGGGCTGCACGGTGAAGCACTTCGAAAGCGATAACCGCTTCCATTGTCCCTGCCATGGCAGCGTCTTCGCCGCAGATGGCAAGGTCGTTCACGGCCCCGCGCCCAGGCCGCTGCAGTGGTTCGAAGTCACGCTCGCTCGCGATGGCCAGCTTCGAGTCGACAAGGACAAGTCGGTTCCCGCCAGTTACCGGTTGATGGTGTAGCCCATGAATCTGCTTAAGGAAATCTGGCGATCGATCGTTCGCCGCGACCCTTTGTCGACGGACAAGGGCAAATCGGAACTCGTGTTCCTCAACGTCTGGCTGCATATCCATCCAGCCAAGGTGAAGAAGGAACACATGAAGTTCAAGCACACCTACTATCTCGGCTTCATCACCTTCTTTCTTTTCCTCATTCTGGTTACCACCGGGATAGCGCTGATGTGCTATTACCGGCCCTATCCCTCGCAGGCTTACCAGGACATGAAGGATCTGCAGTTCGTGGTCTTCCTGGGGCCGTTTCTGCGGGGCATGCACCGCTGGGCCGCGCACGGCATGGTGATTTGTGTGTTCCTGCACATGTGCCGTGTGTTCTACACCGGTTCCTACAAGAAGCCACGGCAGTTCAACTGGGTGATCGGCGTGCTGCTACTGCTGGTCACACTGGGGCTTTCGTTCACGGGTTACCTGTTGCCCTGGGATCAGCTCGCCTACTGGGCCATCACCGTCGGCACCAACATCGGAAGCTACGCTCCAATCGTTGGCGGCCAACTACGCGAGCTGCTGCTCGGCGGCCACACCGTTGGCGAGGGCGCACTCATCCGCTTCTATGTGTTGCACGTTGCGGTGCTGCCGGCGGTCGCGATCCTGCTCACGATCGTGCACTTCTGGCGCGTTCGCAAGGACGGGGGCCTTTCGCGCCCGGTGTGGAAGCTCGACGCGCCCAAGCCGGTTGAAGAGCTGGTGACGATCGGCGCACCGGCTGAGGCGGCTTCGCTCAGAACGGTTGCTGCCGCACCGAGCAAGACGTACGGCCTGATGGAGGTAGTCACCGGTAAGCCGATCTTCGAAACCATTGCGCCGGAAGAGGAAGACGACGCGGTCTTCGCCTATCCATTCGCGTTTTTCCGCGAAGCCATTGCGCTGATGGTTACCGTGACTTCGGTCATGGCCATGTCGCTCTTCTTCCGGGCGCCGCTTGAAGAACTGGCCAACCCGGCGAAGACTCCCAATCCCGCCAAGGCTCCGTGGTACTTTCTGGGCCTGCAGGAACTGGTAAGTCACTCCGCACTGCTGGGCGGTGTTGTTGCTCCGGCGGTTATGGTGCTGGCCCTCCTCGCAATTCCGTATTTCGACCGCAACCCGAGCCGCAGGCCGCGCGATCGCAAGTTCGCCATCTGGCTCTTCACCGGCTTCGTCGTCGCCAACCTCATCTTGATTGTCATTGGAACCTTTTTCCGTGGCCCCGGCTGGGCGTTCGTTCCGCCGTGGGTGCACGTTGTTGCGGGGGCAGAGTAAATGACACGCAGACTGCCACAATTCTTTTTCTTGCTCAGCACTGTCGCTCTGGTTCTGCTGCTCGCGGCCATCTGGCAGGCATCCACGCCCACTTGGAAGGACTACCAGCATCACTTCTATGAGCTGGAAGCGCAGGGCGAACCGAATGCGGTCACCAAGGCCGCCATGCTGGCCACGCCGCCGGAAATTCACCAGATCCTGCTGCCCGGCCTGCAGCGCGTTGACCGCTGCACGACCTGTCATCTCGGGGTTGACGATCCGACGATGAAGAACGCCCCTGAGCCTTTCCGGTATCACCAGGGGCTTGGACCGCACGTGCCCTCCAAGTTCGGCTGCACCATCTGCCACGGGGGCCAGGGTCTCGCCACCACCGTGAAGGATGCGCACGGCAACGTGCCGTTCTGGCCGGATCCGCTGTTGCGCGCCGACTATGTTCGCGCTTCCTGCGGCCGCTGCCACAAAGAGGGCAACGTTCCCGGCGTTCCCGAACTCACCGAAGGCCACCAGTTGTTTGAGAGCCGCGGCTGCCACGGCTGCCACAAGCTCAACGGTGTTGGCGGCAGCATCGGGCCGGACCTGTCTGAAGAAGGCGCGAGCCACCGCGCGCCCCAGTGGTTAGAGAGTCATTTCCTGGCCCCCAGCAAGGTCTCGCCCGGTTCGGTCATGCCGAACTACCACTTTACGGAGGAGCAGGCCCGGGCACTCACCTATTACATGCTTTCGCTCACGAATCAGGAGATGGGCTCCTACTACACCAGCCTGCGCCTGATTCCGAGCGCTGCTTACGGCCGCCAGCTCTTTGTTGAGAAGAACTGCCTGGTCTGCCACTCAATCGGCGGCGTGGGCGCAAAGGTCGGGCCCGATCTGCTGGGGGTCACCAAGCGCCATTCCCTCGAGTGGTTGGACGAACAGCTGGTCAATCCGCAGGAAGTGTATCCGGGCAGCACAATGCCCGAGTACGATCTCGACACCAATTCGCGCAAGGCGGTGGTGGCGTTCATGGCGTCGGCTACCGCGGAAGATGCTCAGGCGATCATCAGCGGACACGGCAAGTTGCCCACGCCGGAAGACGCTGCAATCGAAGCCGGAAAGCGCGACTTTGGCCGCTTTGGCTGCGCCGGCTGCCATGGAACCGAACTCCAGGGCGGCTTGCCCAACCCCAACGCGCAGGGCGGGCAGGTACCTTCGCTGCTGCACTTGTCTGACGACTACACCAAGGACGAAGTGCTTGCCGTGATCCGCGATGGGCGCACGCCTCCGCTGGATAACGCGAAGGGTCAAATGCCTCCGCTGTACATGCCTGCCTGGAAGAACGTGCTGAGTGATGAGGATATCCACCAGGTGGTGGAGTATCTCTGGTCGAAGCAACAGAAATCCAAGGATAGCTGGTAAGAAAATTGACCGAGTTAACGCCAACGGGGATGGCGGCGCTGATCCTGGGCGCCGCTGTTCTTCTGCTTCCATTGTCGGGACAGTCTCCACGGCGGGGTGCCGTCGTAAAGCCGGCCGCGTATCCCGCGCCCATCAATCTCAAGGTGCTGCCCAAAAATCTCACAGGTCTCCAGGTCCGGGACATCATGAACTCCTGGAGTGGCGATCTCGGCGTGCGTTGCAGCGCTTGCCACGTGAAGGACGCCGATCCGGGAAACGCGACCGCCGGCGCCGAGCTTCGGTTTGCCGATGACTCGAACCCGGCGAAAGCGACGGCCCGCCTCATGTACACAATGACGGACGAAATCAACAGCAAATTCGTCGCCCAGATTGAGAACTCAGGCATGCCCGTGACCTGTGGGACATGTCACCAGGGCAACAGCAGCCCGGCCCCGTTCGTCGCATCGCTGCATACAGGTGCAGGCGCGAAAGGCAGGCCGCCCCTCAATCCCGCCGACTACCAGAACAAACCCTGCACAGCCTGTCACGCGCAGGTGGCTGGCCCATTCGTATACCCGCACGCTCCCATGCCAGCCGAGGGCTGCACTGCCTGCCATAGTGGGCACGGCAGCCCAAATCCGCATTTGCTGATCAAGGCAGACGCGGATGCGGTTTGCCAGCAGTGTCACATTCCCAAGCCTGATCCGGCGTCCGGCGCCCATATGTTGACGGGCAACAACCGGAGCGCAGCCAAGCCGTGTATGGCCTGCCACACCGATGTCCATGGATCCAACCGCAGCCCCATGTTCCTGGCGGTTCCCCCCGCGCGATAACAGCGGGTGGTTCAGATCCAAGCGAGTCTCTGGCAAAGTTTGCCAGAAAAGCGTCATGTCCTTCCTGCCCGGGAGGTTTGGATCCCGGGTGGATTTTTCCCTCACTGGACAACCTTGTCCGTCGAGGCCCGCTCTGAGCGCATATGTGCGCAGTCCCCTTGCCTCGTGATCGCCGTTCCGGTCCGACCGGATTGCAGGTTCCGCTGTTCCTGCGCCGAACCGCCCAAGCCACGCTGATTGCCGGGGTGGCGGCGGCAGGCGTTGCTGCGCTCGGAACCGTCGCCGTTGCCGCCACGGCGACTCGGTGGGCCCGGTTGCGCCGCCGCAGCCTGCGCGCGAAGACTGTTGTGATCACCGGGTCCTCGCGCGGGCTGGGGTTGGCATTGGCCGAGGAGTTCCTGCGTCTGGGCGCCCGGGTGGTGCTGACGGCGCGCAATCCGGCGCAGCTCGAGTGCGCCCGGCAATGGCTGCTGGAGAGCGGCATTGCCGAGGGGCCTGAGCAAATCTTGCTGATTCCTGCGGATCTGCGCAAACCCGAGGAGGCCGATTACCTTATCCACCGCGCAGCGGAGGCCTGGGGTGGCATCGACATTCTCATTAACAACGCCGGCGTCATTACCGTGGGCCCGGTCGAAAACCAGTCGATCGAAGACTTTCACCAGGTGATGAGCGCGAACTTCTTTTCCGGGCTGCACTGCACGATGGCGGCGCTGCCTCACATGCTGAAGAGAGGGCGCGGCTCGATTGTCAATATCACCTCGATCGGTGGCAAGATCGCCGTGCCGCACCTGCTGCCGTACACGGCGAGCAAGTTCGCGGCTGTGGGATTCTCCGAGGGACTGCATGCCGAACTGCGCCGCAAGGGCATTCATGTTCTCACTGTGTGTCCCGGCCTGATGCGAACCGGATCGCACTTGAATGCGCTGTTCAGCGGCGATGCGGAGCGCGAGTACCGCTGGTTTGCCCTGGGCGCGACGATGCCGGGCGTCTCGGCCAGCGCGCGACACGCGGCGCGGCGCATCCTCCGCGGGGTGCTGGGGCGGGAAACGGAGATCTTCATCACTCCCCAGGCGGCGCTGGCCGGGCGGCTGGCGCCTCTCGCGCCCGCTGTCACCGCGGCCGGAATGGGACTGGTAAATCGAATGCTGCCAGACCCGGTGCGGGAAACGGGGAAGCCTCGCCGCGGGTCAGAGGTCCGGGGGCGAGAACCCCTCACTGCTTCTACTTTGGGTAAAATTGCCGCTAAGCGGTACAACGAGATCGATCCGACCCGCCCTGATCCCGAAAGAACGCAACAAATTCGTTCTCACGGGGTCTAAAAAGAACGGGTGGTAGACTTGCAGTATGCGGTATAGCGGCATGGCACGGCGCAATCGATTTGCGACATTAGGCATCCTTCTGTGCCTACTGGCCGCAGTGTTTGCAGTCGAAGCCAAGCTTGCCTGGTACAGCCCGAATACTACTGCTCGCGTTGAACTTAGCGCATCGAAGCTGGCTGGGGACGACGCTCCCAGGCTGGTGGGAAACTTGGTGGGCACGCCGGCTCCTGTTCCCGGCCTTGTGCCTCAGGCGCTCCTGTTCGCCGCCATCGTATTGGCAGCAATCGCAGTCTTCGCAGTCGGCCCCATGCCGGTTCCGCGGGAGACATTCGTACGTCCCGGTTTCATTCCTCCACAATTTTTGCGTCCTCCGCCGCGCGGCTAAGCGCTGTCTGGTTTCCCAGGCTGGGTGCCGGCAGTTGCGTTGCGGGGGCGCATGCGCGATAAGCGGATGCCAGACCGGACGCCTTCCTGGATGTGGTGCTTTTTGCACCGATCAATGGATTGAGAAGCCGCCGATTGAACGATTATTGATGTTGCAGTTCATCGTCGGCTGTTACGTTCCGTTGTGCGCGGAAAAAATTCAAATAAAGCTGAATGCAGGAGCCAATTCGCTATGCAATGCAATCGTCCCAGGGCCGCTTTCCGGGCCACGGCGGGTATCGCCCTCGTGTCCTCCGCAGCCCTCTTCTCCTTGGTCCTTACCGCCTGCCATTCGAGCGGCGACAGCGCGACAGCCAAAGCCGCTTCCATCCCATCCGCTCGTGTGGCGGCCGCTCAGCGTGGCACCATCCGGCAGGTTCTCACGCTCGCAGGGCAGTTCCAGCCCTACCAGGAAGTGGACGTTCACCCCAAGGTGAGCGGCTACATGAAGAAGATCAACGTCGACATCGGGGACATTGTTCACGAAGGCCAGACGCTCGCCGTGCTCGAAGTTCCCGAACTGCGCGCACAGTTGCAGCAGACCGTCTTCGAAGTCAACCAGGCGAACGAAGAGATCACGCGTGCCCAGCACGATATCAATCGCGCGGAAGCGCAGCATGCGGCATTGCATGCGGAATACAAGCGTCTTTTGCAGGCATCGCAGGGCCATCCCGGGTTGATCGCCCAGCAGGAAATCGATGACGCGCAGGCGAAGGACCTTTCGTCCGAGGCCCAGGTTGATGCTGCCCAGGCCGCAATGGCGGCGGCCCAGGAGCACAAGGGCGCTGCAACTGCCGACCACCAAAAGGTGCAGGCCCTGCACAACTACACCAACGTTGTGGCACCCATTTCGGGTGTGGTGGTGTGGCGCTACGCCGATACAGGCGCCCTCATTCAAAGCGGCACCAACTCCAACAGCCAGGATCTTCCCATCGTCCGGCTTTCACAGAGCACCTTGCTCCGTCTCCGCCTGCCCGTGCCTGAAACCGACGTGCAGTATGTGCACGAGGGCGACACTGTCGATCTGCGTGTGGATGCGCTCAATCGTAATTTCACCGGCAAAATTGTTCGCTTCACGCGCGAAGTGAACTTCGCGACGCGCACCATGGAGACCGAAGTCGATCTGGAGAACAAAGATCTCTCCATCGCACCCGGCATGTATGCCAATGCGATGCTGCAACTCGCGCAGGCGCAGGATGTGGTCACCGTTCCCATCGAAGCGGTGGTGATCAAGGGCGATCAGCGCGTGGTCTATGCCTTGGGCAACGATAACCACGTCCATATGCGGCAGGTCCAGGTGGGCCTGGAAGGTAACAAGCTGGCGGAGATTCGCAGCGGCCTCGAGCCCGGAGACCGTGTGATCCTTGGGGGCCAGGACAAGTACCAGGAAGACGAAGAAGTCCGTCCCATCGTGACCACGGAACCCGCGTCGGAAGTGATGCAGCAGACTGGCGGCACCATCGATCTGAAGGGCGACGAGGCGATGGCGGCGAGCAACGGCCCTGATGCGCTCGAGGAGCATAAGGCCGGACGCGCCGGGGTCCACAAGAAGCGCGCGAAAGACGCCACGGTGAACTCTCCGAATGCCAAGGAGCCGGATGCGAAGCACATCCCTAACAAGAGTGTGCAGTAATGCCGAAGTTCGCTCTTAGATATCCATATTTCATCATCATGCTGTGCCTGGTGGTGGCCCTTGTGGGCACCGTCACGGTGATCAGCATGCCGGTGGACTTGTTTCCGCAGATCGACATGCCCGTCGTGGTGGTGGCCACGTTCTACAACGGCATGCCGCCACAGCAGATCGAGTCTGATATCACCGACACGTTCGAGCGATTCTTCACCCTCGCGAATAACGTGGACCACAGCGAGTCGCGTTCTCTGACCGGCGTCAGCATCATCAAGATTTACTTCAAGGCCGGCACGAACCCGAATGTGGCGGTGAGTAACATTGCTAACCTCGCCATGGCCGATCTCCGCCGGCTGCCCCCGGGCACGCTGCCTCCGGTGGTGCTGGGCATGGATGCCTCCACGCAGCCAGTTTGTCTGGTCACGCTCAAAGGCAACGGCCTGAATGAAACCGCGCTGAAAGACCTGGCGCAGTTTCAGGTCCGCAACCAGATTTCGAACGTGCAAGGCGCGTCGGTTCCACAGCCGTTTGGCGGCACCTACCGGCAGATCCAGATCTACGTCGATCCGCTCAAGCTCGAAGCGCACAACCTGAGCCTTAACGACGTAGTCAAGTCGGTGGACAACTCCAATCTCATTTTGCCGGCGGGCGATGTGCGCATCGGCTCGGGCGATCTGAATATCTACGCCAACAGCCAGTTCCCCGATGCCAGCGCGATGAATTCCATGCCCCTGAAGAGTGTGGGCAATTCGTCGGTTCTGGTTGCGGATGTCGGCAAAGCTGTGGATTCCGGAGCCCTGCAATACAACATCGTGCGCATTGACGGGCAACGGTCCGTTTATGTGCCGATCTTCAAGCAGGGCGGCAACAGCAACACCATCAGCATCGTCGATGGCATCAAAGCGGCGACCAGCAAGCTTCTGGACGTTCCCGCATCGCTGCGTACCGCGGTCGTGTTCGACCAGTCCATCTTCGTCAAACTGGCCATCAAGAATCTGGTCAAGGAAGCGGGCATCGGCCTGGTTCTTACCGGCTTGATGATCCTGATCTTCCTGGGCAGCCCCCGCGCCACATTCGCGGTCATGTTGTCCATCCCGCTCTCGGCGCTTGTCTGCCTGTTTTTGACAAACGCAATGGGCGGCTCCATCAACACGATGATTCTCGGCGGTCTTGCGCTGGCGTTCTCGCGCCTGATCGACGACTCGGTCGTGGTACTGGAGAACATCTTCCGCTATATGGAGATGGGCTCCCCACCGGCAGAAGCGGCCGAAAAGGGAGGCATGGAGGTTTCGCTGGCTGTGCTGGCGGCCACCTCTACCACCTCGATTGTGTTTTTCCCGGTCACCTTTCTCTCCGGAATCAGCAAGTACATCTTCACGCCGCTCGGCCTGGGCGTGGTTTTATCCATCTTCGCTTCGTACTTCTTCGCCATGACGGTGGTGCCGCTGTTTTGCGCGAAGTTCATTCGCATCGATCATCACGCCGAGCATGAGCACAAGGGCCGGTTTCAGCGGTTCATCGATCGGTTCAACCACTACTTTCAACACTTCCTCAACGGCTATGAACACCTCGCTTACCGTGTTCTGCGCCGCCCCGGTTTCACCGCTGCTGTCCTGCTGGGCGGGTTGGCGCTGTTGATTGCGGGACTGTTCCCCTTCGTGGGCCGGGCCTATTTTCCGCGCACCGATCCGGGCCAGTTCGTCATCAACGTGCGCATGCCCAGTGGAACGCGCCTGGAGGACAGTAACAAGTACATCGCCAAGGTCGAAGACGTGATTCGTGGCGTCGTCAAGCCCTCCGACCTGGACATGATCGTTTCCAACATCGGCGTTTACCCGGATCTTTCGGCCATCTTCACCACCAACGCCGCCATGGATACGGCCTTTGTGCAGACGAGCCTGAAAGAGGATCACAGCGTCAGCAGCTACGAGTACATGCGCCGTGTTCAGGCAAAGCTTTCGAATCAAATGCCCGAACTGTCCACCTATTTCCAGGCAGGCGGCCTGGTGGACGGCGTCATCAATCAAGGGTTACCGGCACCGATCGATGTGCAGGTAAGCTCGATGAACCTGGAAGGAGCCTACGAACTCGCCCAGCAACTCGCAGCCAAGATCAAGACCATGCCCAACGTCAGCGGGGTTTACATCCCGCAGGACTTGAACTACCCCGGCATCGCCCTCAACATCGACCGCCAGCGAGCCGCTCTCGTCGGCCTCTCGGCGAAGAGCGTGGTGGATGATGTTGTGACCGCGATGACCTCGGACGGCATGATCGCGCCGAGTTACTGGATCGACCCGCAGAGCGGAAACAGCTACATGGTTACCGTCCAGTACGCCAATCGCTGGATCAACAACATGTCGCTGCAAGACCTCAAGAACATTCCCCTGCGAGGCGCGCACCCGGCTGGGTTCAGCCCTGTCGACGAGGCGCACTATGCAGGTCCGAATCTGCCGAGCGACACCCGCGGCGACCATCTGAGAGGCTTTACCCCGCTCTCTTCGGTGGCCAACATTCAAATGATCAACACGCCTACCGAGGTGGACCACTACCAGATCCGCCGCGTGATTGATATTTTTGTCGCCACCAAAACCGAGGCGCTCCAGGGTGTCGGAGCGCGGATAAACAAGCTGCTGGCCAACACCAAAACCGACCGCAACACGAAGGTTTGGGTGAGGGGCGCGGTGGTCAACATGAACCAATCCTTCTCGGAGTTTGGTATCGGCCTGGTGGTTGCGGTGCTGATGGTGTACCTGATCCTGATGGCGCAGTTCCGCTCCTTCATCGATCCGTTCATCATTCTCATGGCCATTCCCCCGGGGCTAACCGGTGTCGTCCTCATCCTGCTGGTTACGGGCAGCACGCTCAACATCATGTCGCTGATGGGCGTGATCATGATGACCGGCATCGTGGTCTCGAACAGCATCCTTATTGTCGAGTTCGCCGGAATTCTGCACAGCCAGGGGTTGCAGGTGCTGGAAGCGGTTGTGCAGTCGTGCAAGATCCGCCTTCGCCCAATTCTTATGACGTCACTTGCCACCCTGCTGGGCATGATCCCCATGGCACTGGGCGTCGAAACGGGAAGCGAGCAATACGCACCGCTGGCGCGAGCCGTAATCGGCGGCCTTGGGGCCTCTGTAGCGGTCACCGTATTCCTTGTTCCCGCTGTGTATCTGCTCATACACGGACGCCGCCCATCTCATTCAGCCGCCGTGGAGGTTGCTCAACATGACTAATCGTCGCATCAGCGTTCTCTACGACGAGTTCGCCACTTCTCCTTCGTCCCCAAGCGCCGGGACGGCAAACGGAGGCGCACGTTAATGCCTAGATTTGCTCTCAAGTTCCCGTTTTTCATCATCATGCTTTGCCTCCTGGTCTCGCTGGTCGGGGTGGTCAAGATCGTCACCATGCCTGTCGATCTGTTCCCCAAGATCGAGATGCCGGTGGTGGTCGTAGCCACGTTCTATAACGGCATGCCCCCCCAGCAGATCGAAGCGGACATCACCGACACGTTCGAGCGGTTTTTTACTCTTGCCGCCAACGTGGACCACAGCGAATCGCGTTCTCTCACCGGCGTCAGCATCATCAAGATTTACTTCAAGCCGGGCACGGACGCGAACGCAGCCTTAAGTAATATCTCCAACCTGGCCATGGCGGACCTGCGCCGCCTGCCGCCGGGAACGCTGCCTCCTGTCGTGCTGGGCATGGATGCTTCTACCCAGCCGGTGTGCCTTGTGACTCTCAAAGGCCAGGGCCTGAATGAAATCGCTCTCAAGGATCTGGCACAGTTTCAGGTGCGCAACCAGATCTCAAACGTGCAGGGCGCGTCCGTTCCGCAGCCCTACGGCGGCACCTACCGGCAGATTCAGATCTATGTCGATCCGCTCAAGCTCGAAGCCTATGGAATGAGCCTGAACGACGTAGTGAAATCGGTGGATAGCTCCAACCTGATTCTGCCCGCCGGAGATGTGCGGATCGGCTCGCGCGATTTCAACATTTACGCCAACAGCCAGTTCCCTGACGCCAAATCGATGAACTCCATGCCGCTGAAGACGGTGGGCAACTCATCGGTTCTGGTTGCGGACGTCGGCAAAGCGGAGGATTCCGGCGCCCTGCAATACAACATCGTCCGCATCGACGGGCAGCGCTCCGTATACGTGCCCATCTTCAAACAGGGCGGCAATAGCAACACCATCACGATCGTCAACGGCATCAAGGCCGCCATCGAGCACCTGGTGGACGTGCCTGCTTCGTTGCGGACCAGCGTGGTGTTCGATCAGTCGGTGTTCGTGAAACTGGCCATCACCAACGTGGCCCGCGAAGCCGGCATCGGCCTGCTGCTCACCGCGGTCATGATTCTGGTGTTTCTGGGCAGCCCCCGCGCCACAATCGCGGTGTTGCTGGCCGTGCCGCTGTCGATGATCGTTTGCCTGCTGCTCATCAACGCCATGGGAGGCTCCATCAACACCATGGTGCTGGGCGGTCTGGCGCTGGTGTTTTCGCGCTTGATCGACAACGGCGTCATCGTGCTCGAAAACATCTTCCGGCATATGGAGATGGGAGAACGGCCCTACGACGCATCAGAAAAGGGCGGCGAAGAAGTCTCCATGGCGGTGCTGGCCGCTACGTTTACCACCGCGATCGTGTTCTTCCCCATCGCCTTCTTCCACGGCGTGAGCAAGTACATCTTTACGCCGCTGGCGCTGGGCGTGGTGTTCTCGATCTTTGCGTCGTACTTCTTCGCGATGACCGTGGTGCCGCTCTATTGCGCCAAGTTCATCAATATCCACGACGAAGGAGGAGACCACAAGGACAAGCGCACGGGGTTCTTCGCTCGCTTCGACCACGCCTTCAACAGCAAGTTCCAGGCCATGCTGGACTGGTACGAGGGCTACGCCAAGAAGGCGATGAAACGGCCGGTCTTCACCACGGTGGCGATTCTCGCCGGATGCGCGGTGCTGCTGGTTGTCTTCTTCCCGTTCATGGGGCGCGCCTACTTTCCGCGCACCGATCCCGGACAGTTCATTATCAATCTGCGCATGCCGGCCGGCACGCGGCTTGAGGTGAGCGACCAATATGTAGCTCGCGTGGAGAAGATTATCCGCAGCGTGGTGAAGCCATCGGACATGGACATGATTGTGTCGAACATCGGCGTGTATCCCGATCTTTCGGCCATCTACACCACCAACGCCTCGATGGATACGGCGTTTGTGCAGACCAGCCTGAAGGAAGATCACAGCATCGGCAGCTACGAGTACATGCGCCGGGTGCAGACGAAGCTTTCGCGCGAGATGCCGGAGGTTTCGGCCTACTTCCAGGCGGGCGGCCTGGTGGATGCGGTGATCAACCAGGGCCTGCCGGCGCCGATCGATATTCAGATCAAGTCGCAGGACATGGACGGCGCTTACGCGATGGCCGAGAGCCTGGCGGCCAAGATCAAGAAGATGCCGAATGTATCGAACGTCTACATTCCGCAGAGCCTTGACTATCCCGGCCTGGAGTTGAACATCGACCGCGAAAAGGCCAGTCTTGTGGGCCTGTCCGCGAAGGATGTTGTGGACGACGTGATCACCGCGTTGACGTCGAGCGGGATGGTGGCGCCGAGCTACTGGATCGATCCCGACACGGGCAACAACTACATGGTCACGGTGCAGTACTCGAACCGGTGGATTAATCACATGTCCATGCAGGACTTCGAGAACATCCCATTGCGCAGTGCTCACACGCCCGGATACAGCCCGATGCAGCAGGCGCATCAGGCCAGCGTGGTGCCCACGGCGCTCGATCAAAATGGCGTGATGCCCGGCGCGGGCATTGTGACCCTGGGATCGGTTGCGCAAATCGAGCAATTCAACACGCCAACCGAGGTGGATCACAACCAGATTCGCCGCGTGATCGACATTTACGTTGCGCCGAAGACGGAGGCGCTGCAGGGAATCGGGAAACAGATCGACAACCTGCTGGCGCATACGAAGCATGACCGCAACACCGTGCTGGCGGTTCGCGGCGCGGTGGTCCGGATGGGACAGTCGTTCCACGATTTCGGAGTGGGTCTGATTATCGCGGTGCTTCTGGTGTATCTGATCCTGATGGCGCAGTTCACCTCCTTCATCGATCCGTTCATCATTCTGATGGCCATTCCGCCCGGGCTGCTGGGCGTGGTGATCATCCTGGTGGTGACGGGCAGCACGCTGAACATCATGTCGCTGATGGGCGTGATCATGATGACCGGCATCGTGGTGTCAAACAGCATTCTGATCGTGGAGTTCTCGAACGTGCTGCACGAGCAGGGGCTGCCGATTCTGGAGGCGACGGTGCAGTCGTGCAAGGTGCGCCTGCGCCCCATTCTGATGACATCCCTGGCGACGCTGCTTGGCATGATCCCCATGGCCCTGGGCCTGGAAGCCGGCAGCGAACAGTATGCGCCGCTGGCTCGCGCCATTATCGGCGGCCTGGCGGTATCCGTGGTCGTCACCATGTTCCTGGTGCCGGCAGTCTACGTAGTCATTCACGGGCGGCAAGAAAAGAAAGCGGCCCTTGTGGAGGAAAAAGCATGAGCCACAATCGCCTCGCAGTTCAGCTAACGGCCGTATGTCTGGCCGCATGCACCGCGTCGGCTTGCCTGGGCCTGCCGTTGAGTGCGGCGGCCCTGCCCAATGCGCCGGCGCCGCAGGCCGGACAAGCGGCACCCAAACCCGCGGACAACCCTGACGCGCAGGTCCCCGCGCCGTTGCCGGCTCCGGCCAAGATGCCCGCGCCCACCGGCCCGCGGCTCACATTGCAGCAGGCGGAGCAGATGGCGCTCCAGAACAACCCCAATATCAGCGTCGCTCACCTGCTGCAATTGGCCGATGTGCAGGTGACGCGGGAAGCACGCGCGGGGTATCTGCCCAACGCATGGGTGGATTTGACAGCGGCGGGCTCGCACGACAACAGCCGCATCACGGCCGGGGCCCTGAACTCGCCCCACGTGTTCGATAAGGCCGCGGGCGGCATTACGGTGGATCAGCTCATCACCGACTTCGGGCGCACCCACAACCTGATCAAGAATGCGCGATCGATGGCGCAGGCGCAGTTCGACACGCAGCGCGCCACCGTGGATGACATCACTCTTGCAGTGGACCAGGCCTATTACCAGGCGCTGACCGCGCAGGAAGTGCTGAAGGTGGCGGAGCAGACCGTGGCCACGCGGCAGGCGACGGGCGAGCAGATCGGCGCGTTGACCAACCAGAAGCTGCGCTCCACGCTGGACCTGAGCCTTGCCGACGTGCAGATTTCGCAGGCGCAGTTGCTGGTGCTGGACGCGCAGAACGCCGCGGAAGATGCGCTGGCGAGCCTGAACGCCATTCTTGGATCGGAGCAGGACACGGACTACCAGCTCGTGGACCAGACTCCGGAGAACCCGACGGCGGCGCCGGCCGATGCTGAGGCGGAGGTGAAACTGGCCTTCCGCGATCGTCCGGACCTGGCCGCGCTGAACGAGCGCTTCCTGGCCGCGCGGCAGTTTGCTTCAGCGGAGCACGATTTGCTGCGGCCGACGATTTCCGCGTTGGCGACGGCGGGCGGCACGCCGGTGCGCGACGATCTGATTCAGTCGTCGTGGTACGGCGCGGCGGGGGCCAACGTGAGCATTCCGGTGTTCAACGGGTTCGCGTTTACCGCGCGGGCTCACGCGGCCGATCTGCAGGCGAAGGCAGCCTCGGAAAGCGTGCGCAACATGCGGGACGACATTGCCCGCGATGTGCGCGCCGCGGTGCTGAATGCGCAGATTGCGTTTCGCAAGATCGCGGTGAACAAGCAGCTCCTGGACCAGGCCAACACGGCGCTGGAACTGGCACAGGCACGGTACAAAGTCGGGCTGAGCGGCATCGTGGACCTGACCCAGGCACAGCTTGCGCAGACTGAGGCGTTGATCGGCTACACGAATGCAAAGTTCGCGTACCAGACAGCGCTCTCCATGGTGCGCTACCAGACGGGGCAGTAACAGCAACTCGAATCATGCAAAAAGCCCGGCACGGTGCCGGGCTTTTTTGCGCCGGTCATTTCAGGGATTTGGGACCGGTGTTGGACTTACGGGGGTTTTCCACAGGTGAAGCCCTTGACCGGATCTCAGGCCGAGGGAGAGTGCGCGGCCCGATTGCGAGCTGTGGCGGAGGTGTAAGCGGCCTCGACGTTGCGGAGCGAGGTCAGCATTTCGCGAAGAGCGGATTTGCCGGTCTCGCGTTCGAAGATGCGCTGCAGCTTGTCAAAGGCGCCGATGACCCGGAGCGCGGCCTTGCGGCCCTGGGGTTTGAGGGTGAGGCAGTAGGCGCGGGCGTCGTTGGGGTCGATGCGGCGCTGGAGCAGATCCCGGGCCTCGAGCGAGGAGACGCAGTGGCTGATGTTGCCGCGGGTGGTGGCGAAGGTGTCGGCCAGGCTGGAAGGACGGACCGGGCGGGGAGCCTCAAAGAAGATGGCCGCCAGGATCAGGGCTTCAAAGAAGCTTAGCTTGTCGTCGGCGAGGATGTTGGCGGTGAGTGCTTCAAACCGGCGCGCCACCGTGGTGACGGCGAAGAGAGGGCTCTCGCGCAGGAATGCTTCAATCCGCATGCATTGAGTGTACTTGATTGAGCTGCTCAACTATTCGAATTTCAACTGAACCTTGATGGCGCGGCTGCGCATGGCCTGACAAGATAGAGGGCGATGCTACGAAATCCCGCAATCTTTTTTGTCATGGTGGGTGCTGCGGCAGCCGCCGGCGCGCAGACGCAGACAGCGACGCAAACACCGACGCGGAAGCCGCATCCCACGGAGACCATGGTGGTGCTGGGCACGCCTACGCCGGTGCCGCTGGCCGAGTCGCCGGCTTCGGTGCTGATTGTGCCGGTGAAGGAGCAAGAGCTTAAGGTGGGCACGCCGCTGGATCTGCTGCGCGAAGACTCGTCGGTGTTTCTGGAGCAGCGCGGCGCGGGCGGAGCGCAATCGGACATTGTGCTGCGCGGCGGCAGCTTTGAACAGACGCTGGTGCTGGTGAACGGATTGCGCATCAACGACGCGCAGACTGCGCATCACGACCTGGATTTGCCGATTCCGCTGGAGGCGATGGATCAGATCCAGGTGCTGCATGGAGCCGGTTCGACGCTGCACGGAGTGGATGCGCTGGATGGCGTGGTGGACTTTATGACGGCCGCGCCGAGTACCGCGTCTGTGCTGTTGAAGGCCGGGGGTGGGAGCTTTGGCGAGAACGAAGAGAGCCTGATGGCGGGCGGCGTGCACGGGCACCTGAGCGGGCGCGTGACGGCGGATCGGAACTTCTCCACGGGGTTTATGACGGACCGCGATTACCGCAATGAAGACGCTTCCGGCGAGGCGTGGCTGGGATCGCGGCTGGGCGTGACGGACCTGCTGTTCGCGGGCAGCGATCGCGCGTTCGGCGCGAATCAGTTTTACGGGCCGTATCCGGAGTGGGAACGGACGAAGGGATTGTTTGCGTCGATTCGCCAGGAGATGGGAACGCAGACGGAGGCGGCGTTTGGATTCCGCCGGCACACGGATGAGTTTGTGCTGGTGCGCGACGATCCATCGATTTACGAGAACAATCACATCGATGGATCGTGGCAGAGCCAGTTGCGGCACACGGTGAACCTGCCGCAACACTCGCTGGCGCTGATGGGGCTGGAGGCGGATGGCGACAGCATTCGCAGCAACAACCTGGGCATTCATGCACGCAACCGCGGGGCGGGGTATGTGGATTTCGATCTGAGCCCGCCGAAGCAGCGGTGGAATTTGTCTGCGGGTCTGCGCGAAGAAGTGTTTTCGGGCGGCGGGGGACAGTGGGTGACGTCGCCGCACGTGGCGGGAAGCTGGCGGGTGCGGCCCAGTTTCAAGCTGCGGGCGACGGGCGGGTATGGATTTCGGATTCCGACGTACACCGATCTTTACTATTCGGACCCGGTGACGATTGGGAATCCGAACCTGAAGCCGGAGTCGGCGTGGTCGGGCGAGGCGGGGTTCGATTGGGCACCAGCGCGGAAGTTTGAGCTTTCCGCGACGGGCTTTTACTCGCGGCAGCACAACGCGATTGACTATGTGCGCGCCAATGCAAACGCGAAGTGGCAGGCGGAGAACCTGAGCGGGCTGCGCTTTACCGGCGTGGAGGCTTCGACTACGTGGAAGCCGTCGCGCATGCACACGATCCAGGCGGGGTGGACCTCACTCTATGGTGCGCAGAGCGCGCTGCATGGCCTGCAATCGGAGTACATCTTCAACTACCCGGTGAATAATGTGCATGCCATGTGGGACTGGGCGCTGCCCGGCGGAGTGGCGCTGACGAACATGGTGCAGGTCGCGCAGCGGTATCAGCAGACGGCGTATCCGGTGTGGGATGTTTCGCTGGTGCGCGAGCGCGGCAGGCTGGAGCCGTATGCGCGGCTGACGAATGCCAGCAACACCGGCTATCAGGAGATTGAAGGCGTGGCGATGCCGGGGCGGGCGGTGGTGGCGGGGTTGGCTCTGCGGGTTGGGGGACGGTGAAGGGCAGGCAGTAGGCAGTAGGGAGTAGGGAACAGGGATCAGGGAACTTGATGCACGTTTAGTTTCCGGTGGTCTTGCTGATCTCGGATCCTTGAACGCTGATCTCCTATTGCGGGGGCGGGAGCATGGGGCGTTTGCCGCCCAGCTCCTCGCGCACGAGGGTGAGGCCGAGGATGCAGCGCTCGAACCAGTCGGAGAGGCGCGCGAAGAGGGGCGCTTCGTCTTCGTATTCAAAGATGTTGAACTGGCTGACGATGTAGTAGCTCTCCTTGCCGGTGGTGACCAGCTCTTCGAGGCGGGGGTGATGGTTGCGGCGGCGGTGCCAGGATTCGACTGCCTCGGGATACATGCCGGCGACGAAGAGGGAGTAGTCGCCGATGTGTTTGCGGACCATGCGCTCGGCGTCGAAGGAGGGCGCGGTGCCGAGGACGGGGTCGGCGGCGGTGAGCAGCGGCTCGAGCTCGGAGATGGGGCGGCCCATCTCATCGCGGAATTTGTAGAGTTTGTCGGAGCGGGAGAAGTCGGAGAGCAGGTGGGCCACGTAGCCGGTGACATCAGGGTCGTTGAGTCCCAGCTTGCCTTCGTAGGTGTTGCGAACCGCCTGGAGAAAGAACTGCTCGAGGGGATTGTTGAGCTGTTGCATGGTGAACCTCCCGCGCGCGCAAACCTGAGTGCTTGCAGGCGGTGACCGGGATCGCCGATGCGCGCAGCCGGGGGGAACCAGCCACTGCCCGTAGCGGCGAGCGATGCGCTTTGCGCGCTGTCGCGAACGCCGCGTGTGTATGGATTTGACATTGACTTTAGCGGAAATGTTGCGGCGGATGGGAGGGGGCCAGTGGAGATTCTTGGCAGTGTGGCAGCGAGAGTGCAAAGGCGCGGCGCAGCGCTGCGCCGCGCCGCGCCGGATCCAGTGTTTCTCAACACCTGTTCGAGCAGGTATGATCGCCCATTGGAGGTCCCGTGCTTCGTTCCCGGCTTGAAATCCGCGTAGTTTCTCTGCTGCTGTTTGCGATTGCGCCCATGGCGCTGGCGGCTGTGCAAGGTGTGGCAGCGCCAGTTCCCGCTGCCGGGCAACAACAGGCGACGGACTCGCTGCAGGCGTTCTCCGGCGAGTACACGAACGCGGTGGAACCCGATACGCCGCTGAGCTTCTACGTGGAGAACGGGAAGCTGATGGTGGAGGCGGATCGCTGGGTCCCCACCGAACTGAAGCAGACTTCGGCAAACGCATTCTCGATCCCGGAGATGAAGATGACGGTGACGTTCGGGAAGAATGCTTCGGGCAAGCCGACGGTGACGGTTGCGGGGCGCGGCGAGGTGGAAATCTATGCGCGCACAGGCGAGCCGGTGCATCACGTGTTTCACGACTACGTGCGCAGCGAGGCGATGATCCCGATGCGCGACGGCGTCAAGCTGCACACGGTGATTCTGAAGCCGGCGGACATGAAGGAGCCGCTGCCGTTCTTGATTCAGCGCACGCCGTATGGAGTGGACGGCGCGACACGGGCGTCGTTTTTTGCGAGCCGGCCGGAGCTGGCGCGCGAGGGCTACATCTACGTGGCGCAGGATATTCGCGGGCGATTCAAGAGCGAGGGCGTGTTTGTGATGAGCCGGCCGATGGTGGATCATCACGATCCCAAGGCGGTGGATGAGAGCACGGATGCGTACGACACGGTGTCGTGGCTCGTGAAGAACGTGGAAGGCAACAATGGACGCGCGGGATTCGTGGGGACGAGCTATCCGGGATTTCTGGCGATGGCGGCGGGGATCGATCCGAATCCGGCGACCAAGGCTGTGTCGCCGCAGGCGCCGATGATCGACGTGTGGATGGGCGATGACTTTTTTCACTATGGCGCGTTTCGGCAGAGCTACGGCTACGACTACGGGCTGATGATGGAGTCGAACAAGGAGAACGCGGAGGTCAGCTACGGGAAAGACAAAGACGGCAAGCCGGTGGATGGGTACGACTTCTTTCTGAAGCGCGGCAGCTTTGCGGAGGATGTGAAGGAATCGGGGTCGCCGGTGCTGCCGACGTGGAAGCTGTTCATGGATGATCCGGCGTACGACAAGGTGTGGTCGTCGCGCGGCGTGGAGTACTCGCTGAACCGGGTAGCGGTGCCGACGCTTTCCGTGGGCGGCTACTACGACCAGGAAGACATGTGGGGACCGGAGGAGGAGTACCGCGTTCTGGAGCCGCATGACACGAAACATGAGAACTTTCTGGTGCTGGGGCCGTGGCGGCATGGGTACTGGGCGTCGTCCTCGCGGCGGCTGGGGAACCTGGAGTACGGGGCGCCGATCGGCAAGGAGTTTCGTGCGCAGATCGAGGCGCCGTTCTTTGCGTATTACCTGAAGGGCAAGGGCAAGTTCGATCTGCAGGATACGGCGAGCTTCCAGACGGGGTCGAATACGTGGAAGCGGTACTCGCATTTTCCGCCGGAGCAGGCGCAGGTGACGGCGCTGCATCTGGAGGGCAATGGCGTGTTGAGCTGGGACGATGTGAAGACGCCGGCGAAGACGAGTTATGTGAGCGATCCGGCGAATCCTGTGCCCTACCGGCATCGGCCGATTCAGCCGACGTACGGGCCTGGATCGCAGTGGTACAACTGGCTGACCGAAGACCAGCGTTTCGTGACGGGCCGCAAGGATGTAGCGGTGTGGAAGCTGCCGGTGCTCAAGAAGGACCTGGTTGTGACGGGCGAAGTGATGGCGGACATCTTTGCGTCGACCACGGGGACGGATGGAGACCTGGTGGTGAAGCTGATCGACGAATATCCCGATAACGATCCCAACGCGAAGATGCGCGGCTATGAGCTGATGACGAACGAGCAGATCTTCCGCGGGCGTTATCTCGACGGCTTCAACCGGCCGCGCGCCATTCGCGCCAATGCGATTCGCGAGTACAAGTTCAGCCTGCGCGATGTGGACCATGTGTTCAAGGCGGGCCACACGGTGATGGTGGAGATCCAGAGCACGTGGTTCCCGCTGTACGACCGCAACCCGCAGACATTTGTGCCGAACATCATGACGGCCAAGCCGGAGGATTACAAGGCGGCGACCATCACGATCTACTCCGACGCGGACCACGACTCGAATCTGCAGATGCCGCTGATGAACGCGTGCGATCATATCGCGTGTTTTTGAGGTCGCATTTGATGTGTCTCGGGGGCCTTTGTGGTTTCCCATCCATCGCGCGGTGAGGCTGCGCGATGGATGGGGCACTCAGGATCATTGCCCTGGGCGGCACGGATTGCGGTCTCAAGCATCGGGATACGCGACGTTGACGGCAGCCGATGTACTCAGTTGGTTAATCTCAAGGCGATTTATACAGGGCGTTCCTGGACGATAATGAGCAGTGCAGGGGCACTGCGGCGCGCATGCGTGCCCTCCTTATCTAGAGAATTGATCCTTTTGCCTGCTCGGCTTCCCTTGCCTCGGCCACACTTTCCCTCGATCGGAACATACCTATGGAACTCTGGACGGAGTATGAAGGCAAGACAATCGATGGCGCGTTTGCACTAAAGAAGCTCGTTTCGCCGCAGGGGCGCAGCGCGTTGTTTTCCACGGCCAATGCGAAGGGCGAGCAGACGCTGATTCGGCTGGTGGCATGCCACTTCGACGAAGACGAAATTCTGGCGCGGTGGCGCGGGGTGGAGGTGCTGAAGCATCCCAATTTTCTCCGTCTGGAGCGCTATGGGCAGCTCGAGCTTGACGAGACGAAGGTGGTCTACGCCGCGTTCGAGCGCACCGACGCGAATCTCGCGCAGGTCCTGGCGCAGGGCTGCCTGAGCGTCGCCGACACGAGGCAGCTTGCGGCAAACCTGGCTTCGGCGCTGGCGATGCTGCACGCGAACGGTTTTGTCCACGAGCATATTGCGGCGGAGAGCGTGTTCGCGGTGGGCGAGGTGGTGAAGCTGCGCACGGATTGCATTCGCGAGACGCCGGAAGGCGCGGAGGGCGAGCAGGCCAGGAAACGCGACGTGCGCGATCTTGCGATGGTGGTGCTGCAGGCATTAACGCAGGAGCGGATGCTGGAAGCGGCGCTGGCGCGGCGGCGGATTCCTGCCCCGTTCGATCAAATTGTGGCGAAGGGAATCGCGGGAGAGTGGGGATTGGCCGAGATGGCGGCGGCATTGCAGACTCCGCAGCCGCGAGCGGCTCGCTCCAGCGCGGCGCCGGCGCCAAAGCCTGCGGCCGGTCCGGTTGTGGAACCGCGTGCCAGTTCGGCGCAGCCGGCGCGCAAGGACGGCCGCGACAGGGACATTACGCCGGCGGCGCTCCGTTCGCAGACGTTGCCGGATGCGTGGGGCGAAGACAGCTCGGCGGAGAGACGTAAATGGATCGGCGCGGCAGTGGCGGCGGGTTTTGTGCTGCTGTTACTGTGGGCTGGTTTGAGCTTCTATCGTCATCGGGCGGCGCGTCCGGAGAGGGCGGCCGCCGCGGCGGCTGCGCCGCTGAAGCGCACCGCCCACCGGGCGTTGCCGACGCCGGCTACCCCGATTGCGTCGCCGCAGCACGTGCAGAAGAAGGGCGAAGTGTGGCGCGTGGTGGCGTACACGTATCACCGTCGCGAGCAGGCAGAGAAGAAGTCCGCAGAGCTTGCGCAGCGGAATCCGGGGCTGCAGGCGGCGGTGTTTTCGCCCAATGGCCGTGCGCCGTACCTGGTGACGGTGGGCGGAGATTTGAATCGCGAGCAGGCGTATGCCATGGCGCGCCGCGCGCGAGGGATGGGATTGCCGCGCGATACGTATGCGCAAAATTACCGGAACGCGCGGTAAGCATCGCGGACAGCGCCCAGCCCAAGCCAGCAATCAAAAAGCCTCCGGCGTGGCCGGAGGCTTTTTCAAATGGTCTTCTTTGCGGACTCAGATGATTCCTGCGAGGAAGGATTCGACGGCGTTGGCGTGATCGGGGACGATGCCGCTGGCCGCGAGCACCGCTGGCGAGAGGGTGATGACCGGCGCGTGAGATTGCGCCAGGACCTTGTAGACGATGCCGTGGCGGCTGATGGCCGCAAATGCGGATGCGCCGTGCGCGCCGAGGACGATGAGATCGGCATCCTGCGAGCGGGCCTGGTAGAGCAGCTCCTCGGTGGGGTCGCCGGGAACGACGATGGCCTGCATATCGAGCTGCTGCTGGAGTTCTTCGGGAATGAACGCCAGCAGGTCGGCTTCGATCTGGTCGATGGTGCGGCCGGCGAGGACCTCGCGGCGATCCTGCGGACGGATGACGGTCTGCAGGATGAGGCGCGCCTTGTGCTGAACGGCAAGCTCGGCGGCGAAGCGGGCGACGAGGGGGCTGCCCTCGGTCATGCTGACGGCGCAGAGGATCGTCTGGGTGGTGTAGTTGCGGAATTTTCCATCGACGACGTTGGGGCCGATGACGTAGACGGGCACCGGCGCGCTGCGCAGCACGGCCTCCGCGACGGAGCCGACGAGGAGCTTGCCGATGGGCCCGGGCGAGTGGGTGCCCATGACGATGCGATCCATCGGGCGCTCGCGCAGGAAGGCGAGGATCTGATCGGCTGGCAGGCCGGGGCGCACGACGATTTCGCAGGTAAGGCCGGCGGCGCGCGCGTGCTCGGCCATGGGCTCCAGACTTCTCATCTCGGTGTGCGCAGCGGCGGCGTAGTCGTAGTAGCGCATCCCGGTGGTTTCAGAGGCGGAGACGACCAGGGTGTCGTAAGCGTGGAAGAGGACGAGGTCGGCGCCGAATTCGCAGGCCTGAGCCACGGCATACGCAAAGGCCTTGTCGTTCGTGGGAACCTCAGTGGCGAAGAGGATACTGCGGGGTTTGCTCCATTCCGGCTTGAGTGCGCTGACCATGGCGAACCTCCTGACAATGCGGACAATCATGTTGACAGATATCGTGCTCGCTTGCAGTGCTTAGAGGCACACCGGCTCGTGATGTACCTCACGAGTATGGGCTGGGATGTGCTGGAAAGCAACATTTATAAGATTGTGAATTTTTGGAATGGGTTGTCTGCCCGGGCCGGCGGACCTTAAAGGCGTGGCCCGATCCTACGCGCGACGTGATCCTAATCACAGCGTGGCTGCGGTGGATGCTGGTTTGCTTGAGGTGGAGACGTAGCCGATCCTCCCCGGCTGGCCGGATGGCACGCGTTCCGCAGGAGGCCTTATGCAGCCCATGCATCAGATACCCGCGCGCGGCGGGTTGAATTACGACGAGACACCCTTCCTGGCGATCTGGGAGGTAACGCAGTCGTGCGACCTGGCGTGCAAGCACTGCCGGGCGGCGGCGCAGCCGATTGCGCATCCCGATCAGTTGACGACGGAAGAGGGCAAGCGGGTGATCGACCAGATCGCCGAGATGCACGTGCCGATTTTTGTTTTTACGGGCGGCGATCCGCTGAAGCGGCCGGATCTGTATGAGTTGATCCGCTACTGCGACCAGAAGGGCGTGAAGGTGGCGGTGACGCCGAGCGCGACGCCGCTGCTGACGCGGGAAGCGATCTTCAAGCTGAAGGAGGCGGGCGTGGTGCGGCTGGGCATCTCGCTGGATGGGTCGTCGGCGGAGATTCACGACAAGTTCCGCGGGCTTCCCGGGGCGTATGCGCGCACGATTCAGGCGATCGAGTGGGCCGGCGAGGCGGGTCTGCCGATCCAGGTGCACACCACGATCAGCCGGCATAATGCGGACGATCTGGATAATCTTTGCGCGCTGTTTGAGCGGCTGTCGATTGTGATGTGGAATGTGTTTTTCCTGGTGCCGGTGGGGCGCGGGCAGTTGGGCGATCTGCTCTCGGGCGAAGAGTTCGAGCAGGTGTTCGGCAAGATCTACGAACTGTCGCAGAGGGTGAGCTTCCAGATCAAGACGACGGAGGCGATGCACTACCGGCGGTATCTGCTGCAGCACAACCTGCAGGAGAAGAAGATGGGGCACGGACATCCGGCCGCGGTGGCGGAGTACGAGCCGGGCGCGCCGCAGGCGGATGCGCAGACGCGGACGCATGGATGGGCGACGCGGCGCGTGAACGACGGCAAGGGGTTCATGTTCATCTCGCATGTGGGGAATGTGTATCCCAGCGGATTTTTGCCGATTCATGCGGGCAACGTGCGCGAGCAGGGGCTGGCGGAGATCTACCGCACGGCGCCCATCTTCAAGGCATTGCGCGATACGAGCCGGCTGGAGGGCAAGTGCGGGGCTTGTGAATACAAGGAGATCTGCGGCGGATCGCGTGCGCGGGCCTATGCGTTGACGGGGGATCCGCTGGCGCAGGAGCCGTGCTGCATCTACCAGCCGCGCAACTGGAAGCCGCGGGAGGAGGGGGAGCCGGCGGCGCTCTGCCAGCCGGAGATTGCATCTCCCCTGGTTACTTTGTAGGCGCTGCCGCTTTTGTGGGGTATCGGCGAAGGGTGGGGGCTGGTAGGCTTAAAGTGTGACCGAGGCCGAAGGACGCCTGGCGCGCACGTGACTCGGCACGGGGAGCGGGACGATCCGGCTCCTCGTGTTTTTCCGGGAATGGGACGGTTTAGGCTGAGTCCGGCGTTGGTCCATGCGGGTCGTCTGCGTAGAAAGGACGACTTGCAACGGGCAACCGGACGCTGTACTATCAAATTTGCCGATCAAGCGGCTGATGCCCGCCCCCGCATCCGGGTAGAGCGCGCTCGCCGCCAAGCTAAGGAAACTTCGCCATAGAGTCCCATCAGGATACGAGCGGCGAAATCTCCCCGTTGGAAGGCGTCACTATAGGGAACCGAAACGGCTGGTTGGCGAAGCTGCAGTCGTGTTTGAGTTCCATTGCGAGGACTTGTTCAGCCCGAAATTCCGAGATCGCGAGGTGCCGCGCGGTGGTCACCATCACCGCAATGGCTGCGCGCGAGCGGGACAGGCTTGATGCCAGAGGGCTGAAACGTGAGGAAAGGCGGGGCGTTGCGCTGCTGGAGCGGGTCTGGGGAGTTTGCAGGCCGAACAGGGAGCTCTTGCACGCGTAGTTCGGCAGGGGAGTTTGCCGCCGGGGCCCATATTGAGGAGCAGTGCGTGTTCGCGCGCGGTGCCCAAAGAGCAATGCATCAAATCGTAAAGTGCCAGGAATTGCACGCATGACAACAGAATTCACGCCGCCCCAGCCCGATGCTGGGGCCAGCCCGGCCGCCAATTCGAACGGCCAGGGAACGTCTCAGGGCCACCGCCGCCGCCGGCGCCGCCGCAAGAACAAGTCGCACGGCGGAGCCCCTCAGGGTCAACCGGCACAGCAGGCTCAGCCGGTGCAGCAGCAGCCGCCCCAGCCGCAGCCGCAAGCGCCGCGACCGCAAGGGCAGCAGCAGCGGCCCAACCAGCAGCAGCAGGGCGGGCAGGGCGGCCGGAAGAAGAAAAAGAAGTTCTTCCAGAAGGGCTCCGCGCCCGCGCCGCAGCCGGGCAACAGCATCCATCAGCAGCCGCAGGGAAAGCGCAAGGCCAAGCAGCGCGGCCCGCGCGAGTTTGTGGGCCCCATGGATCACAGCTATCGGGTGGCGAACGGCAATGTGGCCGATCTGCCGGCCTCGACGATTCCGCTGGGGGGCGGCAACGGGAACTACTATCCCGATGTGTACCAGCCCGCGGGTCCGCCGCAGCCGGTCGCGCATGACGCGCCGACGCGCATCTTCTGCTTCATCGAGGATCTGTTCTTCCTGGCCAAGATTCAGGAGACGGCGCGCAAGCTGGGCGTGAAGGTGGAGTTTGTGAAGGGCGACAAGGAAGTCGTGTCGCGGATCATGGAGGCGCCGGAGGAAGAGCGGGCGCGCCTGCTGGTCTTTGACCTGAACAATGCCAACGCCAAGCCGTTGACGCTGATTCCCAAGTTCAAAACCAAGTTCAAGAAGTCGGTTTCGATCATCGGATTCCTCTCGCACCTGCAGGGCGATCTGAAGGGGAAGGCAGCGGAGGCGGGCTGCGACACGGTAATGCCGCGGTCGGCTTTCTCGCAGAGCTTGCCCAACCTGCTGCGCCGCTATGGCATGGAAGAGGAAGAGGAGTACGTGCCACAGCCCGTGTAGAGACGGACGAAGGGAAAAGAGAAGGGGCAGGCGCGATGCGCCTGCCCCTTCTGCGTTGGCAGTGTCTTTAGTTGATGGTAAGCGTGAAGGATTGAGACGCCGTGAGGCTCGAGTTCGCCGAATCCGTACCGGTGAAGGTAATGGTGTAGGTGCCCTTGGGCGGGCTGCTTGGTGTGTTGTTGCCGGGGTTGATGGCGCTGTTTCCGCAGGCGCTGATGCCGAACGCGATGGCAGCGAAGGCGAGAACGCAGACGAGGTTGCGGAGCTTGCGCGAGGAGCGGCCGAACCAGCCAACGAACAGCAGGCCCGCCAAGGCTACGCCCATGGGAACAGGATTCTTGCGCGGAGCGTTGTTGTTTGCGGCGCGGGTGACGTTGCTGGCATGGACGAGCAGGTTATGCCGCACTCCGCCGGTGCCGCCGCTCGAGGAACCGCAGTCGGCGGGATTGGTGTCCACGCTGAATGTGCCCTGGGCCGCGCTGGATCCGGTAACAGCGATATTGCCGCTCGAGTCAAAGCCGGACAGGGCAATGAGGCACAGGTTGGCCAGAGCGGTCTGGTTGGATGTTGAGTAAGAGAGGGAGATGGTTCCGGTGTATCCACCGGAAGGCGTCACCGTCATGGTCTCTGTCCCCTTGCTGCCCTGGCTTACCGTCAGGGTGGAGGGGCTGAGGGCCATCGCGAAGCTGCCCTTGCCGGAACTGGTCACCGGGATGGTGACTTCGCCGATACCAGTGGAAGCGGCGAACATGGCATCGCCGGAGTACTGGGCGACGATCTGGTGGGTGCCTGTGCTGCTGAACGTGGCGCTGTAAGTCGCCGTGCCGGTGGCGGAGAGCGTCTGCGTAACGTTGGCAGGACCGCTGTAGTTGGGGCCTCCGTCGATGATGAGGGTCACGGTGCCGGTGGGAACTCCGGTTCCAGTTCCCGCGGGCGCCACAGTGATGGTGAATGTGTCGCTGGTGTTGACCGTGGGTTGCGCGGTGGCCGCGACCACGGTGGTGGTGGTGGCCATCAGGGTGGCGCCTGCGCCGGTGTTGGCAGGCCAGATGTTGGCAATGTTGCCGACGTCAATCGAGCCGAGGCCGGTGACCATGTCGTAGCCCGTGCCGGCGGAGTAGCCTGTCGTGCCTGAGCAGTACTGCGTTCCGGCGTTGGCGCAGCCGTTATTGCCGCTGGTCACGTCGTGGAAGTAGGCGGTGGAGCTCGTGGGATAGTAGGAACTGTTCCCGGCAAGCTTGTAGAGCGTCGGGTTGATCAGCCCCTGTCCGGTGGTGTATCCGAGCTTCTGGTTCAGGTCGGCGAGCATGCCGGCGAAGATGGGCGTGGCGAAGCTGGTGCCGCCGGCGACGGTCAGATAACCGCTGGTGCTGCTATCGCGGAAACCGTTGGTGCAGCTCCCCTGCTGGTTGGTCTGCAGAGAACTGGTATCGCTGGTGCAGTAGAGGTAGCCGGGATAGTTGGGCGAAGAGTAGAAGGAGATGTCGGGTATGAGGCGCATGCTGCCCGACGGGATGCCGGGAACGCCGGTCTGCCATGCCGGACGCGGGACCAGTGTGCTGATGCCGCCTCCGCTGGAACTGAGACCGACGGTCGTGCTGTCGTCGTTCCAGGCGACCTCAGGGATGTACGTCTTGGCCGAGGTGAGGACGTCCGAGCCGCTGGCCGCAATCCAGTAGGTGGAGTTGGAAGAGGTCGAATCGGCCGCGGTGATTTCCGTGCCGCCGATTCCGGTGACGTAGGCGCTGGAGGCGGGATAGTTGGCGGATTCGGTTTCCTGCTGCGCGAGGGTCATGGTCTTGTCGCCGAAGCAGGCTGTGGAACCGCTGTCGCCCGATGCGGCGAGCACGGTCTGACCCTGCGCGGCGGCCTGCTTGAAGATGGCGTCGATCTGCGAATATTGGGTGGCGTTGAGGCCGAGTTCGCAGCTTGAATAGCTGAGCGAGATGATGTTGCCGATCTTTTGATCGACGGCGTACGCCGCGGAGTCATAGACGCCGTAGGACGGATTGGAACCCTGATAGCCGGTGTAGACAAAGACAATGCTGGCTCCGGGCGCCATGGCTCCGGACCATTCGAGGTCGAGGTCCGACTCAGATTCGTCGCCGGAGGTGGGAGTGCCGTCTGTGCCGGTCCCGGGAACGAGCACCATGTTGGGATCTTTCTTCGGCAGGTTGGCGGCCGCCTCGAAGGCCTCGATGTCGCTCACGTTCACAAATGACTGGCCCATGATGGCGATGGTCTGGCCGATGCCGGTATAGCCACCGCTGATGAGGGGGTTCATGTCATAGGTGGTCTTGATATCGCCGGGCGCGAAAAAGACGTTCCCCGAGGTATTGGAAGTAAAAGCCGACCGGGCGCCGATGTGCATGGGGCGCGGTCGGTTGAGGTCGGAGACATTGGTGACCGCCTGCACCACAGGCGCGATGGCCGCCGGAACAGAGATTGCCGTCGATGGGCCGAACTTGCGGACCCCATTGATGGAGTAGTAGTGCATCTGGGTCTGGAAGGCGGATTCGAACTGGCCCACGGTGCCGGAGAAGTGCACGGCGTTGCGGCTGCGGTTCACGTAATCGATGGTGAAGCCCTGTTGCTGCAGCCAGGTCTCCACGGTGGCGATATCCTGCGAGGCCATGCCGAAGCGGGCGGCAAACTGATCGGGAGTGAGCCACTGATGGTAGAGGGGCGAAGCGGGATCCTGTTGCGCCACCAGGAGTGCCTGCAGATCGGCCTCCTGCGCCGGGGATGGCTTGAAATAGATGCTGATGCCGTTCAGGCGCGTGTTGGCGGGCATGCGGCCGGCGTCGAACTGGGGATTGGCCTGGGGCAGTTGAGAGCCGCGCAGCACGGCCATCTGCGAGCTGCTGATTTCAGAGGGGATGCGGACGGCTGGCGTCTGCGCGCAGAGCGTGACGGCGGCGAGAGCCAAGGAGGCGCCGGCGCCGATCCGAAGGACATTCCGGATTTGTGCGAAGCGGTTGATCATAAGGCGTTCCTGTATTCGATCTCAAGGAGTAGGGACGTGAGTTTTACCAACTCCGTAAGGAGCGGCGAAACCGGTGAAGACATGACGCGAATCAAAAGGGATTCCCGAGAACTGCAGTTTTAGATGCAAAAAGCCTGTCGAAAGCTGTTTTCTGGATGCCGGAAATAGGGCATCCTCCCATGGATAGACTCTGAGTTCCCTCTAAAGTTGTGGCAAAAGGGCAGATTTTCGCGGAGAAGGGAGCTGCAGTGGGCGGGCGGCCGGCTATTTCGCGGCTTCGTCGTCGATCAGCCGCAGATTGGGCGCGGAATGGGAGGGGCGGACATAGCCGTCGGCGCGCCAGGCGATTCCCAGGGTTTCCCGGGCCAATAACTTGTGGATCTGGCCGCGGGCGTGCTCGGCCCAGGGCCCATTCCGATCGAGGCGCAGGTAGGCGTGCCAGTGGCGCAGAGCGGAGCGGCATTCCCCTTTTCGCTCAAAGGCGAGGGCCAGGTTGTAATGCGCATCCGCATAGCGCGGGGCCAGCGCGATGGCGCGGCGATAGGCGGCGATGGACTCGTCGATGCGGTTGAGCTCGTCCAGGACGTTGCCCAGATCGAAGAAGGCCAGGACGTAGTCCGGGTCCGCGACGGTGGCGCGGCGGTAGAGATCCTCGGCGCGGGTGAACTGGCGCAGGTGGAAGTAGATGGTGCCGAGATTGATGTAGGCCGGGGCGTAGCCGGGATCGGCTGCGAGGAGCTGCTCGTAGAGCTGGATGGCGCGCTGCTTGTCGCCGGACTCTTCGGCCTGGACGGCCGCCAGGAACGAGTCCTGCAGGTTGGGGCGGGTGTCGCTGCGGGGCAGCAAGAGGGGCGCCGGCTCGGAGATGGCGTCCTTCTGGCCGGCGCGCTCAAAGTCGAAGAGCAACTGGCGGCGAATGGGATCGACCATGGCGCCGCGATGGCGGAAGGCCAGGCGCGTGCCCGTGCGCACCACGGTGGACTCGAGGAGCGGATTGGCCATGCCGGCAACGGCCTTCATAGCGCTGATGGAGTGGCGAATGCTGGCGGCGGGAACGTCTTCCTCGCGGAGGGACCGGAGGGTTTTGAGCTGGCCAAGATCCTGGAAGGAGTAGGTTTCCTGGGCGGGAATGAGACCGGCTTTTTCCCACCCGTGCAGCTGATGGGAGCTGATCTGGAGGATTCGCAACACATCCTGGCGGCTAAAGCTGCTCACTCATCCGTCTCCCGTGGTTCGTCCTCAGCCTCGGGTTGTCATCGCGCATTCCAGGGTGGTGCCTGGACTTGCATTTGGAACAGCGACGAGGAACCGCACTGGAGCGATTATGCCAAGAACCGAAGTGGATAAGCAGACAGGAATTGATCTGGCAACAAAAAGTACGTGGATAAATGGTGCCTGATTTGGTTCGCGCGGGCCGTGCAGGAAGAAAAAGTGTGGAAAAACGACTGCGGAGCGGAATGGAGCCGACGATCGGACTTGAACCGATGACCTGCTGATTACGAATCAGCTGCTCTACCAACTGAGCTACGTCGGCGTGCTTTTCCGATTGTATCGTTGCGCTGGAATTCGGTAAAGCGTGCGCGCAGGCAGGGAGAACGCCGACGCGCGGATCTGCGCGGAAGGCGCAACGGAGTGCGAAGCGATTGCCGGCTGCAGGGCGAGGCTGCTGGAAGCGAGGCGAGCCATCGGAACAGCAGAGCGGGTTGAGCTTCGGCCGGCGGCGTTGCGCGGCAGCAATCGGGGGCGGCTTTCGCTGGGAGAAAGACGAGCGTTGGGCGGTCTGAATGCGGAAAGAGCCGCCCGGCAACAGGGCGGCTCCTTCCAGGGAGAATAGTTCCAACGGAGGCAAGGCCATCAGAACTTTCTGGCTGCATAGTAGGGGCGGGGGAAGGGAGTGTCAAGAACTATTCGAAATAAAATAAATGCCTATTTTTCTGATGTTTAGGCTAATTGCAACTGTTTTGGGGCGCGGAGATTGTTCGCCTTCTGATCGCCTTTTTATGCCCGGTTTTTGCGGGTATTTGGGGCATTTTCTCTGGGATTTCTGCCGGTTTTCCACAGGCCCTCCAGTGCGCTTTTACCTTTCAGATGCGCTTTGAAGAAAACCGCCGATTACTCGTGCAAATCCAGCCGGATGAACTCCGTTTCATAGACGGAGGAAGCGGGCTTACCTCTCGCAATGCGGTAAAGGGCCTTGCCCCCGCCGAGAAAGAAGGCGAGGAGAAGTGCCGCCCCGGCCCCGATGACGACGAGCATGGTGACGCCCACAAAGAATCTGCCGACCTTCGAGATCTCCGACATGCCGGGCTGGGGAATGGAGACGTAGTCGGACTCGTAGTGAACGGACTCGAGCAGATCGTGACTCTCCTGCGGGATGGCATCGCCGCTGACGAGCGCAACGACGGGGCCGCTGCGGCGCACTTCGAGAGAGACCTGGTCGGAGTCCTGCAGCGGCTTGGGAAAGGGCGGCTGTGCTTTGCTGCCGGCGTGAATGTAATCGCCGATTACTTTCTCCTGCGCGATGGCCATCTGCGGAGTGGGGTAGTTGATCAGAGTGAGTGTGGCCGGTCCGGAAGGCAAGGAGTAGTTCGCAGTGACGGTTTCGGCGTCGCGATCGAAGCCGATGAGCTGCGGCGGGAGAACGCCGCCGGAACCGACGTAGGATGCGGGTCCCTGAGCATAGTGCGTGGTTTGCGGCTGGAGGGCGTGCTTGGGAAGAACATACAGCAGCGGCGGCGTGAGTGCTCTGGTTCCCTGAACGGCGGGCAGACCGGCGGCCAGGTCGCGCAACTCAGAAGCGGATTCGGGCTCGACGTGGGAGAAGGTGGCGTCGACTACAGTGGTGCCCTTCCACAGCAGGACGCGATTGTGGTCGGAGGCAGCGCCGGCGCCGATCTCCTCTTTTGGCCAGTTGTTGCCGCGATAGAAGGAGTAAGCCCCGTAAGCGCCGCTGACGTCGGCAAAGCGCAGGGCCTTGACGGTGAGAGTTTCGTTGTCGCGCTTGTAATCGGCCATCATGCCGCCGGCGAAGCCGTACTCCTTCAGGGCGGCGGCGTTGGCGTTATCGGCCTGGGATGCGTCAGAGAGGGCCGCGGGCTTTTGCGAGGCCACCCAGCCATCGAAGACCTGCGGGAGAAGCGGACGCGGCACGGAGACCGTAACGGCCGGCTGCTTTTGCGGTGCAGGCGCTTTGGCCTGGGCGGCCGCGCTGGCGCCAAGGCATGCCAGGGCAGATCCGCAGAGAACGATCGGAATACAACGCATCACGACAAGGAACTCCAATAGACAGGGTACAAGGACCTAGGAGCGCACAACACCCTGCTTCTTGTTGGACACTGGGCGGACAGGAAAGGTTCCTGAAAGATCAGATGGTCTGGCTGCGCTGGACGGATCGAACGCCGGGCACGCGCCGCAATCCCAGGACCATGCGATTGAGGTGGCGCAAGTCTTCGGCCTCCACGACGAACTCCAGGATGGCTTCGCCATCGTCGGAGGAGCGGGTGTCGACGCCGCGAATATTGGTGTCGTCGTCGGAGATGACGGCGGTAAGTTCTTTCAGCATGCCGGCACGATCGTCGCAGTAGACGGTGATCTTGACGGGGTATCGCTGCGGACGGCTCACGGCATCATCGCCCACGCGGGCCCACTCGACGGCGATGCGGCGGTCGCTCTCGTAGAGGAGGTTCTGCACGTTGGGGCAGCTCCGCGCATGCACGGCCACGCCTTTGCCGCGCGTGACATAGCCGATGATCTCTTCGCCGCGGATGGGGTTGCAGCAGCGGGCGCGGTAGACGAGCAGATCGTTCTGGCCTTCCACCTGGAGCGAGTCGGAGCCGGTGAGGTGGAGTTTGCGGACGGCGTCGGACATGCCGCCCTCGCCAGGTTTGACCTCCGCGCCGGGCTCTGTATCAGCGGCATGGTCGTATCCGGGAGCGAGCTTGTTGAGGATCTGATGGGCGGAGTGCTTGCCCTGACCCAGGGTTGCGAGCAGATCGGCGGCGGTGGCCACGCCGTACTCGTTGGAAATTCGGGCGAGGTCCTGATCGTCGATCTGCGAGAGCGGAACCTTGAACTTGCGGGCTTCGCGTTCCAGCAATTTGCGGCCGATGTCGACGGCGCGGCGGCGCTGGTCCTCGTTGAGCCAGTGCTTGATCTTGTTGCGGGCGCGCGGACTTTTGACGAAGCTGAGCCAATCGCGGCTGGGCTTGTGTTCCTTCTGGGTGACGATCTCGACGATGTCGCCGGTGCGGAGCTTGGTGCGGAGCGGCACCATGCGGCCGTTGACCTTGGCGCCGACGCAGGTGTGACCCACCTCGGTATGAATAATGTAGGCGAAGTCGACCGGCGTGCCGTCAGCGGGAACCACGACGACCTTTCCCTTGGGCGTGAAGGTGTAGACCTCGTCGGGATACAGGTCCATCTTCAGGCTGGAGAGGAACTCGTTGGGATCGGTCATCTCCTTCTGCCACTCCACAAGCTGGCGAATCCAGTTGAGCCGTTCCTCGTCGCGCGCCGTGACCACATCGTCCTTGGACTTGTACTTCCAGTGCGCGGCGATGCCTTCCTCCGCGATGCGGTGCATCTCCTCGGTGCGGATCTGCACTTCAAACTGATGGCCGCCGTCGCCGATCACGGTGGTGTGCAGCGACTGATAGCGGTTGGCGCGGGGCATGGCGATGAAGTCTTTAATCCGGCCGGGCACGGGACGCCAAAGGGCGTGGATGAGGCCGAAGACCGCGTAGCATGCGGCGACGTCCTGGGTGATGACGCGAATGGCGAGGAAGTCGTAAACCTGATCGAAGGTGATGCGGGCGCGCTGAATCTTCTGGAAGATGGAGTAGAGGCGCTTGATGCGCCACTCGACGCGAGCCTGAATGTTGTTTTCGCGGAGCTGCTCGGTGAGTTGATCTTCAATGGAGCGGAGGAATTGCTCGCCCTCGATGCGCCGCGACTCGACGGCCTCGGACATGCGCTCGTAGCTGACCGGGTCGGTATAGCGGAAGGCAAGATCCTCGAGTTCGCCGCGCACCTTGCCCATGCCGAGGCGATGAGCCAGCGGAGCATAGATGTCCATCGTTTCTCGCGCGATGGCCTCCTGGCGCTCCGGGCTGAGATGCTCGAGGGTGCGCATGTTGTGCAGGCGGTCGGCGAGCTTGATGAGCACCACGCGAATGTCGGTGACCATGGCGAGCAGCATCTTGCGGACGTTTTCCGCCTGCCGGTCTTCGCGATTGGCGAACTGGATCTTGTCGATCTTGGTGACGCCTTCGACGATGTGGGCTACCTGATCGCCGAATGCCGCGGCGATCTCCTCAGTGGTGGCGGAGGTATCTTCGACGGAGTCATGGAGAAGCGCGGCCGCAATGGCCGTGGAGTCCAGCTTCATCTCGGCCAGGACTTCGGCCACTTCGAGGGGGTGAATGATGTAAGGTTCGCCCGAAGCGCGTGTCTGGCCGGAGTGGTGGCGGACACAGAAGTCCCAGGCCTTGCGGATGAGGGAAGTGTCTTCGTTGGGGCGGTTGGCGGTGACGTGACGGAGGAGCCCCTCAAAGCGCCGTTCGATGTCGGGCTGCTGGAGCGGGGTAAGTGAGCGGGGATCAGGCGGCGTGTTTGCACCGGAGGTGCTGGATGTCTCCGAAGGAAATTGCTGCCGAACCGTCGCCATGCTTCATTATAGGGCGGTTTGGTGCAATTCGCACCGGCGGCGGCGGCTCTGTTGCGCTCGGAGTGAGAGGCCGGTGAGTGCCGGCGCTGGATGTGGATGGGAACTGCAGCGATGCATTCGGAAGCGCCGCCGACGATCCGTTCCAGTGGGCAGGCGCGCACCACTGAAGGCGCGAAGCCAAGTACCAAAACGATACTAGGCCCCCTGGAGTGGAGTTGTCGGTGTCTGCCGGCTCTTGTGCGCGTGTCCGTGGTCACAGATGGGGCAGTGAGGCTCGGGCGTAGAGTGCCTTCGGACCAAGAGGTCCGGAACCGAGGAACGTATGTACAAACGCATGCTCTTTCTCACCGCAGTTGCAGTCGTCGCGCTGGGTGCAGGTTGGGCCGATCAAACCAACAAGAAGATTGTTCTGCCGGTGGACAGGACGAACCCTACGAACGCGAAACAGATGTATGAGAGCTATTGCGCGTCGTGCCATGGGAAAGATGGCAAAGGCAATGGCCCGGTGGCCAACGAGCTCAAGACGGCTCCTTCCGACCTGACACTACTTTCGCGCCAGAACAATGGCAAGTTTCCCGACGTGCATGTTGCAGCGGTGTTGCGCTTCGGCGCGAACGTGCCAGCCCATGGATCGGAGGAGATGCCGGTATGGGGCAAGGTGCTTGGCCGCATGGACGCGCGCCACTCGCAGATCACCGAGTTGCGGATCGCGAACCTGTCGCACTATCTAGAATCGATACAAGAGAAGTGATGCCGGCGGCCCTGTGCTCCCGGTAACAGGGAGTGGATGGACATGCCGCACGACAGAAAGCAACGAGCGCAACGGAAGGCGGCTGCAGGAGCGCAGCCGCCTTCCGCATCTTCGAGCACACCCCGTACGCAGCGCGGAGCGGCTGCCGTCAGCGGAATAGAGGGCGCGCAGGTTTCGCGGCGCGCGGCGGACCGGCTGCGGAGCGGGCATCTGTGGGTGTACGCGTCCGATGTGGAGGCGGCGCCGGGCACCGCGAACAACGGGGATGTACCTCGGCTCGTGCCGGTGGCGGACTCACGCGGCATCCTGCTGGGCACCGCGCTCTACAGCCCGAACTCGCAGATCGCGCTGCGGCTGATCGCGCGCGAGGCAATCTCTGAAACCGAGTGGCTGGAGATTGTGGGCGACAGGCTTCGCAGAGCGATTGGCCGGCGCGCGGCGATGATGAGCGCGGCGACGAATGCCTGCAGAGTGTGCTTCAGCGAGGCGGATGAGCTGCCGGGCATCGTGATCGATCGCTACGGCGCGCTGGTGATTCTGCAATTGCTGGCGCGGGGAGTGGATACGGCTGCCGTACGGGAGACGTGCGTGCGCGTCTTGCGCGAAGAGCTTGCACCGGAAGCGATTGTCGAACGGCCCGATCCGCGCGTGCGCGAGCTGGAAGGGCTCTCGGCGCCGGCGACTGCGCCGCTATGGGCCGCGAAACACGACGATCCGCTGATGCGCGTTGTGTTTTCGCTGAATGGGCTGAAGTTCCACTATGACGCTGAAGCGGGGCAGAAGACAGGAGCGTTTCTGGATCAGCGCCCCAATTATGCCGCCGCGGAGCAGTGGGCGCGCGCTGGCAATGCGACCGGGCGAGCGCTGGATGTGTGTACCTATCAAGGCGGCTTTGCGCTGCATCTGGCGCGGGTCTGCGAGCGGGTGACGGGAATTGATGCTTCGCGCGCGTCGCTGGAAGTTGCGGAGAAGAACCTGGAACTGAATCGGGGCGAGCTCCGCGCGGAAGTGGACTGGATGGAAGCGGACGCGTTCGAGCTGCTGCGCGAGTGGTCGGATGGCGGGGAGCAGTTCGACACCATCGTGCTGGACCCGCCGGCCTTTGCGAAGACACGGCGCGCCGTGGAGGGCGCGATGCGCGGGTACAAGGAGCTGAACCTGCGGGCGCTGAAGATGGTAAGGCCCGGAGGGCTGCTGGTGACATGCTCCTGCTCGCATCACGTGGGTTGGGCGGATCTGGAGGGCGCGGTGGCATCGGCCGCGGCGGATGCGCACAGGCGGGTGCGGCTGCTGGAACGGCGCGGAGCGGCGCTGGATCACCCGGTCGTGCTGAATCTGCCGGAGACCGAATATTTGAAGTGCCTGGTGCTGGAGGTGGACTAGGTTGTATCGACATAGAGGGATGGCGGCGACGGGAGCCAGTTTTTTTCAGATCAAGGAGTGAGGAGCGACGGATACCGGGTGTCTCCTAGCGACGAGCGACGCAGAGCTGGAGAAAACTGGCCCCGTCCCTTCGGGTTGCGGCGAAAACTGGCCGATGCTTCGTGGTCGTCCTAGGCGGTGGGCCCGCCACAGCCGTCGTCCTCCGCCTCGCCTCGGCCAATTTTCGCCTGCAACGCCGTCCACCCCTATAGGTCGATACAACCTAGAAATCAGGCAGAGGCGCGGGGAGTCTGGCGCGATGCCAGCCAGCGAAGCCATGCGGGGCGGCGGCTGTTGTGGGCCTGCAGCGCGCGGAGGGCTGCGATGGTCTCCTTGACTTGCGCGCGAAGAGACTCCACTTCGAAGACGCAGGAGCGGAGGTAATCGGAGATGGTGAGGCCGGATTCGGCGGCGCGCTGGCGCAGGCGTTCGCTTTCAGCCTGGCTGAGGCGGACGGTGATGCTCTCGGATTTGCGCCGAAGAGTCGCAATGGCGGGCGCGGATGCCGGTGTAGCAGCCGGGGGTTCGGGTACAGGCTGCGGCCCGAGATCGGCAGCGGGAGGGCGATAGCGCGCATGTGCCTGCAGAGCCTGCTCATAGTTCAGGGTGGCGATGTCGTCTTCGAGCCCGTCGAGATCGCGAGCTGGAGGGCGCTTTGGCGGCGGCGAGGCGAGATCCATCAGCACACCCGCAAAGTTGCGAGAAGCGGGGGAGGGCGCGGGTGCTGCTGAAGGATGCATGGGCACCAGCATAGGGCGGCATTTCAGAGCTTTCCAGTGAGTTTCGTCACAGTTCTCATGCAGTTCCCAAAACTGCATTTCGGAGTGACTGGCTCCCGATTTGAAACAACGCGGCTATCCCGGGTCAGGCGACGCAGGACGCGGCGATGTGTTCCGGATCGGGAAGGATGCGTCCGGGCAGGCGGAGCAGTTGGCTGACGTCGTCGGCTGACATGGGTTTGGCGAAGAGATAGCCCTGCCCATAGCGGCAGCCCATCTGGCGAAGGAGCCGGTACTGTTCGCGGGTCTCGATGCCTTCGGCGACGACGTCCATGCCGAGGACGCGAGCCAACTCGACGATAGTGCGGACGATCTGCAGCGGTTGGTCGCCCTGGCTGATGCGGCCGACGAAAGAGCGGTCGATCTTGAGGATGTCGAAGGGAAAGGAGTGCAGGTAGCTGAGCGAGCTGTAGCCGGTGCCGAAGTCGTCCATGGAGAGCGAGACGCCGAGGGTGCGAAGGCCTTCGAGCACCTCCTGGGCGGTGGTCATGTTGGGCATCAGGGTGGACTCGGTCATTTCAAGGCCGAGCTGGCGACTGGAGGTGCCGGACTGGGTGAGGAGGGATTCCACGTGGTCGGCGAGGCCTTCGCGGAGAAACTGGCGGGCGGAGAGATTCACGCAGACGCGCAGGGATCCGTTGCGAGCGTCCTGGTGACGCCACGCTTCGATCTGGCGGCAGGCTTCGGCGAGGCCCCAGTCGCCGATGGGCAGAATCATGCCGCATTCTTCGGCAACCGGAATGAAATCCAGAGGCGGAACAAGGCCGCGCTCGGGGTGACGCCAGCGAATCAGGGCTTCAAGACCGACGATGCGGCGTGTGGAGAGGTCGACTTCGGGTTGATAGTAGAGGACGAATTCGCGGCGCTCGAGGGCGCGGCGCAGCTCGGAGGGTTTCACCCAATCGGTGTGCCGCTGAGAGCGCTGCCCATGCTTCTTATTGGATGGGCGTTGAATCTTGTTCCGGAACTGGCGCAGCTCCAGTTGGGCGGAGACCATCTCGGCCATGTTTTGGAGCGTTCTGATTTCATCCTGGGTGAGCGCCGGAACAGAGTTCTTAAAGAAGACGGAGAGAACGCCAAGGATGATGCCTGTGGAGGAGCGAACCGGGGCGCTGGCAATGCGCGCGAAATGAGCGTGCCATGAATGCGCGTGGGAGTATTCATGGAGTGCGCGATCGTCCTCCGGAAGGTTTACCGGGCCATCATGGGCCAACACATGATCGAAGATGGAGTGTGCGCGCGGCACTTCGCGCGGAACGGCGCCCCAGACGGACTTTCCCCAGACACGCGTTTGATCGGCAAAGCCAATTCCGGCGGCGTCTGCGTGGAAGTACTCCGCGGCAAGCCGGGTAATGGAGTCATAGGCCGGCTCGGGGGCACTGTCGAGAATGCCGGTTGCTGCCAAGGCCCGCATCCGGGTACGTTCGGAGGTTTTTGAACTCCTGCTGGTCTCCAACTCAAATTTCAGCATCGCAGTCGGGCCCTCTCCCGGCGCCGCGCGGAAGGGCGCGAGTGCCGGCTGTGGTGATGGCGGTTTGTGGCCTACAGAGGGCTTATCGGAGACTTTGGGAAGGCGCATGAGGTTACCGCGGGACTTGCTCCCCTGGTAACGCTGTTTACACCGGCGATTACCGCTGGCGGGTAGTTTGACCTGTTTCCGTCCACAGGAACGTCAGCTCGTCGGCATCGTCCTGGATCTGCTGGTCCACGCTGACGCCGGAGGAGTGTCCTCCGGCGAGACTGTAGTGCAGCAGAATGGGACGGTGGCTCGAGGAGGACGCCTGCATCAGGGCGGTCATCTTGCGGGCGTGCAGAGGATCGACGCGGGTGTCGCTGTCGCCGGTGAAGAAGAGGATGGCGGGATACTTTGTGCCGGGCTTTACGTTCTGATACGGCGAATACTTGAGCAGATAGGGGAACTGCTTTTCGTTGTCCGCGGAGCCGTATTCGGTGGTCCACTGCGGGCCTTGTTCGAACTTCTGATAGCGCAGCATGTCGAGCAGCGGGTAGCCGCAGAAGATGGCGGAGAAGAGCTGCGGCTGCTGGGTCATGGACGCGCCCATGAGCAGCCCGCCGTTGGAACGGCCGGTGATGGCGAAGTGCTGCGATGACGTGTACTTTTGCGCGATGAGATCGTGCGCCGCGGCGTACCAGTCATCAAAGACGTTCTGCTTGTTCTGGAACATGCCGGCCTGGTGCCATTGCTCGCCGTACTCCCCGCCGCCGCGCATGTTGGGCTGCGCGAACCAGCCGCCGTGTTCCATCCACCATGCCCAGGCGGGGTTCCAGCGCGGCGTCATGCTGAGGTTGAATCCGCCATAGCCGGTCATGAGCAGACGCTCGGAGCCGTCCTGCTTCAGGTCCTTTTTGCCGGCGATGAACATGGGGATGCGGGTCTTGCCATCCTTGGCGAGGTAGAAGACCTGCTTGAGCTGATACTGCGCGGTATCGAACGGAACCTTGGGCTGCGCGAAGAGATCGCGCTTGCCGGTCATGCTGTCGACGCGGTAGAGCGTGGGCGGCTGGATGAAGGATTCGAAGCTGACGAAGCCGTAACGTTCGCCAGGCCGGCCCTGCACTCCCGAGGCTGAGCCGATGGCGTCGAAGCGGATGGCGCCGGCAGGCTTGCCGGCAAGCGTGTATCCGGCGATTTCAGACTTCACATCGTGCAGGCGCTCGACGTAGATCTTGTCGCCGACGATGGAGAAATCTTCGATCACGTTGGAGGATTCGGGAACGATGGTGTCCCATGCTTCCGGCATGACGCCGCCGGGCAGCGCGCGGAGGATGCGGTAATTGGGAGACTTGTAGTCGCTCTTCACGTACCAGTTGCCGTGCGCGTAGATGGCGGAGAAGCGCGCTTCGATGTCCCAGGTGAGGATCTCGAAGGGCGAGCCGGGCTTGGTAAGGTCGCGATAGACGATGTCGACGCGCTTGGCGGGCACGCCGCGGTCGATGGTGATGACGAGGTAGCGCCAGTCGGAGGTAACGGAGGCGAAGAAGAGGTCGATGGGGCCGAGGGGCTCGCCGCGAAATTCCCGCCCGAAGAGCAGCGTGTCATGCGAGTTGCGCGTGCCGAAAGTGTGCTCGAAGAGCAGCGTGCCCTGCCGCTCCTGGCGCGAGTAGAAGATGCCTTTGCCGTCGGGAGTGAAGCTGACCGAGCGGTACAGGCCGGCGGGGAGCTCGTCTTCGAGGCTCTTGCGGGCTTTGATGTCGAAGATGTGGAGGACGGTTTCGTCCGCGCCGCCGTGGCGCACGCCGTAGGCCAGCAACGAGCCGTCGCGCGAGATTGCATCGAGGGTGACGGACTCATTGGGATCGCGGCTCAGCGTTGCGGGATCGATGAGGCGCTCGTCTTTGCCGGCCCAGCCTTTGCGCATGTAGATGGAGGCCTGATCTTCGCCGGCGAGCCGCTTGAGGAAGAAGTAATTGCCGTCGCGCTGAATGGGAAGAGACCACCGCGAGACGTGCTCCAGTTCATCGAGGTCGTCGACGACGGAGGAACGCATGTGCGCCTGGCGCATGTAGCGGGCGGTGTAGGCGTTCTCCTCTTCGATGAACTGGCGCGTGTCGGCGGCTTTGGCGTCTTCAAGCCAGCGGTAGTTGTCGGTGATCTTCGTGCCGAAGTAGTTATCGGTGACGGGGGCGATCTTTGCGACGGGCGGTGGAGGAAGGGTGATGCCGTCACCTCCGTGGATCGTCTGCGCAGAAGCGAGCGCGCAAGAAGCCAGCAAGGAACCGGCGACGAGAAGACTCTTCATTCGTATCTCCCACGCCGATCAGGATACGCGAGCGTTTCGACGAATTTGAAAATTTCCGCAAAGGTGCCGAAACACAACAGGCCCCGCCATTCGCCGGGGCCTGCAAGAGTGCCGTGCGGAAGGAACTACGAGTGGACTGGCTTGGGAGCCTCGGCGGCCGGAGCATTGGGTGCGGCGGCCTTCGCGTCGGGCTTGCGGATGTCGATGCCGCCCTTGAAGAATGCGCCGTCTTCAATGCTGATGCGAGCCGCGGCCACGTCGCCGGTGAGGGCGCCTTCGGCGCGAATGTCCACGCGGTCGGAGGCGGTCACATTGCCGCGCACCTTGCCGAGCACAACCACTTCGCGCGCGGTGATACTGGCGGCTACCTGGCCGTTGCGGCCGACGGTGACACGGTTGCCGTTGAGCAGGATGCTGCCCTCAACCTTGCCGTCAATGAACAGCGATTCGGAGCCGGTGATTTCGCCCTTGATGAAGAGGCCTTTGCCAATGGTGGCCTGTTCGCCGGTACTTGCAGCGCGATTGGAAGTGTCAAGAGAAGCAGCAGGCGCAGCAGGCCGCACGGGCTCGGGGGAGGGGCTAGGGGCGGGGGGCTCGGGTTGGCTTGGTTTCCACATAACGATTCAATAATTCCTTTCCTTGCCGCTCAGGGGGGATTTAGGTCAAAGCAGGGCGAGATAAAAGAGCTCGCGGCTGCTGCCATTTTAATCGTGCCTTCCGGTCCCTGCGCCGCCCATCGGGACGGCCAAAACACAGGGACGGACCTTGCTGCACTGATTCTCGCACGAAAGGCCGGGGCGCGGCTTAGGGTGTCAATGGACGGCTGTACCCTTGACCTATGACGGATCGCGAATTGGTCGCGCGGATTGCTCGTTCCCCGAACGGGAAAGCCGGCTACAAGCAACTGGTGCGAGAGCTGGGGCTGGGCGGCGGGCGCGAGCGGCGTCTGCTGCTGGAGCAACTGGCGCGGCTCACGGCACGAGGCGAGCTGGCCAAGATCGACCGCGAGATGTGGGGGATTCCTCGGGCGGGGACGGGCGCGAGCGGCACGCGCGACAATCTGCTGGCCGGGCGGCTGGATCTGCATCGCGATGGATACGGATTCGTGCGGCCCAACGCGCGGCAGTCGACCGACGACGATATCTTTATTCCTCCCGATGAGATCAACGGCGCGATGCAGGGCGACCAGGTGCTGGTGGAGCTCGCGCCGCCGCGCGCGGACGGACGCCGGCTGGGGCGGATTGCGCGGGTTCTGGAGCGGCGCAACGCGACGGTGGTGGGGACGTTCCACTACGCGCGGGCGGGACGGCAGTTGGGCAACGTGGTTGTGCCGTTCGACGAGCGGATGACGCAGCCGATTGTGATTCCGTTTGGGCAGGAGATTCCGCCGGAGGCGAGTGGCGCGACGCCGCACCGCGTGCTGGGGAAGGAAGCGCAGCTTGCCGCGGAGCATGAGGATCTGGAAGGCCTCATCGTGGACGTGGAGATCACGAGCTGGCCGACGCCGACGAAGGCGCCGGTGGGGCGTGTGATCGAGGTGCTGGGCGATCCGGACGATTTCGGCGTGGATGTGGAGATGGTGATCCGCAAGCACCAGCTTCCGCGCGTGTTTCCTGAGAACGTGCTGGCTGAAGCGCGCAGCGTGGCGCATCTCGATGCGGATGAAGTTGCGCGGCGGAGGGATTTTCGCGGGCTGCCGATTGTGACGATCGATGGCGAGACGGCTCGTGATTTTGATGACGCAGTTTTGGTGAGTGAAAGCGCCCACGGCGCTGGCTACGAGCTGCAGGTGCACATTGCCGATGTGGCGGAGTATGTGCGGCCAGGGACCGATCTGGATCTGGAGGCGCGGCTGCGGGGCACCAGCGTGTATTTTCCGGATCGCGCGATTCCCATGCTGCCGCAGGAGCTTTCGACCGACATCTGCAGCCTGCGGCCGGGCGAAGACCGTCTGGTGCTGAGCTGCACCATGCAGCTCGATGGCGCGGGAAACATTGAGAGCTACGAGATCGTGGAGGGCGTGATCCGGTCGTCGGCGCGGATGACGTACACGAAGGTGCACGCGATTCTGGAAGGCGATGCGGAGGTCCGTGCCGAGTACGCGGAGCTGACGCCGAGTTTCGAGCTGATGCAGAAGCTGGCAATGCTGATGAATCGCCGGCGCGAGGAGCGCGGGTCGATTGATTTCGATCTGCCGGAGCCGGTGATCGAGTTTGACGAGCAGGGGCAGATGCGCGGCGTGACGAAGTCGGAACGCACGTGGGCCAATCGGCTGATTGAGGAGTTCATGCTGGCGGCGAACGAGTGCGTGGCCACGTGGCTCGAAGATATGGCGGTGCCGTCGCTCTATCGCATTCACGAGAAGCCCGATCCGCGGCGCGTGGTGCAGTTTGAAGAGCTCGCGGCGAGCTTTGGATTTTCTCTCGGCATTGGACCGGCGCCTGTGAAGCGCGTTGTGACGCGTGGCGACCGGCGCGAGGCGCAGCGCACGGGACGCAATACGCGGCAGCATGAGATTCCAGAGGACATTGCGGTTACGCCGCGGATGTATCAGCGGCTTTCCAAGCGCATCGAGGGCAAGCCGGAGGAGCGCATTCTGAGCTACCTCATGCTGCGGTCGCTGCAGCAGGCGCGCTACTCGGAGATCAACGAAGGGCACTTTGCGCTGGCTGCGCCCACGTACACGCATTTCACTTCGCCGATCCGTCGCTATCCGGATCTGATCGTGCACCGCATCTCGAAGGCGCTCCTGCGCGCGGGCGTAAAAGGACACGGGGAGATTGCGAAGGGCCGGCTGGATTCGCCATGGACCCATCCGAACGAGGGCATGCACGGAATTGTGCTGAGCCGCGTGCCGCATCACAAACGCGAACCCCTCGGAATGGAACCTCCAATCCCCGAACCCGAGCTCAAGCAGATTGCCGAAGAGACCAGCCAGACGGAGCGGCGCGCCGCGGAGGCCGAGCGCGAACTCGTCGAGTGGAAAAAAGTGAAGTTCATGCAGGATCGCGTGGGCGAGGAGTTTGCCGCGCTGGTGCTCAACCCCACGAAGTATGGGCTCTTCGTCGAGCTGACGGACCTGTTCGTCGAAGGGCTGGTGCCGATCGACACCATGCGCGACGACCGGTACACCTTCCGCGAAAACACGCACGAGATTCTGGGCGAGCGCTGGGGACGGCGGTTTCGCGCGGGAGATCGCGTGCAAGTTGTACTGGATCGGATTCTGGCGGACGAGCGCAAGCTGCAGTTCTCGATTGTGGAAGAGGGCCTGCAGTTGACGGGGAAGCCGAAGCCGCCGGCAAAATCGAAAAAGAAGAAGCAGCGCGAGGGGCGCGCGGCGCCCGCCAAGGTGCGGAGGAAATTCGGACGGCGTGGGCGCAGGTAGCCGGGGACCGGTTCCTGGCGATTCTTTCACAAAATGATGTAAAGCAGGCTTGACACCGCCGCGCGATTCGACGTAAAGTTTGCTTGACATGGCAACCGTCCACTATCGCATCGCCAATCGCGTGAAAGAGCTTCGCCTGGAGCGGGAGTGGACGCAGGAGCAGCTTGCGGAGGCAGCGGGGGTATCGCGCCAGAGCATTATCTCGATCGAGCGCAACCGCTACGTGCCGAGCCTGGAGCTGGCGCTGCAGTTCGCGCGCATCTTTGGCTGTTCCACCGACGCCATCTTTCAACTGGAGGCCCACTCGTGACTCATCCGCTCGCACGCGTTCCGTTTCTCGGCCAGTTTGTGGACGAACGATTCCTAGACCACCGCCGCCGCGCCTCGAGCCTGGCGGGCTTCGCCTCCATGCTTGCCGCGGCCGGCCTGTTCGAGTACCGGTACTGGCACGACCACCAGTGGAGCTGGGATTTGCTGGCGGTATTCCTGGTGTTTTTTGTCGTGAAGTTCTCAACGTTTTTCTGGTATCGCGCACGCGAATAGGAGGCATACAACATGCTCAGGAATATGGACTCAAAGACCCGCAATATCATGGCAAGCGCAAATCTCTGCCTGGTCACTGCGCTCGTGCTCTGGCTGCTGGTGCACCCTGCGTCGCATGGTTTCAAGGACGCAATTCACTTTCTCTGCGGCTTGCTGCTGGGCGTATCCATCGCGCTCAACCTGCACGCCATCCGCCGGCGCAAGAGCGCAGGGCAGGTCAACTGCTAATTCATCGATCCTCGGAGGACTCGCGCATGCTGCTCAAAAAACTGCAATCGCCCAGGACTGCCGTTCCGGTTGGGATGGCGCTGATCGTCGTCGGAGTCTGCCTCAATCCGATTCTCGCGGTGTCCATGCGCAACCTGCATTTTGTCCACATGGGGCACGACATGGCCGATTTCTGGCGCGGATTCATGATTGGCCTGGGCATCACGCTGGAAATTGCCGGGATCATGGTGATGCTGCCGGCCGTGGCTGCGGCCAGACGTAGCGGCGGTCGCGCGTCACAGTAAGCGAGCCTTGCGGCTCTTATACTTGAGCCAGCATGAGCCAGCCGACATCCGCACCGACCCGCACCCGTTCTCAGGCCCTTCAACAGCGCGCCGAGCGCTACTTTCCGGGAGGCGTGAACTCGCCGGTGCGGGCGTTTCGCGCCGTGGGCGGCCATCCGCCGTTCATCGAGCGCGCCGAGGGCGCCTATTTGACCGACGCCGATGGCAACCGCTACATCGATTACTTCGGATCGTGGGGCCCGATGATTCTGGGGCACGCGTTTCCGCCGGCGGTGGAGGCGATTGCGCGCGCGGCGCGCCACTCCGCCAGCTTCGGGGCGTCTACGGCTGCCGAAGCCGAGCTTGCCGAGCGCGTGGTTGCCTGCTATCCGGCGATTGAGAAGCTGCGCTTCGTCTCCTCCGGAACAGAGGCGACGATGTCGGCTATCCGTCTGGCGCGGGCGGCGACCGGGCGGAATCTCATCGTCAAGTTCGAGGGCTGCTATCACGGCCATGCCGACGGCCTGCTGGTTAAAGCCGGCTCTGGCGTTGCCACATTTGGAATTCCCGGCTCGGCGGGTGTGCCGGATGCGATTGCGCATCTCACGCTCGCGCTGCCTTACAACGATTTGACGGCTGTCGAGGCCGCATTTGCCGCTCACCCCGGGCAGATCGCCGCCGTGATTCTTGAGCCGGTGGTGGGGAATGCCGGTTGCATTCCACCGGCGGATGGCTACCTCGACGGCTTGCGGGCGATTACCCGTGAAGAAGGTGCTCTGCTGATCGCCGACGAGGTGATGACCGGCTTCCGCGTGTCGCTGGGCGGCGCGGTTGAGCTCTACAGCATGGATCCAGACCTGGTGACACTGGGCAAGATTGTGGGCGGCGGACTGCCGGTAGGCGTCTTCGGCGGCAAGCGCGAGTACATGGACCTGCTGGCGCCGCTCGGTCCCGTCTACCAGGCGGGCACACTCAGCGGTAATCCGCTGGCCATGGCCGCGGGCATTGCCACCATCGGATATCTGCAGGGGCACGCGGACGAGGTCTACGCGAAGCTTGAGCGCTCCTCGAAAGCTGTGGCCGAGGGGGTCGCCGCTGAAGCCGCGAAGGCAGGCGTGGCCATCACCACCAATCGCGTAGGCGCCATGTGGACGTGGTTCTTTACGCCGCACCGGGTGACGGATTACGCGTCGGCGGCCGGATCGGACACTGCGGCGTTCGGGCGCTTTCATCGCGCCATGCTGGACCGCGGCGTGTGGCTGCCGCCCAGCCAGTTTGAAGCTGCGTTTCTCTCCACGGCGCACGGCGAAGGGGAGATTCAGCAAACACTCGGCGCGGCCGCGGAGGCATTCCGCGAAGTCAAACTGGGATAATCGGTAGGTGGATTTGAAAGGGCCCTCTTCCCCGCGCCGTCTTACGCGCATGCAGCGCCGCCTGCTGCGGCATCATCTGCCTATCGGGATTGTGGCGGCATTGAGCGTGGCCGCGCTCTATTACTCGCGCGGCCGCGGCGATGTGATCAGCTGGCTGAGTTTTTCGACCGCCTATCCGGCGCTGGTGCTCCTTGCCATTACGCTCCTCATCGGGCCGTGGAACCTGCTGCGCCGGAAGGCCAATCCAATCTCGACCGACCTGCGCCGCGACATCGGCATCTGGGCGGGCATCCTCAGTATTTTGCACGCGGGGATCGGACAGTGCGTGCATCTGCGCGGACGCCCGTGGCTCTATTACGTGTATGGGCCCGCGGAGCATCATCACGGATTACGCCACGATCTTTTTGGCTTCTCGAATTACACCGGCGCGCTGAGCGTGCTGCTGGTTGCATTGCTGTTCGCCACGTCCAATGACGCATCGCTGCGCCGGCTGGGCACGGCGGGCTGGAAGAAGCTGCAGCGCTGGAACTATTTTGGCTTTGGCCTGGCGTGCGCGCACGCCATCGGCTACTTCGCGATCGAGAAACAGAAATTGCCGTTCATCGCGTTCGCGGCTACATGCATGGCGATCACGGTGGTTCTGCAAATGTGGGGAGTCGTGCTCCGGCGGCAGAAACTCGCGGCACAAGCGCCGGCAGCTATCCCTGCCACTCGTCAACAGTAACGAAGCGCTGCGATTTCGAGAATCGTTCGAGCAGCAGGCCGGCAGCTTTGACTGAGGGTTCGCGATTCGTGCCAAGCTGCAGATGGCCGCCGTCGTGCAGCACCACGTTGGCAGCGCGGCCGCGTTGCTTCGCGGATTCGATCTTCCCCCCCAGCGCAGCGGCGATGCGCTCCGCCGATGGCTCAGCCCAGTCATTCGTCATGGCGTTCCAGAGCACTGGGATCATGCCCAGTTCGCGCGCTCCATGCAGCACATCGGGACGCCGCGCGCCGAATGGCGGCCGGAAGAAGCGCACCGGCTTGCCTGTGATCTGCTCCAGTGCGTCGTTTGTTTTGCGCAGCTCTTCGCGAACACGCCTCGGAGCCGTGAGCGCGAGGTTGGGATGCGACCAGGTGTGATTGCCGACGGTGTGGCCGGCGTCGGCAATGCGCCGCGTCAGCCCGGGTTCCTGACTGGCGTACTTGCCCACGAGGAAAAAAGCAGCCTTCACATTGTGGCGATCGAGCAGTTCCAGCAGCCGCGGTGTGCAGGCCGGATTGGGGCCGTCATCGAAGGTGAGCGCGATCTCGCCGGGGCGCGCGGGTGCAATGAGCGTGCGACCAAAGAGCTGCGAGGCGGGCCACATGGCCGCGTAGGCGCCTCCGCCCGCTGCCAGCGCTGCTCCTGCCACAATTCCGCCTGCCACTGCTCCGGTCATTGCTTTAAGTCTCTGCTTCCGCCCCTTCGCGCCGCAACCCGGGGATCAGGAATTTGCCCGAATTCTCTCGTTCCCTTGTTCCCTCGTTCCCTTGTTCCCTGCAGTTCAGGTGTAGACTCACAGGTGTACGGGCCGCATCCTGAGTCTTCGGAGCGGCACTGGAGGCAACATGAGCCTGACCAACTTCCCCGGTGGGTCGCAGGGACCCGCCGCCACTCCCATCGCAAAAATCACGCTACCCGCACTGGCGGAGATGAAACGCCAGGGCAAGCCCATCTCTGCGCTTACGGCGTATGACTACGCCACCGCGCGCCTTGTGGACGAGGCGGGCATCGACCTGATCCTGGTGGGCGACTCGCTTGCCATGGTGGTGCTGGGGCACGAGAACACGCTCGCCATTACTGTGGATGAGATGCTGCACCATACGCGGGCCGTGCGCCGCGCTGTGCGGCGTGCCGTAGTGGTGGCGGACATGCCCTTTGGCAGCTATCACGGATCGATTCCCGATGCGGTGGCCAACGCCGTGCGCTTTGTGAAAGAGGGCGGCGCGGAAGCGGTGAAGATTGAAGGTCCGCGCGTGGAGTTGACGCGCGCGCTCACCGACGCCGAGATTCCCGTGGTTGCGCATCTGGGACTGACGCCGCAGAGCGTGCATCGCATGGGCGGCTACCGCGTGCAGGCCCGGACGACAGATGCCGCGCTGCAGTTGAAGGCCGACGCCGCCGCGCTGGTGGATGCGGGCGCGGCGCTGGTTGTGCTGGAGGGTGTGCCGCGCGAGGTGGCCGCGGAGATCACGGCGGAGTTGCCGGTGCCCACCATCGGTATTGGGGCCGGGCCGGAGTGCGACGGGCAGATCCTGGTGTTCCACGACCTGGTGAATCTCACCTTTGCGCCGGCTGCCAAGTTTGTGCGCCGCTACGGCGACGCCGCCGCGCTGTTTCGTAGCGCGGTGGAGCACTACCGCGAAGACGTAGAGCATCGCGCCTTTCCGTCCGACGCCGAGAGTTATCACCTTACAGAGAGCACGCGGAAGGCACTGGAGGACCGCAAACTGCGCCGGGCGTAGTTTGGGGCAGCATACAACGCCATGCAAATCCTTCGTACGGCAGAGGAACTGCGCGCCTGGTCGCGCGCTGCACGCGGCACCGGCAAGACGGTCGGCCTGGTGCCTACCATGGGCGCGCTGCACGCGGGCCATGCCTCACTCATGCGCGCGGCGCGCTCCAGTTGCGACCACGTGGCCGCGAGCATCTTCGTGAACCCCACGCAGTTTGGACCGAATGAGGACTACGCGCGCTATCCGCGCAGCTTTGAGAAGGACTGCGCGCTTGCCGAACGTGAAGGCGTGGACGTGATCTTCGCGCCCGCGGTGGAGGAGATATATCCCGAGGGCGCGGTTACGTTTGTCGAAGTGGAAGGATTGAGCAACCGCCTGGACGGGCATTCGCGGCCGGGGCATTTCCGCGGCGTTGCCACGGTCGTCGCGAAGCTCTTGATCGCTGCGGAGCCTGATCGCGCATTCTTCGGCCAGAAGGATGCGGCGCAGGTGGCGGTGCTGCGCCGCATGGTGCGCGACCTGCGCATGGGGACTGAGTTGGTGGTCTGCCCGATTGTTCGCGAATCGGATGGGCTGGCGCTGAGCTCGCGGAACGTCTACCTGAGCCCGGAAGAACGCACGCAGGCGCTGGCCCTGAGCCGCGCCATCAACACCGTTGAAGATCTTGCCGGGCACGGACAGCGCAAGTCGGCCACGCTGATTGAAGCTGCCGAGGCGGTACTCGGTGCCGAGCCGCTGGTTCGCGTGGATTACATTACAGCCGTCGACTGGGAGACGCTTGAGCCGGTGGAGACGGCGTCGCCGGGCGCGCTGTTTGCAATCGCGGCCTGGGTCGGCGCGACGCGGCTGATCGATAACACCATCTTGCCGTAGCGCGGGTCAGCCGTCGAAGCGATAAGCACTGATTTGTGCTCCCATTGGCTCGTCGGTAAACACACGTTTGCCCGGCCCTTCTCCGCCGGCGCCTGAGGCCACAAACAGGGGAGCAAGATGTTCTTCGCGCGGATGCGCAAAGCGCGCTCCAGGTGCTGTCTCCCACTGGGCCAGCAGAGCCGCTCGCTCCGGTTCTGTTTGCTCGATGGCGCGGGTAAGCCACGCGTCGAATGCGCGGGAGGCCGTCTGGGTCTCCGGCCTGAAGTATGCCCGCAGATTGTGGAAGCTCATTCCGCTACCTACAATCAGCACGCCTTCATCGCGCAGCGGCATTAACGCGCGTCCGGCGCGAATGTGCAGCGCGGCGTCGAAGCTCCCCCTCGCGTCATGCATCAGGCTCAAAGTGACCACCGGTATATCGGCGAGGGGAAATGCCACCTTGAGCGGTACAAACACGCCGTGGTCGTACCCGCGCGTTTCTGTGATCCCCGCGGGGAGGTCCGCGTCTCTCAACATCTGCGCCACGCGATGGGCGAGATCCGGATGGCCGGGCGCGGGCCACGTCAGCTTGTAGGTGTGATCGGGAAATCCCGAGTAATCGAAGATCAATTCCGGTTGCCGCGCCGCGCTTGCGGTGAACGCTCGTTCCTCCCAATGGCCGCTGATCACCAGCAATGCTTTTGGTTTTTCCGGAAGAGCGTTGGCAATGCCCTCCAGGAAGCGTTGCGTAGGAACCCATGTATCGGCTGGACCCCAGGTCCAGTCCATGAAGAAGCATGGCCCTCCGCCATGGGGCAGAAAGATTGCCGGCTGCCGCTGCGCTGACTGGGTCATTTCTGTTGCTCCTCTCTCGCAGTGTAGATGGAGGGCTGGCAACTTAGCGCTTGCGCAAACCAACCGATCAGTGCAACCTGAGGCGATGCCTGAGCTACCCGACATCGCCGCGTACATCACCGCGCTGGAGGCGCGCATCCTGGGGCAAACGCTCGAGCACATTCGCCTCGGCTCGGTGTTTGTGCTGCGCACTGTAACGCCCGCGCCCAGCGAGGCGGAGGGCAAGACTGTTGTCGCGCTGCGCCGCGTGGGCAAGCGCATCGCGATTGGCCTGGAAGGCAAAATCTGGCTCGTGATCCATCTCATGATCGCGGGCCGGCTGCATTGGAAAGCACCGAATGCCAAACTCGCCGGACGCAACGGGCTCCTCGCGCTCGATTTTGCGAGTGGATCGCTTGTGCTCACCGAGGCCGGCTCCAAGCGCCGCGCGTCGCTGCATCTCTATCGCGGAGAAGAGACGCTGCATGCGATCGATCCCGGCGGCCTTGAAGTTCTTGCGCCGGAGACCAAGCTCGATACATTTCGCGCCGTTCTTGTGGCAGAAAACCACACGCTTAAGAGGGCTCTGACCGATCCGCGCGTGCTGAGCGGGATTGGCAATGCGTATTCCGACGAGATTCTGCACGCCGCGCAGCTTTCGCCGCTTGCGCAGACGCAGAAGCTTTCGCCGGACGAGTGGCAGCGCCTGTTTACCGCAACCAGAGAAATCCTGGGCGGATGGATGGAGCGCCTGCGCGCAGAGGCCGCGGAAAAGTTTCCGGAGAACGTAACTGCATTTCGTCCGGAGTTCGCCGTGCACGGGCGGTACGGGCAGCCGTGTCCCCGCTGCGGCAGCCCCGTGCAGCGCATCCGCTACGCCGATAACGAAACCAACTACTGCCCCGTTTGCCAGACCGGCGGCAAAGTGCTGGCGGATCGCAGCCTGTCGCGGCTGCTTGGAGCCGACTGGCCGCGCACGCTCGATGAGCTGGAGGCGCTCAAGCGGCGCTGACGAATACGGCGCGGTCTTGAACACGGATTTTGGTTGACACCGGCATCTGCTCTGCGTCACATTCTCACCATCCGCTCTCCCACTGATTTCTGCCGTAGAACCAACTTCCGGCGTTCCGGAGAAAGCTCATGCATCTTCACCTGCATTTTCTGCCGATTCTGGTCTGCGCCATCTTCCTGTGGGTGCTGGGCGCGTTCTGGTACTCGCCGCTGCTCTTTGCCAAGCCGTGGGTAGCCATCGTGGGCCGACAGATGGACGAAAAGCCCAAGGGCGTGGGGCACGGGATGATCGCCTCGTTCCTTGGCGATCTGCTGCTGGCATTTGTGCTGGCGCACTTCGTGTACTGGTCGGGCGGGATGGGCTTCGCCTGGGGCGCGTTCGTTGGATTCCTGACCTGGATCGGTTTCGTTGTTGCGCCGCTCTATCCCCAGCGAATCTACGAGGGCCGGCCGTTTGCCTATTTCGCCATCAATTCCGGCTATTGGTTCGTTGGCCTGGTAATTGTGGGTGGTGTGCTCTCCGCCTGGCGCTGACGCTGTTCTGTTGCGCGCTGTGGTACGCTCCCCCATCCGGGGTTGCGGTAATTCCTGCTCCGCTGATAAAACGATTTTGATCCGCAGGTGTGCTGGCCCGAAGGTGCCTGCGCGACGGTTAGCATCAGGCGGAGTGGCTACGGCCGCTCTGCACCGGTCTCTTCCTGCCGCCCGTTCAACGTGCGGCCGGAAAATGCAGTTCTTGCGCGATATTCGCTCTTGCCTGTGATCATCCCCCAGTGCAGTTGTGAGGCGGAGTCTTCATGTCCCCATCGTTGATGCCCCACGCGGTCTGCTGGCACCAGGATCCTACCCTGATCTGGACCATGGCTGTCAGCAACGCGGTCACGTTCCTGAGTTACTTCACCATTTGCCTCGGTTTGTTTTACCTTGCGCGAAAGACGCGGGGCGCCATCAAGCGCGACTGGGCCTTTTTCCTCGTCGGCTTTGCGATATTCATTGTCGCCTGCGGGTCGACCCACCTGATGGAAGTGATCACCACGTGGATCCCCGTCTTCTGGATCGATGCCTGGACGAATATCATTACGGCCGTCTTCTCCGCCTATGTGGCGTTCGAGTTCACCCGCAAGGCGTCGCAGCTCGGCTTCGGCATCAATGATTACGCTGCCCGGCTCTCCAGCGCCGAGAGTGAGCGCGCCAAGGCGGAAGAGAGCCTGCTGGCCGCGCGCAAGCTGGAAGAGTGGAATCGCATGTCGGCCGTCATCTCGCACGAGATCAATAATCCGCTGGCGGCCATCGGCAATCTGCTGTTCCTGATGGAGATGACGCCGGGCGTTTCGCCCGAAGTTACGGCGATTGCGAAGCAGGCCTCGGACGAAGTGAAGCGGATTGAGACGCTCACCCGCTCGACGCTCGGCTTCTTCCGCCAGCGGAACGAGCCGGAGAGTGTCGATCTGGCTGCGTCGGTCGAGTCGGTGCGCTTCCTGCTCGGCCCCGTGATTCGCCAGCGGGGTGTCGATCTTCACGTTGAGCAGGAGGGCGACTGCACGGTGAACGCCTTCGCCGTGGAGACGCGGCAGGTGCTTCTCAACCTTGTCCGCAACGCCTGCGAAGCCACCATTCAGCGGGGTTCGCAGGTAACGGTCCGCCTGGAAGGCCGCGCCGACGATGTGCGGATCGTCGTCTCCGATAACGGCACCGGCATCGAACCGGCCATCATGGCCCGGCTCTTCCAGTTTGGGGCCAGCACCAAGGGCGAGGGCGGCAATGGCATGGGCCTGTGGCTTGTGAAGCAGATCCTCACGCGCCACGGGGGCAGCATCGACGTGGAATCGCAGTCGGGCATCGGAACGCGGTTCACGGTTCTGTGGCCGCGGCGAATGCCCAGCGCCGGCGCAGCCAATGCGCAGCTTGCTGCAGCCGGCTCCTAAGGCTTTTGTGCTGAGGCCAGATGCTCTGGAGTCGCACCTGGCTTCTGCTGCGCGCGGGAGAGGGCCTCGGCCAGATGCATCGCCTCGCGGCCGCCGAGCTGCGCGATCTGCTCGCGGCAACTGAAGCCATCGGAGACGATGAGCGTGTCGGCGGAGGCGGACTCTACCGCGGGCAGCAGGCCCTGGCCGGCAATGGTCTTCGACACCTCGTACTTCTCCGCCTCATATCCGAACGGGCCCGCCATGCCGCAGCAACCGGCCTGAATCGGTTCCACTGCCGCGCCCGCCTTCCGCAGCAGTTCGAGTTCAACTTCTGTTCCGCCGAAGACTGCTTTGTGATGGCAGTGGCCGTGGACGAGCACGCGCTTGCCGGTGAGACGATTGCGAACGAAGTCAGGGGCGCGGTCGGCAAGGAAGTCGGCAAGCAGCCAAACGGAATCGCGCAGCTTCTTCGCGCGCGGATCATTCGGGAAGAGTTCGGGCAGCTCATCTCTGAAGACGCTGGCGCAACTCGGCTCGAGAAAGACAAACGGCACGCCGGCATCAATATGGGGCGCCATGGTGCGCAGCACATCGGCGAGATACGAACGTGCCGCGCCGAGAAATCCGAAGTCATAGAGCGGGCGTCCGCAGCATATGTGGCGCTCCGCGGTTTTCACCGCGAATCCGGCTTCGGTCAACAGTGCTTCGGCCGCTGCCAGGGCGCGGGGATGGTAGTAGTTGTTCCACGTATCCGGCCACAGCAGGACTGGCGGCACCTGCGGTGCGGCCAATTGCGCTTCGCGCCTTGGGTTCCGGGTGTACGGACTCTGGGCGAGTGCGGGGAGCTGGCGCTGCGGCGCTACCCCTGCGATCCGCTTGATCAACCAGCTCAGCGGCCCGCGCAGAATCCAGTTGGTCAGCCGCGGGAAGAGCGATCCCCAGCGCGCGAGCTTGTCGGCAAACGCGAATATGTAGTGCGCAACCGGCCGCACGCGGCCTTTGTAGTGATGCGCCAGAAACTCCGCCTTGTACTGCGCCATATCCACCTGCACCGGGCACTCGCTCTTGCAGGCTTTGCAACTCAGGCACAGCGAGAGTGCTTCGTTGACGGTTTCGCTGCGGTAGCCTTCGGCACGCAGGCTGCCGGCGAGCATCTCCCATAACAGGTGCGCACGGCCGCGGGTGGAGTGCATCTCCTCGCCGGTGGCGCGATAGCTGGGGCACATGACGCCGGGCGAGTTGCTGCGGCATGCGCCCACGCCGACACAGCGCTCGGAGGCGCGCAGAAGCGAGTGATCGTCCTTGGCGAAGACGAAGTGCGTTTCAAGCGCCTGAGTATCGTGCTCATGCTGCGCGGCAAGGGGGTGGCGAAGGTTCTCCGCAGGGTCATAGACGCGAACCGCGTCAATCAGCTTGCCGGGGTTCATGAGGTTCTCGGGATCCCATAGCTGCTTGAACTCGCGGAAGGCCTGCATCAGCTCCGGCCCGAACATCTTGGGCAACAGCGCGGCGCGCGCCTGGCCATCGCCGTGCTCGCCGCTGAACGATCCGCCGTGGCGCAGAACTACATCGGCGGCGCGATCGACGAAGGTGCGGAACTTGCGAATGCCGGCATCCGAGCGGAAATCGAAGTTGATGCGCATGTGCACGCAGCCCTGGCCGTAGTGCCCATACATGGGGCTCGAGTAGCCGTACTCGTCCATCAGCGATTGGAAATCGCGCAGGTACGCGCCGAGCTTCTCGGGCGGCACCGCGGCGTCCTCCCAGCCTTCGAAGCGATCGGCTTCACCGGGCACGAACACCACCGCGCCCAGCGCCGACTCGCGCACATGCCACACGCTTGCTGCTTCTTGTTTCGAACAGATGTGTGCAACCGGCCGGTCGGGCCACTGCTGGGAGTCATCGGCAACTTTGCGCGCTTTGGCCTGCGCTTCCTCCTCGCTGTCGGCGCCCATCTCTACAAGCAGAAAGTTTGCGCCGGAGGGAAGATTCTGGAGCTGCTTCGAGGCGAGGCCTTTGCGGCGCATGAAGTCGACGAGCATCTGATCGAAGCCTTCCAGGCCGATGGGCTTGTACTCCAGCGCGCGTGGCACTGCATCTGCCGCGGCGAAGGCACTGTGAAAGGCCAGCACGGTCAGCACGCGATGCTGCGGACTCGCCGTTAGGTTGAGCTGCGCGGAAAGAACGTTGACGCAGGTGCCTTCGCTTCCCACCAATGCGCGCGCGACGTTGAACCCATTCTCCGGAAGCAATTCATCCAGGTTGTAGCCGGAGACGCGGCGCGGAATACGCGGAAACCGTTCCCGCACGAGATCGGCGTAGCTGTCCCGAATTTTTTTCAGTCCAGCGTAGATCTCACCAACCCGGCCGCCGGAGCGTATGAGCGCATCGACCTGCGCCTCGCTGGTGCGGCCCACGGTGAAGCGCGTGCCGTCGTACAAGGCGATGTCGAGGGACTCGACGTTGTCGACCACCTTGCCGCCGAGCAGGCCATGCACGCCGCAACTGTTGTTGCCGATCATGCCGCCGAGGGTGCAGCGTGAGTGCGTCGCGGGATCGGGCGCATAGGTGAGCTTGTGGCGCTCCGCTGCTTCGCGCAGGCGGTCGAGGACGATGCCCGGTTCCACCGTAGCCAATTTCGCGTCCGGATCGAGCGCGGTAAGCCGGTTCATGTACTTCGAGTAGTCGAAGACGACCGCGACGTTGGCGCACTGGCCGGCAAGGCTGGTGCCGCCGCCGCGAGGAAGAACCGCAGCGCCGACGGCTCGACATGCGGCAAGCGCCGCTTCCACGTCGGCCGCATCGCGCGGAATCACGATGCCGATGGGGAGCTGCCGGTAATTCGATGCATCTGTTGCGTACAGCGCGCGCGACCCGAGATCGAAGCGTACTTCGCCGCGAACCTGTTCTTTGAGGCGAGTTTCCAATTCGCCGTGCGCCGAGAAGGATTCATGATCGAGTGCGGATTGATTGACAATACGAAAGTCGTCCACGCCAGAATGGTATCGCTTTGGCCGCCGCAGTCGAGGGGATCCCGCGCGGGAAGGCGCGATACACTGGCGCTTGGCTCACGACATTCCAACTCGCCGCAGCTGGGTGAACCTGGACACCGGCGCTCTCGAAGACAACTTTCGCCTGCTGCGCAGCCTCGCTCCGGAGGGGGCGGAATGCGTGGCGGTGGTGAAGGCCGACGCGTATGGACACGGGCTTGGCATCTGCGCGCCGGCCGCAGCCAGAGCTGGGGCGCAGTGGCTGGGCGTGACCAGCGTGGAAGAGGGCGTGGCCGCGCGTGCCGCCTGCCCGGAAGCGCGCATCCTCATTATGTGCGGTGCGTTTCCCGGCCAGGCAGCGGCGGTGATTGCGCATCGCCTCACGCCGGTTGTTTGGGAGAGCTGGCAGATCGCCGATCTGCAGGCTGCCGCGCGCGCTGCGGGTCTCGGTGCGCGCGCGTTGGCGGTGCATCTCGAGATCGACACGGGCATGAGCCGGCAGGGCGTCCGCTCGGGAGATCTCAAACCGGTTCTTGCGCAGATTGCGACTTCGTCGCCCCTGCGGGTGGAAGCGGTAATGACGCACTTGTACGCCTCCGACGAGGCGGATCTGCTCAGGACCGCGAAGCAGATGAAGGAACTGGAGCAGGCGCTGAGCGTGATTGCGCCGGCGCTGCAGCCGGAGTGGCTCAGCGTGGGTGCGTCGTCGGCGTTGCTGGGCGGCACGGCCGCAAAGATCGCCGCACTGGCAGCACGATGGAACCTGCGGCCCATGCTGCGCCTGGGCCTGGCGCTTTACGGTGTGGCGCCCCGCTTCGAGCCCGCATTTGCGCGCGGGGATGAACCGGCTTCGCTGCGCCGGGGCTGGGCGGAGTTGCGCCCGGTGCTGAGCTGGAAGTCGCACGTGGTGAGCGTGCGCGAGATTCCGGCGGGCGCGGAAGTCGGCTACAACGGTACGTTTGTGGCGACGGAGCCGATGCGGGTGGCGCTGGTCGCGGCAGGCTATGCGGACGGCCTCGACCGCCGCCTGAGCAATCGTTTCAGCCTGCTGATTCGCGGGCAGCGCGCGCCACTGGTGGGGCGCGTCAGCATGGATCATTGCGTTGTGGACGTGACGGAGATCGAAGGGGTACGGCCGGGGGATGAAGTCGTTCTTCTCGGTCGTCAGGATGGCGAGACGATCTCGGCATACGATCATGCGGATGCGACGGGAACGATTCCGTGGGAGGTCTTTACGCGGATCGGGAGCCGGGTCGCGCGGATCGCGGAATAGCTGCTGATTCCGGCCGGCGTGCGGAGGCCGGTTCCGAGTCTCAGGTGCGAGCCCGAGCTGCGCGCAGACGCACTGGGATATTTCCTAGCTTCGTATTCAAAATTTCTCACTATAATTGGCTGCCATCGAGGTTTCGTCTCCGTTCTGCTTCTCCTGTGATTTTTTTACTGCTCTTGCAGCCTGTTCACGGACAAAATCCCCAAAAGCATGCAATGAAAGGAGAAGTGCGTATGTCGCTTGGACATCGTGCAATCGCTGAGTTCTTTGGAACGTTCTGGCTGGTACTGGGAGGCTGCGGCAGCGCCGTGCTGGCGGCTGCGTTCCCGCAGCTGGGCATTGGCTTTGTGGGAGTGGCTCTGGCCTTCGGCCTGACGCTCCTGACCATGGCGTACACAATCGGCAACATCTCGGGTTGCCACATTAACCCCGCGGTCACGGTGGGCCTTGCCGCGGGAGGACGCTTCAAGTGGTCTGAGGTTCCCGCGTACATCGTGGCGCAGGTGCTGGGAGCGATCGCGGCCAGCGGAGTTCTGCTGACGATTGCGGCGGGCAAGGCCGGATTCGACGTGCATGCCGGTTTTGCGTCAAACGGATACGGGCTGCACTCGCCGGGAGGATATTCGCTGTCGGCCTGCATCACCTGCGAAGTGGTGATGACGTTCTTCTTCCTGGTGGTGATTTTGGGATCGACGCACACGCGGGCGCCGAAGGGTTTTGCGCCGATCGCGATCGGGCTGGCGCTCACGCTGATTCACCTGATCAGCATTCCGGTCACCAATACCTCCGTAAATCCGGCGCGGAGCACGGGGCCGGCGCTGTTTGCGGGCGGATGGGCGCTCTCGCAGTTATGGCTCTTCTGGGTGGCGCCGCTCCTCGGGGGCCTTCTCGGCGGAGTGGTCTATCGCGTGCTGTTTGAGAAGGAGCCGGAGCCGCCGATCGCCGGCGAATTGACAACGCCGCGGCCCACCCCGGTGCAAGAGACCGCGTAGGCCGCGCGCAATTCCTGCAGCAACTGTCCGGCTCTCGCTCCCTGCCGCGGATGAGAACCGGACAGCCCTCGCGGCAGTGCGGAACAAGCTATTTCACGCTTCCCGTTTCTTGCTGCTGGATGTAAGCGGCTGCGTTCAACTTCTTCCGCGTAGACGCCTCGGACATCGGCCGCACCGTGCCGAACACCGGGCGATCGAACCAGGGGCGGTCGTGCTTGCCCACGATGGCCCATGCGATTCCGGCGTAGCCGTTGGGATCGCGGCCGTCGAGCTGGTACTTGTCGTTCAGAATGACAGCCCAGTCGAAGGCGGTGGCAGGATCGGGCGCCCACTCGAGGATCTTTTTGGCCCAGTACATGCGCATGTAGTTGTGCATCCAGCCGGTCGTCACCATCTCCTGCTGGGCGGCGTTCCAGAGATCGTCGTGGGTTTGGGCACGCTCCAGCTGATCGAGGGTGTACCGGGCGGGGCGCGGGTCGGAGGCATGCGCCAGCAGTGTTGTGCGTGCCCACGGCTCGGCGCACTCCCAGTTGTCGTAGTTGGGGTTGTGGCGGACGAAGAGGGCGGCAAGCTCGCGCCAGCCGATGAGCTCGTCCAGATAACGCTCCGCCGCGGAAGGGGCGGCGATGCCCTGCTCGGCGGCCCGCCGTACTGCCAGCGCAATGGTGATCGGGTTGATGTGGCCGAAGTGCAGATAGGGCGACAGGCGGCTGGTGCCGCGCTTGTCAGGATGGTTTCGCCGCGTCTCGTAGTGCGCGAGATCAAGGCGAATGAAATCGCGCAACCGCTTGTTTGCGGCGTGCGAACCGCCGGTGAAGGTATCGACGGGACCGATGGTGCGGTCGAGCTTGCTGAAGCCGCGGGTGAGGTCGTCGTGGGCGGACTCGCCGGCGATGGACGGGTCAGATCGCCACGGATGGAGCGGCGCGAGGTTTTGCGGATCGATCAGAAAGCGGGGCAACTCGCGGTGCAGGTGCGGGCGAAAGTGGTGGAGCAGAAAGTAGTCGCGCGCAAAGATCCGCGAGGGCACCACGACGTCGGCATCGACGGTCCAGTAGGGAATGGGGAGGCGCTTGGCCAGGACCTGACGCCAGCGCTCGGGCTCGCGGCACGGGTTCTCGTCTCCGACGAGAAGCGCGGCGTGAACCTCTTCGAGGAAGGCCTCGAGCGAGTTGTTAGGATGACGGCGCAGAACGAAGCCGACGCCGCGTTCGGCTGCATCGGCGGCTACGTCGCGCAGCCCTTGCGCGAGGAAATGATAGTGGCGCAGATTGGCGTGCGGGTAATTGGGAATGACGGAAAAGAAGACGACAACGGGCAGGCCGAGGATGTTGGCGGCCTCGATAGCGGCATCGAGCGCTGGATTGTCGTAGATGCGCTGCGCGCGCTGCATCCAGTAGACGACGCAGCGTGCGTTAGGCCGTGGCGCTCCGGCCCGGCGCACCAGCACGCGCGGATTTGCGGCGAGCGATCCAAGTTCGGCGGGAAGCTGATCGGTGGAAGACAACGACAGATGACCTCTGATCCATTGTGCCGGGGCCAAGCCCATGGATGGCGGCCCGGTTTGAAGAGATGGAACGTGCGGGTGCTTTCAGGGCATGTCATAAAAGCGGATTGAAACGGGGAGGGCGTGGAAGCTCCGAACAGGGATGGGGCAGCCCTGTGCGAAAGGCGGAAAGGTGGCCACCCCGGATCGCCCCGGAGAGGCCACCTTCCAGTCATGCGCTAACAAGCGATCGTCAAGAAGCTCTCATGCATCGCCGGCAGACTCGGGAATCTGCAGCTTTTTCTCCAGCTCGTCGGCAGTGGCTTTGGCTTCTCCGTAGTTGACATAGTCCCGAATCAACTCTGTCGTCCGTACCGCATAGTCGCGATTTGCACGGACGTAGTCGATCCAGGGCTGCATACGCGTCTTGTTGGGGTGCTCTTTCAGGTGGTCGATGGTTGCCTTCATGTGATCGGCCATGCCCTGCAGCAAGGGCTGCAGATGGTCGATCGCATCCTGTTGCCACGGAGAGCCTTCTGCACGGAGGGCTGAAGCTTCGTTATAGTCGTCGGCCAGGTCCTTGACGTGGCTTCTCATGGACTCGATGCGCCGGGAGTGGGATTCCCAGCTCACCGACGACCGGGTATAGGACTCGAGCAACTCGGCGTCGGCTTCGGCCATGACCGCGTGTTGGCGAATGCTGTGAAAGAGTTCGTTGATCTTTTCTGAATCCTGGGATTGTGCTCTTGCACATGTGCTTCCCGGCACCAGAATGGCCATCAGCGCAAGGACACTCAGCAGGATCGATGTTCTGGGTGCTTTCATGGGGATAGTTCTCCTTTCTCCTTTATTCATTTCGGAATACCGGATGGGTGGAGGTTGAATGCCGGCAACCTACACCGGTGTCTTTCGCGGGAACCTCTTGACCTCCACGCGTTTTGAAATCGCCCATGTGGTCTCAGTGGCATCGGGAACGGGCCGGGGCAACGGCACAACGGCCTCAGGCGGCGAGCCAAGATGGTCAGCAGCCCCCAGAACCACGGCCAGAACGGGCGCGGCAAGCGCAATGCCCACCAGGCCGGTTACGGAACCGAGGAGGCACTGCGCGGTGAGCGTCAAGGCCGGCGGGAGCTTGACGATTCCCCGGTCCATCAGCGGAGTCAGAAAATTGCCCTCAAGAAAATGGGCGGCGCAGATGACTCCCAAAGCAAGCAGCGCCTTGAAGGGGCTGATCGTGAATGCAAGCAGCACGGCGGGGACGGCAGAGAGTACCGGGCCAAGGTTGGGAATGAATGTGAGCAGTCCCGTGATCAGTCCGAGCGTCCCCGCGAGAGGAGTTCCCACGATCCACAAGCCGACCCCCACCAGGCATCCGACGATAGCCATGGAGAGCGCCCGCGCGAGCAGCCAGAAGCGGAGATTGCGGACGGCTCCAGCGAGGCAGAGGTCGAAGGTTTCTCGATGCGCGGCGGGAATCATGCCCCGGGCTGCGCGCCGGTAGTAATCCGGTTCAACCGAAACATAGAGGCCGACCAGCAGGACGATCAGCATGCCGCCGACGAACGAAAAGCCGGCGATGGTGGCGCCGCCGATGCCGGACAGCACGAGCGAGACGGCGCGGGAGATCTGGGCCTGGTCGGAGACCTGCTCTGCAATCCACGCTCCCCATTGAGTCTGTTCCGCATCCACCACCATGCGCCGGGCGGCAGCGGGAAGCAACGATCTGAGCTCATTTGCCTGTTCCAGCAACGCGGGACCACGCAGCCAGAGAAAGAGGATGAGCAATGCGGCGCCGGCAGCCAGGACCAGCCCATAAGCGACGCCATAGCGCACCTTCAAGAGCCTCTGAAGCCCGCTCATCGCGGTCTTGAGGAAGAGCGCAAAGATGAAGCCGGCGAAGAGCAGCAGAAGCAGGAATCGCGCGTGCCAGGCAATGGCCAGGCAGGCAATTGCGGCCGTGCTCACTCCCGCGGCGAACAAAAAGCGCGATTTGTACTCACTGTTCATGCAATCTTTCGCTTCTTGTCTGCGGGTTGTGGAGCGGGGGGAACGGCGAAGGTGGAACTCGCCGGAATCTCGGCGGGTTGCGGCGGCTTGAAGTCGCCGACGTTGCTGCCTGGCAGAATGATGCGCAACGCATTGAAGATCGCCAGCAGGTCGATCACCTCCTGCAGGATGGCTCCCTCGATCGGTCGAAGGTAACCCAAGGCGCTCGCCGCCATCCCCACAACGCTCAGAGCCATGCCGCCGATTGCGCTGACGAGCGCGATCCTGCGCATGTGGGCGCCGATATGCATCAGCTCGTCGACACCGGCGAGGGAAGACTGCAGGATGACGGCGCCGGCGGCCTCGGCGGTGATGTCGCTGTTGACTCCCAGAGCGATGCCCGCCGTTGCATTCAGCATGGCCGGCGCGTCGTTGATGCCGTCGCCCACGTAGAGAGTCGGCGCTTTGGCGGTCAGGGCGCGCACGATAGCAACCTTCTCTTCAGGCGAGGCTCCGCCGCGCGACTGTTTAATCTCCATCTGGTGCGCGAAGGCCTCCACCTCCGCGGCGCGATCGCCCGAGAGGAGAAACACGTTGCGAATGCCGTGAAGCGCCGACACATGGCGCAAGAAGGGTTTGCCTTCGGCGCGAGGCTCATCGCGAAAGCGCAGCAAGCCCGCCAACTGGCCATCGATCAGCACAACCGACTCCAGCCCCGGAGCCGCGGGGCCGGCTTGTTGCGCAAGGTGGCGGGGCAGTTTGCTGCGGGCGGTGAGGGTTACGAGATGCCCGTCGATATGCGCGGTGAGGCCGTGGCCGGGAATCTCGAAGACGTCGTCGGGGGAGGGCAGAGCAATGTGTTCCGCTTTGGCGGCGGCCAGAACGGCAGATCCCAGAGGGTGCTTCGAGTACTGCTCGAGAGCAGCGGAGAGCTGCAGGATCTGGCGGCGCGGCTGCTGGCCGATGCAGACGATATCGGTAAGAATGGGGCGGCCGTAGGTCATGGTGCCGGTCTTGTCGATGATCAGGGTCGTACAGGACGTGATCGCCTCAAGGATGGTTGGATCCTTCACGATGATTCCGCGCCGGGCCGCCGTCGAGATGGCGCCGATGATCGTAATCGGAATGGCAAGAAGCAGCGGGCACGGTGTTGCGATCACCAGCACCGCGAGAAAGCGGTCGGGATCTCCGCTCAGGATCCAACTGAGAGCGGCCAGGAGGATGGCCGCGGGTGTGTACCACGCGCCCAGGCGGTCGCCCAGGCGGCGCATGCGCGGTCGATTCTCCTCCGAAGCATGCAGGATTTCCACGATTCGGGCGTAGCGCGAATCGGATGCCACCCGGGTGCATTTAATGGTGAGCGCTCGATCTCCGTTGATGGAGCCGGACAAAACACTCGCTCCCGGGGCCTTGGCAATTAGAAAAGGCTCCCCTGTAAGGTACGACTCGTCCATCTCTCCATCGCCGTGGATCACCGCGCCATCCACCGGGCAAAGCTCGTGGGGGTGCAGGGCGAGCGTGTCGCCGACCGCAATGGAGTCGATGGAGACATCCGTTTGCGTTCCGTCGGCGCCGATGCGATGCGCGATGTTGGGCATGCGCCGGGCCAGGGCCTGGAGCGTCGACGAAGCGCGGCGTGTCGCGTAGGCCTCGAGGCTTTTTCCGCCGGAGAGCATGAGGACCACGATGGCTGCAACCCAGTACTCGCGGAATGCGAGCGCGCTTCCGATGGAGAGCGCGGCCAGCAGGTCGACGCTGAAGTTTCCCTTGGCGAGCTGGCGGACCAGTTCGAAGAGGATCGGTACAAAGGCCAGCACGCTTGCGATCAGCAGAATCGTGCCGGCGATTTGGCGGTCGTGCAGGATCCAGTGCGCGGCCCACGCCGCGCCCATAGCGGCGATCATCAGCGCGGCAATGGCAGCGTGCGATTTAGGGGCCGAGATCCGATCCTGCCAGGTTGAACGTTGCGGCATACATGCCTCCGGCGGCCCTCCGCTAGGCGCGCCTCAGAAACCCCTTCGGGACATCGCTTGCGCTCTCGTGCGTGCGGGGCTCCTCTGAGAACGGCCCCAGCCTGCGGCCCGCCATGGGCGCGGCCGGGATCGCGCCAAACACGAGGCCTCCCGCGGTCCATCGCTTGATCACCAGTTGCTCTGAACACCGCCTGCAAAGCCAGAAGAACCGAGTGGGTACGGAGCAGGTTGGAAACCCTCCGTCGCTGCGGAGGGTGCGTTCTTCCGGCGAGGCCTCCATTTCAAGGCACCACAGCGTGCCTCCCGTGAGGGCACGCGGGGATGTGGCGCACTGTGGGTTGGCGCACTTCATTGCACCACTCCGGAAACGCGCCCGAACATCGGCTGCTGAGACGGACTTTGGGCGATGAGCAGATCCACCGCGCGCTGCCTCGGTTCCGGGTCCGGCCGCGTGAGCAGCACCGGACACCGCGCTTCATGCAGAATGCGTCGCGTGGCTCCGTGGAACGGCCGGTGCACTCCGAACTCCTCAGGGCATGTCAGCAGAATCAGGTCATGCGGCTCCAGCTCATCGAACTTCAAGATCGCTTCGGCTGGATCGCCGCCCCGAATGGAGAGCTCCAGCCGACAGTGGGCGTCGCACAATCGCTGCAGGAATTGTTGCAGGCGCCCATTCGCGGTCAGGGAGCTCGAAGGCTCTCGCCAGGCATTCTCCTCAGGAGCAACCACATGCAGGATCGCGACGGTCGCACCCCAGGCGCCCGCAATCTGCGAGGCGAGTTTGAGGGGCCGCTCGAAGCCGATGCCAAAGGCCAGAGGCATGAGAATTCGTTTGATTTGCTTCGGCACCGGGGCCGCGATCTTGGGCCCTAAGACCCACACAGGGGCCGCCAGCGTCTCCGCGGTTTCGAAGGTGTTGGTGGTCTCCCAGAACTCTTCCGCAAGTTGGGGCGAAGACAGGAGCAGTTGCTGAGCCCCCAAAGTGCGCACGGTCTGCGGGATCTCTTCGAGAGGAACCTTGCCCAACAAGAAGACGCGGCTCAGGATCTCAGACCACGTGCTGGCCCATTGCGGGGGTCTTGTCGCAGAAGCGTTCTGCGCAGCCGGGCTGGCGAGCTTGCGCCGGCGCGGACCGCCGTTCGGAATCGCGCGTCGCGGAGCCGCGGCAACCTGCGCGAGGACAACCTTCCGATTGCCCAGGGCGGCGTATTGAACCGCAGTCAGCACGCGAGCGGGATCGTCGGCAATGTGCGAAATCACGACCGCGGTATTCTGTCCAAACCGGGCAGCCAGCGTTTCCGTGTTCATCCTGTTTCTCCTGGCGGGCCGCCGAACCGGCTGGGATGGCGGCGCTGCTTCTTCTGAGGCGCACCCGCAATCGCGAACGAGTGGGGCTTGCTCCACGGAGCTATCAGCAACTGGCATTCCAGTCGGAGCGGCGTGTTTTCAGCTGTTTACGGCGCTGTAAGAGCAGCTTCGGGGGAAAAACCTCCAGCGTCGTCCGAGAATTCAGACGCCTGCGGGGGGAGTTTTTGACGGCCGCAACTGCTCGGGGCCCCGTCGGCAACACGGCACGGTGTGAGCCCGGGTTTAGGTGCGTTGGATCGGCTGCCCAGGTCTCAGTTGCCTGCGTCGGAATCCGGGCTGGGCAGAGTCGCTTGCGAAGGCTCGGCGCCGTCGTCCGTGGAAACGATGGCGTGAACGCCAAACCCGTGCACCAGCCGGCCTCCGGCATGCGCGGTGTTGACAAGGTAAAGAATGCCAACCATGTAGAAGCACAGAAAGGCCATCGGCACGATGGTGGTGATCACGCGGGTCTCGGGCAGGCTCTTGATGTGCGTGAGCGTCACGATCGCGATGAAGAGCACGGACAGGATCGTGAAGACGATTTCGGCTCTGGAGGCCAGATGCTGGTGCACCAGCAGCACGGCGTTCATCCCCGGCGAACGCTCGGCCAGATCCGCCGCCTCTTTTCCGGTGGATGCAGCTACGAACAGGCTGGCGGTGCCGAGAACGAGGAGCAGGAGGGCCGTGAGCAGATAGGGAGAGCCGGCGCGCGGCCGAAGGGCCGCCGCCAGCAGGATGAAGAGCGGTACCAGCAACAGCAGAACGATAGGGAAATGGATGATGAGCGGATGCAGCGCATCCCACGACGGAATCGGCGGAAATTGCATAATGAGCCTCCCTGGACCACGGACCGACTGCTTTATTCCGCCGACTCCGGCTGGAATTAAGCCACCCTTTCGAACTTCTCCCTCACCGTGAAGCAGGTGGGACATTCCTTCCGCATGTGGTCATTGGTGGTGAAGCCGCAGTTAGGACACACCAGATAGGCGGTCGGCTGGCTGCCCTTCAGGCGATCGAGCTTTTGCAGCGTCTCGGTGTACAGCCGTGCATGCTCTTCTTCCGCCTGCTTGGCATAGTTCAGGCTTTTAACGGCGGCCTTGTTGTGGTCCATGCGCGCCTGTTTCAGGAACTGCGGATACATGGAGTCGCGCTCGTAGGACTCGCCTTTGATGGCCGCCTCGAGATTCTCCTTGGTCGATTTGACCTCGGGCGCTTCAATCTTCGCCTGCGGTTGCTGGCCGAGGGCTTTGATGACGGCGGCGTGATTGTTGGCATGGATCTCCTCGGCACGGGCGGCCGCGCGGAACAAGCTCCCCACTTCGCCATAGCCTTCCTGATCGGCTTGCTTGGCGAATGCCAGGTAACGGACGTGCGCGTTGCTCTCACCGTTATAGGCCGCTTGCATGTTCTCCAAGGTCGTCGCCGCGCTGGAGGTTGCTGGAATGGCTAACAGTGCGACGAACGCTGCCGCTGCCGCGCACGTTCCGGCTCTTGAAATCATTCGCTCAAACATCATGTCAATCTCCTCCGATCAGACCTTGATTTGCGGACGGGTCGGCATGGTGGCATTTGCATTTGGCATGCCACCGCGGAAGACGCGGGAATGCGCACAATTGGGGCAAACAGCGACCGCACGGGCGGTGCGGAGACTGTGGCAGGTATGGGCTTTTTGACTGCCGTCTCAGTTTTTGGACAACCGTTTGGCGCAACCGGGACCCGTTTCCCCCGGTGAAACACCCGTCCGGCGGGGGTGACTCGCAAAGCAAGAGCCTGCGATGGATCGCATCGCAGGCTCTTGCAGCAGGTCCCGAGGCTGGCGCCCGAGGGCCGCGCCGGCGCAACCAGGTTCGAGTTAGCTGCCCGCCTTCGGCATCTCGAAGATCGACGGATCCACGGTCTTGTTCAATTCCAGCTTCTTGACCGAGATGGTGAGCTGGAACTGGCCGCCGAAGTCCACATCCATGGAATAGGGCATCAGAAAGCCCGTATCCGTCTTGCGGTAATCGGAATACGAGGTCGTCATGTCCACATCCTGGCCCTGCATCTGCGCCTTGCGGGTTTCGGACTTGATGAGATACGTCTTCGCGTCGATCACATAGGTCGTGGGCTCGCCGTCTTTGGGCGTCAGCTTGATGGTGTAAGTGTCGGCGTCCTTGCTGACTAACTCCACTTTTGCTCCGCGCTCGGCGTAGTCATAGAGGGCCCCGCCGACGTAGATGTCCTCCTTGCCGGCCTTGTACTGCGCGTCGGGCATCGGCGTGGGATCGGACATCCCGGCCATGGGATTCACCATCCATCCGCCCTTGTTGGTATAGCACTGGATGATCTTGGAGCCGTTGAAGTCGGTCTCCGACTTGGCGCCCACCCCGTCCAGGATCACGGTGTTGCCGGGAGCGTCGTTGCCCATCACCTGCACATCGGTATCCATGGTGATGGACTTGACCTGCCCGATCGCCTGCTTTCCGCCCAGGGCGTCCAGGTGCTTCGCCACAATCTCGTCGGCGGTGAGCGCGGCGGCCGGCGCGGCTTCGGGCGCCGCGGCGGCCTGCGGCGCCGGCGTGGGAGACGGCGACGGTGTGGGGGCCGGTTGCGGGTTTTGTGCGTTCAGAGCCAGAGCGCCGGCCAGGGCCGAAACCGCCATCATGGCGCGAATCATATTCTTCATCTTGGGTTCCTCAACTTTCGGATGCCTCTCAGTAGCTGGTGCAGACGCGCCCACAGTGTAGCGCGGAAATTGGGCTGCAGATGTAACGCAGGCGCGGGGCGGTTGGTTCCATGGCGCGGGTGGGTGAAGGGCCAGCCGACGAAGGGACGAAGCTGCGGAGGGCACGCTCCGACTCCCTGCTCCCCACCGCCATCACACACCCCCGTGACCGCCAGCACATCGCCCCCGGCCCGCTTCGGCGCACAATAGCTCTCGTATCGCCCATGGGAAAGCTGTCGAATCCCGATCCCCGCTCCAGAATCTCCAACCGCGCAAGCACCAATGTTTACCAGAAAAATAATAGGCTTTTTCAAGTACCCATAGGGGGTAGGGGTATACGCGCCGGATCGAAAGCACTTACACCGCGCCGTCCATCGCCAGACCCCGCGAATCTCCCCCAACCAACCTCGCATCCTCTGGAGTTATTTACTAGTCAGTCAACATAAGGCAGGCGGCCCAGGCTTCCGGGGATGCAAACATGCCACGCTCCTGTGTGCCCCAGAGGCAGGTGGGCAGGTGGCCCGCTCAAGCATCTCGCAATCTCATCCACGCCACAGCTGTTCGTGCCCCATCCAAGCCGCGCGTTTTGCGGCTTGGGTGGGACAGCAGGACCTGCGGCCACGATCTCAACGCAACGCCCGCTCATCGCAAAAAGCGCGATGAACGGGGCACAGCTTCGTTTGGCTCAACGCAGTTCTTTACGGCTCTTGACCGGGCCACCTGCCCCGGAGAGTGGCCTGTCTTGGACTCAACAAGGGCTTACTGCGGCTTCGGCGGGTCTGCGTGAACCGATTCATGGAGCAGCATACTGGGCGATGTCTTCGATTCCTGTGCAACACTCGGCATCGCCGGAGCCGGACCTGCTGGGTTCCACGCTGTTCGAAATTGCTCAGGCACATCCACCCAGTCGAACGTCACAACACTGTATGGCCCGGAGCCGTATTCCTCTTTCGATGGCGAGAGATAGAACCGGATTTGCATGCTCCACGATGGGCCAACATGATTAGCCGGAACGCTAAAGAGGATCGATTCACCTGGCGGTATACGAGTGCTAGAGAAGGCGTCCGGCAGGGAGTATCCCTCGGGCGCTTTAGATGCGATGCGCGGCTGTGAGGAGCTGCTCTTGGTGCCTCCAAGATGAAGCTTCGGCCCCTTCGCGACAGAGGGAACCACCTCGTCAAAAACCCCCATGCCTGGGTCACCCGTACCTGGATCGAACGTCGCGACAACCAACGGGACTCTACAGTTGTTAACCAAACGAATCCACAAGCCTTTGCTCACCGTGTCACCCGGGAGCTGCTTACGATCACCTACATGATCCAGCTGCAGGTAAGCGTAGTCTTTCGTTGAATCGATTAGGAATCCGCTCGTTTTCACTTGAGCCGATGCTATCAACGCAGTCAGAAGCATTCCACAGTGAACTGCTGAGAGAAGAACAGGCCTCATCATAAAGTCGATCTCCTTAGTGGCCTCCTGCCGTGTTCTTGTGGAATGCATCCAGATTCCATCGTGGGTATTCACGTTTGATCATTGCATCGATCTTCCCGCCACTTCCAGGTTGCAGCGGCAACGAGAAGTTGTAATTCCTCGGCCCAAAAGAGAACCCCGCGGTTGGGTATCCAAGGCCCTGCAAGACATTCATCTGGACTGTGTAGGCGTCGTGTTCCGTCTGCAAATGAGACGGATTTGCATTGTTGGAGAAGCCTGAAGACACCCAATCAGAACCATCAGCAACGTGTACACCTTCATGAACAGTGAGTGACCCAACAGCGTCTACATTCTGCCCATTCAACATGTTGGACGCCTTGTCGAACGTAACGGTAATGTTCTGGCCGTTAGGATTGTCAGCCGTTTTTGGACCCGCCGTACCCGCCACGACTGTTTGCACGGTGTCTGCTCCGACCTTGCCTTGCGCGATGGTGACCCCGTTATCTACTCCCTGCTTGCCATAGGCATCAATTGCTCGCTGAGCATCCTTGTATTGGCTGGAGTCCGCTCCGTACTTGTCCTTAAGGGCATTCGCCCCGTTCTGAGCTGCGTCCAATGTCTTCTGGAAGTTGTCGCATTGGGTGCTGGTAAGACTACTTCCGCAGACGTACTCGCCAGTTGGATCAACCATCACGAGCGGATTGTTTCGCCCATATGTATACAAGTTCCAGCTCTGCGGGTCTTCTGGATGTTGATCAACACCGCTATCCGGGCTGAGGAACCGGCCCATCGAGCTTGCATAGTATCTAGCGCCGAAGTAGTCGTTTCCTGATTCGGAGTCTCGTTCTTTGCCGGTAGAACGGGATTGCGAGAAAAGTGCGTGCGGTGCACACGCGGCGGAGGGCGTTGTAGCAACAGTCTCCGCCGTCGTAGGCATGAGCGGTTCTACCGCACGACTTCGACGGGCGTGGGGCGGGCGGGTTCGGTGCCGTTGGTGCGACCGTTTTCGTCGAGCTTGCCGAAGATCATTTTCCCGCTGGCGGTCTGGAGGACGCTGGTGACGGAGATTTCGACGCTGCGGCCGATCATCTTGCGGGCGTGATCCACCACCACCATGGTGCCGTCGTCGAGATAGCCCACGCCCTGGTTGTACTCCTTGCCCTCTTTAAGGATGACGACGTTCATGCGCTCGCCGGGCAGCACCACGGGCTTGAGGGCGTTGGCCAGGTCGTTGATGTTGAGCACGTCGACGTGGTGGAGGTGGGCGACCTTGTTGAGGTTGAAGTCGTTGGTGACGACCTTGGCCTCCCACTTCTTGGCCAGCTCGAGGAGCTTGAGATCGACCTCGCGGATGGAGGGGAAGTCGTCGGAGACGATCTGGACCTGGAGGGCGCCGTTGGATTGCATGCGCTGCAGCATGTCGAGGCCGCGGCGGCCGCGCTGGCGCTTGGAGGAGTCGGTGGAGTCGGCGACCACCTGCAGCTCGCGGAGCACGAACTCCGGGACCACGAGGAGGCCGTCCATGAAACCGGCCTCGGCGATGTCGGCGATGCGGCCGTCGATGATGACGGAGGTGTCGAGGACCTTGGCGGCGCGCTTGCCGGGGCGGTCGCCGGCGAAGATGGTGCCGAGCAGCGCGGGGTTCAGCATCTCGCCCTTGCTGGCGCCGACGAGCAGGCCCACGTAGGTCATGAGCAGCAGCACGCAGATTTGCAGCGCCGCGGAGGTGGTGGGGGGCAGCGGCGCCGAGCGCAGCACCAGGCAGAAGAGCGCCGCGCCGAAGATGCCCAGAATGCTGCCGGCCACCGCGCCGATGAGGCGGCGCAGCGTGAGCGCGCGGACGCGGTACTCAAAGATGATGACGGCGATCGCCGCTCCCGCACCACACGCCGCTGCCTGCAGCGCATTGAGCCCGAAGGGCCGGAGGAAGTAAGAGGCAACGCAGAAAACGAGGACAAGAAGAACGCGCAAGACAACCAGATCCATAATGGCCTACTCCCGCGGCGTAGGAGAGACGAGCGCCGGTCGGGGCACAATTGACGGGCAGTATGCCTACGCGTGTGGAGAGTCGTCAAGTAGGAAAAGCGAGGGAGTAGGGAACAGGGGTCAGGTGTCAGGGGTCAGGTTTCAGGTGTGAGGTGTCAGGTTGCAGGAATTGACAAGCTGAGCTGTCGCCGCGGGTCCCAACCCTTCTGAACTTTCCTGCGCTCAGGCAAGTGTGTCGAAAGCCCCTACTCCCTGTTCCCTACTCCCTACTTCCTACTCCCTACTCCCTACTCCCTACTCCCTGATCCCCGACCCCTGCCGTTACGAGGCCACGGCGAACGCGGGGGCGGCGTGATGCATGCGCGTAGAGCCTTTGCGCGGGCCGCGCTTGCGGGCCGACATGATCTTGATGCGCTCGAGGAGTTCCTGCGGCGAGCAGTTCTTTTTGGCGAGCAGCGCGTCGGCGCCGTGAAGCCGGTCGCCCATCTTCTGCGGGTCGCCGAGCAGGATCATGGGAATGTGCGAAGCGATCTGCTTGAGGCGCAGGATGAGCTGCTCGCCGGTCATCTGCGGCATGGAGTAGTCGGAGAGCACGAGATCGATCTGAGTATCGGCGAAGATTCCGATGGCGTCGTTACCGTTGTTGGCGGAGATGACGCGGTAGCCGTTGGTAGAGAGCATGAACTTGAGGACGGAGAGTTCCTGTTCGTTGTCGTCGACGCAGAGGATGACTTTTTTTGGCCGCATGGTGAGGAAACACACTCCTTGATTGCTGAATTCGTTTTCTGTGGCCCGAGAGACAACACGAATCCTGCACCCGCGCGGAGGCAGGTTTGGAGGTGGAAGTCTCTTGTCCGGTGGCCGGGGGCAGACAACACCCTCAGGTCCTGATCTGGATTCCGGAACCCTGCGCGGCATGAGCGGCGGCCTGGCGGACGCGCAAAATCATGCTGGCAGGCTCCGGCAACCGGAACCTGAAAATGTCTCTTACCCGAGGCCGGATAGCTTTGAAGCCTGAGTGAGATTCGGCTTTGCAGCCGTATGAATTTCCCTCAATGCTTGGCAAGAGTACGAAGGGCGGAGCGCCGTGCAAAGAGGGAAAAAGAGGCGAAGAGAAGAGTGGAAAACCGGGGCGGGCGGAGGGAAAGTTGCCCAGCGTTCTCAGTTAAAACAACTTAGCTTGCATAAATTCCTGTTGAAAGATTGTTAATCACGGCAGGAAAAGCTCTCCTTTTGCAACCAGAACAGTGCTGCCGGCGACGCGAACATTCGTCACGTTGCCGTCAAGTGCGGTGGCGGCAACAAAAATCTGACTGGGACGGCCCATTTCGACACCTTGCCGAATCAGGAATCTCTCATTGGACGGAGCGAGTTTGCGTTTGACGAGATAGCTGACGGCGCATCCCGCCGCGGAACCGGTGGCGGGGTCTTCGCCGCCGTTGAACTGCATGCGCGCCTGGTACTTCGTACCGTCTTGGTTTTGGTTTGGGTCTGCGGCAAGTACGTAGAACCACCGCGCGCCGCGCTCGCGCAGCCATGCATACGATTCCTGCTGGCGGACGTTGAGCCGCTCCAGGGCATCGCGAGAGCGCAGCACGACGATGGCAAAGGCGGTGCCGGTACTCACGATCTGTGGCGGGGCCGATGCGTCAAGATCGTCGGCATTGAGGCCGCAGAGGCGCGCTACTTCGTTGTGGTCGAGTTCGGCGCCGAAGTGAGGATCGCGCTGCGTCATCTCGGCGAAGAGACTGTCCTGTGCGCCGTCGAAGCGCACGGGAATGGGGCCGACATTTTCGGCGAGCGTGATGGTGTCGTCGCGCAGGCAATCGGGTGCGGTGAGCTTGAGCACGCTGGCGGTGCCGAGCGTGGGATGGCCGGCAAAGTCGAGCTCTTCCTGCGTGGTGAAGATGCGCACGCGCACGCCTTCGCGGCGCTCGACGAAGGTGGTCTCGGAGAGATTGAATTCGCGCGCGATGGACTGCATCTGGTCAGAGCTGAGGTTCGCCGTGTTCATCACCACGGCGAGCGGATTGCCGGCCAGAGCGGACTGGCTGAAGACATCGACGATGAAGTAATCGAGGTGGGGCATGCGGGTTCTCCGAATGGATCAAGTGTACGAAGCGGCGGCGCGCGAGCAAAAAAATGGCCGCACCGGAGTGCGGCCCAACGCAAGAAGTCTGAGGAAGCGCGCGCGGACGAGCTAGAAATGCGGGACCGGCTGGGTCCAGCGGGTGCGGGCGCGGTCGAGGAAGAGGCGCATGCGCAGGGCTTCGGCGCGCTGCGCGGCCACCAGGCGAATCTGGCGGCGAATGTGGTCGGGGCTTTCCAGTGAGGAGATGAGCGACTCGTCGTGATCGGCGTTCCCCTCAAGCACCGCAATGCGCTGCTCGAGAGTGCGGCGGAAGCGGGGGCTGATTTCCAGTTCCTGATTTGTCAGATCGGTATTCATCGCTGCACTCCGTTCCACAGATTTTTTAGTAAAGGCTCTCAAGGTTTCTGTTCATGAGCCGATGGTAGGAGAAAGCCGCAATCAGCGCCAGATTACGCATGTCCGGGGCGCCGATGATCCGCGGTAATGGACTGTCTGAATTCAGGACACTGGTTGGATGCGCAACGCGCAGGAAACGATGGGCATCGTTTCCCGCGCCTGCGGCATGGCTGGTTTGAAACGCCGAGTGGCGCTTTCCAATGGAAAGCTACCGCGTGCCGGCGGGCATGCTGGCGATGGCCAGGGTGACCTTGGTGCCGCCGTTGAGGTCCACGTTCTGTTTTGCTCCCAGCAGCGCGCCGGAGGCGTTGGAGAAGGGTTGGCCGTTCGAATTGGTGGCGATCAGCACACCGGGAATGGCGGTGGTCTTGACGGCAACGTTGCCCTGTGTCACGACCACGGTTCCGGGTTTGGGAGCGCCGTTGTTCTGGCCGGTGCTCATCATCGCCTCAGTGCTTCCCTGCGTTTGCGTGGTCTGGCTGGGCTGCATGCCGGGACTGCCGCTGGGGCTGCTGCCGGATGGCGATCCTGCTGCCGGTGCTCCGCCGCCGCCCGCCGCGGGCACGCCTGTGCCGAACGGGTCCACGCCGTTGTTGGCGACGCTGACCGCCGGAGCCACCGATTCAATCACCGATTTGATGGGCAGAGTCTGGCCGCCCTTCAACTGCGCCTTGTCGAACTGCAGCGTGACCTTCGAGTTCGGATTCTGTTTTGTATGCGGCTGCACGTCGGTGATATGACCGAGAATCTTTGAGCCTTTGGGAATCACGACGCCGTTGGCGGTGGCGGCCTTTTCGGTCGTCTTGATAACCACGGGCTGGCCGGCCTTGGCTTTCTTCGCGTTGATGCGGGTGACGAGTTCGCCCGTGACGGGACGAAGCTGCGCGTTGGTTGCTTCCGGAGCAGAAGCAGTGCTCTGCACCGGAACAGCGGTGGCAGTCTGGCTGGGAGCCGCACTGGCCCCGTTGCCTTGCTGTGCCGCGACGGCGAGCGCCGCGAATGCGGCGAGGGTGACGCATGGAACTAAGCTATGCAGGCGATTCATAGATAAGTAAAACCTCCGTTGATTCCTGCCCCAGGGCCGGCAGCCATGCGAGCCGGCACAGGACGTCAACGGAGGTTTTGCAAGGCCAGGGCCAAAAGACAGCAGGGTCGACGTGCTTAGAGCGAAGAGACTCATTCCAGCCGCTTTATGCATGGGGAGAGCGCTCGACCGGCCCACCCGCACCGTACCGGGCGGACCGGAAGATTCTGCGCCGCGCGTGTAAATTCGCGCTGTCCCCGTGGCTCTGCGGCGAAAGATTCCTATTTTAGTGTTGAGCAGCGGCAGCAATGCCCAGCACCATCTGGGTGCCGCTGGCGAGGTGGACGTTATTGCGTGCGGCGGTGAGCGTGCCGGACGCCATGCCGGTGGCATCGCCCGCCAGCATCACGCCGGGGATCGCCGTGGCGTGAGCGGCCATCAAGCCATCTCCCGCAGTGGAGCCGCGCAGGTTGTTTGCGGATCCGGAGAGGTTGGAGCCGAGGTTGCCTGCTCCGCCGACGGCGTTGCGGCCAGCGGAGGCGAAGCCGGAGCCGTTGCCCACCGCGGATGTATTCACCGCGCGGGAGGGAGCCGAGGCCAGCGCGCCCGCGCCGCCCGCCAGCCCACCGCCGCCGATCGCACGGCCACCCACCAGGCCTCCGCCACCCATGGCGCCGCCGCCCATCATGCCGCCACCCATCGGAGAGTCAGCGAACATGCTGTCGTTTCCGGCTCCGGAGAGCGCGAGCATCGACGGCGGAGGAGCGATTGACTCGATCATGGAGTGGATGGGGATGGTGCGGCCGCCTTTCAGCAGGGCGCGATCGAACGCGAGGCCCAGGCCGCCGTCGTCCTTCCTGGAGCGGTGCGGGCGAACGCTGGTGACGTGACCGATCAGATGCGTTCCCTTGGGCAGAACCGTTCCATCGGCGGTACGGAATGCCTGGGTGGTCTTGACCACCACTTGCTGGCCCACCTTGGCGTTCTTCGAATCGAGCTTGGTGAGCAGCTCGCCATTCACCGGCTGCATGCTCGCAGCGCTGTTGGCGAATGCGTTGCCGGCGCCGGACGTTGCAGCATTCAGCGCATGCGCGTTCGCCGCAGTGGAACCGGAGCCGTTTGCAGCGCCGGTGGTGGAGGCGAGCATGCTCCCGGGGCGGCCGTTTGCCGCGCCGGAGGCCACGGCATTGCCTGCTCCGGAGCTCGCGGCGTTCAGCGCTCCACGATTCGCGGAGCCGGCGAGCGCTCCGTTGGCAGCGCTGGCGGCGTTGGCCGAAGCGTTGCGCGACGTGCCCGAGAGCGCGCCGGTGGCAGCGCCGGTGGAGGATGCGTTCAGCGCATGGTTACGCGGCGTGGGAGATTTGCGAGCGCGCGGCGCGGTCCGCGGCGCCTGCCCGTGGGCTACGGCGCGCGGGTTCGACGGACGCATGGGCTGCATGCTGGGCGGCGCGGTGCGGCGCGCGGCGGGATGAGAGGAACCAGGAGCAAGAAGGGAAGTGGAACCATTCGCAGAGCCGGAGCCCTGTGCCTGCACGTTGCGTTTGCTGCGGGAGGCGCTCGCGTTCGCCGAGCCCGATCCGGCGGCCTGTGCCGTGCCGGCCTGCGCGGAGGCGTTCTGTTGTGCGTTTGCGTTTGTCTGCTGTGCGAGAACCGGGAGGCTGGAGACAATCACAAATACCACCACAAGCAATTTCGTGATCTTCATGGGGAATCTCCTGATTTTTTGTTCTGCTGTTTCGAATCGCGTCCGTGCACGGGGCGCGGGGGAAAAATTCAACGCCAGGGAGGAATGCATGCGGAGCGCCAAACTGTCCGGTGGGAGACGCAAAAGGGCGCAACATGCGCCAGCGCAATCATTTAGATTTGCGAGCGGAAAAAGCTGGTTGCCTTGCCATCCAGATCGAAAACCGCACTGCGGGATGGGAATTCCGGGGCGAGGGTGTAGTTTTTACCAGGGAACAGGGAACAGGGAACAGGGAACAGGGAACAGGGAGTAGGGAGTAGGAATGAATTCAGGGGCCGAGCCCTGACACCTGACACCTGATCCCTGTCCCCTGCCCTTACTGCTGGCTCTGGTCCTCTGGTGTCGGGGCGAAGTACCCGCGCTTGACCTGGACGTGCACGCCCACGCCGCAGTTGACGGCGACGTGGCGGAAGGTTCCATCCATCTTCTTGTTCGTGGGGGTGTAGGTGCCCACGTACTGGGTGCGCAGCTCGTCTTCGATCTGCTGGAAGGCATCGCGGAGTTTCTTGCCGTTGTTGCCCACGTTGATGACGCGGCCGCCGGTCTCGTCGGCGATCTTGTGGGCGGCGGAGTAGCCGCTGTATCCCAGGTTGAACCCGCCGTAGAAGCCGGTGTCGGCGATCAGGATGACGTAGACGATCGCGTTCGACCGCTGCGCTTCGGCGATCGCATCCTGAATCTTGTGGCGGCTGCCCTGATCCTCGCCGTCGGTAAGCACGATGAGCGCCTTGCGGCCTGTCTGGTCGGAGAGCTTGTCGCGCGAGGCCTCGTAGACGGCGTCATAGAGCAGCGTGCCTTTGGGGTCGCCGATGGTGGGCACGGTGCCGCCGCCAAGCCCGGGAATGCCCGCGGCGCCATTGCCGCCGGCGGTGTTGATCTGCGCCTTGTCCATGGCGCGCGACAGCATGTGCGGGCTGTTGGTAAAGTCCTGCAGCAGATCGATGTTCACGTCGAACGAGATGAGGAAGGCTTCGTCTTTCTTGCGCAGAACCTGATCGAGAAACTGGCTGCCGGCCTGCTGTTCGAGGGGCAGCACGTTCTCCTGGCTTCCGGAGGTGTCAAGCAGGATGCCGAGCGTGAGGGGCAGATCGTTCTCCGAGGTGAACGTCTTCCAGGTCTGCGGCACCTTGTCTTCGCTCACGCTGCAGTCGGATTTGTTGAGGTGCGGGACGAGCTGGCCGCTCTTGTCCTTCACCGTGAAGAACAGGTCGACGAGGCTGACCTGCAGCTTGAAGGTGGCGACGGACTGGTCCTCTTCCGGCTGCGGCGGCACATTGCTCACAGGGGGCGCGTCAGGCGACGGAGCAAGCTGCCCCCACGCTGTCGTGGCAAGAAGCGGGAGAAGCAGCAGGAGGGAAGCAAGTCCTGTACGCGCGCGCATTTCGACCCCTCAATTTCGTTAGACGTGAAATCCTGGCCCGAAGAGAGCATAGCGCGAAAGGGGCCGCAGGGAGTGGGCAAACGGGGTGCGGGCAAACCAGCGAGCATCTGGCGCGTCTGATACTCTGACGATTGGAGCACTCCGAAGAGCGAATCAGCAGCCCTTGGGCGTGCCGCACCGGCTTGTCTCGCGGTGTTCTATGGAGGAAGCAGAACCTGTGAAGCCTGGATGGAAAGCAACGGCGTTTGCGGCAGCGATGGGCGCGATTCTGAACCTGGGCCCGACCGCGACGGCGCAGCAGCAGCAAAAGCCTGCCCAGCAACAGGTTCCGGACGCTCCGGCTCCGCAGGGTCCGGTTCCCCTCACTGATCTGGCTAACGGGCCCATCCGCCCGGGCGCGGGCTCCGCGGCTCCGGCCTCTCAGGCCTCAGAGAGCCAGGCGCCGGCCCAGGCGCCTCCGCCGCCGGCCACCGACAACGTCCAGAAGAAGCCACCCTTTGAGCCGCCACCCGGCCAGGCTGTGGAAGACCTCGCCACGGTCATCCACATGAACGTGAACTTTGTGGAAGTGCCGGTGACGGTGAAGGATGCCAAGGGAAACCTGGTGGCTGGCCTCACGCCGCGGGATTTCAAGGTCTTCGAAAACAACACCCGCGAGCCGCTGACGTTCTTCACGGTCAGCCCGTTTCCGATGTCCATTGCGTTTGTGGTGGACCAGAGCCTGCCCAGGGATGTGATGGAGCGGGTGAACAACTCGCTCGGCGCCATTCAGGGGGCGCTGACGCCGTACGACGAGATGGCGGTGTTCTCGTATGGGAACGGCGCGCAGGACCGCTCCGGCGGATTTACGGGAGCGCAAAGCGCGCGCGTGCCGTTTGTGCTGGCCATGACGAAGGCAGCCGGCACCGAGCAGTTGAATCCCGTGAACGATGGCCCGATGGCGGGCTGCGCGATCCGGCAGAACGGCAACTGCGTGGATCCAAACATCCAGCCGGGCCGCTCGGCGGGTAACGGCGACTTCATGACGCTGCCCAAGGAGATTCACACGCTCAACGATGCTGTTCTGGCGGCGGCAAAGGAGCTTTCCACGCGCCAGCCGGGCCGGCGCCGGCTCATCTACGTGATCTCCGATGGCAAGGAATACGGCAGCAAAGCCAAGTATGGCGAGGTGCTGAAGTACCTGCAGGGCCACCAGATCGCTGTTTATGGCACGCTGGTGGGCGAGGCCGCGCGGTGGGGCGAAGGCCGCCTGAGCCGCTTCCACCTGCCGTTCACGATGTACAACAACCTGCTGATCAAGTACGTGCTGGCCACGGGCGGCACGCTGGACTCGGAGACGAATCTGAACGGCATCGAGAAGAGCTACGCCCTGATCGCCGAAGAGGCCCGCAACCAGTACACGCTGGGCTACATGAGCCACGAGCCCACGATCGACTCGAAGTTCCGCAAGATCGATGTGCGCGTGGACCGGCCGAATCTGGAAGTAATTGCGAAAACGGGCTACTATCCGACCGCCGAAAGCGTGCAGTAGAGACAGTCCGGAATCAGAACACGACAAAGGCCTGCGCAGTGCGCAGGCCTTTCGTTTGGGAGCGAGAATCGTTCAGACGCGGCTGGAGCGGAGTCAGTCCCGCACAGCCGGGATCGCGGGCGCTACTTCTGCTCGGGAGTGGCGGGCGGCGTAACGTGCGCGCTCTGCTGCGTGTTGGGCGCAGGCGCGGACGGCTCGGTAATTCCCTTCAGGCCTTCCTTGAAGCCCTTGAGGCCTTCACCCAGGCCCTTGCCGAGTTCCGGCAACCGCTTGGCGCCGAAGAGCAGAAACGCGACCACGGCGAGAACCAGCAGGTGCCATGGCTGTAGAGCATCACCAAACATTGAAAGTACCTCCCGCACGATGCCCGGTGGCACGTGCTTGAATCACCTCTTCTATTGTCGCACAAGCTCAAGTTGCGTGTGTGAGGGAGCTCACAGTAGTTGAACGGCTATCCGGAGGGATTGGATTGTCGGATGCGGTCCTGCTAATTGACCTGGGCGGGACGGCCAAGGCGCTCGGTGACCATGGCATAAAAGCTGCGCAGGTCTTCTTCTTCGCCGGCGCTGAGGCGGCGGTAGACCTTCATGAGCGGGAAGAGGCGCGAGCCGCGCACATCGACGGCGGGAACGGCCGCGGCGCCGCCGGGATACTGCGTCATCTCCCAGTTGCCGTTGTAGCGCTGGCGAATGATCTCGCCGAGATAGCTGCCCCAGAGCCGCACTTCGTAATCGAGATCGTGGTTGGGGTTCTCGCCCACCGTGACCAGGATCTCGTCGAGCGTGTCGATCGAATCCGCGGAAAAGTCCAGGGTGTGGTGGTATTCGGCGCGGGCGGTCTCCACCGCGGCCTTGGCGTAGGCCTCCATCATCGCCCCCAAATCGGGGAACGAGGTGCTTTCGAGACGGGAGCGGCGATCAGACATTGCCTTGAAAGTATAGGGCGGATTGGCGAATGAGGAAACCGCCGGAGAACGAAATTTGTGTGCGGCTACAATCGGGCCTAGGGGGTCGATTGCGGTGAGGTTTGCTCGTTTCCTGCTTCTGGCGGCGATTGTATCGGTGGCGGCGGTGTTCTTGCCCGCTGCGGAGCGTGCCCTCTATCCGGACCCTTCGCTGGCCAAGGCACAGATTGCGGCGGCGCTGAAGACGGCGGCGCGCACGCACAAGCGGGTGCTGCTGGATTTCGGCGGCAACTGGTGCGGCGACTGCTTTGTGCTGGACATGTACTTTCACACCCCGCAGAACCGGCCGTTGCTGGAGCATAACTATGTGGTGGTCTACGTGAACGTGGGCGAACTGGACACGAATCTGGATATCGCCGACCGCTACCAGGTTCCGGTGCGGCATGGAGTGCCGGGCGTGGCGGTGCTGAGCGACACCGGAAAGCTGCTCTACAGCGCGCGCAATAAAGAGCTCGAGTACGCGGTGCAGCACTCTGACCCCGCCGCGGTGACGCGGTTTCTGGCGCAGTGGAAGGCGGGGTCGAAGGGATGCTCGGTAGTGGCGATGGACTGCTGAAGGGCCTTTGGTTATTGTTCTACCGATTGACGGAGAAATTGGTGAAGTTCCCGCGCATGCCGCGATCGCTGAGCTACGATCTCTGGATTCAACTCCGTCAATATCCTCGCGGCATCCCGGACCTTGTGGTATTTACCCGTTGCTGTGCCCTTCGCCATCGCATCCAGAAGGGCTACGAGGTCCCTTGCGGTAATCGTTTCTATGTCAAGAGTCGAGGGGAGCTTGGCGTCGCGAGCGGTGCGGCCGTAGCATTTTTCGAGTGCGCGGCGGTCGATGAGAAGCCATGCTTCCATACACTGCACCATCAGGAAAATGTTAGTTTGATGCTCTCGCGGAATATTCGCAGCGCTGAGCTTATCTGCAAGATGGCGGGCCGGAGACTCTTTGACAACAGGCGCATCCGCGTCCACCAGCAACGCAACGATGCAATCATCTCCGCATTGCCGCGCAGCCCTGGCAAAGTCTCGAATTGTTTCTACTGTTGAGCCACAAGGGGAAATTTCGATGTTGCTCAGGCGCGGGTCGAGGCGCCCGAGATGTTGCTTGAAGCCACTCTTGAAGCGCCGCAGGCCGTCGGCATGAACCCCTTTTGGGCCACCCTCAACGTACAGGCGTACCTTCACCAGCGGTTTCCCCCAATCTCACCCTTGGCCCATAGCTGGCCCAAGGAATAATCTTCAAGCCAAGAGGACAGGCGCTCCCTGTCGAGCCTACGAATTTGTGTTGCGCCTTCTACCTTTTCGCACACGCATACAGCTTCGGGATTATCGGAGAAGCATTCGACAAGCGCTTGCGAGTGGGTGGTGAGAATGAGTTGGGTTCGCGTGGAGGCATCGCGCAGAAGATCGGCGAGCGTGGGGATGATGTCGGGGTGCAGGCCGAGTTCGGGCTCCTCGATGCACGTCAACGGAGCGGGCGTTGGATTCAGGAGGATCACGAGCAGTGCCAGCCAGCGAAGCGAACCGTCCGAGAGCCGGTAGGCTGAGGTTGAAAACCCATCCTTTTCCTCAATTGCGACTTGCAGGTGGGTGCCGATTAGGCGCACATCAAGGGCTTTGAGCGGCTCGTAGAACTTCCCCATAAGCTCTTCGACCTTCTCGAAAGCCGATCTATGGTAGTCCTTGTAGAATTTCAACATCTGTGCGAGATTAGCCGCGTTTTCTTCGAGACGTTCGGTGCTTTGCCCTACGGGCACGGGATCGCGCGGAGATAGATCTGGACCGATCTCCCAGTCTTGGTGGAAATCGAAGCTGTCGAAAAAATCGCGAATCTCCAGAATCTCTGGTAGGCGAGTTCCGATCCCGAGTTCAGCCAGCGGCCGAGATGAGATCTGATAGAGGATAGATTGGTCCGGAGCTAGATCGAAGACAGGCAATCCGTTTGAGCTTCCGATTCGAAGATGCAGTTCGCCAGCTGCTCCGTTCCGAATGAACTCTGAATTCTGAAGGTGGTAGTCATCCGCACGCTTTGCCATCCGCAGGGACTCGGAGCTGATCCGAAACGAATTCTGAAACTTGTCCAAGCCGATCTTGTATTTATACACGCAGGGTTCGTTTTGGAACTTGTCGTTCCTCGGTACTTCCCACCCGACTTTGGCTTCGATTACGGATCGAGTATTCGGCGCGTTGTTGCCCTTCCATATCCACTCATCAACGCCGCCGGTTCGCAGGATTACACTCCAAGGCTCCTTCTCCGGCAAAAGGTATAGAAGGCGTAGGATTTCCAGAAGATTCGATTTTCCTGACCCATTCGGCCCGATCAGAATGTTCAGCGGGCGCAGCTCAATCTCTTCCGTATTAGGACCGAAGGAGAGCAGATTGACAGGCTTGATCGACTTTAGAAATGGGTGCTGTGCCATGGCTGCGCCTCCTTCTTCCGAACTCTGCCCCTACGGTAACACTTTTTGGGCAAGTTGAAGAGAAAGCGGCCACTTATTGCTGAATAGGCGCGAGGTGCTTGGTGTTCTGGTAGGTGTACTGGATGCGGTGGATCACGGTGATCGTCGACAGGACGGCCAGCACCCACAGCACCGGCGCCATCACGTCCCAGTGATTGAAGAGCGCGCCCAGGATGATGAGGACGATGCGCTCGGGGCGCTCCATGAAGCCCACTTTGCAGGAGCCGATCAGAGCCTCCGCGCGGGCGCGCGTATAGCTGACCATGAGCGACGTGACCATCACGAACGCCGTCAGCACCACGTAGCGGAAGTGGTTGATGCGCGCGTAGTAGACCAGCAGGCCGAAGAAGAGCACCACGTCGGAGTAGCGGTCGATGACCGAGTCAAAGAACGCGCCGAAGACGGTGACCTGGTTGGTGCGGCGGGCCACGCGGCCGTCGACCATGTCAAAGATGCCGGCGCCGATGATGACCAGGCCGGCGTAGAGGAACATGCGCCCGGCGTTGGAGGCGTTGGCATGTCCGAAGAAGAACGCCGCAACGATGTTGATGACGAGGCCGATGAAGGTGAGAACGTTCGGCGAGATGCGGGTGAGCGCCAGCCCGTAAACGATGCGATCCAAAAGCCAGCCGCAGCCGCGGCCAAACCCACCCGTCCAGGTCATGTGATCCGTTCCTTCGCCGCTACTGCGCGGCGTTGCCGTTGGTTTCGGCGGCTTCCGCTTCGTCGTGAATCGTGGTCAGTTTCAGGATTTCGAGTTCGCGCTTGCCGTTGGGAGTGACGATGGTGGCCACATCGCCCACGCGCTTGCCGACGATGCCGCGGCCGATGGGCGAGGTGGTGGAGATGAGGCCCTTGGCGACGTCCGATTCTTCGCTGGTAACGAGGCGATAGACGATCTCCTCGTCCTTGTGAGAGTCGTAGACAACTACAGTGGAGCCGAAGCCGGCCTTGTCCCGCGGAATGTTGGCGAGATTGACCAGTGAGAGCTCGGCCATGCGGCGCTTGAGCTGGCCCAGGCGCGCGTTCACAAACTCCTGGCGCTGCTTGGCCATGTGATACTCGGCGTTCTCCGACAAGTCGCCCAGGGCCACGGCCTTCTTGATCTCGGCGGGCAATTCGTGGGCAAGCTCATGCTCGAGCGCCGCGATTTCCTTCTGAAGCTGATTCTTAATGTGATCGGGCATTGTTGTCCGTGGCGGGGAGCGCGCGTGGCTCAAGCCGCGAGAGATAAGCAACCAGAATCTTCATTATACGCGGGGGTCGGTTTGGCTGGGCATCCGGCCTGCAACTTGGGCCGCATCTAAGGTCTCCATGGCGGCAGGACCGTTCTTTCAGTTTGTCGGACCCAGGCACAACCTGCAGATCGATGGCATCCCCATGCTCGGCGTGAACGCCGACAACGGCCGCAAGCTGCTGTTTACACTCATCTTCCTGGTCGGCTTGTACCTGCTGGCCAAGCTGCTGCGCGCAATTGCGGCGGCCTTCGGAGGCGATCGCCAGAAGGTGGCGTTCTGGACCCGGCAGGGCATCAGCCTGCTGCTGTTTATCGTCGCCGTCATCGGACTGGTGTCGATCTGGTTCGACAACCCATCCAGGCTGGGCACGGCGGCGGGCTTGATCGGCGCCGGGCTGGCGTTTGCCATGCAAAAGGTGGTGACCAGCTTCGCCGGATACTGGGTGATCCTGCGCGGCCAGACGTTCAACGTGGGCGACCGCATCACCATGGGCGGCGTGCGCGGCGACGTGATCGCGCTGAACTTTATCCAGACCACCATCATGGAGATGGGCGAGCCGCCGGCCGTGCAGGAAGACGATCCCGGAATGTGGGTGCACAGCCGGCAGTACTCCGGTCGTATCGTGACGATCTCGAACTCGGCGATCTTCGATCAGCCGGTCTACAACTACACGCGCGATTTTCCGTACATGTGGGAGGAGATGCACCTCCCGATCTCGTATAAGGACGACTGGCGGCGCGCGGAGAAGATCATTGTGGACTCGGTGGCACATCACACCACGGAGATAGCCAACATGGCGCAGCCGGAGCAGCAGCGGCTGAAGGAGCGCTTCTTCATCAAGGCCGAGGACCTGCACCCGCGGGTCTATGTGCGGCTGACCGATAACTGGATCGAGCTATCCGTGCGGTTCCTATGCCCCACGCATGATATTCGCGCGCTCAAGGATCGCATCAGCCGCGAGATGCTGGCAGGACTGGATGCGGCGAAGATCGGCATCGCTTCCAGCACCTATGACATTGTGGGGATGCCGACGATTCGAGTGGAGCAGGCGGGAATCAATCTACATCAGGCTCTAAATAGTTAAAGGCCGGAGCCGCGCAGGTTCGCGCCGCTCCGGCCGGGTTTTTAGAACTGGTAGGAGATGGTGCCGTAGACCGCGCGGGGAGCGCCGGGGTAGGCGTTAATGTAGTTGCTCGGAACGTTGTTCTGATCCGGAGCCAGCGGTGCAAAGTAGCCGCCGCTCGATACGTACTCCCACTGCTCGTACTTCGAGTTCGCCAGGTTCATGATGTCGACCTTCAGGTTGAAGGACTGCTTCTCGAAGAAGTTGATGGGAGCGGTGAAGGACATATTGGCCACGGTGTAGGCCGGCATGGTGCGGTTGGACGGCGCTCCATCGTTGTTCGACCACAGGTGCTGCGAGCCGGTGCTCTCGATCCAGAAGCGCGGTTGCAGCACCTCGTGGTTGTGGTGCTGGATGCCGTAGTAGAGGCCCGTGTTGAGCGTGTAGTTCGGCACATAGGAGACGGGCAGGTTGTTGTAGAACGCGCAACCTGCGGCCGGATTGGCGGGCGTTCCGCACGATGCTTCCGTGCCGCCGGTCACGTAGTTGGTAAAGTTCGCAGCTTCGCCGGCGAGGTTCATGAAGAAGTGAATGTTGCTCTTCGGATCGGCGTCGAAGAACGCGTCCACGCCGTGATAGGCGGAACTGCCGCCGGAGGTTCCGTTGACGCCGGTAGCGGTTTCGTAGTCGAGTTCCTGGTTGGTGTAATCGAGGTGGAAGTAGTTGACGCCGGCGATGAAGTTGCCGAGCGCAGGCGCATGCGTAAAGTGCACCTTGCCGCCGAACTGAGTGTACTGGCCTTCGGCCAGGATGTAATAGGCCGGGTCGACCGACTGGAACATGCCGCCGCCGCCGCCGAGCGAGGGCGAGCGATAGGTGGTGTCATAGCCGCCGTAGATGGTGAGCCAGTCCCACGGCATCACGGATGCATCGATGGAGGGTTCGACAGCCGACTTGCTGGCGTGCTCGCCGCAGAGCGAGCCCTGGTCCTTCGCGTTCGGTTTGCCGAAGACGTTGTAGTAGGGATCGGTGGCCTGGCCGCCGGCATCCGAGAACAGTGCGCAATGCGACGAGGAGATCACGCCCGGTAGGAAGCTGAAATCGCGCGCGGCCTGATCGCTGTAGCTGGTGGCGAAGCCAACCACGCGGAGCCCGGGGATGATGTGAATGCGCGCGATGGGGTGGATGTCGTCCTGTGCATAGAACGCGACGTTGTCCTGCTGGAAGTAGCCGGAGCGGAACTTGGATCCGGCGCCGACGATCTGCTTGGCGCCGCTTCCGCCCGATGCGGGATCGTAGAAGAGGTTATGCGTGTTGTAGACCTCGTGCAGAATGTAACCGCCGATATTGATGGTGTTGAAGGGCAGAACCTTCGACAGTCCCACCGTATCGCCGAGGATGTCGCTGTGCGGGTTGTTCCACTCATCCACCTGCGCGCCCAGGCTGAGGGCGTCCTCATTGCGGCGATGGAAGCGGCGGATGTGGTTGTACCAGGTGCTGTTCATCAGCGTCGTGGTGCTGCTGAGGAAGAGATTCTCGCGCCCGTAGGCGAGGAACATCTCATTGGTGTCGTACTTGTTGTAGTCGGCGTACGGCAGCACGCTGTAATAGCCGCTCGTGGGCTGGCTGAAGTGGATGCCGCCCGGCGAGACAAGGCCCACGTCGGCAAGCGGAATGGTAGTCGGGCGATAGCCGCCGGCCTTCGAGTAGAAGATGCCCATCGCGACGCTTCCGGCTGAGTAATCCTTGAGAGTCTTGCCGAAGACCGAACCATCCTGCGAGTGGTTGCCGAAGCCGTCGGGGCCCTGCAGATAGTCGTCGCCGCGTCCCAGGCCTCCGCCGAGAACCGTCGACCAGCCCTTGTACCGGCCGGTGTTGCCCACGAACGCAAAGTTCTGCTGGCCGTAGGGACCCTGGCTGACCTCGACGCTCAGGTGGTGATCCACGGTGGGCTGAATTGGCGTGAACTCCACACGGCCGCCTACGTCGCTGTACCAGCGGTCCATGGGCTGGCCCGGGCCGTAGGTCACGGCCAGGTTCTGCATGGTCAGGTTCTGCGGCATGGTGGCCGATTGCCACAAGCCGGTCGCCGGATCGGCGATCGGAATTCCGTCAAACGTGACGCCCAGCGAACCCGGAGCCGTGAAGCTGGTGGCCTCACCGGCCCAGCCCTGCGACACACCGTTGAGCAGGATGCTGTACTTGGTTGCGCCGGTCTCGCCGTAACCCACAACGTTGGCGCCGGGAGTGGACTGGATCATCTGCGCGCCGCCGGCGACCGGGCCCGCGGCATCCAGTTGCTGGCGATCGAGCACGCGAAGTGTCTCCGGTGCGAGCATGACGTCTTCGCGTGTGGGAACCGGCTTGGCTTCCGGATCCACTGTGCCGCGCACCACCACGCTCTCGTAGCTGGCGGCGGGATTCATGGTTGCATCGATGGTCACGGAAGCATTTGCGCTCGGCGCAATGCGCTGGTTGAAGTTGTCAAAGCCGGCCTTCTGGACCGTGACGATGGCGGGGTCGGCAAGCACATTGCTGAACATGTAACGTCCATCCGCGCCGGAGACGGCGTGGAAGACGGTGTGCGTCTTCAAATCGGTGAGCGTGACCGCCGCGCCTTGCACCACTGCGCCGCTCGAATCGGTGACCTTGCCCTGGATGGTTGCCGCACTGGCGCTCTGCGTGAACGCAGCACCCGCGAGCAGGCCCAGGCAGAGGAATAATTGTTTGCGTTGCATAGCCTCCAAATCCTTTCTTGTCGATCCCGCGCACACTGCGTCTGCACAAGCTCGGCCGGAGCTGCAGAATTGGCCCGTGTTGTCGTTAGGGTGCGGGGAGTTTGCCGGCCTAAGTCAGACAGAGAAAGTATCGAAGGGATAAATCAATCAGGAGTTAAGTGGAAGTTACTGAGCCGTGAATACAGGGGCGCTTTTACGGCGTATTCATGCCGTTTTTGCACAGGAATGATGAATGCCAGGTTACTCGCCGCGGGGTGGCGTAGCTAAGTGGTCACGTCGCTCATCGAGGAACGATTGCAGGATCAGCGTGGCGGCTACCTGATCGACGACATCTTTATGGTCCTGGCGGTCACGGCCGGATTCATAGAGGATCTGGTGGGCTTCCCGGGTTGTCAGTCGCTCGTCCCACAGATGAATCGGCAAGCCGGTGAGCTCGCCGAGTTCGGTGGCGAATTGCTGGACCTTCACTGCTCGGGGGCTGGTTTCTCCGGAGAGGTGGATGGGATGACCGACCACGATGCCGGTGACGGTGAAGCGGCGGGCGAGCCGTGCGATGGAACGCAGGTCCTCGCGGCGGTTGCGGCGGACCTCAAGCGTCATCACCGGTTGTGCGGTGAGGCCCAGCTCATCGGAGACGGCGACGCCAATGCGCTTTGTTCCGACATCGAGGGCGAGATAGCGAGGCGCGGGATCCACTGACGACAGGATACGCGGGCTCCCCGGTCCCCGCTCTCATTTGAAGTGGTAGACGACGTCGACGAAGAAGCGCCCGCGGTTCAGCGTCACGTTGGCGGGACTCACCGGACCACCGTACGTGCTGTTCTTGAGCAGGGTCCAGAAGTAACCGCCCTGAAAGGCCGTGGACCAGTGGGTGGTCAGAGGGATGTGGAGGCCGAGATCGGCTGCCAGCGCCGGGCTGGTGGCGTTGTTGTAGTTCCAGGTGTAGGACTGGCCGCTGTTGCGGAGGGAGTCGATGCCTGCGAGCCCCTGGGTGAAGAGGGAAGCTCCGGAAGGAAATGGCCGGAACCAGTAGCGCACCCCAAAGAGGCTGTTGGAGTTTGACATATTGTTGATGCCATTCCCCGGCTGATTGCCATCCCAGGTCTGAGAGCCGTCGACGACGAAGTAGAGCGGCCCATGCATGCGGAAGTCGCTCCCGAAGTGCCAGCCCTTTCCAAAGCCCAGGGGACCGCCGCCGGCGCCGGCGAAGCCACCATAAAGCTCCGCGCGCGGCAACGCCGCCTTCGGGGAAGGCTCCGACTGCGCCGCGGCAAATGCGGCGCAGAAAAGCAGGATAGTAGTAAAGACAAGGCGACGACTCATCGGAATCCTCTCCTTCACGGTGCTGGCGCTGCCGCAGGCTGGGGAAAAGCCTTGCAAGGACGTGGATCAGGATCTTCGGATTACCGTCTGGCCAAGAGGTTAGCACGAAAGGAGATGGGCGGGGGATACCTTGCGTCCGCAGCTACAATCTATTCAGAAGTTGAGGAATCCCGGACGGGATTTTTGCGTCTTAAAGGAAAGCACGGAGGACCACGGCAGCAGGATGGCGGGCCGCAGGGGGACAACCGGACGGAACGGCGGCTCGAGCTGGGGACGAACCCTGCTGGCGGTCTTCGTCGTGTTTCTGCTGGGTTTGGCGGCCGCGGCCGCGTTTGTAGCCATTGCGCCCTTTGGACCCCAGACTGAAACATTTGTGGAAATTCTGCCCGGCTCCTCGACGGTGCACATCGGCCGCCAGTTGAAAGCCGCGGGCATCATTCGCAGTTCACTGGCGTTTTATGCCATGCACTGGTTTGAGCACGGCACGCTCAAGGCGGGGGATTACAAGTTCGATCATCCGGCGCCGGTGGCCGAGGTGTACGATCGCCTCCGCCGCGGCGACGTTTACACCGTTGCGGTGACGATCCCCGAGGGATCGAACATGTTCGATATCGCGGAACGCCTGCAACAGGCCGGCTTCGGCCCTGCGCAAACGTTCCTTGACACCGCCCGGCAGGAAGCGGGTCTGGTGGCGGACCTGGACCCTCAGGCGAAAACTTTGGAGGGCTATCTGTTTCCGGACACCTACAAGATCGGACCGAAGGAACAGATGCCGCAGATCGCCGCGGCCATGGTGAAGCGCTTTCGCCAGGCGGCCATGCAGATCGGGCTGAACCACGATATCCATCGCGTCGTCACCGTGGCTTCACTGGTGGAACGGGAGACGGCGCTGCCCACGGAGCGGCCTCTGGTGGCCAGCGTCTTCTACAACCGGCTCGACAAGCAGATGCCGCTGATGACCGATCCCTCGGTGATCTATGGACTCCAGGTTCAAGGGGATTGGCGGGGTGTCATCCACGCCAGCGACCTGCAACGCGACACCCCGTACAACACGTATCTGCATCCGGGACTGCCGCCGGGACCGATTGCGAATCCGGGAATCCAGTCGCTGAAGGCGGCGATGAATCCCGCGCAATCCGATTACCTCTACTTTGTGGCGGCGAGCGAGAACCCGCAAGGAAGGTCGCTGTTTGCAGCGACGCTTGAGGAGCATAACAAGAACGTGGCGGCCTATCGGGCGGCAGAGAAACAGGCGGAGCACCGATGAGCACGGCTCGCGCCGGAGTGGCGGTTACCGCGGCGGCTCTGTGCATGCTGGTATCGGGGTGTCTGGTGACACGCCGCAAGCTGCCTATGCCCAAGGCGCCGCAAGTCGTGCAGAACGCATCTCCGCAGGACCTGGTGAACCGGCTCAACAAGCAGTGGGATGCGCTGCAATCGCTGAACGCCACGGTGGAGATGCAGGCCACGGTGTTCAAGGCGCAGAAGGGCGAATCCAATCAGTATCCGAGCATCCGTGGCATCATCCTGCTGCGCAAGCCGGAGATGCTGCGCGTCTTCGGTCGTTATCCGGTAGTAGGCACGCGGATGCTGGACATGGTTTCGAACGGCAAGACGTTCACCTTGTGGATTCCATTCAAGGACGAAGCCATCGAGGGGCCGGCCAAGGAAAGCCAGACCAAATCCGGCAACAAGTTTGAAGATCTGCGCCCGGGCTTCTTCTTCGATTCCATGGTGGTGAAGGGGCTCTCGCCCGACGAGGAGTATTACGTCACCGCCGACACTGACACCATGGAGGATTCGGCCAAGAAGCATCTCTATCTGGTGCCGGAGTATCTGCTGAACATTGTGCGCCGCAAGCCCGGCACACAGGAGCTGACACCGGCGCGCGTGGTGCACTTCCATCGCGACGACCTGCTTCCTTATCAGCAGGACCTCTACGATGCCGATGGCAATCTGGAAACGCAGATATTCTACGGGCGCTATGCGGATTTCGGACCGAACCACTATCCGTCAAAGATCACGATCAAGCGGCCGATGGAGGATTTTCAGCTCGTGCTGACGGTCGAGAAGGTCTCAGAGAATGTGCCGCTGACGGATGAGGAGTTCCAGTTCACGCTCCCCGCGGACACGAAGATCAAGCACCTGAAATAGAGCGCAGCCGCCTAGGGCTTGTTAACCCTACCTGGCCATCGCTCAGGTAGTGTTAACAGGCCCTGGTCAGGCAATCATCGATTGGATGTCGTCGATGTGCAGCAGGCGTGTCGTCGTATCCAACTGCCCTGTGACGCGGACGTCCTCTCCCTCGAACGCCCATGCGCGGCCTTCAGAGTCCAGCGTGTACAGGATGCCGGCGGTTTCGCGCAGCGCGTAGCGGCTGCCGGCTCGAATCACCTTGCCGCTGAAGGTCACGGTGGTGCCGGCGAGCGGCTTGAAGGGAATCGTCTTGTGTTCCGGCTTCGCGGGAACTGTTTGCGGCAGGTCTGGCTGCGGCGCAGGCTCCGCGCCTCCATCGCCGCCGTCGTTCGCGCCAGGTTCGGCCTCCGCTTGCTCCCAGCTTTGCGTGGCTACCAGAACGACGATGGATAGGGAGATTCCCAGAAGAAGGAAGCGCTTAAAGACCGATTTCATGAACCCGCAACCTCCACAAAAGGGGCTGCGGCCCGAAGTGCGTCGCCGCTTGGGGCGTCCGTCTTCCTCGGACCGCTTTCTCTCGCTCTGCCCTTGCCAGAGGCATCTGGGATGCCAAATGGCATGGGACTGAAAGAGCAGGAGTTGCCCGCGGTGCAGGCTCTCGCATTTGAGTAAAAACTTCCCTGAGCGGCAACAAATGCTCTGCCGGCGGCACCAGTCGCGGGCTATTTCGTCCCTGCATCCCCATGCATCAGGATGTTGTAGCGATGCGCGTATTCGGCTTTGTAGGCGTCGACGGCGCGCTGATAACTCACGCGCGGAGTGTCGGCTCGAAGACTCCAACGCAGACGAACTTCCTTTGTGCTCGGTGGAATGCTGAGCATTCCGTCGCGAGCAGAGATGGGCTTACCATCCGCTGTTGCGCTGTTGAGCTCAACGAACCAGGGAATGTGCACAAGGAGCGCGTGGGGAGCCTGGGCAAATTTGGTATCGAGGTGCAGCACGGCCTGGTTGGCGCCGGGCTGCGTGAGGGTATAAGCGACTTCGCCGAAGTACGTGGGCGTTTGTTTCACGGAGATGGTCTTCCCCGCGCCAATCCAGTCCGGAGAGACAACACTCAGCAGGTGCAGATCGTCGCCTTGCTCGCGCACCAGCATGTTGCGAAGCAGCGTGCGGTACTCGGCGGCGAACCAGCCATGCGGCGCCAGGTTGTCCTGGAAGTTCCGATCGCCCCACGGCAGGATTGCGAATTCAAAACCGGCGTGGGTTGAGCTGGTGTGCACCAGAAGGCCATACAACTCGCGCACCGCCTGCTGCTGGTCGCCGCGAATCACTTCGGCAAGCGTGTTCTTGATGGTGAGGTAGTGGTGCAGGAACTCGCCATCGGCGTACGTCATGATGCCTTCTTTGTACTTTGCCTGGGTCGCTTTCAGCGTAGCGGCGACGCGCGGATCCTGCGGAGCGAGGATGGGCTCGTAGTCGATGGCCAGCATGTTGCCCCAGTCGTAGCCGCCCTTCTGTCCATCGAGCGCCGGCGGAATGTAGCCGTCGTGCGCGGCGGCCTGTGCGTCGAGCACCTTCATGAATGCGGCGTCGTAGCTGTTGTACTCCGCCTGCCAGTCACGCGCCAGATCGTCGTGGCCGGTGTCGCGCGCCATCTGCGCCGCAACCTTGAGCGCGCTGAGAGCCAGGAAGTTGTAGCCGGTCAGGTGACCTTTTACATATTCGTTATCGCGCACATCGCTGGCCGGCATGATGTGCAGCGGATCGGCCGCGCGCGCCTGCTTGAGCCATGCCACCGCGCGCGTAATCTGCGGAATCGCCCACTCCGCGAACTGCTTGTCGTGGGTCATGCGATAGTGCTGCGCATAACCCCAAACCGCTTCGCCCCAGCCGTCGTACTGCTGCGCCTGCGACAGGAAGTTGCCGTCCGGCTTCTGCGACTTGGCGAAGAAGTCCAGGTCCTGCTTGGCGATCAGCGGATACCCGGTCACGTCGTAGCTGTGCACAATATCGGCGCCGTCGCGCAGATAGAACTCGTGATAGTGCAGCTTGTTCACGGTCTGGATGTAGTCGTTGCCGATGCGGTCGCGGGCGATGAGATCGTAGATCAGGTTCGCGTAGAAAGTGTCGACCGGCTTCTGCTCCGGCAGACTCACCTGCATGCCTTCGCCGACGATTCGATTCCAGAATGCGACGATGGCCGAGTGGGCGCTCTCGAAGGTTGCGTGCTGGATCGCGGCGATCTGCGCGGCGTCGGAGGTGGGCACCACCGGCATCTTGAAATCGAGCACGTACTGCTCGCCCGGCTTGAGCAGGCGCGAATACGTTACGATGCCGACGGGCACAACGGGATCGACAGTGAGCTTCGCCGGCTTGCTGATGTCCTGCGGATAGTTGTAATTGCCATGCAGTGTCCAGCCGCGATGCGCATATCCGGCAGGGAAGTCATAGAGCAGGCGGCCGTCGCGCAGGAAGCCTGAGTCTGTATAGGAGTAAACCCAGTCCGGCGAGAACACTTCGCCAAGCTGGCGATAGCCGCCCTCGCGTTTAGGCTCGACCGGCCGCGTGAAGCGATTGTCTCCGTGGCCCGATGCGGTATCGTTGGGCGCGTCGTAACGCACGCCGGTTGCAAAGATGGCGCGGTTGGATTCGCGGCCGGTGTTGCGCATCTCCACGCGGACAAAGTTGATCAGGCTTGCATTCGCGGGACCGGAGTCCGGCAGCTTGCCGTCGGCGCTCAGGTCGAGAGATGTGCCGAACGCGGTGACGCTGTATTCCACGCCGTTGCGCTCGAATCGATAGTGCATGACCGGCAGATGGCCGTTCTCCAGCGTGCGAATGCGGACGCTGGTGGGCGCGAGCTCGGGCCCGGCAAAGAACATCAGCTCGCCGTAGCCGGTGCGCAGATAGCCCTCCGGAGTAATCTCCGTGGCCGCCTGCGCGTCCATGATGCCGATCTCGTCGGTGGGCGCCGAGTAGTAGGAGAAAGGCTGGCCGGGGACGTCGATGGACGGCGACACCATTTGTGCGGCAAGCGGTATGGCGGCGCACAGCGTGGCCGCGGTGCATACAACAAGGGAGCGAACGTTGTTCTTCATGGCGGGAATAAGCCTATCGCATTCGGCGCGTTGCGAACAGCAGGGTGGAGGGATGAGGCACGTCCATCCCTCCGCCCCAGGTTGAGGACGCTGGCCCTACTGCCCGGCCTTGGCCAGCGCGGGTTGCTCGTGCATGATGCCGCGCAGCTTCAGGTACACGGAGTTGGTCCAGCCAAAGCCGATCTGATTCTGCTTGTAGCCTGTCACCACGTGTACGTCGGCATTCGCAGCGTCCACGTTGTACTTCTCACGGATGGTACCCTCCTGCGCATATCCCACATCCACGGTGTGGTCGAACTTGCGCGCGAGCCGCGCCGCATCGCCGTGGAATCCGCTGCGTTCCAGCCCGTCGATGCCGATCCAGTTGGTGGGCGCCCAGCCGAACGGCTCATCCCACTGCAGCCCCGTGTTGGTGGCGCTCATGGAGAGCCCCCCGGGGCGCTCGAAGAGATTGAGCTTGGCAACCACCTGCTTCGCTTCTTCGCGGGTGGCAAGGCCGGCCCACAGCGGATACAGCGAACTGATGTAGGCGTACTCGTTGGGCCGCGAGTGGACAAAATCCCAGTCGGCAAAGACGCCTTCGCGCGGCCACCACAGGTAACGGTGGATGGCGGCGCTGCGCTTCTGCGCGCGGCGATCCCACATTTGCGCATCGGCGGGCTTGCCGAGCAGATGCGCAAAATGCGCCATGTCGACGGCGTAGCGATACAGCAGGCTGTTCAGGCACACCGGCGCAAAATGTTCGGTGGCGCCCGAGAACGGCCCGAAGCGATTGCTGGGGTCGAAGCCCGACTCGCGCATGGCGCGATCGCCTTCGTAATAATCCTTCGTCAACCGGTAGCCGCCTGCCCAGGCGCGCATGCACACGCGGCTCGCATTCACGTCGCAGCTTGTCTTTGCCAGACGCTCCGCTTCAGCCGCGGAGGGATGCTCCGATCCCCGAATCAAAAATCCATCGCCGCCCTCACGCGGATGCTTCAGGATCCACCGGATCACATCGGAATAGTAATTGCTGTCATCGGCCATCTCCGGCACGGGGCCGTGACCGTAGTCGAAGTACCGCGAAAGCCCCGTCTTTCCTGCCAGATGTTCGGGCCGCTCCCACGTGGAGTAATCCTTTCCCGCAAGCGTGTAGGCATGCGCCAGCCACGCGCGCGCCTCCGCGCGCCCCGCCGGGGTAGCCGGGAAACTCGCCGGATCCTCGTACACGGCGCGGATCATCGAAGTAAGAAACGGCGGCTGCGAGCGCGTGAGATAGTATGTGCGGTTCGCATTCAACACGCCGCCGTAGTTCTCAATCTCGAAGAGGAAATCGTTCACCATGTTCTTCGCCATCGCCTCGCGATGGTCGGCTTCAAGCCCCAGCAGGATGAAGAACGAGTCCCATCCATACATCTCGTTGAAGCGCCCGCCCGGCACGATGTAAGGCTTGGGCAGATAGAGCAGTCCCTGGTCGCGCAGATCCCTGGGATCGATGTCACCGATCTTCTCGATGCTGCGGGGCAGCGCCTCCACCTTTACGTGGCACTTGGCGGTAAGGGCCTGCACCTGCGGCGGCTCAGCCATGCCCGCGGGCAGATAAAGGATGGGGTTGGCCGTGACCTTGATATCTACCAGCGAGTGGCAGTCGGTCATCGAGCGTGTCAGCGTATCCCATGTGGCATGGATATAGCGCAGCGTGGCGTCGGGGTTCGGTGCTCGCTGTGCTGTCTCCTGCGCGTATGAGATGTGGATTGCGGCTACTGCAAAAACCAACAAACGTGCCAATTTCATCGGGACTCCGCCGGTTTTCCGGTCGATTCTCAGGAGTGTACCGCACAAAACTTATCTCTCGCCTTAACTTTCTGGTCTGAGTTGTGTTGCGAAGCCGGGAACACTGCGCCCCGCGGCGGTGTCTACACAAGCACAGTGGTGCTGTTCAGGATGCGCGGATCATGCCTCGCGCCCGCCCGCTCCCCGTAGCGGACTGCGGCCGCGCCCCCGTGCGCTCCCGAACCGCTGCTGAATTCGAGTTCGGGAGGCAGGCCATGTTTGAGGACTCCATCTTCGAATCCGCAGGCGTCATCCATACCCACAGCCGCAACTGGATGCTCGCCACGTTCGCGCTCAACGGTACCATTCTGCTGGTGATGGTGCTGCTTCCCCTCCTCTATCCTGAGGCGCTGCCGCACCGGCTCTCCGACATGCTGCTGACGGCGCCTGCGCCGCCGGTCACGCCGCCGCCACAGATTGTGCGCATCGTTTCGGAGCCGTTTCGCGGCGCTTCGCAGATGAGCGCGGATCAGTTCACCGCGCCGCGCATTATCCCGACGACGATCTACAAGCCCAGTGCACCGGAAGCGCCAGGCAATGGCCGCTTGCTCGTCATGGATAGCGGTCCCGGCGGCATTCCCGGAGGATTGCCCGGCGCGCCCGAGTGGCATCCCGCTGTAGTCGCGCCCAAGCCGCACGGCCCCGTCCGCATCTCCTCCGGCGTGGCGGAAGGCATGCTGTTGCGGCACGTTTCGCCGCGGTATCCTCCGATCGCGCTTGCCATGCGCATGGCTGGTACCGTGGAACTGCAGGCTGTGATCTCCAAGGTTGGCACCGTTGAGAATCTGCGCGTGGTGAGCGGGCCAGCCGTATTTCAGCAGGCCAGCATCGATGCCATTCGCCAGTGGCGTTACCGGCCGTACCTGCTCAATGGCGAACCCGTGGAAGTGGAGACCACCATCAGCGTGATCTTCATGCTGGATAAATGACCGGAGCGAATTGGGCGCGCGCTGCCGAGCGAGACGGCGCGCGTCCGGCTTCGCCGATTCGTGACCGCGAGTCGGCGAAGCGAACTGGACAAATATGAGCAATCAGGCTGAACTCGCCAAAACGCTCGCGCGCCTCTGGCCGCATCGGGAGCACGAAGCCGGACCGATCCGCGGACTGTGCTGCCGCATAGGTTTCCACCGATGGCACCGGCTCGATCTCGATGACGCCGCTTGTGGGCACGACGTCCTTTTCTGTTTCTGGTGCTCCAAAGTTCGGATCGACGGTGTGATTCACGACGCGTAGAGGAATCGATCACCTGTCACGCTCCCGATTGCAGCTTTTCCCGCGTCAGCTCATTCCATGCCGCAATCGTCTCCGGCATGGGCGGGCTCACGACGCCCGGCTCAATCTTTTCCAGCACGGCTTGCGGATTGACGGCGCCGGCGGGTTCGCGCAGCATACCCTTCACCCAGCCCACCGCGGCGAGGCCCTCGTCACCTGTGAACGTCTGCTCCAGGTAGAACCAGCGCTCGTCCCAGCACACCAGCCGCGAGGTGAGCGTGAAGCGCGCGAACAGCGGCAACGAACGCCGGTACGTGACCCACACCGCGCCCACCAGTGCGGTCCAGCGCGCGCGCAGGATATGGGTGAGCAGGTGCGTGCGCGCCAGCAGATGCATGCGGCCGTAATCCATATAGCTCAAGTAGCGCGCGTTGTTCAGGTGCCAGTTGAGATCGACATCGTTCGGCCACACCCGCATGCGCAGGGCGTCTTCTTCGAGCAGCCCCAGCCGCGGCAGCGGCCGCACATGCTGCCGGACGGCCAGCATGGGAATGCGCACAAAGCTGATCAGATGCACGCGAACTTCCTTTGCACTCCAGTGTAGGCTCTCGTCGCTGCTTACTCTGAAGCCGACGAAAGCGTGCGCACAACCTTGCCGGCTGCGTCGAGAAACTGGATCGATGGCTGGCCGTTGGCATCGAGCGCCACCCGCAAACGAACATGCCCCTGTTTGTCGCGCAGGCCCAGGCCCACCGATCCATCCTCATTGCGGCGCAAGGACGCTCGTGGATGCAGTCCGTATTCCTTTACGAAGGCGCCCCAGGCTGCTGCGCGTTCGGGGCCGTGCGGCATGGCCTTGATCTTCTCCGCCTGGTTCACAACTTCCGGTGTGAGTGGATGAGTCGAGACATCGTTCAGGCTGAATCCCGCGAACTCGCTGCCGTCGGGGTCGAGCGCCGTGCCAATCACCACGGTCTGGTCCTGCTCGTACTGGTCGAAGCTCAGATGGCTAAAGCTCGACGGCTTGCCATCTTTCATCGCGCCGCCGTAGATCAGCCCACCATCCTCCGAGCCCTCGTCGTTGATGAACAGCAGCCCGGCAACCCCGGCCCGATCGGCCCTTGCAACTTCGCGACCGTGAAAGAAGCTGCCTGGATACTCGGCCTTGTCGGAAAGGATCAGGCGGGGCGTGCCGTCCGGCTCCACCACGTCCACACGATGGACGCGAATGCGGTCGAAGTCGGCAACCTTGCTTGCGGCGCGCACCCGGGGCGCAAAGCTCAAGCCAATCACAATCCCCAGCGCGAGCGTTACCACGATCGAATAAGCGAACAAGAACTTCGGGTGAATGAGGATTTTCTGCACGGTGGCCTCCATCTTGCAATTTACTTTGCGCGAGCTCCAAGTTGCCACAACTCCGGTGTCATCGGCGAAAATCGCTGCCATGCGCACTCTCTCTCGCCGCAGCTTCCTCCGCACCGTCTCCGCCGCAACGCTTGCCGCAGCCGCCTCGCGCGGCTTCGGCGCATCGCAACGCCAGCGCGTCTTCATCGCGTCCAACACGCCGCAAGGCATCCGGGCCTTCGATTGGGATTCTGCAACAGGCGAGCTGAGCTACGCGGGCGTCGCCGCGGTCATCGACAACGTGGACTGGATCACCTTCTCGCCCGATCGCAAATACATCTACGCGGCGGCAGAGGTGGACAGCTTTAACGGCAAGCCCACCGGCGAGGTCGCCAGCTACGCCTACAGCGCCGGCAAGCTCACGCAGCTCTCTACGCAAAACTCAGCCGCCAAGGGCACCTGCTGGATCTCCGTCGATCACACCGGGCGCGTGGCCATCTCGGCCGATTACGGCGGCGGCTCGGCGGCCAGCTTCAAGATCACCGATGGCCGGCTCAGCGAGGCCGTATGGAAGCACCACTACACGCACCACGGCCCAAACCCCAAGCGGCAGGAGTCGGCCCACGCGCACTTCGCGGCGTTCTCGCCCGACAATCGCTTCGCCTACGTCAACGATCTTGGCGGCGATTGCATTCACATCTACAAGCTCAACAGCGAGACGGCCGAACTCACGCCGGCGGGCGAGTGGCACTCGGAGCCTGGCTTCGGGCCGCGCACGCTGCGCTTCCACCCCAACGGAACGACCGCGTACTGCATGAACGAGATGGCTGCCACGGTGAGCGTGCTGCACTGGAACAAGACCACCGGCGGCTTCACGACCGTGTCGCAGTTTCCGCTCCATCCCAATCCGGCCAAGGCGCCCAACACGGGTTGCGATACCGTCATCACGCGCGACGGGCGCTTCGTTTACTTCGCCTGCCGCGGCGACGATTTCATCCTCGCCTGCAAGGCCGATCCAAAGACCGGCGCGCTCACCCGCATGGGCAAGATTCCCACGGGCGGCAAGACACCGCGCAACTTCACCCTCGATCCCACGGAGCGCTGGATGCTGGTCGCCAATCAGGACTCGAGCAATCTCAGCGTCTTCAAACGCGATCCCCACACCGGCGCGCTGTCGAGCCAGGGCAAGAGCTACAAATGCCCCACTCCCATGTGCATTCTGTTCGCGTAAACCTCGGGCGCCCCATCCATCGCGCGTTTTTTCGCGCGATGGGTGGGAGGCGCGAACCTATCCGTTTCGTCTCCGAAACAAAGATCCAAACACCACACCCGCAGCGCATCCCACCACCGGCCCGATGAGCAGAAAGCCCGTCGCGGCATTCAGTGTGTGCACCAGCGGTTGCGTGGAGTCCGGTCCCATCAGCCGCTGCTGCAGCGGTCCCCACGGGTCGAGCACGTTGTCGCTGCCCATCTTTGCGTACGTCTCCGCCAGCAGCGCGGAGCACGCCAGCAGCGAGCTCACCATCGCGCTCCAGATCGCCGCCACCACTGCAAAGCCCAGCTTGCGCCCGGCGCGCGCGATGCGCGCTGCAGCAATGCCCCACATCGCGACGGCGGCGCAGATCAGAACGGCCTGCAGCTTGTAGTGCAGCGTAAAGCCTTCCGGCATGGGCAGGCTTGCAATGCCGACCACGCAGATCAACGCCACTCCGCCTGAAACTCCGAGCGTGGCCGCCTGCAGAAGCCATCCGCGATCCGCTTCTGCGCGCGTGCTGCCAATCCAGAGGGCCAGAACGATATAGAAGGCCAGAGAGATCGCCGGGTCAGAGATGCTGTTGCTGTCTGCATGGGCGCCGGCATGCCAGATCCGCGCGGCAAGGGCGAGCAGATTTGCCAATGCAAGCAAGATGAGCGCGGTGCGAAACACGGGCCGGCGTACTTCAGAATGAGCCAACATCGAAGGGTTCTCTCCAGGTGTCTGCAAGAAGCAGTTGTTTCGCGACCGGTACTTCCGGCCACGTTGGCGTGTTCGCTTGGGGGGAGTTGAGGCGAGGGCCCTTGACGGCTGCGCATTCCCTCACTCGGGCTGCACGGCCGCAAATGAACTTGATTGTGCGCTCAGTTTAGAACGATTCAAATCACTTGGCAGTGATCAGCCGCATTTCGGACGTTACTCTTGAGGAACATCCGGCGCCACGCACGAGGAATGTGCCGGCTATGCGCTCACCAGAGCCGCAGGCGAGAGACTTGCCGGCGCCGCGTCTTGCTCGCTGCGCTCAGGCGCAGGCACCGGAATCCGCGCCAGCTCCCATGCCGAGCGGTCCTTCAGCAACCGCGACACCAGCGCCGTATGCATCGCATGGCCGGCGCGCTCCGCCACCACGTGTCCCTCGATGCGGCGGCCGGCAAGGGCAAGATCGCCCACCAGATCCAGAATCTTGTGCCGCACGTATTCCTCGCTGAAACGCAGCGGCCCGTTCTCGGGTCCGTTGGCGCCGAGAATAATTGCGTTCTCCGCGCTCGCGCCGCGGATCAGGCCCATATCGCGCAACTGCTTCTCGTCGGCCTTGTAGCCGAAGGTGCGCGCCGGCGCAATGCATGTGCCGTAGGTCGATGCCGCCAGATCGATGCTTGCGCTCTGCTGCCCGATGGGCGCCGGAAAATCGATGGTGTACTGAATGCGGTACCCGGACCCCGGATAGACGCCGATGAACTTTTTGCCTTCCTGCACTTCCACCGGCTTCAGCACGCGCAGATATTCGCGGTGACGCCGCTGCGCGCGTATGCCGACGCGCTGAAAGGCCTCCACGTAAGGCTGTGCGCTGCCATCCAGAATCGGCAGCTCCAGGTTGTCGAGCTCCACGATCACGTTGTCCACGCCCATTCCAACGAGCGCGGAGAGCAGATGCTCGGTGGTGGAGATCAGTACGCCCTGCCGCATCAGGCTCGTGGCGTAACTCACCTTGGCAACGTTGCGGCCAACCGCAGGAATCTCAAAGTTGTCCAGGTCGGTGCGGCGAAAGACGATGCCCGATCCACCCGGCGCCGGCAGCAAGCGCATGTTGACCGGCGCGCCCGAATGCAGGCCCACGCCCGCGAATTCAATCGGGGCGTCGATCGTATGTTCCAGGTGCACGGGTTGCGCCAATCGGTTGCTCCTCAGTACCTTCCGGGGATCTTCTCCAAAAGATTAGACGAGGATATGCAGTGCGCGGATGTGTCTTTTTTGCCACACACTGCGCTCGTAAACAGCACAATCTCTTTGATTTCCATTCCCCACTCGGAGCGAAATCCCTTAATTTCCGTCTGTTGCGTGGCCCCAGCCTCTGCATCCCGCGCCCCGGCCAACTCCGCGCAGGAACCAAAAGAGCCAATCAGGAGCCCAAAATTGTCCTTCCCACGTCCAGATGCGGCGATCGCACCGCGCATAGAATCGCCTCAGCCTGCTCGCCGAGGGTTCTCTGTGTCCGCTGATCGAACTGCCGCCCTGCCCGACTCCGCCGCTCCCATGCGCGCCCTGCTTGCCGGCGCGCGCCGCAAGCACGATTCGCTGCTGGCGCTCACCAGTCAGCTCGTGCGCATCGAATCCCCCTCCGACGCCAAGGCTGCCGTCGATGCCTGCGGTGACTTTGCCGCACAGCATGCCCGCTCCCTCGGCGCGCGCGTCAAAGTGCATCGCCAGCGCGACTGCGGCAACATCCTCGAGCTGCGCTTCGGACCACGCGCACGCTCAACAGACAATCGCGTCCTGCTCCTCGGCCACATCGATACCGTCTGGCCCGTCGGCACACTCAAGACGATGCCCTGCCGCATCGCGCCCGATGATGCAGGGCAGCTACGCCTGTGGGGGCCCGGCACGCTGGATATGAAGGCCGGCGTGGCCATGACCTTCACCGCCATTGAAATGCTCCTCGAAGCCGACCTGCTCCGGCGGGAACTCATCCTGCTGCTGAACAGCGATGAAGAGATCGGCAGCCCCGCCTCGCGTCCCATCACGGAGAAGCTCGCGCGCGAATGCGACGCCGTGTATGTTCTCGAGCCCGCACAGGCACTGGCCTATAAGACCGCTCGCAAAGGCACCGGCAACTGGCGCATCGAGGTGAAGGGCGTGGCTGCCCATGCGGGCGTCGACTTTGAGAAAGGCGCCAGCGCGCTGCGCGAACTGGCCCGCGTCATCGACACCGTAAGCAACTGGACCGATCTCAAGCGCGGCCTCACGGTCAGCGTTGGCCTGGCCGGCGGCGGATCGAAGACCAACGTGATTCCCGCCGAAGCCTGGGCAGAGGTCGACGTCCGCATTGCCCGCGCCCTCGACGGCGCGCGCATCGAGCGCAAGTTCGCATCCCTCAAAGCTGTGGATCGCCGCTGTTCGCTCACGGTCACCGGCGGCATCAACCGCCCGCCAATGGAGCGCACGCGCGGCACCGTCGCTCTCTATCAGCGCGCCCGCGCTCTGGCTGCCGACCTCGGCTTCGCTCTCGATGAAGCAGCCACCGGCGGCGCTTCCGACGGCAACTTCACCTCCGCGCTCGGCATTGCGACGCTGGACGGCATGGGCGCGGTGGGCGAAGGTGCCCACGCAACGCACGAGTCCATCCTCATCGAGCACCTTGCTCCCCGCACCGCGCTGCTGGCCGCGATGCTTGTTTGATCGGTGGCGCGAAGGCACATCGAAAGCTGTCCCGCGCGGCATTTCAAATTGTTGTCAATTCAGGCGCCCAGCGGCCAGGCGCAGTTGCGTGCTGGGGTTTGTCACAAATGCGCCGCTGACGATGTAAACCCCGTCTCCCGCTTGCGGGCCGCCCCCGGCATTGGTCAGAAACGCCAGACCATCCGATCCCCAGCGGATGAGCTTCACCGGATTGTCCTTCACGTTGGAGATCGCAATCGCACCGAGCAGGGCACAGCTCTTCAGGTCGAACGCTTGTATCACGTATTGGCCGCCGGACCCGCTCAGCGACGGCGCCATCAGCCATGCGATGCCAAGATTGTCATCAATCGTCAATAAAGGAGTGAAGTAGTAGCCTGAAAAATCCGCCGATGCGTTCAGAGAGAATTGATTCACCTGCTTGCCGGAAGCGGGATCGATGACCGCTCCGTCTCCACCGTAGAGGTAGCCGGTGCTCGCGGAATATTGAATCCCGCCCAATGTCTGACCGGTGCTGCTCGTATTCAATGAATCGCTTTGAGCGAGTTGCACTCCGCTTGAATTCACCGACAGTACGTACACGTCATCCATGTAGATCTGGTTGAAAGCTGCGTACAGGCTGGCGCCGCTTGGGTTCCAGACCAGCGAGCCGATGGGCTCGGGATAACCGCCGAAATTGGAGACAGTGGCGGAGCGCGCCGTTGCTCCGTCGTAGACGACAACCTCTCCGGGCTGATTAGCGGTAGTTCCTTGTGAGACAGCGATGGTGTTGGAACTCACCGGATCGGGCGCGAGCGCGAACGCATGCGTCCCGCTGCCCAGCGAGATCGAAATATCGTTCGCCAGGCCCGGCAGCGCGAATCTCTGCACAGCGTTGTTCTTGTCGATGCCCGCATACAACCACGAGCCATCGGACGATACGGCCAACTGGTTCGCGCCGGGTCCGGCGTTGCCGGTCGCGCCAAACTGCGCAGTAATGGGATTGAGAGCTGCGACAGTGTTGGGGTTACTCGGATTCGATCCTGCAATCGAAACGTAAAGCTGCTGCGAGGTCGCATCCCACACGATGTCGTTCGCCTCAACATTCACCGTCGAAACCGTGAAGCCGGCCGTTCCGGGAGCCGGCGCAGCGGTGACCGTAAGAGTGGTGCCGAAATTGAGCGCGTTGGGAGTTGGAGTCTGCACGATGATCGTCACCGTGCCGGCCTCGTACAGAAGCTGATCCGGCACCTGCGCCGTCATCTGCGTCGATGAAACGAACGTCGACGTCAGAGCGGCGCTGCCCCACTCCACCGTGTCGCCCTGTGCGAAGTTCTGCCCGGTGACCGTGAGCGTAAAGCTGGGACCACCGGCAACCACGGTAGATGGGCTGACCGCCGTCACCTGCGGCTCGCCGGCCGAAGGCTGAGGGCTAGTGCCCCCACCGCCGCCCACCGTGCCATGAAATGATGAACCACCACATCCGGCAAAGGCAATGACTCCCAGCCCGGACAACACCCCGCAAAGCAAAATCCGCATGAACCCCTACCCGGCCAGCAATCGTTCGGAGGGGGCAAGTATATCCAACGAAGCATGTCGGAAGGCAGATTTTTTTGGACGCAGTATAGAGCGCCGGCCGTTCTCGACTCCGCTTCTCAATCCAGCCGTGTCAGGAACGCTTCACCCTCGCTGGGATGAAGCCGGCTTGCAATCAGCTCCGCGCGCTCCCGGTCGTCGCCCTCCGGCCGGATGCGCACCCAGTAGCTGTGCTCCTCCGCGGAAAACTCGATCACGCTGGAATGCGGATAGCGCCGCTCCAGCTGCTTCTTGAGCTTGAGCGCCAGTCTCTCGCTGTGGAATGCGCCGATCTGCACGCACCATCGCCCGCCTTCGTCAATCGGCTTCGGCGTCTCGTACACGTCCACGCGCACCCGCGCCAACCCTGCGCGATAGACACCTGTCGCCTTGGCTGCGGCCATCGTCATGTCCAGGATGCGGCCCTCCACAAAGGGCCCTCGATCCGTAATGCGCATCGCCGACCACTGGCCGGTTCTCAGGTTCGTCACCACAATCAGCGATCCCATCGGCAGCGTACGGTGGGCAGCCGTCAGGGCATTATCGCGGAACACCTGCCCGTTGGCCGCCTTTCGGCCACGATAGGGAGCACGGTACCAGGTGGCCAATCCCACCTCGGTCAGGATCGGCCGATGCGTGTTGACGTAGCGGATATCCGCGGATGTAATGCCACCCCGCGGCACCGGCGTGATAGGGATGGGGCCAAGGCGTCCGCTCTCCCGAGGAGCCGGCGGCACATTGGGCTCTACCGGCTGTTCTACCGGCGGAGCCGTCGCAGTCGGGGGCGGCGCGGCGCTTCTGCGGTGATGCCCGCAGCCCGCAAGCGCGAGCGATACAAATGCTGCCGCCGCAGCCAACCACGCGCGCCGGGAGATTATGCGGGGATCGGAGCCGGGAGAACTCAGGGCTGCGGTCCTTTCCCTGGCGTCCTCTTATCCATCTTGTCCGCCAGGTCGCGCAGCTTGTCCGCCACCGTGCGCATGGCTGAGATTGATTCCCGGCGCACCTGCGGCACCACCTCGTCGTTGACATAGTTCACAACGTGGCGCAGCTCCATCTCGATCAGTTCCAGCGCCTCTTCGATGCGGCGGCCCACGCCATAGGGAGGCGGCGGCCCTGGTGGGGGATAACTACTCATGGCAAGTAACCTCTAGCGAGTAACCTACGCGAGGTAACCCGCTCTCAGTTTCGTGTTCTCCCCGCCGGGCGTCAACCCGCCGGGCTGCCGATGTGCCCCGTTGATCACTAAGCGCCGGCCGGTGTTCCGGCGAGTTTTTCGGCCCGCACGACCAAAACGGCTTCCGCGGCGTCCATCCAAGTGCAGGATTTCACTCCCGGCAAAACCCGCCGGTGCAGGCCCTCATCTCACTGGTAGAGCGCGGCCTTGGCTCGTATGCTGGAGGACGAATCGAACGGATATCCATGCGACCCTGGCACGGAGCGTTGGCATCGGGCGCCGCCTTGCTCACCCTTGCGATTGCGGCCCAGCCGGCCGCCGCGCAGGGGGCGGTCCTGGTTGACGCTCCAACGCCGGCGTTCTCCGCCTATCAGGTGCCATCCTCCAGTCCCACGCCAAAAGCCAATCCATGTCCCCAGCCCAACGGCCATCAGGGCTCGCCCGGCGTGCACCCCGCCATCGTTCCTTGCACCAAAAAGCCGCTCGACTGGTATGAGCGCTTCGCCAATGGCCCCGATGAAAAGCCGCTCACCGCGCGCGACAAGGCCTGGCTGGCCACGCGCAATCTGATGGACCCGTTCAACCTCGTCACCATCGGCGGCGAGGCCGGCATCTCCGTCGCGTCCGACTCTCACTCCGTTTACGGCCCCGGCATGCCGGGCTATGAGAAGTATGTCGGCGTCAGCTTCACCCAGGACCTGGTCGGCGAGTTTGTCGGCACCTTCGCCATTCCCGCCGTAACGCACCAGGATCCCCACTACCACCGCTGGGAGAACGCCCGCATCCCGCGCCGCGCCTGGCACGCCATCGCCCAGGTGCTCTGGACCCAGAGCGACACCGGCACCATGATGCCGAACTACGCCAATATCGTGGGCTTCGCGGTCGATGACGAGGTGAACAACTTGTTCGTGCCGGGCCGCGCAACCAACCTGCGCGCCAGCGCCGAACGCTACGGCACCACCATCGCGACCGCACCCATCGGCAACTTCGTCAACGAATTCCTGCCCGACATCGCCAGCCACATCCACGTGCAGATCGTCATCGTGCAGCGCATCATCGACCAGGTCGCCGGGACGGAGACGATGAACAGCTCCAGCCAGTGACGGCAGCGGACTCGGCCCAAATCAAGCCAGCCTCGATCCCTCAGTTCAATGTCAATGTGAGCGTTGTGGACGCCTGAAGAGTGCCCGAGGTCCCCGTGATGGTGATGGTTGAAGTGGTTGGTGTAGGAGAAGACCCTCCGCCGGAACCACCGCCCGTGCCACCGCCGCCGGAAGCACCGCCTCCGCCGCACGCGCTCACCAGCGACAATCCTAATGAGGCAACCAGCACCGCCAGCCAGAGGCTCGTCCTCCGTCGCGGCCGCCACCACAGCAGCAATCCAGCAAGACTAAGTGCACCCGCAGGTAGCCAAGGACGCGATTGGAGCCGCATAGCAGCGGAAGCGCTCGCGGCAATCGTAAGGGTGGTCGTCGCATTCGCCCCGCCGCTGGGTGTCACCGTCGTCGGGCTGAACGCGCAGGTGACGCCAGACGGCAAGCCGGAACAAGCAAAGGTCGTTGCGGCGTTGAAACCGTTTTGCGGAGTCAACGTCAACGTGGCTGTTGCCTGACTACCAGAATTCACGCTGATATTCGATGGCGACGCGGCAACCGTGAAACTGGGTGGTGCCGGGGCTGCGGTTACTTCAACCGTCGAATTCTGAGTGACACTGCCGCTGGTTCCGCTGATTGCTATGTAGTAGTCACCAGCAGGTGCAGTTGAGGGAACCGAAATTGTCGCCTGCGAGGTTCCGGTGCCGACAATCGTGGTTGGGTTAAAGACTACGCTGAACCCGGTCGACAAATTGCTCGCCGCTAATGTGATGGGGGAGCTGAAATTGCTCTGCGCTGTTGAGGTGACGGTTACCTTACCTTGTCCCCCAGTGGGAACGTTGATTTGAGCCGGCGAGATCCCGAGCGTGAACGGCGGTAATGTAACAACCTCCAGGGGAATCACCATCGTCTGCGTGGTATTGCCGCCCGTGCCGCTGACGGAAATCTTGTACGTACCTGGATCCGTGATCGAATCGACCGTAATAGCCATCTGAGAAGAGCCACCGGCGGGGATAGTGCTGGGGCTGAAGCTGACCGTCACCCCGGTAGGCTCACCAGTCGCCGTGAAGCTGATAGGAGAATTGAAGCCATCGCCTAAGACAGTGGTGATCGTCGAATCCTCGCTGGCGCCTAACGCAAGCTTCATGGATGCCGGAGATGCAAATTCGGCAAAGGAGGGAATCGGCGCCGGCGCGGATGGCGCGACGTATTCCCAAAGGTCGCCCAAATAGCTCGTGATGTGGGAACCTCCGAAAAGCCAGAGATCGCCGTTCTTATCCACCCAGTTAGCCGTGTAGCTACGGCCCGAGGGCATGTTTCCAGCAGCGGGAACCCCGAACGTTCCATAGACTGCCGTCCCTGTGCTCCATTGGGATCCACTCATCCACGCCCATTCAAAGGTGACGGGATCGAACGCCCATAAGTCATTTGCAGTGTCTCCACCAAATACCCAAACCTTATGGTTGTGGTCCGTCCAGGCGGTCACCCCGGCTCCACCACTCGGTATGTTTCCGACATCGGGGGTATGCGGCGTTCCATAAACGGCGGGGCTTCCTGCCACTTCGCTTCCGCCTATCCAAGTCCATTGGTAAGTGGAAGGATTAAACTCCCAAAGGTCATTCAGCGTTGGCCCGCCACCGACACTATCAACTCCCTCTCCTCCGAACAGCCAAAGGTTTCCGCTCTGATCTATCCAACTGGCGGCACTGTCCCGGCCTCCCGGAGTATTGCCCGCTGCGGGGACCCGGATGGTCCCATAAATGCCGGGCTGTCCGCTGGTCGATGTACCGTTGGCCGACTGATTAACCGCTATGGTGCTGCTGCCGCTTATCCATGTCCATTCGTTGGTGGAAGGATTGAACTGCCACAGGTCATTCAAATCGCCCCTGTTGCCATTTGCGTCGAAGCCAAAGCCGCCGAAAAGCCAGAGATTACCCTTGCCATCAATCCAGCCGCTCGCACCCCACCTGCCTCCCGGAACATTCCCAGCGCCAGCCGTTTTCAAAGTGCCGTAGACGCCTGACTGACCTCCGGCAAGGTTCCCCTCTGCGGGCGTGACAGTGCTTGAACCGCTGATCCAGGTCCACTGATTTTTAGAAGGGTTGAATTCCCACAGGTCATTGAGCCAACTGTACGTGAGGTTTGCGTCGTAGCCTTCTCCACCAAACAGCCAAAAATTGCCATTGGCATCCGTCCAGGTCACCGCGAACTCTCGGCTGCCGGGCATATTTCCTGCCGCAGGCGTGCCGCGAGTCCCGTAGACACCTGGCTGACCCATGTAGGGGTACGTTCCGCCCATCCACGCCCACTCTTTGCTGCTCGGGTTGTACTGCCATAGATCGTCGAGCCGGTCCACGAACGTGGTCCCCACAGGGACGCCCCAGCCTCCGAAGAGCCATAAGTCGCCGCTTTGGTCAACCCAACTGGCAGGTCCAACTCTTCCGCTGGGAATGTTGGCCGTGGAGGGTACCCCCAAAGTCCCATAGACGCCGTCGCAATAGGGATTGCAATTGTTGCTACCTCCCATCCATCCCCATTCGTTGGATTGTGCGCACGACACCGCCGACCCTAACACCGCCAAAGTGGTCGCAATACCCACGAACATACAGATGGTATTCCCAAGTCCATTCGAAAAAAAGGAACGTCGGGGTAGCAGATTCAAACTCAGCAGACGAAGGATGGTGAGATTCATATCCGACCCAAAAGCAGAGATTTCCCAGTACAGGCTGGACAGACACAGCGAACTACAAGCCGGTGGTGAAAAATTGATTGCCCCATCATAACCCAGACTCGAGAATCCAAATCATCGGCTTTCTATATAGCCTCCTAAGTCTCTGAATTCCAGATATTTCCACTCGCAATTCCCGCCCCCGCACCCCTCCCGTTCGCCCCCCGTTCCGCCCCATTCGCTCCCCCATTTCCCCATTCGCTGCTCCGGGCTTTGCCTTCACGGCCGGCCCCATTACATTCGTAATGAACCTTTAGGCTCGGCCTCCGTCTGCGGAGTTCCGGAGCCCGCCGGCGTACTACCTCTACCGGCAACACTTTTTAAGGAGATAAGCAGCACATGGCCAAAGCGATAAAGTACGCCGAGAAAGCCGTAGTCTATGCGGCCAAGGGCGCGTGGGTCGTCTTCGAACGCCTCAACCGCATCAGCCCCAATCCCAGCTTCACCCCCAAGTGGAGCGAAAAGCCGCTGCTCAAGAGCTACGAAAAGGAGAAGCCGCCCCTAGGCTGGCCGCGTACCACCGATTCGCTCTGCCCCAAGTGCGTCCCCGAGATCCGCAAGCAGATCCTGGACGGCAAGCTGCCCCACGAAGTCCTGCTCAATGAGAAGGTCGGCGAAATCAAGGCCCAGATCATCGAGCGCGACGGCAAGATTCTCATGGTCAAGGACTGCCCCAAGCACGGCCACTTCGAAGACGTCATGTCCATCGACCCGGCCTTCTTCAAGCACCTTGAAGAGTCCTTCCCCGGCCGCGACATCCGCGCCCACGGCGAAGGCGACAAGAAGCTGCACAATCACGGCACGTCCACCGTCACCCACGGCCGCGGCTCGGTGCTCACCATCGACCTCACCAACCGCTGCAACATGATGTGCGATCCGTGCTTCATGGACGCCAACCAGGTCGGCTTCGTCCACGAACTCACCTGGGACGAAATCAAGACCATGCTCGACAACGCCATCACCGTGAAGCCCCGCCGGCAGATGAGCGTGCAGTTCTCGGGTGGCGAGCCCACCCTGTCGCCGTACTTCCTTGACGCCGTGGCCTACGCGCGCAAGGTCGGCTACAACTCCGTGCAGGCCGCATCGAACGGCATCGAGTTCGCCAAGAGCAAGGAGCTCTGCCGCGCCGCTGCCGAGGCCGGTCTCCGCTACGTCTACCTTCAGTTCGACGGCATTGGCAACGCTGCCAACTCGCACCGCAAGGTCGGCAACCTGTTCGACGTAAAGCTGCAGGCCATCAACAACCTGCATGAAGCCGGCGTCGACATCGTCCCGGTCACCACCATCATCAACGGCATCAACAACGAGCAGGTGGGCCGCATCATCGAGTTCGCGCTCGATAACCCGAAGAAGATCTCCTTCCTCAGCTTCCAGCCGGTCAGCTTTACCGGCCGAGATGAGGACATCAGCGACGAGCGCCGTCTGGCCCAGCGCTACACCCTCAGCCACATGGCGCACGACGTGAAGAAGCAGGTCGGACTGGGCGAGCCCGCCCGCGACTGGTTCCCCATCTCGTTCATGAGCACCTTCTCCGACTGGGCCGATCTCGTCCACGGGCCCAGCGCCGAGTGGGGTCAGCTCTCCTGCGGTTGCCACCCCAACTGCGGCATCGGCATGGCGCTCATGATCGACAAGGAAACCAAGGAAGCCGCGCCCGTCACCGCCTTCCTTAACATGAACCAGGTCGCCAAGGATCTGGCCAAAGTCAATGACGCTGCCCGCGGTAAGTTCCTCTCCGTGGTCGGCTTCGCGCTCGCTCTGCTGCGCAACTACGATCCCTTCCAGGCGCCCACCCACTTCAAGATCGCCGACATGCTCAAGAAGATGGACAAGACCTTCAACGCCACCGGTCGCGATTACGGTTCGGTCAAGGGCGACCGCACCATGGAAGACATCAAGAAGCGCCGCTCCGATCGCTGGAACTTCCTCTTCATCGCCGGCATGTGGTTCCAGGACCTGTTCAACTACGACTTCCGCCGCACCGAGCAGTGCATCATCCCCTACGCCACCCAGGAAGGCGAGATCAGCTTCTGTGCCTACAACACGGGCATCGGATGGCGCAACATCATCGAGAAGATGCACATGACCGCCACCCTCACCAAGTGGTATGAGGAGCACGGCCGCCATGAGATCTTCGCCGGCGGCAAGAAGGTGGGCATGACCAACGTTGGCCACGAGCTGGTGCTCAACATGGAGCACGTCAACTCCGAAGCCAACCACACCCTCGACACCCTCGGCATCGCCAAGAACGCCCGCGAAGAGAAGCTCCGCGCCCGCAACGCGCAGAGCTCTCTGGACAAGGTGAAGCAGGACGCCGAAAACGCCAAGATGGCGAAGCTCTACCGCGAGCACGTTCTCGGCGAAAAGCCCGTCGAAGGGCTGGTCTCGCTCGACTCAATCCGTCCGGCAAGCAACAACGCCGCCATGCCCATCAACCGCGAAGCCCAGAAGCCCGAGCCGGTAGCCGGGGACTAGGACTGCGCGTCCAGCGAACCGCGGCTTCGCCGCAAAAACAAGGGCCGGTCAGCATCGCTGATCGGCCCAGTTTTTTGGTTGTCATCCTGAGCAGAGCGAAGGATATGCATTTCCTTTTGCAGTCTTAAGAAGCCGGCCTTTGTTTCGTAACGAGGGCACGGCTTGAGCCGGGCCAAAACACATCAACACTAAAGGCCGTTCGCAATGCGGACGGCCTTCATTTTTCTATACGGAGGAAGCAGCGGCGTTCTCTGTGCGGACCATCACGGAGAGGGATTCCCGACACCGCTACATTGGAGATAACCCGAATCCGGGGAAAGGGATAGGTGTCTGCCACAAAGCGCCCAGGCGCAGAGCCTGCAGGCCACCCCCCACTGACCGGCCCTGCATAGCCCGCCGCGCGTGACCTTGATCACCGCCCGCACACAACCGCGCGAGCTAGATTCGCCTCATTTACTGCGCTATGCCCGATCCCGCCCAACCCGATGCCCTCATCACTGCGGAGGCCGGTGACCTCTCCGTCGACCTGAACGCGTGGCTACAGGAGCGCGTCATCCAGATCCTCAAAGCCAGGACCGCTACCGGCAGCCGGGTGGCCCATGAACTCAAATGCGAATCCTACTTCGGCCGCTCGGCGCGGATGTGGGGCTACTTCTTCTGCTTCGAGCACCGCCACTCCTTCTTCAACTTCCAGCGCCGCTTCCTGATGCTGAAACGAAGCCACTACTCGGTCGAAAGCCCCACCTCTCGTCCCACTGTGGACGATCTGATTCGTGAACTGGAAACCGAGGTCGTCGCCATTCCACACGAGAGCTTCGGTACCTATCATGAAAGGCTCGATACTCCGGGGACCTACGCCAAGGTGGAATGCCAGGGCCCCGCGGGCCGTTTCTATTACAAGATCTCTGAATCCGGGAACATGCAGCCCTTCAACTACGAGGGCCTGCGGCGCGGCTCAAGACGGCACGCGCCGCAGAGCGCGCACTGAGCGGCGGCAACGGCGTTCATCCGACCCGCGGGACGCTCGCGTCCAGCGAGCGATTCTTTGTTAGGAGCGGTCGTTGTGCGTCGTGGCGCGATCGTCTGCGGCGGGCTGCCGATCCGTGGTGTTCAGCGCGTATTTCGCCATCTTGTATCCGAAGTCGCTTCGCGAGAGCGCCAGGTGGCGGGCAGCTTCGGCTTGCACTCCATCCGCCATCTTCAGGGCACGCTCCATCAGGCACCGTTCCAGGCCTGCGAGAGTATCGCGGAGATTGAAGCGCGGGGGGAACTGCGCCGCCGACGTCTCCACGCTCCACTGGTGGGGCGACGAAGCGTCGGAGGGGCAGCCAGCCGGCTGCAGAAGAAAATCGTCGGGCTGAAGTTCCTCATGCGTGCTGAGAATAATCGCACGCTCCAGCAAATTGCGCAGTTCCCGAATGTTTCCTGGAAAGGAATACCGGGCGAGTTTGTCCAGGGCGGCCTTGCTCACGCTTCGCCGCTGCGTCTTCATCTCACGCGAGATCTGCAGGCAGAACATGCTGCACAGTTCCGGCAGGTCGCTGATGCGATCCCGTAGAGGCGGCAAGTGAATGGGCACCACGGCCAGGCGGTAATAAAGATCTTCGCGGAACAGATCCGTCCGCATCCTGTCCCGCAGATCTCGATGAGTTGCCGCGAGCACGCGAACATCCACGCGGCGCGTCACCGTTGAGCCCAGGCGCTGCAACTCACCCGAGGCCAGGACCCGAAGGAGCTTGGCTTGCGCGGCTGCCGAGGTCTCCGCCACCTCATCCAGAAACAGCGTGCCACCATCCGCAGCTTCAAACAGGCCAGCCCTTGCCTTGTCGGCGCCCGTAAACGCTCCGCGCTCGTGACCGAACAGCTCGCTTTCCAGCAGAGTCTCGGCAAATGCGGCGCAGTTGATTGCGATGAATGGCCGTTGTGCGCGCTGGCTGTTGCGATGAATCGCGCGTGCTGCAAGTTCCTTTCCGGTTCCCGTTTCGCCGGTGATGAGGACGGTCGAGTTGGTCGCGGCTACGCGGGCGATGAGTTCGCGCACGTTCTCAATCTCCGCGCACCTTCCCAGAATCTCATCGGCGCCCTCAAGCCGCCGCATCTCCTTCTTGAGAAGAACATTCTCACGCAGTAACGCGGTATGCTCGCTGGCGCGACGGACAGCGGCTCTCACAACTTCCGGAGCAAATGGCTTGGCGAGGAAGTCGAAAGCGCCCTGGCGCATACTTTCTACCGCAAGTTCCACCGTTCCCACGGCGGTTAGAAAGATGACGGCAATGCTGGCGTCGTCTTCATGGGCCGCGCGCAACACATCCAGGCCCGTACCATCCGGCATCTTCTGATCGGTGAGCACCACATCGAACTCTTCGCGCGCCAGAAGCTGTGCGGCCTGGGCGACGCCTTCGGCTTCCACCACGGTGTGAGCGTCCCTGGTGAGATTCACCGACAGGATGCGCCGCATTCCGGGTTCGTCATCCACAATCAATATCTTTGCCATAAAATCCTAATCGCATTCCGACATCGACAACATCTTGAGCGACAGCGTGAAGGTTACGGCGCCCTCCTTGTTGCTGCTAACCCATAGGTCGCCGTCATGTGCTCTGGCCACTCCTCTGGCAATTGCCAGTCCAAGGCCGGTGCCATTTCCTTTGGTTGTGAAGAAAGGTTCGAAGATACGCGACAGGTCTCCCTCCGCGATTGCCGGCCCTGTATCGGAGACATCGATCATCAGTTGCCCGTCCTCCGCTCGTGTCGTCAGGGTGATGCGGCCCCGTTCCGGCGTTGCATCGATCGCGTTGAGGCACAGGTTCACAAGCGCCCCCTCCAACTGCAGCGCGTCCACACTGGCCAGGCCATATGCGGGACCGGCCTCCATCTGAATCAATTTCTTCACCGCACGCATATGCGTGGCGCCGAGGACATGATCGAGAATTTCGGCAATGTCGGCGTCCACTCGCTGCGGCGCCGAGGGTCGCGCGTAGGAAAGAAAATCGGAGGTCAGGGTCTCAAGACGTTTGGCCTCCCACATTGCGATCTCGAACATCTCCTGCCGCTGGTTCAATGCGAGGTCTGGGTATTCCGCAGTTGCCAGGGAGCTTGAGATCACGGCAACCGGATTGCGGATCTCGTGAGCGATGCCAGCGGCGAGCCGGCCTACAGCGGCCAGCTTTTCCTCGCGGGCCAGCTTCTCGCGCGCGGCAGCCAATTCGGAAAGTTTCCGATAGAGCAGCGACTCCTTCTTCCGAAGCTGATTGACCAGCGACCACACCAGCATGCCCATCAACAGATAGATAAGCGAGATCATCCCCGATTCCAGGAACTCCGTTCGCCGCGGGGGGGGATGAACCGTGAAGAAATGGATCGCCCATCCAAAGATCATGCCGATCGCGGCCAGCACAGTCAGCAGCGTAGGGATCAGCTTGAAATGATAGGCAGACTGGAGGATCGGAATCGAAAGCAAAACAAAGTAGGGCGCATCGTCGCGGTCCGTGATGATGGCCAATACGCCAGACAGGGCGAACAATCCGGTCATTGAGATCGCGCTTTCAAGATGGGCGACCTTCTGGCTGATGCCATCTCTATGCTGCAAGAGCCAAAGGATCTCAATCAGTTTCAGCAAGAAGCACAGAACCAGAAGGAGAATGGCCGCGGGGGAAGGCTCACCCAGAAGCTTTGCAAATTCGGTATGCAGCAATAGAAGCGCTGCAGTCAAAAACAGCGTCAACACACAAAACGCGAGTTCCTGAGTTTTGTAGGCCTGCGCCTCAATGCGTTCAAGGGGTGCGCTGCTTTCCTGCATTTTTGCGACTCTTAGAGGAATCCTACCTTCCCTGTGATCGGGTTTGGTCGTGACCCACGTCACAGGCAGCGGAGCTTTTATGGATGCGCCGCCGGCGGACTGCCTGGAGTTGCGTTCGAATCGCGTTGCCCGGGATGTTAGAGGGTGGTGCGCCCCAAAGGTCGTTTGGGGCGCTCCAAGCCGGGGAAGGCAGGTCGGAAGACGCGTAGCGTACCGGCCGTTTCGCGAAAGACGAGCATAATTTGGGCGGGATGCCACGACCCTTCGCGCACCCGGGACCATTGCACGTGGGCTGCCACTGTCCTGGGCGTTAGAACGTGTGGAATCTGTCCGGCTATGGATAGTGCGCATCGGGCCACTGTCAAGGAGCTCGAACGCCCGTCGAAAAGCTTTGACACCCTCCTGGGGGCCGAGTGGGTTGTACCCCGCGGCGATTCGGATGCCTTTGACCGGCACTGCCGCGAGTGATCCTCGGCGATCGAGTCGCCGCTGCGCACTTACAGGGCGGCGTGAGCGATTCCGCTCCGGGAGATCTCCGACGGGGCGCCAAGGCTGAACACGTCGCGCAAGTAGCAGGCGATCATCGCCATGCAGGTGGGGATGAACGCCACGAATTGCCGCGACTCGCTGAACCGGCCGAAGATGAACGTAATCACCACAAGTTCCGGAAGGCTGAGAGCGGCGCAGCGAAGGAACCGCGAACAATTTCGCCAGCCGAGCGCGGCAAGGGCCCACCAGGGGACGTAGCCCAGCATGTTCATGAACAGGCTCTGGCGCTTCCGGTAATAGCTCCAGAAGTGCACGTTATCCCAGAAGTGATTCGCGAAGATCGGCCCAGACGGGGTGAAGTGGACGACGAGAAAGCGCACCGTGCACCAGGCGCCGAGCTGAGCCGCTGCAAACAAAACTAGTTTCCCCGGTTTCATGAGCGGCAACATATAGAGAAGCGCGCATGGAACGAGCAGGAGGGTGTTCTCATGGTTGAGGGTGCCCACTGTTAACACCACCACGTACCACCAGGGGTGGCCGCGGTAAAGAAGGAGCAGGCAGGCCGTCCAGAACCCGACGATAGCGATGTCGTAAAACGTAAGGTAATCGATCGTCGGACAGAGCATGAGGGCGAGCATGACGTAGCCGAACTCCCTCCCCAGCTTAGGCAGAAACAGGGCAGCCCATTCGCCGATGAGCACGACAGTGCAGACGATGGCGAGAATTTGCGTGGCGATGTAGGCATTGTGGTCCGTCAGATGCGGAGAGAGCTTCTGGACCAAATCGGCGAGAGACGGAAGCAGCAGGCGATATCCGAAGGCGGCTTCGGCAGTGCCGGGGTGATGCATAAGGGTGCCGATCGGCGAGAACTCAGCCTCCCAGCCGTGCTCGAGCGACCACAGAATTGCACCGCTGCTTGCCAGCGCCATCCAGAATCTGGACCAGAACCGCCGCCCGCCGAGCGCGCGGCTTAGACCGTGAAAGGACATTGGGGAAACTCCTGCAAGAAACGAAAGCTGCACAGAAGGTTAGCAGCGACGTTTCAGAGGAGCAATTCTTCGCGTACAATTCGGCTTGACTCCTTTGATTCTCATGCGGAAAACTGTCCGGCTATTGTCTAAGCAGCGCTGGGGCACTCTTCTGTTGCCATGGCTGGCTGCCGCCATCGCTATCTCGGTCCTGAAATTCTCTCTGCTTCACCGCAGCGGGTTTCTACAAACGGCGCTGCTTTCCGGCAGCCTTCACAAGCTGTCTCCTGTGGCTGCGCTTGGGCTCTTTCGCAACGATCTGTTGCTGTTGTTCGCGGCTGTTCCGGCGGTTATTGTCCTTATCGCCGGTCGCGCGCGAACGCGCGTGGCGCTCTGGGGCATCAGCTTAGGGGCGGTGCTGCTAACGCTTCTGGTGGCCATCCAGGTGCATGTGTGGGATGCCACCGGATCATTTACCAGCCTGCGGATGACCTATATGCTGCTGGCCTGGGAAGCAGCAAGCCGCGATCGGGCCTTTCTTGCGATCCGCCCCCAGGTGTGGATTGCGGTTGGAGGCCTGCTTGGTTTTGTGGCCGCTTCTTCATTCATCGCGTTCGCTGCTTTGGCCCGGCGCGCACGCTGGTTGGAGCGCACCACATTGGCGGTCTTCGCCGTCTCGATAGCCGCCGGAGTCATCGCCTGGGTACCGCGGCTCCCGGCCACTCCCTGGACGTCGTCCCTGCTCGGGGATGCGTTTTACTCTTTCTTTCTTCAAAGCATGAGCGACTCCTGGCATGCTCAACGGCTGCAGTCGGAAGGCGCCGCGCGGTTGCTCGCTGATTACCGCTCGCAGGCGCGCATTCCATCGCCCGAGCGGAGCCTCTATTTCGGCAAGGCGAGGGGCGCGAATGTCCTGATCTTCACCATGGAATCGATGTCTGCCGACGCGCTGGACCCTGCGCAGGATGCGCTCTCGGACATGCCGAATCTGCGCCAGCTGCGTGATCGTGCCTTCGTGATGTCGCGCCACTACACCAGCTTTCCGCAGACCGATTATGCACTTTTTTCCATGATGACTTCCCTGTATGCGCGCTGTTTCCTCAAGTGCAGCGGGAGTGAAATCACGCAGCGGGGCGGCCCGGCCGTTCCATCCCTCATGCGCGTTCTCGATAGCTCCGGCTACCGCACAGGCTTTTACGGATATATCTGGAAGATCCCGCAGCAGAGGGATGACCTGCTTCTCGCCAGCCTTGGATTCGAAAATCTGTCCGGCCCCCCCATCAATTCGAAGCAGGATCGGGAAGGACTGACCACCTTTTTTGGCCCCGTATCCTACACCGCGGGGCACGATCTGCAATCGCTGGATGCGCTCTGCGGGGATATTCGCCATTGGAGTTCCGCGCACCAGCGATTTGCCGCCATGTATTTTCCAGAGATCGGCCACGATCCCTATCGCGCGCTCGATGGTGACGCCGCCTCGCCATCCATGGCGCGTGGACGCGAACTGGCCGTGCTCCAGGACCATTGGCTGGGCCGAATCCTGAACGAACTCGACAAGGATGGCATACTGAACAACACCATCATCGTTGTGACGGGCGATCACGGAATGCGCTTCACGGCTACGCTCTCGGATGGCTCGCGCGAACTCACTGCAGGGGGCAAGCTCGACGACCGCGTGATGCGCGTTCCTATGCTCATCTACGTTCCCCAGGCCCTGGATCACACTGTGCGCATCCAGAACCCGACCAGCCACATCGACCTGATGCCTACATTGCTTGACCTGCTGGGCCTGACAACTGAGCTCAACGACGAGCAGGGTTCTCCCATGATGGATCCGCGGATCGCCCAGAGGCGGCTCTATCTTTCCATGGGAGAATACGGCGCGTCCGGATACTACGAGAGCGGGAGCTACTTCATGGTCACGGGAAACGGGATTGTCTATCGAAGCCCAACCATGCAGTTCGACGACCGGAAGATCCTGGCCTACGACAGCAAGGCATCGGTGACCGTTCGCGACATCGAACGAGAGCAGAACATGTCACAGGCGGCGCTGCTCGGGGATCTTCTCCACGAGTCCTACTGACCCCCGCAGGTCGCCGTGCCTCACTTCGGCTTCGCGCTGTTGTGTCCCTGAGCTTCGCAATCGTCTCAAGCACCTGTGCGCTCTAGATAGCCAGCAGAACGATGACGGCGACGATCGCGCCGATGAAGAGACTGGCGCGATCGGTCACGGCGAAGACCATAGGGTCTTCGTCGAGTTCCCCCCGCGAGGCGAGGAGCCAAAGGCGATAGAGCCACCAGATCATGCAGGGCACGACGAGCCACAGCCGTTCTGGTTTGTGATAGAGGGGGGTCACTTCGCTGCCGCTTATGTAGATGGCGAAGATGACGACGGCCGCGGAAGCGGCGGAGGTACCGAAGCTTCGAAGCTGATCGATATCCGCAACCAGATAGCCGCGCCCATTGTGAGGAGTTGCAGCGGCGGCACGGAGTTTCTGGAGTTCGGCAGATCGCTTGGCCAGAGCAAGCGATAGAAAGAGGAACACTGAGAATCCGGCCAGCCAATGCGAGATAGGATTTCTGGTTGCGGCGGCGCCGGCCAGCAACCGCAGCGTGTAGCAGCCGGAGAGGACGAGCACGTCGACGATGGCAATGCGTTTGAGCCACGACGAGTATGTGAGCGATGTGGCCAGGTAAACAAGAAGCCAGCCGTAGAATGTCGCGGGCAGCGCGTGAATACCGGAGAGCGCAAGCAGAAGAAAAATAGCTATTACACCGATGCCCCGCGCGGCGCTGAGGTCGCCGGCGGCAAAGGGCCGTCTCTGCTTGATCGCGTGGCGCCGGTCGGCTTCGATATCGAGCAGGTCATTGAACACGTAAAGGGCCGACGCGGCGAAGCTGAAGCAGGCAAACGCCAGGAGCGCCAGGAAAAAGCGAGGCAACGTCAGCGAATGGGAAAGAAGCAGCGGTAGAAAGATCAGCGAATTCTTGGCCCACTGGTGGACGCGAACAGCTTTGAACAGGGCACTGGCGGGGTGCGCGCGTTCGCTGAATGCGCGCGCAGGAGATAAGCCGCGATGGCGCATTCGCATGCGAAGGCGGAGCGTTGGGTTCGCGATCATTGGTTCGGCGGAGGCGGCGAGGAGCGTGAGATCGGGGATGTCATTGCCGATATAGTCGAACCCGGCGCCAAACTCCCCACTCAGCAGCTCAAGCTTCGCTTTGCCGGTCAGGTTGGTGTGGCCGTCGCTGGCGAGCACGCCGCTGAAGATGCCCGTATGATCGGCGATGCGTTGTGCGAGTCGGACATCGGCGCCGGTGGTGAGATAGATTTTCCGGCCCTTGGCATGCTCGCTCTGCAGATAGTGAAGGAGTTTGCGATTGTAGGGCAGGTGTTTTACATCCAGCGAGACCTCGCCGGCGACAAACGCCTTGAAAGCTGCTTTGCCTTTGAGCACCTTGGCGGGCAGCGCCGCGAGCCGCGATGGCCGGGTGCGGGCGAGGACAAGAAGCGAATCGTGCAGCGTGTCCGACTTGACGAGCGTGCCATCGAGATCGACGCAGAGAGGCCGCAGGTCTTCGCGAGTTCGCGGTGGGCCGATGGCTTCAACGGACAATAGATGTTCCTCGCTGATTCCGACGTCGTTTCATTTTTTTCAGTTTCGGGAACAGTGAGAGTATACAGTCTGCCCGACTGCGGGCCAACCACAGAAAACGGCAACCTCTTTGCGGCCCGAGGGGATCTCTGGACCTTGCCATCACACCGGACGCGGGCCACCAACCCAACCCCCTCTAGTTGGTAGTAACTCGCGCCCGGTGAGCCGGAATTAGATTTAGAAGCATGGCATTCTGCGGCTCGGTGATGGCATGGTCGACATCCCTCAACCGAGAGAGCAGCGCCCCGAGGTATTGCGTTCCAGAACCCCCGCAATCTCCCTTTGACAGAGGAAAGCCAATCAACTATAGATTGGTCAATCTGTGCCCTAATTCCCCAAGTAAATGGGGCTAATTCCGGAGGTAGCGTGCTTACTCACCGCCGTGCACATTGCATCAGGGTTTGCGACAAACACAATCCAGAACACTAGAAGTGCCCCGGAGAGCATGTGCCTGCAAAGAGCAAAACTCCAGGACCGGGCAGCCATTTCGGAAGACGTGCGCTCGTTTGCTTGATTGCGTTTACGGGTGCGCTGCTTTGCCAATGCCAGTCGCCGAGAACCCCTGCTCCGCAAAACGGCTCCGATGTGACTCTCAAGATGGAAGTCAATGAAGGGGAGATCAGTTGCGTGGCAGAAGACAGCCACACCGGCCCAGTGCACGGGCTCACCCCGGATGATTTGTCGATGCGCATCGACAATCTCCCCGTGTCTTTGCGCGCCCTGGGCACTGATGCGAATGTTCCAATTCACATCTCGCTCCTCATCGATGTGAGCCTGAGCCAAAAAGGCATGGAGACGGTCTACGCGGAAGCGCTTCGCGGCTTGAACGCCGAACTTCATCCGGGTCGCGATTTTGTGAACATCTATACGTTTGGGAGTGCCGTGCGGCTCTTCAGGGATTGGCAAGACGTGAGTTCTCTCAACGTCAGTTCACTTCAACACATTGATTCGAAGAGCGGGAAGGTGCTGCAGAAGAACCCCTTCTATCGCATTGGCGGAACGAGGCTCTTCGATGCAGTCTCGGACGCTATCGAGAACGATAAGGGGATCAGCGGACGCAAGGCAATTCTGATTCTCAGCGATGGAGTAGACGAAGGCAGCGATACGGATTCGGGAGCCGCTCTGAAGAATGCTGAACGCGGGGACGTATCGATATCGGCCCTTGAGTTCGCGCCATCCGGGCCTACGTTCATTTCGCCAGGTTTCTTTGCAACCAAGGCACATGATTCTCTGGCAGCAATATCCAAGGGGAGTGGAGGTGTCTTTCTTCACGCCGCGCACGGCCGGGAGAGCCAGCAGATCCAAGACATCATTCGGCTATTGAAGGAGGAGTACATCTTGTATTTTCCGCTTCCGCAGATTTCTCCGGGACCACACCGTATCTCGATCGTCCTGACGAAGGTTGCGGGCAGCGCCTCCTTGCGCTTCCGTCAGCGATTGTGGATTGCGAGCAGCGATCCTGAAAGCGAGCGCTCCACCGCGCGGAAAACGCCAAATTAGGCCCTTCTGTCAGGGCGTCTTCCGCGAAGGTTTGACGGCTTCGGGTCCGACGCCGCCAGGCGTGTCCGCATGTTCCATGAACCCCTGAGCACAGACAACAAAATCTTCGGGAGCGATCGAGGGAGCAGTCCGGGGCCGTCGAGCACAAAGGGCAAAGTCAAGCTGGATCCCTCTCGCATTGTCTTTTGGAATTTCTTGCGTTGCCAGGCCGAAAGAATTGGTCCGCTCATAGTGCGCCGGCACTGATTGTGTGCCCTTTTTGTGCCCGCAGCCAATCCGTCGAGCAGGGCGATTGCCCATCGGCCTTTATCTGGCCAAGTGGGGGATTGTCCGGTATGCTTGGGGCAATCTCTGTTCCCCGCAGATATTGAAAAGCGAGAGTACGAAACCGGAGGAAGCCTTGAGCAAGTCATGGGCCTCGCTGGTTCTTTGTCTTTCAACCATTGCTTGCGCGCAGTCGAGCACTCGCGTTCCATTAAGTCAATGTCTCTGGCACGCCGGCGATAAACTCGCCTGGGCAGCACCACCTTCGACGACTCCGCCTGGCAGCCTTACTCCACTTGGAAACGTGACGCGAACGAGCCCCGCACCCGCCCAGGCCGCGCAGGCTTTCGGGCAGGAAGATGACATCACCGTCCTCACCCTCACGTTTTCTCCCGCCGCGGTGCTCCAGGCGTAGGATCGTGTTCGCTTTGCTCGCCCTGCTCACTGCCTTCCCGCACGATTCAAGCGTCCTCGTCATAAGCGGCTGTTCCAGCTGGGGCGCTGTTCACCAGATATTCCAATGACGCGACACTCAGACGTAGTCGCGAAGGCGCTCTTTGCTGGCGAGCCCCTGAGCGCCCGCAAGCACCTGAATTCGGAGCGACTAAAGAGGTCCCACTCGGAACTGCTTGATTTACTTGGGAAATGGTAGGCACGACTGGATTCGAACCAGCGACCTCTTCCGTGTCAAGGGAAAAAGTTATTGAATAATAAAGACTTGCATAAACTCTAAAGCACACCTAAGTGCAGCTAAGTTCTTTAAAAAACGCGGCTCCGCCAGCGATCACGGGTTGGATAACGGGTTGGAAAAATTCACCCCGTGCCCAGCCGACGCAACCCCTCACGAACCGGCTCTTGCGGCCGGAACACGATGAAAACAGCCTTCAGAGCTTCAATGGGATCACCGGGGATCCAGAAGGCATGCCCGAACTCATAGGCCGTCATTAGCCGAGGCGCATCGGAACGTAGACGGCTGCAGTACAGCTTTTCGCCATCAGGGATATCCTTTCGAGCAGTTCCTCGCTAAACCGAAAATGAGTGCGACACCAACGTCGCCCCACTCTCGGCTAACAGTTTTGGTTTTTGAAGGTGAAGAACAGATGAATACAGAATTGGAACCTTTTGTCGATGCCGATGAAATCGCAGCCCTACTCAATGAATCGCGCCGCAATGTCATGCGCATGGCGCGCGAAGGCAAGCTTACCGCTTACCTGCTGTCCGGCACGCAAAGGCACACCTATAAGTTTAGGCGTTCGGAAGTGGTGCGCGATGTAGAGAAGTTCCGCCAGCCATGTCGTCTAATGCGCTTGGCGAATAGCGACGCAAACAACTGAATCGAGAAGACTGCGCGCTTTTCTACGCGATGTGCATGCGTGCAAACAGAAGGAGCGGCCCCCTCGCCTGGAACCTCAAGAGATCGACACCAGCACGCTGTTTGCCCACTTCTGTGCACCCGACTCGAAAGAGTGCCAGGAACTCGTTGGAAACCTTTGCCAGTTTTCTTACGACACCTTCGGGCCAACCAAAACGGCAGAGTTCACGCGCGGCGCTGACCTTTGGCTGATCGCGCGGGCCAAGTTCGATGATGGCGCTGTCGTCACGCAGGAGGGCGACAAGAAGCCCGTGCGCATACCCACGGTCTGCAAGCAGTTCGGCGTGCCGTTCAAAACCATCTTCCAAATGAATAGAGAACTAAAAAGCAAAGCTCTAATTAATCTAGTCGGTGCGACTTCGCAATAGCAGACGTCAGTCTTCAGGTCGTTCTGCGCGCTTGGTCATGCCATCTCAGCAGGCGGGAGGAGATGAACAAACTTCTCGACGCAAGATAGATCGCGGCTTCTTTAACCCCGGGAAATGACCTCTTCTTAGAGGTCAGGCTCTGCCCCCTAAGCCGCCTTGTCGTTCTTTTTCCTTGCGCTCTTCTTCTCCGCCCAGCGCTTGCGCTGCGCCTCCGCAATCCGCGCCCGGCCCTCTGCGCTCAACTTGCGACGCTTCCGTCCAGCCGCTGTCTTCTTCGCGCGAAATGCCTTCCGAGCCGGCTCGGCGTACGTCAGCAGCTTCCGTGCCTGCTGAAGCCGTTCTAACTCCGCATCGATGGCGGCCACCAGGGTGTCATGTGTCATCGCATCTTCCTTTCCTTGAGACCGCACTCGCGGACGAGCTCAACCCAACATCATCGCATGGTGATCCGCTGCTGCACCGGCGCAAGGTCCTCCTAAGACGCAAACTCTCCGGCATTTCCTCCACAGCCTCTGGTTGTAGTGAGCGGATCAGCAAGTGGCAGACGTAAGGGTGGATTGCCTCTCGGACGCCTTTCTTCCAACTCGCTTCATCAAACTATCCAGTTCCCAGCGATGGTGTCGGCGCAGGACTGCAAACCGCTCCGCAACGCCTCGCGTTCGCAGAACCGGATCGCTCCATCGCGCCCGCGACAACGCCTGCTTTCTTCCCTTCAATTCAGACCTTCCTACGTGAGGAGAACTATGCCCCCGACTGAGCCGTCTTTTTCGATCCGCGAGACAGCCACCTGTCCGTGCTGTCAGCTGCGTCAATACGCGGCTTCCTCTGGCGACCATGTGGCCAGCACGACCTGCCGCCGCTGCGGCCAGCCTCTCGGCGTAGCCTACTACAAGTTCCAGCCAACTCAGGCATGGTGCCAGAGCGCGCTTCCCGAGCGGAGATTCATCCAGCGATCGATCGGAGCGTTCATTCGCCGGCTGCGCATGCGACGGCACCTCTCGCAAGAGGTACTCGCCCGCCGTCTGTCGATGGACAGAACCGTCCTGACACGAGTGGAGGGCGGACGCTTTACCAACCTCGCCATCGTGTTCCGCGTCGCCCTGGCCCTGGATCTCGAGATCGACGAGGTTTTCGTCCGGGTGCGGGATCGCAGATCGCGGCGGAACTGAAATCGTCAGGTTCCCCCCGCGGCTTGAGTCGAGTTATGTCCGGGCATGTGCAGGATCAGCAACATTCCGTTCGTAACGTGTGCCGCTGGGCGTAGAGGTTTCGTGGCACGATCACGAAGTGGATCGGCAACTCATTTGCGAATCCCGAAAGGACGTGATGAATGGCAGCGATAGATGATTTCGAACTGGAGCTCCCGAATTCAGGAGAGGAGGAAGGAGATTTGAGTGGTCCCTTTGAACTTGAACTGGCTGCGAGCATTGTGGGCAGGGTGATCGAGCGCAATGGAGGCTCCACCGATGTGTTCTGGGATGAAGATTCCTTTGACTCGCCCGAAGTCAACGCCGAGGATCTGGACCCGGACCTGGGGGATCCAGACGTGGAGATGCTCCCAGAGCAAGACGAGATCGAGTGGAATATCTACCCATGCAACTAGCGGACCTCGATCCTCGCGCTCTCGTGGCCATAGCCGTCTTTACGGCCTGCGCAACCGGACTGTTGATGGTCCTTCTGTTCGCACCGCGCCGGGATTGTTTCTTTTTCCGGTGGCATCCGGAAACACGTTTCCTGGCCCTGCTGGTTGCGCCCGCGCTCCTCTTCGTCTGGCCCGTCGTGCTCTTCTCCTGGTTCATCCGATCCCGTGGAGTAGACCTCGACGAGCTGGATTTCTACGACGACTGAACGGTCCAGACGTGAAGGCGGAGAGGGCACAGCCTTCGCAGGTCGGGCACTATCTCCAGGCGCGTAGCGACAGAAGTATCTTTTCCCGCATGAGAACCCGGAGCGCCGCCGGCAGATCGGCTGCAGTAGGAGAACTATGCTCGAAACCGCGATCAGTCTGCTCGCCATCGCCGACATGAGGCGCCACGGCTACGTTGAGGTCCCGCCCTCCGCAGTGGATCCCGACGTTTACCTCGACCTGGTTCGCTGTGGCGCAGCGGTGGGACGCTCCGACTACCTCTGGATCGACGGGTGGCGCGTGTACTCGCCGCGAGCTGTGGGCGCGGGGTTGTATCGGCCCTATGTCCCTCACTCGCTGCACACCCGGCTTGCCTCTCCCGGGGTTCGCGTGCCGTGTCTCGAAGAGATTGAGGAGATCGCACAGTTTGAGCTCCCGTCTTCCTATCTGAACGGATTGCGCGACAAATCCCGCATGAACTGAGCCGGCAAGCCGGTCCTGCGCGGGCAGCGAACGTCGGCACCGGCCCGATCGCCTCGCACCAGAAATTCTCGTCACAACCCTTCAGAACTGCTCCCCCAAGAAACCAACAACCCGTCGCACGTGGAGGATGGCCTATGTCTTTGTCCCTTGCGTTTCCCTTGCCTGGCTCCGACCCCATCGCCGAGCCATTCCAACCTCCAGAAATTCAACCAAACAGTACCTGCGGTTTGCTACGTAAGGCTGCACAATGGAGCAGCCAAGCGCACGCAAGCACACCCAAGTGCAACAAAACGGGTTTGGTGCGGAATCTGCAACCTGCTTCTCATCGAGGCTCTCACCGCACACTACGGAATCGTCTGGAACCAATTCTTAGGGCTGACGCAGCGCCACAGTTCGGTCACTGCGGCCAGCACCGCAACCTAATGCCATTCAGGGCTGGCGCGATGCGAATCTCCCCAGCACACCCGGATCCCAATGTGATTCAAACTGGCCGGCCTGTCGAGGTTATTGGCGGTCTCTTAATCGTCCGGCGCAGAAGGGAGGCCGAAGGCCTTTGCCACGGCGGGTACCTCGGTTTGTGACTTCTCAACGTTGAACCGAACCCCTCCGGCTAGTCTTGCGCTTGGGCACGCAGTTGCACCGCTCCGCGTGATGTCGCCGCGGAAGAGTTTGGCTCGGAATGGCGAATGGGCCTCTCACGAGGGTGGCGCCGCGTGCCGCAGGGGGCATCGGGAACCTTCCTCTATCGGCGGGACTGATTGCCGCCCTCGTTGCGACACAGGTGCGTGCTTCGTGGTCAGGGGCCAACCTTCGTAATCGACTAGCAGTTTCTTAGGTCCCGAAAGAGCGCGTATTGGGCAGGAACGAAGGATAACGCGGCCCATCCTGAGGCCATTTTGCCGTTTTCACTGGCAGTGTCCCTTCACGAGGGTGTTTTCGTAGACTCACGATTTTTTTCGGTGCGAGTTCGCCTTTTCCCTGCTACACTTCGCTAATCTCCTCCAAAACAGTCGAGTCAGGCAGTAGCTTCCTTTCCCAGATTTAGGCACAGCGCTGGCATGCTTTGCGTCGTTTCGACGGAGAGGATAGCTATGCGCCTGAAATGGCCCGGATCGAAGATATTGGCTCTGTTCGTAAGCGTTTCAGCAAGTTCCGTGTTCGCTACAGATACAGTGATTTCACTGCCACAGGCACGTCCCGGCGATGCCTACAACGTCCAGCTGGCGATTCCTGCAGGGCTGGGCTACCCTTTCGCGCACTGCGGCATGGTACACCTTCCGATCGGATTGAAGTTCGATTGCGGCACGTTCCAGATAAGTGGACGTGCGCCAGCGAAGTCACAGCAGGTGAGCAATATCGTCCTGGAAGTAGAGGATCGCCAGAATCACTCGCAAAGGTACACGTTCAGCCTGGCGATCACAATGGCTCCGGTGAATGTGGATCTAGGCGCGCCGCCCCCCCAAGCCCGGCCCACTCCTGCGACACAAGCAGATTCCGGGTCACCTGCACCTGCAGAGCGCAAGGCAGCGCCGACGGTTGCAGGAACTTCAGCTCCGGCGCCTGTATCCCAACCGTCCGCCCCTGTGGTATCGGCGGGGGACCCGGCACGCCCAGTCATTGGTCAATCCGAAGCACCCGCAGTGACTCCCGCGAAGCCGACAGCGCCACCGACTCCAGCGTCGGCTCCTGCTTCCGGGCCTATTGCGCCGGCACCCCCAGCGCAGGCCGCTAGCGGTGTCGCGCCAACAGCGCCTGTGGCGATCGTGCCGAAGCTTTCGAACCCAGCACCTGGCACGACTCTGAGCGGAACGGGGCAGCCCGAGAATGACAAAAACTTCGGAACCGTGGAGATCTTCGTCTGCGCCGGTCCGAATGCGCCGGCTCCGGCGGATCTGGATTGTACGAAGGACGCGAGCCACCAGATTGGCCCGGCAAATCCCACCCCCGCCGGCGCCAACTACTTCCAAACGGATAGAAATGGGAATTTTCAGGCGACTTTGGCCAAGCCCCTGGCCAAAGACAGCTATGTGTGGATCACCCAGGTCGCTACGCCGACGGCAGCCGGTGCCCCGAAGCCAGAACCGAACAGTCTCGCCGAAGCCGTGGCAGTTACACAACCTATTCAGCCGAGGATTTTAACTACCAAGCGCGATACCGCCGGCAACCTGGTTGTGACCGGGACGGCGCAACCCACTACGGGAACGATGCAGGCCGGGCAGGTGAGCCTGTGCGTACTTCCACCAGCCGATGGGTATCCCTACTCTCATAACAATCAGAAAATGGACTGTACCGCTCCTGCGGCGCTCAGTCTCATAAGCGTTCCGGTGAATCCGGATGGAACGTTCAGCGCGACTCTGAGTCTCCCGCGGCGCTCAGGCGATTACATTGCCGTGACGCAGACCGTAAGTCCCTCTGGAGGATCTCCGGTCCCCGCCTCCATCGTTCCCATGCAGCCCAGCTCGTATGACGGCGTGTGCCAGTACGACTTCAACGATTGCGACTTCATCTGGACGCTGCTGGGCGGCCTGGAGCAGGCCGATCTCAGCTCGCAATCGAGCCAGACGGAAGGATTTCTCGACCTGTTTGTGCGCGCGCCATGGAACATGCGCTGGGGCAGCATCTGGCTTCGATCGCGCTTTCTCGGGGCGCCCGCAGCCACAAACACGTTGAACGTTGCCACAGCGGCCACGAACGCCAGCGGCTTCACAACCGCTCAGCTTCCCCAGAATGTCTTTGCCGTGGACTACAACATCGGCTTCGAGCACGACTTTCTTCTGCCGGGAACCAAGAACCCGCAGAACGCGATGTTTACCTGGGGCCCCATTGTGGATTTTGGAGCCACAACGCCACTGGATGCTTCCACACCCACGTTGGCTTACACGGTTCCCAACTACGGCACCAATGAGTGCGACCAGTTGCAGAAGCGCTTCGGCGCCCCTTTCACAACGAATCCCCCGCCGTCCAGCCCTCCGCCCTCCACAACAACGCCCGTGACGCTTACCGGACAGCCGAACAAATATGGGTACAACCCATACCTTCCGCCGCCGGGGTATTACGTTACCGGCACCACAACAGTGAGTTCGAGTCCTGGTTGCGTGGTTCAGCCGGCCCCTGGAACAACGGTAGGCAGCATCGGTCAGCCCGGGACGCAGATCACAACGCTCGCCTTCAGCCATGAGGACCGTACCAGCTTCCTGCTCAAGTGGCAGGCGGGAGTTCGACTCATCAACCGCTGGCACACTGGCGCCAGCAGTGTGTGCTCCACCTGGTCTCCCAGTTCCACAGGACATGCGAACGATGGCCGCTGCAGCCGCCTGATTGCCGACATCGCCATCGGCCAGGATGAGTCGATCACCGGCGGTTACCTGCGCCATTTTGTATTGAACAACGACATTTTGCTTCCGATAGCCACTACCGGGCTCTACTTCTTCGGCACGGCTTCCACACGTTTCTCTCGCAACGAGACTTTCTCTCCACTGATTCTCAATTCTGTCCCGATTGCTTCCGGCCCCAATCCACCTACGGGCTCCGGATCTGTCAGCATTCCATCGCCTTCCGTCTTCGTGCTTCCACTCAAGCAGCCAAACCGCGATTATTACCGAATCGGTTTCGGAATCGATGTAACCAGTCTGATCAAGCCGCTGGTCTCGAAATGAATGCCGAGCCGGCCTCACGATTACCAGGAGCGTGTATGAAATATCAACGCGAGGTGAGACTTGGATTGGTCTTGTATGGCGGAGTTTCGCTGGCTGTCTACGAAAACGGCATCGCCCAGGAACTCCACCGCGCCATACGTGGCGACGGAGTGTACGGTTTGCTGTGTGCCCTGATCGACTCCGACATCGTGGTCGACATCATCAGTGGGACCTCCGCCGGAGGCGTGAACGGCGTAATGCTGGCTTACGCGCTGGCGAATAAATGCGCCTTTGCGCAGTCCGCGGAATTGTGGCGCAACGATGGCGATATCCAACGCCTGCTGCGCACCGAGAGCGATCCCGACGCCTTATCGGTACTGAACAGCGCCTATTATCAGCAGCGGCTGGAAAACTGTTTTCAGAACACGCTTCTGCCTGACAAGACGGCACCGGAGCCGGGGGAGCTGGACCTGTTTGTGACCAGCACCGACGCCAAGGGCGCGATCTCCACCGTGTACGACGATCTGGGCCACGCCATCGACATCAAGAATCACCGCGCGCTTTTCAAGCTTTCGTATCGCGGAGAGCGGAAGAACGATCTGAACGCGCCGAGCGGCGATCTGGCCAAGCTGTGCCGGATGACGTCTTGCTTCCCAGTGGCGTTCGAGCCGGTGCTGGTGGGGACTGAGGAGGAAAACTTCATTCGCTGGGGCAAGCTGCGCAATCCCGCGGTCTACCTCGATGGCGGCATTCTGAACAACAAGCCGTTCACTTCCACCATCGATGCGATTGCCACGCGGACAGCGAACCGCGAGGTGGAGAGATTCCTGATCTACGTTGAGCCCAACCCGGAGCAATTTGTCATTTCACCCGAAGCGCCGCTTCCGCCGCCGATGGCACAGGCTGCGGTTGGCGCACTGGTCTCCATACCCGGCTATCAGAGCATCGCCGGCGACCTCGCGGCCATTGAAGCACACAATCAACGTGCGGGCCAGATCGCTGAAATCGTCAAGGGCTTAGACGAGGCCCCCGATGCCAATGTGGACACCATGAAGAACGCAGGCGTACTGGCCGGCGCAGAAACAGCCTGCAACGTCAAAGCCTATTACGCGTCACGGCTGATCCAGATTCGCGACGCAGCGGTCGAGGCCATCCTCAACGACGAACATGGCAGAGCATATTTTCCCGCCAGGCAGGTTGCTTCCCGCGGTCAGTCTCCCGATTCGGCAGCCGCCGTCGCCCAGGCGATCGACCTCCGCCGCTCGGGACGAATCCTGGTGCAAAGCTTCGATCAATGGCGCGGCGAATCGAATCAGACCCTCCAACAATACGATGTGTTCTATCGATTGCGCCGCACCGGACACCTTTCCAAGTCGCTCATGCGGCGAGTGAAGGACAACAACATCGGGGTTCCATCGAGTTTATGGGACACCGTCAATCACTTCTTCAAACTCTATGAGATTGCACAATGGGCGATGATTCGCTGGCTGACGAAGGAGAGTTTCGGCTGGCAGCATCTCAGTGAAGACCATCCCGACCTGGATACTCAGAACAAGCAGAAACAGAAGCAAATCCTTGGCGAGATCTCCAAACGGATTTGGGGTGAGGTTCAAAAGCACCTCGACGTCCTTATGCGCTCTCCAATCGAAGTTCCCACCGATCCAACACCCGAAGCACGCGAAATGTTTTACATAGCCCTCGAGAAGTTTCAGGGCCGGAGCCCCTCCGACGAGCAACGCAATCTGCTGGACGCGATTGACGACGCACTGAAAAGCGCAATTGGGCGTCTCGCTGCTTCCGGCGACCAGGCGACCGCGGCGCACGCCCGGCTGCTGTGCAACGAGTTCTGCCGGTTCTTCGAGATCGACCGCCAACTGTTTCCCATTCAGTTCGGCTCAGACTTCATGTCCACGGATCTGATCCGCGTGGTGCGCTTCAGTCCTCTCGATGCGCAACGCGGCCTGAGCCGCGGCTCCGTAGAAAATAAGGTCCGCGGCATAGCCCTGCACGCATTCGGTGGATTCTTCAAAAAAGGATGGCGCGCCAACGACATCATGGTGGGACGCCTCGATGCCGCGTGCCTGCTGGTGGAATGCCTGCTGACGAAGGAGAGGCTTGCCGCAGTTGTTGAAAACGGCCGCGCGCGAACACCCGCGCCCGATGATATTCAGCGCGCCTTCCCCAGTCTGACGCCGGATAAGGTGAACGCCCTTATCGCCCAGATCGGTGCCTACCTTGCCACCGCCGGTAGTCCGCCGGCGGGCGCGTGGGACTCGCTCGTAGACGCAATCGTCGAGGCCGCGCAGAAGGAAATCTATTGCGAGGAATATCTGCGAGTGGTTGCATGCTCCATCGAACAGGAGCACGAGTGGGGCCAGTACAGAGTCATGACTCCAGCAACCCGCCCCTACGATAGCGATAAACTGGCGTGGTTCCGCGCAAAGAAGAAGCCAGACGAAGTCATTGTGCAGCTAGCCGCCCAGGCGATTGCGAATGTGCCGTGTTCGCCGGTTCCACCCGGGGCGCGACCATTCGGCGCATTTGTCGATGAGATCCCGGAACCCGTCCTTCAGGAACTGGGCGCGCTGGCCACTATCCGGCTGGGCAAGGGGTTACTGACATCCATCTCCAACCAGGAAAAGAGCCAGAAGCTCGCCGGTCGCTGGTTTTACAAGGTACCTTTTCGCCTGTTGGCGCCGATCGTGTACCGGTTTGCTCGAATGCGGCGGCTGCAACCAACTCTGAGCATCGTCTTGAACACGGCAATCGTGGTGTTTTGCCTCACGCTTATGGCGGCCGTGATTCTGCTGCCCGTCATAGGATGGCCGATCAACGCTCTGCATCTGTGGCTCGTCGGGATCGCCGCACTGGCCGTGCTTCTGGTTTGGGCGGTGTGGTTCAGAAAATAGGGTTCGTGAGGCGTGCACCCGCAGGGTGTTTGCAGGAATAACTCGGGGCGGAGCCGACCCGAAGCTCGCCCGAACGATTCAGATGAACTGTTTTATTGCGCCTAGTTGTTCCTTGTCCAACGATGGCAAACATTCATTCCCAGATGTTGCGGCTTCAACTCCCGATGTGAGAGGGGTGTCCCAGTGAACCGCATGTCGCTGCTGTTTGCCGCTCTGATCGCGGCCAGTTTTCTCGTGTCGTCGCCTCCTTCGGCCAACGTGAGCCCTCGTACAGCAACCGCTCTTTCTGGCAACAGAAGCGAACTGAGGCAACAAAATGACCTACAAAGCAAGCTGCAGGACCCATCGGCCGCCGCCTCGCGCGACGCAGCTTCCTTTATCCACGGATTCCTGAATGACGTTGGGCTGCAGCATGACGATCGGAGCGCATCCCACTTAGACGTTCTGTTCGCGACAGTGCCCGATCCGGTCGAGACCCACCTTGCGGCGGCCTTCGACCACAATCTGGCTGCCATTCAGGATGCCATTCAGGACTCCGGTTACCTTTTCGACAGCTCGTGGATTCCGTGGCAGAACTCGCAGGTTTACGATCGGCTTACTGACACTGTTCTGGCCGCACGTATTCGAGCCGCTGAGCACGAGTATCCAGGCATTCTGCTGTTCCGGCAGAATCCGATGAACACTGGAGATCGAAGCGCGGGACTGATCGTGTTTCTGTTCGCGGAAAAGCCGACCGCGGGTATCGATAGCGTCCAGGTGCGCCACGCGGTGGAGATCATGAAGGGCTTCCCGTATTCGCTTCACCACGAGATCCGAATCCTGGGACCGAACTTCACCGGCTCCCTGGCGTCGCTTACACCGATGGTTGCGGCGCTGGCCGAAGCGCAGGACGGCGGCAAACCAAGCCAGCTTCGTGTTCTCATTCGCAGCGGCGGCTTTACGGGAGAAGAGGCTGCAGACCGGGAATTGCTGGAGTTGCAGGCGCGGATGCCCGCTTTCGCATTCGATCTGGGTAGCGCCAATCATCCTTATGAGTACTGGATCGGTATTGCCGTCACCCGGCTGTGCGCCATGGGGATCGATCACTCGCGGATTGGTATCCTCGCCGAAGATGAGTCGCTGTTCGGCGGAAATGGCTTCGACGACTCCAAACTTTGCCCGAAACAGTCTTATCTGAATGGGAAGCTCAGGATACCCGCGCCGCAGGCGGCCATAATGTCATTTCCGCGCGATATCTCCACGCTCAGGGCCAGTTATGAAGAACAGGGGGTGCTGGAGAGAAGCGCTCCGAGCACGGAGATCCGGCGCTATCTGCACCTGAACGAAGATGCCGACAAAGAAGGCGATACCGTTCATGAATACGGCGGCCCTGGGACGGTCGCTGCTAAGGAATCGGTGCTGTTTGGCATCAGTAACTTTCTTCGCTCGCACGGCATTGCGGCTGTCATCGTCGTGGCAACTAATGAAGAAGACCGGTATTTTCTCGCCCGATTCCTCCACGCCAATGATGATGGTGTCCGTGTAGTCATATTGGGTGCGACCCGGCTGTTCATGCGGGGTTCCACAGCCCAATTTCGCGGGGACCTGATGATCAGCGATTTCCCGATGCTGAGCCGCGTCTACCAATGGACGCTGCCATGTCCGGCGGATGGATGCTCCGTGCCGCACCCGCTGCCCGTGGCCCGCATTTTTCCCGACGATTACTCCCATGGCAACTACATCGCAGCCCTGGATCTATTGGATTGGCCGCAGGACGTTGAGGGACATGCTCAATATGCGGCTCCGCCGGAGTATTCCGCGCCGCCATGGGGAGATTCCTCAGCGCATCCAGAATTGATGATTGCTCCCCCCATGTACCTATCCGGACTGGGAGGCGATGCTACATGGCCTGTGTGGGAAGATGCAGGCAGCTTCATCTCACCATCGATCGCACCAAAACCGACTCAACAGAGTCTCGGCCCCACCTCCGCGCCCAGAGCAAGCACCAGGACTTCATCTATCGGGCAATCATCGGGAGAACGATCGCCCGAGGAGAATCGATTCGGCCTTGCGATGCCCTTCCTGTTCGGGCAGCACTTTGGTGTGAAGCTGCCGGAGTATTCGAAACCGGCTCAGACCCAGTTGCTAACGACGGGGCACTTGTGGAAGGTCCTGGAGTGGTTTCTGTTGAGTCTGAATCTGGTCTTCGTGTTGGCCATGCTCTATGCCAATCCCGTGCTGCGGCGGAAGTTTGCTTACCTTCAGCCCACTTCGGATTGGCGCTACTGGCTGTTTGCCGTAGCAGTTCCGTCCTTTGCTTCCGGCCTTGGCTTTTTGGTGCTGGCCTGGGCACACCGCTTTCCAGACTCCGCGCTTCAGGTGGGTTATCGACGGGACTTCGTGCAGGCGTTGTGGTGGGCGGTAGGGGTCGCGTGGCTTCCGGCGGCGGTTGTGGGATTCAAGATCGAGCTCGAGGCAATCCGCACCTCAAAATCGAAGAAGAGCAAGGAGGCAAAGGCGACGGCTCAGGCAATTGATGGGCGAACGCATGTAGAGCCTCCTCCGAAGGCGTCACATATCTTCGAAAAGGAATGGCGCTGGCTGGCGCTCGGTTGGGGTTGCGTCCCCGCCCTCATCATCACAGGCTCCGCTCTCTCATTTCACGCTTGGCAACAGAGGCATACCTTTTCGATTGGCGAGATCCTGAATATCTATCGGGAGATGTACTGGGAATCGGGTCTGTCGCTTGTGCCCACGGCGCTTTTGTTGGTGCTTGCCCTTGTGATCTGGGCCTATTTTGCGGCTGCGGGGTTTGGGGTCTTGCGCCAGACTTGGATATTGCCAGATTTCGGAACAAACCAGCGAATCTCGCATCATCGCGGTGAGCAGATTTGTTTCGCCGGATACCCACTGCCAACGCGGGGCGCCCTTTGGTATTGGATGGTCGTTCTTATCTGTTTCCTGGCCACTCTTGTCATTGGCCTGCTGTGGCCGTCGCTGCGGTACCTGACCACGCTCGAAGACATGGGATGGACGCACGACGTCAAAGCCATGGGGTTGGTCATCCTTGTCTGCTTCTATATCGATCTGCTGCAGTTCGCATGGCTTTGGGCGGAGCTGCGGGAGCTACTGGAGGCGCTGGACCGCGAGCATTTTCGGCGCAGCTTCGTACCTCTGCGCGAGTTCAGTTGGAACAGTCTGTGGCAGTTCAGCGGCGGGTCGTTTCAGGACCGGCGCAATCTGCTTGCCGCCCAATACGCGTGTCTTGAGCATCTGGCCAAGGAACATCCTGAGTTGTTCGCCGGGCAACAGCCAGAGGACATAGCCTTTGGTGAAGCGATCAAAACACTTCGAGCCATCCGCGAAGACTATATGAGGTTGCAGATCAAATCCAATCCCACAAAATACGGCGCGGACATGGACGGCATCTTTTTAGCCTTCTCAACCGCGGGCTCGGTGCTGGCCCGGCGTTACCTGCGCTTCTGCCAATTGCCGGAGAGCAAGCAGCATAAGACCCATGCGGTTCCCTTGGTTGATTGCGGCAATGCGAGCAAAGACCGATTCAAGGAGGAGGAGGAGCAGGTCGTGTCGCTTCCGGCCGAAGAGCAGTGCATCGAGCGCTTTCTTTGCCTGATCTACGTCGCATTCATTCAAACCACTATTGTGAGGCTACGCGGGTTGGCTTTTTCGTTCGTCTCGATTTTCTTTGTTCTCATGCTTAGCGTGGCGATTTATCCTTTTCAGCCGCTGCAGACTCTGTTGACGGCCGGCTTTGCAATCTTCGTTGCTATGGCAATCACCGTTACAGTCGTCTATAGCCAGATGGATAAGGAACCGGTGCTCTCGCGTATTCTAAACAGCGATCCGAACAAGCTGGAGAAGAGCTTCTACGGAAAGCTGATCGAGACGCTGGCACTGCCACTGCTGCCCCTTTTGGCTCAACTCCTTCCGGGCGGGGCAGGACGACTCATAGATGTGGTGGGCCGGTTGCTCAACCACGGACAATGAGAAGATGACATTGTCAGCGTTGGCGATCATTCGGATTTTCGGCAGATTCCCAGAGAAAGCCCAGACGTCATCCGGGGATGGCGCATTCGCGAATTGTATCGACGGGCAAATCCGCCTCGTGGTGCGCCATCTCCCCTGAGATCCATCGAGCCGGTTCGGTTCGTTGCTCGCGAGCCCCGCCGCGAGGGACCAGCTCAAGAAGGCGCACAACGCTGCTGAGTTCGGGCGGACACGGCAATGACCAGCCGAAGCGACGAGGATCCAGCTTGCTCACTGCGCGCTTTTTGGGGCATATGTTTACAAAGCCCGCCGCCGAGTTCTCGCGTGGCCCCCAAGAATCATATCTCGCCAGGAAGAATGATTCTGTCGCCGATCGCGTACTCCGGCAGGTGGAAGCTCGTGATGGTTACGTCTTCGCGCACGCGCTTCTCCGGGCTGTATTGCGTGAATCTTATCGGCGCGCCGGCGCACAGCCGCCAAGAAGGCTCCCGTTGACATCTGCTTCGGCGCATCTGTGGAAGTGCCTTGGCACTTGCCGTAAATCCAGCGAGAGGAAACGAAGGTTAGCTGAGGCTGGTTCATCGCCGACCGGCAGGTGATTCCCAGGATCTGCTCGCGATTCCAACCTCCAGAAACTCAACCAAACAGTACCCGCGGTTTGCTACGCAAGGCTGCTCGCTGGAGCAGCCAAGCGCACCTAAGCACACACAAGCGCAACAAAACGGGTTTGGTGCGGAATCTGCAATCTGCTTCTCATCGAGGCTCTCACTACGCACTACGGGATCGTCTGGAACCCATTCTTAGGGCTGACGCAGCGCCACAGCTCGGTCACCGCGGCAAGGACCGCAACCTGGTGCCATTCAGGGCTGGCGCGGTGCGAATCTCCCCAGCACACCCGAATCCCGATGTGATTGAGGCGGGCCGGGCTGCCGAGGTTGTTGGCGGTCTCATAATCATGCGGCGCCGCAGGAAGGCCGAATGCCTCGACTAGAGCGGCCACGTCGGTCTGCCGGGTCCCGGCCCGATATCCCACGTAGCGAATAGCAAGCCCCTCGACGTGAAGTTCCTCGACCAGCTTGAAGAGCATGTTGCCGTACTCCGCATCCTGTGCGCCGGTAATGACGACGTGACGATGCGTGGTGGCGGCATAGCAGTATCCGAGCACAACGCTGCGCACGAGGTACGGCTTGTGCTGGGCGACGGACATGAGCTTTTGCGCCAGCGAGACGGCGTGGTCCCACGCATCGCTCGACAGGTGCAGCGGCGGGACGGCAAGCTTCAGGGAGGGATTTTCAGGCGGCTCAAACCAGCGCGCCAGCCGGGCATGGGGGCAAATGCTCGCGTCGTCCTCTGACCTGGCTTGAATGTCTTCGGCACCGTTGGCGTCCTCCGGTTTACGAGGTCTGATCTGGCTCTGCTCCAGACGGCCGCGAATGTAGGCGCGCATGGTCTCCGAAATGTCGAAGAGGCCGGTGTCTTCGCCGGTGCTGAAGGTCCGGAAGATGTAACCGCCGTATGATTGGAACCATTCAGCGCAGTCCAGCGGAGCGTCCTTGAGGGTCGTGATGCTTGCCTCGGGGCACCAGCACGGCCGGTACAATGCCAGGTTGCTGGGCCGTCCCTCCTTGGAGGAACGGCCTCTCGAGCTCAGGTCAACTTTACCGTTCACCCCCGGCCCCCTTCTGCTGGAGGCGGCGCCGCTGAGCCGTCCTCCGAGAGGCCCGCATCCGGCGTGTCCAGCACAGTGCGGTCTGACTTGATGCGGTCGAGCAGGCGCACGATCGGCCACACCCGGCTCTCCCACGACCGGGCGTAGCGCTGGTCGCGGTCTTGCCAGACGACCTCGGCGGCGGCGCTGCCGAGACGCGTGGTGCGCACCAGCAGCTGAGGCCGCGCGCCGTCGGGCGATGTGTACACGATGTCGGCCCACGCCACCTCCGGCATCTGCAGGTCGCGGCACACCTCGGCGAGCAGCAGAGGCAAGAGCGCCGGGAATGCCGCTGCGTACAGGTGAGCGGTTCTGTAGGAGTGGACCACTGCGCAGACGGCAGAATCACCTTCGCGCCGGCGGACGATCCCACAGTACAGTTCCTGTGGGGTTACCGGCGGCATCAGCTTGAGGAGGTGCAGGCGCTGGATTGGCGTGGGCAGAGGAGAGGGAATTCTAAGCGTCGTGATCATTGGCATCCTCCTCGGTTGCAGTGCGACGGAGTTCGAGGTCGCCGCGCTCAGCGAGCTGGTTGAGCTTGCGGACGCGGATGCCCAGCATCTCGGCCGCCTGTTTGCGTGTAAGGAACAGCTGCTGCAGATTCAGGATGAGTACGGTCATAAGGCCCTTTCTGAGGCACGTTTTTTGTGCCGCATGATGACCTTAATCAGGGCCCGCCTCCCGCCCAATTGTCAGCAGCGCAAAATCGCCGGAAAGATTTTTCCAGCACATCGCACCTCGCGCTGTGCCCATCCGGTTCCGCGCGAACGCACATTCGCAGAGCAGGCAGAGCGGTTTCGCTCCCTTGATCTCCCCTCGACGAATGCCCCTGCGGGGACAATCGTTCTCCGGTGACCATTCCGCGGTCCGGAGCGCTTCCCATCGTGGCGGTCTCGGAAAGGAGCCCATCGATGACTAACAAGGAACTTTGCATCTCGGATTCGAACGACGCACTGGAGCTGCTCGTCGAGAGAGCGCGCACGCTGATGGAGAATGCCCGCAGCAGCGTGACGCGCGCGGGCTATGCGCGCGATGTGGCCGACTACGAAGTCTTTTGCCAGACCCACGGGCTCAATCCGATGCCTCCGTCGGCGCCGGTGGTCGCGCTGTACCTGGCCGAGCTTTCCACCCGGCTGCGTCCGGCAACCATCGCCCGGAGACTGGCCGCGATCGCCGACGCAACAAAGCGCGCAGGATTTGGCACAGAGGCATTGAGGAGCTTCGCCGTGCAGGAGACCTGGAAGGGCATCCGCCGCACCCTGGGAATTGCTCCGGAAGTAAAGTCGCCGCTGACAGCCTCCGCGATTCGCGCTATGGTCCGCGCCTGCCCCGACAGCCTGCTCGGCAGCCGGGACCGGGCTCTGCTGCTCGTCGGCTATGGCGGCGGCTTTCGACGCTCGGAGCTGGCCGCCATCGAACTGCGGCACCTCACGTTCGAACCCGACTCGGTCAGTATTCCCGACTCGGTGACCATTTATATCCCGCGCTCGAAGACGGACCAGGAGTCCGAAGGCCGCACCGTCACGCTAACGCGCGGCTCGACCGAGGAGAGCTGCCCGGTGACCGCGATCCGGAATTGGGTTTCTGCGAGCGGCCTGCGGGAGGGCTCTCTGCTGCGCAGCGTAGACCGTCACGGGCGCGTGGGTGGGGGCCTCAATCCCGACTCGATCGCGCGCATCCTCAAGCGCGCCGCGGCGAGAGCAAACCTGGCGATCGATCTTTCAGAAATCGCCGGGCACTCCCTGCGGTCCGGCCTGGTGACCGAAGCGAGCCAGCAGGGCATGAGCCCGCTGGCCGTCATGGAAGTGACCGGCCATCGCACGATCGCCGTCGTGAAGCGCTACTTCCGCGGTCAGCTGGCGGGAGGGCCTTCGGCAGCCGGCGCCGGTCTCTGACCGAACAGGGCGGCCAGGGCGCTGGCGACATTCTTGTCGTCCTGGGGTCGGGAAATGTTCAGTTCCCGGACCTCAGAATTACCCCCAGCCGCCAGATTCGCCGGCACGTACCAGTCGAGCACGTGCAGATAGTGCTCCGCCGTCGTCGCCGACGCTCCATGCCCCATCAGCAAAGCAATCGCCTGCAGGTCGCTGCCGCGTATCCCCGCCCGGAACAGGTCGCGCCGAAACCGATCTGGCCCCCACTGATCGGGCTCTGACAAATGTGGCCGGCTCTGTTCCGGATCGGTTTCCTTTCCGGCGATCCATGCCAGCGTCTGCGGGTGGTAGCGGAAGACCTGGCGCGCAAACTCATGTAGCTCTGGCCATAGCCGCAGCAGCGTGATATTCGCGAAGGCGTGGCGGCACTGATGCATGTGCCAGCCGGGCACCACCGGCGGCCGGCCCTTGACCTTCTTCGTGAATGCGTCGGTCAGCGCCTCCACTACCGTGTCGAAGCCCATGGGCTTGGCGTAATCGGATTTCGTCTTTGCGCCAATCGCATGAAACACCAGGCCGTCTTCGTTTTTCGCCCGCACGCCTTCCACCCAGCTGAGCACTTCCCGCAACTCCTCCGCAGGCACCAGAACACCGAGCGGCAGATCGCGAACGGCGTTGGCGGTCTTGAGCTGGCGCAGCAGCCACGGCCGGACACGCAGACGGAGGTCGGCGGTTTCTATCTTCTCGTCATTCCCCAACCGGTCGAAATCGCGGACACGCAGATACGCGATCTCGGCCCGGCGCAGCCCGCAGCGAAATGCCAGGATCAGCGCCACGCGTGCAGCCTTCCTGAGATGCACCTGGGACTGATTGACGTTCGGGCCTTCAAACCAGTCGAGCGCTCGCCGGAACTCGTCGACCGTGATCATCGTGGCATCGACCCTGATCATGCCGGCGGGCGGAAGCTTGGCCTTCAATTCTTCCGAAGCCTGCTTGCCACGATTCAAAAACTCGACGAAGCTGCCGAGTGCCTTCAGCAGGGCGCGCGAATAGCCGGCCGCATCGCGGTCGGGATCCGCCTGCGAGGGCTCGACTTCCCTTGCGTTCTCCTCAGTGCCGGCGCTGCTCACGGCCTCGGCAATTTTGTCACGGGTCCCATCATCCGCCGGGCCCTCCGCTACCTTGTCGGCAGCCGCCCGGACTTTGGAAGAACCGTTCCCCACGGCGCGGGCGCGCCCCGAGTAAAGCCGGCGATGATAGTACGCGTCGTCGTCGAGCACCTCTTCGATCAGATTGTCCCAGGCGATCTGATCGCCGAGCAGCTTCTCCCAGGCTTCCCTCGCGCGCACCTCGTCCTCGCCGGCAACCTTCAGCATCAGGCGGTTCGCCATCAGGAATACGTACTTGTGGACCGTCGATGCTTCGAATCCTTTTTTGCCGGTGAGAAAGAGGGCGTAGCCGGCCAGGGTCTTGCCGCAGAAGTCGCCGCCTTCCTTGAGTCTCTGGAGACCGGGCTTGTCGTAGCCGTCCGCCTTGACCAAGTTGCGAAGCTCCTCCATCCACGGCCACGCTCGAAATTCTTCTTCGTCGATCTCGACCTCCGCTGCGGGCTCCTTGCCATCTTCCAGAAGTCGCGGCCGTGTGAATGCGACGATGGGAGGGGAGGATCTGGTGATACGTTGCATGGTGGTGATATTCAGAGCGTGCGAGCGGACCAGGCCCGTGCGCACGCCGAGAACAGAAGTGCGCAGCTTCAGAATCGCCAACTGGCGCGCGGCCTCGATCAGAGGCTTGATCCGGAATTTAAGCTTTTCCTTCCCGGAGAGAACCTCGAGGGCTTCGATTGCCCGCACGGCCGCGCAGGGGTTGTCGGCCAGGTCCTCGGCAAGTTTCTCGAGGTAATTCCGCGCCCGATCCTCAGCGAGGGTCCTCAGGAGGTCCGCTGCCGAACCTTTCAGAACCAGGAGGCGCTCGACCCGATCCGTCCCGCTGGTGTTCATGACTTCGATCGGAACCGCGCCGATCCACTGCTTGAGGACGATTCGCCTTCTCTTGCCCAGAGACTTCACCAGAGCGGGAATGGCGTCTTCATCGAGGATATGAAACTCAAGGATCAGACCGACGACAAGCTCCCCCAGCAGGCGCGCCGGCTCCCCGGTCTGCTCCGCATGAATGGCATCGAGCCACCTCCTTGCTGCGCGGCAGACCTGTTCGGGCTCGGCAAAGCCGGCCGCGAGAACGTTCTCGTAGCGTGGAGGGCGATAGACGACACGCCGGGCGAGTTTGCCGCGGAGGCTTTCGTAAGCTTCGCCGATCTTTTCGTGCAGGACATCGATGAGGCGATCCAGGCGGGCCGGCCCCGACTCGGCACCCAGCACCAGATCTTCCAGCTGCTCGATCTCGTGATCTTCGAGTGGAGAGGCAGCCTTCTTCAACAGGCGGGCCGCGGCCGGCAGCTTGCTGGACGCGAGAAGCTTCTCGATGCGCTGCTCGTGGGAGGGCATCGTCATCGTCCTTCGGGGATCCAGGTGAATCCCAGGCCTTCGAGGATGGCGGGGACCACCGCGCTCAGGCGCGCCAGGTAGCGCGGCCAGTCGAAGCTTGAGAAGGGCGACCACGGCTCGCGCGCGTTCCACCAGTGGCCCATGTAGACCTCCGCATCCTCGTGCGACAGCCCGGCCTTGCGCACCAGAAACCGCATCAGCTTGCGGGGCGCATTGACCTCGAACGGAAACTCCTCCCCGAGTTGATCGGCCACGGTCTTCGGGGTGATGCGCAGCGCCCGGGTGCCGTCGTCCAGGAAGAAAAGAGCCGAGTCTTTCGGAAATCTGTGGCTGCTCAGACGCGCGCGAATCGCCTGGAGGCGGCTTTCGATCGAGCTCATGTGCTTGAGCAGACGTTTGTCAGCCCAAATCAGCCGTGTCTTGTGATGGTCGTCGAAATCCTTGTCGCTCAGGATCGCAACCTGGCTGGTCTCGGCGAACAGCGCGCGCTCCTGATAGGCATCCCTGATAGCACGCGTCGCGAAGCAAAAGAATTGATGCCAGACCGCGTAGAGCACGGCGCTATTGAGCAAATTGCCATGCAGCTGGGGATCGAATCTGCTCGGCGCGATTCGAAAAAATTCCCTGCTGGCAGCCTGCAGCCGTGCGACGGTCTGCTGCACCAACGAGACCTTCGGAACAGCTCGGGCTCCCACGAATGCCGCGTCCGCCGGCGGGAGCAGGCCCGACTTCACGGCGTGCTTGCCCCACAAAATCTCTGAAGCGTCATCGAACTTCTCGCGAGCCTCCGCGACTTCGAGGACGGCGTAGTGTATCTCGACCGAGGCCTGGTGCGCGCGCCGCCCCAGAATCAGGCACGCGCTCGCCAGCTCGCCCGCGGTCGCCTCGTGCAGGGCCTGCCACCTCAGCCGCGCAAGCCTGGCCGGCGTGATGTTCTCCCAGCCGCGTTGTTGTTTCATCCAGCTGACCGCTTCGGCAGCATGATCGCGATCGCGGTCGAACGGCACCGTCCGGAACTTCGCCACCCGGCGGTACCCTTCGATAAGCTTCGTGACCAGGCCCGATGCAGGGTAACGGAGAACCGGCGCAAGCTCCATCGCCATGCCGTGGGGCACATCAAAATCAGATTCATAGTCCGGGCCGATCGCATCCCAGGCCCAGATCCCACAACCGCCGGTTTTGGGGTCGGGACGTTTGTAGCTAAAGACATCAACCCTGCGCTCCTGTTCGATCCCCAGTTCGACGACATCCTTCATCTGCCGGCCCGATTCGATGGAGATGGCCACCAGCGTGGCCGGCCTCAGAACCGCAGGGTCGGAGCTTTGAAGGCACGCCTCGAGCGTCGGAAGAATCGTTCTCCGCAGTTCGCCGAACGAGAGCTGGTCCGAACTCCACGGCATCAGCCTTCTGTCAATCTCCGTCGACCTGCCCCGGGCCCGCGCGAGGTGCCTGGCTTGCCCGCGGCTCTTCGCGGCGGGAACTTCCGACTGTACCTTGGCCTCGGTGCCGAGTTCGGCGGGATGGACGCCGAGCTTTCTGGCCGCCTCCAGGGGAGATTGAAATTCATAATCTTCCTTCTTCCGGGTCTCCGCATCATCGGAAGGATGAAGAGGCTGCGGAATCGACAACTGGTAGACAGACTTACTGCTGAGCTCATGCTCGCCGCGCTCTTCGAGGAGGATTCCGATCTGGTCGCCGTTGTATTCGATGAACTCGGGGTAGCTCGGCCGGCGGACCTTCGTGGGTCGTTCGCTGTCCGTGCTGCGCTGCCCACCGGAACGACCATCCCGCTCCTTGACGACATGCTGGAAGATCACGTGGAAGATGGACTTTGCCTCGCTCCCTAAGTCCTCGCTCCAGTTCATCAGGTGGTCGCGAAACAATGGAGGACTTTTGGATGGCTGCATCGCTGCGAGCAGAGCCCAGAAGCGGTTGGTCGACAGGCTGCGAACCGCTTTGCCAAGCTCGATTGCAAGTCGCATGTTGCCATCGCCTCCGGCAGTGCTCAAAATCTCAATGATCGTTCGGTCCTGCGTCGTTGCCTTATGCCCTGCCTCACGCCACCGGGCATAGAGGATGTGCATCTGGAGCAGTGCGTAATCGGTTCTTAGGTTTGAATCTTCGTGAGTGGCGCAGAGCATGGCCCAAAGCGGGTGCTTGTCGATGTAGTCGTACATCGGATTGACCGGTACTTTTTGGCCTTGTCGCTTATCGGATCTGAGTCTCGGGGGTGGTTTCAGATGAGGATGTTGCTGCTCAAGGGTGGATGCGTTCGCATTCACCAGGTCGGCAAGGGCTTGCCAGCCCCAAAGGGGCGATTGTCGCGGCCAAAGCCTTCTCCCCGCGAAGCCGCGTGCCAGGGCTTTCGTCACGTAGAGCAGACAGCGTCCGTCTGCAGGACCTCCGGAGACGAGGATCAGGCTCTCGTAGGCCCGAATGAGGTCAGGCGATTGGATCAGGTTAGTGAATCCCAGCAGGTCCGGGATGGAACTCGTCTTCGCTTCCTCAGCGTCGCTCACTTCAAAGCACCCCGCAGTCCGGGAACCAGGGGCGCTGCAAACATGGCTCGAGAGCACGGGCCGAAACCTGCACGGATCGGTAAGGCAGGATTGAGCAGCATCCGATTGAGGCCCATACATCACTTATCGGCATCATGAGGGCTGCCATAAGCGATCCTGGCTCCGGGATTCGACGCTATATATAGGTGCTGCGCCGCGAATCCGCCGCCCTGCCGATGCGATCAGATCACCGCGGTCGCGCGGCCGGTGAACCTCTTATCGCGGTTATCGGCTCTCAGTGGCCGAATGAAGGAGATGGGCAGCGGCGTTCCATCGTCTTGAGTCGAGCGGGCTGGCCTCAGCGGATGGAAATCGCTCGTGCAGTTCACCCATGTCGCGCCGTGTCCATCCTGGTGACTCCGGCATCACGCCAAAGTTCCCTTCGAGACTGCGAACTCGAGCTGAATGGATCGCCTGTTGATGTGACAGGTCTCCTGAACGCCTGCGATGGCAGAGGCGGCCCGGCCCACGGAAGCAGACGCAACGAAGCGGCGCTGCGAATGGCCAGCGTGCTTGCGCCACTCGTGGCACATCCATCCCGACTGTCTCCTGTCTTCGAAGCGCGGGCCCGTGGAAAAATCTTTCTTCGGCGGTTCCTCATTTTCTGCGCTCCTGCCTCCTCACAAGCGCCCTACATGCGACCTACTCTGCCCTTGCATGCCGGAGCTTCGCGCCTCGCGCGAGGGGAGGCAGCACAGAACATGCCGCCCAGAAGGGCTAGGCATGCAAGGAGCAAGTGATGGACGACAATGACCCGAAGAAGTTTGACAAATTGGCAAACTTCGCATCAGACCTGCGGGAGATCGAAGGCCGCGACGGCGGCGTGACGAATCCTGCACGGGCAAACGAGGTGCGTGAAAGCCTCATTGCTGCCATGGATGTCTTCGTCAAGAGCCTCTACGAGTTCACGGAGCGGCTTGACCGCTACCACGCTCTGTTCAAGGCGAAGAAGACCGCGACTGCCGCGATGGAGAGGATCGCGGCCGAGCGCGGATGCAGCCCCCGTACCCTCTACCGTCTGCTCGAATACCTGCGCAATTCGAAGCAGTTGCCGCTGTTCGTTGTAGACGTGATGCGCGAGGAGGGCATCGACCCTGTCCTTGGCAAGCACCAGTCGCTCGTCGAGACCCTCACCACGGCTCCCACGCCGGCCAATCGCGATGAAGCCAAGGCCTCCTTGAAAGCCGCACGCGCCAAGGTGCTCAAGATGGCGCCTGTCGCGCGGAAAGCCCACACCGTTCCCGCGGCAAAGGCCGGGCGTGCGAAGGTGGTCAAGATGGAGCCTGCCAGGCAGGAAGCCCCCAACGTCCCCGCCGTCAGCACCACCCAGACCTCCCCGACCGTCGGCAGTACCGGTATCACCCAGACCTCCGGCTCCACCGGCACCGTTGAGAGCGCCGGCATCGCCATCGACGAGTTCACCATGGGCATCATCCGAATGTTCGAAGAGCGGTTCGGATCTTACCGCGGTGCAGATCGAGACGAACAGATCCGGTCGGTCCTCGAACGGGTGGTCAGCGCCCTCCACGCTGACGTTCGCGAGCTGCGCATTGATGGTCGTCCCGACCGCGTGCGCAAGCTGGCCCAAAAGAAGCCGTAGACTTCCCCCCACCTGGCCGGCGGTCGAGCTTTGTGCTGCTGACCGCCGGACCGCCTTACTGACTTCAAGCAGGCATATCCTCACTGCGAAGCAGCAGCGCCTCTTAAGTTTTTGTTCGGTTTGGCCGATAGAGAACGGAGACCCTGCTCCCACTCAGGGGCAGCGGAGGACCGCGAAGTCGACCATGGGCAAATTGGATGATGCTTTCCTGGATAACCTCAACAGGGAACTCCGAAAGATTGAGGAGCAGACCTTCAAAGCTAGTGCGTTGGCAGGTGTCGCCCACGCGCGCGACAAAATGATCGGTGTAATGCGCGTCGCGGATTCGGGTCGTTATGAACGGGGGCTCGCAGTCCGGGACTACCGCAATCAATACCGCGTGAATGGCTGCGGATCGGTCTGGCGAGAAGAGGCCGGGCCGGGCGAGAAGATCGCGAGGGCCGATGGCAATTCCAATGCGAGATCCACGGACAACTGGATCGCAGAAGCTGAGTTTGCCGAGCCGCTGGGTAATCTTCTCAGGGAGGCGTTTTTACCTTACAACCTTGAGCCCACCGAGAAGCGAAACAGGGATATTGTCATTGCCCTTGTAGATCGGACACAGCAGGATAGGCCTCACACTCTCGACGATGCCCTGAGGCTCGTCGGCGAGGTGCTTGCAGAGAGGTCCCATCGTAAGCGCGTTCAGCGGGATGTCAGCGCGGACGAATTGCGTGAGCGGGTGGTAACGCGGGTGGTGAAGTTCATTAAAGAGCACCCGGAGAGGACCTGGACGGTCACCCTCGAGGAGATCTCTGAGAAGGTAAGAGAGCGGCTGAAATCCGAACAGCAGGAGAGAAGGGCGATAGTTGAGAGCCAACGGAGGGCGACCGCTTTGAGAGCCGGTGCCGACGGACTGAACTGCGGCATCCGTGCTACGGCTCCCCGGACTGCCGGGCCGAAGTTTACGACTGCTGCAAAGTCCGGCTCGCCCACCCCGAGGAATCCCTCGCGCCCTCGGGGCGGACGAAAGTATTTGCACCCCTGGGGCGATGCGAGTCTTGACGTCCTCGAGCTTCTGCCAACAGTTCCCGGTGGCAATCAGACGGTGCGATTCCATCGCAAACGCCTGTACGACGTGGGCAAGAACCTCAAGCCCACCCGGTACCTGGTGGCCGGGAAGTTGGATATGTTCGACCCGGGGCTCGCAGAGGGGGCGTTCGATGAGCTCCTGGAGGTTTTTAGAAAGGCAGACTGGCATACGTTCCTGGCGTTGACCCCGCACGCCGATTCCATCCAGCGGCATGGGAAGAGATGGAAACTCAAGCTTTGCCAGGGCTTCCCGACCAACTTCTGGCCGGGCGTGACGGTCGATTCTGTGGACCACCTCAGCCGCATCACAACCCTGCGCAAGGCGTGCGAGAGCATCAACTGGGTTTCGCTCGTGGACTACCATTCCGACCCGTCGCGTCTACTGTTCGACAGCACCTTACGTTCCGACATTCGAGGCACAAGACTGGTCGTCTTCGGCTGGGACTTCGCGAGCCGTCCATCGCCCGTATTAAGCGAGGATGCTTACGTTCTGGCGAAAGTGGCGACCGAGCCCGAGCAGACCAACTCCAAGCAGACCGATCGGGAATCAGCGTTTTTCTTTGCACACCCAAAGTCGAGACAAGCGTTTGTCACCGGAGATTCGAAGATATCCGACCTACCCCAGGCCATGAATCCACGCGTGAAGAATGAAAAACTAAAAGCGATGCTTGATCGGGCGCAATCAAAGCAGGAGCTTCCTCAGGAATGGTTGCGACGCCCATTCTTTGGCAGGGAAGGGGTCTTCAACGAATTCACGGGAGAGGAGGTTCAACTGTTCGACTATTGTCTGAGCACCGGGACGGATCCCATCCTCACGGTGAAAGCTACTTAGCGCTGGAAAGGCACTCCGCCTACTACTAGGTCTTCCCCAGAGAAACCGATGGGCTTGCATTGCGGCCGCGCGGCGCGTCCAAATATCCGCGATTGTTCCGTGATGAAGTCTGCATTGGCCGCTCGGCCACGCAGGGGGCTTGCCGCGGCATTATTGGGCCCCCGGTATCTCGTGCGGCGCCTTGCCAGAAGAGCCTGGAACAATACTGGGCACCTGCATTCCCGTTTGTGAGTGAGCAGAAGTCCGGCCAGCACTCACTGATCTTTCCACTCCTCACTCTCCTGTACCTGTCCATTCACGTTGGTGAACTGTCCTGTTCAGCAGTTAACGCTGGCCGGCTTGAATCACTCCCCTGACGAATCCCGACGACGTGGAAAAACCTTTCCATCGATTTTGAAAATTGTGTTCCCGTGCCAATCGGGAAATCTCCTTGCCTTTGGGATGCTGGCTGCATGACAGCGATCCAGGGGGCAAGATGAAGCGCAGAAAGAGACTCAAGCACAGCATTCCACCCGCGCCGGAAACTCCCGGTGCAGACCAACCGTCGCATGGGGACTTCGAACCGTATGTCGATGCCGACGACATAGCCTCGTACATCGGAGAGTCCCGCCGCAACGTCCTACGCATGGCTCGCGAGGGCAAGCTCACCTGCTACCGGCTTTCCGGCAAGAAACGGTACACCTACAAATTCAAACGGTCCGAAGTCGACCGGGACCTTGAGAAGCTGCGCCGCCCCAGCGTCGCGGCTTCGGAGGATACCTCGGAGACTCCTGACGCTAAGGAATAGGAGACTTGTTATGCCCCCGAAAGGTGAGGGTTGGCTCCGTCGAAAGCAGTACGCCGAAGGCGAGGTCTGGCTTTTCTGCTATTACGTGCCGCGGCCCGGCAGCAGGCCAGTCGAGAACAGTAAAGTCATCGGACTGTTGAAAGACTTCCCCAGGGAGGCCGAAGCCAAGCGTGAAGCGCAGCGGCTAGGGTACTGGAAGCTCTTGCATCCCACGCTTTCCATTTCGCCCACGTTCGGCGAGCTCGCCCAGCATTTTCGCACCGGCGAACTCAAGCGTAACGGGCCGCTCTCCCGGCGGGCCGGAGAGACCGTCGCGACGCACGAGTCACTCCTCGATGGCTACATCTTGCCCAAATGGGCATCGGTTCGCGCGCTCGACATGACGGTACCGATGGTGGAGGAGTGGTTCGAGCGACTGGCGTTGACCCCGGTGGGCAGGGCTTATGCCGAGGGACAGGGGGCGCCGAAAGGATACACGGCCAAGCCCCTCGAGTGGACATCGATCCAGAAGATTCGCAGCACAATGTCGCTGGTCTTCACGAATGCGCTCCGGCATCGTCTTTTGACCGGCGGCGAGGACGTCAATCCCCTTCGACCTCCAAAGCAAGGTGGCGCCCGCTGCATCTCGGTTTCGGAGTATGAGGCCACGGTGGTGTCTCCCGAACAGATGATGCTGATCCTCGAGTTCCTGAACACGGAGACCACGCACATGGAGTGGGTCATGGCCCTGCTCCATGCCTGTACGGCGGTCCGGCCTGAGGAAGGTTTCGCGCTGAAATGGGGCGACATCGACTGGGCGAATAATGTGATCCATCTCAAGCGCGCATGGTCGAAGGGCAAGGTGACGGACGGCAAAAACACATCGGCGCTGGTCCCGATCGCCATGGATCCGGTGCTCGCGAGGTTCCTCCTGGAGTGGCGGCGAGAGTCCCTCTACCCAAGCGATGACGACTGGGTCTTCCCCAGCCTGACCCTGAAAGGAAAGGTGCCCCGCTCGGCTTCGAGTGCAGCGCAGGACTACTTGCGCCCCGCGGCGGTGTACGCAGGAGTCATCGAGGAGGGCTCGACGAAGCGGTTCGGCTGGCACAACCTGCGACACTCGCTTGCTACCTACCTTGCCGGTCGCGTCGACCCCGCCATCACCATGAAGATCCTTCGTCACCGGCGACTTTCAACTACTCTCGAGCTCTATACCCACCGGTCTCAGGACAAGCAGCTCGGGGCGCAGGGGATGTTTATTCGGGAAATCAAGGTGGCTAATCGTAAGCCGAGGGAGCGCAGCCGAGTGATGCCCACTTCGAAGCCTGAACGCAAGAAGGGCTAGACCTCGAGAGTTTCCAAACATGGTGGGGAACTGCCGGCTGCGGAGCAGTACCCCCATCTGAACACTGAAAGGATGAAGCTACATGTACGAAGAAGACAGGCAGGAAGGATTTGTCGATGCGGACGCGATTGCACGATCTCTGGGCGAGACACGGCGTTACGTTCTCTACCTGGCGCGAACAGGCGCGATCCGTTCCTACCCGTTGGGCGGGCGCGAGCGGATCAAGCGCAAGTTCTTGCTCTCCGAAGTCAAGAGCGACCTGGTCGGCCGCAAGCGCAAGATCCGCCGCAAAGGTAATACGACTGTCATCTGCGCACGAAGGGACCTCGACAACGAGGTGGTGCGCGCAGCATCTGCGCCACAATGACCTTCCGGGACGCGGCTGCGCTCCCTTACATCGCGGCGCCGTCCAGCGCCGCTTCTTCTTTTATAGAGTGGCTATTCGATGTCGATACCTTCGTCGAGCAGATCGCAACAGAACGCCGAACGCAGCAGGGGCTCGGCAACGGGTGGTCGCCTCTCGTGGCAGCTTGAGAGGACCGACCGCCATACTCTCATCTGCTCGTTGTACCGAACTGGCTGATCGGCGATTGCTGAACAGACCCTAGCGCCAGAATGACCGCTCGGCATCCTGTGTGCGTCCGGCTCCTTCTGCCGGTGGATTTCCGGCATCGCGGGTGGTGCATTGGTGAGGTACGGGTCGTCGACGGGGTGCACCGGCGCGATCCGCACTCCCGGGCAACAGCGGCACCCCGTGCGTGAAACGTGCTGAGGACGGTGTCGGGGGGGGGCTGGGATCGCGCTGGTTTCGATGGGAGAGGTGGCTGCGCTCCACGCCGGCGGACGTGGAGCGCTGTCCCTAATCGAGACCGCGCCGGAAGGGAGCGAGCACACGGCGGAGCCGACGGCGCGGCAGTCCTAGCCGAGGTTTTGGGATACGAGAGGAATTGCGCGTGTGTGGAACAGCAGCCTCGCGCTCCGGGCGCAGCGCCCGCGGAAGGTAATTACTGCCTGATATGGCGCGCAGGGAATGGGCGGAGTTCATGGCTGGCCTCGTGGATTGTCGCTCATGCGCTCTCGAGCACGAGCGGGCGGCACTAGCATTCCTGTCAATCGGCGGCGCTGTCGCGGGGCATGCGACCAATTCCGCTTAGCTCAGTACTGGGACAAAAACGGATAACGCGTAGGAGCGACCAGCCGGCAAAAGGAAAACAACACGGCGTTCTTTCAGGGTCCAGCGGTTTCCCACAGGCATGCCGACGCGCCGCAGCCAACCAACTCCACTCGTTGCAGCATGCGTATGACAAGGAAAGGAACCGCTTTACAAGGAAAGCTATATACTTCAACTCGCCCCAACAAATTCCTCGGAGTGAAGCGCCAATGGCATTCATTGCGTCACCGGGTCTCGATTCCTTGGTCTTTAGTCACTGCGATCCTCGCCCCGATGTTTTGCAGGGCGTGAGTGATGCCGATTTTGCTGCGGACCTTGCAAAGGTTCTCCGGGGAGATGCGTCCCCTGAATACCAGATTGCGGGAAGATTCTTTGCCAATACGTACCCGACCCGCGGCCTGCGAAACCTGCTGGAAAACGTCTGCGCCCGTCTAAGCGGGACCAAAACAGAGGCGGCCTCTGTCTTCCGTCTAGACACCACCTACGGCGGCGGTAAAACACACGGGCTGATCGCTCTCGCCCATGCCGCGAACGGAATGGCCGGGGTGGCAAACGTGCAGGAGTTCGTGTCACCGGGCCTCGTTCCACATGGGAAGGTCCGCGTTGCCGCATTCGACGGTGAGAATGCCGATCCGGCCAACGGACGACGCATGGAGGAGGGCATCTATGCTCATACCCCTTGGGGTGAGTTGGCCCATGGCCTAGCCGGACCGCAGGGATACGAGCGCGTAAGGAAGAGCGACGAACAGATGGTGGCCCCTGGCGCTGACACCATTGCTGAGCTGTTTGGCGGAGATCCGACCCTCATACTGCTCGACGAATTGGCCGTCTACCTCCGGAAGGCAAGAAAAGCGGGCCTGAACGCTGACGACCAGCTCACGGCGTTTCTACAGTCACTCTTCAAAGCAGTCGAATCGTCGCCTCGCGTTGCCCTGGTTTATACCTTGGCCATCGGCAAGGATTGGCAGGCGACGGATGCGTATAGCGAGGAGAATCAGGCAATCGCAAACTGGATGGCAGAAGCGGAGAGTGTTTCTGCCCGGAAGGCGACCCTGCTTAACCCTACAGAGGATGACGAGACCATATTAGTTCTGCGTCGCCGGCTATTTGGTCGAATTGACGAGGCGGGTGCAGCGTCAGTGATCGAGGCCTATCGAAATCAATGGACGGCGAACCAGGATTCGCTGGATCCGGATGCAAATCGGTTGGCGACGTACGAGATATTCAGGAACAGCTATCCGCTACATCCAGAAGTTCTCCACGTGTTCACCCAGAAGACCTCGACCCTAGCTAACTTCCAGCGGGTTCGAGGGATGCTTCGGATCCTCACCCGCACCATTGCGAAGCTGTGGGATGAGAAGCCGTCGGACGCGACCGCCATTCATCTCCACCACATCGATGTCGGGTATAGTCCAATACTTCAGGAGATTGCCACGAAGCTCCAGCAGGGTGCCTTTGTTCCTGCAATCCGGGGCGACATCGCAGGCGCGGAACCGAGCAAGGCTCTGGCGCAGGAGATCGATCAGCATCAATATCAGGGCTTGGCCCCTTACGCCACCTACGTTGCCCGTACGATCTTCCTCAATTCGTTGGCCTTCAATGAGCAGTTGAAAGGCGTCACGCCTGGGCGTTTACGCTATTCGATCGTCGGGCCGACGCTGGACCTGGGCTTCATTGAGGATGCTCGCAAACGATTCGTCGCTGGATCCGCGTACCTGGACGACCGGCCTACCGCGCCCCTGCGCTTTCTGGCAGAGGCCAACCTCACCCAGATCATTCGCCGGTACGAGCAACTGGTTGACAAGGCTCTCGCGCGCAGTGTCCTGAACGATGAAATCCGCCAGATCTTCAAGTCAGGGTTTGGACAGGCTCGATTCGAGATGATCCCTTTCCCGTCAGCTCCCGCTGAGGCCCCGGACGATGCGAACGCGGGCGTGCCGTATTTGCACGTCATGTCCTACGACGGCGTCACGGTAGGTACGGCCGTGGATGCGGTCCCGGACCTGATCTCCAAGATCTTTGATCGTAAGGGTTCAGCCGGTTCCGAGTACCGCGGTTTCCGCAATCACCTCATATTCCTTGTCGCCGACGAGGCGCGCAAGGACGAGATGAAGCACAAAGTGGTACAGCGCCTCGCCCTACAGGATCTGAAGACTCCAGAGCGCTTAAAGGATCTGGCCCCACATCAGCAGGACAAGATTAAGGAACTCGAGTCCAAGTCGATTCAGGAAGTGGCGATTGCAATCCAGCAGTGCTATCGACACGTTTTCTACCCGTCGCGTGTACGTCTTGGCACGAGCGACGTGGACCTTGCCCATACGGCGCTCGACTTGCACGCCACTGGTCAGCATCCGGGTCAAGGGCAGCGCGCCGTGATTCTTGCGCTACAGGAACTCAGCAAGCTCCGCCTTCCTGGCGACGAGCCCGATTCCCCCGCCTGGGTTCGCGATCGCACCCCGCTAAAGAAGGGGCAGATGACCGTCGCAGCACTTCGCGATGAGTTCCGGCGCGACCCCGCCTTGCCGATTCTCATCGAAGACGACACCTTCCGGCGCCTGATCCTGCGCGGCATTGATGGAGGCGAGTTCATCTATAAACGCGGCGACCTAATTTACGGCAAGGGCGATCCGGGAGCCGCGATTCAGATCGATGAGCAATCGTTCGTGTTCACTACGGCCTATGCCACGCAGGCCGGAATCTGGCCGCGCCAGCCGCAGCCGCCCGCTCCGCCGCCACCGGCTCCCATCAAGCCGCAACCTCCGACCGGCAGTCCTCAGCCCCCAACCGGGGGCGGTCAGCCAGGTGGTCCCCACACCACCCCACCTCCCGGGACGCCTCCGCCGCCTGGCGTGAAAGTGTTCAGTGCCGAGGGTGTTCTCCGTGAGGCGTTGGTTCGTCTATGGGAGCAGGCGCGCGGAGCCAAGGTGGCGAAGCTCGGGTTGGTTCAGATTCGCATATTCGACTCAAGCGACGCGTTTAAGCTGCTCAGTGCGGTAGGCGGAATATCCCAGGCGCAGAAGTCAGTCGAACTTCGGGGTGAATACGGAACGAAAGAGAAAAGCGAGCTGAGCTTCGAGTTCAAAGGCAGCGTGGAAGACGCTAAGCCCGTGAAGGAGTTCTTGGATCCGCAGATTCGCGCCTCGGCCGATCATAACGTTGAAGCGGCGTATTCCCTGCATTTCGAACAGGGGCTCGAGATGACTGGCGATGCCGCCGAAAAACTCACAGAGAAACTGGTACGATTTGCCAGTGGTGCGGCATACGTGACCGCCCATGCAGAGGTTTTGCAATGAGCACAACGACGTCAAGAATTCCCCGCATGCGGCTGGTCGAGACCCCCTCGTCTGCTCCTCAATATGAAGTTCGGGTCCGTAACCATGGGGTTGGAGACTCGGAGATTGAACTGTGGGAGATGCCCTCGCCAGCGACGCCGCACTTGGAAGAGCCCAGGCGCATCGCTGGCCTCAGGGGACGCAACCTTGAACTGGTCGAACACCGCGTCTTCCGCCGTCTCACTCAGGCCGGCGTCCGGTTGCCGCGCACAGCAGAACGCGTTCGTGCTTACAATCTTCCCGAAGACCTTGCGCTGCGTCTGGGCTTGCTCTTTCGTGTGCTGGCGCCGATGCGGAGTCGTGAACGTATGCGCTCAGTAACGGAGGGCGTGGAAGCGATGGGGCGTGAGGAGGCTGCGTATTGGCTAGGCATGGCGCTGCACCGCCGCAATCCCCGCCGAGTCCTCACAGCTCTGCGTTATCTGTTGACCGGGGCTGATGGCGGGCCGAGCGAGGCAAGAAATGGCCGGTGACCGCCGCTTGATTGAGGAGTGGCTTCCCATTGCAGAGATTGGAATAGAGAGTCTCCGCGAGCGAACTCCGATGACGCCGTTTCCCGCGCCAAATCGACTGCATGTTTGGTGGGCACGCCGTCCGTTGGTGGCCTCGTGCGCCTCAATTCTCGGTTGTCTACTGCCTGCTAATGCAGACCGTGACAAGTTCCTGCACATTCTGGGTATTCACGGAGATCCGGTAAAGGCTCGGAAGCGGCTTGAAGTTGCTAAACGCACCAAAGAAAACCTCGGACCAAATCCATACGGGTACAAGAGATCGTTCCAGTGGTCGCCAACAGCCGCGGACAAGCAGTGGCTTCTCCAAGAAGCCACCACAGGGTCTGTACCGTGCATACTCGATCCAACCGCCGGTGGGGGCAGCATACCATTGGAGTCACTTCGTCTCGGCTTGGAGACAAAGGCAAACGATCTAAACCCAGTGGCTGGGCTCATACTGAAAGCGACAGTAGAACTTCCGGCGAAATTTGGTTCAGCGCTCTCCACTGAGTTCGCAAATCTTGCTAGGGAATTCCTCGTGCGTGTTGCACCCAAGTATCGAGGAATCTTCCCAGCAGAGCCCGACGGCATTCAGGTGCTCGGGTATCTCTACGCCCGTACGATCGAATGTCCATACTGCAGTGGTCTCGTGCCGTTGTCTCCGAACTGGAGGCTGTCGAGCGATGGGACCGGCGTGCGCCTCCTGCCACAAACTAACGGCAAGAGGATTTGCCAGTTTGAGATCGTTGAAAAGGCGGCGGAGAACTCCGAGGGAACGGTATCGGATGGCGATTCGCGGTGCCCGTTTCCGGACTGCAATCGCGTCATCGACGGCGACGAGATCAAGCGCCTAGCCCAGGCTGGTCAGATGGGCGAGCAGCTCTACACCGTCGTCTATAAACGATGGACCGTAGTTGGCCAGAAGAAGAATGGCCAGCAAAAGTTCAAATGGGTGCGCGCCTTCCGCGCCCCGCGACCTGAAGACGATAACGGCGAAGCCATCTGGGGACGCCTAGATGGGAAGATGTCGGAATGGGAAGCTTTAGATTACGTTCCGAACGAGTTGCTCCCTATTGATACAGAGTCGTGGAGCCATGGAAATACTCCTGCGCAGTACGGAGCGAAGAGTTTCAAGGACCTATTTTCGGCCCGTCAGCTCCTCTGTCATGGAACCAGTGTAGAGACTTATCGGGAGATGCTTGACGAAGACCGCGTTGAAAGCAAGCTTACCGACATCCGCAAGGCAGCCTATCTGTATCTTGCGGTTGCGTTGGACACTCTGTTGAATTACGGAAATCGTAGTTGCCGCTGGGATGTCGTAACAGAGCGGGTCCGTTCAATCTTCGATCGACATGACTTCGCCTTCTGTTGGTCCTATTCGGAGATGGCTCCGCTTATGACTGGCCTCGGTTATGAATGGGCCATCGACAAAACAGCCGACTGCATTGAAGAATTGTGTGAGTTGATTCACCCTGAAGACGCTTCGAACAAGGAGTACCCGCTTCTTGCTTCGCTGGATGAACGGAGCGGTTTCACCCCGCCTCCGATCTCGATCACCTGCAAGTCCGCAGATGCTTTGGATTACCTTGAGGATGGCTCTGTTGACGCCGTCGTCATGGACCCACCGTACTACGACAACGTAATGTACGCGGAACTCTCTGACTTCTTCTATGTTTGGCTCAAGCGAACCGCGGGCTACGTGATGCCGGAGCTTTTCGTTCGAGCATTGACCGACAAAGAGCACGAGGCCATTGCAAATACGGCCAAATTCAAGGGCCAGAAGCGGGCCAAAGACTTAGCCGGTCGCGATTATCAGCGGCGCATGGCTTCGATCTTCGCCGAGTGCCGCCGCGTGCTGAAGCCCAACGGGATCATGACCTTGATGTTCACTCATAAGGCCACCGGCGCGTGGGATGCGCTGACGAAGGGTTTAATGGAAGCCGGCTTCACCATTACAGCCTCGTGGCCGGTGAATACCGAATCGGAAGGCAGCCTGCACATCAAGGACAAGGCCGCTGCCAACAGCACCATTCTTCTGGTCTGCCGCCCTCGTGCCCAAGCCTCGGCCGAACTAGCTTATTGGGAAGAGGTTGAGCCGCTGGTGGCTCGGGCCGTCCGCAAACGAATCGATGAGTTCCAGAAGGCGGGCATCCGCCGTGTGGACCTGTATCTCGCATCCTTCGGTCCCGCCTTGCAAGAATTCTCAGAACATTGGCCTTTGCGGCGTGGCACTCCGCGGCCCAAGCCGGAGGAAATGAAGCGCCGGCGCCAGGCCGAACTGTTCGAAGAGGAGTGGGATCCCTATGCCGTCACGCCGGAAGACGCGCTCGACGCCGCCCGGCGCGAAGTCAAAAGCTGGAGGCTGCAACAATTGACACACCTGAAGGGTCGCGCCGACCTCGACCCACTAACCTCATTCTACGTGCTCGCCTGGGACACGTTCGGGGCACCCAAGTTCGAATTCGACGAAGCTCTGCGCCTCGCTCGTGCTGTCGGAGTGGACTTGGAGAAGGAGATCGTCGGTCGCGTGGCTGAGAAGAAGGGCAAGGATGTTGTGATGTGGGATAGTGCCCGACGTGCCGCCAAGGGTGCCATCGGATCTGCGGACGGTTCTACGAGTTGGCTCGATGCACTGCATCACGCCGCCTACGCCGCCCGCAGCCGCAACCTTCAGGCCGCTGATGAACTGCTCGAAAAGGCGCACGTGCGTGAGCAGAGCGGCTTCTACTCAGCGCTTGAGGCGTTGTTGGAAGTACTGCCGGTCTCCAAGAACTTCAGTGGCATCGACCTCGAAGGTGACGTGCGTGAGTTTGGCAGTGATTTTGAAGCTTTAGAGAATCTGCGCCGCCTGGCGTTTGCCGAAGAGGTAGACGAGCCAGAACAGTTGAAGCTCTGGAAGGAAGAGGCGGCCGGGGTAGAGGCGTGAAGCTCCTGATCGAGGAACTAATTGACGAAACCGGTCTCCAGCCGGACGTACTTGGTTTGGTCGTGACGCGCACCTTAAGGCACCTCCATCGCGGCTTCCACGAGAGAGCCGGACAGAACGGCGATTACGTGGGCGGTCAATCGTCCCTGGATGTGGGTCAAGAGGGATATCTGCACCTTCTTGGAATGTTGATTTGCTTCGCCGAGGACTACGTGATCGACGAACCGGGCGAGTTCTTAGAATACGGCGATCGCATCGTTCCACGAAGCATTCATGAACAGGTAATTGCGGAAATGGAAACGTGGCGTAAACGTGAGCCAAGATGAGCCTCCTGACCGATCATGCGTGGAAGCTGAAGTACACGCCGGATGATGGAAATCTAGTGAAGGTGTTTTATGTGCCTGCGCTGGAGACAGCCGCCCGTTATTGGAGATCCACGGGCTACTTCGGTGCAACGGCGCTTGCACTCGCCGCTCGGGGGATCGAAGGCGTCGTCCGGAACAATGGGCACATGCGGTTGGTCGTGGGCTGCACCCTTGATCCCCCGGAGATCGAGGCGATCGAGCGGGGTCTGAAGCTGCGTGAGGCTGTCGAGCAGCATATCGGTGCGTTTCCGTTAGTGCCGGGCGACGAAACGGAGACCAGTGCCCTCGAGTTGCTTGCGTGGATGGTCGCCAAAGGGATACTCGAAGTGAAGGTCGCCATTCCGTGCAATAAGCATCGGAAGCCCGTCTCTGCAAATGGCATATTCCATGAAAAGGCCGGAATCATAGAAGACAAGGCCGGAAATCGTATCGCGTGGAACGGCAGCTTAAACGAGACCAAGTCCGGCTGGATGTACAACAGCGAAAGCTTCCATGTCTTCACCAGTTGGGGTGCGGAAGCTGGCCACGTCATTGCCGAGGAAGAGGACTTCGCACGCGTATGGGCGGACAAGTCACCCCGGGTGATCACTTTGGACGTACCAACGGCAGTCCGGGAGGAACTGCTGCGCTTTCTGCCGAATGACGATCGGCCGGCACGTCTCCAGGAAATTGACGAACCAGAACGGGATCATCCCACAACGCCAAAGTCGCCAAACGATTCTGGCCAGGCACTGCCGCCCACGGCTTCCGAAGTCAGGCGACTGGTATGGGGATTCATCCGCCACGCCCCTCAATTTCCAAACGGGGGCGACCGCGTCGGCGAAGCCACCTCAGCAGTCTCGCCGTGGCCGCACCAGGCACGCGCCTTTCGACGCATGTACGATTCGTGGCCGCCGCGGCTCCTTATCGCTGATGAAGTCGGTCTGGGCAAGACAATCCAGGCCGGCATGCTGCTTCGGCAAGCATGGCTCGCTGGGCGTGCCAAGCGCGTGCTCATTCTGGCACCCAAGGCGGTCCTGCCTCAATGGCAGAACGAACTTCGGGAGAAGTTCAACCTAAACTGGCCGATCTACGATGGCCAGAAGCTGCGTTGGTATCCATCGAGAGCGCTGCAAGGCGCACACGAACGGTCGGTCAGCGCGACCGAATGGCATAAGCAGCCGTTCGTTATCGTATCCAGCCAGCTGATGCGCCGCCAATCAAGAGCAGACGAACTGGTTGCCGCGGAGCCATGGGACATCGTCGTGCTGGATGAGGCGCACCACGCCAGGCGTCGCGGCGGTGGCATTGGAAGCGACACGCGGCCCAATCGGCTCCTGCAACTCATGCGCAGGCTCAACGAGAGGACACAGGGTCTTATCCTTCTAACGGCCACTCCAATGCAGGTCACTCCGCTGGAGGTGTGGGATCTTCTTTCCCTTCTTGGCTTGCCTCCCGAGTGGGATCAGAATTCGTTCCTCCGTTTCTTCGACGACGTTGTCAGCCCGAACCCGGCAACCGCAACCTTGGACATGCTGGCCTATCTCTTCCGGGCGGTTGAGAGCGCGTATGGGCAGGTCCCGCTGCAAGAGGCTCTCAGGATGTGTTCCGGGAGTCAAATCCAGGCCAAGCGCATCCTCCGCGCTCTCCGGGAACACTCGAACGTGCCGCGCGCACAGTTGGGTGCGTCAGACCGCCAAGTCGCACTGCGATTAATGCGATCGAATACGCCCATACGGAAACTCATTTCGAGGCATACCCGCGATCTTCTGCGCAAGTACTACAAAGAGGGCAAGCTATCGACTCCCATCGCGGATAGGTCAGTGCGGGACATTTTCGTGCCGCTGACCGAGCGGGAGCGCGGGCTGTATGAAGATGTCGAGGACTACATCTCGCGGTGCTACAACGCTGCGGATCAAAGAGATCGCACAGCTGTCGGATTCGTGATGACGATTTACCGGCGACGACTTGCGAGCAGCTTTTATGCGCTGTTGCAGACGCTGAGCGCGCATTTGGCTTCGATTCAAGCTGGCCATGCTGAACGAACAGCAAACGCGCTCGACGAGGACACCTATGACGACGAGCTCGAAGACGAATTGCTCGATTCTGATGAGGCCGCGAAGCTGGAAAGAGAGGCCCTGCAGAACGAAGAGATCACCACGATCGAGAGCCTAGTCAGGCAGGCATCTGCATTACCCCCGGACAGTAAGGTGCAGACTCTGGTGTCGGTCCTGCGTGAGCTGTTCGATGCGGGCTATACGCGCGTCATGGTGTTCACGCAGTATACGGATACCCTGGACTTCCTCCGCGAGCATCTCAGCAAACAAACGCCTTATCGGCTGCTCTGCTTCTCTGGCCGCGGTGGGGAGGTCATGGCTGGACAGGGATATTGGACCCGCGTTTCACGGGACGATGCCCGTCGGAGATTCCGCGATGGGCAGGCTGAAGTGATGCTCTGTACAGATGCGGCGGCAGAGGGTCTCAACTTTCAGTTCTGCGGGGCACTGGTGAATTACGACATGCCCTGGAATCCCATGCGGGTCGAGCAGAGAATCGGCCGCATTGACCGGCTCGGACAGCAACACTCGGAGATTCGCATCATTAATCTTCACTATGAGGATACCGTTGAATCTGACATCTACAGGGTCCTGCGTACCCGTATTAACTTGTTCGAAGCGGTAGTTGGGGGCTTGCAGCCGATCCTCTCTCAACTGTCAGGACGGATCAAAGACACCGTACTTCACGGTTCAGACCGTTCAGCAGTTCTTGGGAAACTAGAGCAGGCAGTGAATGCGCCGCGATCCGGGCTCGATCTGGATGAAATGGCCGACAGCGAATTAGATTTGCACGAGCAAGGACGCTCACCGTACACGATGGAGGATCTCGATCGCGTTCTGGTTTCCGACGGCGTGCTCCCGCCCGGGATCCAGGTCAAAGGTATGGGAATCGGGGAGTACTCCTACTCATGGCCAGGCATGAAGGAGCCGATCCGCGCAACCACGGATTCCGACTACTATGCCGAAAACCCGGAGAGCGTTGAATTGTGGTCGCCGGGCAGCCCAGTGTTTCCAACTCCGACGGATGTAGCTGAGGATATCCAAGCACTCGCGGGAAGCTCGATTAACGAGCTGTTGAACGCTGGGTTATCGGTGGCTGAGGCTCAGGCGCCGTCCTAATCCGCGCGGAAGGCCTCACCTTTCGCGGCTCTGGCCAGTGACATCTCCACTATCCTGTCGATCACCCGATGAGGGTCCTTCCACTTCATGACTAGCTTGCCGGGATCCATCCGAAATTGCGCGACTACGTCTCGCAACTGTTCTAGCGTAAGTTCCTGTAGACGGCTCCGAAGAGCGCTTTCTCCCGCAATCGCTATCTCGATCGGATCGAGGATGGCTGGCGTGCGCCGCCCCCCCTTTCGCTTGCCTGATTCTGAATGAGTGGAGTGGGAACCGCTAGATATGCCTCGAACACCTATTTCGCGCTCTAAGGCCATCCGGAAACGCTCGTTTTGGTCGGCCTCATCGGCAACGAGCTCAGCTATTCTGATGAGAATCCGTCGCAAACTCAATTCTTCACCTCCAGCTTGTCGAGGAATTCTTTAGCTAGGTCGATGTAGCGCTCAGCGAGGTCTCCATAACCGTACTTCTGTTTGAGAGTCCGACGGCCGGTCTGAAATTCAGCTGCCGCGGCGATTTGCTCGGCTTGGCGCACGACTGTGTCGAAAACCGGCGGATCATTCTTGCGCCGCAGGCCCTTCGAAACGTTCACATGCGTAGAAGAATTCACTTGGAATTTCGTGATGATGATTCCCATCGGATCGATGTCTTCTGCGATCTCTTTAGAAAAGCTACCCACCCGCTTGATGATCTGAGGAATGCCATAGGTGGACAGAATATCGGGAACCGTCGGGATAACGTAGCCTTCGGAGATCCGGAGACCGTTGAGCGTGATGATACCTAAGTTCGGCGGGCAATCGACAAGTACGATATCGTAATTGTCCAACACCGATTTCACCGCCAAGCGAAGCAGATCGATGGGCGTTACCGAGTAGAATTGCCAGTAGGTGCACTCGCGAGCTTGTCTTGGACGTCGATCAGGTCAAGGCTGGAGGGAAGCAGGTCTACTTTCTCGGCCCCCTGCACGTCCGATACCTTCTTCTGCAGGCTATTCGCAAGATCGAAGGTCTTGTGCTGGGGCACAAGAGCATCCTTGAACAGGGTCGCAAGCGTCCAGCCCTTTTCGTTCAGCTCCTTCCAGCGCTTCTCGCCCATCAACATCACTGTTGCATTCGTCTGGGGGTCCAAGTCGATCACCAAGACCTTCTTCGCAAAATGCGAGGAGAGCGTTTCCGCCAGAGCTACGGTCGTGGTCGTCTTCGCCACACCACCCTTCAAATTGATCACCGAAATAACTCGCGCCATGGGAATCTTCCTCCGTCTAAGCCAAGCTTGTACCTGCCTCGCCCGAAACACCGGTCCTGCACGCAATTCCGCAACGGGCTGCGGAAAATCCGCGAAGCGCATCCGCCAGTTGGAGACCGCCTGCCGGGAGACTTTCGCCAGTTCAGCGACCTCATTTACGCCAATGAGATCGTCCTCAGGTAGGACCACGCTTACTCCTTGTGAACATCGTTCACATATCTTGTGTACAACGATCACAGAAGGGAAGTCAAGTAGCGCGAGGTGCTCTTTTGAAAGACTAGGCTCTTCTGGTACATCGCCGACATCCCCGTGCCAGTCAACCGCGACCCAGAATTGACTCTTTGTTCACCTACGCGATCACTCAGGTGAATGCGATCCAACGCAGGCGCCCATAGATCCAGTTGCGGAGCTTCTCCGGCTAAATATAGGGAGGACTCCAGGGAGGCAGCGTCGCTGCTCCTTTGACGATTCTTGGGGAGAGCGTCTAAGACTCTCATCGGGACTGATTAGAACGTTTGCGAGAGTAGACGCCCATCGGGGAGGAAGCCGCGCCGGGAACCGTCTCCAATCCAGCTTGGGATGTAGAATTCACGCTAGCAATCCATACGTCCGGAATGACGCAATGAAAGTCGCTCACACTTTGGAGACGCGGTAGGCAGTCGAACCGGCACCTCACGGCTCAAGTTGTGGCACTGATTCCAGTCGAGTTGAACTGCACCGCACAAAGGCACCAAGAATGGTGCATACTGTCAGGCGAGAATGGTTGCTATGCTTAGGGGGACAGGGGGAATTCTGATGCCGCGCGGCGAGCTGCTCAAAAAGCTGTTCTACAGCTACGCACAAGGCGACAATGACGCCTTCCACCGGGTAGCCTCAGAAATCATCCGTGATGAAGAATCCAAGAACAATCGGGTTCTGGCGAACGCTCTCCGAAGGAACCTAGGCCGCTCTCGCTCTTTGCAACTCACGGCCGGGACGCCGGATTACGCGAAAGATGGGTCACGAAAGCTCACGGTAATCCCGTTTGAGCGCGAAAAGCAACTACCTCTCGTCGAGACTGTTGTTCCCGAGCGCCGAGCATCCGATCTTATTCTCAACCGCACCAACCAGCATCTTCTGCTGTCATTGATCAGCGAATTCCGGAACCGCGAGACGCTCGGAGCGCACGGGTTACGGCCCCGATCACGCCTGTTGTTCTGCGGACCTCCCGGTTGCGGTAAGACGCTTTGTGCGGAGGTTTTTGCAAATGAAGTTAAGCTACCACTCCTTGTTGCCAGCATGGACGTGCTGGTTTCTTCTCTGCTCGGCGAGACTGCAACGAATCTAAGGAAGATCTTCGACTTTGTCGCTTCGCAACCGGTGGTGCTGCTGCTCGATGAGTTCGATGCCATTGCGCGGTTGCGGGATGATGAGACACTGAACGGGGAACTCAGGCGGGTAGTGAACAGCTTGCTAACGCTCATCGAGAAATTCCGAGGCCAGGGTTTCGTCATCGCAGCTACAAACCACGAACAGCAGTTGGATCCGGCCATTTGGCGGCGCTTCGACGAAGTGGTTGTTTTCGAAAAGCCCAATCGTGGCGAGATCATCCGGCTGCTGAATTTGAAATTCCGGAACTTCCAGCGCGATTTCGATTCTCCGGAAGTTGCAGACGAACTGAAGGGGTATTCGCACGCCGACATCGAGAGAGTTTGCATCAATGCGATACGCCGCTCGATTCTGAGCAGTCAGCCAATCGTATCGAAGAAGCGTTTCCTCAGGAGCATAGCGCTCGAATCTCGGCGAAGGGATATCGCGCGTCACGATCAACACTAGCGAGCACGTCGGGCCATGGCAGAGCTTACTCACCTGCCCCTTCCGCGGGCAGAAGTTGAAGTAGAGCGTAGGAAACGTCCTGGATTCGGAAAGACGCCTACGCGCGACATCACCGAGCAAACAACCCGCGTGCGGAAGGCCGTTGACGACGCGCTCGAGAGCCTTACGGAGCTGCGGGCAAGTTATGTTGATCCAGCCCTGATCATCCGCGTCCGTACCTCGGGTGTCATTCCGGAAGAGGAATGGCTACGGGCAGGTCTCACCGTGCTCGGGCACGATGATTTGAACGCCGTCGTTCTGTTCGCATCCGACGCGGACTTGACCGAGTTCCGGGCCCGTCTCGAGGCCTATGCAGCCGGCGTCCCGGCCGGACAGCAGAACCCGGCGTACAACGCTCTGATCGCGTCTATTGAAGAGTTTGGTCCCCTTCGCCCCGAGGACCGGATCGGAAGCGGACTGCGCGACGAAGGGTTCGATCGTCTAGAGAGTTTCGCCGAGGATCGAAGTTTCACTTTGGATGTCGAATTATGGGAAGTAGGAACACAAGAAGATCGCCTTACGCATGTGGATCGGCTCTCTGCCTCCCTTCGAGAGCACGACGGAGATGTCACTGATCAGTACGTAGGTGTGACGTTTACCGCACTTCGCGTCAGCGGCTTGGGCGGAGCTGTCCGCTACCTGCTGCAGAATCCGCTTGTCCGGATCGTTGATCTTCCGCCGGAGGTTGATCTCGAGGTTTCCGCAATGCTCGAGACTACGATCGCAAACCTCGGTGCCATTGAGCCCCCTGATGAGGACGCGCCGCTGGTTGCAGTGCTTGATACAGGTGTGAATAGTGCTCATCCACTCCTGAGCGAAGTCGTAATCGAGAGGACAAGTGAACCTGAGGCCCTCGGCCTTAGCGATGAATTTGGCCACGGTACCCGAGTCAGTGGCATCGTTGCGTACGGGGACGTTCGCGATTGCCTGGAGAATGGAGTTTTCCAGCCGGCCGCACGTATTATTAGCGGCAAAGTGGTAAATGACGAGGGGAAGCTGGATGACAGACGGCTCATTGCTTCTCAGATGAATAGTATCGTGCGACGCTTGCATGGGCTCGGCTGTCGCATCTTCAACTTGTCGTTGGGTGACCGGAAGAGCAGATATGACGGAGGTAAGGTCGGCCAATGGACCGCGATTCTCGATGAGCTAGCGCGTGAACTGGACGTCCTGTTCGTAGTGTCGGCTGGGAACCACCGTCATATTCCTGCGAGCCATCCGGAAGAGCACCACACCGACTATCCTGCCTACCTCACGGGCGGCGAAAACCGCGTCTTTGAACCGGCCACAGCTGCGAACGCTCTAACCGTAGGCGCAGTTGCTCATGCGGCTGCCGTCGGCGACAACGGGCCTGGGTTTGTCAGTCTGCGGCCCATTGCAAACGTTGGGGAACCTGCCCCGTTCACCTGTGCCGGTCCAGGTGTGAACCGAGGCATCAAGCCGGAGCTCTGTGACGACGGTGGGAATGTGCTCTACGACGGAGCAATACAGGATATCGTCGGGAGGCCCGAGAGTGAGATCTTAACCACACATCACCAATATCTGAATCGTCTCTTCACGACGGCCCGCGGTACATCATATGCGGCTCCGTTGGTCAGCCATAAGGCCGCACTTGTCCTGCAGGCGTTCCCGGCGGCGAGCGCGAACCTTCTTCGCGCCCTCCTCGCAAGCTCCGCTCAGATTCCCGAACCTTCCCTTGCACGCTTACGCGGGGTATCTCTGGAGACCCTTTGTCACGTCTGCGGGTATGGCATAGCTAATCCCGCGTTCGCAGCGACCTCCGATGAGAACCGGGTTGTTCTCTATGCAGACACTGAGATCGGCATGGATCGACTTTTTGTATACGAGATCCCGATCCCAACGGAATACGCGGAGACGAGAGGGGAACGTCAGATTCGCGTGACGCTCGCCTTCGATCCGCCGACGCGACATACGCGGGTGGACTATTTGGGCGTTGAAATGTCGTTCCGCTTGATCCGCGGAAAGCCCCTTGAGTGGGTGAGGGAGCACTATCGAAAGCGGAATAAAAAAGTAGAGGGCGCTCACCCAACGCTCGAGTCGCGTTACGATTGTGATTTCGATATCGGATCGACCATCCGCGAGCGCGGCACGCTGCAGCGCGGGACCTTCATCATGAAAAGAAACCCCTCACCGGACTATGGGGAAACATACTACCTTGTCGTCCGCTGCGAACGGCAATGGTATCCGGACGAATTTGCCACTCAACGGTTTGCTGTTGTCGTGCAAATGTCGCATTCGGAAGACATTCGACTCTATGAGCGTGTTCGCGACAGGGTGAGAGTGCACATCCGGGCTTAATCTTCGGTATTTCTCGTCCCAAAATGCCTCATACCGCTCTCAGCTTGGAGCCACCCCTACGTTAATCCGCAGTTTGTACCTGAGTAAAGCGAGAACGATCGTGAGCGCTGCGTAGACCCCATCTTGAGCGAGCAAGATGCGCAGGGCATTCTACTGTCATGGGCCATGACAGAGAAGCAGCGTCACAACGTTGGCGTGAACTGATATCCGCGCAAGAAGCCAGCGGGCAGAGCATTGCGGCATATTGCCGCGAGCATGATGTACGAGCCTGGCAGTTCTATGAGTGGAAGAAGCGTCTTCGGAAAGACGAGACCGGCGCGTTTGTCGCGGTGTCTGTAAAGGCCGAGGAAGCGAGTTCTGCTTTGCCGGAGCCAGTGCTTCGGCGCTCTGCAATCGAGTTGCGCAACAGCCGCGGCTGGATCCTGAAGGTAGAGCCCGGATTCGACGCGGTTCATCTGCGCCGTTTGTTATCGGTTCTGGAGTCCGGATCATGATCGGACTTCCCAGTCTTCAGACATTGGACGGTGCTGCCGGTCCGCGCATCTGGCTGGCCGCAGAGCCGGCCGATATGCGATGCGGCTTCGATCGTCTGGCCGAACGGGTGCGCAGCGTGATCGGCGCAGATCCTCTGAGCGGTCACCTTTTCATCTTCCGCTCGCGCGGCGGCAGCCGCCTGAAGATCCTCACCTGGGATCGCGATGGCTACGTGCTGTGGTACAAGCGCCTGGAGCAGGGCGCATTCAAGATGCCGCGCATCGAGCCCGGCAACAACTCCGTTGAGTTGCGCGCGAGCGAACTGGCCATGCTGCTGGATGGGATCGACATGAGGAAGTTGAAGCGTGTGCCGCGCTATCGAAGGCCGCAAGATACATCGATAAAAATCGAGCAGAGTGCGGTTGCATAAGAGGACTTTCCACAGGCGCGAATCGTCTCTGTAGATAGAGGATGACGATCTGCACCAAGCCGCGTGCACTGCCAGAAGACAGTGCATCGTTGCGCGCGCTGGTTGAGCAACTGCAGGTCCAGTTGCTGCGCACGCAGTTAGAACTGGAGCGCTATAAGAAGCTGTACTACGGCCCACGCGCCGATCGTCTGCAATCGGATCAGGATGTAGCGCAGATGCTGTTGCGCTTTGCCGAAGATCAGGATCAGAAGCCCATCAACAAGGAAGACCTTCCGCCTGCATCGGAACCGGGGAAGAGTTGCGGCGCGTGAAGCGTCGCAAGGGACGCCGCAATCTGGCCAACTTCGAAAACCTTCCAGTGCGCATGCATGTCTACGAGTTGAGCGAGGCAGAGCGTGCCTGTCCTTGTTGTGGCGAGACGCGCAAAGAGATCGGCGCCGATGAGAGCTGGCAGGTGGAATATCTACCCGGCCACTTCGAGCGCATCCATCATGTACGCAAGAAGTATGCCTGCGCCGGTTGCGAGTCCAATGGCGAGAACCCCTCGATTCATGCGGTCAAGAAGCCGGAAGCTGCGATCGACAAGGGCCTTGCCGGACCGGGCCTTCTCAGCTACATCGTAACCAGCAAGTTCAGTGACTTCCTCCCGCTTTACAGGCTGGAAGATATCTTCGCGCGGCAGGGCTTCGAGATCTCGCGTGCTACGCAATCGGTCTGGTGCGGCGACGTAGCGGACCTGGTTGAGCCGCTCTATCGGCTGATGGCGGATCGAGTGCGAGCTTCGCATGTGGTAGCCACCGATGACACGATCATGCCCATGCAGAGCAATGACAAGGTTGCTAACGCGCGCATGTGGGTCTACGTCGGAGATCGGGATCATCCATACAACGTCTTCGACTTTACGATGGACCGCGGCCGCGCCGGCCCCAAGCTGTTTCTGAAGGACTATAACCAGGTGCTCCTTGCCGACGGCTATGCAGGCTACAACGGAGTTGTTGTCGGCAATGCGATCACGCGCGCCGGATGCTGGGCGCACATGAAGAGAAAACTGGTTGAGGCGGAAAAGTCCGCGCCCGAGATCGCGCAGGAGGCGGTCGAACGGGTGCGTGCGTTGTATGCCGTGGAGCGGTTGGCCAAAGAGTTGTCAGCAGAACATCGTCTTGAGCTACGCCAACAGCAGTCTGCGCCGTTACTGGCAGAACTGCATCATCGCCTCGTGGACTGGAAACAGCAGTTGCTGCCCAAGCATCCCATGGCTGAAGCGATCAACTATGCCCTGGGCCAGTGGCAGGAGCTGAGCGTCTTCCTGGCCGATGGTGCTGTGCCGATCGACAACAACGTAAGCGAGCGCGAGATGAAGCGCGTGGTTCTGAACCGCAAGAACAGCCTGTTCGTCGGCAATCCGCGCGGCGGTAGAACCGCGGCCATCCTCTCCAGTCTGACCAGCACCTGCCGCCGTCATGATGTCGATCCGCAACTTTACTTCACGCAGTTGCTGGTCAACTTGCCCTCCCTACCCATTAGCCAGCTCCAAGCATGGCTGCCTGATCAGTGGAAGATCCGACACAAGGCATGCCTGGAAAATCTGCAGGCCACGATCACGAAGCCCGCATAAGAATGGGGTTCACGCAGCGCTCACAGAACGATCGCGGGTTGGTCAGCGGGTCGGGACCGGCCGTGTGCACGCATCGAAGCAAGGCCTAATCTACATAGAATGAGGAGTTTGAAATGGTAGGCACGATTGGATTCGAACCAACGACCTCTTCCGTGTCAAGGAAGCGCTCTAACCAACTGAGCTACGCGCCTAAAAGGATTGTCTGAATCGCTCTCTCAACAGGCTGGCAGCGTCACGTCAAAAACCATAAACGGTTGTGCGTGTTGCTGCAGCCTGTGCGGCGAGTTCCAGTCTCAGTCTAACAGGACCTTGACCTTCCGCAAAGTGAGCCTTAGGGCTGCTCAATTCATCCGAGTCCCCGGCCACGCCGTTTTCTGAGCTCCCCCGCGGGGCCAACTCACGCCGCACGTATACACTGAATGGCAATCATGCCCAACCTGCGCCGTCCGTTTCTTGCTCTAGCCGTCGCACTATTCTCTGCCGGCGCCTCGCTGCACGCGCAACCGCGCGCGCTGCCGGCGCAATCGCACGAAGCGCGCGCCGTCCGCGCCTACGATGCCGCGATCAAGGCGGGCCCCCTGACCACGTATGCCTTCCTGCTGCCGTTTCCGAAGGGCGCCGATCTGCACATGCACCTCTCCGGCGCGGTCTATGCCGAGACGTTCATTCGTGACGCTGCCGAGGACGGTTTGTGTGTGGACACCGTTGCCCTGCGCTTCACCCGTCCGCCGTGCGCAGGCAACAATGTTCCGGCCACGCAGCTTTCCGGCAACGTGAGTGGAGCCAACCAGGATCTTTACGACCGCCTCGTCGACTCCTTCTCCATGCGCAGTTTCGTTCCTTCGGCCGGCTGGAGCGGTCACGATCAGTTCTTTGCTACCTTCGGCCGTTACGGCGGAACCAGCAAGACCCATCTGGGAGAGTGGGTGGATGAAATCGCCTCCCGCGCCGCCTCAGAAAACGAGCAGTATCTGGAGCTGATGCAGACGCCGGCCTTCAGTCACGCGGCCCAGATCGGCAATCAGGTGGGGTGGCCTGCCCCAGGCGCTTCGGTCGACTTCGCGCGTATCCGCCAGGCGCTGCTCGATCGCGGCTTGCGCGACGAGGTGCCCACCGACATCGAGGACGTGCGCACCATCGAGAACAGTCGCCGCGCCATCGAGCACTGCGGAACGCCGCAGGCGACGGCCGCATGCAAAGTCCAGGTACGGTTCATCTATCAAATTCTGCGTGGCAATCCCCCGCAGCAGGTCTTCGCACAAACGCTGCTCGGCTTCGAAACCGTGGAGCGCTCCATCGAAACCGGGGAACGGGGGTTTGTGGGCATCAACTTCGTCCAGCCCGAAGACGGCTATCTCTCCATGCGCGACTACACGCTGCAGATGAAGATGGTCGGGTATCTGCATTCCGTCTATCCCAAGGTGCACATCAGCCTGCATGCCGGCGAGCTTGCGCCCGGCCTCGTCCCGCCGGAAGGGCTGCGCTTCCACATTCGCCAGGCGGTGGAGATGGCCCACGCCGAACGCATCGGTCACGGCGTCGACGTGATGTACGAGACGAACGGCCCAGGTCTGCTGAAGGAAATGGCCCGGCGACACATCATGGTCGAGATCAACCTCAGCTCCAATGAAGGCATTCTCGGCGTCAGCGGTATCAATCATCCATTTCCGCTTTATCGTGCGGCACGCGTGCCCGTGGCGCTTTCCACAGATGATGAAGGCGTGAGCCGCATCGAGCTCACCCATGAGTACACCCGCGCCGCGCGCGACTACCACCTCACCTACGGCGATTTGAAGCAACTGGCGCGCACATCGATGGAGCACAACTTTCTTCCCGGCGCGAGCCTGTGGGCCGAGCCCGACGATTTCGTGCGTCCCGCTGCGGCGTGCCGCGGCCAAATCCTTGGCGGTGACAGGCCCTCCGATCCGTGCAAGGCATTTCTCGGCAAAAGCCAGAAAGCCGCCGCGCAATGGGAGTTGGAGAAGCGCTTCCGCGCCTTCGAAGCTGCGTTCTGAGTTGTTGCCTGCCAAAGAGCAGAGGCGGCCAATCGGCCGCCTCTGCTCTTTGGGCAATCGGTTTCGCTCAGAACGTCAGCCGCAGCGCCATCTGGAGCTGCCGCACGTTATAAGCAAAGTTGCTGTTGTCGGTGCTGGTCACGGACTGGAAGGGCGTGGCCTTGTAGGGTGTCAGCGTGTTCAGGTGATTCGTCGTGTCTTCCGTCACCACGTATGCGGTGGCGCCCACGCCGGTTACGTTCTGGTGGTTGGCCAGGTTAAACGCCTCGGCCAGGAACTCCAGGTTGTAGCGCTCCTTGAACGCAAGCTTCTTTGACATGCGCAAGTCCACGTTCACCGTGCGCGGCTGCTGGAAGGCGTTGCGGTCGAAGCCCGGAACAAGGTTGGGTCCACCCGAGCCGTTGAACGACCGCGTGCTCACAATGTACTGCTGCTTCGTTGATCCATCGGGAAACAGCTTGGACGACGATCCGCTGATCCCCACCGAGTAAGGCAAGCCGCTCTGCATCTGCAGGTCGGGCGCCAGCTGATAGTCATTCAGCAGATAAGCCAACGGCCCGCGGAATCGCCACGGCGAAGTCGCAACGCCGTAGATGGTGAACCGCTGCGGCACGTTCTGGTTGGAGTTTCCGTAGTCGAGCCTGATGTTGCTCGGATCGATCAGCGAAGTCGCCGCCGCGCCCGTGTTGTTATTCTCCCCGTAATCCAGCGCGTGCGACCACGTGTAGTTCGCGCTGATGGAGAAGTGCTGCGCCAGCCGATGGTTGTATTGCGCCACCATACCGTTGTAGTTCGACGTCACACCGCTGAAGATATCGGTGATCGAGCTGAAGTTCGGGTTGGGGCGATAGTTCTTGTTTGCCGTCTGAAAGTAGGCATTGGCATGGATCGTCGCTCCATTGGCCAGCGGCCCGCTCGTGCTGCTCACCGTCAGTGTCACCGGCGTGGGCGTGGGCAGGTTGGTATCGACAAAATCCGGCAGCCGGCGTCCCCATGAGCCCAGCCATGAGATGCTCGCCACATCCGACTTCGAGATCTGGTGCTCGATCGTCAGGTCGGCCTGGTGGATCTCCGGCACCTTGAAGTTGTGGTCGATGTAATAGGCAGTCGCGTTGCCGCTCGAGCCGCCCAGGCAGCTTGCGAAATTCGAGGGCGCCACTACCTGTGGAAACACCGGCGAGCACGATGTCCCGGGATTCAGGCTTGGGTTGGTCTGGCCCGCCGACGACCCCGATCCAATCAGCGCCTGGTACAGCGTCGAGTTGATCGCGCGAGCGAAGAACATTCCATACCCGCCACGCAAAATCGTCCTCCCGCCTCCGAATACATCGTAGGCAAACCCCACGCGCGGGCCCACGTTGTACGGCTCATCGTGCAGGGTGTTGGTCTGCGGCAGCAGCGGATTGTGGAGCTGCTGCGCCGGGAACTGCTCGAACTCCCACCGCACGCCCATCGTCAGGCTCAGGCGGGGATTGACCTTCCACTCATCCTGCGCAAACAGCGCGTAATCCTCGGTGTTGAAGTCCAAACCCGCGGGGCCCGCGCCCTGGTTGAAGTAGTTGTAGTTTTCCGCCTGCTTGCCGGCCACCGGGTTCTGCGAGAGATACAGGTCGGCCAGGTAATTGCCCAGCGGCGTGTTGCCGCTGTAGGTGTAGCCGCCGAACTGGTTATACAGATTCGAGATGTTGTCGTTGGTGTGCAGGAAGTCCTCGCCCAACTTGATTGAGTGATTACCGCGAATCCAGTTCACCGTATCCGCGATCTGGTAACGGCGCTCGTCCGGCAGCGCCGCGCGGTTCAAAAACTGCGGCGTTCCGAACTGGAAAAATCCGCTGAGATAAACATTCGGCGGCAAGCCAAGCGGATTGGTGTAGCTCGAGGTTTGCACCAGGTTCGATTGCTCATACGATGTCGGCGTCTGGTTATTCTCGTACTCGAAGTCGCGGCTGTACATGTAGCGCACTTCGTTGCTCACTGTCTTGCTGATAAAGCTATCGAGCTTGCCTACGATCCAGTTGTCGCGGACGTAGTCGTTGCCCCAGCTCCGCATGCCGTAGGCCACCGCAGGCGACGTCTGGATGCCCGCGGGCGAAGTCCAGCGCATGCGATTGGCCTCCACCGAAACGTGGTTCTTCTCGTTGAGCTGGTAGTCGAGCTTTGGAAAGTAGATCGTCTGATCGCCGACGCGCGGAACGCTGCCCAGCATGGAGGTGAGGGCATTGATGCCGTTCTGATAGTAGGTCGTCGCCGCGGTGGTCGACATCCCGGTGGCCTTGGCAAGCTGCGCAATCTGCGTCTGCGCGTAGCTGCCATTTGTGGTGTAGAAGTTCGCGTTCGCGCTGGTGCTCAGAATCGTCGCCGCGCCCGGAAAGTCGTGGTAATACTTGTCCGCCGCAAAGAACCAGAACAGCTTGTCCTTGATGAACGGCCCTCCCACGGCCAGCCCAAACTGGCGCCGCAAATCGGTCGGCTTGAACGACTGCACTTCGTACTTGACGGGATTTGCCGACACCTGCACCGGATGCGTCACGTATTGGTTCTGCGCCGCCCACGCGCTGTCGCGATCGTAGTAGTACGCCTCGCCATGCAGGCTGTTCGTGCCGCTCTTCGTCACGGAGTTCACGATGCCGCCCGCCGAGCGTCCGTATTCCACCGAGTAGTTCGAGGTGTTGACCTGGAACTCCTGCACCGCCGCCTTGATCGTGGAATAGCCGGCGCGCGTGCGCCCGCGCTCTTCTGACCAGTAGGCCTCGTTGTCGTCGGTTCCGTCGATCGTCACGTTGTTCAGCAGGGTGCTCTGCCCGCGGAAGCTCAGCAGGCCGAAGCCGTTGGAGTCATTGACCACGCCCGGCGTCAGCAGCGCGAATGCCGACCACCGGTAGTTGTTCTCCGGCAGGTCGTGCAACGTAAGCTGATCCACGATTCCGGAAAAGTCCGGCGACGTGGTGTTCACCAGCGGCGCATCTCCGGTCACTTCCACACTCTCTGATGTGCTGCCGACCACCAGCTTCACCGGTATGTCGGTCAGCAGACCCACCTGCACCGTGACCGCAGTCGACTTGAATGTTTGGAAACCCTTCGCCGTCACCGTCACGTTGTACACCGCGGGAGCCAGATGGAAGACCCGGAAATAACCGGAGCCGTCGCTGGTCACGCTCTGCTCCGCATTGGTGGCAACGTTGTGGACGACAATGGTTGCGCCGGAAACCACTGCTCCCGTCGAATCCAGCACCGTTCCGCCAACCGCGCCGTCCACGGCCGTCTGCGAGCGGAGACTCGGAACCAGGGTAAGCAAGATTGCAAAAATGGGTACGGCCCATGCGAACGTCCGTACATTTCGATATTTCATTGTCAGGCACTCCTCAAAGACGCGCATCATCTTCCAATTACTCGTTTTTCCCCACTGCTTTTACCGGGGGGCGAACCACAACACACAGCCAGCAGCGCACACCCGCCGCTCTCCGGTGGAAACCGGCCGGCGCATGCTCCTGACCCATGGACTTCAGCATGAGAATTGCACAATCACTTTAACGCGGCGTGAAGTGCAAAAGCAGTGCTGGAACTCTCACCTGCATGATTTTTCAGGAGCTTTGCCACGCTTCTTGTGCAGACAAATTGGACCAAAACTATCTCGTTCACGCCGGCCGGCCCGGCAGCGCGCGTCTCTGCTTTCTCCGCTCCGGCTGAATCCCCGCCGAGATCGTCTTGAGCAACCCTTCCGTTTTTCCGCGGCATCTGACTTCAGTGGCAAACCAAATACTGCCCTCGGAGCACTACACAAAAAGTCTCTTTGAAAAAATTCTCTTTGAAGTCCCGGGCCCTCATATCCACTTCCCTCGGTGCAGTGCAGACAGCCGGCAATCTGGCGCCCCCAGCGATTCTCGCCGGCGGGCGAAGGCCGCCGCGATGGTTGCGCGCATGCGCGATCCGCGACGGCTGTGGAACAGATCGGGCAGCAGGGCTGCATACGGGACTTAGGAATCTTCGAACATGGAAAAGCAAGCAGAAGGAACGCTGGAGAACGATTCGCGCCTTTCCACAGGCATAGCCGGTCTAGATGACATCCTGCATGGCGGCCTGGCCAGGGGTTTTCTGTACCTGCTGGAAGGCAGCCCGGGCGCGGGCAAAACAACACTCGCCCTGCAGTTCCTCATTGAGGGTGCGCGCAACAAGGAGAAGGGCGTCTATATATCGTTGGCGGAGAGCGAGCCGGAGCTGCGTCACGTAGCCGCCTCGCATGGCATGGACCTGACCGGCGTAACGCTGATCAAGATCTCGCCCCCTGAGATACAGGGGAGCGCTAACCAGTACACCGTCTTTCAGCCCGCTGAGGTGGAGCTGGCGGATGTGCTGGAGATGATCCTGGCCAAGGTTCGCGAGATTGAACCCTCGCGCGTTGTTATCGACTCCATGTCGGAGCTGCGCATGCTGGCCCGCGATTCTCTGCGCTACCGCCGCCAAGTGCTCAGCCTCAAGAAGTTCTTCGAGGGCCGCGACTGCACCACCCTGCTGCTCGATGAGCGTGCCGGAGGCAACTTCGAAAGCCAGGTGCAGACCATCGCGCACGGGGCCATCTGCCTTGAGGTGCTTCCCCGCGAGTACGGCATCACCCGCCGCCGCCTGGAGGTGATGAAGATCCGCGCCTCCAGCTTCCGCGAGGGTTATCACGACTATGTCATCGAGCGCGGCGGATTGCGGGTCTTCCCGCGCCTCGTCTCGGGCGAGCATCGCGGCCCCGACAACCCCGATGTAGTGCTGCCCAGCGGCATCGCCGAACTCGACGCCTTGTTCAACGGCGGCGTGCAGCGCGGCACCAGCACCCTCATCGCGGGCCCCACCGGCTGCGGCAAATCCACCCTCTGCGCCCAGTTCGCCTGTTCCGGAGCAAAGCGCGGCGAGCGCAGCGTCATCTATACCTTCGATGAGACTAGGCAGTCCTTCCTGGACCGTAGCCGCGGACTCGGCCTGGATATCGAACCCTACATCGAGAACGGAACCATCCACCTGGAACAGGTCGATCCAGCCGAGCTCTCTCCCGGCGAGTTTGTTCATCGCATCCGCCGTGGTGTGGAGCAACATGACTGGCGCATCGTGGTCATCGACAGCCTGAACGGCCTGATGAATTCCATGAGCGAGGAACGTGCGCTCACCATACAGCTTCATGAACTCCTTTCGTATCTAAATCAGGTAGGTGTCGCTTCGTTTCTGGTTTTGGCCCAGTTCGGGTTGCTGGGCCTGAACATGACATCGCCGACCGACGTAAGTTACCTGGCCGACAATGTCCTGCTGCTGCGCTACTTTGAGGCGGCAGGCGAGGTGCGCCAAGCCATCTCCGTGGTCAAGCGCCGCTCCGGACCGCACGAACGGTCCATCCGCGAGCTGCACATCAAGGATGGCCAGTTAAGGATCGGGGATCCGCTGCGGAACTTCGTCGGGGTACTCACCGGGACACCGGAGTTCAAAGGAGAACAGGGCCTGCTTTAGATGACGGACCAGGGAAATGAACGGCGCTTCGTGGTTATCGCACCCCTCGGGCGTGACGCAGACCTGATTTGCGCGTTGCTGAATAACTCCGGCTACCCGGCCGTGAAAGCCAAAACCGTTGCGGATGCGGGCCGGGTTCCCAGCGACCAGTTGCTGGGGCTGGTGCTCACCGATGAGGCGCTCCTCTGCGGCGGAGTCGACGCGCTGCGCTATCTCGTCGCCGAGCAGCCTGATTGGTCCGACCTGCCCATCCTGCTCCTCACCAGCGGTCCCATGGAACCCCGCTATGCCGCCGTCGCGACCCAGGTGCGCATGGAGATTCGCAGCCTCATCCTGCTGGATCGTCCCGTCCGCAAAGAACTCCTCCTCAGCGCCGTCCAGGTCGCCAGCACATCGCGCATGAAGCAACTGGAGGTCCGCGACGCTGCCGACCGCCAGTTCCGCAGCGACGAGGCCCTGCGCAATACCGAGAAACTAGCCATGGCTGGGCGTCTCGCCGCCACCATGGCGCATGAGGTCAATAACCCTCTCGAGGCTCTGCGCAACCTCCTCTTCCTGGTCGAACACAGCGCAAACCTGGATGAGGCGCACAGCTTTGGCAGCATGGCCGCCCAGGAACTGGAACGCATCTGCGATATCGTCCAGCACACGCTGCGCTTCCACCGCGCCCCCGCCACCCCCAGCTTCACCGATGTCTCCGAGGTGGCCACCTCCGCCATCGCCCTCTTCCGGGGCAAGCTGCGCGAGCGGCACATCCACGAGTGCCTGGAAGTCGAAAAGTGCTTCGCCTACTGCTCGGCCGGAGAAATCCGCCAGGCGCTCGTCAATCTCATCGGAAACGCCCTGGATGCCATGCCCGACGGCGGCGCCCTGCGCGTTCGCGTATCCAATGCCACGGTGGACGGGACCCGTTGCGCCCGCGTCACGGTGGCCGACACCGGCTCGGGAATCCGCTCCGAGATTCGCCACAACCTGTTCACGCAGTTCTTTACCACCAAGGGAAGCCGCGGCACCGGGCTCGGCCTGTGGCTCACCCGCGACATCGTGCAGCGCAACTGGGGCCGCCTCCGCTATCGGTCCCGCGCCGATGCGCCCACCGGAACCGTGTTTATCATGTACCTGCCCTCCGCGGCTCCCAAACACCACGAGGAACCGGCATCTCCGGCAGAGCAGGCCGCCGAGCCCGTCGCGCAGCTTCGCATCGCCTCCGGGGGAAATGAAGCCGCCGCGGCCCCGGGCGACAAGTCCAAGCCCAGCGAGTTGGAAGCCGCGTAGGTGCGGGATTCCCGCGCACACCAGCCATGGCTACCGCGACGCGGCGTCGATCTGGATGCGATATGGCGCGATCAAATCGCCGGTCGCATAATGCACTGAGGCGACCGCTACCTGATAGCTGATCTGGCTCTGCAACAGAATGAGCTCTGCCTGCGCCAGCCTCTCTTGCGAGTCCAGAACAAAGTAATTCGTCTCCGCGCCCAACTCGAACTTGCGCTCATCCGCCGCCAGGGTCTTCTTCGCCAAGTCCACAGATACCACGGCCGCAGCCAACGCCTGCTTGGCGGTGTTCAGTTCGTCCGCCGCGGTTCGCACCTGCTGGGTAATCTGTTCCACCGTTTGGCGCTGGTTGTAGAGGTCGCGTGTCTTGGCCACCAGGGCGTTTCCAAGCTCCGCCTGTCCGGCGCGATTCCTGACCGGGAAGTTGAGGCTCAACGTCCCGCCATACGTGGGATAGCTGAATCCAAACAGTTGATTGAACGATGACCCGAATCCCCCGGCGGAGATCAGGCTGCCCGTAACCAGATCGTATTGATTGCCGCCAAGCCCGCTGCTCTGGTAGTTGCCGCTGAGTGTGAGAAGTGGTTTGAGCTGGTTGTGCGCGTAGCGGATCGAGAGCTGATCCGCGTCCAGCGCATCCTGCGTTGCCGCCACCTCCGGCCGCCCGGCAATTGCTTTGTCCAGCGCCGCCTCCGCGTCGATGTCCTCCAGATGGTCGAGCGGCTCCGGTCGTTCCGTGAGCTCGAATGGCAGCTTGCTGTAACGGGGATCCTGATCCACTCCGATCGTGAACCGCAGCGTCTCCTCGGCCTGATCCAGAGCGTAGGCCGCCTGAATCACTGCCACCTTCCGTGCTGCTACCTCTGCCTGCGACCGGCTGATATCGAGCGGCGGCAACGCGCCCAGCTCCAGCGCGCGCTTGTCCCGCTGGTAGCTTTCGTCGGCCAGTTGCTGCGCCTTTTGCTGCACTGTCAATGTCTCGCGCGCCGCCACCGTATTCCAGTACTGATTCACCACCTGCAGCACTGCCGCATTCACCTGCGCTGCAAAATGCTCTCTGGACTCGGCCACGTCCTTGCGCCCGATCAGTATGTACGCCGTATTCGCAAACCGTCCCGCGTTGCGCAGCAGCGGCTGCGTAAATTGAAAGTTCAGGCTGGAACTCACATACGGGTTGAAAAACAGAAAACCGCTGTTGGTCGAGGACCGCACGGCCGAAATCCCGACATCGATATTCGTCCCCGGCGTGAATGTCTCCACCCAGTTGATCTGACCGCTCTGGCTAAGCGTATTCAGAATCGAATTTTGCGATGTGCCGACGCCCTGCAATTGGGTGTACCCGGGCGAGGAGCTCCGGTTGATGTTCAGGTTGCCCTGCAATGAGGGATCGAAGAGCTGATACGAGCTCAGCAGGTTGAACTTCTGCGACTCAATCGAGGTCTCCTGGATCTGGATGGCGCTATCGTTCTCCAGCGTCAGCAGGATCGCATCGCGCAGGCTCAGGCGCAGCTTCCCATCCTGAATGTAAGCCTGAAGATGAGCCGGTGCCGGAAGCTTCTGCGCGCGGACCCGTGCGGTGAGGAGCCCTCGATAGCTTTCCCCTCGCTGCGCCATCGCCGGATGAAAGATGCCCAGGACCAAAGCAAAAAAAAGTGCAATACGGGTGGTTCTCATTCAAACTCCCAATGCCAGTGTCGTGTCACAGCAGGGCCAGTCGGCCGGCACACGGCCCGCGCCCAGGCTTACTCATACCGCAGCGCCTCCACCGGATCCAGCCGTGCCGCTTTGGTCGCCGGGTAGATCCCGAAGAGCAGTCCAACTGAGATAGAGACAAGAAACGCCAGGGCGATGGAGCCCACGGTCACCACCGTCGACCACCCCGCAAACCACGCAATCGCGCGCGAAATACCGATGCCAAGGATCACTCCGATCGTCCCGCCCGCCACGGAAATCGTCGTCGCCTCGATGACAAACTGACGCACGATGTCGGATCGCCGCGCGCCGATGGAGCGCCGCAATCCAATCTCGCGGGTCCGCTCCAGGATGCTGGCCAGCATGATGTTCATGATCCCGATGCCGCCCACCAGAAGCGAGATGGAGGCGATCGCCACCATGACGGTATTGAAAAGCCGCTCCGTGCGCTTCTGCTCCGCCAGTAGCTGCGCGGGCACAATGATGCTGTAATCGTCCGCGCCATGATGCGAGCGGTCAAGAACGGCCCGCACCACCTCCGCGCCGTTGGTCACGCTGTCCGGGTCGGGCATCTCAATGTAAATTCCGTCGATCTCATCGCGCACGTCGCTGTACGTGTCTTCCAGCCTCAGGAACGCCGATCGCAGGGGAATGTAGATGTTGTTGTTCACATCCGCAGCCGGAGCCGCCCCGCCCGCGCTATCCGCGCTGAGCTGCGGGCTGACCACTCCGATCACGCGAAACCACTGTTCGTTCACCTTCACGAACTCGCCCGTGGCGTTCGAGGCGCCGAACAGGCTCCACTTGGCGGCTGCCCCGAGCACGCACACCGGCGCGGCGGCATCTTCGTCCTTCTGGCCGAAGAATCTCCCGCTCACCAGCTTCAGTCCCGCAATCTGCCGATAGGCAGGGTTCACGCCGAAGATCACCGGCATATCCTGCTGCGGCTTGGGAATCATCTTCGTCGGCGTCATCTTCTTCCGCGGCGTCGACGCCACAATCCCCTCCAGATCGTCATTGATCACGCGGTAATCCTGCAGCGTGAGGCCGGGCGAAATCTTGCGCACCTTCTGATGCGCCTGCCACTCCATCGTCTCCTTGGCGTCCACAATCAGATTGCGCACACCCATCTGCTCGATGAATGCCATCACCTTCTGCCGCGCGCCGGCGCCGATTGAAAGCATGGCCACCACCGCAGCTACTCCGAAGATCATGCCCAGCATCGTCAACAGCGAGCGCAGGCCGTGCAGCAGCAGGTTCTTGATGCCTAAATCGGCATCGCGCCCCCACTGCCTTGCGGTGCTCACAATCCGCGCCTTCCAATTGCTCCAGCTCGTCACAGCGCGCCCCCCAGCCCCGCCGTGGATGAGCCGCCGGCTGCCTGCTTGCGCGGTGCGGTTGGATCAACCAGCGCAACCGTGTTGCCCTGCCGCAGGCCCGTGACCGCGGCGCGGCTCTCGTTTTCGTACTCGACCTTCACCTCGCGCTGGTGATAGCTGCCGCCTTTGCCTACATAGACCACGCGCTTGCCGTCTTTCATGAAAAGCGCCAGGCGCGGCACATACAGGACATTTGCTTTGCGATCACCGAGGAACGTGAGCTGCGCGGTCAGTCCCGGCCGCAGGCGGCCGTCCCGTGAACTCAGATCGATCGTGACATCGAATCCGTGGCTTGTATCGGCGTCGCCAAAGATCGACTGCGTCGACATCCCGCCGACCGTCTTCACCACTCCATGGAAAACCTCATTCGGCAGCGCATCGAACCGCACCTCGACCGCTTCGCCCTGCTTCACGTTCTCGCGTTCTCCTTCGGCAACCTTCGCGGTCAGATTCAAACCCGTCGGATCCAGAATCTCGGCAATCGCATTGCCGGGATATACCTGGTCGCCCGGCCGATAGTCCGGCAGCGACATCCCCGTAAAGTAAAATCCGCCGGATGCCATCTGGTTCTTCTGCACGGAGATCAGCCCGTCCATCGGCGCCGTCACCCGCATGTGATCCAGATGCTGCTGCGCCTGGTCCATGGAGAGCTTCGCCTTGTTGTACTTCTCCTGCGCCAGAAAGATCGAAGCCTTTCCGCTGAGGCGATGCGACTCGATGTCGTTCTGCAACTCCGCCAGCGTGCGCCGTGCCTCGCGCAACGCCAGATCGTTCTTGTCAGCGTCGATCTTGCTCAGCAGCTCATTCTTCTCTACATCCAGTTCCGCGCTGCGCACCCCGTACTGTGCCTTGAGCAGCGCCACCTTGTCCTGCGCGGCCAGCACCGCGGCATCCGCCTTCGCCTTCGTAATCTCCTGCTGCGCCTGCAACAACTCGGAGTGGCTTTGCTCCCACTTGTAGCGCTGTTCGCTGGGATCGAAGTTCGCTACCAGGTCGCCCTTCTTCACGGCTTGTCCCGTGTGCGCCAGCTCCGTAATCTGCAGGGAATCGCCCCCGATCGGCGGAGCCACCACCATCGCCACGTGGCTCGCCGTCAAAGCGCCCGTCGCATACACGCGCAGATCCAGCGCGCCGCGCTTCACTACCGCCGTCGGAATGGAATCCGAACTGCGCGCCGGCATCGGCCGGTTCATGGCAATCACCCCGCCGGCGCATGCAACCAGCGCGGCGGCAATCGCGATCCAGAACAGCTTGGGTGAGGCTCTCACGTTTTCCCCATCACTCCTTCACCGAGGGATCCTGCAAGGCGATCACCTCGCCCGGTTTCAGCCCGCGCGCAATCAATGCGCGGTCGCGGCTCCTCCGCTGTACCCGGATTTCGCGCTCATCGAACTTCGATCCGTCCCACACGTACGCCACGGTCCGGCCCGCGCGCAGAAACGTCGCCTGCACGGGAATCGAGACCGCGTTGGGAATCTTCTCCACCACAATCGTGATCTGCGCCGTCATCCCGGGCTTCAGCCGCGGATCCTTCTGGTCCACCGAGACACTCAGCTTGAAGTTGCGTGGAAACGGCCAGCCGGCGGAGAAATCCATCGTCGCAATCGTGCCGATGCTCTCCACCTTGCCCGTGAACTGGCGATTCGAAATCGCGTCCAGTTGGATCGACGCTGCCTGCCCCACCGCCAGCCGACCGCGCTGCGTCTCATCCACATGCGCGATGATGCGCAGCGTTGAAGCGTCCGGAATCTCCGCGATAGGAGAGCCGGACCACGCCTGCTCGCCCGCTCGGAACGGGTGTTCGCTGCCGTTATGCCACACCGGGAGCAGGCTGACGACCCCGGCGATGGGCGCACGCAGTGTCAACGATGCCAGTGTCTGCGCCGCCCGATCCCGATCGAACCGCGCCTTCTTGCTCGCATACTCCTTGCTGTTCGTCGTCGCCTGGCCCTTTGACACATCGGACTTCAGCTTCGCTTCTGCTTCCGCCAGCGCTTGCCGCGCGTCATCCACCTTCAGATTCGCCTCGGCCCCTTCGATTCTGGAAAGAATCTCGTTCTTGCTGGCATCCAGCCTGGCCGAGTCCACGTCGTACCCGGCCTTCATCACGGCTGTCCTGTCTCCCTCTTCCGTAAGCTTGCTCTGTGCGCGCGCTTCCTCAATCGCGGCCTGCGCCGACTTCAACGCCGAATTGTCCTGCGCCAGATCCTGCGTCGTCCGCGAGGGATCGAACTGCACCACCACATCGCCGGCCTTCACCTCGGAGCCGTTCGGCGCAATCTTCAAAATCTGCAGCATCCCCGCGTTCGGCGGCGCGGAGATCTCCACCGACTTCATCGCCTTGATCTCCCCGCGAAACTCCAGCGCATCGAGGAACTCACTGCGTTCCACCTGCAGCGTCGCTACCTTGGGCGTCTTCTTCGAAAGGCGCATCCACCCGAACGCCGCCGCTCCGGCCGCCAGCAGCACCGCAGCCAAAACCAATACCGACCGCGTCCGTGCGAAATGTTTCCATCGCGGCGTCATCGCTGCTGCCCTCCGCTCGAGCCCGCCTGCACATCCACCGCGGCCGAAAGATCCGGCATCAGCCGCGGGTCCGTCCCCTGAATCGAAAAGACCGCCGAGAATCTTCGCAGCTTCGCCGAAAAATCGCCCTGCTGGCCTACGGGATCAACCGACTCCAGCCGCCCCTTCAAATCGATGTCGGGATACGCATCCAGATGTACCTGCGCCGTCTCTCCCAGCCGCAGAAAACGCAAGTCTTCCTGGTTCACAAGCACATGCACCTGCATGGCGCTGGGATCCACAACCTCCATGAACGGCATGCCCGGCCGTATCTGGTCGCCCTCCTGCACCTCGCCCATGTTGCCCTGTTTCCAAATCGTGTTGAACACCACGATGCCGTCGATCGGCGCGCGCACCTGCATCAGCGATGCGTTCGCCTGCGCGTGCAGCATCGTCTCCCGCGTGCGGTCTCGCTGGATCTCAAGCGTGCGAATCGACGCCTCCGCCGCTTTGCGCTTCTGCTCAAAGGTCTGCTTCAGTTGCGCCAGCGTCACCTTGGCCTCATCCAGGGCTTCGCGCGCCTTTTCCGCGTCGATGCGCGAGAGCAGCTCTACCTTCTGCATCTCCAGTTGGGCTTTGCTGTAGGCGCTCTGCGCCTGCTCGATCTCCGTCTCGTCGGTGGCCTTCGCTGTCGCCTCGTCAGCCTGCGCCTCAAGCACCTTGCCGTTTTCATCCTCCGCCTGCGCCTGCTTGTCGATCACGTCGCGAAGCTGCGCCTGGCGATCGAACTCCACCAGCAGGTCACCCTTCAGCACCCGCGTACCGCTGGGAATGAGCTTGACGATCGTGAGGGACCCCACCTGCTGGCCGGCCAGCGTGGGCGCCAGAATGGCGCGCGAATACACCGCTTCCGTCTTGCCGCTCAATCGCAGAGTCGAACCGGCGGCTGCCACACCCTGCACCCGGCGCGGACCAGCGGGTCGCCGGTGCGTCAACGAGCGCCAAAGGCCAAGCCCTGCAATGGCCGCTGCCGCCAGCACCAGCAGCAGCGCAAGTCGCGCTCGCCTGGTTCCAAATTTCGAGCTTTCAGGAGCCACAGGCGGCGGAGCTTCTGCCGGGTTCGGGAGCGTCTCGATTCCGCTGGTCACGTAAGCCTGCCCCAAGGAACGAATGAAAAATAAAACGACTGCAACACTAACTCTGCAACAAACTCGCCCGCTTACCCGCGGAGCCAAAACTGCGCGCCAGTTACTTCTCGGCTCAGATAGCTCCATTCCGTGCGGGCATTTCGGAAAGTTCTACCAATCTTACTGCAAAGCTAAAAAATCAGCCTGCGTTTGAGTCAACTGAAAGTGGCCTTTGTTTGAATAGACGTTCAGAGCCGGATTTCGCTCCAGTTAACGGCGGATTATTCGCCCAACCCCTTCGAATCGTGACAGCGAGCCGCGCGGCCCCCGCCAACTGCTATGCTGGCGAGCGACAGCGCTCCAGCGCGAAGCCTATGCGGCCCAGTGAATTCTCCATCACCGTCAACGGCCACCCTCGGCAGGTCACCGCCGGCACCACCGTCGCCGCGGCCATGCTCATGGCCGGTGATCCCTGCCGCCGCTCCGTCACCGGGGAGCCTCGCGCACCGCTGTGCGGCATGGGCATCTGCATGGAGTGCCGCGTCACCGTGAACGGCGTTGCCCACCAGCGCGGCTGCCTGTTGCTCTGCACCCCCGGCATGGAGGTCGTCACCGAGTGAGCAGCCACTTCGACGTCGTCGTCGCCGGAGCCGGCCCCGCAGGCATCGCCGCCGCCGTTACCGCCGCGGAAGCCGGCATGCGCGTTTGCCTGCTCGACGCCAACCCCGCGCCCGGCGGGCAGATCTGGCGCGGCGCAACTCCCCATGCCGCGCGCAAATATCCTCACGGCGCGTCCTTCGCCGCCTGGCATGCGCGCCTCGCGCGCTCCGGTGTCCAAATCTGGCCTGACACCCAGATCGTCGACATCGTCGCGCCCAACTTTCTCCGCGTCGAAACCCCGGAACGTGCCCACGACATCACATGCGAGCGCCTGATCCTCGCCACCGGGGCCCGCGAGCGCTTCCTGCCCTTTCCCGGCTGGACTCTCCCAGGGGTCATGGGCGTGGGCGGCATCCAGGCGCTCGTCAAAAGCGGCCTCAACCCCGCCGGTAAGCGCGTCGTCCTCGCCGGAACCGGCCCGCTGCTGCTCGCCGTCGCCGCCAGCCTCGCCCGCGCCGGCGCTAAGATCCAGGGCATCTTCGAGCAGGCGTCGTTGCTGCAGGTCGCCTCGTTCGGACTCGACCTGGCGTTCACCCAGCCCGGCAAACTCCTCGAAGGCGCGCGCTATCGCTCGCAGACCATCGCCACCACTTATAACTCGTGGATCACCCGCGCCGAAGGCCGCGACCGCGTCGAGTCCGTTGCCGTCTCCGCCGCCGGCAGGGAGCGCATTCTCGCCTGCGACTGGCTCGCGTGCGCCTACCACCTTGTGCCCAACCTTGAGCTGCCGCGTCTCGCCGGCTGCAACATTGCGGCTGGCTACGTGGCCGTCGACGCTCTCCAGCAAAGCTCCATCCCCAACGTGTTCTGCGTGGGCGAGCTCACCGGCATCGGCGGCCTGCAAAAGGCCGTTGTCGAAGGCCAAATCGCCGGCTTCGCCGCTGGGGGCCGCGAGTCCTCCGCCCGCATGCTGCAGCCGCAAGCTGCCCGCCAGCATGGCTTCGCCCGCCGCCTCGACGCGGCCTTCGCGCTTCGTCCCGAACTGCGCGCCGTTCCCGCGCCGTCAACCATCGTCTGCCGCTGTGAAGACGTGCCGCACCATGCCCTCGCCGCATGCGCCTCCTGGCGTCAGGCCAAGCTGCATACCCGCTGTGGCATGGGTCCATGCCAAGGACGCATCTGCGGCTCCGCGTCCGAGTATCTTTACGGATGGCATCCTGCCGACACGCGGCCCCCGGCGTATCCCGTTCGCCTGGCCACGCTTGCCGCACCCAGCGGGGCCACTGCGGCGCGGGACGCATAGACCCGGAAACCCGGCTTCAACCCCGCGATTGCGTCGCCGGCCGGGTTCGCGGTGTCCCACGCATTCCGCCGCGTCGCTCTGGAATGGATGGAGTACCCCTGGATCGGTGCTTGAACCGAGGGTGGACGTCTGGAATTTCTGCTGATACTTCAAGTTTGGCAGGTTGAAATAATTAATACGCAACAATTTTGAAAATATTTTTCGTTGATGGGATTGGAGTTATGGAAGTTTTCCACAGGTGGAGGGGTTGACCTGTTTTGGGGGGTGAATCGCCGGGGCGAGATGGCCGGCGGTGATCGGTTGTGCCCGGTTCAGGGACCAGGAATAGCACGAACCCTCACCGCGCGCCGGAGAGCCTCGACCCCTCGTTCCACCCAAGATGAACGCTCGAACCCTACGGTAACGGCGTGCTTGCCACCGCAATGGCCGGACGATGCGCCTGCGCATACGCAAACGCAGCCCGCGTTGCCTCCAACTCCTCGCCGGTCAGCTCGAGCCGCGGCGGACGCACCCGCGCGGATCCCGCTCCGGCCTCCTGCTGCACCTGCTTGATGAGCTGGATGAACTTCGGCACCGTGTCCATCCGCAGCAGTGGCAGGAACCACCGGTAAAGCTCGAAAGCTTCCCTGGTCTTGGCCGCGCTCGCCAGATTGAACAAGTCCACGGATTCGCGTGGGAACGCATTTACCAGCCCCGCAACCCAGCCGGTCGCGCCGGCCGCAATGCCTTCCACAATGGCATCGTCCACACCTACCAGGATCGCCAGCCGATCTCCAATCAGCGCGCGAATGGCGGCCACGCGCCGCACGTCGGTCGAAGATTCCTTCACCGCCGCCAGGTTCTTGTACTCGCCCGCCAGCTCCGCAATCTGCTCCGGCAGAAAATCGGTCCCATATGCAACCGGGTTGTTGTAGAGCATTCCTTCCAGAGGTGTTGCTTGCAGGATCGCCGCCACATGCGCCTTCATCTCGCGCCAGTCGCCCTTGTAGACGTACGGCGGCAGAATCATCAACCCCGAGCAGCCCGCATCCTGCGCCGCGCGCGCCAGCTCCACCGCCTCCGCCGTGGACAGTGCGGAGACAGCCGCCACAACCGGCGCTTTCCGATCGAGCGCCTTCACCACGGTCTTCAGAATCTCCACCTTCTCCGCGACGTTCAGCGTCGCAGCTTCACCCAGCGAACCCAGGCAGACGATTCCGGTACAGCCGTTCTCGATCAGCCATTGTGCCTGCCGCGCCACCGCCTTGTAATCGACCGTCAGATCCGGTTGAAATGCAGTCGTCATCGCCGGCATTACGCCCTTCCAGTTCATTGCGCCTCCACATGTGTTGTTGTCATTGCAGCCTGCGCGAAACGCGCCGGCAGATACGGCTCCGGAGCAATAGCAGGCTTTCGTCCGCAAAAATCCGCGGCGATCAGCTCCGCTGTTCCCAGCGCCGTCGTAATACCCAGCCCCTCGTGTCCTGTCGCCAGCCACAGCGTCTGGTCGCCCTGAACCGGCCCGATCAGCGGCAGCTTGTCGGGCGTAGCAGCGCGGAAGCCCGTCCACACCCGGATCGCATGCAGTCTGCTCAGGCCCGGCATGTAGACGTCCGCGCGCCTTAGCATGGCGCCCACAATCTCGCGATCCACTCCCGTGTCTTCCGCGCCGTACTGCCGCGATGAGCCGATCAGCAGCTGCCCCGTGGGCCGCGGCTGCACGTTGAACGCAACCGAATCTCCAGAGGAACTATGCGCGCTCTTCAGATAACCCAACTCGACAAGCTGGTGCCGGACGTACCCCGGATAGCGGTCCGTAATGACCAGGTGCCCTTTGCGCTTACGCACCGGCAGCTCCGGTGCAAGCAGGTTCGCGTTGGCTCCCAGCGCATTGACCAGCCGTTCGGCGCGCAGTTCCGTTCCATCCTCCAGCAACATCCGCCCCGCTCCCATCGCTTGCACAGAGCGGCCCATCAGCAATTGCGCCCCCAGCTGTTCGGCTCGCCGCGCCAGCTCCAGCGCCGCCACCGGCGGATACACAACCCCATCTTCCGGCACCAGCAGTGCCCCTGCCATCCCCGGCGCCAGATTCGGTTCCGCCTCCGCAAGCTGGCCCGAGGTCAGCAACTGCGACCGCACGCCCCGCTCGGCATACCATGCATGCTTGGCCGCCGCGCCATCCATCTCTTCGCCATCTGCGGCGATCCACAGCGTGCCCGTCTGCACATACTCCGCAGTCGCGGAGAGCTTCAGCTCGCGCCACAGTTCGCGCGAAGAATGGGTCAGCGCAAACTGCGCCTCGGAGTCATCCATCACCACCAGATGCCCCATGCCGGCCGCGGTCGCGCCGCTGCCCAGCGCATCCCGCTCCACCAGCGCCACGCGAAATCCCTCGCGCGCGCAGGCCAGCGCGCAGGCGCAACCCACAATTCCGCCCCCGGCAATCGCCACATCGAAGCTGGCGGCCGTACTCATCCCAGCTGTCCACTGCCGTGCGAAATCCCGTCCCGAAAAGGATCGTCTTCTTGAAAGATCAGCGAAGCCTCAGCCGTTACATACGCCCTGCCGGTGATGTAGGGCAGGATCCTGTCGCCGTCCATCTCCACCCGCCCTGCAAACACGCTGCCCAGAATCCCTTCCTGCAGCCACACCTCACCGGGCTTGAGCTTTCCGTCCGCCACCAGGCAGGCCATCTTGGCGCTCGTGCCCGTGCCGCAAGGCGAGCGGTCGTAGGCCTTTCCCGGACACAGCACGAAGTTGCGGCTCCGGTTTATCGGATCGTGGGCTGCGGTAAACAACTCAATGTGGTCGATCTCCGCGCCGTTCGCTCCCGCGATGCCGTGCGCAGCAAGCGCCTGCCGCACCTTCCACGTAAACGCAGTCAGCTCCTCTTCGTTCTCGAGGCCCAGCCTGAACGGATGTTCCTCAATCAGAAAGAACCAGTTTCCACCCCACGCAACATCGCCATGCACCACTCCATACCCCGGCACCTCCACCGGAACGCGGGCCCGGTGCCGGTACGCCGGAACATTGCAGATCGTTACCTCGTCGTTCTCGCCCAGCATCACCGTCACATCGCCCACCGGCGTCTCAATGCGGTGCAGCCCGGGACCAATGCGGCCCAGGTACGCGAGTGTCGCGGCCACGCCGATCATGCCATGGCCACACATGCCGAGATACCCGGCATTGTTGAAGAAAATCACTCCTGCCGCCGCCGCCGGATCCACCGGCTCCAGCAGCCAGGCGCCCACCAGCACCTCCGACCCGCGCGGCTCGCACAGAATCGCCCGGCGGTAGACGTCGTATTCGCTGCGCAGCCTTTCCAGCCGCTCGGCCAGCGGCCCGGAGCCCAGAGGCGGTCCGCCGGATAGAACACAGCGGGTGGGCTCGCCGGCGGTATGGGAATCAATGACGTCAATACGAAGCGGAAGAGAGGAATTCGGCATGGGATGGTCTGCAAAGCTGCATGTGTCCAGAGAATTCTATCTCGGACGATCCAAATTCGCCCGCGCTCATCCCCTCCGCAAAACTCCCGGAGCGGCCCTTGGTGCCGAGCGCGAACCTGGAGTTATTGCCCCCTCGGGAGCGCTTTGCAAGTCCCGAATTGGAAGCCGACGGCCCGGATCGCTGACCCGTGACTGCAGTCACAGAGTCGCCCGCTGGCTAGAGCTACCATGCGATTCCAATTGGCGCGGTGCCAGGATAGATATTTTCTGCGCGCAGGACTTCAGCATTTGCCCTCCACTTCGCAAGGCATCTGCAGGAGGTAGGCGATAGATGAACGGTCTAAAGAAACTATGCGAGTTCTTGAAGATTTCAGCAGCAGCCGAGGCACGTTGGGACTATGAAGTCTCCATGTCCATCCTCAGGAGCCGCAGGAAGATTATCTTCCTCCTGCTCCTTTGCGTACCCATCGTGGCCGTGGCCACAGTGCACGCGGCTCCTCTGCTGTTAGGCGGAGCGGAGGCCTACGGGCCTTCGTATTATTCGGGATCGATCTTTCTAGCGGCCATTGCGATCGGCGTGGTTGCCGGCCTCATTACCGGCTGCATCGGCGCGGGCGGCGGATTCGTTATCACGCCCGCACTCATGTCGATCGGCATCAAGGGCATCATGGCCGTAGGAACGAGCCTCTTCAATATCTTCGCCAAGGCCATCATGGGCACCGCCGTGCATAAGCGGCTGGGCAACGTTTCCCTCAGCCTTGCGGTGCCTTTCATGCTCGGCAGCTTTGGAGGCGTGTATGTCGGCGGCTCCATCAACCGGGCGCTCTATGCAAAGAGTCCGATTCTGAGCGACGCATTCATCAGCATGCTCTACGTCATTCTGCTGGGCCTGTTGGGCTTCTATTCGCTGTACGACTTTCTCAAACACCGCAAGGAGCCAGCACCCGAGGTAGGTGCCGGCACCTACACGGGCACGACAAAGCTTGCCCTGAAATGCCAGTCGGTGAAGATCCCGCCGATGATGACCTTCGATGAGGACTTCGTTCCCGGAGGCCGGCGCATCTCGTGGGTCATGCTCGCCACCGGCGGCTTCTTTGTCGGCGCCCTGGCCTCCATGATGGGCGCGGGTGGCGGCTTCGCCACCTTCCCGATGTTCGTCTATGGATTCGGTGTCTCCTCGATGACCACCGTGGGTACCGACATCCTGCAGATCATCTTCACCGCGGGCGTTTCCTCCATCACCCAATACGCGCTCTACGGATACATCTTCTACTCGGTTGCGCTGGGAATGCTGCTCGGCTCGCTGGTCGGCATTCAGATCGGCGCGCTCACCACCAAAGTAGTCAAGGGCATCCATATTCGCGGCTTCTATGCAATCGCGATTCTTGCCGGGTTTATCGACCGTCTCTTTGTCCTGCCCCGCAGAATGCAGCAGTTGGGAGTCGTCGAAGTCCCACGATCCTTCTCCGTCGCCGTTGAGAACATCGGCAACATCATCTTCTGGATCGTCTGCTCTGCATTCGCGCTGCTGCTGCTCTTCAAGTTCCTCACAAACATCAAGGCCCTGAGGGAAGAAGCGCCTGCCGCGCAGCATTCTCCCGAACTCATTCACCAGGGCCGTTGACAGAGGAGGCTCCATGGTCATCATGCGCAAGGCGAAAGCGTGGTTGGGCTTCCTGCTCGGAATCAGCTTCTTCGTCGTCCTCGCCCTTTTCTGCGCGCCCGTCTTCTCCGGGAGCAATGGCCTGGAGCAATCGGATCGATTGTTCAACCGGCTGGCGAAGGGATCGTCGTACTTTATTCCTGCTCTCAGCTCCGACCTCGGGAATCTTCCGGAGCAGCGCGTGGCGATCAGCTTTCAAATGGAGAGCCCGGACCAGGCAAGCCAGGCCATGTCGATCCTCTCAAAAGCCGCGCCAAACACTACGGCACAGGGCGCGACCATCCACATCGACGCGAGCCTGAAGCAAATCCTTGGGGCCGTCCTGCGAGATTGCGACGCGATGTACCTGAACCGCGCCGATATCCTCCAGGCGCGCTACGGCATGGAGGGCAAGGAAGCGCTGTTCGCCTGGTTCAATACCCTGAACGCGATGGCGAGAAAGCTCCAGGAAGGAACGGTCGCCGACATCGCCAACTCCAAAGTGGTCCTGACCATCGTGACCAAGGGCATTGAGCCGGCTTACAACTTCTACGGCATCCAGCCGGAGACTGTGAGCCATCGAGCAGGCATTACAACGGCCCTGCTGGCCTTCTACCTGGTCTACACGGTGTGGTGGGGCTTCGCCATCTTCTATTTGTGCGAGGGCATTGGCCTGGCCATGACCAAGGCCCGGGTCAAGCGGGAGGTATAGATGGAATCCATCAACGTTCTGATCGTCGACGACGAAGCCGAGTTCCTGGAGACCGTGGTCAAGAGACTGCGAAAACGGGATCTCCTCGCAAGCGGTGTCACCAGCGGCGAGGCAGCCCTGGAGCAGTTGAAAACAAATTCCGTGGATGTCGTTGTTCTGGATGTGAAGATGCCCGGCATGAGCGGCCTTGACACTCTGAAGGAGATCAGAAAACGCCACAGCTCGATCGAGGTGATCATGCTCACGGGCCATGCGAGCACCGAGGCGGCCATCGAAGGCATGGCAATGGGTGCATTCGACTATCTCATGAAGCCGACGCAGATTGATGAACTGGTCTATAAGATTCAGGACGCATACAGGACGCGAGAGCTCAGGGAAAAGAAATATGAACTGGAATCCCGGGGAGCCATCGGGTCATGACTGCCGGCGCGTAACTGTCCGAGGAGCTTATGGCGTCCATTAGCGAGTGGTTGCACAGGATCGGACTCAGAAAGGGCAAAGAAGAGCTCTCCGCTCTGGCCGTCGACACCCTTCGCACCACCTTCCAGGCTCGGTATCACAACTTCAAACTCCTCCTCAGCGCGAACAACAAAGCGCTGGAGATCATGGCCGAACTTCAGCAGGCCCGCAGCGGGGACCGGCCATTCGGAATGTTCTTCATCCGTGCGCGGTGCACCGCCGTCTGCGTCAGCGTGCTTCGCATGATCGAGAACCTCGACCAGTTGGCGCCCGGCAGGTACACGGAGCTCTACACCCCGTTCCGATCCATCGAAGCCAGAATTCGGCAGATCATCCAGGCAGCCGCGACACCGTCGGGAACGGATCCGTTCATCCTTCCGCTCAGTAGCCTCGATCTGGGAAAGGCAAACGTCGCCGGCAACAAGCTCGCAAATCTCGGCGAGATTCGCAAGCAACTCGGAATCAGGGTTCCCAACGGATTTGTGATCTCCTCGCGGGCATTTCGGGAGTTCATGGGAAGGGAACTTCCGGTTGAGATCGACCGCCTCATGCAAGCATCGGCAAGCGACGATTTAGACCGGTCATTCCAGCTCAGTACCCGCATTCAACCGCTCATCATTGAGCACGAGGTTCCCCCTGAACTGAAGACGGCGATCATGGATGCGTTCAGCCAGCTTGAGAAGCAGGAAGGGCCGGCCCTGAGAGTTGCCGTGCGTAGTAGCGCCGTCGGAGAGGACTCCAGCCGAACCTCGCACGCCGGGTTGTACACCTCCGAACTCAATGTAAGTGGCGACGACCTCATCCTGGCTTACAAGGAGGTAATCGCAAGCAAGTACAGCCCCCAGGCCATCCTCTATCGCCTCAACAGGGGCATTCGCGATGAAGACGTGGATATGTGCGTCGGATGCATAGCCATGGTCAATGCGGTGGCGGGCGGGGTGGTGTACTCCAGAAATCCACTGGCTGGCAGCGATGATCGCATTTCCATTCACTCAGCCTATGGCTTGCCCGTAGGCGTGGTGGAGGGAAGCGCCGGAGAAGACCTTTGGACGCTCAGCAGAAATCCGCTTCGCATCGATGAGTTTCGGCCCGGCCTCAAGAACGAGAAATTCCTCAGCTATCCGGAAGAAGGCGTGCGCCGGATTGACGTCTCCGAAGGGGCGCGCATGCAGCCCTCGATCGCCGAGTCTGTGGCGTTGGAACTGGGCCGGGTTGCGCTCCGTCTGGAGGAGCATTTTGGATGCGCGCAGGATATCGAATGGGCATTGAATGAGCGGGGCGAAATCGTGATCCTCCAATGCCGCCCCCTGCGGCAACAGGGGCCAGTTGTGCTGCAAAAGCCGAGGCCGGTCGAGATTCCGGCGGCTACCATCATCGCCTCAGGCGGCACTACGGCAAGCCCGGGTGTGGCGTCCGGGCCCGTCTTCATTGCACGCAAAGAGAGCGACATTCTCTCCTTCCCCTCGGGGGCCGTGCTGGTGGTGCAGCAACCGCTGCCGAAGTGGGCAGCCGTGCTGGCGCGCGCGTCGGCACTCGTGGCCGAGCAAGGCTCGACAGCAGGGCATCTGGCCAACGTCGCGAGAGAGTTCGGAGTGCCGGCAATCGTCGGCGTCGAGGGAGCCACCGGCTGGCTCGAAGATAGGCAAATCATCACGGTGGATGCCGACGGCCTGCGGGTCTTTGCAAGAACGATCGAGCCGCTGCTGGCAAACAGGGAGCAACCCGCAAGTCTCATGGAAGGCTCCCCTGTTCTTGAGACGCTCAAGCGGGCGATGGAATGCATCAATCCTCTGACCCTGCTGGACCCGGAGGCGCCTGAATTCAGGCCTTCGTCCTGTCAGACGCTGCACGACATTACGCGATTCTGCCACGAACGAGCCGTCCTTGAGATGTTCAGCTTCGGAAGGAGTCATCGCTTCTCCGAGAGATCCAGCAAGCAACTGGTCTGCGATGGCGTCTCGATGCAGTGGTGGGTGCTCAATCTCGACGATGGATTCAAGACCGACGTCCCCGGCAAGTTCGTGGGCCTGGATAACATCGCTTCGATTCCCATGCTGGCGCTGTGGGAGGGCATCATAGCTGTGCCGTGGGCGGGGCCGCCGGCGCTTGAACCCGGCTCTCTGGTCTCCATCATGCTCGAGTCCGCGCGCGATCCCGCATCGGAACCCTCGCTGCCTTCGCCCTACAAGAATCGCAACTACTTCATGATCTCCAAAGAGTTTTGCAGCCTGGCTTCTCGATTCGGTTACCACCTTTCGAGCGTCGAGGCTCTGGTCAGCGACAGAGCCCATGAGAACTATGTGAGCTTTTCATTTCAGGGCGGCGCGGCAGATTACGAGCGGCGCGTCCGGCGCGTGCACCTTGTGGTCAGCGTCCTCGATCGGTTTGGGTTTCATAGCGAAGTCAGGGGCGACAGCGTAACCGCGCGCATCGAGGGCCAGAACAAGGAGAGGATGATTCAAACACTACGAATCCTGGGCTACCTGCTGATTCATACCCGTCAGCTCGACCTCGCCCTGGCCCACGATGCGGTCTCCGCTCAGTGGAAAGAAAAGCTGCTGACCGACATCGCGAAGGTCGTTGATTCGCAGAATCAGGAACGGCTGGTCCATATCTGAGCCGCAGGCTCGCCATGACCAACAAAACGCACTATGCATCCCTGACGAGAAGGATGGTCCTGACCATCATCCTTGTGTCGTTCACACCCCTTACGCTGATCACCGGCTTGATGGGCTATTACTTTGAGACCTTCTACCGCAACAACGTCCTGAACAGCCTGCACGAGCGCGTGGCGACTCACCAGAAGCGCATCAACGCGTTCCTCGATGAAACTCTGGCCGCCGTCAGGTTCATCGCCGAGGCATCCACTTATGACGATCTATCTCAAGATAAGTATCTCCAGAACAGGTTGCGCGCCCTGCAACGCGCTTACCCCGACGTCTTTGTAGACCTGGGGGTCATCAACGCGGCTGGTACGCAGGTCTCGTACGCTGGCGATTTCAAACTCCTGGACGCAAACTACGCCGAGGATGCCTGGTTTCGAGATGCCGTGCGTCAACCCTACTATTTGAGCGACGTGTTCCTCGGCCTGCGAGGCAAGCCGCACTTCATTATCTGCGTCAAGTACACGCACGGCGGGTCGGATTGGCTCCTCCGCGGCACGGTGAATTTTGCGGCGTTCAGCGCTCTGGTGGATAACCTCGCGATCGGAGAGACCGGCTCCGCCCTCATCGCAAGCAGTGAGGGACGGCTCCAGTCTCAGCCCAGAATTGAACTCATTCAGAACCTGCGCGGCTTAGTGGCTGTCGCTCCCTGGTCCGGCAGCGGGCGATCCGGAGCGTCGGCTGTGCCGGTGACAGATATCTTCTCGACAGGGAAGGATGAAGTTACCGGGAGAGTAGAGAGTCGCGGCAAGAGCAATCTGTTTATTCTCATGCCGCTCAAGTCCGGCGAGTGGACGCTCATCTATCAGCAGGACTGGCACGATGCCTTCTCTGAAGTCAACCACGCAAGAATCGTCGCGCTCACCATCTTTTTCTCCGGTTGCGTTACTGTCCTGGTGGTCACATTCTTTGTTGCCAGGCGAGTGGTTGGCCGGATTGAAAGGGCAGACCTCGAAAAACAACAGATGAACGAGCAGGTGACCGAAGCGCGAAAGCTGGCCTCCATCGGCGAGTTGGCGGCGGGCGTCGCTCACGAGATCAACAATCCCGTGGCGATTATGGTGGAGCATGCCGGTTGGATGGAGGATCTGCTCGCCGAAGAAGATCTCAGGGCATGCAAGAGCCATGAAGAGTTCCGGCACTCTCTGCAGCAGATCTGCCTTCAGGGCGCACGATGCAAAGACATCACCCGAAAGCTGCTCAGCTTTGCGCGCAAAACGGATCCTGCTCAGGAGCGCATCCAGCTCAACGACATCTTGAGAGAAATCCTCAGCGTCTACGCCGCACGGTCCAAGTTCAATGGCATTGAAGTTGTCACGGATCTCGACCCGGCCCTCCCATCCGTCCAGGCCTCGCCCACGGACATGAATGAAGTCTTCATGAACCTTTTCGACAACGCGATCGATGCCATGGTGGGCACGTGCGGCAAGCTGAAAATAAGAACCAGGGTGGAAGGCAATCACGTAATTGTCGATGTCGCGGACACGGGGAAGGGAATTCCGAAGGAGGCCATTGGACGCATCTTTGACCCGTTCTTCACCACCAAGCCTGTTGGAAAGGGAACCGGACTGGGCTTATCTATCTCCTACGGCATCATCCAAAAAGTCGGTGGAAAGCTCACCGTAGACAGTGCGAAGGACGTCGGAACGACGTTTCATGTGCAGATCGAGCAAAGTGCGGGAGCCTGATCTGGTCCCCGAGGTGCTCAATTCAGCTTCTGAAAGGAGTTTGGAGGCGCGGGCCGGGATCGAACCGGCGCATAAAGGTTTTGCAGACCTCTCCCTTACCACTTGGGTACCGCGCCTTGGCAGGGCAGCGATCTGAAGATCCGATCGCCCCAATCCGCTGATATAAACCCAGCCAGAAGCCGGGGCGGATTGGAGCGGGAGACGAGATTTGAACTCGCGACCCTCGCCTTGGCAAGGCGATGCTCTACCACTGAGCTACTCCCGCTTGTCGCAAGTTCGAGTATACCGACCGGCCCAAACCAGGTCAAACCGCCGCGGCGCCTGCGCCGGATCCGCTCTCTGCAGCGGTTGGCTTGCTGCGATGGCTGTGCAGATCGCCCTTCTCCACGCTGATGATCTGGCCATCGCGCATGTGCAGAATGCGGCCTGCGATCGCCGCCGCTTCAGGATTATGCGTGATCATCAGAACCGTCTGTCCGAGTTCCTGATTCGAGCGCAGCAGCATCCGCAGAACGGCGTCGGAATTCCTGGTGTCGAGATTGCCTGTGGGCTCGTCGGCCAGCACAATCGACGGATGCGTTATGAGGGCGCGCGCGATCGCAACACGCTGCTGTTCGCCCCCGCTCAGCTCCGAAGGCCGATGCTCGAGGCGACCGCGGATGGAAAGCAAATCGCTGAGCTGCTCCAGATAGGCCTGATCGAGCCGTTCCTTGCGCCCGCTCACGGCGTACGCAAGCTCGATATTGCCCATTGCGGTCAACGTCGGCAGAAGATTGAACTTCTGAAAGATGAACGCGATGCGCCGTTTGCGCAACTCGGTTCGTTGGGCATCGTTCAGGGTGGCGAAATCCACGCCATCGATCACGACTCGTCCATGCGTAGCCTGGGTGAGTCCGCCCAGCAGATAAAAGAGGGTCGATTTGCCTGATCCCGACGGTCCTACGATCGCGACGAACTCGCCGCGTTCGATGCTAAACGAGATGCCTCGTACCGCTGGCACTTCGAGCCGTCCGGAACGGTAAACCTTGGTCAGATTTTCTGCCAGAATGATGGGCGATGACGCTTGAGCCTGCACGGCTCGATTGTAAATGGGCGTGATCGGTCTGCTCTCATTTCCCAGGAAGACTCAACTTCCTCAGGTGGTTTGGGCGCCAATTACGTCCGCCGTTCGCCCCGGCCGCCCATTCCAGCTTCCTGCCGGGCTTGACGCTCCCTGGCCTTGCGTTCAGCGGCTTCATCCACCAGCGACATCGTCTGCCACGAGTAGCGCAGGCGAGCGCCACACTTCAGGCACACTTTGTAGGTCTCATTTCCTGATGTAAACGCGCGGCTCAGTTCCTTGTGCCGGCAGCCGAACAACCAGTCCATGATCTTGCGTCCAAGTGCCACTCTCCTACCTCGGCCTGGGGGATCCACGCTCAAAAAATGGGCCTCAGAGCGCGTTCTTGTACATCATGGATGAACGGGATACGCCTGGGGTGGCTCCACGTACACTTCTCTTTTCATCCAGCGCCGCATCCATTGCCGTCCTCGGCAGTTGCACCGTCTGCCAGAGCCTCATTGGATGGAGCTTCGCCCGCGAGGGGCCTTCAGCCACCTGCGCAGTTCCTCGCAGTCTTTTTCCGTCCGATCGCCGTAACGGATCCCGAACTCGGCGACCGCTTCAGCGAAGCTGCTGCCCGAGCCAAGGTAGCCGGCCAGGATGAGCGGATCGCCGGCTCGCGCATGACTGCGCGCAAGCAACTCGCCGCAGACATGCGCAAATGCCTCGAGCCCCGTGCCCGCCATGTCCTGCATTTCGATGCTGCCCTTGTGATCGTTGAGCTGGCGAACCAGGTAATCGCGGCCGCCCATCTGGGTCCAGCCCAGGAACGGGTCAGATTGGACCTGCATCGCGCGCTGGCCCTCGATCACGCGCTGGCCCTCATGTGCGGAGGATGGGGCCTCCGGCAGATACGGAGCATAGGCTGAGGCAGGCTCTTCCTTCATCTGCAGGAAGAGCGGATCGCGCTCACCGTTGCCTTCGAGGTATATGCAGTAATCGCGTAGACCAACCGAGCCGGTGCCGACGACCTTGAATGCGACGTCCACTGGCCGGTACAGCGACAGAAGGTGTTGGCGCTGCTTTTCGAGCATCTGGCGGTACGGACCGAGCGCCGCAATCACTTGGGCAGCCTGGCGTCCATCGATCCGATAGAGCATCGGTTTCTGATCTCGGAACCTGCGCGCTCCGCCGGAGGCCTCTGTAAGCTGCTCCAGCGTGTGGAGCGGAGTTGCGCGTTCCGCCTTGAGAAGAGCGTCATGGACCGGCTGCACGGTGCCAATACGATGCACCTGGAACCGGCTGACCTCGAAGGTCGGCATCTTTGTGAACGCGCGCATCTGTTCCGTGTAGCGACCAACGCATTGCAGCACGGCCTCCCGGACGGAGGAGTCCTTGTGACCGGACTCGCGCCCGGCGAGCACGAGCGACGTTGCCATGCGCTTCAGGTCCCATTCGAAGGGGCCGTGTATCGTCTCATCGAAGTCGTTGATGTCGAAGACGAGTCGCCCGTCAGGCGCGGCATATGCGCCCAGGTTGCGGACGTGGGCGTCGCCGCAAATCTGCGTCAGTATTCCGGTGTTCGGCAGAGTGCTCAGGTCCGCTGCCATGACTGTCGCCGCACCGCGGAAGTAGCCGAACGGCGACTCTGCCATGAGCTGAAACTTGAGCTGAACCAGAGAGGGAATGCGGCCGCGCGAAGAGCGCTGCAGCAGCTCGATTGCCGAGAGTCGCCGCGCCTTCGCCTGCAGCTCCCGATGGCCTTGCCGCGACAGTAGCTTGCGCCGTGCCCGGCCGATGGCCCGGCGTTCTTCCGGAGACACCCAGTGCATGAACGCGAACATACAACGTTCGGTGCGGGGATGCAATGCCGTCGCCTAGAAGGTTGCCGCATGCCGATTCAAGCTCCCTGGGCCGGAGGTGCGGCGCCCCGCGATTCCAGAACGATGTCCAGGACCGATCACATTGCGCGCGTGGTTTAGACTGCTGCACAGGTAGTCCCGACCAGTTCGTGTGACATTCGTCTTCCTCCAAAGGAGTTCTCTCTTGCGTCCCCATCTGCGATTTCTTCTGCCGTTTGTTGCTTTGTCGTGCTTTGGCGTCTCCCATCTCCCTGGCCAGAATCCTTCCCGGCTTACGGTGGGCGACATCTACGGACATGGACGCCTGATTGGAAATCCGCCGGCGGGCCTCACATGGTCGCCGGATGGCAAGCGCCTCACGTATATCCACGACGGGGAACTGCTGGAGATCGACTCTGCCACAGGCCAATCGCGCGTGCTGATCGGCCACGATAAGCTGGCCGCTCTCGATACCTCGCCACGTTCGGAGCAGGATCGTGACCACCGGGACCGCTACAAGATGGCCAACTATCTGTGGGCGCCCGACTCCAAGCATCTGCTTTTCGATGCGGCAGGCCGGCTATGGCTCTACGATCTTTCCAACGGAACCGGCGTGCAAATCGGCTACACGGACGCAGGTTCCGGCGATGATCCCAAGTTCTCGCCCGACGGACACTCCATCTCATTCATCAGGAACCACGGTCTCAGCGTGGTTCGCCCAGCCGATGGCGCTCAACCTTTTCCGGTCGCGCCCTCTCTCGCGCCCCATGTCCTCAATGGACAGGTGGATTGGGTCTATGAGGAGGAGTTGGAGGTACGCAGCAATTACTTCTGGTCGCCCGATTCTAAAAACCTGGCGTTTCTCCAGATGAATGAAACCAACGTGCCGGAATATCCAATCACCGATTGGATTCCTACTCACGCGAAAGTCGTGAAGCAGCATTATCCTCAGCCCGGCGATCAGAACCCCCAGGTGCGCGTGGGCGTGGTAGGCGCGATTGGTGGTCACGTGAACTGGGTGCGCCTGCCCGCGTACCCCGGGCAGGATTACGTGCCGCGGTTCGGTTGGGTAGACCGCCACGTCGTATGGGTGGAGACGCTCTCGCGCGACCATAAGCTGCGCGCCCTCTATTTTTCCGACTACGCTACAGGCCAGGCGCGGCTGGTGCTGGAGATCAAAGACGACAAGTTCCTCGACGATAACTACGACGTGAGCGTTGCCGGCGGAAAGATCGTGCTGAGCGATTGGAACGATGGTCACAACCACATCTATCTGTACAACTATGACGAGAATCATCCGTTGACTGGAGCTACTGGTGAACCAAAGCAGCTCACACACGGAGATTGGGATGTGAGCGGGATCTCGCTGCTGGACTCGAAGCAGAAGGCCGTCTATTACTCGTCCAACCAGGGCGATCCAACAGGGCAGCAGCTGTGGAGCGTGACCTTCGGCGGCGAAACCAGGCAGCTCACCAGGGGAGGGGGCTTCCATGAGGGCAACTTTGCTCCCGGCGGCTCCGCGTTCGTGGACACCTACTCGGCGCGGATGAACCCGCCGACCCTGAGCTTCTGCTTTGTCGAGGGCGCATGCAAGCGATTCTGGTCGAGTTCGGCGCTGAATGCCTACACCTTGCGCTCCCCTCAGCCGATTCAGGTGAAAGCCCATGATGGAACCACGCTCTTCGGAACGCTGCTGCTGCCGGCCTCTGCCGCGCCCGCGAGCGTGCCGCTGATCGTAAACCCCTATGGGGGACCCGGGCCGCAGACGGTGCAGAACAAGTGGAGCGATTCGCTGCTCTTTGACGAGGTGCTCGCAGAGCACGGATTCGCAGTGTTGCACGTGGACAACCGCGGCACGGGAATGCGCGGCCGCACCTTTGCGCAGTTCGCATATCGTGATTTCGGCCCGGTGCAGCTTGAAGATCAGCTCACCGCGATCGACGACATGCTGGGCAGGTATCCGCAGCTCGACAAGAATCGCCTCGGCTGGTGGGGATGGAGTTGGGGGGGCACGTTCACTCTCTATGCCATGACCCACTCCGACCGTTTCAAAGCGGGGGTAGCAGTCGCTCCGGTAACCGACTGGCGCGACTACGACTCCATCTACACGGAGCGGTACCTGGGACTGCCCGCGGATAATCCAGGACCGTATAAGGATGATTCCGTGGTAAACTCCGCGGAAAAGCTGAAGGGCCGGCTACTCCTCGTTCATGGAACAGGAGACGACAACGTGCACATCGAGAATACAGTCCAGTTTGTCCAGCAACTCATACTCGCTGACATCCCCTACGACCTGCAGATCTATCCCCGCAAAACGCACTCGATCGCGGGGCCGCACGTGCGCACCCATCTCTTCGAGCGCATCCTGGCGCAGTTTGAGACGTATTTGAAACCGCAAGGGGCAACCCAATGAGCCCGCCGAGTGCGCAAGATTCCACGTCCCTGGCGGTGCGTTTGCGCGAGCTGGAACAGAGCCTTCTGGACCCGGCCGTTCGCCGCAATCGCGCACGGCTGCTGGCGCTGCTGGCCGACGATTTTCTGGAATTCGGGTCTTCAGGACGGGTTTGGACGCGCAAGACGATCATCGATCTGCTGGCCAAGGAGACGGCCTTCGTGCCACCGCAGATTGAGGAGTTTCGTTGCGCCATGCTCGCGCCGGAGCTCGCCCTGGTCACCTATCGCACGGTGCGCACCGACGAAAAGAGCAGCGAACGCCTGGCGAGCTTAAGAAGTTCCATCTGGACCTGCACTACGGGCGAGTGGAGGATGCGGTTTCATCAGGGAACGAGGACGCAAGGATAGGGGTTCGCCTACACTCCGTGCTTGGTAAAGATGTCGTCCTTGTCGCGGCCCGGGCACTTTGCACACCCCAGGCAGCAGACCAGCAGGACTGCTACTCCGGCCGTGACCACCAGTGCCAAAAGGCTTCCGCTCGCCACGAGCCAATGTATAAGTGTATGCATATTCCTCAAGTCCTACTTGCTTAGACTCCTAGATTGGGATGCTGTTTTGCATCCCCAGTGCTGTCTCCCGATTCAATTCAGCCGATCTTCTTCGAGTGAGGGAAGTTTAGCACCAGGAGAACACGACTGGCACCACGGAAATCGCGCCCCGAAAGGCGCGCTTTGCAAACCGATCCCCTTCAGCGAGTTGCGTCCGAAAACGGGAATCCGACAGACCCGTTCCCCTGCCTCTCACCTCATTTGTCTGACGGACAACTGATCAGGAAAGGACGCAAACGGCGAAGATCAATGCCGGTGGCCGTGATGGTGGGCTGGTTCTGCGGCGCCGGTCATGGCCTCCGGCGGCACCACGCAGGTATCCAGGATCGTACAGCTCTCGTGCTCGAACTGGATAGTCGTATGGCAGATATTGAAATGGTCGCGCAGCAGATGGTTCAGTCTGTCCAGGATGGCAGCGGATTCCGAGAGCGGAATGTCCGCGATGGTTACGTGGCAGGCCAAGGCGCGCGACTGGGATCCAAGCGACCAGCAGTGCAGATCGTGGACATTGGTGACGCCCTGAACCTGCTCCATCCCCGTGCGGATCTCGGCCAGATTGATGCCATGCGGGGTACCCTCAAGCAGGATATTGAGCGTTTCTCGAACGATTCCCCAGGATGACCAAAGGATGAGCGCGGCGATGAGCAGCGACAGTACCGGATCGATCCAGTACTGCCCGGTGAACAGGATGACAACACCCCCGCCGATGACCGCTGCGGTAGACAGTGTATCTCCCGCCATGTGCAGAAAAGCTGATCGCAGGTTGACATCGCGCGCTTCTCGCCACAGCAGCGCGGCGATGAACCCATTCATCAATACGCCCGCGGCCGCCACGTACATCATGGTCCGCGCCTGCACCTGAACCGGTGCAGACAGCCTGTGAATGGCTTCAATGCCAATCCAGATGGAGATGACAATAAGGCTCGCGGCATTCACAAACGCGGCCAGAACCCCGGTTCGTTGATAGCCAAAGGTACGTGTCGCATCGGCAGGGCGCGCCTGCAGATGGACCGCAACGAAGCTCAGCAGCAGTGCGAGGAAATCGGAGGCATTGTGACCGGCCTCCGAAAGCAATGCGAGAGAGTGAGCACGGATTCCGGCGACGAGGGTGATGACTACATACGCCAGCGTAGCCAGCAGCGAGATGCGCAGCACCGATTGCGTGCGGTTCGCGCCCGGTCCGGCGGCTGCCGCGTGGACATGCATGGGGATAGTATACCCCGGAAGGGTATCCGGTAGCCAGCCGGGGAAGCCGGGAAGGTTGGCGGTAGCACCACTAGCCGGTGGGGGCGGTGGGACGAGCTGTGTGGGGCTCGGTAGCGCGGCGGCTTTCGAAGGCCGAATACAGGGGGAGCTTTACCCGAAGACCGGACCAGGTCTCCGCAACAACAATGCTGTTCTGCGGGTTCCCGGGTTGGTAGCGCACCGAGCAGGGGAACCCGGCGCGAATGTGGTCGGAGTCAAGGGTGGAGCCCATGTGCGTGATCTCCTGCGAACACTCGTAGTCCACGCCGCCGATTCGGTACTCGTAAAGCAGATACGTTGCAGGCTGTCCGTCTTGGTCCGGAACCTCGGTGACGTCCAGCAATGTCCCGTCTACAAGGCGTCCAATCTCGGTGAGAAACTGGCGTCGGGCAAACTCAACCTCCATCGCGGTCGGCCGCTTGCGAAGAAAAAGCCACACTGCGCCGGCCGCAACAGCGCCCAGCAGAACAGCCCCCGCGGCAACTTCCCAGATTGTGGAGACGTGGAGATTCATTCGACCTGAGGCTCATCCCTCAGAGGCTCAAATCCAGAATAGCTCAGGTCTGGATTCCGGCACGATCCCTGCCATGCGGCGGCAGGACTTCGACGTTCGCTGAGAGTCAACCAGGTGCGGGAAGGTCCGTCTGGTCCCAGATTGGAACGTAGCGGAACTCTGACCTTTAATCGTGTCCGCCCGCGGCGCGCAACATGGCGATGACCTTTGGATCGACCACATGCATAGTCCCACCATACTTAGGGTCCGTATTGGGCGGATATTCGGCGTAATACAAGGGAGTGTGGCCAGCGGTATCGAGGATGTTCGGATCGGCGCCGTTTGCCAGCAGGATCTGCACTATTGGCCGTGCGTCCTGCAGCACTGCCTGGTGCAGCGGAGTGCTATTGCTGAAATCCACATTGGGGTTGGCGTTGTTGGCCAGAAGCAGGGCCACGTCATCGGGCAGATCGCGCTGCACCGCGCGCAGAATTGGCGTGATGCCGTAGCTGAGGACTACGTTGGGGTCTGCTCCGTGGGTCAGCAGAAGCTCCAACATCTGCTTGTTGTGATACGACCATAGCGCGAGCGAGAGCGGGGTCTCGCCCCAGCGCCGCCACTTGTGGTCACGCATCTCCACCTTCTGATAGTTCTCCGCATTCACATCCGCACCGTTGGCCAGCAGCAGTTCCGCAATGTTGACTCGGTTGTGGAGCGCCGCCACATGCAGAGGTGTGTTGCCCACCTTGTCTCTGCTCGAGATGAGGGCAGGATTCTGTTTAAGCAGAGCGACGACTTTGGCATCCTGACCTTTCTCCACGGCTTTGTGAATGGGGTCGCAGAGCGCGATGTTACTCAGGCTGCACGCCACTACTGCCGCCATCGTCAATTGGAAAGCCTTTCGACGGGATCTGCTTTCTGCTACGGCGTGGTTCATCGCGGCTCCTGTGTTTGGGGCTTCTGCTGGGTTGGAGGCACATCGGTAAAGAATTTGTGGGTGGAGGCCAGCCGGTGGTAATGGGTGAAGGTGGTCAGGTTCAGCGTCATGGGCTGCACGCGGCCGCGATTATAGGAATCGCGGTGGCAGACGTTAGTCTCTTCGACACTGAATGCCAGGCTCCGCACTGGACAAATAGAGGTCCGGCCGCCAATGTCCACGGGACCATAGTCGATGACCGAGGCGACGTGGGAGATCGGGTCTCCCTTCTTCCAGTCGGCTTGGAGAGTAACTCGGAGAATGGCTCCTGTATTTGGATCGAGGGCAATGGACCCGTGATAAGCAGGCTGGGCGTGGAAGGCGGTGACGCCGGGACAGCCGTAGTTCACCTCGTAGTTGGATCCTGATTCCGGCACGGAATAGTGAAACACCGCAGCCAGTCCCAGGGGCGTCTGCTCCCAGTGTTGGAAGGTGATGGAGCCGGCCTTTGAATCCAGCAGAATCACCGCCGCCTCAGGGCCGAACTCGCCCCAGCTCTCCAGGCCGGATGGCTGCAAAGTTGCGGGTGCGCGAGAAGATGCCATTGGATCGATCACTTCTTTTCCGCCGCGGAAGGTGATCTCGTGACTGCTGGAGCCTCGCGGATGCAGCCCCACCTGCACAGGTAGACCTGTCTCATTGAGTTCCGGAGGGACGCCATAATATTCCGTTGTTGTGCGTGTAGCGAAGAAGTCCGGCAGGTGTGTCAGCGTCTTGAATACATAAGCACTTGCCGCCAACAGCATCCGCTGCTGCTCGGCCGCATCGGGGGCCGGCCGGTTTGGTAACTCGTCTGGTGGAGGATCGAGCAGCTCCGATCGATACGACAGGACCGTAAGAGCCCGGACGGTCTGCGGTCCGAATGCGTGGGCTTTCAGGATGCTGTCGAGCGTGGCGCGCGTCAGGCGCTGCGAGAGTTCAAGGGTATCGAGCCTGTGAGCCATCGTCGCATCCTGCAGCAGTGCCACGGGTGCGCCGCCGTTTTTGAATCCGGCAGGCAGGGGATCCGGGCGACTGACTATTTCCTTCAGTTGCTCGACACTTAGCTGCTCCCCTTTACTCGTCGCGGGCAGCACCATGGAGAGAATCACAATAAGTGGAACGAATGTGCGCAGTTTCACTACCTTGCCCTCGGAGAGAGTAAGTACGTTGCGTCCCGGTGCCCCTCTAACGAGAAGCCGCCCTCATGCTGCAATTTATTCCCTTGCGATGTTAACCCCGCGCGCCACGCCAAGTTGTGCCTTTGCGCACAGAGGTGGACCGGTCACTTGAATTTTCGGCACTCCACGCCGGAGCCGCCCGGCAAGTCCGCTGCGCTATACTCGACTCTGCGAAATCGAGCGAATTCCGCCACGGAACGCGTTCATTTGCGGAGGTTTTTCTTTGGATTCGGGCAAGGCAAATGCGACCAGGAAGGGTCCGCGCATCCGCTCTACCACTGTGATTTGCGTGCGCCGCAACGGCCAGGTTGTGATGGCCGCCGACGGCCAGGTCACGCTCGGCGATCATGTGCTGAAGCACTCGGCCAAGAAGATTCGCCGCCTTTACCAGGAAAAGATTCTCGCCGGCTTTGCGGGATCGACTGCGGACGCATTCAACCTGTTTACGCGGTTCGAGGCCAAACTGGAGCAGTACGCCGGAAACCTGAACCGCTCCGCCGTGGAACTCGCCAAGGACTGGCGCACCGACAAGATGCTTCGCAATCTTGAGGCCCTCCTGGTGGTTGCAGATAAGAACCAGACGTTCATGATTTCGGGATCGGGCGACGTCATCGACCCCGATGAGTCGATTGCCGCCATCGGTTCCGGGGGCAGTTATGCCACCGCTGCCGCCCGTGCCCTGCTCGAAAACACGGACCTGAGTGCGCTGGAGATTGCCCAGAAGGCGATGAAGATCGCCGGCGAAATCTGCATTTACACAAACGACCGCGTAACAATCGAGGAGTTGAAGTAAGCTCTCGTCGCTCTGTTCCGTTCCGATGGGACCGGGAACGAGCCCAGTCAAACAGCCAGGAGTAGTAGAACAAAAAGTATGGCCATCTATCTCCCCGCTTCCGCTGAAGAGCAGGACCTTTCGCTGGACGAGTTAACGCCGCGCGAGATCGTCGCCGAACTCGACAAGCACGTCGTCGGCCAGCGCGCCGCTAAGCGCGCCGTGGCGATTGCTCTGCGCAATCGGCAGCGGCGGCAAAAGCTTCCGCCCGACCTTGCTGACGACATCATGCCCAAGAACATCATCATGATCGGGCCGACCGGTGTGGGCAAAACCGAGATCGCGCGCCGCCTTGCGAAGCTTACAAATTCGCCCTTCCTGAAGGTGGAAGCATCAAAGTTCACCGAAGTGGGCTACGTCGGACGCGATGTGGAGTCGATGATCCGCGACCTGGTCGAGATCGCCATCGACATGGTCCGCGAAGAGCGCCTGGAGGAAGTGGAAGACCGCGCCGAGATGAATGCCGAGGAGCGGCTGCTGGATCTGCTGCTGCCTCCTTTGACGCCTGCCCCGCCAGCACCCGGCCACGACGTCCACGCCGCGCTGCCAGCCTCGGAGAGCCACCAGCGCAGCCGCGAGAAGCTTCGCCAGCAGTTCCGCGAAGGCAAGCTCGACGATCGCATGGTGGAGCTGGACGTGCGGCAGAGCAATATGCCGCAGTTCGGAATCATCAGCAACCAGAACCTTGAGGACATGGAGATGAACCTCAAGGACATGCTGCCGAACATCTTCGGCGGCGGCAGCAAGAAGCGCAAGATGAAGGTCTCCGAGGCCTTCGAGTACCTGGTGCAGGAGGAAGAAGGCCGGCTCATCGACATGGACAGCGTGAACCGCGCCGCTGTGGAGCGCGTCGAATCCAGCGGCATCGTCTTCCTCGACGAAATCGACAAGATCGCCGGCCGGGAAGGCGGTCACGGCCCCGACGTAAGCCGCGAAGGCGTGCAGCGCGACATTCTGCCCATCGTGGAAGGCACCACCGTGAACACGCGCTACGGCATGGTGCGCACCGATCACATCCTGTTTATCGCCGCCGGCGCGTTCCACGTCTCCAAACCGAGCGATCTGATTCCCGAGTTGCAGGGACGTTTCCCCATCCGCGTGGAGTTGCGCTCTCTCACCGTCGAGGACTTCCTGCGCATTCTCACCGAGCCCAAGGCATCGCTGACCAAGCAATACTCGGCGCTCCTCGAGACCGAAGGCGTGAAGCTGGAGTTCGCGCCGGAGGCCCTCCGCGAGATGGCGGAGTTCGCCTTCAAGGTGAACGAGACAACGGAGAACATCGGCGCGCGCCGGCTGCATACGATCATGGAGCGGGTGCTGGAGGACGTGAGCTTCCTGGCGCCCGACGTGGTGAAGCTTGGCTCCGACGCGCCAATCCCTCTGCCCGAAACCGGCAAAGATGAAGTCCCCGTGCCGCTTCCCTACGAGGAGCGCATGACGGCTTCCGGCCCGGAGAAGGTCTTCACCATCACCGACGCCTACGTGAAGCAGATGGTGGCTAGCGTGGTGAAGGACCAGGACCTGAGTCGCTACATCCTCTAGGAAACCGAGCTTTTCCGGGCTGGCCTGGGCAGGCCGCGCCGCATCCAAGTGCCTATCGGTGCGGTTGCCCGGTTTCCCAGGTTGCCGCATTTCGTTGTATGCTCCACTCGCGGGAAGAGGAGGCCGGCCTCATGCAGGGTCCCATTCGAGTCATCACGGTTGAACGCGAATATGGTTCGCGCGGTGCCGAGTTTGCGCACGACCTGGCCGCACGCCTGGGTTGGCGGCTGCTCGACTCCGAACTGGTAACCGGGGCGGCCCACGCTGCAGGCGTGCCTCCGGAGTTGGCGACAAAGTTCGACGACCAGGTGGACCCCTGGTACTACCGTTACGGCAAAGTCTTCTGGCAGGAGTCGTTCTACACTAGCACCGGCCCTTGCGACGATCAGGTCTTCGACTGCGAGCGAATGTACACGTTGATCAAAAAGGAGATCACGGATGCGGCGGCCGAGGGCAACTGCGTCATCGTGGGTAGGGGCGGGGCCTGCGCGCTGGCCGGGCTGCCGGGCTGCTTCCACACGTTTGTCTACGCAACCCTGGCGGCAAAGAAGGAATGGTTCGCGCGCGTGTTTCCTGACAAGGCTCACAAGGTCGAGCAGCAGCTTGCCGCGGCTGACAAACGCCGCGCAGCCGTCATCCGCAAATATTACGGCCTGGAGTGGAACGCCCGAGGGCTTTACCACATGTTGCTGAATTCCTGCATAGGCACTGAGGCCATGATCGCGGCCACGTGCAGCGCCGCGGGGTTACCGGTCTCGGAGCACGCCCTGCAGTAGGAGGCGCGCTCCGAAGACAAGATCAATACTTCGGCACGCTGGGGTCGATCTCGCTCGACCAAGCGGTGATACCGCCCGCCACATTCGCCACTTTTTCGTAGCCATTCTGCCGCAGGAATTCAGCCACTCTCTGTGAGCGTCCGCCACCCTTGCAGTGGACCACCACCTCGCGCGACGGATCGATCTCGTGCATGCGCTGGGGCACGTCGTTCATGGGAATCAGCTTGCCGCCGATCTGCGCGATCTGGGCTTCATAGGGCTCGCGGACGTCGATCAACTGCAGGTCCTCGCCCGCGTCGATGCGCTGTTTAAGTTCGCGAACACTCATTTGGGGAATTCCATTCATCTGTTTTTTCTCCTCGGCAGTTTTGGGCGCAATTCCGCAAAACTGTTGGTAATCGATCAGCTCTCTCAGCGTTGGCTCGTCGCCGCAGACCGGGCACTCCGGATTCTTCCGCAGCTTGAGCTCGCGGAAGCGCATGTTGAGCGCATCGACCAGCAGCAGGCGCCCAACGAGCGGCTCGCCTTTACCCAGAATAAGCTTGATGACCTCGGTCGCCTGCATGACCCCTACCAGGCCGGGCAGGATTCCGAGGACGCCACCTTCCGCACAGCTCGGCACCAGGCCGGGCGGAGGCGGCTCGGGGTAGAGGCAACGATAGCAGGGGCCGTCTTCCGTGGCGAAGACGCTGCACTGGCCTTCAAAGCGGAAGATGGAGCCGTAGACGTTCGGCTTGCCGGTGAGCACGCACGCATCGTTGACCAGGTAGCGCGTGGGGAAGTTGTCGGTGCCGTCAGCGACAACGTCGTAGTCGCGCAAAATCTCAAGAGCATTCGCGCTGGTCAGCATGGTCTCGTGCTTAATGACATTCAGCGCAGGGTTCAGCGCTTTCAGCTTCTCTTCGGCGGAGTCGAGCTTCTTCCGGCCGATGTCCTTGGTGGAATGGATGATTTGGCGCTGCAGATTGCTCGCGTCCACGATGTCGAAGTCCACCAGGCCGAGTGTGCCGACGCCCGCAGCGGCGAGATAAAACGCCATGGGAGAGCCAAGGCCGCCGGTGCCAACGCAGAGCACGCGCGCAGCCTTGAGGCGCTGCTGGCCCTCCATGCCCACCTCGGGCAGGATGAGGTGCCGCGAGTAGCGGGCCATCTCCTCTGCGTTTAGCTCGGGCAATTCCCCAATTTGCGATGTTGATGCCATATTGCAGCTCCATTGCTAGGACATATACCGGAGAATACTGCGCGTGCAGCACGAATGCGCCGCGGGCGCGCTTGCCTGGACGGCTAGTCCCCACCGGCAATCGACGGAATGATGGACAGCGTATCCACTTCCGTCACGGCGGTGTCTTCCTTCTGGGGCAGATAGCGAATGTCCTCGTCGTTCAGATAGACGTTTACGAACGCGCGCACTTTGCCTTCGGGCGTGAACAGATGCTTGCGCAGTTCGGGCCGTTCCAGCGTGAGAGCGTCGAGCGCGCCCTTCACCGTCGGAGCATTCACCTCGATTTGATTCTGTCCGTTCACGTACTGCCGAAGCGGAGTGGGGATGTGAATCGTAGTCATATGCAGTAGTCCTTATCTCGTTCGGATTCACTTTGTTGATGTTGCGATGTCTTCCACTTCGATTGTCATCTGCTCAAAGCGTTTGTTCTCTTCCACCGATCCGGCGAGCAGAAACGCGTTTGTGGTGGCGGCATTGCCTTTTGCCACCTCCGTAATCACGTACGCGCAGCCCAGCCAGTGCGCCTCCGCAAAATCGGTCGGCGACCATTGCGCCGGGTGGTCGGGATGCGAGTGATAGAAGCCGGCAATATCGAGCCCTTGCTTGCGGGCGTCTCGTTCGATGTGGACGAGCTCGAGAGGAGCAATCTGGTAGCGGTTATGTGCGGAGTCGATGCGCATGTTGCCGGCGCGCGCCGCCGCAATGATTCTCCACGAGCCGGGTTGCGTGCAATGCCCCAGCAGCGCGCCGCAGCACTCATGCGGATAGGTCTCTTCGCCGTGAGCGCGCATTTCGTCGTAAACCGCCCTGGGAATCCGCAGGATGTTCATGCTTCCTCCCAGAATCGTTCGCTCAGATATTTTTCGGCGGAGTCGGGGAGGATCGTCACGATGACCGCTTCTCGCCCTGCCGCATGCTCTTCGGCCGCGATGCGAAGACTCGCTTCCACCGCTGCCGCTGCGGAGATACCCACCAGCAATCCCTCCTCACGCGCAAGCCGCTTGGCCATTGCATACGCGGCTTCCGTCTCGATCTCGAGATTGCGGTCGGCGAGCGTGGGATCGTAGATCGCCGGAACGATGTTACCGCGCATGTACTTCATGCCTTCCAGACCGTGGAACGGGGAGTCCGGCTGGAAGCTGATGGCCTGGATCTTCGGGTTGAACTCCTTCAGCCGCCGCGTGGTGCCGGTGAACGTTCCGCTGGTTCCCATGCCGGCGACGAAGTGCGTCACACGGCCTTCAGTCTGCTGCCAGATCTCCGGCCCGGTCGTCCGGTAATGCGCCTGCCAGTTGGCGTTGTTCGAATACTGGTCGGCGTAGAAGTAGTGGTCGGGCTCGCTGGCGGCGCGTTCACGCGCACGGCGGATCGCCCCGTCCGGGCCCTCGGAAGGATCGGTCCACTCCACCTGCGCACCGTAAGCCTGAATAATCTTCTTGCGCTCGGGTGATACGTTGGCCGGCATGACCAGCAGGACCGGAAAGCCCATGGCAGCGCCGAGCATGGCGAACGCGATGCCGGTGTTGCCGCTGGTGGCATCGAGGAGCGTCTTGCCGGGCGTGAGCAGGCCGCGCTGCTGTGCGTCGCGTACCATGCTGGCTGCGGCGCGATCCTTCACGCTGCCGCCGGGATTGGCCCATTCGGCTTTGGCCAGCAGCGCAATGCCATCCAAACTGCGCGCCACCCGCTCCAGGCGCAGCAGAGGCGTGTTGCCGATGCGCTCCAGCAGTGTTGTGCCCAGCATCACGGTTGTTTGTCCGGCAGGCATGGGGAACCGGGGGACTCCGATATCATGAAGAGTGCGGGATTTTTCCCGCCCGTACTTCTATCCTCGCAGAATTGGAAGGCTCCATGGCCCGGAAAACACGCCGCCTCACCTTTGAGCAGATGCTGGACAGCCTGCGCAGCCACGGATTCGAGGTAACCCCCTATTCGGACGTCGCAAGTGGTATGCAGGTGACCAAGCATGGCGTGGCCGCTGTGCTCGTGCCCGGCGTGACCAACGACCGCTTTGAGAGCGGCGGCGCGCTTCTGGCGGTTACGCCGGGGCTGTTGGTGCGCGGAGAGATCGCGCGCCTGCTCGATCGCGGTTACCAAAAGTTCATCCGCACAAAGCAGTTCGAGATTCCGGCGAATGCTGCCCAACTTCAGGCAATTCATGTTTTTACTGAAGAGCTGAATCAGGTGACCGGCGCGCTGGGTCTGTACAACGAGGCCCTTGGCACAACCAGTGATGTTTATATGTACGATCGTGTGCGCGGGCGCGAAGCGGAGAAGCCGGCGCCGCAGCGGCCATGGGAGCTAACGGGAAGCCATTGATCAGCGGCGGCCGCGCTGCCCCGCCCGCTCGCGCTGCAGTTCGCGATAGAGCTCGCTTTTGGATTGGCCCATCTCGCGCGCTAATCTCTTCAGTGCTTCCTTCTCATCGATCCCCAGCTCTTTCTGCAATTGCTCTACGCGCGCGGCCACGCTGGCGACAGGGGTTGCGCTCCGCTCGGATAGGGCCGGCATCTCCACCAGCAGGGTGATTTCCCCACGCACGCGATCGCGCTCGCCCATCTTCGCGCGAACGTTGGCGACGCTGCCTCGCAGAAATTCCTCGTGCACTTTCGTTAGTTCTCGGGCTACCACGACCCGCAGTTCCGGGCCAAATACTGCTTCGAGGTCGGCGAGGGTTTCCACGATGCGATGCGGTGCTTCGTAGAAGACCAGGGTGCGGGCATGCGCGCCGGCTTCCGTGGCCAATTCTTCCAGCCGCGTTCGCCGTGCGCCGGTCTTCTCCGGTAGAAAGCCGAGGAAGGTGAACGTGTCCGTCGGAAGCCCTGAGGCGACCAGCGCGCTCACCGCGGCGTTTGCCCCTGGAATGGGAATCACCGGCACGCCTGCCTCGATCGCAGCGCGCGTAAGCCATGCGCCGGGGTCGCTGATGCCGGGCATGCCCGCATCCGTCACCAGCGCAATGCGCTTGCCCGCTTTGAGCTGCTCCACCAGCGCCGTGGCGCGATCGCGCTCGTTGTGTTCGTGGCAGCTCTCGGTGGGCGTGTCGATCTGGAAATGATTGAGAAGCTTCTGTGTCTGGCGAGTGTCTTCGCAGGCGATGCGATCTACGCGCTTCAGCACTTCGAGCGCGCGGAGGGTGATGTCGCCCAGGTTTCCAATGGGTGTCGCAACGAGGTAGAGGCCGGGGGCCAGCGGTAGCGCGTCGCTCTCGGCCATGGTCGCTAGTCGCTCTCCGAGCGCTCGTAGCGACGCTGCTCGGCCAGCAGCGACATGGAACTCATCAGGTTCTGCACGCTCACGATCCCTACCACGCGGCCGCTCTCCGTAACCGGTATCAGCGACAACCCGCGGCCAGCGGTCAGGCGGCGAATCGTCGCGCCCAGTGTGTCTTCAGGCCGCGCCACCTGGAATGCACGCGACATAATTGACTGGATGTAGCCGTTGCCGTCGTTGCGCAGTGCATCCACAATGCGCTGCCGCGAGACGATGCCCACCAGCTCCGGCCCGCGCACCACCGGGAAATCTTCCTGCAGCGAGTGCACGCAGCGGGAGAGCGCGTCGGCCAGCGTGTCCGAGGGCGAGAGCGTGGCGAAGTCCGTCAGCATCACTTCGCTCATGCGCACTGTGTCGACCACGGACTGAAAGAACACACCCTGGTCCTCGATCTGCGCGCCGATCATGATGAAGAATCCTGCGATGATCATCCAGGGGCTGTGCAGCAGCATGCCACCCACCATCGCGCCCAGCGCCAGCAACTGGCCCACACCGGTTGCCGCCCGCGTTGCCGGCCCCGGCCCATGTTTCGTCGCAAAGCCCGCCCGCAACAGGCGGCCGAAATCCAGCGGATAGGCGGGCAGCAGGTGCAGCGCTCCCAGTCCTACCTGCATCCACACCATGCTGCGCAGCAGGTGACCGGATGAGATCCACGGCTGCGAGAGCAGGTCAATGTGGCTGGCCGCACCCAGGAAAAACGCCGACAAAGCCAGCGCGGTTATCCCGTTGGCGAGGGGGCCCGCCAGCGCCAGGGCCCATCCTGTGCGCCCATGCGAAGCGCTTTCCTGGCTTTCCGGCGCCGCGTAGGCAAACATTCCGCCGATGGGCAGCAGAAGAATTGCGCGCAACCGCAAACCGCACCATGCCGCCACAATGAGCCGCGCAGTTTCGCGAATCACCACCGCCGAGCTCATGACGAAGAAAAGCGCCAGCCCCCGCGCCATGGACTTCTTCGGCTCCGATGCGCCGAGCCCGAGGCACACCAACGCCAGAAGCAGATAAAAGGTGTGGATGCGCAGCTCCACGCCCATCCAGCGCCCTAGCGGAAGTGACCAGCCTCGCATGCACACATTGTAGAGGGTCGGGCGTCCGTTCCCATCAGCTATGCTGGGGTGCGATGCGTGTCATTGCCGGATCGTTGCGTTCCCGTTCGCTGCAGGCCCCGCCGGGACTGGACACTCGCCCGACGAGCGACCGGCTGCGCGAGACACTTTTCAATGTACTCGCGCCGCGGATCCAGGGAGCGGTATTTCTGGATCTCTATGCCGGCTCGGGCGCTGTCGGGATTGAGGCCGTGAGCCGCGGGGCAGCGCGAGTCGTTCTTGTGGAACGGGCACCATCCGCACTGAAGATACTGCGAGCAAATCTGGAACGGCTCGGGCTGAAGCGCGAGTGCGAAGTGCATGCAGGCACGGTGGCTGCCTTTCTGCGGCGGCCTTCGGCTGCACCATTCGACATCATCTTTCTCGATCCGCCGTACGACGCAGAGAGCGAATATGCATCCACGCTGGAACGCATTGGCGGCGAAGCGGTTGCGCTGCTGGCGCCGGATGCCGTTGTGATTGCCGAGCACCGGCGCAAAGACAAGCTGGCGGATGCCTGCGGTGCGCTGGTGCGCACCCGCCTTTTGCAGCAGGGCGACGCCGCTTTAAGCTTCTACGCAGTACCTCTGGACAACTCCACACGACAGGAAAACGAATCATGAGGACTTACCTGGCTCCGCTTGGAGCGTTGCTGTTGATCGCCGCATCCGTACCTGCACAGAATCTGCCCGGCTGGACCATCGGGCCATTTACGCGCCCCGCTCAGGGCAATCCGGTCATTACGCCGCGCCCGCAGTCCACCTTCATCGACCCCATCGAACACAAGCCGGTCCAGTGGGAGGCGCTGCACACGTTCAATCCGGCGGCCATCGTGCGGAACGGCAAGGTGTACGTGCTGTATCGGGCGGAGGACAACTCCGGCACCATGCAGATCGGCATGCACACCTCGCGGTTGGGAATGGCGGTGAGCGCGGACGGCATTCACTTCACGCGTCGCCCCGATCCGGTCTTCTATCCCGCCGAGGACAGCCAGAAATCGCGCGAGTGGCCAGGTGGCGTGGAAGATCCGCGAATCGTGGAGCGGCCCGACGGCACGTACGTGCTGACCTATACGCAGTGGAACCGGGTCACGTACTCGGTGGGCATTGCGACTTCGACCGATCTGGAGCACTGGACGAAGCACGGCCCCGCGTTCCTCACGGCGGAGAACGGCAAGTACGCCGATCTAAAATACAAGTCGGCAGGCATTGTTACGCGCTTCGATGCGACGAAGGGCCGGCTCATCGCCGCCGAGATCAACGGCAAATACTGGATGTACTGGGGCGAGGGCGCCATTCATCTGGCTACGTCAGAGGATTGCATTCACTGGACGCCGGTGGAAGACAAGCATGGCGATCCGGTCGAGCTGCTCAAGCCGCGCCCAGGCCACTTTGACAGCACATTTCCTGAAACGGGGCCGCCGCCGGTGCTCACGGACAAGGGTATTGTGGTGCTCTACAACGGCAAGAACGCCGACACGGGCGGCGATCCGAAGCTAGGTCCCAGCGCCTACGCCGCGGGCGAGGCACTCTTCAGCGCGACGGATCCATCGCACCTGATTACGCAGCTCTCACAGCCTGTGCTGAAGCCGGAGCTGCCCTACGAGAAGACGGGCCAGTATGCGGCCGGGACCACCTTTGCCGAAGGGTTGGTCTTCTTCCACAACCAGTGGTTTCTCTACTACGGCTGCGCCGATTCGCTGGTGGCTGTGGCAACGGCGCCGGCAAAAGCGCCGCCTGTCTCAGTCGCGCGTGGATTCTATCTGCACCCGAATGACACGGTGGTCTTCTACGGCGACAGCATCACCGAGCAGAACTTCTACAACCAGTGGGTCGAGCTCTATACCATCACCCGCTTCCCGCACATGCGCGTCACCTTCTACGACGCAGGCGTCGGCGGCGATCGCGTGACCGGCGGTTGGGCCGGTCCCATCGACCAGCGGCTCGAGCGTGATGTCTTCCCCCTCAAGCCAAGCGTCATCTCGATCATGCTGGGGATGAATGACGGCTCGTATCGCTCCACCACGCCGGAGATCGAGAAGACATACGTAGACGGCTATCAGCACATTCTGGATTCGATTCACCAGCACGATCCCGGCGCCCGCGTGACGCTGCTGGGGCCTTCCCCCTATGACGACGTGACCGGCACGCCGATGTTCCCGGGCGGCTACAACAGCGTAATGCAGCACTTTGCGGAGGTCGACAAAGCGCTGGCGCAGAAGCACGATGCCACGTTCATCAACCTGAATCCTTCCATGGTTGCGACGCTCAACCGAGCCGAGGCACTCGATCCGCAGACCGCAAAGCTGCTTGTGCCCGACCGTGTGCATCCTGATCCGCTGGCGCACTGGGTGATGGCGGAGGCGATTCTAAAAGGATGGAATGCGCCGGCGATCGTCGCATCGGTCACGCTGGATGCGAAGACCGGGCACACGACGGTTGTCGAGGATGCCACGGTAAAAGATGCGAAAGAGGACGCCGGCACATTGCGATGGACGGAGACGGATGGCGGCCTGCCGCTGCCCATCGTGCCGGAGAACCGATCGCAGGCGCTGCTTCTGAAGATCTCTGACGTGCAGAAGGAGCTGAACCAGGAGCCGCTGCGTGTGCTCGATCTAAAACCGGGATCCTACGATCTCAAGATCGATGGCCAGCAGGTCGCGTCGTTTACCGCCGAGGAACTTGCCAGTGGTGTTAACTTGGCTGACTACAACACGCCCATGCGGCAGCAGGCGCAGCGGGTGAGCTGGAATGTGCGCGACCTGGCCGATGCTGACTACGTGCACTCGCGCATGCGGATCGCAGAGGCACTGACCGGGGCGGAAGACGGAGTGGACCGCGTGCAGGCGTATTCGGAATCGCTCGAAGACACCATCTACGCGCAGGCGCAGCCCGTGCCGCATCGGTTCGAGCTCGCTCCGGCCGCGCCGCCGCAGGCGCAGAGCGCACAATAGCTGCATGGGGTTTCTCTCGTTCGAATCTGTTCTGGAATCCAGTGGCGGCGATGTGTATTCCGTTGCCACGCACGCGGCGGGGCCGTCGGGATCCCTGCCCATTACGCCGGAGATGCTGCTGCGCCAGCCCTCCGGCGATCTCTTTGGGCTTTCACAGAACGCGGGTATGGGGTGGGCCCCGGCTCGCCTGCTCGATCCCGAATTTCTGATCCTGAGCACTCACGGCGGGGTGCGCGCGCCCGACGGCACGCCCATCGCACTCGGCTTCCACACAGGACATTGGGAAGTAGGGCTGCTGGTCGAAGAGGCCGCGCGCGAACTGAAGGCACAGCATGCCATCCCCTTTGCTGGTGCCTGCACCGATCCCTGCGATGGGCGCACGCAAGGCACGGCAGGCATGCTCGATTCGCTTCCCTATCGCAACGATGCTGCCATGGTGCTGCGACGGCTGATGCGTTCGCTGCCCACGCGCAAGGGCGTGCTCGGTGTGGCCACCTGCGACAAGGGATTGCCCGCAATGATGATGGCGCTGGCTTCCTCGGGTGCTCTGCCTGCGGTGCTTGTGCCCGGCGGCGTGACCCTGCTGCCCGACGACGGCGAAGATGCCGGCAAGGTGCAGACCATCGGCGCGCGCTATGCGCAGCAGCAGATCACGCTCGACTATGCGGCCGAGGTAGGTTGCCGCGCATGTGCATCGCCCGGCGGCGGTTGCCAGTTTCTGGGCACAGCAGCAACCTCGCAGGTGGTGGGCGAAGCCCTTGGATTGTCGCTGCCGCACACCGCGCTTGCGCCGTCAGGCCATCCCATCTGGCTCGACGCGGCGAAGCGTTCGGCACGGGCACTGTTGCGCCTGCACCAGCTTTCGATCGGCATCAACGACATACTTACCCCAGCTGCCCTGCACAATGCGATGGTGCTGCATGCAGCGTTCGGCGGATCGACGAATCTGCTGATTCACCTGCCTGCGATTGCGTTTTCTGTGGGATTGCGCCGCCCCACCGTTGACGACTGGGCCGAGGTCAATCGCGAGGCTCCGCGCCTGGTGGATGCACTGCCCAATGGCCCGCGCGGATTTGCAACGGTGCAGGTGTTTCTAGCCGGCGGCGTGCCGGAGGTCATGCTCCATCTGCGTTCCGCTGGGCTGTTGGATGGCGGTGTGAAAACGGTCACCGGCGAAACGCTCGATGCGTGCCTCGACTGGTGGCGCGACAGCGAACGCCGCCACGCTTTGCGCCAGCGATTGCAGCAGCAGGACGGCATCGACCCCAATGATGTCATCATGAGCCCGGATCGCGCGCGGTCCCGCGGCTTGACCTCGACGGTGTGCTTTCCCGTGGGCAATCTCGCGCCGGAGGGGTCGGTCATCAAGAGCACGGCCATCGATCCAGCGATCATTGGCGAGGACAACGTGTATCGCCATCGCGGGCCGGCACGTGTCTTTGTCACGGAAGAGGCTGCGATTGCGGCGATCAAAGCCGGCGGGATCGGGCACGGCGATGTGGTGGTGCTCATCTGCGGCGGGCCCAAGGGCGCGGGCATGCAGGAGATCTATCAGATCACTTCTGCGCTCAAGCAACTGCCGCATTGCAGGCACGTGGCGGTGCTCACCGACGCGCGCTTCAGCGGCGTATCCACGGGGGCCTGCATCGGGCACATCTCGCCGGAGGCGCTGGCAGGCGGACCCATCGGCAAGGTGCGCGACGGCGACGAGATAGAGATTGTGATTGATCGAAACGCGCTGACGGGCTCGGTCCGTCTCGTCGGCGAAGGCGGACAGGAGCTATCGCCTGTCAACGCTGCAAAGGTGCTGGAGCAGCGCGATCCGCGGCCCGACCTGGCTCCGCATCCGGCGCTACCGGACGATACGCGCTTATGGGCTGCTCTGGTGCAGGCCAGCGGAGGCGTCTGGGGCGGTTGCGTTTACGACACGGAGCGGATCATCGCCGCTCTCGAAGATACGACACGCTGACAAACCGCAGCGCGTCAGCGGCGGTGCAGATAGAACGGCGCTACAATCCAGCCGGCTATTCCGATTGCCGCGAGGAAAGCAATCGCCATCAGGACATAGATCAGCACGAGGTTCGGCCCGCGTCTTTCGTCCTGCTGCGGCTCACTCATATTTCAGCGACTCCACGGGATCCAACTGGGCGGCGCGCGTGGCCGGCACCGTGCCGAAGACGATCCCGACAATCGTCGCCGCGGCCAGGGCGATAAAGATCGACCAGCCAGAGATGGGCAACGGATAATCGGTGAAGAAGCGCACCGACAACGGCAGGGTCAGACCCACGAGTGTACCCACGACTCCCCCGGCCAGCGAAATGATGACTGCCTCCGCGAGGAACTGCAGCTTGATCTCGCGATAGGTGGCGCCGAGCGCCTTGCGAATTCCGATCTCGCGGATGCGCGAGCGCACCGTGGCCAGCATGATGTTCATGATGCCCACACCGCCGACGGCCAGCGTGACCGCCGCCACCAAGACCAGCACTGCTGTCAGGATGTTGGAGATCTTGTTGGCCATGTCCAACACTTCGCGCAGATCCTGGGTGTTGTACACCGAACTCGGCCGATGCCGCGCGTGCACAATCCGCTTGATCTCCTTGGCGGCATCGCCCACCTCGGCCATGCTGCGCATCGAAAAGTAAATCTGCTTCACGTTGTCGGTCCCGGTGAAGTACCGGGCTACGGAGAACGGGATCAGGACGGTTTCGTCGGCAATCTCAGACTGTCCAAAATCGCTGACGCTCTGCTTGAATACGCCGATGATCGTGAAGGGAATGCCCTTGATCTGGAACTCGCGTCCCACGGCCGCATCTTCGCTTCCGTAGCGCAGCTTGGCGAATGTCGTGGTGACCACCGCCACGTTCATGTGGGAGTCCTCGTCGGTTTCATCGAAGAATCGCCCGTAGGGCACCAGCAGGTTGCGGATGTAGCGGTATTGCGGACTTACGCCGAGCACCAGCGTATCTTTCACTATGCCGCCGCCGAAGCTGATGCGGTCGTTCATCTGCAGCACTGGCGAGGAGTACATGATGCCGGGCAACTGGGCGTCCACGGCCTTCTCGTCTTCGCGCGTCAGGTAATCGTTGTAAACCACGTCGGCCGACAGGGAGGCGCCGCCGCCCGCGTACTCCAGTTCCACCGAGTTCGTCCCGATCTTCTGAATCTCATCGAGAATGAACTGCTTGCCCGTCAGCCCGATGGTCACCACAAGAATCACCGATGCGGTACCGATCACCATACCCAGCGCGGTGAGCGCGAAGCGCAGCTTGCTGGCGCGAAAGCTGTCAATGGCAATGCGCAGGATCTCACTCCACACCATGGTGCGGCGGGCGCTGAGCAGGGTCTCCTGAAAGGCGAGATGTCGGTGTTGCTCGGTAACTGGATTCATTGCCTGACAGCTAAAAGGATGCACGAACAGACGTTAGGGGTTCCGCGAATCTCGCCGAACCGCAATCGCCGTCACTTCCCATCATAGTTGTCCAGCCATTTCAGCTCGTCGCGGACCTTGATATACCCGTGCCAGGGATTCTTTCCCAGCCCGTGGCCCTCCCCCGGAAACACCAGGAATTCATGGGGAATCCCGAGCTCCTGGAGCGCGCGCTCCATGGTCACACCTTCCAGATAGCTCACGCGGATGTCGGCGCCGCCCTGGACGAGGTGGGTAGGCGTTTTGACCTTGTTGAACTGGAAGAGCGCCGCCTCGCTCTGGTAGAGGGCGGGATCGTCCCACGGCTGCCCACCCAGATACCAGGCGTCGTCCCAGGTTTCGTCGTCGTTGCCCCAGTTGGCGGCGTGCTCCACCGCGCCCGCGCCGGTTACAGCCGACTTGAACCGTGTCGTCTGCGTAATCAGCCAGTTGGTCATGTACCCGCCATAGCTGTAGCCGCCGATGGCAAGGTGATTGGGATCCGCATAACCATCCTTTACCAGCGCGTCCACGCCGGTGAGGATGTCGCGGCCGGGCTTCGACACCAGGTGGGGAGCGATGTCCAGCATGAACTTGTCTCCGTAGCCGGACGATCCGCGGTAGTTCGGCCGGAAGACCAGCCAACCCTTCGCGGCGGCCAAAGTGGCCCAGTCGTACCAGTCCGCGCCCCAGCGATTGCCGTCCGCGTCTGCCGGCCCGCCGTGGATGAGCGTGAGCATGCGGAGATGCTTCTGGCCCTTCTTGCCCGGGGGATAGATAAGGACGCCTTCGACAGCCTGGCCATCGTCGGACTTCCACGTATATGTCTGCCACTCGGGCTCTGCGCGTTCGGTAAAGAGCCGGTTGAAACCGGTGAGCGCGGTCAGACGATCCGGATGGAGCGGATCCTTGGCGAGGTATACCTGCGTGGGTTGATCTATGGTGGAGTAGGCAAGCAGCAGGGCGTTTGCACTGTGCGCCGCGTTCATTCCGGCGTAGCTGCCCGGCAGGCCCGGCAGCTTCGTCACCATGTCTCCGTCGACGAGGTAAAGCTGCTGCTCCGTGCCTTTGAGGCCGAGCGCGACTTCGCGGCCATCCGAGAGCAGCGTGAACTGGCTGAAGGATCCGTCGAACGATGCCCCAAGCCGATCGATCTTTCCGGTGGCGAGGTTCATCCGGTAGAGGCGGCCCTGCACGTCGCGATATGGACCCTCCAGCGAGCCGGCGGCGGCCGACACCTGAAAGTACATCGACTTGCCGTCGCGCGACCAGCGCAGCCCCGACTCGATGGCCTGGTTGTGCGTCAACTGCTTTACCGCACCGCCGTTCTCGCCAACCATGTACATCTCGTAGGCTGTGGGCGTCTCCATGCGGTGATGAACGGAATCCGTCTCGAAGGCGATCTGCGCGCCGTCGGGGGATGGCACAATCTGCGCGATGTCGTATTCGCTTCGCGCAATGGTCTGCGCATCGGCGGGCACGGGGAGCTTGTTCTTATCGTCGCTCTTTCCGGCGCCGTGCTCGGGCATGGGAACCGCCAGGGCCGCGTTGAGGGCCTTTGCAACGCTCTGCTTCAGCAGAAGGTCGCCACGCTGCTGATCGCGCCAGCGGATCACGTCTTTCCACTCAGCCTTTTGCGCGTCCTTCTGCTCCTGGGTGAGCGGCACCATGACGGAGTAGTAGATCGTGGAGCTGTCCGGCGACCACGCGAACGCGTGCACGTCGAGCTTTTCCGAGTAGAGCGGCAGCGCCTCGCCCCCCGACACCGGAATCACCCAGATGCGGCTGGCTCGATCCGAATCGGCCTTCGGGGTGCCATTGTCGTTCGCGGCTTCGCCCGTCAGTGCACGGTCGCTCACGAACGCAATCCATTTGCCATCGGGGCTCCACTGCGGATTGCTCTCGCTTCCCGTGTGCGTCAGCGGCTGCAGTCCCTTGGCCGCGGTCCACAGCCACAGGTCGTCGCGAAACGTGCTGTTCTTCCAGTCCGGCGTCTCGGTGCCGATCACCGCCGCCGTGCCGTCCGGCGAAATGCGGTTCACAACGATCTGCGTGGCGTTGAAGTATTCATCGAGCGAGATGGGCGGCTTGGAGTTTTGCGCGGCCGCAATTCCGCAACCGCATGCTGCAAGAGCAAACAAAGTGCGCAGGGAAGTCATTGGCATAGGGAGCACTATAATTGCGAGCGCCGGCATTTGAACATAGAGGACAACTAAGGATGCGCATCGACGCACACCAGCACTTCTGGAACTACGACGCTACCGAATATGCATGGATATCCGACGCGATGCCCGCTCTCAAATGCGATCGGCTTCCGGCCGATCTCAAGCCGCTCCTCGATCAAGCGGGATTCGACGGGTGCATTGCTGTCCAGGCTCGGCAGTCCCTTGAAGAAACGCGATTCTTACTCGATGTGGCGCACCAGCACGGCTTCGTATGCGGCGTGGTCGGTTGGGTCGATCTCTGCTCGCCTGAGGTCGAAAGACAGATCGAGGCCTTTGCCGCGGATCCTAAGCTGGTCGGAATCCGCCATATCGTTCAGGATGAGCCCGACGACCGCTTCCTGTTGCGCGAGGATTTTCGCCGCGGCATCGCCGCTCTTGCGCGCTTCGATCTCGCTTATGACGTGCTTATCTATCCCCGCCAGCTTGCCGCCGCAATCGAATTTGTTCCCCTCTTTCCTCAGCAGCGTTTCGTCCTCGACCACATCGCCAAGCCCCTCATCGCCGAAGGCAAGCTCGAACCATGGGCGACGGACATTCGCAAATTGGCGCGCAATCCAAACCTCTACTGCAAGCTATCGGGCATGGTGACGGAAGCGGCGTGGAAGCAATGGCGCACCGAGGATTTCCACCCTTATCTCGACGTGGTGGTGGAGTCTTTCGGCCCCGAGCGCCTGATGATCGGCTCCGATTGGCCGGTGTGTGCGCTGGCCGGCGGATACGCGGACACCATTCGCATCGTGACCGACTACATCTCCCGTCTTTCCGCCGCGGAGCAGGATGCCATTCTCGGCGGCAACTGCGAGCGCTTCTACCGGCTCAGCCGATAGGCCTACGCGCGACGCGCAACCGCCATCACTTCCGCAACGGGTTCGGCCGCCGGACGGCCTGTGCTGATGTACGTGAATCCCTGCGCGGCCATCTCCGACGGTTCGAAGAGGTTGCGCCCATCAAAGATGATCGGGCCGGCTAGCCGCGCCTTTACGCAATCCAGATCCAGTTTCGCGAACTCCGCCCAGTCGGTCAGGATCACGAGCGCATCTGCGCCGTCCATGGCGGAGTAAGGATCCTCCGCGAATCTCAAGGACGCTGCCCCAAGCATCTTGCGCGCGTTGCGCATCGCAGCCGGGTCGTATGCCGTGACGCTGCAGCCTTCCGCAAGAAAGCTGCGCACAATGCTTATCGCCGGTGACTCGCGCAGATCGTCCGTGCCGCCTTTGAAAGACAGTCCCAGTACCGCCAGCTTTTTGCCGCGCAGGTTCCACAACGTCGAGCGCACTTTCTTGAGGAACAACTCGCGCTGGCGCTCATTGATCTGTTCCACTTCCCTGAGCAGCGTCAGGTCAACACCAACCTGCTGGCATATCGCGTGAAACGCCTTCAAGTCTTTCGGAAAACACGAGCCGCCATATCCCAGGCCGGCGTTGAGGAATCTCGGCCCGATGCGCCGATCCATGCCCATCCCTTGGGCCACTTCCTCGATGTCCGCCTCCACCGCCTCGCACACGTTGGCGACCGAGTTGATGAAGCTGATCTTCAGTGCCAGAAAGGCGTTGGACGCATGCTTGATGAGCTCGGCGCTCTTAGCGCTAGTGCGCAAAATCGTCGCGGGCTTAAGTTCGCTGCAGCATCCGGGTATGCTGGCCGCCTTGCGGTAATAACTGCCGTCGGTCAACGGACGGTAGATGCGCGACAGCAAACGGTACGCACGGTCGCTTGTGGTCCCCACCACGATTCGATCCGGATGGAGAAAGTCCATCACCGCGGTTCCTTCGCGCAAGAACTCGGGATTTGAGACCACGTCCGCTTCCTCCGGCCGCACTCCGTGGCGGCGCAGCACCCGCTTGATCCAATCGCTGGTGTAAACGGGAACCGTGCTCTTCTCCACAATGACGCGATAGCCGGTCATGGAGCGCGCGATCTCGACGGCAACGGCTTCGACGTACGAGAGATCCGCGTCGCCGTTCTCCAAGGGTGGAGTTCCCACTGCGATGAAGACCACCTCGCTGGCACGCACCGCTTCGGCGATCGACGTGCCGAATGTGAGCGCGCCCGGACGCTGTCGCGCCAGCAACTCCTGCAAGCAATTCTCGTGAATCGGCACCCGTCCCGTCCGCAGCATCTCAATCTTTGGCTCATCACTGTCCACGCAGATGACAGTGTGCCCAATCTCCGCGAAGCAAACAGCGGCCACCAGTCCCACGTAGCCGCATCCAATCACCGCAATGTTGACTGGCGAATCACCCGCGCCGTGCGCGGGCTTCAGGCGTTCCACCACTGGCGTCATTCGTCCCTTCGAGAAGAGCGGATAGATAGTCGTTCGTGCCCTTGGATGCAGACCCTCATGTTCGTGCTGTACAGAAATCAGTGGCTCCAGTCTGCGGTTGGCGATCCTCCGTTGCGGCTGCTCATTCTGTCGGCTAGACTTCAATTAGGCCGACGAAGCCTCCGCAGGCACCTACACGCTCCACGCGAAAGTGGCGGAATTGGCAGACGCACCAGACTTAGGATCTGGCGGGGAAACCCATGAGGGTTCGAGTCCCTCCTTTCGCACCATGAAGTCAACAGCCTGGAGCTTTTACCCAGAATCACTTCTGCCTCCATGCCGGGGTAATACGATGGATGCATGAACCCAACCGCGCAACCCCAGCTCAACGTCACCCAAGCCCCGGATTACACTGAAGCCTACGCAAATAGCGTGCAGATGCGCGTGAGCGTATGGGATTTCCAACTCATCTTCGGCATCGCCTCCAGTGAGTCGCCTGAAAAGGTGACGATCCGGAATCACCACGGCATCTTTCTCAGTCCCCAGCAAGCCAAGGCTCTGTGGAATGTCCTTGGCCAGCATCTGGCCCAGTATGAGCAGGCATTCGGGGCGCTGTCGCTTGAGCCGCAGGTGCAGGGCTTTCCTCAGGGACCTGTTCACTAGAGGCGCAACTATAGAGGGGGCCACGACCCGGCAACCCAACACGCTTTCGAACTGCAACCGTCCCGGAAGCTCGCTCTGGCTTGAGGAGCGCGACTCGCGCGCCAGAGGCCATCACCTGTAGTCCACTGTGTTTTGAGGATTTGCCGCTTGCGCTGGAAGAGATTGATTGAGCCCCGGATGGATGCGCCGTTTCCACTGTGGATGATCTTTCCCGTCATCTTTGTGGCGCTCTACTTGAGCCACTTCTCCATCCTGCGCCTGCCCTACTACTGGGACGAGGCCGGATACTACATCCCCGCGGCGTGGGACTTCTTCCGCACCGGCTCGCTCATTCCCACCACGACTCTCACCAACGCGCACCCACCTCTGCCCAGCATCTATCTCGCGCTCTGGTGGAAGGCCTCCGGTTATTTTCCCTACGTCACGCGCGAAGCTGTGCTCCTGGTTGCCGCTTTGGGGTTGCTTGCCGTCTGGCGTCTCGCCACCCGGCTCACACAGTCCGGAATCATCGCCTTCTGGACCGTCGTCCTCACCGGCATCTATCCCATCTGGTTCGCGCAGAGCTCTCTTGCGCAAGCCGACATCTTTGCCGCTGCGTGTTCGCTCTGGGGTTGCGTCTATTCTTTGCCGCAACGCAATCGCAATCCTCGCGCCGCCTTCCTGTGGTTTACGGCTGCGGTTCTCTGTAAGGAAACCGCCGTCATTGTTCCATTCGTAATCGCGGTCATCCGCGCGATCGATGCTTTCCGGGCCCATCTTCCCGCGCGCAGGCGTCTGCTGCGCGAGTCCGCATGGCTCCTCGCCTGCGTTCTGCCCCTCGCGGGCTGGTATGCATGGCATTACGCCAAAACCGGCTTCCTCTTCGGAAATCCGGAATTCCTGCGTTACAACGCCGAGTCCACGCTCGCGCCGATGCGCATCATCGCCGCATTCGGCCATCGCATCCTGCACCTCACCGTGCACATGAATATGTTTGTGCCGGCCATGCTGACTCTGGCGGCGCTCATGCTGCCTCCGCGGCATGACCGCGACGGCCACGACCGTCCCCATCTTGCTCCTGCCACGCTCCGCGTCATCTTCATCCTTCTGCTGGTCAACGCGCTCTTTTTCAGCGTTCTCGGCGGCGCCCTCCTGTGTCGCTACCTGTTGCCCATGTACCCCCTGGAACTTCTTGTGGCGGTGACGATCTGGCAGCAGCGAGTCCCTTTGTGGGGGCTGCTCGGCGTGCTCACGGCGGCCGCCTTTATCGCCGGACTCTTTATCAATCCGCCCTACGGCTTCGCACCGGAAGACAACCTTGCCTACGTCCACGTGGTTCGCCTTGACGAAGCCGGCATTGCGCAGCTCAGATCTCTCTACCCTGGAGCCGTAGTTCTTACCGCGTGGCCGGTCAGCGACGAACTCACCCGGCCCGAACTGGGTTACGTCAAGAAGCCCTGGGACGTGTTCGCGATCGACAATTTCTCCACCGGGCAAATTCAGCGTGCTGCTCAGGATCCGGGCCGCTACTCGGCTGCGCTTGTCTTCTCCACCAAGTACGATCCTCCACCGTTGATCTCCATCGGCCGCCGCCTCGACGAGCGATACTTCGGCATGCACCACGACCTGCCGCCTGAAGTCATCGCCCACCAACTCAACGGCACGCTGGTCTGGAAGAAGGAAGATCAAGGAATGTGGATTGCTCTTATCCGCTTCAACCGGCAGTTCGAAGCCCACCTTCAACTTCCACACTGATCGCGTCCGGCACCGGCGATTGCCGCAAAACTCCTATAATCACCTTGTCGTGTCCAAACCACCTCGCCCATGCCTCGTTGTTCGTGGCCGCACCGCGTGCGCTGCCGCATTCATCCTCCTCATCTCGCTGATTCTGCTGGGCCGCGCCCGTGCCCAGGCCGCTCCCGAGGAATCCGGCGGCCACGGCCGCATTCTTCTCGTACTCCCCTTCAACAACAACTCTGGCCAACCAAGTCTCGAGTGGATTCGCGAAGCCGCAGCCAACATCCTCAACAGCCGCTTTACCTCCGCCGGATTTGCCCCGCTCACTCGCGCCGATCGTCTCTATGCGCTCGACCACCTTGGCCTTCCTGCCGGCTTTCAGCCCTCCCGAGCGAGTTCCATCAAGCTGGCCCAGACGATCGACGCGGACTTCATCATCGTCGGCAGTTTCACCACCGACGCTGGTCAAATCACTGCTCAAGCCAGCATTGTTGATGTTCCTCATCTGCGCATGGGCGCGCCTCTCACCGCCAGCGGCCAACTCCCTCATTTGATCGACGTCTTTGACGCCCTTGCCTGGAAGCTCACGCGCGAAATCGATCCCGGATTTACCGGCTCCGAGCAAACATTCCTCGCCGCCGGGGCCAACCTGCAGCTCAACGCCTTCGAGCAGTACATCCGCGGTATCACGGAACCCGATCAGGCGGAGCGAATGCGGCACCTGCAGGCCGCCGTCAAGCTGAGCCCCAGGTTCAGCGCCGCGTGGATGGCGATCGGCCGCCAGGACTACGCGAGCCAGCAATACGATCAGGCCGCCGCCGCATTCGCCAAGGTCTCCGGCAACGACGCCGACGCGCTCGAGGCCGGCTTTTACCGCGGCCTGTCGCTTATCTTTTCCGGCGATTACGCACGCGCAGAAACTGCCTTCGCCAGCGTTGCCCGCGTACTGCCCCTCGCGCCCGTGCTGAACAATGAAGGAGTCGCCATCAGCCGGCAGGGACACGATGGCACCGCCATGTTCCGGCAGGCCGCTGCCGCCGATCCCGATGTGGCCGACTACCACTTCAATCTTGCGGTCAGTCTTGCCCACCACGGCCAAAAGGCGGCCGCGGAAAGCGAGTTGGAGAAAACCCTGAAGCTGCGTCCCACCGACAGCGAGGCCCAGTCCCTCCTGTCCGCCTGGAAGCAACCCTCCGCCCCCAATGAGGTGGATCCCCTGGAGCGGATCGAGCGCGGCTTTGACGCTGTCGCCTTCCGCCAGGCCGCAGTCATGATCAACCAGATGGAAAACGCGCGCCTGACCGCGTTGTCGCCCGATCAGCGCGCCCGGGCGCTCGCCGCCAAGGCCCGCGACTACCTCTCCCGTGGCTTGATGCTTGAGGCCGAGCACCTCTACCAGGAATCCGTTTCCGCGGATAGCCAGATTGCGGACGGTCATTTGGGGCTGGCCGAAGTCCGGGAGCGTACGGGCGATGCCGCCGGTGCCCGCGCCGAGGCACAGAAGGCGATTGAGCTGGCGCCTTCCGCCGACGCGTACCTGGTGTTGGCGCGCCTCGATCTCGCGGCTCGCAGCTATCCGCAGGCCCGCCAAGACGTGCAGCAGGCGCTCAGGCTCAGGCCTGGCGATAAAAATGCCGCGGAACTGATGCGCCAGATCACAGCAGGCGAGGCAAAGCCGCGGTAGTATCACTTCCTGAAGGAGCACCGTATGCCGCGGCGCGCGGTCGCACTCCGGCTGATCAACGGTAAGGGCCTCAGCCCTCGCCTCCGGTTTGGCTTGCTCATCCTCTGTGTCTTTTTCTTCTGCGCAAAATCGGTCCTGGCCCAGCAGCCTCTCGTAGAGAAATTCATTCTCGATGACACGGTCCAGCCGGTCAGCGCCGGTCAACTCAACCGCGCCATCGCCCGAGCCAACGACGCCCACGCCGCTGCTCTCCTCATCGAGATGAACACCCCCGGCGGCCTCGTCGATTCCATGCGCTCCATGGCCGGCGCCATCCTTACCTCGCGCGTGCCGGTCATCATCTATATCGCTCCGGCCGGCGCTCGCGCCGGTTCGGCCGGCTTCTTCCTTCTCGAAGCCGCGGATGTGGCCGCTATGGCCCCCGGCACAAACGCCGGCGCGGCCCACGTCGTCTTCGAATTCGGCAAGCCCGACGCCACCATGACTCAGAAAGTCGAAAACGACGCCGAAGCATTCCTGCGCTCTTACGTTGCGAAGCGCAACCGCAACATCGACGCTGCCATTGCGGCCGTGCAGTCTTCTCGTTCCTACTCTGCCGAGGAAGCACTTAACCAGCACCTCATTGACGTGATTGCAAGCAGCGATACGCAGCTGCTGAATGAACTCGACGGCCGCGAGATCACCCGCCTCGATGGATCCAAGCAGATCCTGCACCTGGCCGGCGCCCGTATCGAGGTCGTCAGCCCCACGGTTCGCGAAAGCCTGCTGGGTTGGCTCGTCAATCCCAATGTCGCCCTGCTCATGCTCATCGGCGGTGCGCTGCTCATCTACCTCGAATTCAACACCCCCGGCACCATTGTTCCCGGAGCGCTGGGCACCCTGATGGTGCTGCTAGCCATCTTCGGCCTGAACCTGCTGCCCATCCGCTACACGGCAGTCATGCTCCTCATCGCCGCTATGGTCCTGTTCCTGCTCGAAGCCAAGTTCGGCAGCCATGGCGCACTCGCTATCGCAGGCATCGTCAGCCTCACCTTCGGCATGCTTACGCTCATCGCCGCGCCCATTCCTGAACTCGCCGTGAACCCCTGGGTGGCCACCGGTCTCAGTGCGGCCTTCGGAGGCATCACCGTGTTTCTGGTCCGGCTGGCCGTTCGTGCGCGACGAAGGAAGGTGCGCCTCGGCGCAGACGCGCTTGTTGGCGCCGATGCCTCCGCAATGGAGCCATTGAACCTGCAAGGCCACGTACTTGTCGAAGGCGAAATCTGGCTCGCCGTTGCCACCCAGGCCGTCGCCTCCGGAACACCGCTCCGCGTCATCGGCCACGAGGAGAACCTGCTGCGCGTCAGTCCAGTAGAATCGCGCCAGAATTCCGTTGAATAGAATCCGCTGCTGAAACGAGGTAAGCCCATGTCCGCTGCAGAATTACCCGTCCCTATCCTGATCGTTATCGCGATCGTGGTTCTCTACCTGCTCAACTCCATCAAAATCCTGCGCGATTACGAACGCGCGGTGATCTTCCGGCTGGGCCGTGCCCTGCCTGTGCCCAAGGGGCCCGGCATCATTCTCGTTTTCCGCCCCATCGACCAGATGGTCCGCGTTTCGCTGCGCCAGGAAGTTCTGGAAGTTCCTCCTCAGGACATCATCACCCGCGACAACGTCACCCTCAAGGTGAACGCCGTCGTGACCCTTTACGTCATCGAGCCAAATCTCGCCGCCATCAAGGTGCAAAACTACGTCTACCAGACCTCGCAGTTTGCGCAGACCACGCTGCGTTCCGTCCTCGGCGAAGTCGAACTCGACGAGCTCCTCAGCCATCGGGACAAGCTCAACCTTCGCATTCAGACCATCATCGACCAACGCACCGAACCCTTCGGCGTGAAGGTAACCTCCGTGGAAGTGAAGCAGGTCGATCTTCCCGAACAGATGCTGCGCGCCATGGCCAAGCAGGCCGAGGCCGAGCGCGAAAAGCGCGCCAAGATTATTCATGCCGACGGCGAGTTCAACGCCGCGCAGCGCCTGGCGGATGCGGCATCGCTCATGGCCACTCAACCAATGACCCTGCAACTCCGCTACCTGCAGACGTTGTCGGATATCGGGGTCGAAAAAAACACCACCATCGTCTTCCCGCTTCCGATGGAATTTATGTCTGTCCTGAACAAGCTGGCGCCACATAACGCGCCCGCGCCACCGGAAAAGCCGTAGAATCGTACCATCATCCACGGAACAGGGCCGGCGTCATGCCGGCCTGGCGTTCCACACATCCCCAAGGCCTTGCACGATGGGCTGAAGCATGCAGGAGCCGAAAAGCAGATGGCGCGCAGAGGATCGGGCGGAGCATTATTTGAAGGCGCGGAAGAGAAGCGCGACAGGGAACTCACGTTAGGCCCCGGTACGCTGGCCATTCTGGGCATTGGGCTGCTTACGCTGTGCGGCGTGTGTTTTACCTTCGGCTACGCCGTGGGCCATCGCTCTCCGGGCATTACGCCGGGCCTGCAGCAGGCCATCGCAACCACCTCCGGGCCTTCGCTGCCCGCCTCCAATCAGCCCAAGCCCTCGGCATCCGAAGATCCATTTGTGCCCGCACCGCAGACAGCCGCTGCTGCTGCCGGTCCTGCTGCGCCCACCGCGCAGGCTGCTGTTCAGACCACGACGACCCCCGCGGCGGTGGCTCCGGCGACCGCTTCAAGCACAACCCCCGCACCGGCCGTAGTTCAAACCGCTCTCACCACCACGCCCGGCTCCGGCCAATCCGCCGGTTCCAACGGACTGGTGCACCCGGCTCTGCCGCAGGGCTCCGGATGGGTGGTCCAGGTGGCGGCCGTCTCCCAGGCTGAAGATGCAAACGTTCTGTTGACCGCCCTCCGACGCCGCGGCTATGAGGTTTCGGTGCGCCACGACCCCGCCGACAATCTCATGCACGTGCAGGTCGGGCCCTTCGCCACCCACAACGACGCCGCCAACATGCGCCAGCGCCTGCTCAACGACGGCTACAACGCCATCATTCAGCCGTAATCCATTGGCAGCTTCAGCAGGAACGCAAGCTCATGGCGTGTTGATCCGTGATTCCTGATCGCCGTTCTCCGGTCCTCTCATCCACTCCGGCAGTCCCGACGCAATGGCCGCCCGCATCGCTTCCATCAGTTCCTCGCGCGTGGCAAACTGCTTCGGATTGAGCGGCGCATGAAACACAATGTGCGCCGTGCCCGGCTTCACGCGCAGACTGCCCTTCGCCATCATGCTCTCCGTGCCGTAGACCGACACCGGCACGCACGGCGCGCCTGTTTCCATCGCCAGATAGAATGGCCCCTTCTTGAACGGCAGCAGCCGCCCATCGCGCGAGCGAGTTCCTTCGACGAATGTGGTGATGTGAATGCCCTTGGCAAGCACTCGCTTGGCGGTCTCTACACTCTCTATTGCGCTCTCCGTGCGTCCATCGCGCTGCACCGGCACAAACTCGCCCAGCTTCATGCCGTAGCCAAGCACCGGAACCTTCATCAGCGAGCGCTTCAGAAACGCCGATGTCCGCCCCGGAATGCGCGGAAACAATGCCGGCGGGTCAAGGTTCGAAACATGGTTCGACATGAAGATGCATGCCGTGTGTGCCGGTACGCGCTCCAGCCCCGTCACCTCTACGCGAATGCGCGCCAGCCGGAAAGCTGTGCGCACAATCGCCAGTGACACCTTGTACAGCGGATTCGCGTTGCCGGTGATCACCGCCCAGGGAATGCACACCAGCGCCGCCGGCACGCCCAGCAGCACGATGGTCAGCAACAACGTAAGCGATGGAATCATACGCCGGTCTTGCTATTTCGCCTGCAGTCTCGCTGGAAGCTTCTCATAAATCCCATCGAACCCGCCATTGGAAAGAATCGCCACCACGTCTCCTGGCTGCAACTGCGGAACCAGAAAATCAAGAATGGCCGGCACGTCGGCGCATAGCTCCGCCGGCGTCCCTTCCGCATTCAGCGCCCGCACCACGTCTTCGGGATGCAGCCGCTCGTCTTCCGGAATCCTCTGCTGCTGATACACGCCTGCCAGCACCACGCGATCCGCCCCTTTGAGGCTGTCGATGAGATCCCGCTCCAGGACCTTGCGCCGCAGCGTGTTCGAGCGCGGCTCCAAGACTGCCCACAATCGTCCCGAAGGGTACACGGCGCGGAGCGCCCGCAGGGTCTCGCGAATCGCAGTAGGATGATGCGCAAAATCGTCGATGATCGTTATACCGCCGATCTCCGCGCGCACCTCCAGGCGCCGCTTGACGCTCTTGAATGTCGCCAGCGCCTTCTGAATCGCCTCTACCCCAATGCCGCGATTCGCCGCCAGCGCCGCGGCCGCCGTGGCATTCAGCGCGTTATGCTCGCCGGCCACGCGCATCTCGAACTCGCCCCAAAGCGCTCCGGCCTTCCACACCTGCCACTTGGAAACGGCGCCCTCGTGCCGCAGATCGCGAATCTGCCAGTCGGCCGTCTCTGAAAACCCGTACCGTTCCACTTTGCAGAACGCGCGCGCCACGCACTCGCCCACATTCTCACTGCCATCGAACGCAAGAATAATTCCGCGGCGTGGCACGAGATTCACGAGGCGCTTGAACGCGGTCTTCACTGCTTCGAGATCGGCATAGATGTCCGCATGATCGAACTCCACATGCGTCAGAATGAGCCCATCCGGAAAGTAGTGCAGGAACTTCGGCCCTTTGTCGAAGAACGCCGTATCGTACTCGTCGCCTTCCAGAATGAAGGTTTGCGTGGGCCGCAACTGAAAGCTCGATCCAAAATTCTCCGCAACTCCACCAATCAGAAACGAGGGCTCCAGTCCCGCGGCCTGGTAGATCCACGCCAGCATGCTCGTTGTGGTCGTCTTGCCGTGCGTGCCGGCCACCACCAGCGACTCGCGGCCGGTGAGAAATTCCTCCTTCAGCAGCGCCGCCATCGACGTGAACGGAATCCGATCGTCGAGCACCTTCTCCACTTCAGGATTGCCGCGCGAAAGCGCATTACCCACCACCACAAGGTCGGGGCGCGGCTCCAGGTTCTTCTCTGCATAGGGTTCGTACACGGGTATCCCAAGATCGCGCAGCAGATTGCTCATCGGCGGATACGCCGCTGCATCCGAGCCCGTTACGCGATGTCCTTCGAGTTGCAACAGCCCGGCAAGCGACGCCATCGCCGTTCCGCAGATTCCGCTGAGATGAATATGTCTGGAGGACTTCGCCACTACACCACCGCCGGTTCTAATAAATTCAATCGCGCTTTTTCGTCCACCTGCAGTTCGGCTTCTACGCCAAACGTGAGCGTGACGTTCTGCCGCGATACGTGCCCGCTGCGTAGGCCGAATGCCATCGGCCCTTCAAAATCTGCAAAGAAGCGCCGTATCACCTGCTCCAGCAGCTCCGGGTCGGCCCCGGGCGAAGCGCAATCGAGCATCTCGCCGAAGACGATGCCCTTTATGCCCGCGAACTTGCCTGCCGCGCGCAACTGCCACAGCATGCGGTCGATCTGATACGGCTTCGCTCCCGTGTCTTCGAGGAACAGCAGCTTGCCTTCGGTTTCAGGCTCCCATGGCGTGCCCAGCATCGCCACCAGAATGCTCAGGCATCCGCCATAAAGCGTTCCGCGCGCCCCGCCACTGCTGATCGCGCGCATGCCTTCCGCCGCGCCCACGCTGTACGTTTTGCCGCTGATGGCGGCCTGGAAACTTGCGAGATGCACGCCGTCTTCAAGAAAAAAGTCCGCCGCCATCATGGGCCCGTGAAATGCCGGCAGCCCGAGCTTGTCGAGCAGATGCAACTGCACGCCGGTCAAATCGCTGTAGGCAAAAAACGGCTTGGGGTGCGTGCTGATCAGATCGAGGTCGAGTCCTTCGAGCAGGTAGCTCGATCCATAGCCGCCACGCAGGCACATCGCCATCTGCGTCTCGTCGGCGAACGCTGCGTGCAGATCGGCCAGGCGCTGTTCCGCAGTACCGGCAAAGAACAGAGGCCCCCGCGCCTTCGCAACCTCTGACATGCGCGGCTCGAACCCCAGCGCGCGCAGCGCCTTCAGCCCATCGTCAATGCGATCCTGCCGCGCAAACGATGCCGGCGCAACGATGCCGATCTTTGCTCCCTCCGGCACAGCAGCCGGCTTCAGCAACCTCTGGGCCATCGCTACCACGCCTCGCCGCGCGCAATCAGCGCCGCCGGTCCGGTGAGGAACAGCTCTGTTTCGGGTCCGCTCCATGCAACGGATTGTGCCCCGCCCGGAGCGATCACCCGCAGCGGCGAAGTGCATCCATGCAACCCGATGGCAGCCGTCGCCGACGCCGATGTACCCGTGCCCGATGACGTCGTCGGGCCCACGCCGCGCTCAAAGATGCGGATCTCAATCTCGTCTGGCGAAACAATCCGCACAAATTCCACGTTGGTCTGGTGCGGAAAATCGGGATGCCCGCAGATCTGCTGCCCGATGCTCTGCCACTGTTGCCCATCAACCGTGAACTCTGGATTATCCACCACGATTACGAAGTGCGGATTGCCGGTGGAGACCTCTACGCCTGGCACCTGCACGCCGCCCGGAATCGTGACGGTACGGCGAGTAAACTGCGGCACGCCCATGCCAGTGGTTACTTCCACGGTGAATGCGTCGTCAGCCTTCACCGCATCCACGCGGCACACGCGCAGCCCCGCATCGGTTTCGATAGCGAGTTCATCGCCCGCCCTTGCTCCCGTCTCCGCAGCCATCCACGCCGCCACGCAGCGCGTCCCGTTGCCGCTGATCTCGGCAATGGAGCCATCCGCGTTGTGCAGCCGAATCCGCCCCGCCTTCGGTCCCGTCCACGCAAAAAACTCGATTCCATCCGCGCCCACGCCGGTGTTGCGTGCGCACAGCCGCCGCGTCAATGCCGCCCAGTCCTGCCCGCGCGCTGCGTCTTCGGTCACAATTAAAAAATCGTTGCCGCACGCATGCGCCTTCGTAAACGAAATCAAAACCCGCTCCTCAGTCCAGAATCCCTACTGCCTAACGTCTAACCCCTGATGCCTGTCTCTCTCAATCTTCTTCCGGATCCCGGAAGGTATGCAGTGCGGAGATGGCAGTCTCGGCCTGCAAAAATGTCTTCACGCGTTCGTGCTGCCTCTTCGTCGCGGTCAGAACAAAGCTGACGCGCTGCAACTCGCCAATCGTGTCGCGCTCTACCGCAGCCAGCCGCTCACCCGACTTGTCCATCGCATCCAGAATGCATTGCAGCATCGTGGTCTGGTCGCTGCCGCGCGCCTCGTAGATCAGCGGAAATCCCTTCAGGTTTGCACGCCGTTCCATAAAGCCCACCAGTTCCAGCGCCAGGATCACCATCAGCGTTCCAATCGCCGCCGAGGCATACAACCCCGCCCCACATGCAATGCCGATGGACGCCACTACCCATACGCTGGCCGCGCTGGTCAGCCCGCTGATGCGGCTGCGATTGTGCAGAATCAATCCCGCGCCCAGAAAACCAATACCTTGCACAATGTTCGACGCCACGCGCCCTTTGTCCGGCGTGAGGGGACCGGCCAGCACCGCCGACATAATGGTGAACAGCGCGCTGCCCATGCAGATCAGCAGGTTCGTACGAACCCCCGCGGCTTTGCGATTGACCTCGCGCTCCAGCCCGATTGCCGCACCAAGCACGCACGCCACCAGGAGCCGCACCGCCGTTCCATCCGCCACCGTTTGCTGCTGCAACCAGGTGAAATCGTAGGTGGGCGCGAGGTTCGCAAATGAGGCGATCATGCTGGTTTTCCTTGCCCGATGCTATCACCGCTTCTCGTCGCCTGTGCCTCTGGCGCCGTTCCAGGTATCGGACACGTAAAGTGCCGCTGCCGGCTGCGTCGGCGCGCTGAATCGCGCCACCAACTGCAGGCCCTGCGGATGATCGCCTACAGCCTGCGCCACCGGGTCGCCGGCAAAGGCCAGCACTACCGCGGCGTGCTCGGCCGGAGCTGCCAACGCATCCCGCCACTGCTTCTGGTCGCCCTCGTTGATCGTCTCGCGCAGAGGAATCCCCGTGAACGCCACAAGATCCGGATAAACGGACGTAACCATGAGCACCGGCGCACCCTGCCTTGATGCCAGCACGTGCCGCAGTACGGGCGGGATATCCTGTTCATACGACCGCCGCGCGTCAATATTCTTCGTGCTCTCCACGTACACCAGCGCACGATGCTTCAGCATCAGGCCGAGGTTTGCCCCCAGCACCGCAAAGAGCACAATCGTGGCGGCGCGCGTCCAGCGCGGCTGAAATTCCTTTACCGCCGCCAGCAGAAAGCTCGCCGCAAAGCCCATCGCGATGGCCAGTGCCGGCAGCATCTCCAGCCCATAACGAGTGTTGTAGTACGAGTGCGGCCACCACACCGGCAAGAAGATTGGGACCGACCCGTACGCTACTGAGTAGGCATAGAACGGCACCGGCAGCCACAGGATCAGCGACCAGCCGAAGGCCCGCTTCCGTGCGGTCAGCAGTCCCCACAGCACGCCCAGCAGGCTTGCCGCGATCAGCCACCCGCCCCATTGCTCCGCCGCCGCGTCCAGCATTGCGGTTTTTACAAAAAACAGAAACGACACCCACATGTTGTGCCAGCCGGGATGGGGCGGCCCGCCGGGCAATGCGGTTCGCAGTTCAATCGCCTTCGCCGAATACGGGCCGCGCGCAAAGTCCAGCCAGTCGCCAAAGACGAACTGGTTGTAACCGAACCACACCAGCGGCGCCGCAACCACAACCACGCTTGCCAGCCAGAATGTCCGCGACCTCAGGCGCCCGCGCCGCAGCAGCATGACGCCCATGCCGCACCACGCCAGCAACGTCATGATCCAGCCGTCGTAGCGCGTGTACACCGACGCAACCAGCACCATGGCCAGCAGCCATGTCAGCCGCCGCGTCCTGCCCTCTGCGCCGTCATCCAGGCTTGCGCGCCATTCCACCAGCCACACCGCGGTCCACGCCATCTCGCACACAAACAGCGGCTCAGTCATCGCCGTCGTCTGCATATAGAGCAGGTTGGGATTGAGTGCAAAAAAAGCCAGCGCCACAGCCGCCGGTGCGGGCTGCAACCAGTGGCGCGCCAGTCGATAGATGCCGTAACAGGCAGCGAGCCACGCCAGCGCTGACGGGATCAGACCCGCAATGCCGTTGGCCCACCACGCGTAAACCGCAACCAGCGGCATCATCAAAACATGCGGCAACGGCAGCCACACTGAGCCAAGTTGCGAATACGCTGGATGGCGGCTGTCAAAGACGCGACGCGCGATGTGCAGGTGGGCGACAGCGTCGCCATAGTTCAGCATCGCGTGGTGCGTCCAGCTCCACGCGATCGCCACAAACGATGCCGCCGCGGAGCAGGCCACCACGGCCAGCTTCTCGCGGCGGCTGGGAGGGGCATCAATCAAGGTGCGTCAACTCGCGGAACTGCGTAAAGCGCTCGTCGATCTGCTCGCGGGTCAACTGCTGCAGCCGTTCCGTTCCAAAGCGCTCCACCGCAAACGATCCCATTACGCTGCCATAAAACATCGCCCGTCGAAACGCGCCGGCAGTGAGCTCCTTTTGCGAAGCCAGATAGCCGAAGAAGCCTCCGGCAAAGCTGTCGCCTGCGCCTGTCGGATCGACCACTTCTTCCAGCGGCAGCGCAGGCGCGCGAAAGGTCTTCGCGCCAATGCCGTCATTGCCCTTACCGAAGAACGCCGTGGCGCCGTACTCTCCGTGCTTCACCACCAGCATGCGCGGCCCCATCTCCATTACTGCGCGCGCCGCCTGCACCAGGTTCTTGTTGTCGGCCAGCATCTTCGTCTCGGTGTCGTTGATCAACAGAATGTCCAGACCCTTGAGCACCTCCAGCAGCGCCGGCTTGTGATCTTTGATCCAGTAATTCATCGTGTCCCCGGCCACCAGCTTCACGCCCGGCATCGACTCCCGCACGCGCCGCTGCAGCACCGGATCGATATTCGCCAGAAACAGAAACTCCGAATCGCCATACTCGGCGGGAATCTTCGGCTCGAACGAACCGAACACATTCAACTCCGTGTTGTGCGTCTTCGCTTCGTTCAGGTTCTCCATGTAAGAACCTTGCCAGAAGAAACTCTTGCCCCTGGCCCGCTCAATGCCATTGGTATTGATGCCCCGGCGGTCGAACACCGCTTGCTCTTGCGCACCGAAATCCTCGCCCACCACGGCGATCACGCGCACATCGGTAAAGAAGCTCGCCGCCAGCGAGAAATAGGTCGCCGCGCCTGCGAGCTTGCGTTCATAACGCCCCGCGGGTGTTTCAACGGAATCAAACGCCACACTGCCCACTACAGTAATCGCCACTCGATATCCTCACAATGATCCGGTTGATGCGCTGATTGGTTCTGCCACAGCGGCTCTTGCCTGTTGACGTCGGTTATCCAAGGTACTTCCCGAACAGCAGCTTCACGCGCTCCCTGGTGCTTGCCGGAATGGCATCCGGCTGCGTGAGCACAGCGTACTTCGCCGCGCTCGCGCATGCGCAGGTCCGCTCTTTGGGCATCGCCGCCACTGCAGCCTTCACCACTTCGCAGGCGTTCGCCGCATTCTTATGCAGCACGGCCACGATCTCCTCAATGGTGACCGCATCGTGCCCCTCGCGCCAGCAATCGTAATCGGTCACCATCGCGACCGTGGCGTAGCAAATCTCTGCCTCGCGCGCCAGCTTGGCCTCCTGCAGGTTGGTCATGCCGATCACGTCGGCCCCCCAGCTGCGATAGAGGTTCGATTCCGCCTTAGTGGAGAACTGCGGCCCTTCCATGCACACGTATGTGCCGCCCAGCTTGCCCACCACGCCGGCCTTCGCGCAACCCTCTGCGGCAGCTTTCCCTACCGTGGCGCACACCGGATCGCCGAAAGCTACATGCCCCACGATGCCATCGCCGAAGAATGTCGAGATGCGGTGGAAGGTGCGGTCGATGAACTGATCGGGAATCACAAAGTCGGTCGGTTTGTGCTCTTCCTTCAGAGATCCAACCGCGGACATCGACAGAATGCGCTCCACGCCGAGCTTCTTGAATGCGTAGATGTTCGCGCGGAAGTTCAACTCCGACGGCAGAATGCGGTGTCCCCGGCCGTGCCGCGCCAGAAAGGCTACCTTCCGGCCCTCAAGCTCGCCCAATACAAATGCATCGGAAGGTTCGCCGAACGGCGTCTCCACGCGCTCTTCATGGGTGTTGGTAAAACCCGGCATGGAATACAAACCGCTGCCGCCGATAATGCCGATCTCCGCCTTCGCCAAGCCCCGCTCCTCCGCCGCGAAAAGCCTCGCGGCGCCGCACACAGATGTCATTCCGCAGACTCTTCAGTATAAAGGGAGCGCAATGGCAGCTTTCCTCCACGAAAACAAATATGCCGCTCAAGAGAGCGGCATATTTGCTGATCACTGATAGCTGGCCACTTTGCCCCTAGTTCTGCATCACAAGCAGCGTGATCGACTGGGCGGGAAACGTCGTCGTTAGCGTGCTCGCCGTTCCGCTGCCCGTCGGTGGGTTCACCGTCACATTCGGCTGCGCCACAATCGCGTTTATGTTCGCGTTGCTGTAGAGGAACGCCTGCGCGGACGTCGTAGCTGCAGAGAGATTGTTGACCGTGAGCGTCGAACTTAAGTCGCCGTAGGTTTTGTTGATCACCACCAGCGTTACCTTGTTGTCGCTGGTGCGCAGCCCTCCGTACACTGCCAGCTTGCCCTGGTCCACGCTCGTCGATTCAATGGACATGTCCCCAAAGGTCGACTTGTTTCCGTCGTAATTGCGATACACCTCAAACGCCATCAGTCCTGGCGTCTGTCCCTTTGTCGGATCCGGCGCTCCCCACAGCGTGCCCAGGTCCAATCCTTCGCGGCCGAAGATGCCCAGGATGTCTGCTTGCGCGAGCGCGCCATTAATGGTTTCCTGTCCGCCCCAGTTGTACTCCGTAATCGCCAGCTTGGTCCCGGGATAATCGTTGGCGATCCACTGCTTCGCCAGCCGGATGATCTGCGGCGCCATCGCCGGCACATTGCAGCTGGTGGTGTAGTTCGAATCGGTTACATAATTGGGTTGCGGGAACGGCTGATTCTTCGTATCGGGGTCGGTGTAGGTCGGATCCCAGAACACGCGCGTGGAATCCAGCCGCTCTTCCTGCTCCGCCGTATCCCCCGCCGTGGTCAGGCCAATCCCGTTGCCGCTGTTCAGAGGGTATTGCGGTGCAAAGTATGTGTGCAGGTCCAGGTAATCCAGAAAGCGCGTATTGTTCGCATCGCTCGCCTGCGCTGCCTTGAACTGCTGCAGATAGTACTCAATGAATGGCACGCCGCCATGTGCAGTGCGGTCCGTGGGATTCTGCCATGGTGCGAAACAGGGTCCCGTGCCCCATCCGTCCTCCACGTCTTTCTTGGAGTAGAAGTAGTCCCACCAGTAATCCATCACCGGTCCGCTTACTTCTGCAGTCGGATCAGCCGCCTTCACCGCCTTCGCCACCGCCAGCCCGTTGTTCGTCACCTCGTCATAGGTGAACGGCTTGGGGTGCACATCGCGATGCACGGCGTCCCACCAGCTCGGCTCGTTGTCCAGGTCGTAGATGGCCACGCCCCCGTTCGCTGCCGTTCCGAACTTGCCCACCAGGTAAGTCACCCACTGCGTCGCCCAGGCTGCTCCGTTAATGGCCGTGCTTGTCACCGTGGGATCGTTGCCCGTAATGTTGCACCCATTCGCATTGGTGCATCCCTGCGTGCCTTGCGGATACACGCCGTTTCCGCATCCCCGTCCGCTGTCGACCTTTGCCTGGCCCGGGTACGTCGACGTTGGAAAGCTGCAGGAGGTGGCGTCTTTCGCTACCCAGCCATTCACCGGCAGTGTGCCAAGCGTTCGCGCGCCAATCGTCTTATCGGAAGCAACCTCGGCATCGAACTGCCCAACGCCGTTCGTCACTTCGTTCTGGTTCTCGAAATACCAGTCGGCTGCGGAACTCGTCACGTTCAACTGGTAGTTGTAGCGCGAGCTGGCATCCCCTCCGAACCGGTCGACCGTAATGCGGGCGGCCGATCCGGTGCTCTGCGGCATCCCCCACCCATTCATTCCATAGATATAGGGATTGATGGCATGCGTCTGTTTGCTCACATCCACCGACAGAGCGGGGCCCGTCCCGGCCGCCGGAGCAGCCAACGTGACCGTTGCACTGCCGGAAACCGTGCTGTCCTGGTTGCTGGTGGCCGTGATCGTCACCGTGGCCGGTGCGGGATAAGGCGTCGTGTATAAGCCGTTGGCGTCGATGCTCCCCGCACTATCCGTTGATCCCGACGGGCCCGACACGCTCCACTTCACCGTGTTGTCGGTGACGTTGGTTCCGCCTACCGTGGCCGAGAACTGCACCTGGGTGCCGATGGTCGCCGTCGTCGTCGATGGCGATACCGTAACCGTTACACTCGGTGGCGGTGGAGGTGGCGTCGATCCGCCGCCCCCGCTGCTGCTCGATGCGCCACCACCGCAACCCGCCATAAGAACGGCCGTTGCCGCTCCCATGAAGATCGCCACTCGCCTTCCGAAAAACGTTTTCATTGTTTCTCCCGTCGGCGCACTCCTCTCGCCAGGGGTGACTCCCCCGTACGGAATGTTGAGAGCGGCCTTGCCAGAATCGTGACCATCTTACAACGGCCCGAAGCCTGCCGGAAAGCAGCTAAAAGGTTTTTTCAGGGCATTCTTGTCGCTTCTCAAGCGATGAGCCACATCCCGCTTGCGGCCGGCGCATCTACTCTGCGGCAACCAGAAGCGCAGGTTTCCTTTCGTTCTGCGTAACTGCCGCGACGGCCCAACCGGCAAGCAATAAGCTCGGCGCTTCCATCGGCGTTGCGTCGCCCAGCTTCTCCAGCGTGGTGTACTGCACCCGCTGTTCCGGCTGTGCCGCCCGCGAAACCAGCGCGCACGGCAGCTCGCCAGGAAGCCCTTCGGTCATCCACTGCGCCGCCAGCAGCGTCAGGTCGCGTCCCGGCATATAGACAACGCGCGTAGCGTCTTCCTGCGCGGGAATCGCCGCATCGTTATGCGACTGCGCATGGTGTCCAGTCGAGAAAATCACGTTCGATGCCGCATGCCGGTCCGTCAGCGATGCCGGAATGGCCGCCGCCGCTGCCAGCGCGGAAGTGATGCCCGGCACTACTTCGAATTCGATCTCCGCCCCACGCAGCGCAGCCATCTCCTCTGCAGCGCGGCCAAAAATCATCGGATCGCCGCACTTCAGCCGCACCACCATCTGCCCGGCCCGCGCCTCCTCGATCATCAGCTCCTGAATCTGTTCCTGGGTGATGCGCTTTGTGCCGCACCGCTTGCCAACATTCACAATCTCGGCCCGGGGCGCCAGATCGAGAATTGCCTGCGGCACCAGGTCGTCATGCAGAATCACATCTGCCGATTCCAGCAGTCGCACCGCGCGCATCGTCAGCAACTCGGGATCCCCAGGTCCCGCTCCCACCAGAAATACCTTCGTTCCGGGCGCATGGTTCGGGCGGGCCCGGTCTCGATTCTGGCGCGTGGCAAGAACCATCTTCCGAGTGGTGCATTGGGGCGAGTCGCACACCTGCCGATGCGCAAGCTCATGCAGCAGCATCTTTCGTTCTTCGCCGCGCGGATGCGTCGCCAGCACCTCGCGCCGCAATTGCCCGATCGTCTCCAGCCACGGCCCCAGATCGTGCGGAAGCTGCTCGTCGATCTCCCGCCGCAGCCGCTGCGCAAACGCCGGACTCTCCCCCGCCGTCGAGATCGCAATCTGCAACTCGCCCCGGCTCACCACCGATCCGAAGAAGAAATCGCAGTTGGGAATATCATCCACGCTGTTGCACAGAATGCCGCGTTCCGCCGCCGCGCGATACACAGCCCCATTCACCTCCGGCCGGTCCGTCGCTGCGATCACCATGAGCTGCCCATCAAGGTCGGATTCCGCAAACTCGCGCTGCACCAACTCGACCCTGCCCTCTGCCGCGAGTTGCCGGATCTCCTCTCGCGCCTCCGGTGCAACCACGCGCAGCCGCACGCCTGTTTTGAGCAGGCTGCCGATCTTTTCCAGCGCCACAAGGCCCGCGCCCACCAGCAGCGCCGGCCGTCCATCCAGCTTCAAAAAAATCGGCAGCAAACTCATCCGGCAATGACTCCTCAAAACTGAATCGTCGAGCACTTACTTCCGACACCCGACATCTGACACCCGACCCTCACTCCACCGAGTGAGGCGCCGCTCCAACCGGCACATCGCGCTCCACGGCCATCACGCTTTCACCCGCCAGATACGCGCGCAGCTCATCGTTCGAGTGCCGCGCAAACCATGCCCGCAGGTTCTCGTGTCTGCTCCGCTTGCCAAGGTAGTGCCGCAGCAGCCGCTCAATCGACTCCGGCACCTGCGTCGCCGGGCAGCGATAGCCCACCGGCCGCGATACGCCGGCGTGTTCACCTACCGCGCCGCCCAGGCAGAAGTAGTACGCGTCCACCATCTTGCCGTCGTGCTTGATCTTCTTGCCTTCCATGCCGATATCGGCGATCCAGTGCTGGCCGCAACCGTTCGAGCAGCCCGTCACATGCAGGCGTAGCTCCTGATCGAACTGGGGCAGCCGCTCCTCCATCTCCTCAACGATCCAACGCGTAAAGGCCTTGGTTTCCGTGATCGCCAGCTTGCAGAACTCCGTGCCTGTGCAGGCAATCGCTCCGCGCCAGAACACCGAGCCCTCCACGTGCAATCCAATCTGGCCCAGTTCCCGCACCAGTTCGCCGGTCCTGGCGTACGGAATATCGACGAACACCAGGTTCTGCGAAACCGTCGCGCGGAGGTTGCCGCTGCCATAGCGGTCCGCCAAATCCGCCGCGGCTTCCAGTTGCTCGCCGGTCATGCGTCCGCGCAGCACGCTCGCTCCCACATACGCCAGCCCTGCCTGCTTCTGCGGATGAACCCCCGCATGATCGCGCAGCACGCCACTCGGCACCTTCTCGTACGCGCCGTCGAACAGCGTGAAATCCAGCTTCTTCTGCAACTCGTCGCGGAACTTCTCCGCTGTCCATCCTTCTTTCAGAAACAGATACTTCAAGCGCGCGCGGTCGCGGCTCTCGCGCAGTCCCTGCTGTTCGCGAAAGATCTCCGCCACTGCCTTCACCGCCGGCACAGCCTGATGCGGCAGCAGAAACACATCCAGCCGCTCCGCCAGGTGCGGCTCTTTCGACAAACCGCCACCCACGCGCAGCGAATAGCCGATCTCGCCATCGCGCTCCGCCGGAGTCAGCGCCACATCGTTGATCTCCGGATAGTTGCACCAGTGCGGGCATCCGGTCGCCGAAATCTTGAACTTGCGTGGCAAATTGACGAAGTCCGGATTGCCTTTCAGCAGCTCCGTTATCTCCAGCGCCATCGGCGAAGCATCGATCAGCTCCTCGGCATCCAGCCCCGCCAGCGGGCAGCCCGTCACGTTGCGCACCACGTCACCGCACGCGCCCTTCGGCGAAAGCCCGATGCTTGCCAGCATGTCCACAATCTCTGGCAGCGACTCAATCGTCAGCCAATGCAGCTGGATATTCTGCCGCGTTGTGATGTCGGCCAGGTTGCGCCCGTGCCGCCGCGCGATTCCGCCAATCACGCGCGCCTGATGCGAGGTCAGAATCCCGTTGGGAATCGCCACGCGCAGCATGAAGTACTCACTCGTGATCCCTTCGCCGCCCTTGCCGCCGGTCGCGCCCACTCCGTCCCCCTGCGTGTACAGGCCCCACCACTTGAAGTAGTGCGAAGCCCACTCCGGCAGCACGCTGGCGCGGCCTTCGCGCGCAAAGCGGCGCACCTCGTCGAACGCCTCCCAGGGGTTCTTCTCGCGCTTCAGTCGTTCGCTGCGTTGCGCCTTCGTTTCTTTTTGCGGGACAGCTTCGCTCATCGTTTGCCTCAGCTCTGGTTGTGTGGATTGGGGTTTCTCGAGCGCAAATGCAAAACGCCCGCGACGGATAGCCATCGCGGGCGTTCAGAGAAACCTGGGTACTACTTCGATCTTGTCAGACAGGTCACCCGTTCGCGCGCGCAGGCCATACAGCAGCGACAACAGGTGGAACCTTGCATAGCCCGATGATAGCGGCAATGCAGTGCGCAATGCAACAACTTTCATCGCGCATCAGCCTGCGCGTTGAAACTTCGTGTCTCCGATCTAAACCTCATTAACGAGGAATTCGGCTTCCGCTGCGGCAGCCCGAAGTACGACACCCAGCGCGAGTTCTACCACCCGACCTACATGTTCGGCCTGAGCTGGTCGCCTTCGCGCGAATAGAGTTGGCGCACCGCCGTCGCAAAGTTACAGAGTGACACAGTGGCAGAGTCAAATCGTTCAACGCGGTTCACTCTGCCACTTCGCCATGTGTTAACCATATCACTCTGCAACTTTGTTACTTCGCCCTACCGGTACGATTCATCCCGGTGAATCACAAACTCCGGATAGGCCCCGCCGCCCAGCTCACGCAGATCCATGCCCATGCGTTCGCCGTCCGGATCCACCCGGAACGGCACCACCCGATCCAGCGCCGCCAACAATCCATAGGTCAGCGGGAACAGCACACCCGCAATCGCCGCAATCCCCACTAGCTGCGCGATCAACTGCCCCGGCGCATGACTGAACACGCCGGCCACCAGCAACCCCCACAAGCCGCCCGCCGCGTGCACCGTGATCGCGCCCGAGGGATCGTCAATCGAGAGCGCCAGCTCCAGCGCTTCCACCAGAAACGGCGTCGCAAGCCCCATCACCGCGCCCGCAAAAATCGCCGCCGCCGGGGAGATCAGCGGTGCGCACGCGCTCGACGTAACTAGCCCCGCCAGCCATCCGTTCGCGCACAGGCTGGCGTCGGGCTTGCCAAACCGAACCCGCGTCACCAGCAGCGTCATCAGAATCGCCGCCGAAGCCATCAGCAATGTGTTCACTGCAATCAACGGCAGCGTCGTCATGGGCGCATGCAGCCACAGCAGTGCGCCCGCGCTGTTCCATCCGAGCCACCCGGCGAGCGCCAGCAAACACCCGAACAGAACATAAATCGTGTTGTGTCCGGGAATCGCCGTGGCTAATCCTTCTTTGGGAAACTTGCCTTTGCGCGGTCCAGCAATCCAGATCACCGCCAGTGCAGCAAATCCTCCCACCACATGGATTGCGCCGCCTCCCGCTGCATCCGCAAAACTCGCGCCCAGCCCGAACTCCGCGCCCAGTTGCGCCAGCCAGCCCCCGCCCCAAACCCAATGCGCCGCCAGCGGAAAAATCAACAGACCCAGCAGCGCGGCGCACACACAGCCCGCCGCCAATCGCAACCGGTCCGCGCCCGCGCCCCAGGGAATCACTCCGCACATGCCCACGGCCAGCAACTGAAACAGCATTCCAAGCTGCGTCTCTGCCGGCTGCACCGCAAATCCATGCAACAGCCACGGGCCCGTCCCAATGCAATCCCAGCTGCGTCCCGCCACATGGAGCGACCCATGCCCGGAAGCCCCCGCCAATCCCGCGCCCACCGTTGCGTAGCAGATCGCCCCAACTGCGACGATGGCAGCGCAGCCCAGCAAAGCTTGTGCAGCCGACCGCGAGCGCCCCAACCCCGTGTTGATGAGCGCCACCCCCGCTAGAGCAAGGGTCGACATGACAAGAAGCGGGAATATCGAGACGAGGGACATCGCTGCGGGAAGGGAAGTGACCGTTCCGTCCGTCATGCCCGCCCCGCCCTCTGCTCCAGGACGTGCCCGCGCAGCGCCACGCCCAGGCCAACCGCCTGCACCAGCACGCCGCAAACTACAAACACGCCCCGCCGCTGCCCATCGGCAAACAGCACCAGCGCCGCCAACACCAGAAAAAATCCTGCGGGCATCAGAAATACCCCTGCAATCTTCATGGCCTTTCCTTCACAATGACTCGAGCGGAGAATCGAAGATCCATTTCCCCTCAGGATGGGCTCGATCCGCGGCTCGTGTGGAATCCGCTGGAGGTAAGCGAAGCTTGCGGGAATTCTAGAACAAATCCAGAAACGCCCATCTTTACGCCATCCTTATTCACTTCCTCACACCCACATCTCAGTCCAGGAGCCACTCCCGATGCAGAGCTTGCGCGCAGCGATCGACCGTCTCGTTGCCAATCCTCTCGGAACCGTCGCCGTCCTCAGCCTCGCCGCGCTGTTTGAAACCTGGGGGGATTCATTCTTCCAGTCCGCGTTCTATCGGAGCACCGGCGCGGCGCGCATCGCCCCCATTCTTACGGGCATTCTCGTTCTTGCTATATATGGGTCGCTGGTCAACGCTCCGCGCTGGGACTTCGGCCGTCTGCTCGGTCTTTATGTCGTCCTCTTCTTTCTCGCGGCGCAGGTCCTGAACTGGTTCCGCTTCGGACAGGCGCCCACCCCACCCATCTACGCCGGTGGAGCCCTCATCCTCGCGGGCGGACTCGTTATCGCCGTCTGGCATCCCTAGGCGAAGTTGACGATGCCGCGCCCCGGCGTGCTATCTAGAGGGGGTAGAAAATACCACGAATTGAGACACCAGGCCGCTGGTGAACGCTGGCGTTTACCCTTTTTAGGGCCATCGTCACAACTCATTGGTTATCAGGGGATTAGCAGCGAACTTTTTTTGGGCTTTTCTGCTCCGAATAGGAGCCAAACATACGGTCGCGCTGCTATAGTGTTGCTCGGGATCGAAAGACACCTGTCCGCACGATTCTAAACAAGTTCAAACAACAGGTCTGTGACCGCTGACACATGCGGCACGGCTAAAAGTACCCAACGCCCTCCAAAAAACAAGCGCAGCAAAAGACTAGGGAAAGCATTCATGGCGCAAATATTCGACCGCAGCTCCAATGCCTTGGCGCGTATGAGCCTGGTATTGACTGGGCTGATTGTGATCGCCCTGGGGGTTACGCTCGATCAGCTGCAGCGTTCGCCCTGGGTCACGAGGCAGGGCCAGCGCCCCGATCAGCCGGTGCCCTTCAGCCACAAGCACCACGTGCAGGGTCTGGGACTCCAGTGCCAGTACTGTCATACGACAGTCGAGAAGTCCAGCTACGCCGGCATCCCGCCCACCCGCACCTGCATGAACTGCCACTCCCAGATCTGGACCAATGCCCAGCTGCTCGAGCCTGTCCGCCATAGCTGGGCCACCAACGAGTCCATCGTCTGGACCAAGGTGCACGACCTTCCCGACTTCGTCTATTTCAATCACTCCATTCACGTGAACAAGGGCATCGGCTGCGCCACCTGTCATGGCCGCGTGGACCAGATGCCGCTCATGTACATGCAGAACACGCTGCAGATGGAGTGGTGCCTGGACTGCCATCGCAATCCCTCCAAAAATCTCCGCCCCACGAGCGAGATCTACAACATGGTTTGGGAGAAGCCCAGTGAGGATCACCCGGTGTGGTGCTCGGCGGTTCCCAACCAGCCCGGCGTCCCCACGGCTGACTCGGTCACCTGCCTCAGGAACGAGCCCATGGCTGCCGGCCCTGAGATGGCGGCGCTGCAGATGCCCGGCACGCCCGCCAGCGGTACCGCCACCGACGCTCCCAGCGGCCCCAATGTCATTCCAGCGAATTACCAGAAGTTCACCAGTCAGGATCAGCTCGGTCATTTCCTGCTCGAGCACTACAAGATCCGCAGTCCGCGCGAACTCCAGAGCTGCGAGGTCTGCCACCGATGAGCAATCCGACGAATGGCCAAGAGATGAATCCAGGCACAACCAAATTGGAAAACGGCGTGGACAAGGATCAGAAGTCGCAGTCTGCCGACCTTGTCAACATCGCTCCCATGACGCTCTCCGCCGTCCGCGAGCAATTGAAGGGCGTGAAGGGTAAGCGTTACTGGCGCTCCATCGACGAACTCGCCGGCACGCCCGAGTTCGAAGACGCCGTCAAGCGCGAGTTTCCCGCCGCCGCGCAGGAGTGGATTGACCCCGTCTCCCGCCGCGGCTTCATGAAGCTCATGGGCGCGTCCATGGCGCTGGCCGGCCTGGCCGGCTGCACCAAGCAGCCCGATGAGCCGATCTATCCCTACGTCAAGGCGCCCGAGGATCTGATCCTCGGCAAGCCCATGTACTTCGCCTCCGCGCATCCGTTCACCACCGGCGCGGTTCCCGTGCTGGTCAAAAGCGACGAGTTCCGGCCCATCAAGGTCGACGGCAATCCCGAGCATCCTTACAATCAGGGCTCGTCGGACGTCTTCACGCAGGGCACGCTTCTCGATCTCTACGATCCGGATCGCTCCAAGCACCCAACCTATCGCGGCGAGAACCGCGAGTGGTCGGAGTTTGTGGTCGCCCTGCAGCAGGCTGCTGCTGCCTCGAAAGACGGCACCGGGCTCTACTTCCTCTCCGCCACCATCACCTCGCCCACGCTGGCGCGGCAGTGGCAGGAGGTGCAGAAGAGCTATCCGAAGGCCAAGCTCGTCCAGTACGATCCCGCGATCGCCGGCACGCACTTTGCTTCCGGCATTGCTCCGCGTTTCGAGTTGAAAGACGCAGACATCCTCGTCTCGCTCGACGCCGACTTCCTCTCCGGCGCGGCCTATCCCGGCTTCCATAAACTGGTCCGCGCATACGCCAAGCGCCGCAAGTCGCCTGAGACTCTCAATCGCCTGTACACCATTGAGAGCTCGCCGACCACTACAGGATTCAAGGCGGAACACCGGCTTGGTCTTCGCGCCAGCGAGGTTCCGGCATTTGCAGCCGCGCTTGCACAGGCCGTCGGCGTCACCGGCGTCCAGGTTCCGTCCTATAGCTGGACCGGCGAGCAGCAGGCGTTTCTCGCCGCTCTTGCCAAGGACCTGAAGGCCAACGCCGGCAAGAGCGTCATCATCCCCGGCCTCTATCAGGACCCCTCGGTGGCCGCGCTCGCGCTGGCCATCAATCAGGCCCTCGGCAATGTCGGCAAGACGGTGCTTGTTCCCGCGCAGCCGGTTAATCCCATGCCCAGCGATCAGCTCGGCGACTTCAAGGCGCTGGTCGCCGACATGAACGCCGGCAAGGTCGACTGGCTTGTCCTGCTGAACTCCAACCCGATCTATAACGCGCCTGCCGATCTCGAGTTTGCGACTGCATTCAATAAGGTCAAGACCGTCGCGCATCTCAATTCGCATCTCGACGAGACCGGCCAGATCTCGCACTGGCACATTCCCGCCGCGCTTCCGCTTGAGTCGTGGTCCGACGCTCGCAGCTACGACGGCACCGTCTCGATCGTGCAGCCCATGATCGATCCGCTCTACGGCGGCAAAACCGCGCACGATGTTCTCCAGTCGCTGTGCAACGATCCGCTGAAGAGCGCCTATGAGTGCGTTCGCGACACCTGGCGTCCGGTCATCAAGGGCGACTTTGAAGCGGGTTGGCGTCAGGCTCTGCACGCGGGCTGGATTGAAAACACCGCGTTCGATACAAACGGCAAGGCGGACGCTGCCTTCAAGGGGCAGGTTCCCGCGCCATCGCCGAAAGATGCCGTCGAAATCATCTTCCGGCCTGACTGGAACGTCTACGACGGCCGCTGGTCCAACGTGGGCTGGCTGCAGGAGTTGCCCAAACCGGTCACGAACCTGAGCTGGGACAACGCCGCCCTCGTCTCGGGCGCCACGCTTACCAAGCTTGGTCTCGAAGAGGACGATATCGTCGAGCTGAGTGTAGCCGGCAAAACCGTCAAGGCGCCGGTTGTCGTTGCTCCGGGTCATCCCGACAACTCGGTTAGCGTGTATCTCGGCTATGGCCGCGAATTCGCCGGCCGCGTCGGTTCGGGAATGGGCTTCAACGCCTATCTCATCCGCACCAGCTACGCTCCCTTTTACGCCACCGGCTCCATCAAGAAGCTCGATGGCAAGTGGGGCGTCGCCATCACCAAGAGCCACTATCAGGACAAGCGCGACAAGAACGTCGGCGGCGTGGGCAACGGCAACAATTCGCTCGAAGGCGATGAGGCCATCGACGATCGCGGCATCGTCCGCTACGCCACCCTGGCCGAGTACAAGCAGAACCCCGGTTTTGCCAACGAGGGCGAGAATCACGAGAAGACCCACATGGGGACTTCGATGTTCCCCAACTGGACCTATCGCGACAACGCCTGGGGCATGTCCATCGACATGAACAGCTGCACGGGCTGCAATGCCTGCATCGTGAGCTGTTATGCCGAGAACAACATCGCCGTCGTCGGCAAGCAGCAGGTGCGCATCGGCCGCATCATGCAGTGGATCCGCATCGACACGTACTACGAGGGCGACCTCGCGGCTCCGCGCGCCCACTTCCAGCCCATGCTCTGCCAGCAGTGCGAGAACGCGCCCTGCGAGCAGGTCTGCCCGGTCGGCGCCACCGTGCACTCGCCGGAAGGCCTGAACATGATGGTCTACAACCGCTGCGTGGGCACGCGTTATTGCAGCAACAACTGCCCCTACAAGGTGCGGCGCTTCAACTTCCTGCTCTACTCCGACTACGAGACCGAGAGCCTCAAGCTCATGCGCAATCCTGACGTTACGGTGCGCAGCCGCGGCGTGATGGAGAAGTGCAGCTACTGCGTGCAGCGCATTCAGGAAGCCAAGATCACCGCCGAAAAAGAGAACCGCGCCATCATGGACGGCGAGATTCAGACCGCCTGCCAGCAGGCTTGCCCGGCGCAGGTGATTACCTTCGGCAACATCAACGACAAGAACAGCCGCGTAGCTCACCTGCGCGCCGATGAGCGGACCTACCAGGTGCTCGCCGACCTCAACACTCGCCCGCGCACAACCTACGTTGCCGCGGTCATCAATCCGAACAGCGAACTCGAAGAATCGCCGGTCGAACACGCACCGGCCAAGGGTTAAAGCTAGATGGCAACCAGCGACCTGAAACCGAGCAGTCCCGACTACGAACGGTGGGTAGACCCCGCTACGGGAGAATTCCGGGTTCTTGAGCCGGGACAGACCTTCAAGTCTGTCACCGACAAGATCTCGCGCATTGTCCTCACGCCCCACACGCCGCTTGGCTGGTTTATGTTTTTCGGCGTGGCTGGTGCCGTCACCACCATGCTTCTGGTGGCGGTCACCTGGCTCTTCCTTAAGGGCGTGGGTATCTGGGCCATCACCGTTCCGGTGGCCTGGGGATTCGCGATCATCAACTTCGTCTGGTGGATCGGCATCGGCCACGCCGGCACCCTGATCTCGGCGATTCTGCTGCTCTTCAAGCAGGGCTGGCGAAACTCCATCAATCGCTTCGCCGAGGCCATGACGATCTTCGCCGTGGTCTGCGCCGGCATGTTCCCGCTCATCCACGTCGGCCGCCCGTGGCTGGGATACTGGCTCTTCCCGCTGCCCTTCACCATGACGGTGTGGCCGCAGTTCCGCTCGCCACTGCTGTGGGACGTCTTCGCGGTCTCCACCTACGCAACCATTTCGGTGGTGTTCTGGTACATGGGCATGATCCCCGACTTTGGCACTCTGCGCGATCGCGCCAAGACCAAAGTTGCCCAGTACTTCTACGGCATGATCTCCCTCGGCTGGCGCGGTTCCGTCCGCCACTGGGTGCGTTATGAGACGGCATCGCTGCTTCTCGCCGGCCTGGCCACGCCGCTCGTTCTTTCCGTGCATACCGTCATCAGCTTTGACTTCGCGGTCGCGGTGCTGCCCGGCTGGCACAGCACTGTCTTCCCGCCCCTTTTCGTCGCCGGCGCCATTTACTCCGGCTTCGCCATGGTGCTGACTCTTGCCATTCCGTTGCGCAAGTTCTACCACCTGGAAGGCCTGGTCACCGAGCGGCATATCGACAACATGGGCAAGCTGATGCTCGTGACCGGCTTTATTGTGGCCTACGGATACGCAATCGAAGCCTTCATGGGCTGGTACTCGGCCAATCACTTTGAGTGGTTCCTCGTCTGGAACGAAATGTTCGGACCGATGGCCTGGTCGTACTGGATGCTGATTGTCACCAACGTGGCCATCCCGCTCACCACGCTGTGGTCGCGCAAGCTGCGGACGAACATCACCTACATGTTCATCCTGTCGCTGATCGTCAACACAGGCATGTGGATGGAGCGCTTTGTCATCGTTGTCGTCAGCTTGACGCGCGACTTCCTGCCCTCGTCGTGGGGCACGTATCGCGCCACCAAGTGGGATTACATGACTTACGCCGGAACGCTGGGATTGTTCACCTTCCTGTTCCTGCTCTTCGTGCGCTTCCTGCCCATGATTCCCATGAACGAAATTCGCATGATGCTGCCTGGCGCCAAAATCAAGCCCCGGCCGGCCATCACGGGCAACAAGGGGGTATAGATGCCACCGCGTGAAGGAATCTACGGCCTGCTGGCCGAATTCGACAATCCGAGTGACCTGGTCTACGCCGCCGGGCAAGCGCGCAAGGACGGCTGGCGCCGCTACGAGTGCTACACCCCGTACCCGGTGGAAGCTGCGGCCGAGGCGATGGGCTTTCATCGCGACCGCGTGCCCCTGGTCACGCTCATCGGCGGGCTCATGGGCCTCACCGCCATGTTCCTGCTCGAAACCTGGATCAACACCCTCGCCTATCCGCTCAACATCGCGGGTCGTCCTCTGTATTCATGGCCGGCGTTCGTTGTGCCCGCCTACGAGTGGACCATCCTGTGGGCAGGACTTTCGGCGTGCTTCGGCATGCTCGCCCTCAACGGACTGCCGTCGCTCTATCACCCCCTGTTCAACGCGCCCAACTTCCGCGACGGCGCTACGGTCGACAAGTTCTTCATCTGTCTTGAAGCGCTGGATCCCAAGTTCGACGCCATCGAAGCTCGCAAGTATCTCGAGAGCTTCAACCCGACCTCGGTGGTGGAGGTGGAGTACTAATGCAATTCCGCAATCGAGTCCACCTTCCCGGTAGAGCGCTTCTGCTCGCAGGCGCCAGCGCGATGCTTCTGCTCGCCGGTTGCCGCCAGGACATGCACAACGAGCCCAAGATGATCCCGCAGCGCGGCTCGGCCTTCTTCGCCGACGGCCGCGGCGCTCGCCCGCAGGTTCTGCACACCGTTGCTCGCGGCCAACTCCACGCCGACACCTACTTCTATACCGGCCTGGTGCGCGGAGCGAACGGCTACATGGAAGAGAGCAACAATATGCCCTTCCCGGTCGATATGACCGTGTTGCGCCGCGGCCAGGAGCGCTTCAATATCTACTGCACTCCGTGCCACTCGCGTGTAGGCAACGGCCTGGGTGAGATCGTGATGCGCGGCTATAAACCCGCCGCCAATCTGCATGACCAAGTGCGCATGGCTCAGCCGATCTCGCACTACTTCTACGTGATGACCCACGGCTTCGGCGCCATGCCCGATTACTCGGCCCAGCTCACGCCGGCCGATCGCTGGGCTGTGGCCGCCTACATCCGCGCCCTGCAGTTGAGCCAGGATGCCACCAACGCCGATGTCCCCGCCGGCACCCAGGTGCAGAGCCTCAAGCAGGTTGCGGCCGAGGACAATCTGCCTGCGTCCTACGCGCAGCCCTGGTCTCTGCCCGCAACCGCCGTGCATGCGATGCCCCCGGTAGCAAATGAGGGCACGCCGGGCATGGCGCCGGCCAGCACTGCGCCTCCCAAGATCAACGTGCCCGTCACCAAATCGCCTCAAAGCGCCGCGAAGAAATAAGGAACGAGTTAGAAGGAAACGGAATGGCTCATCAAACACACGCCAAAACGCTCCCCGCCGATCTGGGCGCACCGGCTTTTGTAAACGGCTGGATCTCGCGCGCCTTCATCGTCGGAGTGGTCTTCTCCATCGTCGCGGTCATCCTCGGCTTCCTCGGTCAATCGCAGGACGGGCTCGGATGGAATCATCTCCTCCGCGCCTGGGACCTCGGCCTCATGTTGGCCTTCGGCTTCTCGGTGGGCGGCCTCACGCTCCTTATGGTGCAGTACTGCTCCGGCGGCAAGTGGGGCCTTCTCCTGCGCCGTCCCTTTGAGGCCATGAGCCGCACGCTGCCGCTGGTCTTCCTCTTCTGGATTCCCATCGCGATCTTCCAGGGGCGCCTCTTCATGTGGGCCAACCACGGTATCGTCGATCGCGATTTCAAGCTCGGCCTCATTACCAAGGATCAGCTCGAAAACATCAACCACTGCATCACGTGGAAGCACGCCATGCTGAATCCCACCACCATGGTGGTCGTCAGCCTCATCTGCTTCGCCACCTGGTGGCTGTACACCTGGCGCCTCAACGCGCTCGCGCTCAAGCGCGACGCTGACACGCCGGCCAGCACCCCGTACTGGATCAAAAAGTTTGAGAACGTCAGCGGCCCCGGCATCCTCATCTACTCCCTCACGATGACCGCCGCCGCCATCTACTGGGTCATGTCGTTGGATGTCACCTGGTTCTCCACGGTCTACGGTCTACTGTTCCTCGTGGGCCAGGCCTATCAGGTCCTCGCGCTCGGCATCATCACCGCCCTCAGCCTCTCGGACGGCGAGCCATATAAGACCGTCCTCCGCCAGGTGGAACAGCATGACCTCGGCAAGCTCACCTTCGGCTTCGTCATGCTCAACATCTACCTTGCCTTCGGCCAGTTCCTCATCATCTGGTCCGGCAACCTGCCCGAGGAGATCAACTGGTACCTCGATCGCATTCGCGGCGGATGGGGCATCATCATCACCCTCGACTTCATCTTCCACTGGCTGATTCCGTTCACCATGCTGCTTTCGCGCGACATCAAGCGCAATAAAAAGCGCCTCATCCGCGTCTGCCAGTTAATGATCTTCGCCAAGGCGCTCGACCTCTTCTGGCTCATCGAGCCCAACTTCAGAGACGCCGCCCGCAACCTGCACTTTAGCTGGGGAATCCTGGAGTACATCGCGGTCCCCGTCGCGATGATCTCGTTCTGGGTGGCCTACTACTGCATGCAACTCAAGAAACGTCCGGTGATACAGGTCAACGATCCGCACCTCGCCGAAATGCTGGAGCCCGAACATGCCACTGTCTAAAGACAACGAACTGCCTCCTCACGGACCAAGCGAGATCGACGCGTCGCACGGCTATGAGCGCAGTGACGTCCGCGTCACCGGCATCGTCGTCTTTCTCACCTCGCTCGCCATCTTTGTTGCCGTTTCAAGCGTCCTTTGCTACGGCATCGGCAAGGTCATCAACGCCGAACTGAACAAGGAAGACGGCCCGGATACGCACTGGACCAAGTCTGTCGATATCCGTCAGCTCGGCAATATGCCGAACGACCCGGCCATGCAGAATAAGGTAGCGCAGCTCGTGCAGCAATTCCCCACGCCGCGCACGCAATCCGACGACGGCCTCCAGGACGTTGCCAATCTGCACGCCCGCGAAGACCTGCTCCTCGAGCACTACACGCGCATCGATGGCCAGCCCGGGAAGGTACGCATTCCCATCGAGCGCGCCATGGAACTCATCGCGCAGCGCGGTCTGCCGGTGGCGTCCCCCATGCAAACCTCACCAGTCATGACCGGCGATCACACGCCGCGCGTGACCATTCCGCTGACCGACGGATTTGTCCGCACAGCATTCGAAATGGAACAACTGAGGGACGAAGGCCCGCACGCCGAACGTCCTCCGGACCAGAAGTAAGGATCACCGGCGGGTCAAGCCTCAACCCCTGACCTAAGCCGAAGCAAAAAAACAACGGGGCGTGAGCCCCTGAGGTAAAAATGCAGTTCTCAAACACAATCCGGAAGATAGCGCGCACAGCAGCAGTATCTGCCGCTGCCGCGATTGTGTTGGCGCCGGTGCTCTCCGCGCAGGTGTCCAGCTATGGCGATAAACAGATGGGCCCCGTAAATCAGAAGCAAGATCTTCTGAACAAGGTCACCATCTCCCAGCACCTCGATCAGCAGATCCCGTTGAACCTCGCCTTTACCGACGACTCCGGGAAGCAGGTTCAGCTCGCCAGCTACTTCGGCAAGAAGCCGGCGATCCTCGCGCTTGTTTACTATCGCTGTCCCATGCTCTGCTCGGAGGAGCTCGACGGCCTCACCAGCGCGCTCCTGATGGTTGACGAGAAGCCGGGCCGCGACTTCAACATCATTGTGGTCAGCATCGATCCCAGCGAAGGCCCTGATCTTGCCGCCGCCAAGAAGCGCAGCTACCTGAAGCGCTACGGCGATCCGCAGACCGCCAACGGCTGGCACTTCCTCACCGGCACGGAGCCCAACATCGACGCGCTCGCCAAGGCAGTCGGATTCGGCTACGTCAGAATCCCCGGCCCGGATGGCAAGCTCACCCAGTTCGCGCATGCCAGCGCTATTCAAATCGTCACTCCGCAGGGCAAGATCGCGCAGTATTACCTGGGCGTCGAGTATTCGCCCAAGGACCTCCGCCTCGGCCTCGCCGAAGCGTCCAACAACCGCATCGGCTCTCCCGTCGACAACATCCTCACGTACTGCTACCACTACGACCCGACCGCGAATAAGCACACCCTGATCATTGCCCGCGTCATCCAGGCGGGCGGCCTGATCACGATGCTTTCGCTGGGCAGCTTCATGTTTGTTATGTTCCGCAGGGATGTCCGTCAGGCACACCAGGATGGTGCCGCCCACAAGGACACGGAATCAAAGGTGAACGGATAACGGAATGAATCACATCAGTCCAGTACTCTGGCAATTCCTCGTCAAGTGGCTGACGAACTTCTCGCTCTTCCCGCCGGAAGCGTCGAAGATCGCTCCCCAGATGGATGCGCTGTACTTCTTCATGGTGCTCGTCAGCCTCATCGGCCTGACCATCGTGATCTTGCTCATTGTCGGCTTCTCCATCCTCTACAGCAAGAAGCGCCATCCGGTTGCCGTGCAGATCGAGGGCTCCACGCTGCTCGAAGCCACCTGGACGATTATTCCGCTCGGCCTCTTCCTCATCATGTTCGTGTGGGGATCGCTCATCTACTTCCGCGTCTACACGCCGCCGAATAACGCCATGAATATCTACGTGGTGGGCAAGCAGTGGATGTGGAAGGCCGAGCACCCGGGCGGCCAGCATGAGATCAATTCGCTCCACGTCCCACTGGGCCGTCCCATCCAGCTCACGCTCATCTCTCAGGATGTGTTCCACAGCTTCTCCATTCCTGCCTTCCGCGTGAAGCGTGAAGCCATCCCCGGCCGCTATACGTCGGTCTGGTTTGAAGCCACCCAGCTCGGCACCTATCACCTGTTCTGCACTCAGTACTGCGGCACCAACCACTCCGCCATGATCGGCGAAGTGACCGTCATGACGCCTGACGACTACAAAAAGTGGCTCGCCCAGTCCAACAGCGGCATGTCGCTTGCTCAGAACGGCGAACGCCTGTTTGCCAGCCTGAGCTGCAACGCATGCCACAGCGGCCGCGCCGATGCCCGCGGGCCGGATTTGGCCAACGTCTACGGCTCGCGGCTGACCCTCGCCAACGGCGAGTCGGTCACGGTCGACGAAGCTTACCTCCGGGACGCGATCCTCAATCCGTCGGATCACGTCACCCAGGGCTTCGCACCCATCATGCCCACATACCAGGGCCAGATCAGCGAGGACGGCGTTATCTCGCTGGTTGAGTACATCAAGACACTCAGCTCCAACTACCGCGTAGATCAAACCCTAAACACAACCGTTTTGCCGGCAAGCAATGAGGGCAAGGCATCGCCCGCGGGTCAGCCCGCAAAAGGGATGGTGAAGCAATGAGCACCAGCACAATTGTGAGTCTTCCCGACCAGTCCACGGCCAGGATTCCCAAAGTAAACTACCTCTCCAAGGAGAATGGTCTCCTTAGCTGGCTGCTGACCGGCGATCACAAGCGTATCGCGATCCTCTATCTGATCTCGATCACGTTTTTCTTCGCCATCGGCGGCGCGCTGGCCGGCCTTATCCGTCTCGAACTGCTCACTCCGCAGTCGGACCTGATGGCCGCGGACACCTATAACAAGGTGTTCAGCATGCACGGCATCATCATGATCTTTCTGTTCCTGGTGCCGTCCGTGCCCGCGACGCTGGGCAACTTCCTGATGCCCATCATGATCGGCGCCAAGGACCTGGCTCTGCCTAAGATCAACCTGCTGAGCTGGTACCTCTATCTCGCGGGCGGCTGCCTCGTCATCTGGACCATGCTTTCGGGCGGCGTCGACACCGGCTGGACCTTCACCGTTCCGCTTTCGACGCACTACCTTAATACCAACGTCGTCACCACCGGCCTCGCCATCTTTATTGCCGGATTCAGCTCCATCTTTACCGGCCTTAATTTCATCGTCACCATCCACAAGATGCGCGCGCCCGGCATGACCTGGTTCCGGCTGCCGCTCTTCGTGTGGTCGAACTACGCGGCCAGCATCCTGATGGTGCTGGGTACTCCGGTGCTCGCCATCACCCTGGTGCTGGTTGTGCTCGAGCGCACCCTGGGCATCGGCGTCTTCGATCCCGCCAAGGGCGGCGATCCGATCCTCTTCCAGCACCTCTTCTGGTTCTACTCCCACCCCGCCGTCTACATCATGATTCTGCCGGGCATGGGCGTAATCTCCGAGGTCATCTCCACCTTCAGCCGCAAGCGCGTCTTTGGCTATACCGCGGTGGCATTCTCCTCGGTCGCCATCGCCGTCTTCGCCTTCTTTGTCTGGGAACACCACATGTTCATCATGGGCGTCTCCAACTACTCCACGCTGGTGTTCTCGCTGCTGACCATGCTAGTCGCGGTGCCTTCGGCGATCAAGATCTTCAACTGGTCGTTCACCCTCTACAAGGGCTCCATCACCTTTGAGACGCCGATGCTCTACGCCTTCGGCTTCATGGGCCTGTTCACGATCGGCGGTCTCACGGGCGTCTTCCTTGCTTCCACGGGAACCGACATCCACCTTACCGAGACCTACTTCATCGTCGCCCACTTCCACTTCGTCATGGTCGGCGGCATGCTGATGGCCTTCCTCTCCGGCATCCACTTCTGGTGGCCCAAGATGACCGGCCGCATGTATCCGGAGAAGATCTCGCAGCTCGCCGCGCTCATCACCTTCATCGGTTTCAACTTCACGTTCTTCCCGCAGTTCATCCTCGGCACTCTCGGCATGCCCCGCCGCTATGCGGCTTACCCGCCCGAGTTCCAGGTCCTGAACGTCTTCTCCACCGCGGGCGCTACCATCCTCGGCATTGGCTACCTTCTGCCCATCCTCTATCTCACCTGGTCGCTCAAGTACGGCGAAGTCGCCGGTGAGAATCCCTGGCAGGCCACCGGCCTCGAGTGGCAGATTCAGTCGCCGCCCCTGACCGAGAACTTCCCCGAAATTCCGATCGTTGACCACGAAGCCTACGATTACGAGTGGCTGGAACGAAAGAACCAGAGAGAGGTAACCAGTGTCGGATAGCACTGTCGTCGTTCGCGGCGCGCACACGGAACACGAGCATCCTCCGTATCAGCGCCACCATTTCGAGAGCATGGAGCAGCAGGTTGACGCCACCAACTTCGCCATGTGGCTCTTCCTGCTGACGGAAATCATGTTCTTCGGCGGCCTCTTTACCGCCTACATGATCTTCCGTAACTGGTACTACCCGGCCTTTGTGGAGGCGTCGCACCAGCTCAGCATCACCCTGGGCACGGCCAACACCGCCGTCCTCATCACCTCGTCGTTCACGATGGCGATGGGCGTGTGGTGCGCGGAGACGCGCCGCAAAACCGGCCTGATCCTCTGCCTCATCCTCACCTTCGTCCTCGGCCTGGTCTTCCTCGGCATCAAGTACGACGAGTACCACGAGAAGTGGGAGAAGCATCACATCCCCGGCCTCCACTACAGCATGCAGTCGTTCACCAACCCGGCCTCCGATCCCGAGGTCCACAAGAACTATCCGGACGACAAGCCGCTGGATCCCGGCATGGCCCGCCACACCGAGCTTTACTTCTCGCTCTACTTCGCCATGACCGGCATGCACGCCCTGCACATGATCATCGGCATCTGCATCCTCGGGTTCATGATCTTCCGTGCCAGGGCCGGCGCCTACACCAACGGGCACGTCACCTTCGTCGAAAACTTCGGCCTCTACTGGCACTTCGTCGACATTATCTGGATCTTCCTCTACCCGCTGCTCTACCTCATCAGCAGGCACACATAAGGAGAAGCGAATGAGCGCTCACAACAATTCCCATCAAGGCACCGGACACGATCACGGCCCGAACGAGCAGGATGTGCACGATTCGTTGAACCACATCGTTTCGCCGAAGATCTACGCCACTGTCGCGATCATTCTTCTTATCCTCACCGGCACCACGGCCGCCGTGTCCTATGTCGACCTGGGCGTCTTCAACGCCGTGGTGGCGCTGTTCATCGCCTGCTTCAAGGCGAGCATCGTCGTGCTCTTCTTCATGCACGTCAAGTACAGCTCCCGGCTCACCAAGCTGACCGTGGCCTCCGGCCTCTTCACCTTCCTCGTCCTCATCTCGCTCACCCTCGCGGACTACATCAGCCGCGCCTGGGGCCGCTGGTAACACCGGTTGGACAGGGCTGGCGTGGCGAGGGATTTCGCCTGCCATCTGCAGCATCAATAAAAAGCCGGGGGCTTCAGCCCCCGGTAATCCCATTCCAAGGCCGCCGAGCGCGGTTCCATGACTATCTGCACCGGTCGTTGTAGAGGGTCACGGTATGGCCGTCACACACGGCAGTTCGGGGTTTGGCTCGAACTGATACCCATACCCCCTATGGGCATTTGAAAACACCTATTATTTTTCTAGTTACCAGAGCGTTAACCAGTCAGTAAATGAGCCGGGGGACCGAGATCATGTCGCGGGCGGCGGACTCTTGCTCATTCTTTAAGTCTGGCAGGTGCGAATAATTAATACGCAAGGTTTTGAAAAATATTTTTCGTTGATGGGAATGAAGTTAGGGGAGTTTTCCACAGGTAAGGGGTTTGACCTGTTTCGGCGGCAAACGGAATGGGGGACGCCCGGTTCCGCTTCTTCAATTGCTCTGCTGCGGCGGGGGTGATGGAGGGAATGTTGTTTCTTGTTCCCTCGTTCCCTGATCCCTCGCCCCTGACCCCTGACCCCTGGTCTCTATGTATCCGCCATCACACGCAGCAGTCTTTTTCGGGTCCTAAAATGGGCCGAAATTCTCGCGTCAGGAAATATTCCGCCTGCCGGGTGTGTGCCGTCCCAGATTGGCGGCAGATCGCCGGCGCCCCCGCGGGATCCCTGCGCCTCCGGACTCCCAATGCACGTGGAGGCTGTCGGTACCAGGATCGCTGCATGCCCGCCTGGCGGGCCTGTGCTTCGCCGCGTCCTGAGGATTCTTCCCTCGCTCTCGGTTCTCCTTTGCCTCGCGGCTGCACCCAGTGCCAGCGCGCAAATCCAGCCGCCGCCCGCGGTTCGCCAGCACCAGCAATTCCTGGCTGCCCGCAACCGTCCTCATGCCGCTGCCAGACCGGCTCTCGCTCGCCTTCGCGCCAACCTCGCTCGGCCCATGGTCCAATCCTCGCCGGCCTCCGTCTGGCAGCCTCTGGGCCCGCAGGCCGTCGGCACCGGCGCCTATGGCCTCGTCTCGGGCCGCGTCACCTCGCTGGCCTTCGACCCCTCCGATGCCACCGGCAACACGCTCTACGTGGGCACAACCGGCGGCGGCGTGTGGCTGGCCCATAACGCCGCCACCGCCAGCAGCGCAAACATCGCCTTCGCGCCCCTCACCGACGATCTATCCGCACTCGTCGATGTCGCCGACGCCAGCATCAGCATCGGCGCGCTCACCGTGCAGCCCGGCGGAACCGGCGTTGTCCTCGCCGGCACCGGCGATCCGAATGACGCGCTCGACTCTTATTACGGCGCGGGAGTCCTCCGCTCCACCGACGGCGGCAACACCTGGACCCTCATCCAGCAGACCACTCTCGACGACGGGGCCGGCAACTTCTTCGGCTTCCTCGGCGAAGGCTTCGCCGGCTTTGCCTGGAGCACAGCGAATTCGCAACTGGTCGTCGCCGCTGTCTCCCAGGCCTATGAAGGGCAGCTCGTCGACGCCGAGCAGTCCAACTACAGCTACACCGGCCTCTACTACTCCAAAGACGCCGGCGCTCACTGGAACCTTGCCCGCATTACCGACGGCAACGGCTCCGACGTGCAGGGCCCGACTGACAAGCTTGCCGGCGACGGCAATCCCGCTACCGCGGTCGTCTGGAATCCCGTCCGCAATCTGTTCATCGCGGCCGTGCGTTTTCATGGCTACTACCAGTCGTCCGACGGCATCACCTGGACGCGCCTCGCCAACCAGCCCGGCCCCGCGCTCTCCAGCTCGCTCTGCCCAACCAACCCCAACAGCACCGGATCGCCGGCCTGCCCCATCCTGCGCGGCGCACTCGCCGTCAACCCTCTCACCGGAGACACCTTTGCCTGGACCGTCGACCTGAATAACCAGGACGTCGGCCTGTGGCAGGACGTGTGCGCCCCCAGCGGCGGCATCTGCACCAACCAAACCATCGCCTTCCAAAAGCAATGGAGCACCACCGCCCTGGAAGCCAACACGCTGCAAGGCTCAACCACTGTTCCCAATGGCGACTACAACCTTGCCCTTGCCGCCGTGCCCTCCGGTCAGGACACGCTCCTGCTGGCCGGCGCAAACGACCTGTGGAAGTGCTCTCTCGCCATGGGCTGCGCATGGCGCAACACCACCAACGCCGCGACCTGCATGAGCGCGCAGGTCGGCGAGTATCAGCACGCCCTTGCATGGAGCGCAACTAACCCGCTTGAGGTTTTCGTCGGCAACGATAGCGGCCTGTGGCGCAGTGAAGACGCCATCGGAGAAGCCGGGTCCGCCTGCGCGTCGGATGACGCTACGCACTTTCAGAACCTCAACGGCTCCATCGGTTCGCTGGCTGAAGCGGAATCCATCTCCCAGGTTGGCGGCTCGCCCTACACGATGATGGCCGCGCTAGGCGCCAACGGTACCGCAGGCGTCAAAAGCACAACCGCTCCCACCGCACAGTGGCCGCAGATCCTCGACGGTGAGGGCGGTTCCGTGGCTATCGATCCCAGCGATCCGGACAAGTGGTACGTGAACAACGGCGCCGGCGTCTCGATTCACCTCTGCAACAGCGCCTCAGCCTGTACTCCGGCCGGTTTCGGCACCCAACCTGTTGTCTCCAGCGCTGACGTCGGCAACGACGGGCTGACCATGACCGCGCCCGCGCCATTCCTCATCGATCCAGCCGATCCATCGCAGCTTCTCATCGGCACCTGCCGCGTGTGGCGGGGTCCGGCGAACGGCTCCGGCTGGACCAGCGCCAACGCCATCAGCCCTATGCTCGACGGCAACCACACCAGTTCGTACTGCAACGGCAATGCCCTCATCCGCTCCATGGCCGCTCGGGCGCTCCCTGGCGGCGGGGAGGTGGTTTACGTGGGCACCTATAGCGCGCTGAATGGCGGCGGCACGCTGCCCGGGCACGTCCTCACCGCCACCATGAGCCCCTCGGGTGTCTGGTCCGCCTGGACCGACCTTACCTTGAACCCGGTTGCCAACAACCCCATTCCATTCAACCTGTATGGTCTCGACATCTCCAGCCTCACCATCGATCCCCATGACACCACTGGCAAGACGGTCTATGTCACCGTAGCCGGCATGCCCGATGCTGTGAAGGAGATCGGCATGGCGTACCGTTCTATCGATGGCGGCGCGCATTGGAATGTGATTGGTTCGAACCTGCCCTTCGCACCTGCCAACGCGCTCGTGGTCGATCCTGTCGATGCGAACACGGTTTACATCGCCTCCGATCTCGGCGTCTTTTCGACGAGGCAGATCGCTTCCTGCGCCAGCACCAACTGCTGGGGTGCCTTCGGCACGGGCCTTCCGGAGTCGCCGGTGACCGCGCTCAGCGCTTCGCCCGCCGGAACCAATCCGAACGTGCTTGTGGCCGCCACCTATGGCCGGGGCGTGTGGCAGATCCCGCTTCTGACCGCGGGCGCGCAGATGACCACCGCCACCGCGGATTCCACATCGCTTGCATTTGCAGATCAGCCTGAGTACACCGCCAGCGCCGGCCAAGTCGTCACCCTCACCAATACCGGCGGCATCGGCCTCAGCATCACCACCATTACCGCTACCGGCGAGTTTTCAGAGAAGGACAACTGCACAAGCCAGCTCGTAAATGCCGGCTCGTCCTGCACTATCAGCGTCACCTTCGCGCCGCAAACGCTCGGCGCAAAATCCGGTCAGCTCACCATCGCCGGCAACCTCGCCGGCGGATCCATTGTGGTGAATTTGTCAGGCACGGGAGCCCCGCCCAATCCGCTTCAACTCACCCCGGCAACGATTGACTTCGGCTCGGTCGAGGACGGAACCACATCTGCTCCGCTGCAAATCTCCGTGCAGAATACGGACGCAGCCACCATCAACGTTGCCAGCATCACCGTCACACCTCCTTTCGCTCTCTCCAGCAACGTCTGCGGCTCGTCCATTGCAACCAACACCTCTTGCCAGCTCAAGATCGAGTTCCAGCCCACATCCGCGGGCGCCGCCACCGGCACGCTCACCATGGTCGACGACGCCGGCACGCAAACCGTGCAACTCACAGGCACTGGCACCGCTCCCCCCAGTGACTCGCTCTCCGCAAGCGCGCTTCCGTTCCGTGGGACAATCATCGGAACCACCTCGGAGCCGCTGGCTGTGACGCTTACCAACAGCGGCGGCAATCCGCTCACCAACATCGCCATTTCCATCAGCGCTGCCAGTGGCCAGGCGCAGTTTCAGCAGTCGAACAACTGCACCACCCAGCTTGCCGCCGGCCAGAACTGTTCCATCAGCGTTACGTTCGTGCCCGCCGCCGCAGGTCCGCAAACGGGTACGCTAACCGTCGGCGATATCCTCCGCGCCCAGCCTCAGACCATCTCGCTCTCCGGCACTGGCCTGCTTCCGCCCGTGATCTCGGTCAGTCCCGCCGCCCTCAGCTTTGCCGCCCAGCAGGTGGGAGTCGCCAGTGCGCCGAGCACGCTCACGATCACCAACAGCGGCGGCGCGCCCATGAGCAATCTCGGATTCCAGATCACCGGGCCTGCCGCAGCCAGCTTTTCCGCCGGCACAACCACCTGCGCCGCCCCGCTCGACGTGAACAAAAGCTGCAGCGTGCAGGTCACGTTTACTCCCTCCGCCGCAGGAGCCGTTTCCGCCTCGCTGACCCTTACGTCGTCCACGTTTGGGGTCAAGCCGGCTGTTGTTTCCCTCAACGGCACAGGAGCTTCCGCGGCAGCCCTGTCCGCCACGCCCGCCCAGCTTGCCTTCGCCGCCCAAGCGCTCGGCCAAACCAGCCCTTCGCAGACCATCAAGGTCGCCAACAACGGCAGCACCGCTGCGGAGGGTCTGACGCTCGCCGCGACCAGTCCCTTTGCCGTGGCGCAGACCACCTGTGGTGCGAGCCTTGCCGCGGGCGCCACGTGCACCGCCGCCATCGCCTTCACGCCCATGCAGACCGGCAGCCTGACCGGCACCGTGACCGTAAGCTCCACCACCATCAAGCCGCCGACGACTGTCGCACTTTCCGGTATCGGGGGGCTTACCGGGGAGGTACAGGTGAAACCAGCCCAACTCACCTTCTCCCCGATCGGTGCAGGCACAACCGGTAATCCTGAAACGGTCACGTTCACCAACACCAGTTCGTCCGTCTCCCTTGCTGCCGTCAAGTTGACGGTGAGTGCAGGCTTTCAACTGGCCGCAAACACCTGCGGAACCCAGCTCGCGCCCGGCGCAAGTTGCACCGCATCGGTCGCATTCGCTCCCACGACGGCCGGCGCGGTAACGGGTTCGCTGAATTTCTCGAGCAGCACTCTCGCCGCTCCCGTCCCGGTTCCCCTCAGCGGTACCGGCTTCGATTTCAACATCGCCGGTTCCGGCTCGCTCACGCAGACGGTGGCCAGCGGAACTACGGCGTCCTTCACCCTGACCCTGACGCCTTCGGCGGGCGCCGCTGCCACCTTCACGTTCCAGTGCGGTTCGTTGCCCTCCTACGCCGCCTGCACATTCGATCCCGTACAGAACAGCGTTGCCGCCAACTCCACCGGAACTGAGATCGTTCAGATCTCCACCAGCCAGTCGACCACGGGGCAATCCGTGCCGATCACGATCCATGCGGTTCCCGGCATGCTCCTCGCCGGCGGCATCTTCCTGCTTCCGTTTGCGCGCCGCACCCGCCGTTGGCTCGTGGTGGTGGTTGGCGCGATTGCCCTCACCGCCTTCGTCAGTTGCTGCAGCTCGGGCGGCGGTGGTGGAGGCGCGTCCTCGCCGTCCAGTCCCGGGACAGACAAAACGCCTCCCGGCACCTATTCCATCCCTGTCGCCATCAGTTCGAATGGCGAGCAGCACACCGTCACGCTCACCCTCATCGTCGATTAAGGCGCCCGGCCTTGCCGGTGGCTCGCCGGTGCCCATGGATTCCCGGCAGTTCGCAAACAGGGACTCGATATACTCAAACTTCAGACTGTCTTCGACAGCGCTGACGGAGACCTGGCGAGACCATGACAGCAAAGGTGTCGATAGCGGAAGTGGAGCGCGTAGCTGAGCTCGCGAACCTGGAACTCACGCCGGAGGAGATTCCGGGCATGGTTCGCGACCTGAATGCGATCCTCGATTACGTCGCCGAACTCAACGAGCTTGACACGCAGGGAGTCGCTCCGCTGGAGCAGGTGAGCGAATTTGAAGGCGCCGCCGGCGCGCTGCGTACCGATGCTGTTCAGACCTCGCTCGATCGCAGCGTCGTGTTGCGCGAAGCGCCGGAGTCCGACGGCACATTCTTCAAGGTTCCAAAGGTCATCGAACGCTAGGTTCGCAACTGCTTGTTTGTATCGATCTCGGGTCGATCCAAGACTCGGGATGGCACGATGTTTCAGGAAGCGAAAGGGTTAGCATTTTGCCGGGCGAAAACACACGTAACACCTTCGTACAGAAGCCGCGCACCATGGCCGAGCTGCATGCGGGCATTCGATCTGGCAGCATGAAAGCCACCGATCTTGCAGCGCAGTACTACGATCGCGTCGCCGCGCTCAACCCGCACCTGAACGTCTACCTCAGCCTCTCCGAAGAGCGCGCCATGCAGCAGGCGCAGCGCATTGATGCGCTTGCGGTCAAAGGCGATCCGCTGCCGCCCCTCGCCGGCGTTCCCATCGGCATCAAGGACGTGCTGACGATGACCGGCGCGCCCGCCACCGCCGGCTCCAAGATTCTCGAAGGTTATCATCCGCCCTACGACGCCACTTCCGTGACAAAGCTGGAAGCGGCCGGAGCGGTACTGCTGGGCAAGATCAACTGCGACGAGTTCGCCATGGGCTCGTCCAATGAGAACTCCGCCTACGGTCCCGTGCGCAATCCGGTCGATCCCGAGCGCGTCCCTGGCGGCTCCAGTGGCGGCTCGGCTGCGGCCGTGGCGGCCGATATGGCCGTGGCTACGCTGGGCACGGACACCGGCGGCTCCATTCGCCAGCCGGCGAGCTTCTGCGGGGTCGTAGGCGTGCTGCCCAGCTACGGCCGCGTCTCGCGTTACGGCCTCATTGCATTTGCTTCCTCGCTCGATCGCGTTGGCCCCTTCGCGGCGAACGTGCGTGATGCCGCCACGCTCCTCGGCGTCATCGCAGGACACGATCCCAAGGACGCCACAAGCTCCCCCGCTCCGGTTCCCGACTTTGCCGCCGAAAGCGACCGACCTGCTGCCGGCCTGCGGGTTGGCATCCCTTCCGAGTACTTCGCCGAAGGCCTCGATCCCGAGGTCCGCGCCGCCGTCGAGAAGGGAATTGACGCGCTGAAGGCCGCTGGTTGCACTGTCAAGCCGGTCTCGTTGCCGCATACGCGTTACGCCGTGCCCACGTATTACCTGATCGCGACCGCCGAGGCCAGCGCCAACCTGGCCCGCTTTGACGGCGTCCGCTACGGCTATCGCTCCAAGGACTCGGCCACGCTGGCCGCCATGTACCGGCACTCGCGCGACGAAGGCTTCGGCGCCGAGGTCAAGCGGCGCATTCTGCTCGGCACCTATGCGCTCTCCGCCGGGTACTATGACGCTTACTATCGCAAGGCCCAGCAGGTCCGTCGCCTGCTTGCCGATGAATTCCGGCACGCCTTCGCCGAGGTCGACGCAATCGTGACACCCACCTCACCCGTGCCGCCGTTCAAACTCGGCGAAAAGACCGGCGATCCGCTTTCGATGTATCTCGCCGACATCTACACCGTGACCGCCAGTCTTGCCGGCATCTGCGGCGTCTCTGTGCCCTGCGGCACAACTGCTGGCGGCCTGCCGGTGGGCATGCAGATTCTGGCCAGCCATCTGCAGGAAGGCACGGCATTTCGCGTGGCACGGGCGGTTGAAGCGGCGGGAGTTTAGACACGCGATAGAATGGAAGCGAGGAACTGCAACCATGCTGTTTCACGTGACCCTCGAACAAGCGGAAGACGGCTGGATTGTGGCGGAGTGCCCGGCTCTGCCCGGATGCGTCACTCAAGGACACGATGAAAAGGAAGCCCTCGAGAACATCCGTGAAGCGATCACCGGTTGGCTATGGGCAGAGGATCAGAAGGCAGCCGGTTCTATCCCACCTCACCAAACCCCCGTTGTCGTAACGGTTTAGCGTCTTGTTTGCCGCAGCCTCCGTGCGCTCCGCAGGAGTCTGAAGTCTCATCTGAGAGTGTCATTCCAGCGGCAGTACCTATTGTGCCGAAATCCGATTTTCTAAGGAAGTTGGGATGGGTGAACTCGGCAATATCTCGGGAAAAGAAGCTGTGCGAGCCTTCGAGCGCGCGGGCTGGACGATCAGGGGTCAGGTTGGGAGCCACGTCATGATGACGAAGGAAGGCATTCGCGCCAATCTCTCCGTTCCTCGGCACAAGGAGCTATCCGTTGGTACTCTGCGCAAACTCATCCGCGTGGCGGGATTGACTGTTGATGAGTTCGTCGCGTTACTATAATCCCGATTCCCCGGGGGCCTTATCTTTTGCTGGAACGGTATCGCCGCTCCAGCGGCTGCGAGGCTTCGATGCGCGGAATTGGGCTGGGAATTCTCTTCGCTGTTTGCACCGGTGTCGTACTTCCAACTCTTTCTGCAGCGCCGCGCAAAGCCCACACTGTCTATCTGGGCGCCTTCAAAAAAGTCAGCTACTCGCACGCGGGCGATCCCTCCGGCGCGCAACCCGGCGAAACCGAGCTCAGGATTCGGGCCCTCATCGTGGATGGCGTTGTGAAGGAATGGACCACCGGCGATGCCCACGATGTCACCGACCGCAGCTTCGTGGTCCGTCGAGCCCTGCGCCTGAATGACGAGCTCCCCGGCGAAAAGCCGGCGCCGGCGCAGCCGCACTGGGTCTGGCAGCGCGGCCCGTGGCTGCTCGTCGACCGCGCAACCGGCCATCTCTCCGCGCTCAAGCTTCCGGATTACGATCCCGCAGTAAGCCAGCTCGCGTGGTTCCGCGACTACGGCGCTTACTGCGGCGTGACCGCCAGCGGCAAGAGTCTCTATGCCGTCGTTGCGCAACTGGCAGCCCGCAAGCCGGTGCTCGCCAAAAAGCTTGCAGCCCTCGATCCTGAAAGCCGCGAGCAGGCGACCGCCCTTTGCGCCGCGCCTGACTGGCAGCGCGAACCGCTGCGGGTCACGTTTCATCCGGCCGGCGGCGCCGCGATCAGCTTCAACATCGCGCCCGGTTCTGCGCTGCTGGTGGAGGACAGCCCCGACGAGACGGGGCAGGCGTCCCCCGCCACCAGGCCCAACTAGCGCTCCCGGCAGCCAGGCGCTGATTCCTCCGGCGCTACCGCCGCAGTTGTTTTGTCAGGTGCCACAAAAACCACAGCAGAAAGACAATTGCAGCTCCGAACGGAAGAAGGACAATCAGCTCGCTCTCAGAAAAATGAGGCATGAGGGCTCCGCGGCACTGGTCCGCGACCAGCGCAGATCAAGCGCCCTGACCGCCGCGCCTGTGCCGTGTCCTCATGAAAAGCCCAAAACGATAAACGCTCGGAAATTGAACGATAAGTCTTTCATAAGCCCGGATAGCCGCCGAAAGCTCCTGCAAATCAGCGCTCCCGACCTACTCTGCGCCTTGACACCCAACCGGCTGCGCGTATCTTATTTTGCTAGGCATTCTTTTGGGATTCGTCCGGTAGTGGAGCCGTTTGCGGCGTGTCGGTTGCCCCGGCCGGGTTCCCATAGAAAGCCATGTCGAAAAGGAAGTCGGCGGGGCAGGGCTGAACCAGCCTTTTTGTTCCGCACCTGCGCCCGGTGCGCGGCCAGCGTTTTCCCGGAGACAAACTCAAGCGACCGCCCGGATCGGATCCCGGCGCGTCTTAGCCGGGGCTGCCGCTGTCTGCGCTGCTCCCGGCGGTAAAGGATGATTGTGGCACTTGGTTTGACAATGTTTGCGGCTGCCCCTGCCGGCGGTAGTCCTTTCTCAATGGTGGCTCTGCCCCTCTTACTGATCGCGGTCATGTACTTCATCCTGATCCGCCCTCAGAGCAAGCGGCAGAAACAGTGGCAGAGTATGTTGTCCAACATCAAGGCCGGCGATCGCGTCACCACCGCCGGCGGCATTCGCGGCACCATCCTGTCCATCAAGGACGATTCCATCATCCTCAAGGTCGCTCCCGACGGTATCAAGATCGAGGTCGCCAAAACCGCCATTGCCTCCGTGACTACGCAAGACGCTTCGGCTTCGTAGGCACGCTGCACGTTCACCCGTTTTTGAACTAGAGAACTGGAACCATGAAAAAGAACCTCAAAGGCAGAGTCGCGCTGATCGTTGCAGTCCTTCTGGTGTGCCTCTACGGAATCTTCGGCATCCCCTCGGGCGTCAGCGGCAAGGCTATTGTTCAGGCCCTCACCAACCGCATTCACCTCGGTCTCGATCTGCAGGGCGGCGCGCACCTGATTCTCCAGGTGCAGGTGCAGGACGCAATCAACGCTGAAACCGACAACGCCATCGCCAGCCTGCAGCAGGATCTCAAAAAGGCCAATGTGAGCTTCGGCCGGGTCATCAAGCCCTATCCCAATAAGCCGACTGTGGTCGAGATCGACAATGTCTCTTCGGCCACCGCCGCGGCGGCGCGATCCACACTCGATGCCAAATACAGCAATGAGTTCGACGTCGCCAGTGGGGCCAACGGCGTTTTTACCCTGACGATGAAGCCGATCTATGAGCAGGACCTGCAGCGGCGCACGGTTTCGCAGGCTATCGAGACGATCCGCGACCGCGTGGATTCCCTTGGTGTCAGCGAGCCTGTCATCCAGGAGTACAATCTCGGCGCCAACCAGATCCTCGTCGAGCTGCCCGGTATTTCCGACATGAACCGGGTCATGGAGATCATCCAGTCCACCGCCCGGCTTGAGATTCATCCGGTGGTGGGCGGCCCGTATCCCAGCCTCCAGGCCGCGCAGCAGAGCGTGGGCGGAGTGGTGCCCCCTGAAAATGAGATTCTGCCCTTCTCCGGCAACATCGGCAACCAGGGCGGCGGCGATCAGTACTATGTCCTGCAGCGTCTGGCGGTGGTGGCCGGCAGCGACTTCCGCTCAGCCGATCCCAACGTCAATCCCAACACCGGCCAGCGCGAAGTGCAGTTCACCCTGACCAATGCGGCGGGTGACAAGTTCTACGACTACACCAGCCACAACGTGGGCGCCGCCATGGCGGTGGTTATGGGCGGCACGGTTCGTGAAGTCGCCAACATCAAGAGCGCCATCCGCGACACCGGCGTGATCGAGGGAACGTTCAGCGAGCAGGAGGTTTCCGACCTGTCCCACCTGCTCCGCACGGGCGCATTGCCCGCCTCGCTCACCATCTATGAACAGCGCACCGTGGGCGCTTCGCTCGGCGCTGACTCGATCAGGGAAGGCGTTACCGCGGCGGTGGTTGGCATGGTGCTGGTGCTGGCCTTCATGCTCGTCTACTACCGGGGCGCGGGTATCAACGCCGATCTGGCGCTGATTCTGAACCTGCTGATCCTGCTCGGATTTATGGGCTACTCGACGGCAACGCTCACGTTGCCCGGCATCGCCGGCGTCATACTGACCGTGGGTATGGGCGTCGACTCCAACGTGCTGATCTTCGAGCGCATTCGCGAAGAGATTCGGGCCGGCAAGGCAGCATCGGCTGCGGTCGATCAGGGATTCGCGCACGCCTGGGTCACCATCGTCGACACCCACGTGACGACGATCGTGTCGGCCGCCATCCTGTTCCTCTTCGGAACGGGGCCGGTGAAGGGATTTGCAACGACCCTGACGTTCGGTCTTCTTGCCAACCTGTTCACGGCGGTCTTCGTCTCGCGCACCATCTTTGATGCCCACCTGAACAAGATGAAGACCGGCGAGATGGTCTCGATCTAGAAGACAGGGAACAAGGGACCAAGGCAACCAGGAATTCAGGCAAGGGACCAAGGGAACGAGGAGGAAACGACAGGGAATCGCAAGCGAACAGACTGCTACCGGCGAGCAAGTTTTCAGCCGTACAGGACTGGTTCTCTCGTTCCCTCGTTCCCTGAATTTGAAAGGTAGAACAAGTGGAATTCTTTCACGGCGTAGACATCGACTGGCTGGGCAAAAAGTGGTACTTCCTTGCCTTCAGCCTCTGTTTCAGCGTGGCCGGCATTGTCTCCATGGCCTATCACTGGGCGCACATCGGCAGCCCTGTTCCCCTGGGTGTGGATTTCCGCGGCGGCACGCAGGTGGAGGTGCAGTTCCAGGACCGGCCCGACATCGCCGCCATCCGCAAGGCGATCGACCACGCCGGAATCCGCGATGCCAAGATCCAGCAGATCGGCGAGGCGACCCGCAACGATGTGCTGATCAGCCTGCCTGAGCAGAAGGACGAGAACGCTCTCGACGTGGGCCGCCAGGAAGTCATCAGCGCGCTTCAGTCGCATTACAACAACCCGTTCAACCAGGCCGGCATCAAGGTTGACATCGTCGGGCCGACGGTTGGCCGCCAGCTTGAAGGGCAGGCTGCGCGCGCCGTGCTCTACTCGCTGCTGGGCATGCTGGTGTACCTCTGGTTCCGCTTTCAGCTCATCTACGGTGTGGCCGCTGTCATCGCCTGTTTTCACGACACCCTGATTACGGTGGGCGCATTTTCACTGGCCAGCAGCGCCGGGTTCAACATGGAAATCAACCTCACTGTGGTGGCCGCCATCCTGACGCTGGTCGGCTATTCCATGAATGACACCATCGTCGTTTTCGACCGCATCCGTGAGAACCTGCGACTCAGCCGTCGCGAAAACCTTGGCGACCTGGTCAATCGCAGCATCAACCAGACCCTGAGCCGGACGGTGCTTACCTCGGGCCTCACGTTTCTTACCGTGCTCTCTCTGTTCATCTTCGGCGGCCAGGTGCTGCGCGGCTTTTCCTTCGCGCTGGTCATCGGAATCCTGATTGGAACCTACTCGTCGATTGCTGTTGCTGCTCCCATGCTGGTGGCGTACCAGGAGTGGCGAGCGAGCAAGGGAAAGACGGTTGTTCTCCCGGCCGCAAAGCGCGCCAGGACCTAACACGGATGCCCCGGGACGCGTACCCGGGGCATCGCTTTTGCCACCTTTGCAGGTGTTCTGATATAGGTGGAGCACGCCAGTTGCGGCGCCTTAGATACCCCGGGAACATTTCCCTTCTCTGTGGTGTCTAAATTAGTGGTAAAAACACGAGAATTCGAGGCTGGCCATGTTTGAAGATTCCACATTTGAATCGGGCGGCAAGATCAAGAGTAAGAGCAAGTACTGGATGATCGTGACGTTCATCATCAACGGCTCGATCCTGCTCCTGTTGATCCTTATTCCGCTCATTTATCCCGAGGCGTTGCCCAAGGGCATGATGCAGACCCTGCTGGTTGCTCCTCCGCCACCTCCTCCGCCACCCCCGCCGCCCCCTCCGCCGACGCCCGTGCACGTAGTTCATGTGCAGTCGGAGATGATGAATAACCAGCTTGTCGCGCCCACCAAGATTCCCAAGACCATCAAGCAGGTGGCCGAGAAGGAAGCTCCGCCGTCGAATAACTTCGGCGTAGCCGGAATGGAAGGTCTGGGCGGCAGCTCCGGCGGTGTGATCGGCGGCCTGTTTGGCGGTTCCAGCGCGCCCACGGTGAAGGCGGCCGCACCCAAGAAGATCAATATCTCGGGAGGCGTTGCGGCTGGCAACCTGATTCAAAAGACGCAGCCGATCTATCCTCCCATTGCCAAGGCGGCCCGGGTGCAGGGTACGGTGGTCCTTCAGGCCACTATCTCCAAATCGGGCTCCATCACTAACCTTCGCGTTATCAGTGGTCCGGCCATGCTTCAGGAAGCCGCCCTCAACGCCGTCCGCCAGTGGCGTTATCGTCCCTACCTGCTCAATGGCGAGCCAGTCGAGGTAGAAACCACCGTAAACGTAATCTTCAGCCTTGGTGGCTGAGAGAACTCCGCGGCCCTTTTGCCCATCAAAGGTAAAAGGGCCTTTGATTTGACCCGAATGTCGCTTTGCAGTGAAGGGGCATTCTCCACAAGCATTTCCAGAACATGTTTTGATGGGAACCATCTGAAGTCGGACGGCGCTTGTCAGGCCGCGCTTTATGTCCCTGCTCTGCAAGTTTTTGAAATGCACCGCAATCGCAACACCCTTAGTTCACAAGCAAACTCCGTAGGAGGAACGATTCAGTGATTCTCGCTCAGCTCGCACATTTCGCTTCGCACACCGTCCACAGCCTGGCCATGCTCCAGGAAGACTCGGGCAGCACCAGCTTCAGCCCCCTGGGTTTGTGGAACCACATGGCATGGCTGGCCCGCACGGTCGCCATCATCCTCTTCATCGAATCCATCTGGTCGCTGGCCGTGATGATCGATCGCTACTTCTACTTCTCCGCCGCCCGCAAGCAGTCCCGCGAGTTCGCACCCAAGGTTGCCGGCGCGCTGAAGGACAGCAAGCTTGAGGAAGCCATCAAGATTGCCGACCGCAACAAGAAGTCGCATCTGGCCGAAGTGGTGACCGCTGGACTCCAGGAGTTCCGCGTTTCCTCCGGCATGGCGACCGAAGAGACCATCGAGAGCTCGCAGCGCGCCCTTGAGCGTGCCGAAGCCATCGTTCACGCGAAGCTGAAGAGGGGCCTGAGCGTTCTGGCCACCATCGGCGCTACCGCACCGTTCGTCGGCCTGTTCGGCACCGTCGTCGGCATCCTCCACGCGTTCGATGCTATCGCCACCCAGAAGACCTCGGGCATCGGCGCAGTCGCCGGCGGTATCTCGGAAGCTCTGGTTACCACCGCTTTCGGTCTGCTTGTGGCTATCCCCGCCGTTATGGCGTTCAACTACTTCACCGGCCGCGTTGAGGCGTTCGACGTCGAAATGGACAACTCCTCGAGCGAACTGATCGATTACTTCATCAAGCAGAGCCACAAGCGGTAAGCGGACGCCGTTAGCTGAGCGGAACGTTCCTGGTGGGCGGGAGAGGCAAATTCTCTCCCGCCACAACTTCACCGCCGGCCAGGCAAATCGCTCAGAAGGCCCGGAGGCTCTCCGGAAGAAAAATTCTAGGCACGGAGCCCAACTATGGCAGTTGCAGTTCGAAACGAAGGAAGCAAGATCAACTCCAACATCAACGTCACCCCCATGGTTGACGTGATGCTGGTTCTGCTGATCATCTTCATGGTTATCACGCCCATGCTCCAGAATAAGGTGTCTGTGGATATGGCCAAGGTGGACAATCCCACCGCCATGCCCGATGCCGACAAAGAGGATGCGATCGTGGTCGCCATCACCCGGGACGGCAGCGTCTTCCTGGGCCAGGACAAGGTCGCCGTCAGCGAACTTGGCTCCAAGGTCCGCGACAAGCTGGCCGACAAGCCCGGAAAGACCATCTACGTTCGCGCCGATGCCCGCGCGCAGTTCCGGGCGGTAGAGGACGCAATTGATGCGGTCCGTACGGCAGGCGTAGAGGAAGTCGGGTTGCTCACGCAGAAGCGCGAGCCCGGTGCACCGGCGGGCGGCGAATAATCGCAGTTCGCATTTAACGAGTATTGAGGAACCGAGGAGTTTGAAGCCATGGCAATGACAACCGGGAGCGGTGGCGGAGCAATGGGGGAGATCAACGTCACCCCGATGATCGACATTCTGTTGGTATTGTTGATCATCTTCATGGTGATCGTGCCGGTAACGCCCAAGGGCTTGGATGCCCTAGTGCCGCAGCCGCCCAAGAATCCGCAGCAGCAGCAGCCCAATGACCGAACCATCGTGGTGCAGGTGCTGGGAAAGGGCGGCGCCAATCTCAGCTATAAGATCAACGACACCGATGTCGCCCATAATCAGCTGCTGCCCAAGCTCACTGAGATCTACGCCAATCGCGCCGAGCGCGTGATGTTCGTAAAAGGCGACGACGACGTGAACTTCGAGGCGATCGCCGACGTGATCGACATTGCAAAGTCTGCCAACGTGGATCACATCGGCATCATGACGCCGAAGATCATGCAGGGGCAGTAATTGACTGAAGCATCGCGTGCGGCAGATCAACTCGTCTGCCGCGCGCAAAGGTGCTTCAACTCAGCGCGATGGGCAATGGCTCTGCAGTACCGGAAATGCTGGACTGCATCAGCTATTCGATAGGGACAGATCGGCGTCTCGATCACTCCAAAAGCGATTCACGAATTGTAGAAATGCGCTGCATTCGGTTTCGCGCTTCGAGTGATATCCTGCGTGCAGATCACTCCAGCAGGAGTACAATTCTTTTTTCATCCTGGTTGGGGATACTCCCGCCACAACCAGTTGGACCAAGTTTGCAGGTGCGCAACCGTTAGGCTCGCCCTGAAGGAGAAGGACAAAAGCATGAATCGATCCGCACGAATTACGGCGCTTGCGGTTGCCTTGGGCGGCATGGTGCTCTCCCTGAGCGGTTGCGACCGGCTCGCGGCCCGTGACCAGTTGAACAAGGGAGTGGATGCCTACAAAAGCGCCCGGTACGAAGAAGCCATCGGACACTTCCAGAAGGCCACCGAACTCGACCCGAGCTTGCCGATGGCCAAGACCTACCTGGCTACTGCTCTTGCCCAGAACGTCGTTCCCGGTCTCGATACTCCCGATAACCTCAAGATGGCCCAGCAGGCGATCGACATCTTCAAGGAAGTGCTCGCCAAAGATCCGACCGACGTCAATAGCATGAAGCAGATCGCCGGTATCTATTTCAATATCGCCAATCCCAATAATCACACCGCGTGGCTTCAGGATTTGAACAGCGCCGAGGAGTGGCAGAAGAAGGTGCTCGCCGTCGATCCAAAGGACCCCGAGGCGGCATACACCGTGGGCGTCATTGATTGGAGCAAGGCCCACGACAATGCGCTGCGCGCCCTGCAGCCGGCCAATATCAATGACGATGGCGAAGGCAACGTGAAGGCTCCGAAGAAGGTTCTCCAACAGATCAAGGAAGAGAACGAGCCTCTCGTCACCGAAGGCCTGCAGTACCTTAATCAGGCAGTTGCCAATCGCCCGAACTACGACAATGCCATGGCGTACCTGAACCTGATGTACCGGCGTAAGGCAGACGTCGACTACCAGGATCCGGCCGCGGTAAAGCAGGACGTTGCTCAGGCGAAGGACTGGATGACCAAGGCGCTCGGTACGCGCAAGGCGAACGAAGAGAAGAAGAATCAGGGCCCTGGCGGCATCACCATGGACGCCAACGGCAACATGAAGTAGCCTCGGCTCCAAGAGGTAGATCAGCAAAAGGCCTCCGCTATCGCGGAGGCCTTTTGATTGAAGCCTGGAACCGGCGGGTTCGTGGGCTGGTTCGGCGGCGGGCGCGATCTACGCTTGCCGGGAATGAAGCGAGGTCCATTGAGTGAGAGCGCCTCGTGTGAGAGCGTCTCCTCAAAGAGAAGCCCGCTGCGGCATGGCCGAGCGGGCTTGTTTTCTCTGCTGCGCCATTCCTCTGGCTCTACTGCGCGCCTGCCTTCAGAACCTGTTCGGCAAAGTAGTTGCGTACCTTCGCGTCGTCATGCAGCATCTCGAAATACGCATTCTGGAGCACTTGAGCCTTGCTGTTGCGCAACCCGTCTCGAATGGTTTGCTGAACGCCGGGGTCATTCAGGCCGCGCTGTCCGGCCGCCTCCCGGCTGATCAGCTTGTAAATCGAGTAGCCCAGAATTTTGTGTCCGGGGACGCCTGGATCATACACGGGAATCACATCTGTGATCTGACCCGGCCTCAGCTTCACAATCGCGTTATAAAGATCCGGCTCCTGCTTCAACTGCGTCTCCGTGATGTATCCCATGTCGCCGCCGTTCGACGCGATGTTTGCATTCACTGAAAACTGAGCGGCCAGACTGCCGAAATCTTCCCCGCTCTGGAGCCGCGCCTGAATGCTGTCGATTTCCTTGAGTGCCTGCGCCTGATTCGGCCGTCCCGGTGTTCCATTCGCCTGCGGTTGCGCTCCGGTTACAACAATCTGGGCAAGCCTATAACTCGGCTCGATCCAGTTAAAGTCTGCCTTGTGGGTGTTGTAATACTCCGATATCTCCGCGTCGGTGATGTTGATCTTCGACAGGATCTCTTTGTTCAGCAGCTTCGTCTTGGTGAGCGTGCGGCGAATGACTCTCTTCAGGTCTTCCACGGTCTGGCCACGCTCTTTGAGCTTCTGTTCGAACTCTTCCTGTGTGAAGGGGGCCTTTAACTCGGTCAGCTTAGCGTTTACGTCTTCATCGCTGGCGGTCAGGTTGAGTTTCGCCGCGCGCTGTTGCAGGATCTCATCTTCAATCATGCCGTGCAGCAGGTTGAGGCGGAGAATGTCGGCCTGTTCGGGCGACGGTTGCTGCTGCGGATTGTTTGAGATCTCCGCCTTATAGTTCTGCTCCAACTCAGCCCGCGAGATGTCTTTGCCGTTCACGGTGGCCACGACATCGGCTCCGGGAGTGCGATGACATCCGGCGGTGAGCGCCACGACAGCCATGAGTGTGCAGAGGGCAAAACGGGTCTGGACCCGAAAAAACGCATCCGATTGCAACGTATCTCTCCTCAATAGGCGCAAGAACGCTCCCGGCACTTCAGAATAAATCCTGCAGGCCCGGCCTATGCCGACCCCGAAATCTTTTGTGCCCCCAAAAGAACCGCGCGCCGCCCCTATTTGGCGGAGTTCTGCCCTGGTGGTGTTGCCGGGGCAGGTTGTGCCGGCGGCTGCTCGCCACTATCGCGCAAGGCGCGGTCAATGACAGTCCAAACCTGGTCCTCTGGCACGGCGCCGTCGATGCGCTCTCCATTGATAAAGAGCGCCGGAGTGCCATTTACACCCAGCGCATCGGCCTCGTGTCGGGACTCGTTGATCTTACTCTCATCCTGCTTGGCGATACAGGCATCCAGCTTTGTTCCATCCAGCTTGGCAACGGTAGCCTCATCACGTGCAACCCGATCCAGCGCGGCATAGCTCTTGGTCAGGTTGCGATCCGGCCCGTTGATCTCCTGCCCATGCGAGTGCAGGTAGTCCACGTATTTCCAGTAGACGTCCCCGCTTTGCGCGGCCAGGCAGTTTGCATCCACCGCGGCATGCATGGCCCAGGGATGAATCTCGGTTAACGGATCGTCCTTGTAGATGAACCGCACCTGGTCTTTGTAGCGGTCGAGCGTACCCGGGAAGAGCTGCTCATGCATGCGCGCGCAGTACGGGCACTCAAGGTCATCGAAGCTCACCACGGTTACCTTGGCGTTTGGGTTGCCCCGCACAGGCCGCCCGGTTACATCGATATTGAACAGAGGGTTCTTCGCCAGATCGAACTTCTCCAGCCGCGCGAGGGTCTTGTTATCCGTCGAGATCAGGAAATCAACCACTTGCGACCGCGTACCGCTGGAGAGCGTCACCGGGAGCTTGTCATAGCCGGGCACGTCGCTATGCGTTCTCTGGCCCAAGGTTACTGAGACCGACGGTGGAATGTTGAACTGGGACCGGACCATCACCTCGACGCGCCGCGACAGGTCAGAGTTAGGAACTGTATTGGTTTGGGCTTTGCAGCCGGCGGCCAGGGTTAATGCCAGCAAGCCGACAAAGAGACGTATACGCAACAAGTTGAGAATCCTCTATATGAAAGAATACTCCAGCCGTCACTGGAGCCCTATTGAGTGGACGCATCCGGCGCGGAATCGGCACCTGGGCTGCCCTAACTTCCGACCAGCGGCAAGTTGGGCGTCTGGCAGCAATGTCCCCCAAGGTTTCTACCCGGCAACCCACGCCGGAGCCGCCCCTGCGTTTCTTCGGCCTTCGATAACAGGCCCTAGTAGGCCGGTATTGCGTTTGGATCTCGGAAGACTGTATTGGCCCGGCGGATATCTCCCACCGCGCCAAAATTAGCCAAGGTGAAGCTGTAGAGGTATTGGGTTTCGTCGCGCAGGGTGCCCAGGGCAAAGCGCCGGTAGCCCAGGGTCAGGCCGCAGCAGTTCCAGTTATATGCCGCCTGAACGCCAGCGTATTGCAGCGCGCCGTGGACAAAGTCGTAGCCCCCGTTGGCAGCCAGATTCAGTCCTGCCTTGGTGGGTTCTCCGATCTGAAGGAAGGGATTGATCTGCTGGTTCTGCACTGTGGAGGCCGAGCTGCCCTGCTCATCCACGGCATTCAGCAGTGCGCGGCCCAACCCCACGGTTGTATCCCCCCAACTGTACCCGGCGTAGAGATTGTCGGCGCCGATACGGCCGGCCTTCGCGTCATAGTCCAGGTCCCATTCGATCCGCAGATTGTTTATGGCCTCAAACCGCATCCGGGATATCAGTGGCGACAAATTGCGCGGCTCCGTCAGGAAGGAGACGCCTGTCAGATCGAGAGTGCTGGCGAACACGTTGCGACGGCCCGGAATCAACGCACCACCGAAGGTCGGGTCAAGATAATACTTCTGCGCGACCTGCCAACTCGCCCACTCCCTGGGAGTGCTTGCGCAGTGGCCTGCATCGTTTGCGCAGGGTTTTGCGTTTGGGGGCTGCAGGTAGAAGCGCTGGGTCAGCGAGTAGCCAACCTCGTTCGTGTTGGTGGCGATATCGGTGGTATCCACCAGCAGGACACTGCGTGCTTTTGCTCCGATTCCGCCCACATAATTCCAGAACAGTTCCGGCTCGACGACGTGGCGCAGTTTGCGGTGCCACCTGGGGAGAGTAAAGTCCCTTTCCAGTGTGGGCGGCCGCAGATCCACGCGCGCTTCGGCATCGCTGCGGGCGAGGGGATCGTGGCTCACTGTCGGCACTCCGCTGTTGGTCCCCGTCAGATCGGGAATTTGGGTGTTGGAGTAGAGAGTCTCGCGTAGAGCGGCCTCCGGGATGATGCTCCAGCCGCCCAGCACGAGTGGCATGGATATATGCGGGTATACGTCCACGCGGCCATCGTTGTGCGCGTGCAGCCCCGGCTCAGAACGCGCGAGATGACCCATGGAAGAGCCCAGCCCCCAGTAGACGTGGCCGAAGGGGTGGTCGAGGGCATCGAATCGTACGCTCGGAAGATGAAGCAGCCGCACCTCATCGCCCAGAGTGGGGCTGGCGAAGTTTTCCAGGCGTGAAATGCTCAGCGAGGAAACCAGCCCCTTGTGTGCATGAGTGAGGGCAACGTCGCTTTCCACCTCCGAACTCACTGCCTGCGAATACATGTCGTTAAATACCAGCCGGTACACATAGCGCGAGAGGTACTCCGCCCTGCCGGCCAGCCGCGTCTCGGCCGAATAGTCCCGCCGCCCCTCGGCCATCACGTCCACTCCGCCCTGATTCACCACAACGGCCTGTTGGCCTTGCGGGCCGCTCTGGGCCGGCAGCGTGTAGCCGCGGTCGAACAACGCGTTGCCGCGCACGGTAAGGTAATCGAGCCCCCGTCCGCGATAGCGGAAATCGCCGTTCGGCGCCCAGCCTCGTTTGCTGTAATACTCGGTCCCGAGCACCAAATCCATGCTGCGATTGATTGCCCAGTAGTACTGCTCGCCCACCGTATATCCGCGGATGGACGAACCGTTGCTCAGCACGGGAATGAGTAAGCCGCTCTGCCGGCCCGACTCGTCCACGGGGTGGCGCAGATAGGGGATATAGAACAGCGGAATGCCGATCAGCTTGAAGTAAGTGTTCTTTGCCGAAGCTGTCCCGTCGGAGACGTTGATCTTTCGCGAAACGAGCTCCCAATCGGGCTTGGGCAGGCGGCAGTTCGTCATCGAACCATCGACCACACGGTACGATCCCTCTCCGGTTTGCAGCAGCACGCGGGCGCGAATGATCAACGGATTCGGCGTCGAGTACACCTCGGTGCGGCTGATCGAGCGTACCCCCATGGTTCCGGTCACGTCGTAGAAGCGCGCCGTGTGCATGTTGAGGCGTATCTCTCCGTGCGACGCGGTGATGGCGATGTCCTCGGGGCCGCCCTCCACGCGCAGATGCCCTTCGGCCTGCAGTTCCTCCGTGTCTTCGTGGTACGTGATCTTGTCTGCGCGCAACACGTATCCGCGGTAGCGGAAATCTTCCACGTTGTAGAGGGTTACCGTTCTGTTGGCCCACGTCCAACGATCGGCCTTCCAACTGACCGGAACTCCCGAGGTGGGCATCGGTTCGGGGCGTGCGATTGGGATCGCCTCCTGCCCGGGGTCTTCCGGCAAGCCGGCGGTGCTGGCCGTTCTCATGCGGGAAGAATCGGCTGCTTTGGAAGGCTGCTGCGCGGGGGGTGCCGCATTGGTCAACGTCTGACCTGCCAGAAGCAAGTGACAGAGGAGTAACGCCGTGATAAACACAGAATTGCGAGGACTCATCCGAAGACCAAGGCCAGCATAGCAAACGTTGGCTCACCCTCTTGGGACGCATTCCACGCAGCTCTGGCAGCAGGACAATCCGGCCTCATCGCCCGCGCGCCTCGCTCGTTTCGCGCGCACTCTGTCCTGTTTCCGCGCACTCCGGCCTCTTGCAACACCAACGTCTGAGCGGCGCTGCCGGACAGACCCAGATCGCGGCTTACCAGCCGCTTTTGGAAGGGATTGGGAGTTGAGCACAGCCGGCCAGCCGCACCTCGAACCCGCGTGGAAGCAGGAAGTCAACCGCCGCATCGCCGCCCACAAGAACCGCAAGTCCGGCACGCACGCCGAGGACGGCCAGAATACGCCCGCTCATGCGGCCAACAGCCGCGCAGCTCAGGCTGCCGCGCGCGTGGCTGCCCGGTACGCAAAGGCACCCTCCTATAGCGAGATGCAGGCCCAGGAAGCCCGGCTTGCGGTGCGCGCCGCGGAGATTGCCACCAAGGTCGCGCTCGAAGCCCAGGCGGCGGCCGAGTCAGCACTGGCGGAGTTGCACGCCGCTGCCGCGGAATCGCCCTCGCGCGGACCTGCCGTGGTGGAGAGCATCACCCGCGAGCCGCTTCTCAGTTTTCCCGAACCCGAGGTCAGAGTCGCCGGGCCTGCTGTGGAAGCCGTACCGGAACCGCCGATTGTGGAGCCTGCAATCGCCGCTGACGAGCGCGCTTCGGTGATATCGCTCGAAGCTTTGCCGGAGCCGGCTCCCGCTGTGACTGCAGCTCCCGTCGTTACTCACGAAGTGATCGATGGCCGCACCTTCGATATACGCTGGGAACCCGATCTGCCTTTGCGGGCAATCGAGTTGAAGCCTGCGCCGGCGCGGCCGCAGGAGAATTTCGAACTTCTACCGGAGGACTGGTGGACGCCAGCGGAGGTGTCTGAGACCCTGCGCAGCGAACCGCTCCAGGTGGAAGCGCAATCGACGCACGCGAACCTTATCGAGTTTCCGCGCGAACTGGTGGCCACGCGCAAGTTGCGCCCGCGCCTGATTGAGCCGGCGGTTACCGCTGCTGCCGACCCGCAGCTCAGTATCTTTGAGGTCGACCCGGGCGCCATTTCCACTGAACCTGCACCAGCCGCTACGGAGAGTACCGCAACCGCCGACAACTGGGTCGGGCCAGAGTGGTCGAGCATCAAGCTGGATGCTCAGCCCGAAGCCGCAGTGCGGGTTCAGGCGGCTCCGGCCGCGGCCAGGCCAGATCTCGCTCCGCTCAGCCGGCGGCTTCTTGCCACGGTCGTCGACGGCTCGCTGATCGCAGGCGTATTTTTTGCTGTCGCCATGTGGGGCGCATCGCACATGCAGCATGTTCCGGCAGCCAAAGCGGCAGAAGCCATGGCGATTGCGGGCCTTGTGCTGGCGGGGCTGGCGTATCACGCGGTCTTCTTCGGCATGGGCACCACGACGCCCGGCATGAAGTACGCAGGGATCGCCTTCTCCACGTTTGACGACGAGCTCCCGACGCGGCAGCAACTCCATCGCCGTTTCGGCGCGATGGTGCTCTCGCTGTTTCCGGTGGGATTGGGATTCGCGTGGTCGCTGTTCGACGACGATCACCTTACCTGGCACGACCGGATCTCGGGAACATATCCGCGCAAGCGCTAGGCCGGAATTCTTCGGATTGACGCGGGGGCGCTGCTTACCAATCGGGCGCCCCGCTGTCTTAATGATTGTTTCCGCCCTTCCTCCTCTGAAATTTCATTGCTTCGCAGGCGCATTCCTGGAACTGCCGCAATTCGCATTTCGTAGTTTTTTCGGGTCGCATCTCAGGTCTTGCTCTCGGAGGTCCCCGTGTTCACTCTCTTTGCCGATATCCGCCATGCGTTTCGCATGTTTCGAAGGAACCCCGGATTCACTCTTGCAGTTGTAGCCGCCCTTGCGCTGGGAATCGGGGCCGACACGGCGATCTTTTCCGTGGTGAACGCGGTGTTGCTGAAGCCGCTCACGTATCCCGAGCCGAACCGCATCGTCCAGTTCCTGAATACCTATCGCGGAAATCGCGGCAATCCGGGCGCCGCGGCCACCGAGTTTCATGCCTGGCAGGAGCAGTCCAATGTATTCCAGGACGTGGCTGCCTACGATTTCAGCAGCAAGGGATTGAACCTGACCGGCGGCGTTCCGGAGCAGGCGAAAGGCATGCACGTAACCGAGGCCTACTTCCGGCTCTTCGGCGCGCACATGGTTCTGGGCCGCACCTTTACGCCGCAGGAGGACATGCCGAACGGCGGCAACCTCGTGGTCCTCAGCTACGGATTCTGGATGCGCAAGTTTGGCGGCAACCCGCATATTGTGGGCAGCGCCATCTCGATCAGCGGCGAACCGTATACGGTGCTTGGCGTCACGGGCCGGGATTTCGTCAGCGATCCGGCCGCCGATGTCTGGCTGCCGTTCCAGTTCCCGCCCAACACCGATGACCAGGCGCATTACTTTGTGGCTGCGGGACGCCTGAAGCCGGGCGTCACCCTGGACCAGGCCAGAGCACAGCTTAAGCTTGCCTACGCTGAATTCATGCGCAAATATCCTCGCGCCGATCCTGAAGGCTCATTCAGTGCGGAGCCGCTGAGGGACGCGATCGTCGGCGACGCGCGCAAGTCGCTCCTGATTCTGCTGGGCGCGGTGACCTTCGTGCTCCTGATTGCCTGTGCCAACGTGGCCAACCTGCTGATGGTGCGTGCCGCCGGCCGCAGGCGCGAGTTTGCCATTCGCGCCGCCATGGGTGCGCAACGCGGCCGCATGATCCGGCAACTGCTGACGGAGAGTGTGTTGCTGGCGCTGCTGGGCGGAGCTGTGGGCCTGGGTTTGGGTTTTGCCGGAGTGCGATGGCTGCTTACCATCCACCCCGGCGACATTCCGCGGATTGGAGAAAGCGGCGCAGGCGTTACGGTCGACTGGCGCGTGGCGCTGTTCACCATTGGGATCTCGCTGCTGACGGGGATTCTGTTTGGCCTGATTCCAGCCTTTGGCGCTTCGCGGCCCGATCTTGCGCGCACCATGAACGAAAGCGGCAGCCGTTCGGGATTCGGACTGAGGCAAAGCAAAACGCGTTCCGCCCTGATCGTGACCGAAGTCGGCCTGGCGCTGGTGCTGCTGGTGGGCGCTGCACTGCTCATCCGCACCTTCATTGCGCTGCGCATGGTGAATCCCGGCTACGACACCCACAATGTGCTCACGATGGAGATGGCGCTGACCGGCGATCGCTATGAGAAAACCGCGGGCGTTGCGCAACTGGTTCGCGACAGCCGCGAGCGCATCGCCGCCGTCCCCGGAGTGGAAGATGTGGCCGTGACCGATTCTCTGCCCCTGGCGGGAGGCTTCGGCCTGCCCTTTTACATCGTCGGGACTCCAACGACAAAAGGGCCGAACACAGGTGGCGGCGAGTGGAAAGCAACGTCTCCGGGCTACTTCTCCACCTTCAGGATTCCCATTCTTCGCGGCCGCGATTTCACGGCGCAGGACGACGCGTCCGCTCCAGGAGTCGTCATCATCACGCAGGCCATGGAGCGTCAGTTCTGGAAAAAGGGCCAGGATCCACTCGGCCAGCAGATCATCATCGGCAAGGGAGTGGGACCGGAGTTCACTGAACCGGCACGCACCATCGTCGGAATCGTGGGGGATGTCCGCGACGGGGGGCTGAATCGCGAACCCGACCCACTGATGATTGTGCCCCTGGCGCAGATGACCGACGGGCTCACCTTGCTCAACTCACGTGTTGCGCCGCTTACCTGGGTGGTGCGAACGCGCGTGGAGCCGCACCAGCTAGCCGGCGCCGTTGCGGAACAACTGCGCAAGGCCAGCGGCGGTTTCCCGGTGGCACACATCCGGACGATGGACGAGGTGGAGGCGCGCTCGATGGCGAGCCAGAACTTCAACATGCTTCTGCTGACGATCTTCGGTGTCGCCGCACTGCTGCTCGCGGCCATCGGCATCTACGGCCTCATGGCGTACTCCGTCACCCAGCGTGTGCAGGAGATCGGCATCCGAATGGCGCTGGGAGCGGATCGCCAGGCCATTCGGCGCATGGTGGTATGGCAGGGCATGCGGCTGGCGCTTGCCGGAGTGGTGCTGGGTGTGGGCGCCGCATTCGGTCTGACGCGGCTTATCGCCAGTTCGCTCTATGGCGTGAAGAGCTGGGATCCCACCGCTTTCATCCTCGTGCCCGTCGTGCTTGCCCTCGTTGCGCTGATAGCGACGTGGATGCCGGCGGTACGCGCCTCGCGCCTGGATCCGATGAAGGCACTGCGGGTGGAGTGAGCGTGGATCAGGAGAGCCTTACCACGTGAGCGCGCGCAAGGCGCTGACGCCCGCGCCGATGATCGCCGTCTCGTCGTCGGGCTGCAGCACTTCCAGCGAGTAGCTTTGCAGCGGGCTCATCTTCACCATTGTGTCGAGGTACTCCTTCAGCATGGGGAGTTCCAGGAATTTCACATTGTGGCCCGTGAAGTAGAAGCGGCCCGGGCCGGCGAGGTGAATGAACGAAGCCGTCGCCGCCGCGAGCGCCCGGTGCCATAGCTCAACGAATTCGCGACAGCGCGCGTCGCCGGATTTGGCGCAGGCAAAGATCTCTTCGGGTTCGCGATCCATGAAGCGCAGCCGCATGGCGCGATAGCCCATGATGCCTTCCAGGTGTCCCATGCCGCCGCATCCGCAGAAGCGCTCCTTGGGGTCGAGCGTTACGGTGATGTGACCGCCTTCCCAAACACCTTCCACGTAGGGCCAGCGTCCGTAGCCGATGCCGTTGCCGATGGTCCAGACGCGCGTGAGCCGGTTCAGGTGGCCGCGTGTGGCGGCAACGCCGGCGGCGATCGCATCGGCGTCGTTGGCGACGTGCACGGGCGCAGTGATGCCGCGCGCCACCAGGACCTTCGACAACTCCTGCCCCAGGTGCATGCCCTTGATCTGCGTGATATTGGGGCTGTCTTCGACGATCCCGTGCCGCACCACTCCCGGTACCGCTACGCCGATCGCCTCGACCTTCGATCCGCCATCGGCGGCGAGCCTGGTGACAAGTGAGGCGAGAGTCTCCACCAGTTCGCTGCCGGGGAGCGTCGAGAGGGAATCGAGCTCATCGCGATCGGCAGGGAAGCGCAGCGGCGCTCCCACCAGCTTATGGTCTTCCAGGCGGCCTGCGACGATGTGTTCCGTCATCACGAGGCCGATGGCAACGGTCATCGCGATCCTCCCTTACTCTGCCTGATAGCGGTGCAGCCGGCCCAGGCCGTTGAACGCCGCCACCTTGTAGCACTCGGCGAGCGTGGGATAGTTGAAGACGGTGTCCACGAAGTAATCCACGTTTCCATCCAGTGTCATGACCGCCTGTCCGATGTGCACGAGCTCCGCGGCGCCTTCGCCGATGATGTGGACGCCCAGCACTTTGCGCGTGTCGCGATGGAAGATGAGCTTGAGGCGGCCGGTGGTATCTCCGCGAATCTGGCCGCGCGCCACTTCGCGGTAGTAGGCCATGCCGACTTCGTAGGGGACGTCTTCGTCGGTGAGCTGCTCTTCGGTCTTGCCGATAAAGCTGATCTCAGGGATGGTGTAGATGCCATAGGGATAGAAGCTGGGATTCGTGGTTGTGGCGTGATCCTCGAAGGCGCGATGCGCGGCAATGCGGCCCTGCTCCATGGAAACGGAAGCCAGCGCCGGGAATCCCACGACATCGCCGACGGCGAAGATATGCGGCACCTTTGTGCAGTAGTGCTCGTCCACGGGAATGCGGCCGCGCGAGTCGGCTTCAATGCCCGCCGCGGCGAGATTCAAATCGTCGATGGCGCCCTGACGGCCTACCGCGTAGAGCAGCGCATCGCCGGAGACGCGCTTCTTGCTTTCGAGGTTCGCCACGACGCCGCCATCGGGCAGCTCTTCCACGCTCTGCACCTCTTCGCCGAGGCGCAGCGTCACGCGGCTGTCGCGGAGGTGATAGCTCAGCGATTCGACGATCTCCTGGTCCGCGAATTCGAGGAGCTTGGCGCGTTTTTCAATGATGGTGACGCGGACGCCGAGGATGGCGAACATGCAGGCGTATTCCACGCCGATGACGCCGCCGCCGACCACGATCAGGGAGCGCGGCACGGTGGGCAGATCGAGAATCTGGTCGCTGTTGACGATGGTGCGGCCGTTGATGGGAACCTTGGGCGAAGAGGCCGGCTTGGTTCCCACGGCGATGATGATGCGATCCGATTCCAGCGTGGTTTCGCCCTGCGGCCCCTCGATGCGAATGTGATTCGGATCGACGAAGTGGGCAATTCCGTGCACAACGTCAATGCCGTTGCGCGAGAGCTGGGCTTCGGTTACGTCCACCTCGGTCTTGATCACCGATTGCACGCGGAACGCGAGGTCCGCCATGGTGATCTTCTCTTTTACCCGGTAGTTGATTCCGTAGATGGACCGGTAGTTGTAGCCGGAGAGATGGAGCACGGCTTCGCGCATGGTCTTGGACGGGATGGTGCCGGTATTAATGCACACGCCGCCCACCACGGAGCGCGCTTCCACCACGGCGACGCGCTTCTTCATCTTGGCAGCGGCCACGGCGGCGCGCTGTCCGGAGGGCCCCGATCCAATCACGGCGAGGTCATACCTGACGCTCATGCGCTTATTGTCTCTCCATTGGCTTCGATGCAGATTGGCCGCAGCGGTGGCGAAGGGGAAGCTGCGAGTCTCATAACCCGGAGCCTACCACATTGCATTCAAGTCGAGGGGCAGCGGCTTGATCCGCCGCGTGCAAACCGTTATGCTTGGCCCGCCCCGATTGGTGGGAGGACCCGATGTCTGCGCGTTTCAGTTTGTGTTTGTTGGCTCTCCTTTCTGCGTTTGGTTCTGCGGCGTTGTGGGCGCAAGAGCATTCGCCCCGCGCCGGTGCTCCTGTTCACCTGACGGCGGCGCAGGATCGCGAACGCATGCTGCAACTTTTGGGCCTCACCGATGCCGAGATGCGTCCCGCGCCGGTTCCGGATGCAAAGGCGCCGAACGCCGCCAACTACGACGAAGCCAAAGCGAACATCTTTGGACCGCCGCCGGATGCGCTGCGAATGCACAACGGGCAGCGCATCGCCACCGCCGAGGCATGGTGGGCGCAACGGCGTCCGGAGATCGTCGCCGACTTCGAACGCGAGATTCTGGGTCGCGCGCCGAAGCATCTGCCGTCCGTTGAATGGCAGATCGTGAGCATCGAGAACGAGGACTACGGCGGGGTGCCAGCGATTACGAAGCGGCTCATCGGGCATGTGGACAATTCCGCGGATCGCGCCATTCCCGTGGATATTCAACTCATTCTCACGACGCCGGCTCACGCGCCCGGCCCGGTTCCGGTGATCATGGAGCTGGCTTTCGCCAACGATTTTGCAACGGCGCTCAAGCGGCCGCTTCCCAAGCTGCCGCCGCCGGGAACACCGGGGCACTGGGATGTCGACGGCCGTCCTGTCCTGCAGCGCGGCTGGGGCTTCGCGGTGCTGAGCCCCACGAGTTTTCAGGCCGACGATGGCGTGGGACTGACGCAGGGCATTATCGGACTGATGAACCACGGCCAGCCGCGCGCTGCGGGCGATTGGGGCGCGTTGCGTGCCTGGGCGTGGGGAGCGAGCCGGGCGCTCGACTACTTCCAGACGGATCCGGCGGTCGATGCCAGGCAGGTTGGACTGGAGGGCCATTCGCGCTTCGGCAAAGCCGTGCTGGTGGCGATGGCTTTCGATCCACGGTTCGCGATTTGTTATTCCAGTTCCTCCGGCGAGGGCGGGGCCAAGCTCTACCGGCACCAGTTTGGCGAGCAGATTGAGAACATGGCGTCGGTCTCGCTGTATCACTGGTTCGCGGGCAATATGCTGCGCTATGGGGCGAAGCTCACGCCGGCCGACCTGCCTGTGGATGCGCACGAGCTGATCGCTCTGGCCGCGCCGCGGCCGGTGTTCATCGGGGGCGGGGCGACGGACGGCGATGGCTATGCGAATCGTAATGGCGATGCCTGGGCCGATCCGCACGGGATGTTTCTGGCGGAGGTTGCCGCCGGGCCGGTGTACCGGCTGCTGGGCGTGAAAGACCTTGGCACGGCGAGGTTTCCGCCGGTGCAGACCGCGCTGGTCACGGGCGAACTTGCTTTCCGCGAGCATCCCTACGGCCACACGCCCGCGCCGAACTGGCCGACGTTTCTTGAGTACGCGAGCCACTACCTGCACGCGCCTGCGCATCCGCAGACGCTGGCGAAGGAAGCGAACCGGCGCTGAAGCGATTGTCTACCGCGGCGGCGCTGATCGGATTCCAAGCTGCTTTGCCACGGCGTCGAGCTTCCGGTCGAGCGTCCACAAGTACGTCCCTTGTGTGATGAGGCACGATGCGATCAGGTGCGCGTCCGTGAGTCCGATTCCTTTCGAGTAAAGTGAGTGCGCTTCGATCATGCGGCGCACTTCGCCGATTTGCGCCACGTTGACGGTGAGCAGCGAATCAAGGCCGTCCAGAATCGTGCGGCGATTGTGGAGGGAGCCGAGAGCGATTTCAGCCACGATGAACGGATGCGTCACGACCTGCCCGTTGCGGAGATGGCGCGCCATCTGAGGATTGCGGCGCCGAAGATGGTCGACCCAGACGGAGGTATCGGCGAGGATCACAATTCGCCGGCCCGCAGCCGCTTGATGTCCTCGAGTTCGGGCTCGGCGCCGCCCAGCGCGGCCAGCCTGCGCGATGCCTCGACGTGAATCAAGGCTTTGAGGGATTCACGCAGCAACGCAGAGCGCTCGGTGATTCCGGTGAGCTCCTGGGCTTGCCGGATCAGTTCGTCTTCAAGGGCAACGGTGGCTCGCATGGCGGTTCTCCTGCACCTATTTTATCGCCATTTGGTGATAAAATTAGTGCCTTGTCGCGGAGTGGTTTCGACATCACGATGCAGTGGCATTCGAGGCCGCCCTGGATGGGGTGGGGGTAGTGAAACTCCTCGGTGCCTGTCTCGGTGTAGCCGAGCTTGCGGTAGAAGCGCGGCAGCTCCGGGCGGAGGCTGAGGACGGTGATGTCGACGGCTACGCAGCCTTGGTTGAGCAGGTGCTGTTCGGCGGAATGCATCATGAATCGGCCGAGGCCTGATCGCTGGCGGGCGGGGTCGACGGCGAGCATGCCGATGTAGCCGCGCTCGCCGCGGACCTCAGCGTAGACGGAGGCGGCGAGCTGGCCGGCGGCGTCCTGGGCGAGCAGAATCTCGCCTTTGGCCATTACGGCGGCCAGACGTTCGGGGTCGGTGCGGGGGCCGGTCATGAACGGCTCGGCGATTTTGAAGGCCGCATTGATGAGCGGAATCAGGTGATCCTGATCGTCTGCCGTGGCGCGCCGGATTGGTATTTCAAGGCCGTTCATGATCTCAGGTCCTCAGTATGGCAGAGCCTGCATTGACGCCCGCAGCCCACGGTCTTAGGCTCATGCTTATGGAATTCAAAATCAGCGAGCTGGAACGGGAGCCGATCGATTTCGATCTCCAGTTTCAGCCGCGCGCCATCGATTTCGGCGAGGAAGCCTCGCAGGTTGGTCCGCTGGGGGCGGAAGGCAGGGCCGAGGTGCTGCACGAGCACCGGGGCCCCAAGGAGATTGTCCCGGACATCCGCCTGAAGGGTCATTTCTCGGGCAACTTCGAGATTCCCTGCGCCCGCTGTGTGGAGCCCGTTGCGACGCCGCTGCAGGGCGATTTCGATCTGCTCTTCCGGCCGATCGGGGTGGATGCCGGGGCCTCGGAGCGATCCATCTCTGCGCCTGAAACGGAAATCGGTTATTATCAAAAAGACAGTCTGATGCTTGAAGATGTGCTGCGCGAGCAGGTTCTTTTATCTCTGCCGGTCAGAACGCTGTGCAAGCCCGACTGCAAGGGACTTTGTCCGCGCTGCGGCCAGAACCGCAACAACCAGGCCTGCACCTGCGAGGAGGGTCCGAGCGATCCCCGCTGGGATGCGCTGGCTGGCCTCCGCGGCCGGATAAAGGGTTCTTAGTTTACAGTTCTCAGTTCACAGTCTCGCGTTGATCCGCGAAGCACCGACTGTGAGCCGCGAACTACGGACTGTGAACTGTTCCCCAACTGAAAGGATTGGAAACACCGCCATGCCGAATCCGAAACGGCGCCACTCTGCGCGCCGCACTGCCAACCGCCGTGCCCATGACTTCCTGACGGCCTCGGGCGTCTCCGAGTGCCCGAGCTGCCACGAGAAGAAGCTGCCCCATCGCGCCTGCCCCAAGTGCGGCGAGTACAAGGGCCGTGCTGTTCTCGACGTGAAGGAAGCCAAGTAACTCCCAGAGAGCACGCATGCTCATCGATATAGCGCTGGACGCATTCGGCAGCGACAAGGCCCCCGAACCTGAGATTCGCGGGGCTATTCTCGCGTGCCGCGCTCTGCCTGTGCGGGTCCACCTGATTGGGCCGGAGCCGGAGCTGCGCGATCTGCTCGATGAGCACCTGGAAAACGAAGATCTGCCGATTGTCGTCCAGCATGCCTCGGAGAGGATCGGCATGGACGAAAAGGCCGCGCACGCTGTCCGGACCAAGAAGGACAGCTCGATGCGCGTGGGCCTGAAGCTGGTGCGCGAGCACAAGTGCGCGGGGTTTGTGACGGCCGGCAACACCGGCGCCGCCATGGCCACGGCCAAGATGGTGCTGGGCGCGCTGCCGGGCGTGGATCGGCCTGCCCTGGCTACGCCGATGCCGACATCGAAGGGCAATCCCTGCGTGCTGCTGGACGTGGGCGCGAACGTGGATTGCAAGCCGCAGAACCTGGAGCAGTTCGCCGTAATGGGCGAGATGTATGCGCGCAGCGTGCTGAAGATTCACAAGCCGCGCGTGGGTTTGCTCTCCATTGGAGAGGAAGAGGTGAAGGGCAACGAGCTTACGCGCGATGCTTTCCCGCTTCTGAAGGCGCTGCCGATCAACTTCATCGGCAACGTGGAGGGGCGCGACATCTTCAACGGCAATGCCGACGTGATTGTCTGCGACGGCTTTGTGGGCAACGTGGCGCTGAAGACGAGCGAAGGCATCGGGCGGTTTGTGCGCGATGCGCTGCGCGAGTCGCTGACGCGCACGGTTACGGCGCAGGTTGGAGCGCTGCTGTCGCGGCGCGCGTTCAACGAATTTCGCCGGCGGCTGGACTACACCGAGTACGGCGGCGCGCAGCTGCTGGGCGTGCGCGGGGTGTGCATTATCGGGCACGGCTCTTCGAACGACAACGCGATCTTCAACGGCATCCGCGTGGCGTACGAGTTTGCCAAGTCGGGCACGAACGAGAAGATCGAGCGCGAGTTTGCGAGCAATCCGCGGCGCGCGCACGGGCAGGCCGCCGAACCCGACGCGACCATCCAGTAACCCCCATGGCCGACCATTCCCGCCCGAATTTTTCCGCTGTCTTCCCCTTTCTCCAAGACCAACTTGCGTGCCCGGCGTGCCGTGCGTCCCTTCGGCTTGAAGCCGACGGGCTGATCTGCGCGGGTTGCGGGCGGCGATACGCGGTTGTGGACGGGATTCCTGTGCTGATTCCGGGCGAGTAGAGCGGCTGAGGCGGCTGGTTTGCCGCGCGGTAAGGAAACAAGGCGGATGGTGGTTCCTGCGCCCCTCCGGGGCTGGGTACGTTGATGGGCCCGCGGACCCCACGCTGAAGCGCGGGGCTACTGACCGTTGCGCCTCCGGCGCGCCTTCACGGGTTTAGCTGGCGGGGTCGGTTGGTGGTCTCGCACCCTTTGCGCGGTGAGGCTGCGCAATGGATGGGGCACACGGCGGGGTTGAGGTTCGTGCTATCCCACCCATTGCGCGATGAGACTGCGCAATGGATGGGGCACCCCGGATTTGTGGGAGAGCTAACGAAACGCCGGGTCTGGTGGTATCCCACCCATTGCGCTATGGGCTACGCAATGGGTTGTTAGGCGAATAAACGACGAAATCGTGGGTGAGGTTCCATTTGCTTCCATGTTGTTGAAGCGAATGGCACCTGCACGCATTTTTTCAGTGATTCTTCCCCTCAGAACTTGACGCCTACGGTGGAGAGGAACTGCTTGACCTGGGGCCAGGCGGCTTTCATGTCGCGGACGGTCTGGATGTCGAGGGCGATGTTGAGGGGGTTGGCGGCGGCGGCGGCCATCTCGGTGATGGGCTTGTCGATGGCCGCGATGAGGGTGGCGAGGGCGGCGACCACGGTGGGGGCGGCCTGGAGGGTGTGGTCGGCCCGGGTAAGCCACTTGAGGGCGTCTTCGGCGGCGATTTCGACGCCTTTTTCAATGCTGACAAGAATATTTGCCATGACAGATTTCCTTTCTTGAGCGCGAGCGGGGCGCGGCGGTGGTTGCGGCGGCGCCGGGATGGTCGCGCGGGCGAAAACACGAAGGCCGCGCCCGATACGCGAGCGCGGCCTGCGAAGAATCGACCTTTCCTTAAGGATAAAAAAGTGGAAATAATTAATACGCAACATTTTTAGAAATATTTTTGCTTTTAGATTCAGTGGTTTAGTCGAGTTTTCCACAGGTGGGGCGGTTGACGGCTTTTGGGGGTCGAGGGGTTTGCGGCCGCTACGAAAAGCAACCGCAGGTGTTTCGACTTCGCTGCGCTTCGCTCAACATGACAGTGCTTTTTATCTGGGGCGGATCTCCGGCAATGGAGAGAGTGGCTTTAGAAGCAGTCCCTCAGGGGCGAAAGCCCCCTCCCGAGTTGGAGGAGTTTTTGCCGGGGATAAAGCCCCGGCCTACCGGTGGGGCGAAGCATGCCTCAGGGGCTAAAGCCCTCGGTCTTATGCGACGGGTATGGCGCCGTGGATAAATCCCCGGCCTACCGGTGCGCGGTTGATCCTCGCTCTGGGATGAGTCCCGGGCCTGCGGTTTTGGGCGGCGCTTAGCGGCCGGAGCTGCCGAAGCCTTTTTCGGCGCGGAGGGAGTCTTCGAGGGTGTCGACTTCGGTGATGTGGCCGGTGAGGACGGGGACGGGGATCATCTGGGCGATCTTTTCGCCGGCGGCGAGGGTGACGGGCTGGTCGCCGAGGTTAGTCATGAGGACGAGGATCTCGCCGCGGTAGCCGGCGTCGATGACGCCGCCGGTGGTGGCGATGCCGCGGGCGGCCATGGAAGAGCGGTCGCGGACGAGCAGGCCGAGGGGTGCGCCAGTGTGGGGATCGCGCGCCTCAACGGCGATGCCGGTGCGGGCTTTGACGGTGCGATGGGGATCGAGGGTGATGGATTCGAGGGAGAAGAGGTCGTAGCCGAGGTCTTCGCCGGGATGAGCGACGACGGGGAGGCGGGCTTCAGGGGAGAGGCGTTTTACGCGGAGCATGAAGTTGATGGTAAAGGCAGGGAGTAGGGAACAGGGAGTAGGGAGTAGGGAGTAGGGAGTAGGGAGTAGGGAACAGGGAGTAGGGACGGAGTGGCAGAGTGACGGAGTGACAGAGTGGCAGGGTGACAAAGTTGCAAAGTTTCAAAGTTGCAGAGTGAGTTAGTCGACGGCTATTTCGGTGCTTTCGGCTGGGTCTGCGGTGGGGTCGAGGGAGAGGCTTAGGTGGGTTAGGGGATCGGGGGAGGGGCGGCCGAGGAGGTAGCCCTGGCCGTCGCTGGCGCCGAGGGCGATGACGGCGTTGAGTTCGGCGTCGGTTTCGATGCCTTCGACGATGACGCGCATGTCGAGGTTGCGGGCCATGGTGAGGATGGATTTGAGGAGCGCGCTGGATTCGGGCCGGGCGAGGAGTTCCTTGAGGAAGGAGCGGTCGACCTTGAGGGCGTCGAAGGGGAGCCTGGGCAGGTAGCTGAGGCAGGAGTAGCCGGTGCCGAAGTCATCGAGGGCGAGGGTGATGCCCATGTCCTTGAGCTGATGGAGGACAACGCTGGAGTGCTGGACGCCGGCGAGGGTAGCGGACTCAGTGAGCTCGATCTGGAGGAGGGTGGGATCGAGGCCGGTTCGGATGAGGATGTCGGCGACCTCCTGGACAAAGGAGGCGCGGGCGAACTGGACGCTGGAGACGTTGACGGCGACGGGGATGGGGCGTCCGGCGGCGGCGTTCCAGCGGAGGGCGTCGCGGCAGGCGCGCTCGAGGATGTGAGCGCCGAGGGGAACGATGAGGCCGTTCTCTTCGGCAATGGAGATGAACTGCATGGGCGGGATGTTGCCGAGGGTGGGGTGCTGCCAGCGGGCGAGGGCTTCAAAGCGGACAATCTGGCGGGTGGCGAGGTCGAACTCGGGCTGGTAGTGGACGGTGATGGAGCCGTCTTCGACGGCGTTGCGGAGGTCGTTTTCGAGGATGAGGCGCTGGCGGGCGGCGTTGCCGAGGTGGTGGCCGAACTGGACGATCTGGTTTTTGCCGTTGTGCTTGGCGGCGTACATGGCGCAGTCGGCCTGCTGGAGGAGCTGACCGCCTTCGCCGGCGTGATCGGGGAAGAGGCTGATGCCGATGCTGGCGCCGATGAGGATGGGGGTGCCCTCGAACTCGTAGCGCGCGGTGATGGCCTGGAGGAGTTCGTGGGCGACGATTTCGGCGTCTGCGGGTTCCTTGATCTGGTCGAGGATGAGGGTGAACTCGTCGCCGCCGATGCGGGCGACGGTGTCAGAGGCGCGGGCGCGGGCACGGAGGCGGCGGGCGACTTCGGCGAGGACCATGTCGCCGATGTTGTGGCCGAGGTTGTCATTGACGAGCTTGAAGCCGTCGAGATCGATGTAGAGCAGGGCCAGCTGGTGGTTGTCGCGTTTGGCGGCGGCGAGTTTCTGGGCGAGGTTGTCGAAGAGCATGCGGCGGTTGGGGAGTCCGGTGAGCTCGTCGATCATGGCCATGTGCTGGAGCTTGGCCTCGGCGGCGTTCTTTTCGTCTTCGCGCTGGCGAAGCTGGGCCAGCATGTGATTGAAGGCAACGACGAGCTGGGCGACCTCATGGCGGCCGCGGACGGAGACGCGTTTGTCGTACTGCTGTTCGCGGGCGACCTTGCGCATGGAGGTGGAGAGGTCGCGGATGGCCTGGGTGGTCTCGGCAGCCTTGCGGAGCTCGGCTGTTTGGCGCTGGACGCGGCGGCGCAGGACGGCGACCCAGGCGAGGGTGGTGGGAATGAGGAGGGAGATGAGGGCGAAGAGGATGAGGGTGGCGCGGGTGGTCCAGTAGGGAGCCGGACGGACGACGGTGATGTCGGCGGGGGTGCGGAGAAGGATCTGGAAGTTGGCGGGATCGTTTTCCAGCAGGGTATAGATTTTGGCGGCGTCGATCTGGTTGGAGCAGACGCCGGTGAGACGGAGGACGCTTCCGGGCCGGATGGCGAGGTTAGCGCCGAGCTCGGCGGAGCTGAGGACGGCGGTAAAGGTGCGGACGCCGGACTGGAGGACGAGGGTGGTGTTGGAGGGGCCGTTCAGGATCGCGAGCAGGCGTGCATCGAGGGAGACGAGTGTGGAGTCGGCTTCACCGCCGAGGACGGCTTCCGCGGTGGTGGCGCGGGGAGCGATGGTGTGGGAAGAACCGGCGGGGCGGAACTCGGCGTCGGTCATAACGGGCGAGTACTTGCCGACGAGCTTGGGATAGCCGACGGCCTGGATGGAATCGCCGACGTGGAGGGAGCCGGTGTCGCCGCGAATCTCGACGCCGGAGGTGGCGTCCTGGAGGTAGAGGCGGTCGGGTTGGGCGAAGGTGACCACGCCGGCGACTTTGACGCGGTGGCCGGGGCGGGTGTGGGGGGAGAACTGGAGCAGGTCGGCGATGGGGGTCTTGGGAAGGGAGAAGGGATCGGCGACGGCGGGTTCGAGGATGCGGATCTGGGAGGGATCTGCGATCAGCAGTTGATATCCGATGAGCTGGCGGCGGGAGTTGAAGACGGAGCCGAGGACGCCGTGGATTTCGACGCGTGCATCCTCAAAGCGGCGGGCGGCCTGCTGGACCGTGGGGAAGGACTGGGAGGCGAAGACGTGGACCGGGCCGAGCGCGGACATGAGTTCAAAGGTGATGATGGGCCGGAGCGGGTTTTCGGCAAATTTGAGGGGATAGATCACGCCTTCGATGCGGACGAACTGAGAGTCGAGGAGGCCCTGGGAGGCCAAGTCGTTGTCGGCGACGACGGGTGTGGGGAGCGGGGCTTTGCCCTGGAGTTGGATCTTTGGGGCGACGACGACGGGGGCGAAGTTTCCGGCGTTGGTGAGGCCGGTCATGAGGACGCGATCGCCGGCCTGAAGGTGCTGGTTTCCGTTGTACTTGACGTAGATGCCGGCGGTAGAGTCCTGGACGTAGAGCTGACGCCAGATGGGATCGAAGTAGGTGATGACGCCGTGGATGCGGACGGGCAGAGCCTGATCGGCCTGGGCGGCGGGCAGGCTGCGGATGGCACGGACGGTCTGGATGACGTCGGCCGGGGGCGCGGACGCGGGTGTAGCGGGAAGAGCGCGGATGCGGGCGCGCTGCAGGCTGATGCGGAGGCCGTCCCAGGTGGGAAAACCTTCGGCTTCGACGGTTGCGGCGACGGGCGGAGGCGCGCCGCTGTCGAACTGGCAGTCGAGGGTGCCGGGAGCGCCGTCGATGAGGATGGAGTGCGGGGAAGACTGGAGGACGCGTCCGCGCACGAGAACGAGATGACCACTGCGGGCGGCGGGGTCAGAGTAGAGCCTGCGGATGGTGTAGAGATCTGGGGAGCTGGGCTGCCGGATGATTTGCAGGTTGTTGCGGGAGGCGATCCAGAGGCGATGCTCGAGGCCGCGGGTGGTGCGTGTCGCAGGATCGGAGAAGGTTTCAGGGACGCCCATGGCGCGGACGGAGGCATTGACGAGAGCGGAGTAGCCGGCCACGGAGCCGGGTACGATGACGGGCAGCTCGGGGCCGGTGGTGGCGATGTCGATTTCGGTGCGGCCCAGCCGGTCAGTGCGGACGCGATGGACGACGCCGGAGATCTGAATCTGGATGCCGTTTTTGTCGGCGGAGGGAAACTGGGCGAGGGAGACGGGGAGGGGGGTGGGGAGGGTGATGCGATCGGTGCTGGGGACGACGCGAACGTCTTGAACGGTAATGGTTTGCGAGCCGAGGGCCGGGTTGAAGTGCGTGGCTTTTAGGCCTGAGATGCCGACGATCTGGCCGACGTGAAGGCGCAGGCGGCCGGGATCGAGGGGGATGGGTATGGCGCCGGTGTCGTCCTGAATCCAGAAGCGCTTGCCGGGCCCGTCGACGTAGGTGACGACGCCGGCGAGGCGGACGCGGGAGCCGAGTGGAGCATCCTGCAGGGCGCGCAGGGGGATGTGGCGGGAAAGGGTGGCATAGCGCCAGAGGCCGAGGCACACTGCGGCGGCGACCGCCACGCCAACGGCGATGGGAATCCATCCTGGTCTTTTCCCCTGGGGTCTCAATGCCATGCCGGCCTTCGTTCCGCGTAATCATCCTAAGGAACCGGTTTCGAGACAGGTATCACCCAAACGGCGTATCGAGGGTGACGGTTGTTGTAGAGATCGGCAGATGGAGAAAACCCATGAGGCGGGCGCATTAAGAAATGTAAAGGGCGGGGGTGCGGGAGCGAGCATGTGCGAGACTTGGGACCGAGGGCCTGGAAGCAGGGGGTCCGGATAGATGGAAACGGGAAATACAAAGCCGCTCTCGCTGTTGCTGGTGGACGACGACGCGGAGCTGTGCGGGATGATGCGCGAGTACCTGGCGCAGGGGGGCTATCACCTGGAGTGCGCGCTTGACGGGCGAACCGGGTTGTCGTGCGCGCTGAACGGCGGGTTCGACCTGGTGATTCTGGACGTGATGTTGCCGGTTCTGGATGGGTTTGAGGTGCTGAAGCAGTTGCGCCGGCGGGCGGCGGTGCCGGTGATCATGCTGACGGCGCGGGTGCAGCAGGTGGATCGGATTGAGGGGCTGAATGCGGGGGCGGACGATTATCTGCCCAAGCCGTTCGATCCGGATGAACTGCTGGCGCGGGTGCGGGCGGTGCTGCGGAGGACGGAGCCGGCGCTGAAGCGACCGGCGGAGATGCTGACGGTGGGGAGCGTGCGACTGGATCCGGCCAAGCGGGAGGTTTGGAGCGCGGGGGATCCGGTGGAGCTGACGTCGATGGAGTTCGACCTGCTGGAGATGCTGGCGCGGTCGGCGGGGCGGGTGGTGTCGCGCGAGGAGATTACGGCGGCGCTGTTCGAGCGGGAGGCGACGCCGTACGATCGCTTTCTGGACGTGCACATCAGCCATCTGCGCAAGAAGCTGGCGGATGGTCCGCGGCTGATCCGGACGATTCGCGGGGTGGGCTACATCTTTACAGGAGCAGACTGAGCGGTGCGGTTGAAGTCATTATTTGTCGGGACGCTGCTGGGGATGATTGCCATCCTGGGGTTGTCGTTTGTCGTGTTCCAGGCGATTTCGCGGCGCGTGCAGAACATCATGATCGAGCCCACGTTCGAGCGGTTCGACGAGCTGCAACTGGAGACGGCGGAGGAGCACTACGATAACGGCGGACACGCGGCTCTGGCCCAGTACATGGACAGGCTGGATCATGTTTTCAACGGCAAGCATCACCTGCTGAACGCGCAGGGGATCGACCTGGTGAGCGGCGCAGACTTGTCGAGCATTCTGCCGCCGCCGCCGGCGGTGAAATCGCGCGTGCAGTCGAACGGGCGATGGATCATCACGCGTCGCTCGCAGGATGGCAAGTACTGGTTTGCAGCGGTGGGCAAGCTATACCGCATTCCCATCTGGACCTTTCTGCCGTACTACTTTCTTGTGATTGGAACGACGGCGGCGTTGTTCTGGCTGGCGGCGGTGGGGGTGGTGATGCCGATCCGCCGAATTGCGGGGAGCATTGCGGCGTTTGGGCAGGGCGATCTATCGACGCGCGTGAAGACGAAGCGGGCGGACGAGATTGGGCAGCTGGCGCGATCGTTCAACAACATGGCGGAGCGGCTGGAGAAGCTGATTGTAAGCGAGCGGCGGCTGCTGGGCGATATCTCGCATGAGCTGCGCTCGCCGCTGGCGCGGTTGAAGTTTGCGGTGAAGCTGGCGCGCACGTCGCCGGACTCGAAGACGGCGCTGGACCGGATTGAGCGCGATGTGGATCGCATTGCGGCGCTGGTGTCGGACATTGTGGAGATCACGTTTGTGGAGGGTGATCCGGCGCTGCGGCATCCGGAGAAGGTGCAGATTGGCGACGTGGTGAAGGACGTGGTGTGCGACTGCACGGTGGAGGCGGAGGCGCGCGGATGCCGGATTCAGTTGCATGGCACGAGCGGGGCATCGGTGCAAGGGAGCCGCGAGCTGGTGCGGCGCGCGATTGAGAACGTTTTGCGCAATGCCATTCGCTACTCGCCGGAGAACTCGTGGATTGAAGTGAAGATGGAGGAAGACGGTCAGGCGGCGTCGATCAGTGTGCGCGATTATGGGCCGGGCGTGCCGGAGGAGACGCTGGCGCGGCTGTTCGATCCGTTCTTTCGCGTGGAAGAGGCGCGGAATACGAATGGGGGCGGATCGGGGCTGGGGCTCTCGATTGCCAAGCGCGCGGTGCAGGCGCATCAAGGGACGATTGTGGCGGAGAATGCGGAGCCGGGCCTGCGGGTGCGGATTGTGCTGCCGGTGAGGGCGGCGGATGCGAGGGATCGAAGCGAACGGGCGGTGCGCGCTTAATACTTCTTAAGCTTCATTGTTGACAACCGTGATGTGTAATGCCCTTAATGCCTCGCTCGCAACGGGAGAAATTTATTGAGGCAGTTTTGGGGGACTCCATGAAGCGTGTTCTTGGTTGCGCTCTTATACTCGGCCTCTTTTCGATACCCGGCTTTGCATCTTCGAACTCGAAGAATGTGAATTTTCCGGACGCAGTCACGGTGGGAACGGCGAAGTTGCCGGCAGGCGATTACAAGGTGACCTGGACGGGCGCGGGCCCGGACGTGCAGGTAAAGATTGTGCAGCTCAACGCATACCATCCGCTGAAGGTGACGGTTCCGGCGAAGCTGGAGACGGCGAAGGACGGCCACACGGGGATGACGACGAAGCAGGACAATGGCATGGAAGTGGTGGAGCAGCTGGACCTGAACAAGGTGACGCTGATCTTCAGCCCCGCGCCGGCGCAGGGACAGTAACGGCGATTGCGGGCGCGCCGGATGACGGCGGCGCCCGAGAGATTTTTACGAGTGTTGTTGATGTGCCTTCCGAACTCCCTTCCCGGAATTTCCGGGGAGGGAGATTTTTTTTGAGCTGGAAGAGGCTTGAGGCAGTGGAATGAGGGTTCCTCAAGCACTGGACAGGCAGCGAAGAGGTTCAGAACTGCAGCACCAGGAACAGGAAAGACGGCAGGCCCTAAAGGGCGAGGAACATTGGGCTGGGTTTGATGGCCCGACTGAAGTCGTGCCGTTGTTACAAAACATCGGGCTGAGTTTGATGGCCCGACTGAAGTCGTGCCGTTCTTACAAAACATTGGGCTGGGTTTGATGGCCCGACTGAAGTCGTGCCGTTCTTACAAAACATTGGGGTGGGTTTGATGGCCCGACTGAAGTCGTGCCGTTCTTACAAAACATTGGGCTGGGTTTGATGGCCCGACTGAAGTCGTGCCGTTCTTACAAAACATTGGGGTGGGTTTCATGGCGGGGCTGAAGTCGTGCCGTTCTTACAAGACATTTTCGAAGTGAGCTTTCAGCGACTTCAGGGCCGCGGCCTTTTCCATGTGGCGGGGCGGCGCGGTTTGGCGGGGCGGCGCGGTTCAGGTTATACTGGGAGTTCGGCAAGCCGCCGCGGAAGTGTGTTCTGGTACGCGCTTTCGCGAGATGTACTCCGCCCGAGGCGCAGAGAAGCAAGTCGCCGGATCGGCTGCAGCCGCAAGAACACACGAGATTTGGAGCAGAGTTATGGCACAGGTATGCGATGTTTGCGGCAAAGGTCCGCAGTTCGGTAACAACATCTCGCACGCGCACAACGTGACGCGGCGGCGCTGGAACGTGAACCTGCAGGCGGTGAAGGCCCTGGTGAACGGCTCCTCGAAGCGGATCCGCGTGTGCACGAGCTGCATCAAGAGCGGGAAGGTTACCAAGGCGTAGCTACCGTAACTCCGTGATCCGGCAGGAGGCGCGGGTTTGGAAACCCGCACTACCGCCGGTCTGGAGACCGGCGGTACATTGCGGAATCCCGCGAATGCGGTGCTCTATTCGGCTCTGGTAATTAGGTCAGACAAAACCCCGTCCTTTGTGGCGGGGTTTTGTTGTGCCTGAAAGCGTGCGGTAGGATGGCGGAGATTCGTGGGGAGGGTGGATGGATCGACGCCGGTTTGCGCAGGGTATGATGACGGCCGCTGTGGCGATGGCCGGCGGCCCGCGGGCGGCTGCGGCGGAGCAGGGCGGCGCGGCGCAGGCGCCCATGCCGTTTCCGCTGTCGGTGATGCTGTGGACGGTGTTTCGCGATCTGCCGTTTGAAGAGCGGCTGGCGAAGGTGGCTGAGGCCGGATATCGCAATGTCGAGTTGGTGGGCGAGTACGCGCGCTGGTCGAAGAGCGATTTCGATGGAGCGAATGCGGCGCGGCGGCGGCTGGGAATTCACTTTGATGCGACGGCGGGTTTGAAGCACGGCATTGCCGATCCGGCGCAGCGGGATGCTTTCCTTGGCGACCTGAAGGATGCGCTCGTCCCGATGCGGACGCTGGGCTGCCCGGCGATGATTGTGCTGAGCGGGAATGCGGTGGCGGGATTGTCGCGCGAGGCGCAGCATGCGAGCTGCGTGGAGGGGCTGAAGCGCGCGGCGGGACTCGTCGAGGGAAAGCAGATTGACGGCAGGCCGGTGCGGCTGCTGCTGGAGTGCATCGACCCGGAGGAGAATCCGCATTACTTTTTGCCGTCGGCGGCGGAGGCGATCGAGATTGTGCGCGCGGTGGATCATCCGCAGGTGCAGTTTTTGTATGACCTGTACCACGAGCAGGTCGCCGAGGGGAATCTGATGGAAAAGCTTGAGAAGCATGCCGATGTGATCGGGCTGATTCATGTGGCCGATGTGCCGGGGCGGCATGCGCCGGGGACGGGCGAGATCAACTACGCGAATCTCTATCGCAAGCTGGCGGAGCTGAAGTACCAGCACATGGTGGCGATGGAGTTTTTGCCGGTGGGCGATGGGGTGGCGGAGTTGCGCAACGCGCGGGAGGATGTGCGGGCGGCGTGCGCGCGCGGATGATGACTTCTCGATAGAGCACCGCGTGCCGGGGATGCTTTTGTGGGTTCCCACTCATCGCACGATGGAACTGCGCGATGAATGGGGCCCATAGCAATTCTTGATTGGCCAGTTCAAGACCGCCGCAATCGTGAACGGTCATTGCACGGAGATTGCAGCGGAGGGGGGCGCGGCGAAGAGGAGCGTGGTGCCCTGGAAGTCGAGGGGCGAGGGTGTGATATCCAGCGAGATGCGCTTGCGGGGGCCTTCGAAGCGCACCAGGTTGTTGTCCTGATCGAAGGTGATGGAGAAGTACTGGAGGGCCTGGGATCCGAGATTGGCGAATTGAAATTCGCTGTTGATCTCGACCCAGGGCTTGTCGAAGCCGACGTCGCCGAGCTCGACGTTGGTGGGGAGTTTGGCCACGCGGAAGGGGAAGATGGCGGCGAGGGTGCGTTCGGTGCCCATGAGGTTGGTGTCGGCGCCGATGCCGAATTGTTTGGCGTAGCTGTCGGGGATGCTGAGGCCGGAGCCGCCGGAGTCGAGGAGGGTGTCGATAGGCAGATCGCCGATGGTGAGGGTGATGTAAGGCAGGCCGTCGTGGGTGTGGAACGGGTGCACGGTGCGGCCGCCGTCGGGTGTGAGTTCGCCCTCGGCGAGGGTGAAGCGGCCGGCGGGATAGTTGAGCGTGAGCAGGAAGCCATTGAACAACTTGAAGCCGAGCAGGCCATCGAAGGGGACGTCGGTGGGCAGGAGGGCGTGCTCGGGGGCGCGGATGGCGTAGAGGTCGACGCCGGCCACGGTGAGCGTGTTGATGAGGCGCACGGGGACGGTGGGACCGGGCAGGCCGGTGGGGTCGTGGAGGAGGAGGGTTCCGTCCTGGGGGAGATGCAGCTCTTCGGCGAGCGCGGGCATGATGAGGGCGTCGGCGCTGGTGCCGGTGTCAATGAGGAAGCGGAACGGGCCTTTGTGGTTGATGAAGACTTCAACGTAGGGCTTGCCGTTGATGACCTGCATGGGGGCGGAGTGGAGATCGAACTGCGCGGAGGCAGGGATCAGCGCAGCGGCGAGGAGGAGGGTGGGGACGGCGGTGTGCAGGCGAAGGTTCATGGCTCCCTCGATTCTGGGCTACCGCGGGAGCGGGCGGCTTGATTGCATTGTACGCCGGATGGGGGTGGGCGGTTCCGGAGGGCACGGGCGGTGTTCGGGCGATTTCCGGATTGCCGGTCACTCGTCCCCTGAGTGCGAGGGCGACGGCCAATCAACGGAAAACACTGCGAAGATGCGTAGCGCGCCGGGTTCGCAATCATCAAACTGCCCAGAATTCACGGTCGATCGAGCTTCTTCCAGGCTATTGAATAGGCAGTGTGGGTTAGTTTGCATCGACTCCGCCATGCCGTTGCACGAGAGTGGAGAACACTCAGGCCCTTGCGAGTACAAGAACGTCACCACATCGTAGCCTTCGATCCTCTTGGACGATGGTGCAAGGAGGGAATGCGCGCCTTTGCAGTTCTCCTCCGAGGATGAGAATGGCTGCCATTCCCCTTCATCGAATTGAAGTTCGTAGGCCTCGTAATAGAACAATTGCATGCCTTGAAGGTCGATGGAGTGCTCACGGGAGAGCTTCCGGATGTCGTCAGGAGAATCGAAGAAGCCCCATCGGTTGCGCTTCCAATCGTCGCCATAGTCACCGAAGTCGTCGTTCACACACCCACTGACGGAATACACGTCGATCACACTTGGCGCTTTCAGCCAGTCCGGTCTCGGCGCAATCTTCTTCGCCATGTAGCCCATTGGGATCATGCGAGAAGTTTAGTCGCTATCCATGCGGTCGGATTGTTGGCAATGGTCGGACAACGCAGGATTGGCGGTAGCTCAGCCCTTCAAAGACAAATGCAGATCCTTCACTGCGCTGCGCTCCGTTCTGGATGACAACTATGGGGAGTGCGCAAAGTGAGGCAGAGCTCCAATCCTGAGTGCGCGGCCGGCTATCCGGAAGGCACATTACTAGGCCGCTGCGCGGCCCGCGGCTGACGAGCCTCTAGAATGAAGGGGTATGCCGACAACTGTTCGTTCGCACGCCAAGATCAACCTGGGGCTGGGGATTGGAGCGCCGCGGGCGGATGGGTTTCATGCGCTGTCGACGGTGTACCAGACGCTGGAGATGCATGACCTGGTGACGGTGAGCGCCGTTCCGGCTGAGAAGACTTCCATCCAACTTACGTCGAACGACAAACGCGTTCCCTGCGACGAGCGAAACACCGCCTGGAAGATTGTTTCCCTGGTTTTGGAGGAGTTGGGCGGCTCGGCGGACGTCCATATTCACATCGAGAAGAAGCTGCCGGTGCAAGGCGGTTTAGGCGCCGGATCGGCGAATGCGGTCGCCGCGCTGATTGGGTTGGAGATTGAGCTCGGGGTTCGTGCTATCCCACCCATGCGCGATGAAGCTGCGCATGGATGGGGCACCCAGGGGATTGGGAACGAGGGAACAAGGGAACGAGGGAACAAAGACCCCGCCATTGCGGAGCGGCTGGGGTCGGCGGAATGGGCGGCCAGGCGGCTGGAGATTGCGGCCAGGGTTGGCTCGGATGTGCCGCTGTTTCTGATTGGCGGGACGGTTTTGGGGCTGGATCGAGGGCAGGAGGTGTATCCGCTGCCCGATATTGAGCCGGTGTGGTGCGTGGTGGCGGTGCCGGGGGTGGGGGTGTCCACGCCGCAGGCTTTCCGCGACTGGGACGAGCTGTGCGCCCGGGAGGGTTTGACCGCGGAGGCAAGCACCGATAAACTAAATAAGTTGAGCCGCGCCTATGCCAGCGCCTTTGCGGGAGGGATTCCGCAGGAACGGCAGGCAGGCTCCTCCGGTGTCCCTGCCGTGGGTGGGGACCTGGCCGGGCCGAATGGGTCCGCGCTTGTCCGCACCGGGATCGCGAGCTGGATTGCGAACGACTTCGAGCAAGTCGTGTTCCGCCAGCATCCTTCCCTTGCTGAAATCAAGCGCGTACTAGCGGCTGAAGGCACGCCGGAGGCAGCTCTGCATGCTTCGCTGTCGGGGTCCGGTTCGGCGCTTTTCGGGTTGTACCTGACCCGGGAGGCGGCCGAGGCGGCGGTACGAAGGATCGAGGCGTTCCGGGGTGTCGAGGTGAAGGCGACTTTGACGCGGACGGTACCGAGGGACGCGTACTGGGGCGGGATGATTTTGCCATGAGTTCGCGGAAGCGAGACGGTTGACAGGGGTGAGCCGGGTGCGGGTAGACTCGCGTGCGGCTGCCCCAGAGAGTTTCAACCCGAAGATGGTCTTCGGGAGCAGTGTTGGGCGATCGTTCAATGGTAGGACAGTGCCCTTTGGAGGCACTTATTCAGGTTCGAATCCTGATCGCCCAGCCAGTTTTGTTGTACCGGGAAAACAGCCAAAGCCAACCAGCTTGGAGGAACTCGGAACGATGGATACGGGAACGTTGACGGTGACACTGGAAGAGAAGCAGCCGGCCGGGCCGGACCACAACAAGGACGGCAAGGAAACCGGACAGACGGGGCAGGCGGACGCGAAGGCCAAGGACGCGAAGCCGGCGGCGGAGCGCAAGCGCTCGCGGAACCTGAGCGAGGATAAGCGCTTCAAGCTGTTTTCGGGCACGGCCAACCGGCAGCTCGCCGAGGATATTGCCAAGCACATTGGCGTGAAGGTGGGCGAGGCCAAGCTGCAGCGGTTTGCCGATGGCGAGGTTTACTTCCAGCTTGTGGACAACGTTCGCGGCGTGGATGTGTTTGTGGTGCAGCCGACGTGCTATCCGGTGGACCAGCACCTGGTTGAGCTGCTGATCATGATTGACGCGCTGAAGAGGGCTTCGGCGGCGCGGATTACGGCGGTGGTGCCGTATTACGGCTATGCCCGGCAGGATCGGAAAGACCGGCCGCGCGTGGCCATCAGCGCCAAGCTGATTGCCGATCTGCTGACGACGGCGGGCGCCAACCGGGCGCTGTTTGTCGATCTGCACGCGGCGCAGATCCAGGGGTTCTTCAACATCCCCGTGGATCACATGTTTTCGAGCCCGGTGCTGGTGAGCTACTTCAAGGAGCTCAACCTGCCGAACCTGATTGTGGTATCGCCGGATGCGGGCGGCGTGGAACGGGCGCGGCATTTCGCGCAGAAGATGGGCGCGCCGCTGGCGATTGTGGACAAGCGGCGGACGGACATCAACGTGGCGGAAGTGATGCACGTGGTGGGCGATGTGAAGGGCAAGACGTGCCTGATCATCGACGACATTATCGACACCGCCGGCACGCTGGTGAAGACGGTGGATGCGCTGTATGAGAACGGGGCGGCGGCGGTACATGCGTGCGCCAGCCATGCGGTGCTTTCGGGCCCCGCGATTGAGCGGATTTCGGCTTCGCGGCTGCAGCAGGTGGTGGTGACGGATACGATCCCACTGCGGGAGGCGGCGCAGAAGCTGGAGAAGATCAAGGTGCTGTCGATTGCCGGGCTGTTGGGTGCGGCGATTGAGAACATTCACCTGGAGACCAGCGTGAGTACGCTGTTCTCGTAAAGGCAGGGGTCAGGTGGCAGGTGTCAGGTTTCAGAGATACCTTGGCTGACCCACGGATGATTGATCGCCAGAGCAGATCAGGCTTCAGAGAACCCTGAATCCTGACTCTTGGCTTAACAAAGGGAGCGGCTCCCGAACGGCCGTGCCCGAACAGAAAAGAGAGACGAATGGCTGAGGTAGTGGTAGCAACGCCCCGCGAGGGCAAGTTCAACAAGAATGCGGCGCGCCGTGTGCGCCGTGCCGGGAAGATTCCCGCGGTTCTGTATGGCGCCGGACACGAGCCGGTTGCGGTGGAAGTGGATCCCAAGCAGATTACCAAGATTCTGTACTCGGAGAGCGGCCACAACACGATCTTCGACGTGCATCTTGGCGGTGCGAAGAGCGCGGCCAAGGCCATGATCGTGGACTGGCAGCACGAGCCGATCAAGGACCAGCTCATCCACATCGACATGAAGCGGATTGCGCTGGACAAGGCGCTGCGCGTGAGCGTGCGCGTGAAGCTGATGGGCGTGCCGGTGGGCGTGAAGACGCACGGCGGCATCCTGGACCAGGTGATGCGCGAGGTGGAGATTGAGTGCCTGCCCGCGGACATTCCCAGCCACATCGATGTGGACGTGGCGAACCTGGGATTGCACGAGGTGATCCGCGTGAAGGATCTGCCGCACTCGGGCAAGCTGAAGTTCCTGGATTCGGAAGATGCGACGGTAGCGCACGTGGTGTCGATCCGCGAGGAAGCGGCGCCGGCGGCAGAGGGTGTGGATGCGGCCACGGTGGCGACGGCGGGAACGCCGGCGGAGCCCGAGGTTGCCAAGAAGGGCAAGACCGACGCCGATGCGGCCAAGAAGGCCGAAGGCAAGAAGTAAGCCTTGGCGGAGGCAAGTCAGACCGGGGAACCCGGCGAGCGGAAGTCGCTGGCCGGGGCCGAGCTTCGCAAGGGGCCTTTTGTTTTGGTGGGGCTCGGGAATCCCGGGCCGGATTATTTCTGGACGCCGCATAACGCGGGGTTCATGGCAGTAGACCGCATCGCCGAGCAGTTGGGCGTTGTGGTGCAGAACCGGCGATGCCGGGCGGTGACGGCGACCACGAGAATTGCGGGTCGCGAAGTCATCCTGGCAAAACCGGAGACGTTTATGAACCTGAGCGGCGGTTCGGTGGCCGCGCTGGTTCGGGAGTACGAAGCGGACCCGCAACAGGACCTGCTGGTGATTTACGACGAGCTGGATCTGGAGTTGGGGACGTTCAAGATCAGGGAGCGCGGTTCGCCGGCGGGGCACAACGGAGCCCGCAGCGTGACAGCGGCCCTGGGCAGCCAGGAGTGGCTGCGGCTGCGGATCGGGGTCGGCCAGAACCTGCCGCCCGAAGCGATTGCAGCCGGCGCAAGCAGGCGTGGCGGGAAGGATTACCTGCTTTCGCCCATGGGCAAGCGCGATCTGGCGGTTCTGGATGAGGTGCTCGACCGGGTGGCAACGGCCACGCGGCGGATCATTGAAGTGGGACCGGCAGCCGCGATGAATGAGTTTAATCGGAAAGACAGGGACTAGGGAGTAGGGAACAGGGAGTAGAAAGCGAACCGCGGAACTGGAAACCGCGAGCTGTGAACTACGAACTGAGAACTGTGAACTGCCGCTCGAGCGGCGGAAAGAGAAACAGGATGTCGCGTGTATATGAGGTAATGTTCATCGTTCGGCCGGATGCGGCCGATGAAGATGTCGACAAGCTGATCGAGGGCTTTGCGGCCACTGTCACCAATGGCGGCGGGACCGTGAAGTCGACCGAGAAGATGGGCCGCCGCAAGCTGGCCTATCTGGTGCGGAAGTTTAACGACGGCAACTACATTCTGCTGACCATTGAGGCCAACGGCGCGGTGGTGGCGGAGCTGGAACGCCGTCTGCGCGTCTCTGAGCCGGTGATCAAGTTCATCACCGTGCGCATGGACGAGGAAGAGAAGCGCCTGGCAAAGATCAAGGCGATTCGCGCGTCGCGGCGGAAGCTGAGCGCGGAGCAGCCGGCTGCCCCGGCACCGGTTGCGGCCCCGGCGGCGGAAGCGCCGGCAGAGGCAGCGCAGGCGAGCGCGTAAAGACAGGGAGCAGGGAGTAGGCAGTAGGGAGTAGAAATCAGAATTTCGCGTTGCACGCTTTCTACTCCCTACTCGCTATTCCCTACTGCCTCAAGACATTCTCCGGCTGAGCCGGAACCACAGAGAGTTAGCGAAGAGGAACACATGGCAGAAGAGACACAAGGCAAGGCGCCCGAAGCGGGCGCATCTCAAGGCGCACCGGCTGGTGGGCCTAGCTCCGGCCCGCGGCAGGGTGGACGTCCCGGCGGCGGCCCTGGCGGACGCGGCAAGTTTTTCCGCCGCAAGAAGGTTTGCAAGTTCTGCACGGAGAAGATCGACGCGATTCCGTATCGCGACGTGCGTCTGCTGCAGGGCTTTGTGGCCGAGCGTGGAAAGATTGTGCCGCGGCGTTTGACCGGCGTGTGCACCACGCATCAGCGGCGGCTGACGCGCGCCATCAAGCAGGCGCGCAACATCGCGTTGCTGCCGTTTGCGACGCGGCACTAAGAAGCAGTTGTCAGGGATCAGGTTTCAGGTGTCAGGGAACTGGTTTCAGGGAACAGGGAATTCTGCGCGGCGCAACTCCCGGCTGGAAATCGCGTCTAGTTTGACGGGAAGAGCGAAAGCGGCGCCGAGCGATATTGGAGATTTGAGATGGAAGTGATTCTGAAGGAAGACGTAGCCAACCTGGGCCACCGCGGAGATGTGGTGAAGGTGGCCGACGGCTACGGCCGTAACTTCCTGCTGCCCCGCAAGCTGGCGCTGCAGGCTACCCAGGCGAACAAGGCCGTCATCGAGCAGATGAAGGCCGCTGCCGCTCGCCGTTCCGCTGCCGAAAAGGTGCAGGCGGAAGAACTGTTGACCAAGCTCCAGCCGGTGGTGCTGACGTTCACGCGCAAGTCGGGCGAGAACGGGCACCTCTTCGGTTCGGTCACCTCGTCCGATGTTGCCGCCGAACTGGCGACGCGTGGATTCGAGATCGACCGCCGCAAGATTTCGCTGAACGAGCCGATCAAGTCGCTGGGCAACTTCGACGTGGCTGTGAAGCTGCATCGCGAAGTGACCGCGCACTTAAAGGTGAAGGTGCTGGGCGAAATGGGCGAAGAGCCCGCCGCCGAGCCGGCCGCTGAAGCTGTAGCGGAGTAAGCACCACCTGGTGACTGCGCCTTCGGCGGCACCTCCGGTGCGGGCAACTCGCCTTCGGCGTGGGGATCTGGATCGGGGAACATGTTGGACAGGAACGAAGGCCTCTCGGTTTGACGAGAGGCCTTTACCTTTTTGCGGGCTGCTGCTCCCGGTGGTTTATCGCATCTGGTTTGCGTGGAGGATTGCGCCGTGCTGTTCGAGCTTCTTCTGCAGTGCCGCGATGGGCACATCCTGCACGATGTTGTGCGTGTGCAGGGCGAGAGCGGCCGCATCTCCCGCGGCCTGGCCGATGATCATGTACTGCGGCTCCATGCGCACGGAAGAGTAGGCGGAGTGCGTGGCTGACAGGCAGACCGGCACAAGAAGATTGGTGACTTCATCGCGCTTCGGCGTGATCACGCGATAGGGAATCTCGTAGGGCTGGACGGGGACCTCGACGTTGCCTTCGTTCTGCACCGTGCCGTCGGGCGTGGCGACACGCTCGACGTTGTGCGAATCGCTGTTGTAGGAGCCCATCCCGATGGAGTCGGGCTTGGTGCGCTGCGTTTGCAGATCGCTCTGCCGCATGACGTATGCGCCGATCATCCTGCGGCCTTCGCGAATATAAAGCTGATTGGGCCAGTGAGCCGTATCGGCGAATTCATCTTTGGGCAGGCCCCATTGATTCAATTCAGCGCGCAAGGGTGCCGGTACGGCGGTGTCGCTGGCGAGGTAGTAGAGCAAAGACTGCGTGTACAGCATGTGGGCGCGTGCGATGGCGGCGCGCTCGGCGTAGCCGGCTTGCGGGAAGCGCGAGCTGTGGCCGATGTAGTCCGTGGAGAAGGGGCCGTTGTTGTTGAAGTCGGCTTTGTGATCGGGAATGGGCACGATAAGAAAGAGGTCGTGGATATTGGCCGCGCGCCCTAGGTGCTGCGGGAAGCTGTCGATATAACGCTGGAGCAGCGCGAACTGCGAACGGTTGTAGCCGACGGGGCGCGGAAAGGGCAGGCGATCGCCGGGATCGCTGGTGAGGATGAGGCGGTAGTTGTAGCTCTGCACCAGCTTGTCGCCGGATCCCGGAGGAGCCAGCGGGCCGGGCTGAATCTCGGGCAGCAGATGATGCTGCGCATCGTAGGCCGACACGGGCCACGCGAAGTTGTGGTGCGTGGTGTGCGCAACCACTCCGGCGAGGCTTTCGCCATACTGAGCGGTGCTTTCGCGGCCCCAGGTGTAGCGGACGTGGGCCTGCGCCATGACGTCGCCTTCGTAGGAGCAGTCGGCAAAGAGGCGAGCATGCCATGTGCGGCCGTCGGTGGTGACGATGCCGCGGATGATTTTGCCGGACATGTGGACGCCGCTGGCCGGACGCAGTTGCTCATGGAAGTACACGGCGACTCCCGCCTGCTTGAGCATGGTGCGGAAGATGGCTTCATCGAGGTGCGGCTCGGAGCGCCAATCCTCGGGATGGGCGAGTTTGGTGCGGCCATAGTGCGAGGCCGCCTGTTTGTAGAAATCGCGGACATAGCCGCCGATGACGTTGGGATTGCCGATGTCGGTTGCGGAGAGTCCGCCGGTTACCATGCCGCCGAGATGCGAGCTCGGTTCGAGCAGAACGACGTGGAGGCCTTCGCGCGCGGCGGAGTAGGCGGTCATGACGCCGGATGCGGTGGCTCCGTAGACCACGAGATCCGGTTCCGTGGCGGTGGTGGATGCGAGAGCGGCGGTTGCAAATGCGGCGAACGTGATCGCGGCGAGAGAGGTACAGAGGGTGTTTCGAATTTGTTTTCTGTTCATGTGTTTGTCATCGCAGAAGGCTTGTTGCGTTGCAAGCAGAATAATCGAATGCGCTGAGTTGGAAGGGGGAGTGCGCTCATGCACGGTTTTTGCAGTTCACAGCCTGATACACTTTTCGGCGATTTAGTTTTGCCGTACCAGGGGACCTGAACGTGAACAGATTTGCGCTGCTTGCTTTGTCTCTTTCGCTGGCCACACTTGTTGCTCCCAGGCCGCAGCCTTCTACGAACAATTCACAGGCGGCGACGCAGGATGCGTGTCGTGCGCCGAAGTTTTTTCCGGTTTCGGTTTGGTACAGCGGAGGCAAGGCGCGGCCGCCGATTCTTGAGCCGGTTACGGCGGATTCGCCGCGGGAGTGGAAGGCCGATCTGGAGAAGATCAAGGGGCTCGGCTTCAACACGGTGCGTACGTGGGTGGAGTGGAACACGGGCGAGCCGCGCGAGGGCGAGTATCACCTGGAGAATCTGGACCTGCTGCTGAAGCTGGCGCAGGAGACGGGGCTCAAGGTGATTGTGCAGGTGTATGTGGATTCGGCGCCGGAGTGGGTTGGCGCGAAGTATCCCGATGGGCGCTACGCGGCGCAGGATGGGCAGCCGATTCCTTCGCAGGCTGCGCCGGGGTATTGCTTCGATCATCCGGGGGTGCGCAAGGCAATTCTGAATTTTTATCAGGAGGTGGCGCGGCATGCGGACAAGAGTCCCGCGTTCTACGGGTGGGATTTGTGGAGCGAGCCGGCGGCGCTGAACTGGGCGCGGATCGGCTACAAGTCGGAGCCGATGTTCTGCTATTGCCCGCACAGCATGGCGCGTTTTCGCGAGTGGCTGAAGCAGAAGTACGGCACGCTGGATCGGCTGAATACGGCGTGGCATCGCACATTCACGGACTGGAGCCAGGTGGAACCGCCGCGGTATGGGACGATTCTGACCTACACGGATTTCATGGACTGGCGCGTGTACTACGGCTACAAGCTGGCCGAAGACCTGAAGATGCGCAACGACGCGGTGAAGGCGATCGATCCGAATCATGTGACGACGAGCCACGCGCCGAATCCGTCGCCGCTGGTGCGTACGCTGGCCGATCCTTACGATCCGACGGACGATTACCTGATGAAGGACTCGGTGGACTTTTTCGGAACGAGCTTTTATCCCAAGCTCACGGCGGAGAAGTACAACTGGACGCTGGAGCGGCGTGTGCTGGCGATGGATTTGACCAACAGCATGACGGCGGGGCGCGGGTTCTATGTGGGCGAGTTGCAGAGCGGATATGGGATTCACGGAACGGTGGTGGGTTCGCCGGTGACGGCGAGCGATCTGGAGATGTGGACGTGGGGGATGGTGGCGCGGGGCGCAAAGGCCATCAACTACTACGCGTTCTATCCCATGAGCTCGGGGTACGAGTCGGGCGGCTACGGGATGATCCACCTGGATGGCACGCTGACGGACCGCAGCCGGCATGCGGGGGAGATTGCAAAGGCGATTGCGGCGAACCAGGATCTGCTGCTGCGGGCGCACGCGGAACAGGCGGAGGCGGCGGTGGTGTTCAGCCCGCTGGCGCCGCTGGTGGGCGGATACGACGAGAGCAACCGGCTGGCGATGCACCAGGCGATTGCGGGCTATCACCGGATGTTCTTCGAGCGCAATGTGCCGCTGGATGTGCTGAGCTCGCGCGAGCTTGCGGAGGATCATCTGGAGCAGTACAAGCTGGTGATTGTGCCGTATCCGCTGATGCTGACCGAGGACGAGGCGAGCACGTTGCAGAAGTATGTGGCGGGGGGCGGGCACTTGTTTGTGGAGGCGCGGCCGGGCTGGATCGACGAGCGCGGGCATGCGCAGGCGCGGGTGCCGGGGTTCGGGTGGGATGCGATGCTGGGGGTGCGCGAGAAGCAGATCATTCCCGGCGGCGAGTTCGACGTGCAATGGGGCGCGCAGCACTTCAAGACGATGACATTCGACGAGCAGCTCGAGCCGGAGGGCGGCGCGGCGAAGGTGGTGGCGACGCTGGCGGATGGAACGCCCATTGCGTACGAGAACTCGTACCAGAAGGGCAGCGCGATTGTGCTGGGCAGCTTTGCGGGGCAGGAGAATTATCTGCATCCGATGAGCATGAATCCGCTGGCGGGATTGTTGATGCAGTGGGCGGGCATCGCTGCGCCGGCGTTGCAGGCTCCGCAGTTACTTGAACTGCGGCAGATGCAGGCGGCGCGCGGACGGCTGGTGTTCTTCTTCAATCATGGAGAGAAGCCGGCCCATGTGGAGTTCTCGCGGGAGCTGGAGCGGCCGGCGCAATCGATTCGCGAGATCACGACGGGCGCAACGGAGAGCGGCACGGGAACGCATCTGCGGCTGGAGGCGGAGGTGCCGCCGAAGAGCGTGCGGATCTATCGCATCGACGAGTAGCTGGTTGGGATGGGGAGCAGCGGTGCGAGCCTGGGTTGCTCCGCAATAAAAAAAATCGCGAGTACGCGCAACCGCAGGCGAATTGGTCCCGTCGAGGTTTTCAGACGCGCATATGCTGCCTCGGGGGGAGGCGGCGCTGTTCCAGGCCCAATTTCTGTGGCCTGGGACAGCTTTTTTTTGGATTGCGGCGCCGTTACGGGCCTGCAATGAGTCGGACAGGAACTCGATTTTTTCGGCGAGCGCAGGGGGAGAAGTGCGGCTCCTGCTACACTCCGGCCATGCGTGCGTTGCGGACTTTTCTATTGCCGGCCGGTTTGCTGTTTTTCATGCCTGTCTCGATGTTGCATGCGCAGGCGCATCGCGCAGGCCGGACTCCCCATGCGGTGGCGCGGGGAAGTTCCATCGCCGAACGCGTGAACGCGATTCTGGACGAACCGGCGCTGGCGCACGCGAATATCGGCATCAGCGTGACGACGCTGGACGGGCAGACCCTGTATGCGCATGACGACGGCAAGCTGTTCACGCCGGCATCGAATGCCAAGCTGCTGACCACCGCTGCGATGTATGCGCTGCTGCCGGTGGACAAGCTGACGTGGACCACGAACGTTGTGGCATCGGGCACCATCGACGCGGCCGGCACGCTGCACGGCGATCTGGTGATTCTGGGCGCGGGGGATCCGACGCTCGGCCCGCGGAAGTATCCGTACCAGCCGCCGCCGGCAACGCCTCCGCCGCCGGGCACGCCGCCTCCACCACCGCCGGATGCGATGGAGGTGATCAATCTGCTGGCGCAGGAGGTGATGCAGTCGGGCGTGCGATCGATCGCAGGGAACGTGGTGGGCGATGACAGCTTTTATATCGACGAGCCGTGGGGAGGGTCGTGGGCCTGGGACGATCTACAGTGGGGCTACGGCGCGCCGATTTCGGCGCTCACGTTCAACGACAACGAGATTGAGTTGACGATTACGGGAGCTCCGGATGGGCAGAAGGCGGAGGCGACCGAGGCGATGTGGAATCCGAATGTGGATTATTACGTTCTGGAGAACGACATGACGATGGCGCCGGCGGGTGAGGCGGCGCAGCCCGGGATTCAGCGGCTGCCAGGAAGCCGGCTGGTGCGGGCCTACGGCACCGCGCCGGCAAACGGCGTGCACGCGCCGATGGCGATGGACGATCCGGCGGAGTACACGGCGACGGCATTTCTGCGGGCGCTGAAGGCGCGCGGCATCACGGTGCAGGGGACGGCCACGTCGGCGCATCGCTACTCGATCGATACGGGCAGCTTTGAAGCGGAGCGTGAATTGCCGATTTCGCCGCCGCTGGCGCGGGCGGATCTTGCGTCGGTGGCGGCGCCGCTCGAGGGACGCAAGGTGCTGGCGACGCGCACCTCGGTGCCCGCGGCGCAGGATATTGTGTGGACGAACAAGACCAGCCAGAACCTGCATGCCGAGCTCTATCTGCGCCTGCTGGGCGAGGTGTTTGGAACCGAGGGGAGCTTTGCGGAAGGCACGCGCGTGGTGCGGCAGTTCATGGTGAACGCGGGCGTGGATGATAAGGACTTTTTCTTCTACGACGGCTCGGGGATGAGCATGGACGATCGCATTGCGCCGCGCGCGTTGACGAAGCTGCTGACCTATGCCGCGCACCAGCCGTGGGGCGCAGAGTGGCGCGCGACGCTGCCGATTGCCGGAGTGGATGGCACGCTTGCGTATCGGTTCAGAGAGTCTCCGCTGAAGGGCAGGTTGTGGGGGAAGACGGGGACGCTGAACGAGAGCTTCGCGCTTTCGGGGTACATGACGGCGGCCAGCGGAAAGACGCTCGCGTTCTCGATACTTGTGAACAACCGCCGGCCGGGGAGCAATGCCGAACATCGCGCGATGGATCGCATTGCGGAAGCAATCGCAGCTACGGAGTAAGGCCGCGGCCGTGCAGACGAATTGTGCGGCGCAGCCCGGTATGATGAAGCTGATGCGATTGCGCTGGTTGTGCCTTATGTTTGCTTTGGCCGTGGCCGCGGGCCTGAATGCCTGCCGTTCGCTGCCGCCTTCGAAGCCGTCGTCGCAGTGGACGCCGCAGGAGGCACGCGGGGCAGCGGTGTTTCAACACGATTGCGCGCGCTGCCATTATCCGACGACGACGCAGGGGTTGCATGGTCCCGGCCTGCAGGCGATTACGAAGGTGAAGGCGATGCCATCGGGAATGCCGCCGACGAATGACAATCTGACCGACGTAATTCTGCATGGGCGCGGCATGATGACGCCCACGCCGCTCACTGACCAGCAATTGCAGGACCTGCTCGCCTATCTGCACACGCTATGACCGAGCCTGAGAGCCCAACACCGCCCGTAGCATCGCGCCTGCCCGCGCCCGGCGTGGCCGCCATTGCGCTCTACCTGTTTCTGCTGGCTGGAGTGCTGGTGCTGGGGGTGGCGGGCGGCCACTATCCGAAGCTGTACGTGGCCTTCCCGGTGCTGTTTCTCGCGGCCGGCGGCGGACTGCTGATGTCGTTTCGCTGGGCATGGGCGCTGGCGCTGGCCGCCGTGTTTTTGATCTCGATGTACAACCTGTGGGCTTTTACCGTGCAGCATCAACTGCCGTTTATTTTGCAGGGACTGCTGAACTTCGTGTTCTTCCTGTATCTGATTCGGCCCGAGGTGCGGGCGCGGCTGCGCTGAGCGAGCGCGATGGGGACGGCTGGCTAGGGGAGTGGGGAGTGGCGATGAAGCTTGGGCTGATTGCAGGCAACGGCCGTTTTCCGTTCCTGATCCTGGATGCCGCACGTGCGCAGGGCTTGCCGGTAGTGGTGGCGGCCATTCGCGAGGAGACGGACCGTGAGATTGAAGAACGCGCGGCGCATGATTCCGGGATTGCGGTGCACTGGCTGTCGCTGGGCGAATTGTCGAAGCTGATCGAGACGTTTCAAAAGAGCGGCGTAAGCCGTGCGGTGATGGCCGGGCAGGTGAAGCACAAGCAGATCTTCTCTTCGATCCGGCCGGACTGGCGACTGGCGAAGCTGCTGCTGAATCTGCGCACGCGCAACACGGACATGCTGCTGGGCGCGGTGGCCAAGGTTCTGGCCGACGAGGGAATTGAGCTGATCAGCTCGACGGCGTTTCTGGAGCCGCTGCTGGCGGAAGAAGGCGTGCTGACGGAGCGCGCGCCCGACGAGGACGAGGGGAAGGACATCGAGTACGGGCTGAGCGTGGCGCGGGCTGTGGCGGGGTTCGACATAGGCCAGACGGTGGTGGTGGCGGCGCAGGCCTGCGTGGCCGTGGAGGCGATGGAGGGCACCGACGCGGCCATTGAGCGTGCCGGCGCGCTGATGGGCTCGCTTGAGGAGGAGACGCCCGGCGAGGCGTCCACGCTGCGGCGGCATCTTACCGTGGTCAAGGTGGCCAAGCCGAACCAGGACATGCGGTTCGATGTGCCGGTGATCGGCATGCGCACGCTGGACGCGATGCTGCAGGCGGGCGCAACCTGTCTATCGGTGGAGGCCGGGCGGACGCTGCTGTTCGACCGTGAAGCGCTGCTGCGGCGGGCCAACCAGGAAAAGATTGCCATTGTCGCGGTTCGGCGCGGATAATCGGGGCATCTGTTCCCCGGCCCTGAAGCAGTCCCCAATTCAAGCAGTCCCCAATTCAATCAATGCGGAGGTCTCTATGAACGACAGTTCTTTCGACTCTCTCAAGCCGCCGGTCACCGGCGAACTCGACGAATCGGCGAATCCGGAGCAGGGCGCCGAGATCGATGAAGCCATCGACGCCTCGTCCGAAGTCACCCTCGACGAAACATCGCTGAAACCGCCTGTCACGGGCTGATGTTTCTGCAGAGCCGTTTGCCGGGGCTTCCGATGGTTGTTTGCAGGATCGACCTTCCGGTCGCCTAGGCAAGCTGTGCGTCATTTACCCACGTTCCATCGTCCCTTAAACCGGAGGTCCCCACATGAAACACGTCATCAAGGCTTGCGCGCTGGCCGCGCTTCTTGCCACTGCAATTCTTCCCTGCCGTGCAGCGGATGAGCCTATGCCCAGCGTGGGCCAGAAGGCTCCCACCTTCACGCTTCCCTCGCAGACGGGCAAGCAGATTTCGCTGAAGAGCTTTCGCGGGAAGTGGGTGGTGCTCTACTTCTACCCCAAGGACATGACGCAGGGATGCACGATTGAGGCGCACAACTTTCAGCGCGATCTGAAGCAGTACGAGGCGGACAACGCCGTGATTCTGGGGGTGAGCGTCGACACCACCGAAAGCCACAAGCAGTTCTGCACCAAGGACGGGCTCACGTTCCACTTGCTCGCCGATCCCAACCACAAAGTCGTGGATGAGTACGGCTCGCTGGGTCACTACGGCAGCATGATCCTTGCGAATCGCAACACATTCCTGATCAACCCCAAGGGCGAGATTGTGAAGGTGTGGACGGGGGTGAATCCGACGGTTCACTCCAAGGAAGTGCTGGCCGCTCTGAACGAATTGAAGAAGTAGTGCTGGGCGAGGTCCCGGCCGTCAGTGCGCCGGCCGGGGCTTGCGCTGCGCTATTCTCGACTGGATGCGCATTACGCTTGCAGCCATTGGGGCGCGGCCGTCCGCCGGCGACGAGTTCGACGCGCTGACGCGCATGTACATGCAGCGCATGCAGGCGTACTTTCCCTGCGAAGCGACGATTGCGAAGAGTGAGGATGCGTTCCTGGACTGGCTCGATCGCCAGCAGGGGCGAACGCCGGCGATCGCTATTCTGCTGGACAGCCGCGGCAAACAGATGAGCTCGGAGGCATTCGCGAGCTGGATGGGCGCGCGGCGCGATGAAGGCGCGCAGCATCTGGTGTTTGCGATTGGGCCGGCGAGCGGGTGGAGCGAGGATGCGCGCAAGCGCGCGCGGCTGCTGCTGTCCCTGGGGCCGATGACGCTGGCGCATGCGCTGGCGCGGGTGGTGGTGGCGGAGCAGGTGTACCGGGCGTGCACGATTCTGGCGGGACATCCGTACCATTGCGGGCATTGAGCCGTGAGCCGTGAGCCGTGAGCCGTGAGCCGTGGGTCGTGGGTCGTGGGTCGTGGGTCGTGGGTCGTGGGTCGTGGGTCGTGGGTTGGAGCCGCGATGCAAATTTGACGTCGTGCGGTTCCATGAAATTGCATCGAAGAATTTCGCGACGAGATCAAATCGCCGGTCAGAGCGCGCTCGCACACGTTTTGCAGTCCTGTAGTCTGATCACTGACTACTGATCACTGACACCTGCTATGGAATCTCGCAAAGGACTGATCCTCATCAACACCGGGCCGGGTAAGGGCAAGACTACCGCCGCCCTGGGCACTGCGCTGCGGGCGGTGGGCAATGGCATGCGCGTGCTGATGCTGCAGTTTCTCAAGGGCTCGTGGCATTACGGCGAGCTGGATGCGGTGAAGCCGTTCGGCGACAACTTTGTGCTGAAGCAGATGGGGCGCGGGTTCGTGAAGGTGGGCGGCGCGGAGACCGATCCCGAGGACATTCGCATGGTGGAGGAGGCCTGGGCAGAGGCGCGCGTCGCGATCCTCTCCGGCGAGTGGGACCTGGTGGTGCTGGACGAGATCAACTACGCGATTGGATACGGGATGCTGGACCCGGCGGTGGTGGCGGAGACGCTGCGGGACCGGCCGGAGATGGTGAATGTGATCCTGACCGGGCGCAATGCGCACCCGCTGCTGGTGGAACTGGCCGACACCGTGACGGAGATGCGCGAGGTGAAGCATGCGTATCAGAAGGGCATTCTGGCGCAGCGGGGAATCGAGTACTAGGTTTCAGGTTTCAGGTGACAGGTGACAGACACAACGGCGCTCCCACCTTTTTGACTTTTCCCTCGGCCTCCCTCCTGTCACCCGCCCCCTGACCCCTGTAACCTGACACCTGATCCCTTACAATGGCTACTGGCTATGACCTGGTTCAAGCGAGAGAGCGGAGACTACGAGGGGCCGTCGCAGCCCGATGACCGCCGCGTGCGCACGGATGGGCTGTGGGTGAAGTGCAACGGGTGCCGGCAGCCAATCTGGAAAGAAGAGCTGGCGGCGAACCTGAACGTCTGTCCCAAGTGCCAGCACCACTTCAAGATGGGTGCGAAGCAGCGGCTGGATCTGCTGCTCGAGCCCGGGTACGAGCTTGTGGACGGCGGGCTGCGCTCAACCGATCCGCTGAATTTTGTGGACTTGAAGCCTTACAAATCGCGTTTGAAGAAAGCGCAGGAAGATACCGGCCTGGATGACGCGATTCTGAATGCGCTGGGCAATCTGGGGCCTCACGCCGTGGTTGTGAGCGCGATGGAGTATGGATTCATCGGTGGCTCGATGGGCGCCGTGGTGGGCGAGACGATTGCCCGTGCCGTGGATCGGGCGCGCGAGACGCGCCGGCCGCTGATCGTGCTGGCGGCGTCGGGCGGGGCGCGCATGATGGAAGGCATTGTGAGCCTGATGCAGATGGCGAAGATCTCCACTGCGCTGGCGCAGCTGGATGACGCGAAGGTGCCGTATATCTGCGTGCTGACCGATCCCACGACCGGCGGGGTAACGGCGAGCTTTGCCATGCTGGGCGATCTCAATATCGCCGAACCCGGCGCACTGATTGGATTTGCAGGGCCGCGCGTGATCGAGCAGACCATTCGGCAGAAGCTGCCGGAGGGCTTCCAGCGGTCGGAGTTCCTGCTGGAGAAGGGCTTTCTGGATGCGGTGGTGCACCGCCGCGACCTGAAGCGCTATCTGATTCGGGCGCTGGATTTCATGTCTCACGAGCCGAAGGTGGCTGTGGCGGAGACGGGCGCGACGGCGTAGCGGACGGCGATTTTCCCAAAAGCAGACTGATTGGCGCGGGTGGGGAGACAGGTGTGTCCGAACAGCGGGGAAGTGTTGTGTTGGCGGCCACAGGGCTGGACCTGGGCAGGGTTTATCATCGAAGAGGGTCGTGGCGGAAGCGTGCCGCGCCTTTTTTGTGTGGACGCAGGGTTGGAGCGCACGTGCCTGGGCGCGGCCAGAGTTGTGCCCTGTTCTAGAACTTTTTGAGAGACGGTGATGCGAGCAAAGACGGCAGTGGTTCTGGGCGCCCAGTGGGGCGATGAAGGCAAGGGCAAGATTGTGGACGTGCTCAGCGAGCGGTTCCGGGCCGTGGCGCGGTACGCGGGCGGGCACAATGCGGGCCACACCGTCATTATCGGCGAGCAGAAGTTTGTGCTGCAGTTGATTCCGTGCGGCGTGCTGCGCCCGAAGTGCATGGGTGTGATCGGCAATGGCGTAGTGCTGGACCCCATCGCCTTCCTGAAGGAAGTGGAGAAGCTGCGGTCGCTGGGCGTGGATGTGGACGCGCAGCTCAAGATCTCCAACCGGGCCCAGGTCATTCTGCCCTATCACCGCATGATCGAGCTGGCGGCGGAGAGCGCGCCGGGGCGCAAGAAGATCGGAACGACCAGCCGGGGGATCGGGCCCTCTTATGAGGACAAGATGGCGCGCAGCGGCCTGCGCGTGGTGGACCTGCTGCATCCCGAGTTGCTGAAGACCCACATTGAAGCGGCCTGCGCGGAGAAGAACGCGATTGCGCATGCGCTGTTCGGCACCGATCCGCTGGACCCGGCGAAGATGTACGACGAGTACGCCGCGGCCGCCGAGCAGGTGGCGCCGTTCGTCACGGACACCGGCCGCCTGCTGAACGATGTCCTGCACAAGGGCGGCAGCGTGATGTTCGAGGGTGCGCAGGGGACGATGCTCGACATCGACCACGGCACGTACCCGTTTGTGACTTCGTCGTCGGCCACGGCGGGCGGCGCGTCGACCGGGACGGGGGTGGGGCCGACGCAGATTGGGACCGTGATCGGCGTGACCAAGGCCTATGTGACGCGCGTGGGCGGAGGGCCGTTCCCGACGGAGATTCACGACGGGATTGGGGATCATCTGCGCGCGCGCGGCAACGAGTACGGTGCGGTGACCGGGCGGCCCCGGCGCTGCGGTTGGCTGGATATTCCGCTGCTGCGCTACTCGAACCAGGTAAACGGTGCGGAGTGGCTGGTGGTGACCAAGATGGACGTGCTGGACGAGCTGGAAGAGATTCCGGTGTGCGTGGGATACGAGATCGACGGGAAGGTCACGGACGAAGTTCCCGCCGACGTGAGCGGGCTTGAATCCATCAAGCCGGTTTATACCAAGCTGAAGGGCTGGCGCGCATCGACCGAGGGCATCACCGATTTCGAGAAGCTGCCGGCTGCGGCGCGCGAGTATCTGCGCTTCCAGGAGCGGGAGAGCGGGGCGAAGATCGGAATGGTTTCGACCGGCCCGGATCGCGGCCAGACCATGGTGTTGCCGGAGTTCGCCGCGGCCCTCGACGAAATTCACCGTTAGGCCTGATCGTAGAGTAGTAGCCGACGAGGTATTCCCCGGATGATCGCGTTCACTGTTCGGATGACTTTTCCCCCGGAAGATCGCCACGAGATTGCGGAGATGCTGCGCGCTTTGGCGGTGGCATCCCGCCAGGAGCCTGGCTGTATCACCTATGTTCCGCATTGCGTGCAGGGTGATCCCGATACCGTGCTGATTTACGAGCAGTACCGCGATGATGCGGCGGCGGAAGCGCATCGGCACTCGGAGCATTTCAAGAAATACGCGGTAGGCGGGCTGTACCAGAAGATGCGCGAGCGTGCGCGCGAAGACCTGGTGGCTCTCGTTTAGGCGGGCGGCGCGTCCAACGGGCATACTCGGGTGGCAGCCGATCGCGATCGGCTGAGAGGTTGTTCGAGATTTTCATCGTGGCTCGATTGACCGAGATGCAGGTACGAGGCTACTATCCGATACGCGCTTATGCCTCTGGTCCGCGCCACGCGTTTCAGCCTGATTGTCTGCACTGCGGCGTTGCTTGTCACGCCCGGTCTGTCTGCCCTTGCCGGGCAGCAGAAGCGCGGGATGCCGCGCGCCGAACGCCACGAGATCCGGCATGAGATCGATCATCTGGAGGATTTGTGGCAGGAGGCAGTCCTGCACCGCAATGTGCAGGCGCTCGACAACCTGCTCGCCGATGACTATACGGCGATTACGGCAAACGGCACGCTGCAATCGAAGGAACAGACACTCGAGAACCTCCGCGACGGCGCCGTGCGTTTCAATTCCATTGAGGTAACGGACCGCAAGGTGCGCTTTTACGGGCATACGGCGCTGGTAACATCGAAGGCCGTAGTGCAAGGGACCACCCCCGAAGGCGAACTCTCCGGCGATTACCGCTATACGCGGGTATACGTGCGCGATGCGCATGGCAACTGGAAGATTGTCAGTTTCGAGGTAAGCCAGATTCGCACCCCGGACGAGCAGCACTGAGCGCGCCGCAACTGTCCTCCGGAACATGCTTTGAGTAGATTGGTAACTATCGTAAGGTAACTACGGTTATCTCGTCTTCGCCAGAATTCCGAGTGCCCAAAGATCGCTCGCTGGCGAGGGCGAATCGGTCTATACTTAGGCTGAAATTCTTCCTTCCCCAAGTAGTGTCGCATCCGATGTCGGTTTACACCGGAGATGTCTCCGGGACGGAAGATCGCTCTCCCTGCGACCTTCCACACGAGAACGCCGAGGACGGCGCGGTGAAAAAACTGCTGTTGAGGGGTCCACGGGTATGAACAGCCATCAGCTTGGGGTCTTGCGCTTTTTCGCACTTCTCTTCCTATTGCCGGGCCTGGGAGGCCTGATCGTCTCGGCCTGGGTATCCACGAATTACCTTGAGACATTGCCGCGAATGCCGGTTCCAACGGAGTTCAGGATGACCCCGCGGGATATTCACGGCGTGATTGTGTACCAGACCGTCGCGGAGGATCGCAAGCTAAGCATGATGGAGGATGCCTCTGTGGGTATCTTCGCTGTGGGGCTGATGCTTGGCTTGGTGTACATGCGCAAATGGGGCATTGCGCAGGCGCTGACGGGCAGCGAAGATGACGAACTGGTCGCCGAAAACAATGGGTAGTTGAGGGCGCTTCTCCAGTCCGATTCGGGAAAGCCGATCTAACCTACCAACTTCCGGGCGACTGTCCAGGTTTCTCCGGCGTTATACTCATCGCAGGACTTCCCCCGCTGGAGTGCTGAGCAGGCGCGCGACGCTCGGCCTGATCCCGTCCGGATCTCCATTGCGCATGAGAGCTGTTTGCCGCGGACGGTATTTCCGCTGGCTCGCCAAAGCGCTGGACCGGAGCACCGAGGTTCGCGCGATGAGCAAGCGCCGTCCAGGGGAAGCGCTGAGGTTATTCGCTCTTCTCTTCCTGCTTCCGGGATTGGCCGGAGTGATCGGCGCCGGCTGGGTTTCCACTACCTACTTTGCGTCCCTTCCCAGGATGCCGATTCCGGCAGAGTCGAGGATTTTTCCGCGCAGCATCAATGGTGTAGTTGTGTACCAGACCAAGGAAGAGGACCGCGCGCTTACGCTGCTTGAGGGGTCCTCCATCACCGTTTTCCTGATCGGTCTGGGGCTTGGTATCGTGCATCTGCGCAGGTGGGGCATCGAAGAGGTTCTGCTGGGCAGCGACGTCGAGGAAGAGCTGGCCCCCAAGGCGGTTCGTCGCTGACGAGGGTTCCACGCACTTTACAATCGGCTCATGCCTGAGCTTCCCGAGGTGGAGACGATCGCGCGAGGTGTGGACGCGCGGGTCGGCGGCGACCGCATCGCCGAAGTCTGGTTCAGTTCCCATCGCGAACCGTTCAAGACGCCGGCACGGCGCCAGGCTGCCGGGCTGGAGGGGCGGACGATTCTCTTCGTGCATCGCACCGGGAAGCATATTGTGTTGGAACTGGGGCGGCAACGCGGCGGCGAGCCGGACGCGCAATGGATTGTGCACCTGGGCATGACCGGGCGGCTGCTGGTTACGCGGCCGGAAGCGCCTCTGGAGGCCCATACGCATGCGCGGCTTGGTCTGGCCAGCGGCCGCGAGCTGCGGTTTTTGGATCCACGGCGGTTTGGGCGGCTGGAGTTTCGGGAACTTCAAAAGCAACAAGGATTTGAGGCGGCGGGGGAAGAGCCCCTGAGCGTGGGCGCCGAGGAGTTTGCGAATTTGTTTCGCGGGCGAAAGCTCGCCATCAAGGCCGCGCTGCTCAATCAGACATTGCTGACGGGTGTGGGGAACATCTACGCGGACGAGAGCCTGTTTCGGGCGGGGATCAGGCCGCGCCGTGCCGCCGGCCGGCTGACACGGGCGGAGTTGGAGCGTCTGAGGGCGGCATTGGTGGAGGTGCTGCGGCACGCGATCCGGCTGGGCGGCTCATCGGTGTCGGATTATGTGGATGCCGAGGGCGTGCGGGGCTTCTTTCAGCTTGAGCACTGCGTCTACCAGCGAACTGGCGAGCCCTGCCGGAGTTGCGGCGAGCCGATTCGAAAGGTGATTGTGGCGGGGAGGAGCACGCATTATTGCCCACGGTGCCAGCAGTGAATCTATGGTTTTGTGGAATAGATTGGGCTCAAACTTCCAGATTTCGTTGAGTCTCTCCGAGGGAAATCATCCAAATGGTTGATAGGACGAGACCGAGCAAACGGCACGCCGATTGCTATATGTAGGGTGCCAGTGATGTACAGGCTGCAGGACAAGATCCAGCGGCCAAGAACACGGGACCCCGGCAAGAGTTACGCCAACGAGCCGAAACCGGCCGGGACCTCGAGAGAAGCGGGAACCACCCGCAGACGATTCCGGGAGGCCAGTGACTTGGGCAGGTTTGCTGAAACGCCACTCCGATTGGAGTGGCGTTTTCGCGTCTGGGCAAAGCGCTAGGGCATCTGTCCCGCGGGGCGCGGATGCGAAGCGGTGCTGCCCTCGGTCATGCCCAGCACCCACTTGATGGCCTCGAAGTACATCGTGCGGATGTCGGGGTCCTGCCAGGACTCTTCGGTGTGGCCCAGGGTGGAGTAGAAGACGCGGCCCTTGCCGTACATCTTGGACCAGGCGACGGCGAAGTCGTGGTCCTGGCGGTGGATGCGCGGGTTGTTGGCGTAGTTGAGCTTGGTGGCGTCCAGGCTGAGCAGGACGTTGACCTTGTCGCGCGACCAGTCCTTGGGCTGATAGATCTCGTCGAACTTCACGAACTCGTGGGGAAAGTGGCGGACGGCGGGGAAGCTTGGGTCCTCGTTGATGATGGGCGCTTCAAAGGTGAACCAGGGATGCTGGTCGAACCAGCCGCCGATCATCTCGCCGTACTCCGGCCAGGTGTAGTTGGTGTCGAGGGCGGCGTGGATGCCGACGAAGCCCTTGCCGTCGTCGTGGATGGCGGAGATGAAGTCCTTTTTCTGGCTGGCGTCCATGTCGAGTTCGCCGGTGGTGCTGGCGAAGACGATGGCATCGAAGTAGTCGATGTTTTTGGCGTTGCGGCCAAGGTTCTTCTTTGTCAGCAGTTCGGTATCGGTGCGAATGGTGGTGTCCCACAGACCCGACTGCTGCCCGAGCTCGTAGATGGTGACCATGGCGTCGGTGACGGAGTCGTGCTCCCAGCCTTTGGTCTCGCCGATGACGAGCACGTGCTTGAGGTGGATCTCCTTGGCATGCGGCGGAGGCGGCAGTTGGGTGGCAGACTGTGCAGTCGAGTGCATGGACGCTGCCATGCCGATGGCAATGAGACCACAGAGACATAGACGGGGAATACGCAAGCGGGCTCCTTTATCGATACGGAGAGCAGTCTAGCTGCCGCGACGGCGTGCGGCAACGCTGAAGTGTACTCAAACAAGACAAGCGCGAGTGCATGCTACTCTTTGTGCGGTTTCTGCTGCACAGGATGTTGCACTTCGAGGGTTTATGCCGCGCGTGATTCGTTGTCTTGTTCTTGCCTTTGCCTCTCTCTTCGTCGCGCAGTTTGTGCCGGCGCAATCGACTGTGATCTTCAACGAGCCGGGGTTTCCCACGGTCGATACCGGCGCGGTGTCGCCGGCGGCGATCGCGCGCGGGCTGAAGGATGGGCGCGCGGTGAATGCGGCCCAGTTGCCCGGTGCGCTGGTTGACGCGCGGACCACGCTGCTAGTGCTGCCGTATGGCTCGGCGTATCCCGAGGCCGCGTGGCCGGCGATTTTGAAGTATCTCGACCGCGGCGGCAATCTGATGGTGCTGGGCGGCAAGCCGTTTACGCGCGCGGCCTATCGCGATGGCGCGGAATGGAAGCTGCGCCAACCGGACGTGGCGGAGTCGCTGGAGTTGTTCATTCACGACTACCAGGAGACGCCCGGATCGAACGAGCTGCAGTTCGCAGCAAATCCCGACATCCATGCCGAGATCGCGCCGTTTGCATGGAAGCGCGGGTTCAGCCCCGTAGTGCGCCTGAGCGTGACGGATCGAGTGCCGCGCGACATGGGGGGCACGGGCAACGAAGACGCATGGCTGACGACGATCGCCTGGGGCGAGCGCGATGGGCACAAGCTGGCTGCGCCAGCGTTTCTGATCGATCACGTGGGGGAGCGGTTCACCGGCGGGCGCTGGATCTTTCTGGCGTGCGATGGCGCGTCGGGCGCGTTTGAGAATCCGAAGCTGCTGGCTGCGCTGCAGACACTGGCGCTGCGGCGGAACGACCGCTTCACGCTGCGGCCGAAGATGGCGGTGTTTGCGCCGGGAGAGAAGCTGGAGTTCGAGTTTGCGCAGGGCGATCACGCGGCGGCGCAGAACGCGGATGAGCTGCGCATCACGACACACGCGGACGAAGGCCAGTCGCAGTCGTTCACCTTTCCGGCAGGCGCCGTCATCACGCTGCCCCAAGCTGCTGCGCAGGGAAGAGGCTTGCACACCGTGGAAGCGAGCCTCATCCGTGGCGGCAAGGCGGTGTGGACCTACCGCACCGGCTTCTGGATGCGCGATCTGGCGTATCTGCGCGGCGGGCCGAAGCTGACCGTTGGACCGGATTACTTCGAGCTCGATGGCAAGCCGCTGCCGGTGGTGGGAACCACGTATATGTCGAGCGATGTGGATCGCATGTACCTGGCCGAGCCGAACCCCTATGTGTGGGACGAGGACATGAAGCAGATTCGCGGGGCCGGCCTGAACATGCTGCGATCGGGCATCTGGACGCAATGGAAGCTGCTGGTGAATCCCGATGACACGATGAGCGAGCACACGCTGCGCTCCATTGAAGCGTTTCTGATGACTGCGCGCCGGAATGGATTGCCTGTGCAGTTCAATCTGTTCGCGTTTGTGCCCGATGCGTTTGGCGGGGGGCATCCGTATCTGGGGGCGGAGGCGCGCGCGCGGCAGGATCGCTACGTGCACTCCGTTGTGAGCAGGTTTCACGGCGTGCCGTATCTCGCGTGGGACCTGATCAACGAGCCGAGCGCGAATGAGAACGCCTGGCACACTGTGCCCCAGCCGAACGAAGACGCTGCCTGGCGCGCGTGGCTGAAGAAGCGCTATCCCGATCAGGCGGCGCTGCTGGCGGCGTGGTCGGAGCCTTCGTTCGGGAAGGGCCGCGCGCTGCAAGCGAAGCCCACGGCGATTGCGCCGGAGGTGAAAGCGCAGGATCCATTCGCGCTGCCGGCGTGGGGCGCCTTCGCGGCAGACAGCGTGCGCAGCGGCTACAACCCGCTCAAGGTCTATGACTATCAGCTCTTCACGCAATCCTTCTTCCGCGACTGGGTGAAGCACCAGGCGCAGACGATCCGCACCGCAGGCTCGCAGCAGCTCATCACCGTGGGGCAGGACGAAGGCGGTGTGGCCGGCCGTCTGTCTCCGGCATTCTTTTCGCCCGACGTGAGCTTTACCTGCACGCACGCGTGGTGGGACTTCGATAGCGTCCTCTGGGCCGGGCTGATGGCGAAGATGCCCGGCGAGCCCATGCTGATCCAGGAGATGGGTGAGCAGCGGCGGCTGACGATGAACGATCATCTGCGGCTGAGCGCCGACGAAGAGGCCTGGCAACTGGAGCGCAAGCTGGCTATCAGCTTTGCGCAGGGTGCGGGCGGCATCGAGTGGGTATGGAACGTGAACGCCATGATGGCGAATGACAATGAGATTCCCATTGGCGCGGTGCGACCGGACGGTACGGAGAAGCCGGAGGTGCCGGTACTGAGCGGGATGGCGCGCTTTGCCGCGCAGCATCGGGAGAGCTTTACCGGCATGGAGCCGCCCGCGATCACCGTGATTGCGTCGCAGGCAGAGCTCTACGGGCAGTGGGACCTGGCGACGAACATGCTGAAGAAATCGGTCCGCGCGTTGGCGTATTACGATCACCAACCGCTGCGCATGCTGCCGGAGAATCGGATCGCGGAACTGGGACAGCCGAAGCTGGTGATCCTGCCGGGCGCGGAGGCACTTACGCAGAAGGCGTGGGAACAACTGCTGGCGTATGTGGATGCGGGCGGGCATCTGCTGATCACGGGACCGGTGGAATACGACGAGCATTGGCAGCCGGTTGATCGCCTAAGCGCACTCGGCGTGCATGCGCAGACCGTCACGCTGGATGTGCGGCGGTCGAGCATGGCGATTCCGGGCGAGGCGACGCCGGTGGCGATCAGCTATCCCTCGGAGGTGCAGACGGCGCCGACGGACATTCTGCGGTTTGCAGACGGGGCCGGTGTGGAGACGATTCGCCGCGGTAAGGGGATGATTCTTTGGGCTTCCGATCCGGTGGAACTGGCCGAGGGCTACGAGGCGGCGGCGCGGGTGTACTCGTATGCCATGACGCAGGTGGGGATTGCGCCGGCGTTTCGGCAGATCAAGCCGCTATCGCCGGGGGTGCTGGCGTTTGCGACGGTGCTGAAGGATGCGGTGCTCTACAGCTTTTCTTCGGAGCAGTTCGCGCCGGAGCAGATCGACATCGAGGACGCGGTGACGCACGGGCGTATTCAGTTCACATTGCCGGCGCAACGCGGTGCGGTGGTTCTGCTGGATCGCGAGACAGGGAAGACGCTGGCCGAGTACGAGCCGGGCAGCCACTAATCCGGATCACTACCGGCAAAGCCCGCAATCTTAAAAGGGATAGGAAGTAGACAATCTACTTCCATGGGTGTAGATTGCCTACATGTATGGGAAAGAAGCCGGAAGCGTACCAGAATCGGATTGAACTGCTGCAGGGCACGTTGGACATGCTCATTCTGCAGGCGCTGCAGTGGGGGGCGATGCATGGCTATGGCATTGCGCAGGTGATTCGCCTGAAATCGGGCGAACTGCTGCAGGTGGAGACGGGGTCGCTGTATCCCGCACTCCACAGGCTGGAACGGCAGCGCTGGGTGAAGTCGGAGTGGAAGCTGACGGAGAGCAAGCAGCGCGCGAAGTTTTACGCGATCACCGCGAAGGGTAAGGAGCAACTGGCGCGGGAGCACCAGCGCTGGCAGCAGATGGTGGGGGCCATCGCCGCGTTGATGGATCCGGGAAAGGAGCAGGCATGAGACTGCCATGGACCTGGGACCGGCGCAAGGACGATCTGGCGGAGGAACTCGAGGCGCATCTGCAGATGGCCGTTGCCGAGCGCGTGGCGCGCGGGGAGTCACCCGAAGAGGCCCGGGCGGCGGCGATGCGCGAGATGGGCAATGGGCCGCTGGTTGCGGACGTGACCCGGGGAGCGTGGGGCTGGGAGTGGCTGGAGCGGATCGGGCAGGATGTGCGGTATGCCTTTCGCCAATTGCGCAAGAGCCCCGGCTATACGGTTACGGCACTGTTGACGCTGACGCTGGCCGTCGGCGCCAATACGGCGATCTTCGGATTGTTTTATGCGTTGCTGCTGCGCAGCCTGCCTGTGTACCGGCCGGATCAGATTGTGCAAGTGGAGGTACAGCTCTCCGGCGCCGGCGGCAGCAAGGGCAAGCCGAGCCCAAATGTTTCCGACGGGAACTATGACGCGCTCCAAGGCACGCAGCCCGCCTTCACGGGAATGTGCGGCTGGCAGGATGCCGATGTGAATCTGCGAGACACGAATGGAACGCGGCCAGTGCCCGCCGCCGCATTGACCGGCGGTTGCATGCGTGTACTGGGGTTGCACGCGGCGCTGGGCCGACTGCTCGAAGATGCTGACAATACGCCGGGTGGCGCCGCGGAGGGCTATCCCGTGGTGCTTGGCTATGACTACTGGCGCACGCAGATGGGGGCCGATTCGGACGTCGTTGGCCGGGTGCTGGAGTTCGGGCCATCGCTGCGCGCGCCGGCGGCGAAGGGCGTGGTGGTGGGCGTGATGGAGCCGGGATTTGCCAGCGTGCATGTGGGTTCCAGGCCGGACTACTATGTGCCGCTGGAGATGGTGGATCCCTTCAAGCTGCACACGCTGAGCTCGTTCGACACCACGTTGCTGGGACGCCTGAAGGATGGCGAGTCGCCACAGGTAGCGCAGGCGCAACTCGATGCTGTGTTCCAGGCAAAGTTGAAGGAAGCGAAGACCCTGCGCTTCTTCTTTTTCGACAATGGCAAGTTCAACGAGGCAACGGCGGCCCATCTCATCGTGGTTCCCGGGCGAACCGGCTACTCCTATCTGCGGCAGGAGTACGAAAAGCCTCTCTATCTGATTGAGGGCATGGTGGGACTGTCGCTTCTGGTGGCGTGCGCTTATCTGGCCATGCTGGCTTCAGCGCGCGCGGTGGGCCGCCGGCGGGAACTGGCAGTGCGGATGGCTCTTGGGGCGAGCCGCCGCCGCATCGCGGTGCAGCTCATATGGGAGAGCGCACTGCTGGCGCTGGCAGGCGGGGCGCTGGGGATAGTGTTTGCATGGGGAGCGGAGCGCGGGTTGCTGGCGCTTTTGCAGGGGATATCCGGGGGCGAGCAGGTGGAATTGAACGCGGGTCCCAATGGAGTGGTGCTGCTGTTCACACTGGGCATTCTGGCCCTGACCGCAATCCTTTCTGGCGTGTGGCCTGCGTGGCGGGCGAGCAAACTCGATCCGGCGAGCGATATCAAGGCGGGTGAGGCGTCCATCGCAGGTGCCAGGCACACGCGCATGGGAGCGTTGCTGGTACCCGCGCAGATTGCCTTGTCGCTGGTCATCGTGACGATTGCGGCGCTGATGGGAGGCACGGTGGCGCGGCTGCTGGCCATCGATCCCGGCTTCCGGACCAGCGGCATCACATTTTTGCGAGCGGACTTCTCAGCGCAGACGGACAGCGGAAAGAACATGGCGCCCCCCAGCGGGCTCATCCGATCGCTGCTGGATCGCATTGAGCACACGCCGGGTGTAGAAGGTGTGAGCGTGTCGCAGGCTTATCCGCTGGAAGGCGCGACGTACATGGAGCAGGTATCGTCGCAGCCGCCTGGCGGCGGAGTGCGGACCGATGGCAACCTTACTACGCTCACGGTGTCGCCGGGTTACTTTGCCACCATGGGCGTACCTATGCTGGCGGGACGGGGATTCACGCTCGATGACAGCGGCGAGAATCGCACGGTGTGCATTCTGAATCGCAGTGCGGCAGAGTACTTCTTCCCCGGCGGCAACGCGGTGGGAGGCGTGGTCAGCATGGGCAAGAAGACCAGGATGCGGGTGGTGGGGGTTGTGGGGGACACCCTTTACAACGACCTGCGGCAGAAGGCCCCGCGGATGATCTACGAATCCATCTTTCAGGGCGGCTTGTGGAATCCTTTTGCGGAGTTCGCGGTTCGTTCGCAAAACCCGGGCACAGCGGTGAGCGCTGTACGGAATGCGTTTCGCGAACTTGCTCCGGCGATCGCCGTGGACAAGCCGGTGACGATGCGCGAGCTGGTGGCGAGTTCGATGGGGCGGGAACGGATGGTGGCGTTGCTCGCGGGCTTCTTTGCCCTGCTGACGCTGGCGCTGACGGGCATTGGGCTGTACGGCGTCCTTAACTATGGTGTGGTGCGGCGGAAGAGGGAGATTGGGGTGCGCATGGCGCTGGGAGCAACGCCGGGCGGCGTGGTGAAGATGATCCTGGGTCAGGCGATGCGGCTGGTTCTGCCCGGTCTGGCGCTGGGCGCATGCGGGGTGTGGGCCTCGACGCGCCTGCTCACGATGCTTCTCTACGGGGTCAAACCGCTCGACCCGTGGCTTTGCGCGGCGAGTGTGGCCGCGATTGCGGCGGCGGCACTCGCGGCCTGCGCCATACCAGCGCGCCGGGGCGCGAGGGTGCAGCCGATGGAAGCTCTGCGGTTCGAGTAGCTTGGGGGCGGCGAGGGCTGCTGGCTGAGGGCTATCCGGAAGCCGCCAGGCCTCGCATTCTTACCGGTTTGAGTGCAATTCGTCACTCCTGTTGGGCGCTTTTTGCCATTTCAGCCGACTATAATGCGGGTCTACGCTACAATCAGGTAAGGAGTGGAGGTCTGTCTATGCCACTCGCGCAAGGAAAAGTTACCGAATGGCATCTGTTGTACCCGTAATCTCCGCACCTGAGACTGACACCATTGTTCCCTCCAAGCCGCTGCACGGCGCGCCCGATTCTTCGGCGTCGGTTGTAGTGCATGTTGTTCCCGGGCGGGAACCTTTCCGCATGGGCCGGGCTGTCGCGGTCCCCAAGGGAATGAACTGGTCCACCCTGTTCGCTATGGCGGCCTTCCATGTGGGAGCGCTGGCGGCGTTCTTCTTCTTCAGCTGGGAGCGGCTGGCTGTGGCAGCGATCCTGTATGTGCTCGCAATCAACGTGGGCATTGGGATGTGCTATCACCGGCTGCTGACGCACCGCGGCTACACGGTTCCCAAGTGGATCGAGTACGCCATGACGGTGTGCGCGACGCTTGCACTGGAGGGCGGCCCGATCTTCTGGGTGTCCACGCACCGCGTGCACCATCAGCTCAGCGACCACGAAGGCGATCCGCACACGCCGCACGAAGGCGGCTGGTGGGCGCATACGGGATGGATCCTGTTTGGCGATTCGATGCATGCGCAGACCGAGGCCCTGGGCCGCTACTCGCCCGATCTTCGCAAAGACAAGTTCCACGTGTGGATGAGCAAATACCATTGGCTCCCCATTACTTTGAGTGGCGTGCTGCTGCTAGGCCTGGGATGGGCGTTCGGCGGATGGCGCAATGGCGTGGGTATGCTGCTGTGGGGCGGTTTCCTGCGCGTTACTGTGGGGCTGCATGCGACGTGGCTGGTGAACTCGGCGACGCATATGTGGGGCAGCCGGCGTTTTGAGACCAAGGACGACTCGCGGAATAGCTGGTGGGTGGCGTTGCTCACGGGCGGCGAGGGCTGGCACAACAATCACCATGCGCATCCGGTGTCGGCGCGTCACGGGCTGAAGTGGTACGAGGTGGACCCGAACTTCTGGGGCATCTGGATTCTCGCAAAACTGGGCCTGGCCAAGCGCATCAAAGTGGCGCAGTACGATCCGGCGAATCCGAAGCCTGCGGGAGTGTAAAAGCAGGGAACAGGGAATAGGGAGTAGAAAGCTTCAGCCGCGCTTGGGCGCGGCTGTTTCCTTTTGCACTGAGTGGATCATGGGATTCCGGTCCTGCAGTTTGGGCCCGGTGCTTAGACGAGCCTGGCGCCCGCCATCTTTTCGAGGACGCGCACGGGCGGGGAATCCGGCGTGACCATAGCGTTGGGGTCGACGAGGAAGGTCTGTTCGAGGGCATATTGGCCGGCGAGCACGGCGTGAGGAACGGTTTCGGTATAGACCATCCAGCTTGAGCCGGGCGCGAACTCGAAGTGCTCCTTTTTGCAGTCGCGCTGATAGGCCTCGTTCTCTTTCATTGCGTTATGCAGGCGCATCATGAATTCGTCGTAGGGGGTGCGCTTCCACTGCGGAACGAGGCCGGCTAAACCTGTGCCTTGTGCGAGCGATTTGAACGCGCGCGCTGCAGAGCTGTCCGGCCGGGGCATGGGAATCGGATTGGGCGTGAACTGTCGAACGAAGGCCGGAAACGCTTCGCCGACCACCCAATCGCGCGTGCGCGTGGGATGAATGTTGTGGAAGAAGCGGAGAATGCGCCAGCCCTTGGTGGGGCGTGTCGGGAAGGCGTCGGTATGCAGCAGGTCGTTGCGCTTGCGGAGGGCCAGATCGCGGCCCTGTTCTTCAAGAGGGCGATAGCTGGCGTAGTCCATGACCCAGCGCTGGTTGTAAGGCCCCAGGAACGCGGCCAGGAACTGGCTCACACTGCCCGAGTAACGCCGCATGATGTCGTGGACCTGCTGGACGGCCTGGGGTGAGGCGCTCTTTGCGTCGACGCCGGTCAGCTCGTCGCGATTGGGCTTGTAGGCGATGTTCTTATGCAGCTTGCTGCCGGTTTGCTGCTGGCCGAGGAGAACGCTGAGATCTGCGCTGGGGATGGGCAGCGGCGTTTGCGGAAAGTAGAGCACGCCGCCGGCTTCGAGTTGGGCGCACCACGCGCGCAATTGCGCCGGATCGCCTGCGTTCAGAGCGGCGGTGACATCGTTCAAAGCAATCGCATGGACGGGCATGGGTTCAGCTTACTTGTGCAGCTTGGCGCGCACCCAGAGCGTGAGGAAGTACGGGAGCGCGATGGCGAGGACCAGCAGCGAAGCGGGGGCGCCGACATAGAGATAGGTGTCGGCAAAATCCACGGAGTGATGGCCGGCGTAGTTCCAGGCGAGCAGCGAGAAGATGGCGATCATGGTGGTAATGCAGAATGTCATGAGCGCCGACGCGAACGACAGCAGCAGGCACGAGAACAGGCCAAAGCCTTCCAGCGGAAAGCCGAATACCGAACGGCCAGCGGGACGGGAGATGTGTGCAGATTGCATGTGGGGAACCTTCTCAGGCTTGCACACCTAGTGTAGCGCGGTCCGCAACGGGGGCAGGTTCCGGGCCGGGCCTTTTGCCGTAGAATACAGATTCGATGGCCTCCAGCGCACAGATCGAGCTATGGCACGCGGAGAAAGTGGCCACCCAGGTTGAGGTGGCGACGGCTCCCAATGGAATCCACTATGCCGCCTGGGGCGAGAACCGCCTCACCGACCCGGACCTTGAACGGCTGGTGGGCGCCGTCCCCGCCACGCTGTCCGCCGCGCTGACGAGTCGCGCGTATTATTTTGTGCCCCTCGCCATCGCGGAGACCGGCGAGACGATGATCGCGCCGACTTACACGGTGGATCTTGGCGACCGGGCTGTTTGTCACCGGAATGCCTCGTTCGGCAGTACCGAGGCGGTATTCTTATCGACGCGACTGGTGGAAGACCGCTTCGGGCTGGCGTTCGAGTTCTTTATTAACGTGGGGCACAATTTTGTGGATGCGGCAGGCGTGCCGGAGAGCTTTGGCGCGCTGGTGTGGTCGCAGGCGCAGGCGCAGGTGCGCGGGGAGACCAGCCAGGACGCGTGGGAGACGCGGCGGCGGGCGGAAGAGACCCGCAACGGGCAGCGGGTGGTGGACGAACGCGCGCGCGGGAGTTATATCGATTCGACGTTTTCTGACGCGCTTGCCATCTACATGCTGGCCATGGCGGTAGATTTCGACTACCACGATCTGCGGGAGCGCGAGTATCCGCTGCTGGCGGCACCGGCCCTGGCCGAGCGCCTTCGCCACGTTGCGGCGCTGTTCCCCGCCAACCAGGGCTACGAGTTCCAAATTCTCTATCGCCGCAAGGGCTGAGCCGCCGGTTCATCTTCGCATCGGATAATGAAAGAAGCACGCCGCGTCCGCGGCGCGGAGAGATGTCTTGCCGAGTTATCGCAGATCCGTGATCCCCACGCGCCCTGGCGCTTCCGCACTGCCGCTGGTGGCGATTGTGGGTCGTCCGAACGTCGGCAAATCGACGCTCTTTAATCGCCTTACGCGCAGCCGCCGGTCCATTGTGGGCGATGAGCCGGGGATCACGCGCGATCGCATCTACGGCGAGTACGAATGGGCAGGCCGGCGCTACCGGCTCGTCGATACGGGCGGGATTATTCCCGATGATCCTGAACTGATTCCGACGGAGATCTTTAACCAGGCGCGCGTGGCCCTGGAAGAAGCCGATGCGCTGGTGATGGTTGTGGATGTGCGGACGGAACTGGCGAGCCCGGACTATGACCTGATCCGGATGCTGGTGCGCGGCCGCAAGCCGGTGTTTCTTGCGGTGAATAAGGTGGAGGGCGAGGCGATGGCCGCGGCTGCGGAGAACTTCCGCAGCCTGGGTGTGCGCGAGGTGTATCCGGTGAGCGCGGAGCATGGGCAGGGCATCGGCGAGTTGCTGGATGCGATTGCGGATGCCTTGCCGGAGTCAGCGGGTCAGCGAGCCAGCGAGCCAGCGAGTCAGCCAACTGACGAGGTTGAGGAAGAGCAACGCGAGGGTAGTTTGGCGGGCGCGGAGCCCAGGATAACTCGCACGCATGGAGAGTTCGAGCAGCACGAGACGTCGGTGGCGATCATCGGGCGGCCCAATGTGGGCAAGTCCACCCTGCTGAATGCGCTAACGGGGACGTCGCGCGCGATTGTTTCGCCGATTGCGGGAACCACTCGCGATGCGGTGGACGAAGTGGTGGAGTTTGAAGGCAGCGCGCTGCGGTTTGTGGATACGGCCGGCATTCGCCGCAAGGGCAAGACGCACCTGATGGCGGAGAAGCTGAGCGTGGTGATGGCGCGCCGGCACCTGGAAGCGGCGGACGTTGCGTTGCTGGTGATCGATGCGACGGAGGGCGTGACATCGAGCGATGCGACCATCGGCGGCTACGCACACGAGAGCGGCCGCAGCGTCATTATCGTGGTGAACAAGTGGGACGCGGTCACGTCGGGCCGCACCGACGGCAAGCCGCCCGCGGATCGAGCCATCTTTGAGCGGCAGTTGCGCAATGTGCTCAAGTACCTGGATTACGCGCCGCTGATTTTTCTTTCCGCGCGCGAGGGCACCAACCTGAAGCAGGTGCTGCGCGAGGTAAAGGCGGTGGCGGCGGAACGGCGCAAGCGCATCACCACCGGGCAGATGAACCGCTTCCTCGACAAGGTCGATTTTCAGCGGGCGCCGGTGCCCATGGCGAAGCGGGTGCGCATCTTCTACATGACGCAGGCTGCAGTGGCACCGCCGACTTTCGTGCTGTTCACCGATCGGGACGTGAAGCTGCACTTCGCCTTCGAGCGTTTCCTTCAAAACCAGATCCGCGAAGCCTTTGGTTTTGCGGGCACGCCGATCTGGTTCAAGGTGAAGGCGCGCAATGCGGAGAAGAAGGAAGAGTAGCCTCTCTCCTCGTCAGGGCTGCCCGGCAGGCTTTTCTTCGAGCCGGGTAACGTGCACGCTGGCCTGGGTTTCGGGCACGGTGCCGTCATTCACCTGCACTTTGGTGGGCTCTCCCTGAATCAAAATGCGCTGCACGGCGTTGCCGCGCGCCGGCACGCGCACGCGTTGCGTGACGGTTGTGACCCCAGCACTCACGGTTACGGGGACTTCGGCGGTAGCGTAGCCGTCGTTGGTCACGTTGACGGCGACGATCCAATTGCCGGCCTGCTCACGATGGGGATAGGCGCTCTGGATGGCGAGGTCGGGCAGGCCCTTATCGGCGTCCACCCAATCCGCGAAGAACCAGGAGAGATCGGGGCGCTGGCCGGCTTGTTCGAGCAGCTTTTCAAATTCGCTGGGGACGGTCTGTGGGCCAACATCGCGGCTGGGATCGTAGGCGCGCAACGCGGCTGAGAGCGCGGCATCGCCGACGATGTCGCGCAGCATCCAGAAGACGTAGGTTGCCTTGGTGCGGTAGTAGACGGGCGAAATGGCGTCGGCCAGCGGCTGGCCTTTGCTTTCGCCGGGGCTGGAAGGCTCCATAATGGCGAGGGCGGTGCGGTTGGATTCGAGAGCGGTGAGCGCTCTTTCGCGGCCCTGCTGCTTCTCAATCCACAGCGTGCCCATAAAGTGTGCGACGCCTTCGCTGAGCCAGGCGCGCGGCGACTGCATCCACGCGTGGGTGAGCGCGTGGGCGAGGACTCCCTCCAGGCGGTGGGCGTCGGCATCGCGCAGGCTCGTGGCCAGCATGGCGCCCGTCTCGAACGGCGCGTCCTCGGGGTCGGGCAGGTCGAGGAGGGTAAGCTCTGCGCGAGGCTTTTGGCCCAGCCACTGCTGCAGGAAGGGCATCACGTTTTTAGCGGCGTCGATCCAGAACTGCACGTTCACGTCGTTGTCCGCCGTGGTCCACGCGGTCAGGTTGGGGCCGGCATGCGCGGTGCGAATGGCGACGAACAGGCTGGGCGCCTCGAATCCGAGAGTGGTCTCGGGCGTTTGCGCCGTGGCGATGCCGGGCACGTTGGCGGCGGGCGAGCCTTGATCTGCAACGGTGAGCGCGGCAGGATGGCCGTTTACCAGCGCCACAGTGGGCGCTTGCCCCGGCGGGAACTCGACGGTCAGGCGCAGGCGGAATGTTACGCCCGCCATGTGCAGTTTGTGCTCACCCATCTCGTCGAAGAGCTTCGCACCGTCCCCGAGAATGACGGGGACGGATGCAGCGGGATACCACACCACGTTTCCGAACCCGCGCAGACCAGTGAACTGGGTGTCGATCTGGTCCCAGTCGGAGTGGAAGGCCAGCGTCTCCGGAGTGCCGATGGTCAACAGGCGCTGCGCGGACGGAGCGATCGTGCCGGAGTAAGTGACGTCGAGAGACAGGGTCGCGCCTGGAGCGAGGTGGTGAGGCAGAGGCACTTCGGCCTCGTGCAGTTGGCCGGTGTGATCCGCATCGGAGTTCAGCGTGGCCACCTTGAACGCCACATCGCGACCCTCCACGCGGACGCGCTCCCAATGGAGCGAGGACGAGAGTTGCAGCGGGAGTTCTTTCAGCGGCGCCGCTCCGCTGTTGCGCACGGTGATCTGGGCCCGCACCGCGATCTGATGGGTTGCGCTGCGGAGGCGCACGTCCATGTCAAAGCTGTTGAAGCGCACGGCCAGCCGCTCGGCGTCTTCGGCGGTTGGTTCATCGGCCATCTGCGGTGCGGCCGCCGGGCCTGCTTCGGTAGTCGTGTCTCCGTTCGCGTCTGTAGAACGCGAGAAGATCACGGTGCCTTTGTGCCTGGGTTTTGCGGGTTCCTGCTGCGCCGGAGCGGGCGGAAACGACGTTTGCGCCGTGGCGGCAAAACTGAACGCAAAAGCGCACGCCGCGAGCGCTCGCGCAAGCTGCAACTTCATGAACCCAAACCTTTCTGTATCTTCTTCTTCGACGCGCCGCCGGGCGAAACGTTCGCTGCACCGCGCGAGCCGGCACGCCGCTGGCGGAAGGCCTCATAGAGCACGACGGCGCCGGCCGCCGAAACGTTGAGCGAGCTGACGCCGCCGGCCATCGGGATGCGCAACAGGTGGTCGCAGGTGCGGCGAACGAGGTCGTGCAGGCCGGCGCCTTCGCGGCCGAGCACCAGTACGCAGTCGCCGGTGAAATCGAACTGATCGTAATCCGTGGTCCCGCGCTCATCGAGGCCGATGACCCAGAGATTCTGTTGCTTCAGTTCTTCCAGCGCGCGCACCAGGTTGACGACGCGGGCGATGCGAAGATGCTCCGCCGCGCCCGCGCTTGCCTTGACGGCCACAGGGCTCAGTGGCGCGGAACGCCGTTCGGTCCAGACGATACCGTCCACGCCTGCGCCATCGGCGACACGCAGGAGGGCGCCGAGGTTCTGCGGATCTTCGACGCCATCGAGGGCAAGGACCAGCCGCGCGGCGTTGCTGCCCGGCGGGGGTTCAAAGAGATCTTCGATGGCGAGGAACTCCTGCGACCGCACCATGGCGACGACGCCCTGGTGATTCGCGGTTCCGGCGAGCTGCGTTAACTGCTCGCGCGGCTCCTGGCGCACACGCACGCCGGCCTGGCGGCAGGCAGCGACCAGCGCTTCCACGCGTGCATCGCGGCGTTCACGGGCCACCAGGACGTGATCGAAGCGGCGACGCCCGGCCCGCAACGCCTCTTCTACAGGGTGCACGCCAAAGAGGATATCCATGATGGTTAGTTTAGAAGGTGGCGCGCGAAGGCTCTCGGGACGAGGGCCGCGCTGCATGGTTTCACGCGCCGGTTGCGGGATTCGGAACCGCCCCCAGTTTTCCTCATTGCCAAACGTTGCCTGTCGGGAGTAAAACGCTTATCTAGCACATCATTGGAATCCAGGCGATACCAAAAGGGCCCTTGTACTTCCCCGGTCCCGGTATGTTCCATTGGCTCGCGCAGCGCCAGCGTCCCATGTGTGCTTGAAATGCAAAGCGGAAAAGAGGGGACTCTTCGATGCAGGTTTTGTGCAAGAGCAGCAACCACGGCGCGGCGATCAGCTGCAGCGTGTGCGGGCAGGGATTCGCGATCTACTGGGAACGGCAATCGAAGCAGGAGCGCGCGGACGCTCTGCAGGAGATTGCAAAGACGCTGCGCAGCCATCACAGCAGGCAAGCCGGCCCCGCGGCACATCCCGATCGGGGCTTTCTCGTCCCTGAACAGAGTGCGCAGCGTGAGTTTTCCGGAGCATCGGTGCTGGGGCATGCACCCAGTTGGGCGCTCTAGCGCATCCTATGTTGTAGGTCCCAAGTAGCGGGACACGCGGTTCGTCGAGGCACGGCTTCTCGATCTCCGCACTGGTTTCGATCTTGACGGCAGGCCCACTCGTGAACGGACTCGGTGGAGCCGATAGATAAGTAAAAAGGGCCGACGAAGATCTCTGCTTTTTGCGACTCGGTTCTCTCCGTAGCCCATGGGCACGTAACGAGACCCTTTCCTGCAATCGGCTTCGGCTTGCGATGCCGGCCGGCGACTACACCCTTTGAGGTCATCGCCGTCCGGCATTGTTTTTTTGTGCAGGATATTCCGAATTTCTGCGAGATAGCCAAACACCGCGGGCAATCAGCTTCACAAGACAGCACAGCCAGCCGCAGGGGCTGGCTGTGCTGTTGCGCCGATCAGGCGCGATCTACTGAGCCGGTTGAACGACGAGGTCGTCGGCTAGGCGGAAGTGCACGATGGCTTCCGCCGGAATGTACAGATCGCGATTGCCGGTGAACGCGGCTGCCGCGGTTCCTGCGCCGCCGCCGGCGAGGCCACCCCAAAGCAAGCCTGCGCCGCCGCTGGCCAGGCCGCCGACCAGCATGCCGAGACCGGCGCCGCCACCGATGAGTCCGGCGGTCCGGCGGCCCTTGCCGCGCTTGCTCTCTGCGAATTCGCGGGTTTCAAGGGGGTATTCGGTCCCGTTGAGGCGCATGGCCGTGAGACGCAGATCGAGGTACGACGCTCCCTTGAAGCGGCCGCGGCGATGAGCCGCATCCACGCGGCCGCGCACGCGCGTTCCCTTCGGCACCAGGATGCTGTTGTCGGGCGCGTAGATTGGCTCCACGATTTCACCGGTGAACTCGTCGCCGGGGCGGCTGGTCTTTACGCTGATGGTCTGGTCGACACGAATGGCGAGGCGGGTCCCCTTGGGAATGCTGACTTGTGGGGGCGCGGCCTGAGCCGACTGCTGAGGCGCAGCTTGCGCGAGGGAAGAGATGGTGGGACCGGAGGCCTGAGGCTTGGGCATGCCCGCGGGCGGAGGCGTGGTTGTGGTGGTAACGGTGGGCTGCTTCTGGCCTGGAGCGGGAGGCTGCACTATGGTGGTGATGGTGTCACCGGATTTATCAACGGTGACGATCTGCTGCGGCTGACCAGTGGCGACGGCCTGCTTCTTGGCCTGCTCCAGTGCCTTCTCCTGCTTGGAAGCGCAACCGGCAACACCAGCCAAAACTACTGCCAGAACGGGCACACAAACCCGTCGCAAAATCGAACCTGCGTCCTTCATTGCTTTATTCCTCTGCTTTTAGAGAGTGAGAAATCGAACGACAAAAACCCAGAATGGACTGAGCAATTAGATGGCCGAAACGTCGCTGGTGCTGCTTTGCCGTCCAGTTTGCGAAGGGTGGGGTGCCCCGGGCGTCTCGATGTGGGGTTCTAAGTAGCTGAAACTACGGGCACGGGGTGCCGGCAGAGGCGATGCGGGCTTATGTGACACCATAAGAAAGGTGCTTCTCCCCATGGGAACGCGGGCTTTGGCGAGCCCCATGGCGGGCCTTTCGCGCAGGTAAAAATTGTGCCAGAAGGTGCAAAAGTTACCGCGCGATTGTGGCGGCACCGCTGATTCGAAATATGGCATTGCTCGATCCCATCCCGTCTCCCGCTGCGCACGTGGACCACGTTGCGCTTGAGTGGGATTCGCTGCTTGCGCTGGTGGCGGAGTTTGCCGCGTCTGCGCCGGGGCGGCAGGCGATTCTGGCGCTGCAGCCTTCCACCGATGAGGCGTGGATCGTGCGCCAGCACCAACTCACGGCGGAGGTGCGTCTGCTGCTTGAACAGCAGACGTCGATCCCGCTGGGCGGATTGTTCGATCCCACGCAGCTTGCGGCGAAGGCGCACATTCCGGATGCCGCCCTGGAAGCCGCGGAGTTGCAGGCGATTGCGCGGCTGGCGAATGACATTGCGGCGTGGCAGGCGATTCTGCGCGAGCCACCGGCTGCGCTGGTTGGCAAGCTGTCGGGCCTGGCGGAACTTTCGGCGGGATTGACGATGTCGCTGCGCCCGCTGGCGGAGACGATCGAACGCAAGATTTTGCCCGATGGCTCGCTGGCCGACGATGCGTCGCCGGAGCTGAATCGCATCCGCCGCGAGCAGGAGCGGCAGCAGCGTGTGATTGAAGAGAGCCTGCGAGCGGCGCTGCGCAAGCTCTCCGGCGAAGGATCAACGCAGGACGACCTGATCACCATTCGCGGCGAGCGGTTCGTGATTCCGGTGCGTAGCGAGCTGAAGCGGCGCGTCTCCGGCGTGATCCACGGGGCTAGTTCGTCCGGGCAGACAGTCTATGTCGAGCCGCTCGAAACCATCGAGCAGAATAACGAGCTGGTGCGCCTGCTGGAAGAAGAGCAGGCGGAGATTCATCGCATCTTCGTGGCGCTGACGCGGCAGGTTGGTGCTTACGCCGCGCCGCTGGTGGATGGCGCGCGGGTGCTGGCGCAGGTGGACACGCTGCTGGCGCGGGCGCGCTTTGCGCGCGATTACGACTGTACGACGCCGACGTTTATGCCGGATCGGCTGCATGTGGAAGAGGGGCGGCATCCGCTCCTGGAGAAGCGGCTGCGGGCAGGCGGCGCGGCGCGCAACACGGCGGTGGTTCCGCTCACGCTGGAACTGACTAACGAGCATCGGCAACTGATCATCAGCGGCCCAAATACCGGCGGCAAAACGGTGACGCTGAAGACGACGGCGCTGCTGGCCATGATGGCGCAGGCGGGGATTCCGGTTCCGGCGGAGGCTTCGTCGTTTCCGGTGTTCACGGCGTTTCTCGCCGACATCGGCGATGCGCAGTCGATTGAGTTTGCGCTGTCGACGTTCTCGGCGCACATCACGAATCTGGACCGGCTGGCGCGGCTTGCGGATACGCATTCGCTGGTGTTGCTGGATGAGTTAGGATCGGCGACCGATCCGGAGGAAGGCGCGGCGCTGGCGGTGGCCGTGGCGCAGTTCTTTCTGGACGCGCGCGCGTGGTCGCTCATCTCGACGCACCACACTTCGCTCAAGGTCTATGCGGCGAACACGCCGGGTGTGTTGAACGCTGCGGCGGGTGTCGATGAGGTCACGCTGGTGCCGAACTATCATCTGCGGCTGGGCGTGCCGGGGGCTTCCGCGGGCATTGCAACGGCGGAAAGGCTGGGGCTGAACGGGCAGATCATTGCGGCGGCGCGGCAGAGGCTTGGCTCGCAGCAGGTGGACCTGGCGCGGTTTCTCGATCGCCTGCAGAAGGAGCTGGTGAAGCTCGATGAGGATCGGAAGGCGGCGCGCGAGGAGCAGTATGCGCTCAACCAGCAGCGCAAGAAGCTGGAGCGCGAGGGCGATGTGGAGCTGCGCAACCGTACGCGTGAGCTGGAGCAGAAGCTTGCCTCGCTGCTGAAGGAGTTCGAGTTTCAGATGCGCGAGAACGTGCGCGCCATTGAGGACCGGGCCGCGCAGCAGAAGCTTTCGAAGGAAGCCGAGCGGCGCATTACGCGGCTGCGGCGCGAGTTTCAGGAAAGCTTTAACCAGGCGGTGGTGGCGCATCGCACCGGGGCCGACCAGAACGACTCCAACGCGCAGCCGCATCTGCTGCGGCACGTTGCGGCGGGCGACCAGGTGCGCATCAAGTCGATGAATAAAATCGCGGTCGTGCAGCGCGAGATTGAGAAGGACCTGTTCGAGGTAGCGCTGGGGCCGATCAAGATGCGCGTCAAGCGCGATGACCTCGCCGAAACGACGCGCTCGGAGGTTGCGCAGGCGCAGCGGCCGGACCCGCTGGGGGCGGCACGCCGGCAGAAGGGCGTGCACGTTTCGGTGAGCGCGCCGGAGGCCGAAGACATGCGCATGGAGATTAACCTGATCGGGCGCACGGTGGATGAGGCGACCGAGGAGCTGGAGAAGTATCTGGACCGCGCGTTTCTGGCCGGGCTGCCGCGGGTGCGAGTGATCCACGGGCACGGCGCGGGAATTCTGCGGCGGGGCGTGCGGGAGTTCCTGAAGTCGCATCCGCATGTGGCCGGCATTGCGGAAGCGCCGCAGAATGAAGGCGGTCAGGGGGCTACGCTGGTGGAGCTGCGGCAGTAACATACGCCTGCGGGACGCGCCCATTTCCCCGCATCTAAAATGGTTCTGTTGGGTCTAATAGAGTGCAAGGTGTTGATTGCCTTGCGAATGGAGTACTTTCATGCCTTTGATGAAGACCTCAAATCCCGCGCTTGGCGAAAACACGTTTCGCGGAGTGGCCGGGGTCGGGTACGGCGGCGCCATCGACGCGACCTCGCGGATGACGCTGAGCGGAACCGTGAACAAGACCGGAATCCTGCTTATTCTCACGTTCGCCTCGGCCGCATACACGTGGTTCCAGTACCTCGCCGCCGGCACCCCCGCGGCGGTGGGCGGCTGGATGGCTATCGGCGGCATCGGCGGGTTTATCTGCGCGATGGTGACGATCTTCAAGAAAGAGTGGTCGCCCATCAGTGCGCCGATCTATGCGCTGCTTGAGGGCCTGCTGCTCGGCGGCATCTCGGCCATGTTCGACGTGCGGTATCCCGGCATCGCCATCCAGGCAGTGGGGCTCACGTTCGGCACGCTCTTTGTGCTGCTGTTTGCGTACAAGTCGGGCATGATCCGCGTGACGCAGAAATTCGCGCTGGGCGTGGTGGCTGCCACCGGCGGCATCATGCTGTTCTACTTTGCGCAGATGATCCTGGGCTTCTTCCACATTCACTTCATGTCGTCGGTGTACGGATCGGGCCCGATCGGCATCGGCTTCAGCCTGCTGGTGGTGGGCATTGCGGCGCTCAACCTGGTGCTCGACTTCGACTTCATTGAGCGCGGCGTGAACTACGGCGCGCCCAAGTACATGGAGTGGTACGGCGCCTTCGGCATCATGGTCACGCTGATCTGGCTCTACCTGGAGATGCTGCGGCTGCTGGCCAAGACGCGCAGCCGGGATTAAGCGCATTGTTGGGAACAAGGAGAATGCCCGCCGAAGGACGGCGGGCATTCTTGTTTGGGTTCCAGAGTCGACCATCGAACGATGATGTGGTGTGGTACTCTGCCGCTGAATGATCGGCGGAGGCTCAGATGAACGTTCCTGTTTCCGGTGTTACCCCAGTTTCGGAGATGAGAGGCGAGGATGAAGATGAAACCCGAAGACTCCGCGACATGGAGGCCAGAGCCAGAGACTTCATCACCAGCTTCAATTGGTGCACCGCCGTGCTCGATCTCTATTTTGGAGATGGGATTGGAGATGTGTTCGCGGTCTTCTTTGCTCGGATCAAGCCGGCACGCCCGTCTGTTGATGAATACCTATGGATTGTAGTGGGCGACATTCCACCAGCCTATCTGGTGATTGATGACAGTCCGACGCCGAAAGCGGCGCTCGAATGCTATATCCGGGAGATGAGGAAGTGGGTGGCGCTCGCGAAAGATGGGAAATCGTCGCGCGATGTGATCCCAGTGAATGTACCGGCAACGCCCCAGTGGGCAGGAATCTTGGAATCCCGACTGAATGCGCTCGAACAGAAGATGATTCCGATCTGGTTCACTGTATCCGAAGAGGGCTCGCCGGGGTAACTAGAGCAACTAAGAAACAACCGCAGATCCTTCGCTCCGCTCAGGATGACAAATTCAAAAATGGTGGCGTTATGGGCACGACTGAAGTCGTGCCCTGACAGGTTCGCATCTTTTCGTTGCCATCACTTCAGCGCTGCACGGCAACGCCCCCCGGTTCTTTGTAGCCTTCCCCGCGCAGCACGCGGCCCGGCAGCGCGCCTGTCATCTTGCCGTGTGCGATGACCGGCACGCCATTCACCAGTACGTACTCCATGCCGGTGGAGAGCTGGTTGGGGTTCTCATAGGTGGCCAGGTCGCGAATGGTTGCTGGGTTAAAGATCACTACATCGGCAGCCATGCCTAGCTTGAGCACGCCGCGATCGGTGAAGCGCATGCGCTGCGCCGGCAGCGCGGTGAACTTGCGAATCGCCTCAGGCAGCGCGAGCAGGTGCTGCTGGCGCACGTACTTGCGCAGGATGCGCGGGAAGGTGCCGTAGGCGCGCGGGTGGGGATGCTCCTCGCCAAGCAGCCCGTCGGGTGATGTGCCCTGCGAGTCGTTGTCGATGGAGACCCACGGCTGCTTCAGCGCGAGTTCCACGTCCGGCTCGCCCATGCCGAAGACGGCGACCTCAGTGAATGCGTTGTCCTTGATGAGCAGGTCGCAGAGCGCGTCGATGGCGTCCTCGTGCCACAGGGCGGCGACATCGGAGAGGCGCTTGCCTTGCAGCTGCTTCAGCGCGGGGTTCTGCACCACGGCGATTTCGACGGCCTGCGGGCCGGGGATCTCCTGCCACTCGTTGTCCCAGTCGCCCGTGGGCGAGAGCATATCTTTGCGGATGCGCGCGCGGGTGGCGGGATCTTTGAGCCGCTCGATGAGCTTGGCGTCGCCGCCGTCGTGCGCCCACGGCGGAATGAATGCGGAGAAGGAGTTGAACCATGCGGTGTAGGCGTAGGTGTCGGCGGTGATATCCACGCCTGCATCGCGCGCCTTCTGGATTTGCGCGACAATCTGCGGCATCTTGCCCCAGTTGTTTTTGCCGGCGGCTTTCAGGTGCCAGATTTCGACGGGAATGTGCGCCTCGCGGCCGATGCGGATGGCCTCGTCGATGGCCTGCGGCTCGGCGTCGCCCTCGCTGCGCATGTGCGTGGCGTAGATGCCGCCGAAGGGCGCCGCGGCCGAAGCCAGCGCAACGAGCTCATCGGTTTTGGCGTAGGGCGCGGGCGCGTACTGGAGCGCAGTGGAAACGCCGACCGCGCCGTCGCGCATGGCCTGGCGCACGAGGTCCTGCATCTGCCGGAGTTGCTCGGGCGTGGGCTGCACGTCGCCATCGCCCAGCACCATGCGGCGCACGCTGGTGGCGCCCACGTAGCTGGCCAGATTGATCCCCATGCCGTGCTTCTGCAGACGGTTGAAGTATTCACCGAGCGTGTGCCAGTCGGGCGTGATCTTCAGGTGGTCGTAGCCGGCCTTGTCCGCCGCGACCATGCGCGCGTTGATGGGCGCAACGGAGTCGCCTTCGCCGGTGACCTCAGTGGTGATGCCCTGGTAGATTTTGGAGGGCACGCGCGGGTCCACGAGCATGGTCAGCTCCGACTGGCCGAGCATGTCAATGAATCCAGGCGCGACCACGTCGCCGTGCGCGTCGATGGTCTGGCGGCGCGGCTCCTTGTCGAGACTGCCGATGGCGGCGATGCGGCCCTGGCGGATGCCGATCTGGCCGGAGTACCAGGGCGAGCCGGTGCCGTCGATGATGTGGCCGTTGACGATGACGATGTCGAAGGGCTGCGGCACGGCGCGAACCAGATGGGAGATCGGCGCCTGCGCGGCGGCGGCGCAGGCCATGGAACTGAAGAGAAAGAGAGTTGCGAGTCGCATCGGGGTCCTCGGAGGAGGCTTATTTTGGTGCGTGAATGCTACCACGGCGCGGCCCACAAACCGGAGAACGAAGCCTCCCCTGTTTCTGAATTCCGCATCCCACGATGCGCGAGGTGGATGCGATGAAATGGTTTTCTGAAGACTTCGAGAATCTCCACTCCCTGTACATCAACCAGTTGCGCGTGCTGCTCGATGCGGAGGAGCAGATTGTGCGCGGGCTGCCGGTGATGATTACGCATGTGGCCGACGAGGAGTTGCGGCGGGTGCTCCAGATGCATCTGGACGAGTCGGACGAGCACGTCAAGCGGCTCGAGCAGATATTAGCGGCGGAGAAGAGCAGCGATCCGACGGTGGACGACACGTCGCCTGCGAAGTGCAAAGCCATTGCGGCCATGAAGGCGGAGGCCGAGGACATGATCACGGATGCGCGCGATGCGTGGGTGCGCGACGCGGCGCTGATCGGCGTGGCGCAGCGCATTGAGCACTACGAGATTGCCAGCTACGGTACGGTGCGACAGTGGGCGCTGGTGCTGGGCGAGACCTCCACGGCGGCGATCCTGGACAAGACGCTCAAGGAGGAAAGCAACGCCGACCATCTGCTGACGGCAATCTCCGATCGAATCAACGTGCAGGCCCGGGCGGCGTAAAAGCGCGCCTGGTTCGCCTATTTGCAAAAACACTGAGGGGACAGGTTCGTGCTTTCCCACCCATTGCGCGGCTTTCCACCCCAGCAACGAAGACCTGTCGCTGGGGACCCCGGCCCTGCCGCTCAATGGATGGGGCACCCACGTCTTATCGCCGCGAGCTCAACGCGAGCGAAAACGGGGCGGGAGCAACTGACGCAAGTGCGGCGGAATCTTACGGATCGGAAGGAGTAATTGGCGTGGCGCGTCCTTTCTGGTCAGGACAGGTTCAAATCTCGCTGGTCTCGTTCGGCGTGAAGCTCTTTCCCGCCGTGGAGGCCAAGAGCGAGATCCGTTTCCACCAGATCGACCGCAAGACGGGCGGGCGCGTGCGCCATCAAAAGGTCTCGGCCGGGGATGAAGCACCGGTGGAGAAGGAAGATATCGTAAAAGGCTACGAATACAGTAAAGGCGAATATATACAGATCGACCCGGAAGAGATTGCGCACCTTCGCATTCCCTCGCGCCATACCCTTGAGGTTCAGCAGTTCGTGAAGCTCGAGGAGGTACAGCCCTCGTTCTACGAGAAGCCGTACTTTGTGGTGCCCGAGAACGACAGCCAGGCGGAGGCGTTTGCGGTGGTGCGCAAGGCTCTTGCGGAGACCGGGAAGGTGGCACTGGGCAAGATCGCGCTGAGCGGGCGCGAGCACGTGATGGCGATTACCGCGCCGCAGGACGATTCGCTGCCGGGGCTCATGGGCTATACGCTGCGCTATGCAGCGGAGCTGCGCAATCCCGCGGAGTATTTTTCGGGAATTCGCACGCCGGACATCAATGAAGAGTCGCTGGATCTGGCGAAGGAACTGATCAAGCGAAAGACGGCGGCATTCGATCCCCGGAAATTTACAGACCAGTACGAGGCCGCGCTGCGCGAGCTTGTGGATGCGAAGCTGAAACATCTGCCGCTGCCCCAAGAGCAGAAGCCGGCGCCGCGTGGTAAGGTGGTGGACCTGATGGATGCGCTGCGCCGCAGCGTGGGTCCATCGGCGGAGAAGAAGCCGCCGGCGCGCGCAACTGCTCCGCATCGCGGCAAGGCAAAGCCGGGCAAGGGCGATGTCGCCGTGATGCCGCACGCCAAGGGTGCCGAGCGCCGGCGCAAGACTGCTTAGGCGAGAACGTATGGCGCGAGCATCGGCAGCACGAACCCACAAGAAAAAAGATTCGGTTGACGAGCAGTTGGCGCGCTATCGCTCCATGCGCGATTTCCATGTGACCGCGGAGCCGAGCGGCAGGCATGCGCCTGCGATGCCGAAGAAGGCCGCGCAGGAGCTGCCGTTCGTGATTCAGAAGCATGCGGCTTCGCACTTGCACTATGACTTTCGATTGGGCTGGAACGGTGTGCTCAAAAGCTGGGCAGTGGCGAAGGGTCCGAGTTACTTTCCGGGCGACAAGCGGCTCGCGGTGCAGGTAGAAGATCACCCGATGGAGTACGGCGGGTTCGAGGGGATTATTCCAAAAGGCCAGTACGGCGGCGGCACGGTGATGCTGTGGGACCGCGGCACATGGGAGCCGCATGTAGATGTGGAGGAGGGATTCCGCAAGGGCTCGCTGAAGTTTGCCATGCACGGCGAAAAGATGAAGGGCAACTGGGCGCTGGTGCGCATGCACCCGCGGCCTGGCGACCGTTCCGGCAAACCGAATTGGCTGCTGATCAAGGAGCACGATGCGCTGGAGCGCACCGCCGACGAGACGCCGATTACGGAGGAGGCGCCGGACAGCGTACTGACGGGGCGCGATCTGGACGCGATTGCCGATGCGCAGGACCGGGTGTGGAACTCGAATCACGAAGAGAAGAAGCCAGGCCCGACGCTGGTGCGGCGCACGGCTCCATCGCGGAAGAAGGCAGTTGCGCGCGATTGGACGAAAGATCTGCGCGGCGCGCCGAAGGAAAAGCTGCCGAAGTTCATAGAGCCGCAGCTCGCCACGCTGGCGAAATCGCCGCCGGCGGGCGATCGCTGGGTGCACGAGCTGAAGCTCGATGGCTATCGCATTCAGATTCGTGTCGATGCGGAGCGGAAGTCGGTGCAGTTGCTCACGCGCAACGGGCTGGACTGGACGCATCGCATGCCGCAGCTGGCCGAAGCCGCGCTGCGCTTGCCGGTGAAGAGCGCGATTCTCGATGGCGAAGTTGTAGTGCTGACACCGGAAGGAACGTCGAGTTTCGCGGAGTTGCAGGCTTCGTTTCAGGGCGATTCGGCGGCGAAGCAGACGTACTTCGCGTTCGACCTCCTGCACCTGGACGGACACAACCTGCGCAACTTGCCGCTGGTGGAGCGCAAGCGAATTCTGCAGGACGCGCTTGCGGCATCAGGCGCGGAGATGATTCGCCTGAGCGAGCATCTTCAGGGTGATGCGCAGGAGATTTTTCGCAAGGCCTGCGAGCTGGGCAGCGAAGGGATTGTCTCGAAGCTGGCGGACGGAAAGTATCTCTCCGGGCGCAGCGGCAGTTGGCTCAAGAGCAAGTGCTATCGTGAGCAGGAGCTGGTGATCGGCGGCTTCACGCTGCCGGCGAATGGGATTCACGGTGTGGGCGCGCTGCTGCTTGGGTATTACGAGAAGGGAGCGTTGGTCTACGCGGGCCGCACCGGGACAGGGTTTACGCAGAAGACACACCGGACCATTCGCGATCGTCTGGACAAGCTGCGTGCTGCAAAAACGCCGTTCGCCAAGCTGCCGCCGGGCGCGGCGAAGGCTGCGATCTGGGTGAAGCCGGAGCTGGTGGCGCAGGTGTCGTTCACCACGTGGACGGCGGACCATCTGGTGCGGCAGGCGGCGTTCAAGGGATTGCGCGAAGACAAGCCGGCGAAGGCGGTGGTGCGCGAGGAGCCGATGAGCGAGACACAAACACAGAAGGTCGGCGCAAAGGGAAAACCTGAACCGAAGGCGCGAGCGGCGTCGCGTACTTCCTCAGCAGATCCGCTGCCAATTCGTCTCACGCATCCAGACAAAGTTCTCGACGCGAGCTCCGGCGTTACGAAGGAGCTACTGGCGCGCTACTACTGGGAGATTTCGGAGTACATGCTGCCGCACATCGCGGACCGGCCGTTGACGCTGGTGCGATGCGTCGATGGCAGCGGCAAGCCGTGCTTTTATCAGAAGCATCGCAACCAGATGACGCGCGTGTTCGACAGCGTGGATGTATTGAACCGCAAAACCGGCGCGCAGGAGCCCTACATCACCATCTCGACGCGCGAGGACATGGTGCAGCTTGCGCAGATTGGCGTGCTGGAGGTGCATCCGTGGGGCTCGCGCAATGAGACGATGGAGCAGCCGGATCGCATCGTCATCGATCTCGATCCCGATCCTGCCGTTGAGTGGCGTACGGTTGCGGACTGCGCGAAAGAGGTGCGCAAGCGGCTGAGCGCGATGGGGCTGAAGAGTTTTGTGAAGACCACCGGCGGCAAGGGGCTGCACGTGGTGGTTCCCATACAGCCGGAGCACGAGTGGCCGCAGGTGAAGCAGTTTGCGCATGCCTTTGTGCTCGCCATGGAGAAGGATAATCCGCGGCTGTTTCTCACCAAGATGAGCAAGGCGGCACGCGCAGGCAAAATCTTTCTCGATTATCTGCGCAACGACCGCGGCGCTACGGCGGTGGCGCCGTATTCTCCGCGAGCGCGCGCCGGGTTGCCTGTGGCCATGCCGCTCAGTTGGAGCGAATTGGACGCAGAAGAGCCGCTACGTTTCCACGTTTCGGACATCGAACAATGGAGAAAGCGCCTGGGGCGCGATCCATGGAGGGATATGCTGAAGGTAGAGCAACGGCTAGTACCTTGATGATCCGGGCTTTGCACCCCTCCTCCTGGTTTCGATCGCAGACTCACTGATCCACGTTTGATACGAAACTGATGCCACGTATTCCGCAATCTACATATCGTTTGCAGCTTAATGCGCAGTTCACGTTTGACGATGCCATTCGCGTGCTTCCGTATCTAAAGGCGCTGGGCGTCTCGCACGTGTATTGCTCGCCGTATCTGCAGGCGGCGCCCGGCAGCATGCACGGCTACGACGTGGTGGATCACGAGCGCGTAAACAGCGAGCTTGGCGGCGAGGAGGCGCACCGGCGCTTCTGTGCGCGACTCGGCGAACTGGGGATGGGTCAGGTTCTCGATATAGTGCCGAACCACATGGCGATCGGACCGCAGAACCGCTACTGGTGGGACGTGCTGGAGAATGGGCCGTCGAGCCTGTATGCAACGTGGTTCGATATCGACTGGAACTCCGCCGAGGTGAAGCTGAAGAACAAGGTGCTGATCCCGGTGCTCGGGGATCAGTACGGCAAGGTGCTTGCGGCGGGCGAGATTCGCATCGAGCGTGCTGAAGGAATATTTCTCGTACGCTACATGGACCACTTGTTCCCGGTGTCGCCGCGCTCGCTGGCCATCCTCCTCAAGCGCGCAGCCAACGGACTGGACAGCCCTACATTGGGATTCATCGCCGACAGCCTCGCGCGATTGCCTGCTCCGGACTCGACGGATCCGGTGCTGGTGCAGGAGCGGCATCGCGATAAGGACGTGATCTACGAGATGATCCGCCGCATTTGCAGCGAGCAGAAGCCGGTCTGCGACGCCATTCTCGAGACGGTCGCCGCGATCAACAGCGACATTGACGAGCTGGATGAGATTCTGAACCAGCAAAACTACAGGCTGGCGTACTGGCGTACGGCAGACCAGGAGCTGGGCTACCGGCGCTTCTTCGATGTAAACACGCTGGTGGGACTGCGCATGGAGCGGCAGCATGTGTTCGATGCCACGCATTCCCGTATCTTGGAGTGGCTAGCCGCAGGCGTGCTCGACGGTGTCCGTGTAGATCATCCCGATGGGCTGCGCGATCCGCAGCAATATTTTGCGCGGCTGCGCACGCGCGCGCGGCAGGCGTGGATCATTGGCGAAAAGATTCTTGAGCCCGGCGAGATCTTACCGGAGAACTGGCCCATCGACGGGACCAGCGGCTACGAGTTCCTGAACATATGCAACGGGCTGCTGGTACATCCCAATGGATTGCAGCAACTGGGGACCATCTATCGCGAGTTCACGGGCCGCGCGGAATCCTTCGAATCCCTTGCGCACGACAAGAAGCTGAACGTGCAGCAGGAGGCGCTGGGCAGTGATGTAAACCGGCTGGCGAGCCTGTTCGTGGAGATATGCGAAGGCAACCGCGACCGGCGCGATTACACGCGGGCGGAGATTCGGCGCGCCATTCGCGAAGTGGCCGCATGCTTCGGCGTCTACCGCACCTACGTTGTGGCCGAGCGCGATGAGATCACGGAGGATGACCGCCGCGAGATTGAAGCCGCGGTGGAAGCGGCGAAGCAGCACCGCACGGACATCGACCCGAGTCTGTTCGATTTTATTGCCGATGTGCTCACGCTGCGCTATCGCGGCGCGCTGGAAAGCGAATTTGTGCTGCGCTTCCAGCAGTTCACATCGCCGGTGATGGCCAAGGGCGTGGAGGACACGGCGTTCTACTGCTACAACCGCATGATCGGACTGAACGAGGTGGGTGGTTCGCCGGGCATGAATGGAGTGAGCGTGGAAGAGTTCCATGCGCACTGCGCCCACATTCAACGGAAGCATCCGCTTACGATGACCACGCTGGCCACGCACGACACCAAGCGGGGCGACGACGTGCGCGCCCGGCTGGCTGCGCTCACGGAGATTCCCCCGCGCTGGAAAGCCGCGCTACAGCGGTGGGCGCGCATCAACGCGAAGTTCAAGTCGAAGAAGCTTCCGGATCGCAACACTGAATATTTTCTGTATCAAACGCTGGTGGGCACCTGGCCCATCTCTGAAGACCGGCTGCAGGTCTACATGGAGAAGGCCGCGCGGGAGGCGAAGGAGCAGACGAGCTGGACGCAGCAGAACCGGGACTTCGAACAGGCGCTGCGCGAGTTCATTCACAGCATTCTGGCGTCGCGCGAATTCATCGATGAGCTGGAAGAGATGGTATCGCGCGTCCATCGCGCCGGACATATCAACAGCCTTATGCAGTCGCTGATTCGCTACACCGCGCCCGGCATCCCCGATACATACCAGGGCGGGGAGTTGTGGGATTTTCGGCTTGTCGATCCCGATAACCGAACCCCCGTTGATTATAAGCAGCGCATGGAGATGCTGGACGCGCTGCGCGCCGGCATGGAGCCTGAGGAGATCATGAAGCTCGCGGAGGCGGGCATGCCGAAGCTCTGGATCGCGCATCAGGCGCTCGCGCTCCGGCGCGAGCATCCGGAGTGGTTCGGGCCGGAGGTTGCGTATGAGCCGCTGATCGCGAATGGTCCGAAGGCGGCGCATTGCATCGCCTTCCTGCGTGGGAAGCATGTCATCACAGTTGCTCCACGCTGGACACTGCGTATGGGGGACAGTTGGGCGGGAACTAGCATCCAAATCCCCACCGGAAGCTGGCGCAACATTCTGAGCGGCGAGCGCGTTTCTGCAGGTGCGCTGCGTTTGCAGAGGCTGCTGCATCGGTTTCCCGTAGCGCTGCTGGTGAAGGAAGCGGAGTAGAACGTGCACACGTTTGAAATCTGGTCTCCTGTTGCGAAAAAGATATGCGTCCAGGTGGATGGCACGGCCGTGCCAATGCAAGGGCCGGACGAGCGCGGCTGGTGGCGCGTGGATGTGGCCGATGCGCACGCAGGCAGCAAGTATGGCTTTTTGATCGACGATGACGCGAAGGCCTATCCCGATCCGCGCTCGCTGTGGCAGCCGGATGGGGTGCATGGCCTGTCGCGCGTCTACGACCACGCCGCGTTTCAGTGGTCTGATAAGGAGTTCAGAGCGACGCCACTTGCAAGCGCGATTTTCTACGAGCTGCACGTGGGTACATTCACGCCGAAGGGCACGCTCGATGCGGCGATCGAAAAGCTTGAATACCTGAAAGACCTCGGCGTGACTCACGTTGAGCTGATGCCGGTGGCGGCATTCGACGGAGAGCACGGGTGGGGATACGATGGCGTGGCGCTGTTCGCGGTACACGCGCCGTATGGCGGACCGGACGCGCTGAAGCGCTTTGTGGATGCGGCGCATGCAAAGGGCCTGGCGGTGATTCTCGATGTGGTCTACAACCACTTCGGACCGTCGGGCAATTACACCGGACAGTTTGGCCCCTACACAACGGACGCGCACCACACGCCGTGGGGCGGCGCGGTGAATCTGGAAGATGCGTGGTCGGCAGAGGTGCGGCGGTTCTTCTGCGACAACGCGCTGATGTGGATGCGCGATTTTCATTGCGACGGGCTGCGGCTGGATGCAGTGCACGCCTATGTAGACCGATCCGCTACGCATTTTCTGGAGCAGCTTGCGATGGAGACGGACGCTCTGGAGGCCGCGCTCGGCCGCCCGCTGGTTCTCATCGCGGAGAGCGATCTGAACGATCCGCGCATCGTTTCGGCGCGCGAAGCCGGCGGCTACGGCATCGATGCGCAGTGGAGCGATGACTTCCATCATGCCTTGTTCACGGTGTTGGCGCGGGAGCGGCAGGGGGGCTACTACGCGGATTTTGGAGAGCTGGCGCAACTGGCAAAAGCGCTCGAGAGAACCTTTGTTTACGAGGGTCAGTATTCGATATATCGCCGCCGCCATCATGGGCGCACCGCAGCGCACCTGCCGCAGAATCGATTCTTCGGGTATATCCAAAACCACGATCAGGTAGGGAATCGTGCCATTGGCGATCGGGTTCACGAATGCGCCGGGTTTGATCGAGCGAAGATCGCCGCGGCGGTGGTGCTGACGGCTCCGTTTGTGCCACTGATCTTTCAGGGCGAGGAGTGGGCGGCCTCATCCCCATTTCAGTTTTTTGCCGATCACCAGGATCCCGATTTGGCGCGCGCTGTGTCCGCGGGCCGCAAGCGGGAGTTTCAGGCATTCGGCTGGGATCCGGCGCAGATTCCCGATCCCGAAAAGCGAGAGACGTTCGAGCGGTCGAAGCTTAAGTGGGAGGAACTCGGAGAGGCTGCCCATTCTGAGATGCTGGCATGGTATCGGGCACTGATCGCGCTGAGGCGATCTTCGCCGGACCTTCGCAATTCAGAACCCGGGCACACCCAGGTCGACTTCGACGCCAGGGAACGGTGGCTGGTCGTCTACCGTGGGGAGTTGCGGATACTGTGCAATCTTGGGCCCGAGGCCCGAACATTCGAGCTGGCCGCGGGTGCCAGCGTCCTTCTGGCGTCTCAAAGCGGAATTGGCGCTACGGGAAGCACAATCACCCTGCCACCTGACTCTGTTGCGGTCACCGGGGGCTCGCCGGGGCCCCGGGTCTGATCCTGGCGACCGATGGAGGCTGCACCGGAATGGTTGCTTTTCGACTCGGCTGGCGAGGCGCGTTAGACGCAGATTCCCCGCTACTTACGGCTTCTTTTGGCGGCTCAATCAACCTGTGCACGGATACAACTCCCGGACGCTCTCCGCATCCTATTAGACAGAGACACGAACCATGGCAAGCGGTTCAACCCTCGCACGTCGTGATTCCGAGGCGTTCGTTGCCTCGTTAAATAGGAACTTATACATGACTGATACCCCGGTTAACATCGCTGATTTCCGCTGTCGCACCCTCAAATTCCGGGCCATGCATAGTTCCACTCGCGCTGTTTCGACGCAGGGGGGCCTGGCGCTTGTCAGTCCAGGCCGTCGCGACAAGGCGGCCTCGGAGCGTCCGCGTGTATACGATATCGCGGCGGCGCGTGCGGCCCAGCGGATGCATCGCCCCGTGTTTCGTCCCATCGCGGTTCAGCGGCGCGCCAAGGTTTTGCGCTTCCACGAAGCCGAGGCACGCGCGGCCGTGTACTCCATGCCGCGGTGGACGCCGCGCGTGAATGGGCCCTACGATCTGCCCCCTGCGGCGTAAGTTCAACCGAATCCGATCTGCAAAAGCGGCCCGCGTCTCGCTGGCCACTTTTTGCTTTATGCGGCAATCTTCATGTGCGCCCGCACGATGCGAAGGTCCTCCACAAATTCGGCGGCTTGGCGGTGACGATCTTCGTCAGTGCGCGCGCGGAGAATGGATGCGGGATGGGCGGTGGCGACGATCGGCGGCCAGCCTTCCGCATGCTGAATCACGCCGTGCGATTGCGTGACGCGAAAGGCCGGGCCCAGCAGAGCCTGTGCAGCCGTCGCGCCCAGACAAACGACAAAGGCAGGCTTCACCGCTTCCAGCTCAGCTAGCAGCCACGGACGGCAGGCGGCAATTTCGCGCGCGTTGGGCTTCTTGTGGATACGCAGCTTGCCGCGCGGCTCCCACTTGAAGTGCTTCACCGCGTTGGTGACGTAGACTTCCTTCCTGTCGATGCCGGCCTGCTCCAGGCATCGGTCGAGGAACTTTCCTGCAGGGCCGACAAACGGATGCCCATCCCGATCTTCGCGGTCACCGGGCTGTTCGCCGATCATCATCACGCGGGCATGTCCACGCGCGCCGCCTTCGCCGAAGACCGCCTGCGTTGCAGCGCGATACAGGTCACAGCCACGGCATGCCTGCACGGCATCCCGCAGCACGGGCAGCAAACGCGACGGAGGCACAAAGGGAGTTGCGCCAGGAACTGTCGCTTTTGCGTGCGATGCCATCGCAGAAATGGATGCCGAGCGAATGCGGGCGGGATGCCGGGGTTGGGTGTAGGCGGTTTATGCCTGTCGCGAATGATGCGGCGAGCCGAGTGGCTTGTGCCTCCGCACGGCATTTGCGGCGGTTAGGGCAACGCGCAGTTTTTCGCGCACGGTGTTGTGCATCTCCTTGAGTACGACGCCATCGGTTTCGGGATTGAGGACCTGCCGCGCGATTTCCTCGAGTTCCACCCAGTCGTGCCAGTCGCCCGCAGTGTCCTTGATGCGGCCGAAGGCAGCAATGGCGGCGCGGTCCTGGTGCACGTGCAGCTGCAGCATGTAGCGAAGTTCCTTGGCGTGGATGCGGAAGTCGTGCAGGTTCTGCGCGTGCAGCTTGGGCCAGCGTTCCAGCTCGGCAGCCAGGTCGTGCATTCGGTCCGGCCTCTCGCCGGCTGTTGCGCCACCGTCGGACATGCGGCGAAGATAGTGTCTCAGCAGCTTGCGTGCCTTGCTGCTGCGCCGATTGATCGTCTTCTCCAGCCGCTCGAGATACTTCTTGCGCATTCCCGCCAGGTGCTCGGCGAGCTTGATCATGCACTCCTGTTCCGGCTCCACGCGGACTGTGCAGGTCTTACCGATCAGCACATCCATGTCGCGGACTTTGCCGGCAGCCTTGCGCACCGGTTTCACTGCTTTCAGCAGCTTGCCGGCTTCGAAGTCGTCCTCGGCAAACAACGCGTGAACATAGGCTTCAAGGCGGCGCGTCTGGGTGCGAAGCGAATGCACGTCGCCGGGCGCGGGATTTGCCGGGAAGGACTTCAGCAGCTTGCGCAGCTTCTTGGCCGGTTTCGCCGCTCTTTTGAGATCGACATCCATGGCTGGCTTTGACTCCCGTTAGGCAACCGAGGTTGCGTTCCGCAACCGAACACAACCGCCGGCCAGAAGCGGCTGCGCCGTCCTCCATGATAGGACGGTTACCGAAGCGGCGCTGTGATAAGGCCTGCGGGTGGCGGGTAGAATGGCGGTGATCATGAAAACGCTTTCGATGAAGGCGCGGCTCGCCGGTGCAGCCGCTTTCGCAGTTGTCTTTGGAACCCTTTTCGGCGGGACCCTTTGCGGCCAGAGTACCCATTCAGTCCCTTATCGCTGGAAGAACCTGCAGATCGTCGGCGGCGGGTTTGTAGACGGCATCGTCTTCCATCCCACCGCGGCGGGCGTGCGCTATGCACGGACCGACATGGGCGGCGCGTACAAGTGGGATGCAGCAGCGAACCGCTGGAAACCGATTCTGGATTGGGTATCTTACGCCGACTTCAATCTGATGGGCGTCGAATCCATTGCGCTCGATCCGTCCAATCCGAAACGCGTCTATCTGGCCTGTGGAACCTATACGAATCCGAGGACTCCCAATGGCGCTATTCTGCGCTCCGAAGATGGCGCGCGTACGTTCCAGCGCACCGATGTGCCCTTCAAATTTGGCGGCAATGAAGACGGCCGCGGCAACGGCGAGCGCATGGCGGTCGATCCCCGCGATGGGCGCGTGCTGTATCTCGGCACGCGGCACGACGGCCTGTGGCGCAGCGGCGATTACGGCGCGACCTGGAAACGGGTAGAGAGCTTTCCCGACATCAAGGAGGCGGCCCCTGCCATGCCGGTGCGGCAGCCCGGAGAGACGCCGGAGCACTTCTGGCGCCGCATGCCGATTCGCGGCGACGGCATTGTGTTTGTGAAGTTCGCGCCACAGAGCGAGGCCAACGGGCAGCGCACCCGCAACATTTACGTGGGCGTATCGCTGATGGGCCGGCCCAATCTATTCGTATCGCACGATGCGGGCGCCACATGGACGCCCGTGGCAGGCGAGCCCACGCAGTATCGACCGCTGCGCGGCGCGCTGGCCAGCGATGGCACGCTTTACATCGCATACGGCAACGCGCCCGGGCCCAGCCCCATGACCAACGGCGCGGTATGGAAGCTCGACACAAACAGCGGCGCGTGGACTGACATCACGCCCGACCATCCCGCGCCGGGACTGCGCGAGTTCGGTTACGCGGCGGTGGCCGTGGACGCGCATCATCCGCAGTGGATCATCGCCAGCAGTTACAACCGCTACCACTTCGGCGGCGAACAACTCTTCCGCTCCACCGATGGGGGCAAGAGCTGGAAGCAGATATTCAAGAGCGGCGGTGGAATGTTCGACTACTCGGCCGCGCCGTATGTCCAGCCCACGCCGATTCATTGGCTGTTCGACGTTGAGATCGATCCGGCGAATTCGAATCACGCCATGTTCACCACCGGCTACGGCGGATGGGAAACCTACGACCTGACGGACGCCGACCACGACAAGCCGACTTACTGGAAGGACTTTGCGACCGGTATCGAAGAGACGGTTCCGCTTGCGCTCGTGAGTCCTAACGACGGCGCGCACCTCATCAGCGGCATTGGCGACTACGGCGGCTTTACGCACTGGGATCTCGACCGGCCCGCTGACGATGGCTCCTCTGCGCCGCCGCGGTTCGGCAACACCACGGATGTGGCGGCGGGGAGTCTCGCGCCGAATGTGATTGTCCGCGTGGGCATCAACGCCGAACACAAGCCCGGCAACATTAGCTACTCGCTTGACGGCGGCCGCACGTGGAAGCCCACCACCGGCGCGCCGACCCCGCAGAGCCGCACCGGCTCCGTGGCTGTTTCGGCCGATGGCGCTACATGGATCTGGACGCCCGAGCGCTCTGTTCCGTACGTCACGCACGATCGCGGCGCGACCTGGCAGGTAATCCCCGGACTCGCGGCCAATCAGCGTATTGTGGCCGATCCGGTGGATGCGCACGTGTTCTACGCGCTCTCGCTGCGCGATGCGAAGCTGTTACGCAGCGATGACGATGGCGCGAGCTTCTCGGCGCTCAGCACGAATCTGTCACCGATCCAGCCGGGCGGCCGCAATCGCGGCGATGAACGCGGAGGACAGGACCGCCTCTACGCCACGCCCGGACGCAGCGGAGACCTGTGGTTCCCGGCATTCGACGGCCTCTATCATGTGAAGCTCGCGCCGCACGCAACGCCGCCGCTTGCATTCACAAAGCTCAACAGTGTGGAGGAGATTCACGCCCTCGGCTTTGGCAAGGCCGCGCCGGGAAAGAAGTATCCCGCGCTCTACCTGGTGGGCACGGTGCACGGTCAGCCCGGCATCTTCCGCTCAGTGGATGCGGCGCGCTCGTGGATGCGCATCAACGACAACCAGCATCAGTGGGGGCTGGTTCTGCTGGTCACCGGCGATCCGCGAATCTTCGGGCGTGTGTACGTGGGCACGCACGGGCGGGGAATCTTCTACGGCGATCCGGCCAAGTAGATTCGCCCGAACCAAGCTACACATGGATCAATCGAAGAGACGCGGCGAGAGGTCTGCATCTTCCGCGTCGGCAAAGTTGCTCAAGCCGACGCCGGCGAGCCGATAGCGCAGTTGCGCGGGCAGGTCGACGCGCTCGATCAGCGCGACTGCGATTGCAATGAACTCGTCGCAGGACTGCGGCGGCGCATCCGGCGTATGGCGGCGCGTATGAATTTGGAATTGGCTGGTCTTGAGCTTGAGCACCACGGTGCGGGCGGTGCGCGCCTCCTTCCGCGAAGACGACCAGACCTTCTCCGCGAGGCGGCGGATCATCGGCTCAATCTGCTCCAGCGGCACATCGGCCTCGAATGTGTCTTCGGCGGAGACAGATTTGGTGGGACGGTTGGGCACGACCGGGTGCTCGTCGATGCCGCGGGCGAGCTCATACAGGCGCGTGCCGAATCGCCCGAAGTGGCGCTGCAGGGCAGAGAGCTCCCTTTGGCGCAGCTCGCCCACCGTGCGCACGCCGAGTTGCTCCAACCGCTTCTCCGTCACCTTGCCGACGCCGTGCACACGGCCCACCGGCAATGGCGTGAGAAACGCCTCCACCTCCTGGGGCTGAATCACGAATAGGCCGTCAGGCTTGCGCCAGTCGGAGGCGATTTTGGCAAGAAACTTGTTCGGCGCCACGCCGGCCGAGGCCGTCAGGTGCAGCTCTTCGCGTATCTCTTCGCGAATCTTTTTGGCGACTTTGGTAGCTGTGGGTAGATTGAGCTTGTTCGTAGTCACGTCGAGATAGGCTTCGTCGAGCGAGAGCGGCTCAATGAGGTCGGTGTGGCGGCGGAAGATCTCGCGCACCGCGCGCGAGACAGCGCGATACCGGGTGAAGTCGGGCGGCACAAAGATGGCGTCGGGACAGAGCCGCTCCGCGCGCAGAGCAGGCATTGCCGAGCGCACCCCGAAGCGCCTCGCCTCATACGACGCCGCGCAAACCACAGAGCGATTGCCGCGCCACGCCACAACCACCGGCTTGCCGCGCAGGCCGGGGTCGTCGCGCTGCTCCACTGACGCATAGAACGCGTCCATGTCGACATGCACGATTTTGCGCTCAGTCATCTGGAGAAAGAGTACTCCAGAGGAACGATTGCGACTCGCTCCAGCTCTCGCGAATGGGTTCCTGCTGATGTGCTCTATTGCGCGGGGGGTCGCGAATAGCGGATGACTGCGACGCGCGATAGCGCAATCAAGCCCTCCTGCACCATGGCGTCCAAGTGGGGGATCAGTTGCTGAACCTGCTCCTCCGTATCGATGACGCTGAGCATGATCGGGGCATCTCTGGAGAAGTTCCAGTGGCCCGAGTGGCGAATGCGCGTGCTCGTTCCATAGCCTTCAATCCCGCGATAGACCATGGTGCAGGCCATTCCCAATTCCTGACACTTGGCGAAGACGGCTTCGTGCAGGGGCTTTCCCTGCCATTTATCGCTCTCACCAAAATGGATCTGCAACAGGTTGGCTTCGAAGCGCTCTTTCATGGCCTGCAGTCTCCTTGTGCCGGTGCATTGCTGGAGGGGGCTGGCTCTTCCAGAGCGCGATACGCGTACTTGATGACATCGACGTTGGACAGGACCACCAGGCCTTCTTCAACCATCTGTTCCACGATGGGCATGAATGCTTCAAGCTTCTGCTCCTCATCGATTGCAGAAAGCATGATGGCGCAGTCGTGCGAGAGGTGGAGCGGCCGGTCCTTGTGCATCCTGCGATGGGCTCCGTAGCCCAGGATCCCCCGGTAGACGGTAACCCCGGCGATATCGTTGGCCCGCATGGCTTCGACGAGGGCGGTGTAGAGCGGCTTGTCGCGCCAGCGGTCGGCCTCGCCAACGTAGATGCGCATCATCCTGGCCTTGCCTTCGATCTTGACGTGCGCTGTGGCGAGGTTCGCTTTCGATTTGGTCTCCTGTGCGGGCTTGGCGACAGTGGTCTCCTGCACCTCGATCATTCCGCTGCCGGCAAGCTCTTCGAGCTTCCCGAGCAGTTCGTTCACCTTTTCGCGCGACTCGATGAATTCGATCTTGAGTGGCAGGTGATCGGAGATTTCAACCGATCGCGATGTGTGCAGATGATGGTCGGCGCCGAATCCCGCGATGCCTTTCATCACCGTCGCTCCGGACACGCCCCGGTAAAAGAGAAAGTCCAGGATGTTCGAGTAGGTGGGCACACCACGATGTGTGGAACCCTCACTGAGATAAATCGAAACCTTGAGAGCTTTGCCGGCATTCAGCATTCTGCCTCCCTGTGCTTCGATTCCGTGTTCCGCGACCAGGCAGTGCGCGGCGCCTTTGACGGTGCCGGCGGCGATGGGGTCTGCGATTCTCCCCGCCGACTATCTTCGCGCAAAATGCGAATAAATCAACCCGGAAATGCGCGGAATCTCGATGCGTTTTTCACGACATCGCATCGGCCAGGACGGCGCCGGCCCAAGCCGCCATGAGCCCGAGAAGCAGGCTTCCGATGGCATAAAGGGCGGCAAGAGAAAACGCGCCACTACGGAGAGACGAGAGCGTTTCCCACTCGTAGGTGGAGAAGGTGCTGTACGCGCCCACGAATCCCGTGGGAACGAGGTAACGCCACGCCGGGCTCAAGTCGACTCGCTTGCCCAGAAAAGTGAGCGAGAAACCGATGATGACGCAGGCACTGATGTTGATCACAAAAGTTCCGTAGGGGAATTTCGCACCCAGGCGGCTCGCGACCTCAGAGCCGACCCAATACCTGGCAATGGAACCCAGCGCACCGCCCAGCGCAATGAAAAAGTATTTCTGCAAAGCGTTGTCTCCTTTTGTCGTCCGCCCGCTTGCCGGGGAAAGCACGAGGAAAGCCGCAGGTTCGCCCGACCACGAAGCCGCAAACAGTGCTATGCACTGGAGCGGGCTCCCATCTTCAGTTGTGTTCAGGAATCACGCCACAGAGACAACTCCGTGACAGGATTCCCCTGTCAGGAGTCATCATCTGTCCGGCCAAGCGAATGGAGGGACAGCGGTTAACGGTGAACTCCTTCACCGCGATGTTTGAAGGTAGTACACAACAGGCAGCGGGCCTTGTCAAGCGAGGAGGGCAGCGAGGGGTTCGGGAAAACGGTTACTCTTTGCTCGCCGCCAATGCTCCCGTTTATACTCACTTCGCGAATCGAAGCGTACTCCGGCGGTGCTTCAAGGGCTTGTCTGCCAGCGGAAAACGGTTGCCGCAGACGAGCTCGGAGCCAGCGTCGTCGCGTATTTGCCCTGCTCTTCTTCGTGCCGGCAGCTTCTCTTGCCATCGGAGAGCCGATTTCCATCAGGAGAACCAAATGAGATCTTCCGCGCTTGACTTAGGCCTCACTCTCGCGGGGCGCAATCGGCTGCGTAACACCCCCTCTTCGTTCCTGAGCGCCATTGCCCTCGCGGCCCTCACCGGCGTCGTTTGCGTGAGCGCCGCGGCCCAGGGACCGTCCCTGCACATCCAGGTCGATCACCCGACCCATACGGTCAGCCCCACTCTGTACGGGCTTATGACCGAGGAGATCAATTTCTCCTATGACGGCGGCATCTACGCCGAGATGGTCCGCGACCGTACCCTGGGCCACACTTGGGACGCGCTCGAGCACTGGACCATGGTCTCCTATGGCAAGTCCGCGGTTGAGATCTCGGCAGATGAGCACGACGGTCCCAGCAAGGCAATCTCCAACAGCCTCAAAGTGCATGTGACGGAAGCCTCCGCCAACGCAGCCGCGGGCGTGCAGAACGATGGCTACTGGGGCATGGCGGTGCGGCCGAACACCACCTACAAGGGCTCTTTCTACGCCAAGAGTGATACCCCCGATCTCCCCGTCGCAGTGGCTCTGGTAAACGACCAGACTGGCATCACATCTGCGGTTGCGACGGTGACAGGTGTGGGCAGCGAATGGAAGCAGTACACCTTCACGCTGAAGACAGGCAACACCCTACCCTCGTCGAACAATCATCTCCAACTTACGACGACCAAGCCCGCTACGATCTGGTTCGATCTGGTTTCGCTGTTTCCGCCCACATACGAAAACACGCCGAATGGCAATCGTATAGACCTGATGGAGAAGCTGGCGGCCATGCACCCGGCGTTTCTGCGCCTGCCCGGCGGCAACTATCTTGAAGGCGATACGATTGCCGAGCGTTTCGACTGGAAGAAGACCATTGGGCCGCTTGTCGATCGGCCCACCCATCGCAGCCCGTGGAACTATCGTTCGTCGGATGGCATGGGGCTGCTCGAATACCTGCGCTGGTGCGAAGACCTCAAGATGGAGCCGGTATTGGCTGTGTACGCTGGCTACTCGCTGCACGGCCAGCATGTGAATCCCGGTCCGTCGCTCGAGCCCTATGTGCAGGACGCTCTGGATGAGATCGAGTACGTGACCGGCGGTCCGGACACAAAATGGGGAGCAGAGCGCGTGAAGGATGGCCACGCGGCGCCCTTCCCGCTGCACTACGTGGAAGTGGGAAATGAGGATTTCTTCGATCGCTCCCACACCTACGATGGCCGCTTCGCGCAGTTCTACAAAGCCATCAAGGCAAAGTATCCGCAACTGCAGGTCATCGCTACAACGCCGGTCAAGAGCGTGCAACCTGACGTGATCGACGAACACTACTACTACTCGGCGGAGAAGTCGTTTTCCGATGCGCATCATTACGACAACGCCGATCGCAAGGGGCCCAAGATCTTTGTGGGCGAGTGGGCTACGCGCGAAGGGAACCCCACGCCGGACCTGCAGGCGGCGCTGGGCGATGCGGCGTGGATGACGGGACTGGAGCGCAACAGCGATCTCATCGTCATGGCCAGCTACGCTCCGCTCTTCGTAAACGTCAACCCCGGCGGCATGCAGTGGAGCACCGATCTGATCGGCTACAACGCGCTCCACAGTTATGGCTCGCCCGCCTACTACGCGCAGGTCATGTTCTCAGGCCATCACGGAAACGAAGTGGTTGACAGCACGCTGAACGACAACGGCGAGCGTCTCTATTCCGTGGTGACGCGCGATGAGACCAAGCACGAGCTCTACATCAAGGTGGTGAATGCCACGTCGATGGCGCAGGATTTCAGCATTGATCTTGCCGGCATTAAGAGCGTGAAGCCGGTTGCGAAGCTGATCACATTGAGCGGCAAGAGCCCCAACGCCACCAACTCCATCGATCATCCCACTGCGATCGTGCCGGTTGAGAAGCAGGTGCGGATTGCCGGCACCAAGTTCAGAGAAAGCTTCGCGCGGTACTCGATCAACGTGTTGGAAGTGAACTACTAACTCCAGTCCATCGCAATGCAAAACGAGGTGGCAGATCCGATCTGCCACCTCGTTCCGTTGTTGGATGCTTATGCCTGCTTGTGGACTTCGGCGGCGATAGCGCGCAGCTCCGGAAGCACGTCGCCCAGTGCCGTGGGTGTGGCGGAACGCTGTCCCAGCGCGAAATAGGTCTTGCGATACAGCGCGTAGAGGCGTTCGTAGACGGCCACGGCCTTCGGCTCCGGCGCAAAGGTGGTGTGATCCAGGCACAGCTTCTCCTGCGCTGCTTCTACCGTGGGGAATACCCCCGCTGCGACCATGGCGAAGATGCCCGAGCCGAGGCTGGTGGGCACGCCGGCCGGCACCAGCACCGGCTTGCCCAGCACGTTGGCGTACACCCGGTTCAACACGGGATTGTTCTGGGGGATGCCGCCGCCGTTGATCACCCGATCCACGCGGACCCCATGCTCGGCCATGCGTTCCAGAATGATGCGCGTGTGAAAGGCCGTGCCTTCGATGGCCGCGAACAGCTCGTCCTGTGCGGTGTGAATCAGGTTCCATCCCAACGTGACGCCGCCCAGATCCGGATTGACGAGCACTGTGCGATCGCCGTTGTCCCACGTGAGGCGCAGCAGGCCGGTCTGGCCGGCGCGATAGTGCTCCAAACCTTTGGAGAGCTCCGCCACCTTCATGCCCGCACGCTTTGCGATGGCTTCAAAGATGTCGCCCGTTGCGGAGAGGCCCGCCTCAATGCCCGTGAACTGCGGGTGCACGCTGCCGGGCACCACACCGCAAACGCCCGGCACGAGTTCGGACTTTCGCGCCATGGCGATGATGCAGGTGGAGGTTCCCACCACGTTTACCACGTCGCCTTCGCGGCATCCCGCTCCCAGCGCGTCCCAATGCGCGTCGAATGCGCCCACCGGAATGGGAATGCCTGCCTTCAGCCCAAGCTCCTTCGCCCAATGCTCGGAGAGGTGCCCCGCAAGGTGGTCGGAGGTCAGGTACTCGCCTTCGAGCTTTGCGCGGACGCCATCGAAAAGCGGGTCGAGCTTCGAGAGAAACTCCTGCGGCGGAAGGCCGCCCCATTTCGGGTTCCACATCCATTTGTGGCCCATCGCGCAGATGCTGCGCTTCACCTGTCTCGGCTCGGAGATGCCGCAGAGCGTGGCGGCCACCATATCGCAGTGTTCGAATGCCGAGGCGAACCGCTCGCGCTTCTCCGGATTGTGGCGCAGCCAGTGCAGCAACTTCGCAAAGCCCCACTCGTGCGAGTACACGCCGCCACACCATTCGATGGCTTCGAGGTTTTCACTGTGCGCCAGCGCGGTGATCTCCTGCGCTTCCTTCTTGGCGCGGTGATCGCACCACAGGTAGTAGTCGTTCAGCGGCTGCATCTGCGCATCGACCGGAACCACGCTCGATCCGGTGGTGTCCAGCGCGATGGCTTGCACGTCATCGCCGTGGATGCCGCTGGCGCGGACAGCCTGTCTGGTCGCTTCTGCGAGGGCGTGCATGTGATCGGCGTGCGCCTGTGTCGCGTGATCGGGATCTTCCCGCTTGCGATGCAGAGGATACTCCGCAACGGCGGAGCCCAGGCGGCCGCGTTCGCTGTCAAGAATCGACACACGCACACTCAAGGTTCCAAAATCCACTCCCGCAACAATGGCCATCGCAACCTTCTCCGTCGATGAAAAAGCCCGGTCAACGTAAACGTTTTCCGCAAGGGATGAGGTTAGCTTTGGCCTCTTTCCTCTGTCAAGACGAGCAGCACCGGCGGTCTCCCCGCCGTGCAGTATCCTGTAAACGCCTTCTGGTGAATGCCCATGCCTCGAACAGCGCGACGCGCTCACGGCTCCAAAGCCCTGATGGACATCCGCACGGTGGCGGAGCGAGCCAGCGTGTCCATCGCGACCGTCTCGCGAACCATCAACCGTATCCCCACCGTCAATCCCAAGTTGGCGAAGCGCGTCTGGGAGGCCATCCGCGAGCTGGGCTACTTTCCCAATACGCAGGCCAGGGCGCTGGGATCCGGACGGAGCGGCATCTTCGGCCTGATCGTATCCGACATCACCAATCCCTTTTTTCCCGAACTCATCCAGGGCTTTGAAGATGTGGCCGTAGAGAGCGGATACGAAATCCTGGTCAGCTCGACCAACTACGATCCGCGCCGCATGGAACTCTGCATTCGCCGCATGATCGAGCGCAAGGTGGAGGGCGTCGCCGTGATGACATTCGGCATCGAGCAGCCCATCTTCGACAAGCTAATCGAGCGCGCGGTGCCGCTGGTGTTTGTCGAAGCGGGCCCCGAAAGATCCGGCATCAGCGTGCTGAAGGTGGATTATCACCATGGCATCCGGCAGGGCGTGCAGCATCTGGCCGCCCTCGGCCACCGAAAGATCGCATTCATCTCCGGCCCGGCGGAACTGAACTCAGCCCAGGCGCGCACCGTGGCATTCCGGCAGTCGCTGGCGGAATGCGGCATAGCGGTCACAGAGCCGTGGATTGTAGTCGGCGACCATACGATGGAAGGCGGTATCCGCGGGGCAGAGACGCTGCTGAGTGGAAAGGGAAGGCCGACCGCTATCCTGTGCTCCAACGACATGACCGCGATCGGCGTGCTGCACAGGGCCTACCGCATGGGCGTGAAGGTGCCCGCCGATCTCTCGGTGATCGGCTTCGACGACATCGCCATGTCGCGCGCCATCATTCCTCCGCTCACCTCCATCCAAATGTCCCGGGTGGCGCTGGCGAAGGCGGCAGTCACTGCCTTAAGAGCCCACGTCGAGGGAAAGCCACGCCAACGGGAATATCGCATTGATACACAGCTTGTGGTGCGTGAATCGACGGCGTTTCCGCCGGGAGCCATGAGCGACCTAGGGCGCTGAGCCACCCGGATGTAAGTGCGCTCGACACCATCGAGCAAAAGGCTCAAGTGAGTGAAGCCGCTCGCACCAGAACGCCTGCGATTGGGCCGTCTGGGCACGCTGAGGGCGAATCGCTGTCCGATCTATTTCTGAAACAGCTTCAGCGGCACCGCGTCACCCATCGCCTTGTACCCCGCCGGTCCCGGGTGAAGATGATCGCCGCAGTCATACGCCGGCAACAACCGGTCCGGATGCTGCGGGTCGCGCATCACCGCATCCAGATCGATCACCGCGTCGAAGTGTCCCGCCGCACGAATCCACGCATTCACCTGCTCGCGATCCGCCTCGCTCGCGGGCCCCGGGTGGTAATAGCCCGACCCCACAAACGGCGTAATGGTCGCGCCATACACGCGTAGCCCGTGTGCATGCGCTCGCGCAATAATCTGCTCGTACGCCGCAATCATCCGCTGCACCAGCCTGGCATGATCTTCGGGCGTGGCATTCGGATTCCGCGCCAAACCGCCCAGATCGTTCACGCCTTCGAAGACGATGACCCACTTCACGCCCGCAGGCGCCAGCACGTCACGATCGAAGCGCGCCAGCACGTTGGGGCCGAGACCGTCTGTGAGGAGATGATTGCCGCCGATGCCCTGGTTGGAGACGCCGATGGCGCGCGTCTTTTTGTCGGCCTGCAGACGCCGGGCGAGGATGTCGGTCCAGCGATCGTTGCCGTTGGTGGTGGAGGCGTGACCATCGGTGATGGAGTCGCCCAGCGCCACCACCGCTGCCGCGTTTTTCTTCCCCTGCACATCGATTTCGGAAACCTGGAACCAGTGCTCCACCTGCTTCGGCTCGACGAAACTCGCCGCGCTCACAAAATCGCCGTGCACGTAATAAGTCGTCTCCCGCGATCCCGGGTGACTCGTTTCCCGCGCGGGTGGCGTATCCAGGTGAAATGTCACCGCCACATCGGATAGCGGTGCGGCCGTAAATGGAATCGGATCCGACACAAACTCCGCTCCCGGCGGTACTATTACATCCGCTTTGCCGTCGAATGTGAGCGCGCGATCGCTCGCGGCATCAATTGCGCCGGAGACGGGCAGCACCGGCCGCGCAATGTGCACCGCCGTAAAATGCACCGCCGTCGTACCGAAGGCATTCGACAGATGCACCCGCAGCATCGAACCGCCCACCGAGAGATGAAAGATCTGGCGCACCGTCGCATCCCGCAGGTCGTCCTTCGGCAACGCGTTATACGGTTCGGGAATCTGCTGCGAAGCGCCCCAGCTTGTGACCCAGTTCAGGGTGGCGGCAGCGGAGAAGGCCGGGACCGGAACGGTTGAAGGCGCCGCGCCCAAGGAAGCGGCGATCACACAGAGCATTGCGGCCAAAGTGATTTTTCGTGCGTCTGTCATAGCAGAGGGGTTACCATTCTCCCGAAGTAAATCGCTTTTCAAAACAAGCGCCCCAAGCATACCATTCCGGAGCATGCCGATGCCCAATTCGCTCAGGCCCACCGTCCTCCTGCTCTCCGCGCTGCTGATTTCATGTGCATACGCGCAGACATCCGCGCCGCCGCCGGTTCACTTCACAGCCGAGCAGGATCACCAGAACATGATGGATCAGCTCGGCATCAAGGCGCTGCGGCCGGGGCCGAGCGGCGATCCGAGCGCGCCGAACCACGCCAATTACGACGAGTCGAAGGCGAATCCCTATCCCAACGTTCCCGATCCGTTGACCATGAAAGACGGCCAGAAGGTGACGACTGCCGCGCAGTGGTGGCATGAACGCCGTCCGCAGCTTGTGGACATGCTTTCGCAGTACGTGTACGGCCGCGTCCCCGAGCACACGCCGAGAGTTACGTGGACCGTGAAAGCTGTGGATCACGAATTCATCGGCTTTACACCGGTCGTCGCCAAAGACCTTGTCGGCGAGGTGGACAACTCCGCCTATCCGGCGATCTCGGTTCACATTCACATGACGCTGGTAACCCCGGCCCGCGCGATGGGCCCGGTGCCAGTATTGATTATGTTCGGGCCTGCGGGATTCCCGGCGCCGAATGAGCCGCGCGGCGAAGACATGGATCGCCTGAACAACGCGATGAAATCGCTCCTGGAGCAGCAGGACCCGGCACTCAAGCAGGTCTTCGCGCAACATCCCGCGTGGGAGCCGTTCAAGAACACGCCGTTCCGGTTTCCGGAGTTGAACGCTGACGGCGGCCTCCCGAATACCTGGCAGTTAGTGGGGGCTGGCTGGGGCTTTGCGCTGCTGGACCCCGCGAGCGTGCAGGCGGATAACGGCGCCGGCCTGACGAGTGGGATTATCGGCCTGTGCAACCACGGGCAGCCGCGCAAGCCAGATCAGTGGGGCGCGCTGCGCGCGTGGGGATGGGGAGCCAGCCGCGCGCTAGACTATCTGGAAACCGACTCTGCCGTTGACGCCAAACACGTCGGCATCGAAGGCGTCTCGCGCTACGGCAAAGCGGCGTTGGTCACGCAGGCTTTTGATCAGCGCTTCGCCCTGGGGCTGATCGGCTCGTCGGGGAAGGGCGGTGCCACGCTGCTGCGGCGCAACTTCGGTGAAGCCGTGGAAAGCCTGACCGGCGGCGAGTATTACTGGATGGCGGGAAACTTCATGCAGTATGGCGCATCAGAGGCGAGCTTCGGCAGCAAGAACCCGGGGGACATTCCGGTCGATTCAAACGAACTCATCGCGCTGTGCGCTCCGCGGCTCACGTTCATCAGTTACGGCATTCCCGCCAAGGGCGATGCGCAGTGGCTGGATCACGAAGGCAGTTGGATGGCGACGGTCGACGCCAGCCGCGTCTGGACTCTGCTCGGCGCCAAGGGGCTTGTCGGAGTGGAGGGCGACTACCGAATCGCAAAGATGCCGCCGGTGAACGACGGCCTGCTGGACGGAAAGCTGGCGTGGCGGCAGCATGATGGCGGCCACACGGATGCGCCGAACATGAAGTACTTCATCGAGTGGGCCGATAAGTGGATCGGGCACAAGCCATAAGAGACCCCGGATCGCGGTGCAGCATGGCGGTCATGCTGCACTGACGATCGCCGCGCGCGTCGAGTACACTCGTTGTGCTTTTGTCGGAGTAGTTGTGGGCGAAACGGTGAGACGGGTGCTTGTCATCAATCCTGGGTCGACGTCGACCAAGGTGGGAGTCTTTCGCCGCGAAGGCTCTGAGTGGGCTACCACAATCCACCACAGCGATGATGAGTTGCGATGCTTCCAGGGAAAACCGATCCTAGCGCAGGCTGACTTCCGCGCGCGCCAAATCACGGACGCTGTAACGGACGCCGGTTACGCGCCGAAAACCTTCGCAGCGGTTGCGGGCCGCGGCGGCTTGCTGCCGCCCTTGCAGTGCGGGACCTATCTCGTGAACGACGCCATGCTTGCCGAGTTGCGCGCCGCTCCGCGCGGCGAGCACGCGTCGAATCTCGGTGCGCTTCTCGCGCGGCGCTTTGCCGATGCTGCCGCCGTACCCGCCTTCATCGTCGATCCCGTCACCGCGGACGAGTGGCAGGGTTGCGCGCGATTGTCCGGTTTGCCTCTGATTGAACGCTCCGCCATCGGCCACGTCCTGAACATCAAAGCCGTGGCGCGGCGGTTTGCACGCGAGCACGAGCGCCGCTACGAAGGGCTGAACCTGATCATCGTGCATCTCGGCAGCGGCATTACTGTTTCGGCGCACCGCGGCGGGCGCATGATCGACCAGAACACGCCGGAAGAAGGACCGTTCGGCCCCGATCGTACCGGTTGGCTGCCCGTGCGCCAACTCATCAAGCTCTGTTTCTCCGGCGCATACAACGAGAAGCAGCTCGATCGCATGGTCTTCGGCGACGGCGGCTTGTTTGCCTACCTCGGCACGCGCGATCTCAAGGAAATCGAAAGCCGCATTGACGCGAGCGATGAGCAGGCGCGCTCCATCTACGACGCCATGATCTATCAGATCGCCAAGGAAACCGGCGCAATGGCCGCCGTGCTCCAGGGCAAAGTTGACGCGCTGCTGCTCACCGGCGGCATGGCATACTCCGAGCGCTTCATCCGCGGACTGCGCGTCTACATCGAGTGGATCGCGCCCATCACGGTCTATCCCGGCGAAGACGAACTGCTGGCATTAGCCGAAGGAGCGTTCCGGGTGCTCGATGGCGAAGAGGATGCCCGCGTCTTCCACTCACCCAGCGAGAAGCAAGCGCATCGCGAGGCGCTCGTCATCCACGGCTTGGAGTGAATCGACAACTAAATCTTTTCGAGATTCGCGAACTTCTCCATCAGCTTCTTCATCCCGTGCCGCGTGAACATCACAGTCAGCTTGGCGTCCTCGCCTTCGCCTTCGCGCATCAGCACCGTGCCGTCTCCGTACTTGCTGTGTCGCACGCGCTGGCCTTTGTTCAGCCCGGATGCGCCGTTCGTCTCCGGAACGTCCATGGCCGGCCGCGCAAAGGTCGATTTGGCCGCGCCGCCCTTCCCGCCGAAGAACCGCGCGATGTTATCGAGGGAACCGGCATCGCGCGTGCCGGCCTTTGCCGCGCTCTTGCTGCCGGCGCCTGTGCCGCTGCGGCTGTAGGTCATGCGCGGCGCTTCCTGGCTCTCGTTCTCGTAGTCGTAGTGCCGGTCGGCAAATTCGTTCGCGCCGCGCCGCTGCGAGTAGCTATAAGCGCCGCCACCCCACGCCGGTGTGCGCCCACCCAGGTTCTCCACCAGCGCCGGCGGGACTTCCTCCAGGAATCGCGATGGCAAACTCTGCTCCGGGGCGTCGTTGCCGTAGCGGCGACGGAACTGCGCACGCGAGAGGATGAGCGTGTTCATGGCGCGCGTCATGCCCACGTAGCAGAGGCGGCGCTCTTCTTCGAGTTCGTCGGGGTTGTTGAGCGTGCGCGAGTGCGGAAAGAGTCCCTCCTCCAAGCCGGAGAGAAACACCAGCGGAAACTCCAGTCCCTTTGCGGCGTGCAGCGTCATCAGCGTTACACGCGCCTCGGGATCGAATTGATCTGTATCGGAGGCCAGCGCCGCGTGATCCAGAAAATCGGCCAGGGTTTCGCCGCGGACCTCGGCATCGTGCGCTGCGTTCGCCAGTTCCTTCAGGTTTTCAATCCGGCTGAACGCCTCCGGAGTGCCTTCGGTTTCCAGTGCCTTGATGTATCCGCTGCGATCGATCAAAAACCGAATCAGCTCCGGCAGCGTCGCCGCATCGCCCGGCGCGCGGAACCCCTCGACGCGCTCGGTGCTTTCTTTGTCCCTTTGTCCCTCTGTCCCTTTTTCCCCATCTTGCGGTCGGATCGACCACCCGGCGCTCTTCGGCTTCTCCGGTTCCTGCTTGGGCATCTTCAAGAACGCCTTCTCCGGCGCCGCGGCGAAGGGCGACAAACTCGCCATATCCAGCAGCGTCATCTGATCCGCATTGCCACCGAAGTTGAAGTCCGTCCCCTCCGCCTCGGCCTGGGTGCCCCCCGTCCCTTGCACTTGGGGATCTTGGATGGATGTCCCTTCCTCTGCCGGTGCTTCCTCCGCGCCGAACGAAAAATCCGTATCGCCCTCTTCGCCGGCGCCTTCCGAAACATCCGCCGAGAGCTTTCCCGCGAAATCCGGGTCCATCATCGCCTGCGCATCCACAATCAGCGTGCGGAAGGAGTCCAGCGCCATCAGCGCGCGCGTCGGCACCAGCTTGTCCTTAATGGCCGAGCCCGTTGCCTCCCACGTCGACATGCCGGTCTCAAGCGCCAGTCGCTCCAGCGTCGCCAGCGTCGTCGCGCCGATGCCGCGAGACGGAGTGTTGATCACGCGGTTCAGCGCCATCGAGTCATGCGGATTCCGCACCAGCCGCAGATAACTCAGCATGTCCTTGATCTCGGCGCGCTCGTAAAAGCTGAATCCACCCACCATCGTGTAGCGAATGTTGTAGCGCCGCAGCGACTCTTCCACCAACCGCGACTGCGAGTTCGTGCGGTACAGCACCGCGCACCGCCCTTGCTCGCCCTCTTCGTTGTTCTCGCGCAGAAATTTCTGAATGCGATCGGCGATAAACAGCGCCTCGTTCTCGCCGTCCGGCGCTTCGTAGTAGCCGATTAGCGATCCGCCCTGGCGATCGGTCCACAGCTTCTTACCCTTGCGCCGCAGGTTGTTCGCGACAACGGCCCCGGCCGCCTCCAGAATGTTCTGCGTGGACCGATAGTTCTGCTCCAGCCGCACAATTCTGGCCTTCGGAAACTCCTTCTCGAAGTCCAGAATGTTGTTGATGTCCGCGCCTCGCCATGAGTAGATGCTCTGGTCCTCGTCGCCCACCGCACACACGTTTTGCGCCGGCCCTGCCAGCAGCTTCATGATTTCGTACTGCGGCCTGTTCGTGTCCTGATACTCGTCCACCAATAGATAGCGATACTTCCGCTGATACCGCTCGCGCACCTCGCTCGATGCCTTCAGCAGCCGCATGGTCTCCAGCAGCAGGTCGTCGAAGTCCATGGCATTGTTCTTCTTCAGCTCCGCCTTGTACTGCTGGTAAATGTGCGCCACCCGCTCGCTGTTCGGGTCCTTCGATTCCAGGTAGTACTCCTGCGGATCCACCATGTGGTTCTTGGCCCACGAAATCCGCCCCAGCACCGTGCGCGGCGTGAGCTGCTTGGTATCCAGCCCCATGCGCCGCATTACCGCCTTCACAATGCTCGACTGGTCGTTCTCGTCATAGATGGCAAATGACTTGGTGAGCCCGTCGTTGCCGGTCTTCAGCGCCTCAATGTCGCGACGCAGGATGCGCACGCACAGCGAATGAAACGTGGCGATCGTCGGCTTGGTCAGCGACCCGTGCCCCAGCAGCCGCTCCACGCGCTCGCCCATCTCGGCGGCAGCTTTGTTCGTAAACGTCACCGCCAGAATTGCATCCGGCGCAACGCCCTTCTCCTGAATTAGGTAAGCGATACGGGCAGTGATAACACGCGTCTTGCCCGATCCGGCGCCGGCCAGAATCAGCAGCGGTCCATCGGTGGCTTCAACAGCAGCGCGTTGTTCGGGATTCAACTTTGAGATCAGCGACGACACAGAATACTTCCGCGGGATAGGGTCCTCTCTCTAGTTTACCTTTCCCAGAATTCTCCGGAGAGACGGCAGCCGTTCCCGCACCATTCCCGAGTGCCCCATTCATCGCGCAGCTCTATTGCGCGATGAGTGGGATAGCACAGACCCCATCAGCCATCAGCTATTCCCGCACCATCACCGGGTCCCCATCTGCAGCACACACCACACGAACTAACCTTCCCTCAGCCGCAACCAGCAATACAGCGGCCACGCATTGGCATGCGCACAGGTGGGCAAAAACAGCGACAGCCCCTGCGTCGGTACGGCGGCGGAATCCAGCGCGTCCGAAGCAGACCATTGTCCTGTCCAGTACTGCGGAAAATGTTTGCTGAAATTCGCGAACGTGATCGAGCGCAGCATGCTCTCCGCCGCTTCGCGATCGAAGCCCGCCAGCCCCAGCACTACCGGACCCACGAGTGCATACCAAAATCCGCCATCCTCCCGCGTCCCCGCCGGTGTCTCCAGATGCTGGATCGGCTTTTCAATCTGCTTTGGCCCCATCGCCTCCCCGCGCATCAGCCGCGCCTGCATCGCCGCGTACAGCGTGCGTTTGCGCTCCACCGGAACCTCCTTGATCTGCAGCGCAAATCCCTGCGGTTCCAGCCACATGTCACCGAGGCCGACGGGCTGCCCCTGAAAATACATCCGCTTCGGAAAATCGGCGCTGCCCCAATCCTTCATGAGAGCCTGCAGCAGTTGCGCCCGATACTGCGCCGCCGCGTCGGCCAGAACATACCCCTCCTGTGTCTTGGCATAGGTGCGCAGATTGTTCGCCAGCTCATCCAGAATCACCACGGCCATCGTGGTGTTCATCAGCGATTCCGATTGATCGAAGATGTAGTTGTACGGCTGATTCGTCGGCCAGAAGAAGAACATATCGTTCCAGTCGGAGTTCCACAGCTTCACCAGCCCGTGTTTCCCCACGCCGATGCGGTCGCGCAAATACAGAAACGCATCTCGCACATGGTCCAAGCCGCTCCCCTTAGCGCCGGCTTCACGCGGGTAGTACTCCACGCTGTCCGTCAAAATTGACGCATCCTTGGTCTTCCGCAGGTACTCGTTCAGAAGCAGGAATAGATAAAGTTGTTGATCGCTCGTGAGCCGGCCACCATCGGGAGCCCATCCAAACCCATAATCATCCGTCTTGATCTCCCCATCCGCCATCGTGCGCTTCATCAGGTATCGCAGCACACTGCGTGCAATCGCTGGATTCAAGTGGCACATCGGCAGCGCGTGTTGCGCCAGGTCGCGGCTGCAGGTCATGTCGCCCCACACGTAGTCGTACACCGTGCCTTGCGGTACAACGGTCTCGTCGTAATACTCGCGCCACGTCGCCATCTGCTCCAGCGCGCCCGCGTTCCAGCGCATCTCGCGCCCCAACTCCGCATCCTTTTCGTCGGTAAATGCCGGAATGGCTTTGTTCCAGTGCGCACGGAAATGCGGTCCCGCGCCATCGCTCAACGCCGCCGTCAGCTTGTTTACGGCAGAATCAATTTCGGCGTGATCGAAGGCGTAGCCCACTATGCAATGCAGCGTCTTCTCCTGACCCGCTGCAAGCGAGTATCTGGCGCGCACTCCGATCCAATGGCCGCCCTGCGCGTCTTGTTCCGCGATGTGCTCGGCTTTCACGTCCCTTACCGCTGGAATCAGCCGCATATAGAGCGATGGCGGCGTGCCCTCGAACCGCGCCATCCGGCCTCCCTGCGAAAACAGCAGCGGCTTCGGCTCCGTCGCCTTGAAGTCGCACCACACCTGTGCCGGATCCTGCGTCACCGTTTCGCTGTACTGCACCAGATCCCGATCCGGATCCCATGCGGCAAACAGTTGCGCATAGCGCGCCGTGGCCCGCTCGCGATACGTCACGTCCAGCGCCTTGGATCCGCCATTGTGCAGTTGCACGGACAGCACAAACGCCGACGTCCCCTCACCGGGCCCGGTCGATGGAAGCAGCGAAAGCGTCCGCGTCACCTCCAGCCCGCCTTCCAGCTCATACCGGTACTGCGCGAATCCGATCCCAAAGAGTTTGTCCGCCCGCTGCGCGGCATTCTCCGTAACGCCCACCAGCGGCGTCTGCTTGCCCCCAATCTCCACGGTGGCATCGTTGGCGCCGCTGAACATCTTGTCGCCCTGGTTCAACCGTCCCCACGCGCGCTCACCGCTCAGGATCTGGTAGTGGCCGCTGGCATGCGCAAATGCCGTCATGCGATAGTTCCCCAGTAGAAAGAAGGGATCCTCTCCCAGATACTCGCGCGTTATGCCAGCAGGCAAGGGAAACGGCACCGGCCCCGTGTAGTGATACGCCGGAAGCCCTACCGCATCCTCCTCCCACTGCCCGAGCCCTTCCGCATCGGCGCCCGCAAATCCCGTACCCCACGCACTTATCGACGCAGCCAGCGGCACAGCCCCCGCCGCCTTTACAAAACCTCTCCGCGAAATGCTCACCAGGTCACCCTCACTCGACAACTGCCAACTCATCTTACGCTTGTGTCTCGGGGCAAAACCAAATCGCACCTCTGCGCGATCGCGGTGTGGAACAATGCCGCTATGAAGGCATTGGTTCTGGCGGAGTACAAACATCTGGAAATGCGGGATCGGCCTGCGCCCGTTCCGCGCGCGGACGAGGTTCTCATTCGGGTAGCGGCATGCGGCATCTGCGGGAGCGATGTGCATGGATACGACGGATCGACGGGGCGGCGCATTCCTCCGATTGTGATGGGGCATGAAGCCGCAGGGACGGTTGCGGCTGTTGGCGCGGAGGCTTCGCGCTTCAAGCCAGGGGATCGCGTCACCTTCGATTCGACGATTTACTGCGGTGCATGCCACTTCTGCCGGAATGGCCGAGTGAATCTCTGCGACCGGCGCGAGGTTGTCGGTGTCTCGTGCGGCGACTACGCGCGCGATGGAGCCTTCGCGGAGTTTGTCGCGGTTCCCGAGCGCATCGTTTACGGCCTGCCGGGCCAGATGCCATTCGCGGAGGCGGCCATGCTTGAAGCTGTGTCCGTCGCGCTGCACGCGGTTGCAGTGAGCCATGTGGCCGCCGAAAGCACGGCGCTGGTGATTGGTGCAGGGATGATCGGCCTGCTCACGCTGCAGGCTGCCAAAGCGGCGGGATGCAGCCGCGTCTTCGTGGCCGACATCGATGCGACACGGCTGGCTCTCGCGCAACGGCTTGGAGCGACGGAGACGATATTAAGCTCCGCGCAGGATCCGGTGAGTGAGTGCAAACGCCTGACGGACGGCATGGGAGTGGATGTGGTGTACGAAGCTGTGGGCCGCGAAGAGACGATTCATACCGCAATTGATGCGGTGCGCAAAGGCGGAACGGTCACTCTCATCGGCAACATCACGCCAACAGTTGCAATTCCGCTGCAAAAAGTTGTGAGCCGCGAGCTGCGCCTGCAAGGCACGGCTGCTTCCGCGGGCGAGTATCCGCGGGCCATCGAGCTTGTGAGCTCCGGAACCATCCAGGTGAAGCCGCTGATCACCGCGACCGCTCCGCTGGAGCAGGGGCCCGCGTGGTTCGAGCGGCTCTACGCGCGCGAGCCCAACCTGATGAAAGTGGTGCTGTCACCGGAGGTGCAAGCGTGAGCGAAAATCTCTTCGATCTTAGCGGCCAGGTGGCGCTGGTCACGGGCGCAAGCCGCGGACTGGGCCAGCATTTTGCGCGCGCTCTTGCGTGTGCCGGCGCGGACCTGATTCTCACCAGCCGCCGCGCGGAGACGCTTGCACCGTTCGCGGATGAGATTCGCTCGCTGGGGCGGCGCGTGGTCGGTATCGCACTCGATGTGCGAGATGAGACGAGCATCCGCGAGATGGCGCGGCAGGCGCAGGCGGCGTTCGGTCAGGTTCATATCCTGGTGAACAACGCAGGCTGCAATGTGCGCAAGCCCGCTTTGGACGTGACCTGGGACGATTGGAACCTCGTTCTCGACACGAACCTGCGCGGAAGCTTCTTTGTGGCTCAAGCGATTGCGCGCGCCATGATCGAGCGCGGCTACGGGCGCATCATCAACATCGGTTCAGTCACCAGCGTCTTTGGCTATACGGGCCTTGCGCCCTATGGCGCCAGCCGCGGCGGCATTCGCCAGCTCACCATGAGCCTGGCCGACGATTGGAGTCCGCACGGTGTGACTGTGAACTGCCTAGCGCCTGGCTGGTTCAAGACGGAGCAAAACCGCGTGCTTTACGAAGATGAGCAGTGGGTCGATTATCTCGTCGAGCGCATCCCCGTGCGCCGGCCCGGACAGCCGCACGATCTCGATGGCGCGATTGTGTTTCTCGCATCTGAAGCGAGCCGCTATGTAACCGGCCAGACATTGCTCGTGGATGGCGGCATCTCCGTCGGGCGAACCCGGGCGCTGGTCAACAAGCCCGGCGAAGCCTGAGTCGCCGCACGATATTCTGAAAGCATCATGCCGCACGCATCTTCCATCGGCCGCGTGGCCGTCTATTGCGGTTCGGCCAGCGGCACTCATCCTGCATTTCTGGCGGAAGCAAGCGCCCTGGGACGCGCGATTGCTGCTGCTGGTTTGGGCCTGGTTTACGGCGGCGCGAACATTGGACTCATGGGTGCCGTGGCCGACGCCGCACTGGCCGGCGACGCCGAAGTGATCGGCGTGCTGCCGGAAATCCTGAAAGGCCGCGAGATCGAACACACCGGCCTCACGCGCCTGGAGCACGTGGCCACAATGCATCAGCGCAAAGCGCGTATGGTTGCACTGGCCGACGCCTTCCTGATGCTGCCCGGCGGCTGGGGCACGCTCGACGAGTTGATGGAGATCGTCACCTGGTCGCAGCTTCGCCTCCACGCCAAGCCCTGCATCGCCATCAACACGCATGGTTACTGGGACGAACTGCTCGGTTTTCTCGACACCGCCGTGCGATCCGGCTTCATCCTGCCGGGGAACCGGGGATTGTTGCAGGTGGCAGGCAATGCCGAAGAGGCTATCGCGATGGTGGCGGCTCATCTGAAAGCGGAGAGTTGAATCCCGGAGCCGAACGCTGAATCTCTGACTTAGCGCCGTCTTCCCCCGGAGGTCGTCTTGGCGAAACAATTTCCCCGCATCGAGGAGCCGCATCGCGAGTTTATTGAGCGGCAGCACATTTTCTTCAACGCCTCCGCCGCGGCGGAAGGGCATGTAAACGTCTCGCCACGCGATCGCAAGTCGCTGCGCGTGCTCGACGATCACACGGTTCTTTATCTCGACCTGACAGGCAGCGGCAACGAGACTGCGGCGCATCTGCGCGCGAACGGCAGGCTGACCCTGATGTTCTGCTCGTTTGAAGGACCGCCGCTAATTCTGCGGCTCTACGGGACGGGCCGCGTGATCCGCCGCGACAGCCAGGAGTACAACACGCTGCTGAGTGCGCACTACGAGGGGGTCGAGCCGCTGGGCGCGCGCCAGATTACCATGCTCAATGTGGAGTTGGTGCAGACGTCCTGCGGATACGGCGTGCCGTTGTTTGAGTACAAGGCCGAACGCGACACCCTGACGCGATGGACAGAAGCGAAAGGCGTGGATGGCCTGCACGCCTACTGGCGCGAGAAGAACCAGTGCAGTATCGATGGGTTCCCGACGGGCCTGCTGGAAGACGAGACCGCCGATGCGATTCGCTGAGTGCAGCTAGTTGGGCACGCCCGAGGTTTCGCCGGCCGCGAAACGGCATTCGCCACAGGTGCAATGCCGCCGCAGATATTCCCATGAGTAGATGCCGCTGGTGTGGCCGTCGAGCCAGTTGAACTGCAGCGCGTAGCGGCCCACCGGATGCGCGCTCGCGGGCTTGGCCGGCGGCGTGTACATGGGCAGCAGGCCGGCGGCTTGGGCTTTGGGCTGCCCGGCCTTGCGGCCCTGCTGGTTGCGTTCGTCCACGCACGTGGCGCAGGGGCAGGCGTTGCGCAGCCAGGCAAAGCTCCACGCGCTGCGGTGCCCATCGGCCCAGTCAATCTCCAGGCCCTTGCCTTCGGTGATCAGCACCCGCACCTTGCTGGGAGTAATGGCGTTGCGCGGCAGCGACCGGTCTTCGGCGGCGTCCCGCTCCATCTCTTCCTTGGTGGAAAAGCGAATTCCTTCGTGACTCATCTCTTCTATTTTAAGGAATCCGCACGGATCGTGCTCTCCTGACACGAGCTCCAGGTCGGTTGTACCGCAGGCGCTCAACAAATTCTCGGCAACTGCTCGCCCACCGGAATCGAGATCACGCGGTTGGCGCCCATCGCCGTGCGTGCAATCAGCATGCGCGGATGCTCCTCCGTGACCTGCCCGATGATAGCCGCCTCGCGACCGAGTGGATGCGAGCGGAGGATAACGAGAGCGGCTTCGGCCATCTCCGGCGCAACGAAGAACACTGCCTTGCCCTCGTTGGCCACATACACAGGATCGAGCCCCAACAATTCGCACGCGGACTGCACCTCTGCGCGCACCGGAAGCCTGGTCTCATCGATGCGGATGCCGACGCCGGAAGCCTGCGCAATTTCGTTCAGCGTGGATGCCAGGCCGCCGCGCGTGGGATCGCGCATCGCGTGGACGGCTGAACCGGCGCCCTGCAGCACGCTTGCAATCAATCCGTTCAGAGCGGCGCAGTCGGAGCGGATCCGGCTTTCAAACTCCAGTCCTTCGCGGACGCTCATGATGGCCATGCCGTGATCGCCGATGGTGCCGGAAACCAGGATCGCGTCGCCGGCTTCGGCGCGATCCGGACCGACGTGGATGCCGGGGCGCAGCACGCCGATGCCGGCGGTGTTGATGTAGACACCGTCGCCGTGGCCGCGCTCCACAACTTTTGTGTCGCCGGTAACGATCTGCACGCCGGCAATTTTGGCAGCTCGCGCCATCTCCTGCACGACCGCCGCAAGCTGTGCCAGCGGAAAACCTTCTTCAAGGATGAAGCTGGCGCTCAGGAACTTCGGCTCCGCGCCGGAGACGGCAAGATCGTTGACGGTTCCGTTGACCGCGAGCGCGCCGATCGATCCGCCGGGAAAGAAGAGCGGCTGCACGACGAAGGAATCCGTGCTCATGGCGAGCTTGCCTGAGGCCGCTTCGAACACTGCCGCATCGCCCAGGTTTTCGAGCGCAGGATTGCGGAACGCAGGAAGGAAAAGATGCTCGACGAGCTCGTTGCCGAGCTTGCCGCCGCCGCCGTGCGCCATCACGATGGCGGGGTAATCAGCCAGCGGCAGCGGGCACGACCACTTGCTGAAATCGGGAGCTTCACGTTCTGCAACTTCATTCATGGCCGACTCCCGCGAGCTGTTCCGCGCTCAGAAAGCGTCCATAGTTGTAGTAGGCCGCGCAGGCGCCCTCGCTCGACACCATGGTCGCGCCCAGCGGATGGCGCGGCGTGCATTGCTTGCCGAAGGCGGGACAATCAGCCGGCTTGATGGCGCCGCGCAGCACGTCGCCCGACTTGCAAAGCGCCGACTCCTCTGTGCGAATGCCGGAGATGTGAAAGCGCTCCTCCGCGTCGAAGTCGCGATAGGCCGCGTTCAGCTTCCATCCACTGGACGGAAGCACGCCGATGCCGCGCCAGGCGCGGTCCGTGACTTCAAAGACTTCGGCCAGCAGCTTTTGCGCCTCGAGATTTCCCGCGTAGGTCACGATGCGCTCGTAGGCGTTATCTACGCGATGCTCGCCGCGCTCAAGCTGCCGCACGGCGCGCCGAATGCCATCGAGCAGGTCCAGCGGCTCGAAGCCGGTGACGACGATCGGAATCTGGAATCTTTCGGCGAGCGGAGGATATTCCCAGTAGCCCATCACGCTGCACACGTGGCCCGCCGCAAGAAAGGCCTGCACCTGGTTGCCCGGTGACGACATGATCGCCTCAATCGCAGGCGGAACGAGCACGTGCGACACCAGCAGCGAAAAATTCTTCAGGCCGCGGCGCTTGGCAAGGTGCACGCTCATGGCGTTGGCGGGCGCGGTGGTCTCGAATCCGACGCCGAAGAAAACAACTTGATTGCCTGGATTCCTCTGGGCTATCTCCACTGCATCCAGCGGCGAGTAGACCACGCGCACATCGCCGCCGCGGCCCTTCACCTGGAAGAGATCGCCTTCGGTGCCGGGAACGCGCAGCATGTCGCCGAAGGAGCAGAAGATGACGCCGGGCTGCGCGGCGATGGCCAGTGCCTTATCGATCAGCTCCAGCGGTGTCACGCACACAGGGCAGCCCGGCCCATGCAGCATCTCGATTCCGGGCGGCAGCATCTGGTCGATGCCGTTCTTGATGATGGAGTGCGTCTGCCCGCCGCAGACTTCCATGATCTTCCACGGCCGCGTCGTCATGTGGTGAATCTCGCGCGCCATGCGTTGGGCGATCTCGCCGTTGCGGAATTCGGTGAGGTATTTCATTGGACTTCGCTCTTCACACCGGCTCCGGGTGCCCCAGGTCCCTCGCTTTTGGGGACCTGGGAACTGTCGCAGCTTCCGTCGGGGCAGTTCGACTGCGGGCGCTCCGCGGCGCGGGCAAAGGCTTCATCTTCGTCGGCGAATTCCTCGTCGAGGACGCCCATGGCGCGGAAGGCAGCGAGAGTCTCCTGGGCGGTGGCTTCATCAATTTTGGAGATGGCGAAGCCAACGTGCACGATGGCGTAGTCGCCCACGGCGATCTCGGGAACGTAGTCGAGGCAAACGCGCTTGACCACGCCGCCGAAGTTGACGCGGCCCAGGCGGATCAGGCCGTCATTGGTGATCTCCTCAACGCGGCCGGGAATAGCGAGACACATACGCAGACCTCACTGGGACGCTTATACGCGCATGGGAGGTCTACAAAATGTGATTTGAATCACCGGAGGCTAGCGAGCGGCCTTACGCTCATTTTGTGCCACCCGCGCCTTGACGATCTTGCGGATCAGGGATGCGGGCAGGGGCTTGTCGAGGGGGAACTGCAGCGTACCCTTTGCGGTGCGATAGGGCTTGACTTCGTCCGCGAGTCCTTCGATCACCGACGAGCCCATGGGAAAGAAGCTGCAGTGCTTTTTGAATGCTGCGTACGACACCAGCACGCGGTGATGGTGAAATGCGGGCATGCGGTAGCTGATGGTTTCGGTGGCGGCTTTGGGTGCCGCGGCGCGAATGCGTTCGCGAACGGTCTGCAGAGTGGTGCGCGCGGGCTCGGGCACGCCGGCAAGATACGCCTCCACAGCCGCCCGTCCGTCCGCTGCGCTTTGTGCTCTCTTCATCGCCATGGCCCGCATTTTAGCGCCTGCGACGAGCCGGCCCGCTAACTCGCTGACTTGCCGGCTCGCTGCTCTTCAAGGTAATTCAGCCATTCAGGCAGCCCCAAGCCGGTTTTCGCGGAAGTTTCGAAGATGCGGATGGAGGGGCGGATCTCGCGTATGTTTTTCAGCGCGGTTTCGCGGTCGAAGCCAACGGCCTCGGCGATGTCGATCTTGGTGATCACCGCGGCGTCGGCCGAGTTGAAGAGCGTGGGATACTTCAGCGGCTTGTCTTCGCCTTCCGTCACGCTCAGCAGCGCCACGCGGATGCGCTCGCCGAGATCGTAACTGGAAGGGCAGACGAGATTGCCCACGTTTTCAATGAAGAGATATTCGAGGCCGGCCAGTTCCACGCCATCCCACTCTTCAAGGTGCCGGCCGATCATCTCAGCTTCGAGGTGACAGATGCCATGCGTATTGATCTGGCGCACGGGTGCGCCGCTCGCGGCCAGCCGGCGGGCATCGTTATCGGTTTCCAGATCCCCCACCAGGGCGGCTGCGCGCGCGCCGCGCTGCTGCAGGGCGGTGAGGGTCTTCTGCAGAAACTCGGTTTTCCCAGTGCCGGGGCTGGAGACCAGGTTCAGCACCAGCACGCCCGCCGCCTCAAACTGCCTGCGCAACTCGCGGGCAAGCTCGTCGTTTTTCTTCAGGATTCCCTGCCGCAGTTCGACTATCCGCGTGGTCATGGGGTGGCGGCCTCCTCTGGCTGCTCAATCTCGATGGCCTCAATCTCCAGCTCGCGTCCGTGCCGCACTTCTTCGCTGGGCGCGCCGCATCTGGGGCAGCGAAAGCTCTGCAGGCTATCGAGTGCAGTCTCGCAATCGCATTCGCGGCAGTACACGGTTACGGGCACGGTTGTGATAACCAGTCGCGAACCGGCGAGCGGCGTACCGTCGATCGCGATCCCATAGCAGAACTGCAGCGAGTCTTCGATAACGGCGGAGAGCACGCCCACCCGCAGGCGAACCTCGGTCACGCGCGCACCGGGGTAGTTGCGCAGCGATTCGGTGACGCTTTCGACGACACTCGAAACGATGGACAACTCGTGCATGGCAAGCCAATGCTATGCCCTGCGAGCTGGTGCCCGAGGTGATCTACCTCACACGTATACCGGCTGCTTCATTCGCCGCGAAGCAGTGCATGGGCAAGCTGACTTGCTGACTCGCTGACCCCCTGTACTACCATGTTTCTCAAAGGGCTTCCCTGTGTCTGACCTCGTCATTCCCACTCCCGCCATTCTCGAATCGTCCTCACGCCGCTACCTCAGCGAGCTTGCTCCCGGCGTTGTGCAGTCGGAGATACGCGCCATGAGCGCGGCCTGCGAGCGCTTGGGCGGCATCAACCTGGCGCAGGGCGTATGCGATACGCCGGTTCCTCCGCCGGTGGAAGCCGAGGCGCTGGCCGCCATCCATCGCGGCGACAACATCTACACGCGGCTCGACGGCATCGTCCGCCTGCGCACGGCCATTGCAGCCAAGCAGATGCGCGACTACGGCCTGGCCTACGATCCGGAGACCGAGGTGCTGGTCTCCTCCGGCGCTTCGGGCGGTCTGCACGCGGCGGCCATGGCGCTGCTCAACCCCGGCGACGAAGTTATCCTCTTCGAGCCGTTCTACGGCTATCACGTGGGCACGCTGAAGTCGATGCGCATCAAGCCGGTGTTCGTGCCGCTCTCCGCGCCGGATTATGCCCTCGACACGTCCGCCCTCCGCGCTGGAGTCACGCGGCATACCCGCGCCATCCTCTTGAATACGCCGGCGAATCCCAGCGGCAAGGTGTTCACACGCGCGGAGACGGAAGCGATTGCCGATGTCTGCCGCCAGCATGACCTGTTTCTGATCACCGACGAGATCTACGAATACTTTGTCTACGACGGCGAACGGCACGTTGCGCCGGCCACGCTTGAGGGCATGCGCGAGCGGACCATCGTCATCTCAGGGTTTTCGAAGACTTTCAGCGTGACCGGGTGGCGGCTGGGCTATGTGACGGCCGACGCGCGCTGGATGGGCGCGATGGCCTACTTCCACGATCTCACGTATGTATGCGCGCCGGCTCCGCTGCAGCACGGCGCAGCCGCCGGCCTCGAGCAGCTTCCGCCCAGCTTCTACCAGCAGATTGCGGCGGATCATCAGTCGAAGCGCGAACGTCTGGTATCAGCGCTACGCGATGCGGGGCTGGAGCCGAGCGTTCCGGCAGGTGCCTATTACATTCTGGCGGACGCCTCGCGGCTGGAGGGCGAGACTGCGGCGGAGAAGGCGAGGAAGCTGCTTGCCGCGACGGGAGTTGCCGCGGTCGCAGGATCAGCATTCTTCCGCCCCGGACACGGCGAGAACCTGCTGCGCTTCTGCTTTGCGAAGAAAGATGCCGATCTGGATGAGGCGTGCCGACGTCTACGGCGGCTGTGAAGCACGGTTGACGGTTCGGGCCTGGCCGCCTTTGGGTCGCTGTTTTCTGCCCCGCTGCATTTGAACCCCCGGTTAGTTCGTCGCGGGCTTGGCGGTGCTTGTCGAGTCAGTCTTGGCGGCCGCCGGAGCTCCGGATTGCGCTGGAGTCACCGGTTTGGCTGCCTTTGACGCCTGCGGCTTGGCTGCCGGTTTGGTTGCGGAGTCCATCGGCGGCTTGGCCGAATTTGCATTGTCAGGCGCGGCTGGCCCCGGCGCGGTTGCCGAAGTTGCAGGCGCAACCGACGTTGCCGGCGCAGCAGCTTCGGGCTTTGCGGCCACGAGCGGAGGCCCCATCGGCGCAACCGGAAGCGTCAATGTCTGAACGGCGTCGGGATCGTCGCGCAGCTTGATGTAGAGCATTCCGCTCGCCGGATGCGGAACGAGGATCTGCGCCGGAGTGTAGTCGGCGGGCACGTCCACGGGGTTGCTGAAGTCCTGCGACGCCGAGATCGACGAAACCAGGAACAGATTGCTGGCCGTGAGCACGCAGGATTTGGACGAGACGCGCGGGCAGCGAAGTTCCTTGAACTCCGGAACCCTGACCAGTGTGCCCAGCGGAATCCAGTCGCCGGCAACGCCATCCGAGGAGACGGCCCGTGCGCGGATCGGCCCGAATGCGGAGAAGCCGAACTTCGTCAGCGGCTCAATGGATCCGATGGCCGTTCGCGCATCCTCCAGCATCAAGCTGCCGTCGTGGAGGGAGAGTTTGGTCTGAAAGCTGCCGTCGGCAGCTGCGACTTCCACCTGCTGGTTGCGGGGAAACTTCTGCGGCACCTCGGACTTGAGGAAGAACACCAGCTTTCCGGTGATGGGGAGGTCGTTGTTGCTGGCAAAGCCCACCGGGGACGGCGTCGCAGAGCCGTCGTTCTGCATTCCCTTGCTCAGCAGCACAACCTGTGGCCGTGGCGGATCGAGCTTGACTGGAACCTTGACCTCGCGCCCGTCGCGCAGCTCCACCTTCGCGGAGTATTGATCTCCAGGTTCAAGCTTGCTGGTGGAGGCATTCGTGTCGAGCGTGAGCTGATCGAGGTCCTGCACGCGCGTCAGGCCGGCCGGAGTGAACACGATGCCCTTGAACTCGGCACGCGCAACCTCATCCAAGCGCGTGCCCTTCAGCACCGCGGAGTGATCGCCAACGCTGAAGACAAGTCTGTCAAGCGATGCTGCCTCGGAGTAGGCGTTCAACTTCAAGGTGTCGGGATGGGCAACGCCGTACTGGTGAATCTGCAGCGTCACCTGGCCGGGCGTGGCGTCCTGCATCGGCACCGCCACTTCCAGGGTGTCGGGCTTGGGCGATTTCCATTTCAGCGGCAACGGCGTGGCTTCCGCCATGTCGATGCCGGAGACGCAGAGCGTGCTGTCGTCGCTCTGGATGTGCAGCGTGTCTTCACGGCCGACCACCAGAGCGGTCTGGTCGTCTTCGGCCACCGTCCACTTCTCCGGCGCGGAAGCGTACAGATGAAACTGCGGCCCGGTCCAATCATCGAAGCCCCACTTTCCGCGCAGCACCGCGGTCAGTTCACCCTTGGGCAGCGCGGGCATCGGCTTGGTGGGAACCAGGCCGCCCTTGGCGGCATCGGCTTCCACGGGAATATCGAATGACCCGTGAGTCGTGTCGATGTGCATGTGCAGATCGTGCGCAATGGCGCTTCCGAAGACCATCGGCGCGCCCTCGGCGGCAAATACCAATCCTGGCTTGAGCGCGCATTGCGTCAAGTTTGCATCGCTCGGATGCAGAAGAGGCTTCTTTGCAGGGCCGACAGGTGGAAGCGCCACCACGACCACGGATTTGGGATCGCGGAACGACGGGGGCACATTCAGGCGCAGGTTCAGCGTGTCGGTCGTTGGCAAGGCCAGCGCCGGAATGTACTGGAAATGCGCCGTATGCAACGACGAAAGAATCTTGGCCGTGTCTACGATGGCGCCCACATAGGGGCTGTACATGCCCGAGCCGCCCACGTTTGACCAGCTCAACTGGTTCATCAGGTCGGCCGTGGAGCCGTTCGCAATCTGCGCTACCCGCGACTGCACGTTGGCGTCGTCCAGCACCATGCCGTCGGTGTGCTGCATCAGGCACGGAGCCTGCTGGTCTGTGGGCTTGTCGAAGCACTGCTGCTCCAGGCGGATGCCGAGGGAGCGGGCCGCCAGTTCGGCGCGCTCTTTCAGGGCCGCGGGACTGGTGAGGTTTGTCGATCGGACCTCGGAAAGGTAGGCATCCAGGCGCAGGCGCTCCCAACTGGCCGACTGCAGGTCCTGCGCCGCCCGCACAAAGCTCCCAGGGCGGTCATGGACGGCCTTGCGCAAAGTACTGAAGCCGCCGCCGGTCTCCGGAGCCAGAAAGAGCAGGGCGTGCTGGGCCTCCTTGGGAACATTGATGAAGACACCTTCTTCGCGGGCCCCACGGGTCCAGGTGTCAACACGCGTAAACCAGTCATAGGGCGGAGGATTGGTGGCTCCGCGCAGGAAGGCAACCACAAGCACGAAATGTGCGGACTGGCTTTCAGGAAGATCGGGATGGATCCAGAGACGATCGCCCGGCAGCAGGTTGGGAACCTCGCTGATCGGAAGCGTAACATCGCCCCGCTTCACGTGCACATCCACCTTGGGCCCCGCCAGATCGAACGCCGGGTTATCGGCGTAGGAAAGCCCGGAAAGACACAAAACAGCCCAAAACGACAGCAGCGACAGACAGCGGCGCATGAATCCAATTGTACGGGCAGAGAAGGCGGCAGCAAAGAAAGGCGAAGAAACACCGTAGAGATACCCGGAAGGTGTTAAATGAGCGTGATTTTTGGGGATACGGTGGAGGAACTCTTCGTTTACACTAACGTGGGGATAATTCTCAAGCAATTTAGTAGTAGGTAGACGTCCTTTCTGGAGTCAACTGAGTTTCATCACGAGTGAATGCTGAGTAATTCGGCCATATGGCCGATGGCTGCGCCTATGTTTCATGGGCCTTTGGCGCGCTATACAGCAACGCCCGCCGGCGTGGAGAACGCTTTCCGGGTGGTGCCGCAAGAGCCGTTCCAGCGGCCGCGGCGCGTTTTTGGGGTCGCAGTATAGGGGAGATCAAGAATATGAAGCCGATGAGAACTGCTCAAGGCAGCGTAGATATCAGCACGTTAAGCATCCCGGACGCCGAAGAGATTGTGGAAGAGGCCCTGACCGAGCTGACGTACTCGCAGGATCCCGGCCTGGCGCGGGCGCTGCATTTCCTTGCACCCCCCGGATATCACGTAATCGTGGAACTTTGCAGTGAGAACGGCCGCAGTAAGCGCCGTTCGGCTTCGGCGGATAGCTGGTCGCCGGAAGAGGACGAGGTCCGCATCTATTTCGAGCGCATCGAGTCGGACGATGAACAGCGCCCGGTGCGCAGCACGAGCCGCTCGGCGGAGCATTCCTACGACGATGACGAGTCGATGGAGCCCACTCTGCCCGCGGACATGGACCATCGTGTCAGAGAATTGTGCGGCGCCCTTGCCGAGGCGGAACGCGGCGGACACGCCTTCATCGCTTTGAAATGGTTCCGCGACTCGTTTCTTCCGCGGAAGGCATTTCGCTGGAATCAGAATCCTGAGTCGCGCCAGGCGGTGCTTGCCGAAGCCATCCAGCGCGGCCTGGTGCTGACCAGCAAGATTGCCAACCCAAAGACACCGGCGTACCCCACAACCACCATTCGCCTGAACCGCGCTGAAGCCGGCATTCCCGAGGAGGCTCAGCGATTCCATCCCGTGGCGATTCACGGCGATTCCCTGGCTGCGGTTCTGGAAGAGGAACGAGGGGTTCTGTGAGCTGCTATTTCCTGGAAGCCACGGCGTTTGCCAAGCTGTTCGTGCGTGAAGCTGGCACGGATGCGCTCATCCGCTTGATGGAAAGTGTGGAGGACAATCGCAAGCTCATCGCGGCGTCCACGCCTCTGGAGGTATATGCTGCCATCCGCAAGCAGGAGCGCAGTGGCGCGATCAGCCAGGTGGATGCCGCCGCGGCTCTCGAGATTCTGCGGCTGGAGGCAGCCCGTACCGTGCAGGAGCCGCTGAATCCGGCGGTGCTTGAATGCGCACGCCAGCTACTGGATCGCCGCTCTCTGCGCTGGCCTGACGCAGTCCAGCTTGGCGCCGCTCTGGTTGCGCGCGAGATGTTCCAGGGCACCGAGATCATCTTCGTCTCCGCGGCCCAGCTTCTGCTTGATGCCGCCGCCGCCGAAGGCCTGCGCACGCTGAACCCAACCGCCGAAGCGGAAGCGAGCCAGGCAACCGCCGAGACGGTCTAGCTCTTCGAATCGCGCCGAAAACGGTTTGCTTTCTCGAATTCCTCGCGCAGCCCCGGCGTGCGCAGGTTCTCGCGCAGATAGGCAAGCCGCTGCTCCAGCTTGAACAACGCGCGTTCGATTGCCTCGGTATTCGTGTGGGCGATATCACGCCACATCGAGTACGGGCTGGCGCCGAGCCTCGTCATCTCGCGTAACGCGCGGCCGCCAACGTCCTTCAGCTCCGGCGCGTCGCCCACCTCTTCTTCGAGCAGCGCGCTGAGCGCCGTGGCCGTGAACTGCGGCAGATGGCTCACCCATGCGACCATCTCGTCGTGCCGCGCCGGTTCAATGTCGATGGTGCGCGAGCCCATGGCCTGCACCCACGCGCGCCAGTCGGCCACCAGCTCCGCGCCGCGCTGCGAGCGCTGCCATGACGCATCGTCGCTGAAGAGCCAAACAGCGCCGCGGAAGAGGTCGGCGTCGCCAAGCTCCGCGCCGCCGCGTTCTTTGCCGGCCATGGGATGCCCGGGCAGAAAGGCCGCGCGATCCGGCGTGTTGAACAGCCGGGCGGCGGCTTCCACAATCGCGCCTTTGGTGCTCCCCACGTCGGTGACAAGCTGATCGGGCGTGAGAACCGGCGCGAGCTGCTCCATCCACTCGAGCGTGGCGAAGATGGGAACGGCGAGCACGATCACGTCTGCATCGCGGCATGCGGCGATACCGTCGTGCGCAATCGAGTCGATCGCGCCCATCGCCAGCGCCGTCTGCGCGCCCTGCTCGCCGCGATTCCACCCGGCGATGCTCCCGGCGTATCCCGCCGCGCGCAGGGCAAGCCCGACAGACGTGCCCAGCAGGCCCGTGCCCACAATCGCAATGCGCTCGATCATGGTTCCAGTTTAAGCGGGCACAGCGGGGCGGTGCGCGAGTTGAAATTTGCGCTATCCCCGGTCTCAGAATCGAGACCGGGGGCACCCGGCGAACCCTCGATCAGTTCTCGGGAACCACATGAATGTCCTCCGGTTCGCTAACGGGTGTGTCGTAATCCGTTTCCGCCGACTCATCGGGGCTCTTCAGAAGCTTTTTGAAGACGAAGTACAAGCCGATCAGCAACAGGCCGCAACCGGCCATCCATGCCCCGAGGAACATCTTTCCGCGACCTGCTTCAGCGAACTCCTCGAGCAGCGTCTCACCTGAATCGTTGCGGTCATAGTAAACAAGCACGGCCGCGCCCTTCACGCATCCACGCGGCGTTAACGCGGTCCTGCACGCGTCGCTATCATCCACCAAGCTAAATCCGTTCAGGTCAAACTTGTAGTCGTAAATGGAACCTCTACCGTGATAGACACGTGTAATCACACCTACGACTGTGGCCTCTCGATTGGCGACCTCTTTGTAGTATTCGCCTTTGACAAGCTCGAATCCGCCAATTACCAACAGAAATGCAGCGAGTATCAGAGCTCTCTGGGAACGAAAAAACATCCGGGATCTCCATCTTCACACGTTTCCTACGAAGATACTCCTCGTAAAACACTGATACTCGCTTTTTTTAGAGCTTCCTTCCCACCGCCGTGGCAATCAGCCGCAGCTCGCCCATCAGCGTGTCGAGCTGATCCGGATACAGCGTTTGCGCTGCATCGCTGGCCGCCTTGTCCGCGTTGGGATGCACTTCGACGATGACGCCGTCTGCGCCGGCTGCGACTGCTGCCCGCGCCAGCGGGGCCACCATGTCGCGCCGGCCCGTGCCGTGCGAGGGGTCGCCGATGATGGGCAGGTGCGAGAGCTTTTTCACCATGGGAATCGCCGAGATGTCCATGGTGTTGCGCGTGGCCGTCTCATAGGTGCGGATGCCGCGCTCGCACAGGATCACATCGTAGTTGCCGCCCGTAAGGATGTACTCGCTCGAAAGCAGTAGCTCTTCGATCGTCGCCGCGATGCCGCGCTTGAGCAGCACCGGCTTACGGATCAAGCCGAGTTCGCGCAGCAGGTTGTAGTTCTGCATGTTGCGCGCGCCCACCTGGAAGAGATCCACATACGGCAGCATCTGCTCGATCTGCGAGATCTCCATCACCTCCGTGACGACGAGCAGGCCGTGGGCCTCCGCCGCGTCGCGCATCAGTTCCAGCCCCGGAATCCCCATGCCCTGGAACGCATACGGCGAGCTGCGCGGCTTGAACGCACCTCCGCGCAAGAAGCTTCCGCCCGCTGCCTTCACGCGCCGCGCCGTCTCGAAGATCTGCTCGCGGCTCTCGACCGAACACGGCCCCGCCATCAGCACCACGGTGCTATTGCCGACCGTCACGCCGTTGCGAAACTTGACGACCGTTCCCTCGGGCCTGAACCCGCGCCCCGCAAGCTTGTACGGCGAGCTGATGCGGTGCACGTGCAGCACGCCGGGCATGATTTCGAACTTGCCCAGATCGAGCGCCGCGGTCTGACCTACCGCCGCCAAAATTGTCTGCATCTCGCCGGTCGTGCGATGCACCTCCACACCCGACTCCACCAGCGCGTCGATGACCGCGTCGATCTGTTCTTCGGTAGCCTTCTCCTGCATGGCAACTATCATTTGCTCTTCCCTGTCTCGGGCGTCTCCGGCCCTGTTCCTTGCCCCTGGCTCTGCTGCTCGCCGTTCTGAGCCGCGGCAAGCCTCGCCATCCCCTGGGCATGTCGTTCCGATGCCAACTCGTTCCGCTGCAAGGCCCGCATCACGTCGATGATGCGCTCGTAGATATGCGTCAACTCGATGTCCGGCAGCGGCCCCTTGTTGGCCTCGCGCACGTTCGCGTAAACCACCTTCTCGCGATTGGGCTCGTACACCGGCAGCGAGGTGGCGGCCTTCAGGTGGCCCACCATCTGTGCCGCGCGCGCCCGCTCGTTCAGCAGTTCGACCAGTTGGCGATCCAGCACATCGATGCGTTTCCGCAGTTCTTCCAGCGTCATGCAATCCTCGTGATGCGGCTGCGCGAATGAGAAACACTCCGCGCATCGCAGGGGAAAGGAGTTGTCTTGAATGCGGCGATTCAAGCCCATTCGGTTCGCCGCGAGCGGTTCTCTCTACCGGGTCAGCGCCGTTTCAGGCTGGCGCAGACCCTTGATAAATCGAGCCACTTCGTCGGGAGCCGCGTCAGAGCCTTCCTCAGACACCGCGCGTTCAATCAACTCGACGATCGCGCTGCCGATCACCGCCGCATCCGCAAACTCCCCGACCTGCGCCACATGCTGCGCGTTGGAGATGCCGAACCCGACCGCGACAGGCAGCTTGCTCCATCGCCGGATGCGCGCCACCAGCTCCGTCGCGTCCGCGGTCATGCTCGACTGCTTGCCCGTAATTCCCGTGCGGGAGATGGCGTAGACAAATCCCTTGGAGTTCTCGGCAATCGCTTTCAGCCGCTCGTCCGGACTGGTGGGCGCGGCCAGAAACACCGGCGCCAGCCCCACGCGCTCCATCTCGGCCAGGTACTCGCCGGCTTCTTCCACAATCATGTCCGTCAACAGCACGCCGTCGGCGCCGGCGGCCTTCGCATCGTCGGCGAAGCGCGCCATGCCGTAGCGAACCACCGGATTCAGATATGTGAACAGAATCAGCCCGGCATGCGGCCGAGCCGCGCGAATCTCCCGCGCCACGCCCAGCACATCGTGCAGCGTGGTTCCGCGCGCCAGCGCGCGCTCGCTGGCGCGCTGAATCACAGGCCCATCCGCCAGCGGATCGCTGAACGGCACGCCCAGCTCGATCACGTCCGCACCCGCGTCAATCGCCGCCAGCGCAATCTCGCGCGTAGCGTCCACGCTGGGATCGCCGGTGGTGAGATAGACGACCAGGCCCGGCTTGTTGTGAAAGGCGATAGGCATTGTTCGCTTATTTCCCGAGATGCAGTTCCTGGGCCAGGATGCCCATATCCTTATCGCCGCGTCCCGAGAGGTTCACTACAAGTATGTCATGCGGTTGCATCGTCGGCGCCACGCGCAGCGCCTCCGCGACCGCATGCGCGCTCTCCAGCGCCGGCAAAATACCTTCCGTCCGCGCCAGCTTCACCAGCGCATCCAGCGCCGCCGCATCATCCTGCGAGGTGTACTCCGCGCGGCCGGTGTCATGCAGCATCGCGTGCTCCGGGCCAATCGACGCGTAATCCAAGCCGGCGGAGACCGAATGCGTCTGCGCAATCTGCCCGTTCTCGTCCTGCAGCACGTAACTGAACGTGCCCTGCAGCACGCCCGGCACGCCGCCCGCAAACCGCGCCGCATGTTCGCCCAGAGCGGTGCCGCGCCCGCCCGCCTCCACGCCGATCAGCCGCACATTCTTCTCCGGAATGAACTCGTAGAACGCGCCGATGGCATTCGAGCCGCCGCCCACGCAGGCAATGATGGTGTTCGGCAGGCGGCCTTCCTTCTCCAGAATCTGCTCCTTCATCTCGCGGCTGATCACGCGCTGAAAGTCGCGCACAATCGTCGGGTAAGGATGCGCCCCCAGCGCGCTGCCCAGGATGTAATAGGTGGTGCGCACGTTAGTGACCCAGTCGCGCATCGCCTCGCTGATTGCGTCCTTCAGCGTCTTCGATCCCGACGCGACGCCGCGCACCTCCGCGCCCAGCAGCCGCATGCGCAGCACGTTCAGCGCCTGCCGCTCCATGTCCACCTCGCCCATGTAGATCACGCACTCCAGGCCCAGCAGCGCGCACACGGTGGCTGTCGCCACGCCGTGCTGGCCCGCCCCGGTCTCGGCGATAATGCGCTTCTTGCCCATGCGCCTGGCCAGCAGTCCCTGTCCCAGCGCGTTGTTGATCTTGTGCGCGCCGGTGTGCAGCAGGTCTTCGCGCTTCAGGTAGATCTTGGCGCCGCCCAGCTCTTCGCTCAGCCGCTTGCAGTGGTACAGCGGCGTGGGACGCCCGCAATAGTTATGCAGCAGGTCGGCCAGCTCGGCCTGGAACGCGGCGTCGGCCTTGGCAATCTCGTACTCGCGCTCCAGCTCCACCAGCGCGGCCATCAGGGTTTCCGGCACGTAGCGGCCGCCGTAGACGCCGAACCGCCCGGGGCGCGACTCCGACGGTGCCGCGGGAAGAAGGATGGATGACATTTGCGGGTTCTCCTGCACCATGCCCAGCGATAGGGATAGCTTCAGTTTACGCTGGCGGGCAAGGCAGCCGTGATGGTGGAGGCACCGCGATTCATCCGCGCGGACGGCTGGTTTTCACTGTTTCATGTCATTTTTGTGCACTTTCGTTTTGGGGTGAATCCTTTCTGTTTGTGATGGTTGCAAGGAGAAAAGGGCGAAATGAGGGAAGGGGGCCTTGTGCTGATTTCCTGCGGAGAAGCGGCTGCCCGAACGGATGGCCGGCAAAGGACTGTGTGAGTCCGCCGGCTGAGGCTGAGGCGAAGAAACGGTAAACCATAGGGGGGCCGTTTTTTTCGGTTTGGAGCTCATAAATCTCTGATACTTCGAAAGTTGCGGCTTCGCGGATGGCTGAAGGCGAGTTTTGTAGTTGGATTTGGGGTTTTGGGAGAGCATTGCGCGGGAGCTTTCGAGGTATTTTGGGGCCAGGGCGGGGTTGGAAGACACCTACCCGTTCCCCGCTGGAGCGGGATGGTTTTAGATTAGGGCGATTGCGGGGTGGTGTATGTGACGGCGGATACAGGGGGATGTGATCAGACAGCAATGTTAGCCTGGTGAGACTTCACCACCGGGCACAATGGCTAGTTTCTATCGCTCCACAGTGCAACAATTCCTCGCGGCGCCGGAATCGGAAATCCAAGCGGCGCTGGCGCACGCGTACGCGAGTTTTGGCTACACGCGCCAATTCACAGATCAGACGCTCACCTGGAAGCGGGATGTAGAAAGGCTGAGAGCGGCCTTGGAGCAGTGCGTGCTCAAATCGCAGGCTGTCAACGCCTGGGGCGTGCTGCTTGAGTTCACCATACCCCGCAAAGAGGCGCGGATCGATGCCATCGTTCTGGCGGGCGATACGATCATCGTCCTCGAGGCCAAGTCAGCAGATATCTCCGGGACCGCACGGCGGCAAATCGAGGAATACGCCCTTCTCCTGCACTATTTCCATCAGGCCAGCAGAGACCGCACCATCATTCCATTGCTCGTCTCCGCTGAGGCACCGACTGCACAGCTCGACCCGCTGCGGCAGAAAGAGCTATTCAGGGAACTGCCGACTTTTTGGGTCAAGCCAGTCCTTCTGGTCGAATGGGCGGCCCTCGCGGAGACTTTGCTCACTGCTGCAGGTGCGGCGGGGCAACAACTCACACTGGAGGAATGGGACGATAGTGTTTATGCGCCTGTGCCGAGCATCCTGGAGGCAGCCATCGCGCTTAAGAGCGGCCTCTCCATACGCGAAATCAGCTATACCGAGGCATCCCAGGAAGAGATTGAAGCAGTACACCGAACCGTTCAAGCGGTGATCGATCGAGCGCGCACTCTCGGCGAGCATGCGATCTGCTTCTTGACCGGAGTGCCTGGATCGGGCAAGACCCTCATCGGTCTAAGTCTTGCTCATTCTGAACAGAACAAGGTCGAGCCGATTCACTTTATGAGCGGTAATGGCCCCTTGGTACATGTTCTACAACACCTCTTCACGACACACGATCGAAGGCAAGGTACGAGTGCTACGCAAGCGCGCGTCAACGCACGGACGCTCATTGAGAATGTTCACAAGTTCGCGTCCCATTACACCGAACGAGATACCGCAGCTCCCTCCAATCACGCGGTCATCTTCGACGAGGCGCAGCGAGCATGGAACAGGGAGCAGAACTATCGCAAATTTAAACGGGACTACTCCGAACCCGAGATGCTGTTGCGGATCATGGAGCGCCATCGCGACTGGGCGGTCATCATTGCTCTTGTTGGAGGCGGACAAGAGATCAATAGTGGGGAGGCAGGGCTGGAGGAATGGGGTAAGGCCATTGCGGCAGCGGGAGTAAACTGGCGCATCTACGCGTCACCTGAGGTTCTCAGTGGCGGCACATCGACGGCGGGTCACCGATTGTTCGAACTCGACCAAAAGGAGGTGCACCCTACTGACACGCTCCACCTTCGAACATCGCGACGGAGCTTGCGCGCCGAGACTCTTGCTGCTTGGGTGAACCATGTTTTAGCAGGCGAATGCGATGCCGCGGCGAAACTGAGAGTCACGGATCGCTATCCCATTTTTCTGTCGCGCGATCTCAATCAGGTTCGAACGCACCTCTTCAGGCAATCGATCGGCGAAAACAGGTGCGGTCTCATCGGTTCTTCTGGTGCAGCTCGGCTACGTGCTGAAGGCCTGGAGCCCAGCTCGTCGTTCCACCGGGATTACCAATGGGAACACTGGTATCTTGCCGAGCGGTCCGATGTGCGATCGAGCCATCGTTGCGAAGTGTTCGCAACTGAGTTCGAAATACAAGGCTTGGAACTCGATTGGATAGGCCTCTGCTGGGGTGGTGATTTCATCTGGGACGGAAAACGGTGGGTCTCGAGGAATCTCCGCTGCGAAGCTCCTAGCCGATGGCTCACAATTAAAAATTCAGTAAAGCAGACGTATCGCAGCAACGCCTACCGCGTCCTTCTTACCAGATCTCGCAAAGGCATGATCCTCTTTGTACCGCAAGGGGACCCTTTGGATGGGACACGCAATCATCGGGAGTTCGACCTGACTGCCGAATTTCTTCAAAGCTGCGGGGCTAGAGTGATTGTGTGATGGGTACAACCAATTCAAATTGGGCTGCTGGTCGCTCTTCGGGGCGCGCGGCGTTCGCCGCGCTTGCTGTTCTTGGATCGCGCCCCTTCGGGGCGCGTTGGTAATTTTCTATTTTTGGGTTCGTTGACCCAGGAGTGCGCCTTCGCTACGCTTCGGCTTCTCCTGGGCTAACTTCCTGCGGTCCCTGCGGGACGCCGACAATGGGGACGGAACAACCGCAGGTCCTTCGACTACGCTCCACTGCGTGGAGCTTCGCTCAGGATGACAAGCAAAAAGAAACGCGCGGAGGAACCGCAGATCCTTCGACTTCGGTCGCCGGGGCGCCCTTCGCTCAGGATGACACTCGTTGTGGGCGCGAGGATCGTCCGGGATGAATCCCGGACCTACCGGATTGGTACGCCCGGATGAATCGCAGAAAGCTGCACTCAGGCGGTTTCGACAGCAACTTCCTTCGCGCTCTTTGCGAACATCTGGCGGATGCCGCGGAGGGCCTGGCGGGTGCGCTCCTCGTTTTCGATGAGGCTGAAGCGGACGTGGGTGTCGCCGTAGTCGCCGAAGCCGATGCCGGGGCTGACCGCGACTTTGGCTTCGGTGAGCAGGCGCTTGGAGAATTCCAGCGAGCCGAGAGCCGCGTAGGCCTCCGGAATGCGGGCCCAGACGAACATGGTGGCCTTGGGTTTTTGCACGGGCCAGCCGAGCTTGTTGAGTCCGTCGACGAGGACGTCGCGGCGCTTCTGGTAGATGTCGCGGATCTCGGCGACGCAGTCCTGCGGCCCCTCGAGCGCGAGGATGCTGGCCACCTGGATGGGCGTGAAGGTGCCGTAGTCAAAGTAGCTTTTGAGCCGCGCGAGGGCGTTGACCAGCACCGGGTTGCCGACCATGAAGCCGACGCGCCAGCCGGGCATGTTGTAGCTCTTGGAGAGGGTGAAGAACTCGACGGCGACATCCTTTGCGCCGGGGACTTCGAGGATGGATGGCGGCTTGTAGCCGTCGAAGGCGATGTCGGCGTAGGCGAGGTCGTGGATGAGGTGGAAGCCGTACTGGCGGGCGAGCTCGACGAGGCGCGCGAGGAAGGGCAGCTCGACCGTCTGTGTGGTGGGGTTCGACGGGAAGTTGACGATGAGGGCCTTGGGCCGCGGCGTCATGCGCGGGATGAGGTCTTCCAGCTCGGCGAGAAATTTTTCCGGCTCGACGATGGGGACGGAGACGACATGAGCGCCGGCGATGACCGGGCCGTAGATATGGATGGGATAGGAAGGATTGGGAACGAGAACGGTATCACGCGAATCGAGAATGGCGAGGCAAAGGTGGGCGATGCCCTCCTTGGAGCCGATGGTGACGATGGCTTCGCGGTCGGGATCGAGGTCGACGTCGTAGCGGGTCTTGTACCAGTTGCAGATGGCGCGGCGCAGGCGCGGCAGGCCCTTGGAGACGGAGTAGCGGTGCGTGACCGGCTTTTGCGCGGCCTCAATCATCTTGTCGACGATGTGTTTGGGCGTGGCTCCGTCGGGATTGCCCATGCCGAAGTCGATGATGTCTTCGCCGCGGCGGCGCGCGTTCACCTTCATCTCCCCGGTGATGTTGAAGACATAGGGGGGCAGGCGCTGGATACGACTGAACTCTTCCATGGTGACAGTTTATAGGGAACAGGGAGTAGGGAGTAGGGAGTAGAAGACAGGGAGTAGAAGACAGAGATGAGTGGCAAAGTGACAAAGTGGCAACGGATTGGGTCGGTACAATTCTGGGAAAAGGGAGATGTGTGAGCGGAATGCGGTCATTGGAAGATTTTTCCTGGCTTCGAAATGGACTTGTTGGGGTTGGAATTGCGGCGGCGCTGGCGGTTGCGCCGGCGGCGCGGGGGCAGTTTGGGCCGCCTGAGCAGGGTACGCAGGTGCGCGACCCTTCCGCGCTGAAGCCGCCGGCCGGCGCGCGCGTGGCCATTGTGGAGTTCGAGGATATGGAATGCCCGGACTGCGCGCGGGCCAATCCGCTGCTGAAGGAGGCGGCTGAAAAGTACCACGTCCCCTGGGTGCGGCATGATTTTCCGCTGTCGCAGCATGCGTGGAGCTTTCAGGCGGCGGTGAATGCGCGCTGGTTCGACCGGAAGAGCAAGAAGCTGGGCGATGCGTATCGCGACGCGGTGTTTGCGAACCAGGCTTCGCTGGGGAACGATCCGGCGCTCATGGACGCGTTCACGCAGAAGTTTGCGCGGGAGCATGGGATTGCGTTTCCGTTTGCCGTGGACCCCGAGGGCAAGCTGGCGGCCGAGGTGAAGGCGGATCGCATGCTGGGCGAGAGGATCGGCATCGACCACACGCCGACCATCTGGATTGTGACGGAACACTCGAAGGGTGCGCCATTTGTGGAGGTGGTAGACCGGACGAAGCTGTTCGAGATGATCGATAAGGCGATCGCAGAAACGAAGGGCGGGGGGACGTTGAGAAGAAGCAGGGAGTAGGGGGCGGTCGGTGATCAGCGGTTCGATCCCGCCCACTCATCGCTTCGCGATGAATGGGGCACACGCGAGAGAAGTAGACGTGAAATGGATGGGAAATGGAAAGGCCGCGGGAACCCGCGGCCTTTGCTGTGTGATGTGTTGTTACTCTGCCGCGCTGGGCTCGATGGAAGCGAAGCGGCCGTGGTTGCCGCGATCGGTGAAGACCACGCGTCCGCTCACCTTGGCGAAGAGCGTGTCGTCGGAGCCGATGCCCACGTTGAGGCCGGGCTTGATCTTGGTGCCGCGCTGCCGCATGATGATCGAGCCGCCGGTGACGAGTTGGCCGGCAAAGGCCTTTACGCCCAGCCGCTGTGCATTTGAGTCGCGTCCGTTTGTGGAGCTGCCTCCACCCTTTTTATGTGCCATTGCCGAATCCCCTTCTCAAAGCTGCTAGCCTCTAGCCGCTAGCTTCTAGCCGAATCTCGATCTGTTCCCGCCCCGATTTGCCTGGCTAGCAGCTAGAAGCTAGAGGCTGGGAGCTGTCCGCGAGCTAGCTCGCGGAGTACGTCTTGCCATCTGCCTCGATGGACTTGATGCGGACCTCGGTGTAGTTCTGGCGATGGCCCTGCATCTTCTTGTATTGCTTCTTCCGCTTGAGGTGGAAGACCAGGATCTTGTCGCCGCGGCCTTCGCCGAGGACTTCGGCGGTGATCTTGGCGGAGCCCGGCTTGGCAATGCCGTTGTCGCCGGAGACGGCGAGCACGTCACTGAACTCGATGGTTTGGCCCTCGGCCGCCACCGTCTCAATCTTCACAACGTCGCCGGGAGCGACACGATACTGCTTACCACCGGTGCTGAGAACCGCGTACATAATTCCTCCAGAGCGGCGACGGCGCTGTGGCGCATCGGCTCCAAATCCAACAAGATAGGGCGGAAACTTCCGCGCCGTGGTCCGCTCAAGCTCGACAAAAACCCTCTCGGAGCGAGCGATTGGCTCCACGGCGACAGGCAGGACTCGCCAAACTAGAGTAGTGTACCGGGTTTCGGCGGGTGGGTCAACGCACCCGGCCTGGTCACTGCGCCGGATGACCAAAATGCGGAGGGCCGCATTACCAAGGGGCAATTGAGTGTTCCGGGCGTGTCGGGTATAAACGCTTATCTTCCTCTCTCTATTTTTTTGATCTGTCAATGAAAGCCGCTGGTGCAAGTGTGCCGGCGTCGCCGGACGCGTGGTTTTGTGCCGGTGTGCATGTGGTGCATCAGATCTCGTCATTTTGACGCCTGGATTCTGCATCTTTCCGGGCGCCGTGGGAAGGGATAGAGGGCCATGAGCAAACACGGACCTACGAGGGATTGCCTGACGGACTACTTCCGCTGCCCGGAGTCGTTCGCGCGGTTGGAAATTGGAGAGGGTACTGCGCAAGGCCCGGGGTATTTCCGATTCGGGGCGGATGCGGTGTGCTTCGGCCGGTGTCTCGATCGTGTTCCAGCGGCCGGAGCGGGCCAGGCGTTGCCCGATCTTGCGGGTGAGGTCAAGGCGGGGGTGGGGGCGGTGCAGTTGCCGTTCGACGCCGCGGAGGTGGTGGATAATCTGCGCCGTGAGCTTTACACCGAGGAGTGGCGCTCCGGGTCCCCAGGGTTGGTCGCGGCGCTCTACTACCTGATACGGCCGCTGCTCGGTGTGACGGTACGGAAGCACCTGCAGAAGTTTCATCTTCGCGACTGGCAGAAGATCGCGTTTCCGCGCTGGCCGGTGGATTGCACTGTGGATGATTTGATGCGGCAGTTGCTTCTGCTCTGTGTTGAGGGCAGCGCGGAGAAGCGGGTGCCGATCATCTGGTTCTGGCCTGAAGGCCGGTCCGGCTGCGCCGTTATGACCCATGATGTGGAGACAAAGGCGGGCCGGGATTTCTGCGCGAACCTTGCGGGGGTCGATGCGAAGTACGGGATCCGGGGCTCGTACCAGGTGGTTCCAGAGGAGCGGTACGCGGTAAGTCCGGAGTTTCTGGAGTCTCTGCGAGCAGTGGGCTGCGAGATCGCAGTGCACGACCTGAATCATGACGGGCATCTCTACAAGAACCGCAAAGAGTTTCTGCGGCGAGCCGAGAGGATCAATTCGTATTTGAAGGAGTACCGCTGCGAGGGTTTCAGGGCAGGGGTGCTGTATCGCAAGCAGATCTGGTATGACGCGCTGAAGTGCGCCTTCGATATGTCCGTGCCCAATGTCGCTCATCTGGATCCGCAGCGAGGTGGTTGTTGCACGGTGATGCCGTACTTCATCGGAGATCTGCTGGAGATTCCGGTGACGATGACGCAGGATTACTCGCTGTTCAACATCCTGCAGGATTACTCGATCGAACTTTGGAAGCGGCAGGCGGAGCTGGTGCTAGCGCGGAATGGGATGATGAGTTTCATTGTTCATCCGGATTATGTGATGGAGGCGCGCGAGATGGCCGTCTATGAGGAACTACTCAGCTATGTTGCAGCCCTGGGTGAGGAACGGAACCTCTGGATTACAACGCCTGGGGAAGTGAATCGCTGGTGGCGGGAGCGGGCCGCCTTGCGGCTTGTGGAGAGGCACGGGGGTTGGCACATCGAGGGGCCGGGCAGCGAACGAGCGCGGTTGGCGTGGGCTACCGCAGATCGGGGCCGTCTGGAGTTTGAGATCGAAGACTCTGGAAACGTGTGGAGTAAGGCGAGCGGAAGCCGCGCGGGGCAGTGTGCTTAGTTGAGGCGCAAGTAGCTTGCGCCTGCTGGACCTGGGCCGTGAAAGGCGACGGCAGAAACGAGAGAGGGGAGCAATGCTGGGATCGAGCGAGTGCAGGGTTGCGGTGATTGGGGCAGGGCCGTATGGGCTTTCGGCTGCGAACTATTTGCGCCGGGGCGGCGTGGAACGGCGGGTTATCGGCGAGCCCATGTCGTTTTGGCAGCAGCAGATGCCGGCGGGAATGTGCCTGCGGTCGAGCTGGGATGCATCGCACATTGCGGACCCCACCGGGGAGCTGACGCTGGACGCGTTCTGTGCGGAATCAGCGTACCAGAGGACCAAGCCAATTCCGCTCGATCAGTTTGTCTCCTACGGCATGTGGTACCAGCAGAAGGCTGTGCCGGACGTGGAGCGGAGCTGGGTGGAGCGCGTGGAGCGGAATGGGAACGGGTTCTGGCTGTCGCTTTCAAACGGCGATCGCTTCCACGCGCGGCATGTGGTGGTTGCCGCCGGGATCAATAGCTTCGCGGCGCGGCCGGCGGAGTTCGATGGATTGCCGGCGGAGCTGGTGTCGCATTCAAGGGAACACCGTGACCTAAGCCGGTTTCGCGGCAGGACCGTCGCCGTGGTGGGCGGCGGCCAGAGCGCGCTGGAATCCGCGGCGCTGCTGCGCGAGAACGGCGCCGAGGTAGAGGTGCTGGTGCGGCAATCCTGGCTGAACTGGGTGGGACTGCATCCCAAGCTGCATCGGCTTGGGCCGCTCTCGAAGATGCTCTATTCCAAGCGCGACGTGGGACCGGCGGGCATCAGCCGGCTGGTGGCTGCGCCGCACCTGTTCCGGCGCCTGCCGCGATCGTTTCAGGACCGGACCGCGTACCGGGCGATTCGGCCGGCGGTGGCGGGTTGGCTGCGGCACCGCATGGAAAACCTGAAGATCACGCTGGGCGTGCGCGTGACCTCGGCACGAGCGGAGGGCAGCCAACTACGGTTGAAGCTCGATGACGGATCGGAGCGGCTGGTGGATCATGCGTTGCTGGCGACCGGGTATCGTGTGGATGTGAAGCGCCATGAGTTTCTATCGCCGGAGATCATCGCGGCGTTGAAGACAGTGAATGGCTTCCCGGTCCTGCGGCGCGGGATGGAGAGCTCGGTTCCCGGGCTGCATTTTTTGGGCAAACCGGCGGCGTGGAGCTTTGGGCCGATCGCCGGGTTCGTCTCCGGCGCGGAGTTTGCGGCCAACGAGCTGCTGCACGGGCTGCGCAACGGGAGCGGGCGGTAAGCCGTGGACGTTGCGACCATGCCGGCGAGCGGCACCGGCCAGGCACAGGCGCTGGGAACCATCGGCGCAGTGGTGATCGGCGGCGACTACCAGGGTCTTGGGATCGTGCGCAGCCTGGGCCGCCGCGGGATACCCGTCTGCGTCCTGGACGATGAGCATTCGATCTCGCGCTACTCGCGGTACTGCGGGCGGTTCGCACGAGTGCCGGAGTTGCGCGGCGAACGCAAGATTGTCGATGCGTTGATTGCGGCGGCAAAGCGGTTCGGATTACAGGGACGGGTACTTTATCCCACGCGCGAAGAACTGGTGGCTGCCATCTCGCTGCACCGCGAAGAACTGAGCCGATACTTCCGGGTGCCCACGCCCGCATGGAGCAGCGTGCAATGGGCGTGGGACAAGCGCAATACCTACCGGCTCGCGAAAGAGTTGGACATCCCGATTCCCGCTACGGTTTATCCGGAAGATGCGGAAGACTTGCGGGAGTTGGATACGGCCGTTCCTCCGTTTGTGCTGAAGCCTGCGATCAAGGAGCACTTTATCTACGCGACCAGAGCAAAGGCATGGCGCGCCGACAGCCACGGGGAACTGCGAACGCTCTATCGCGAGGCAGCGGCGGTGGCCGGCCCGGGCGAGGTCATGGTGCAGGAGATGATTCCCGGCGGGGGATCGCAGCAGTTTTCCTACTGCGCGTTTTTTCGCGACGGCAAAGCCGTGGGCAAGCTGGTGGCACGGCGCCTGCGGCAACATCCTCTGGAGTTTGGCCGCTCCAGCACCTATGTGGAGACGGTGGACATTCCGCTGCTCGAAGAATATTCAGAGAGGTTTCTGCGCGCGTGCGGCTACTACGGACTGGTGGAGATGGAGTACAAGCTCGATCCGCGCAACGGCCAGTACAAGCTGCTGGATGTGAACGCGCGCACGTGGGGCTATCACTCCATTGGAGCCGCAGCCGGCGTGGATTTCAGTTCCATGCTTTACGCCGACCAGGTGGGGCTTCCGGTGGAGGAGTGTCGCGGTCGCACAGGAGTGAATTGGGTGCGCACGGTGACGGATCTGCCCGCCGCCCTTGTTGGCATGCGCGCGGGCCAGGTGCGTTTGCGAGATTATCTGCGCTCGATCAAGAACGTAAATACTGAGGCGGCATTTCAGGCAGACGATCCGTTGCCGGGACTGGTGGAGGTGCTGATGATTCCGTATCTCGCCATCCGGCGGGGATTCTGATCGGCGAAAGCCGCTTTTAGATGTTTGGCAGCAGGTCGAAGTACTCTTCGTCCTCGTTGCTGCCGCCTTCACCCTTGCCCACCAGCTTTTCCGATTCCATGAATTCGATGCGCTCGATCCACTTGACCATTTTGTAGCCGAGTTGGTTTTCGACGCGCAGGCGCAGGGGTGCGCCGTAGGTGGCTGGCAGCGGCTGGCCGTTCATCTCGAAGGCCAACATGCACTCGGGCTTCATAGCGTTATAGAGGCTCTGGGTGTCGTAGTAGTGGCCGCCCAGGGGCGCGGGGCCGAAGGAATGAAACACGATAGTGCCGGCGCCGGGCTTGGGGCGCACCAGTTCGATGATGCGGCGCAACGGGACGCCGTCCCACTGGGCAATGCCGCTCCAGCCCTGAATGCAGTGATGCATGGTGATGGTCTCTTCCTGGCCAAGCGCGCGGAGATCATCGAGGGAGAGTTCCACGGGATTCTCGACCATGCCGCCGATCGAGAGCCTGTAATCTTTGAAGCCGCCGGCGGCGAGTTGTTTCCAGTCGTCGCGCACGGGGAGCTTGCCGTTGGGCCAGAAGTATGGCGAGATGTCGGCCTTCGTGTAGCGCTGCTGGGGAGAGAGGCGATCGAGCGTGAGCAGCTTCACAGGCTCGGTGAGCGCCTTTGAGACGTGCTGCAGGCCGCGCGGGAAGTACCACGAGATGTAGTGCGCCACCACCCACGACAGCACGACGAGAGCGATACCGATGAGGCCGAGGATCATGCCGTTGGGCGTGGTGTTGTCGATGCCGAGCACGATGTGGTTCATGTTGCGGCGGAAGCCCGTCATCACAACCAGCGTGACGTGGGCAACGATGAAGCATACGAATCCCAGCAACACGATGAAGTGAATGGAGCGGGCACCTTGCCGCCCGCGGAAGATGCGCACGTACCTGGGAAAGCGATTGACCAGCGCCGGCGACATGGCCATGCCGGTGAGAATCGCCAGAGGCGCCATGATGAAGATGGTGGAGAAGTAGGCGAGTTGCTGTAGCGCGTTGTATCCGTAGAACCCATTCGGCTCAGGTGGCAGGTGGAGGTTGGCGTAGTAGACGAAGGTATTCCAGGCCTGCGCGACGATGCTCCACGAGGTGGGCACCAGGCGCTCCCACTGGTTGCTGGTGAGCAGGCCGCAGACGAAGAAGAAGCCGGTGAGGACGAAGCCGTAGACATTCAAGAAATGCCAGCAGCGGCCGATGCCGATGGAGTGGCTGTATCCGGGCAGGCCCACGATGGGCGAGATGTAGCGGTTGTCGTCCTTGGCGGTCCACAGGCGATCCTTGGGCACTTGGAGCGGCGTGAACCGGATCCACTCGCTGCCCGGCGTGCACCCGTCGTTGAAGTAGAGCCGGGGGTGGTCCATCACGATGGAGAGGCCGCTGCGGATGAGCATGAAGAGGAAAAAGAGATTGAAGAAGTGGCTCCAGCGAATCCACGCCGGGAATCCGTGCGGGCCGGTTGGCGCGCCTTGAGCCGCTGCGGGGTTGGGGGCAATGTAGGGCAGCCCCCACAGGTGGGCCTGGATCCACGCAATGGTGAGTGGGATCAGCACCAGAATCGCGATGAGGACCAGCACTGATGGCCGAATCCAGACCCTGAATCTGCGGTCGGCGGGATAGTAGACGGCGCGCTCTTCTTCTGTAAGGGGAATCATTCGTGCCTCAGCGAGAGGTAACGTTGTGCAGGCAAATTATAGACTCGCACTGATCCGATCGAACGCAGCCGGTCATTGATTTCGACGGTTCCGGCTTGCCCCTTTGACGGCCTTTGCGGTCTTTGCATCCAACATGAATGCCGCCTCCGGCAGAATTGGGTTGCCGTCCGTCTGGGCGGGTGGCGCTGGCGGACGGCGCAACTCCTGCCAAGGACGATTGTTCGTGTGAAGCGACTCGCTGCTCTGCTGTTTTTGTTTGCACTTGCCGGCCAATGCCAGAGCAACAGCGGAGAGTTGCGGCTACGCGTGATCGATCCGTCGGGACGCGGAGTGCAGGCGAAGGTTCATCTGCTCAGCCAGGCGAATGAATATGAGTCCAATCTGCAAACCACCAAGACGGGGGACCTTGAGATTGCGCGACTGCCCTTCGGTATCTATCGGCTGGAGATCAGTCAGGCCGGTTTCGCGCCGGTGACGGACACGATTGCCATTCGCTCGTCGCTGCCGGTGAGGCATGCGATCTCACTGAAGCTTGCATCGGTCGAGCAGACGGTGGCGGTTGAGGCGGCGAAGACGCTGGTCGATCCGGAGCAGCCGGGCAACGTGGACCAGGTCGGTTCCTCCTTGATTCAGCATCGGGTCGCGTCTATTCCGGGGCGCTCTCTGCAGGACCTGATCAACTCGCAGCCGGGATGGCTGTATGAAGGGAATGCGGTCCTGCATCCGCGCGGCTCGGAGTATCAGACGCAGATCGTCATCGACGGCATTCCCCTTACCGATAATCGCTCGCCCAGTTTCGGCCCCGCGATCGAGGCTGGCGATATTCAATCGCTGAGCATCTACACGGCGGGCATTCCCGCCGAATATGGCCGCAAGATGGGCGGCGTGATCGAGGTGAACACGATTCAGGACACGCAGCCGGGCTGGCATGGCGATGTTGCGCTGGGCGGGGGAAGCTTCGATACGGCGGATGGTTTTGCGCGAGCGCAGTACACGGCCGGCAAGAACACGGTGGGCGGCAGCGCCAGCGGAAGCAGGACCGATCACTACCTGAATCCGGTGGTTCCGCAGAACTACTCGAATACAGGCACGCTGGGCGATTTCTCCGGGCGCTACGAACGGGATTTATCGAGCAGCGACCGGCTCAGCATGAGCGTGCGGCACGAGCTTGCTCGCTACGACATTCCCAACGAACAGGTGCAGCAGGCGGCGGGGCAACGGCAGACGGCAGACAATCTGGAGACGATGGGCATCGCCAGCTACGAGCACACCTTCTCGCCGAAGACGCTGGCGCGGTTCGCGGGCATGGTGCGGGACAACGCCCAGGATTTCAACTCCAATCCGCAGTCGACGCCAGTAGAGGTCTTTCAGCACAATCGGTTTCGCGACGGCTATTTCAAAGCGATGGTGGTTGCCGACAGGGGCCGGAGCGAGTGGAAGGCCGGAGTCGAATCCGACAACAAGATTTTGCACGAGAACACGAGCTACGCAATCACGGATCCGAGCCAGTACGATGCCGGAACGCCGCGCACCTTCGCCTTCACCGCGCAGCGGCCGGATCTGGAACAGACGGCGTTCGTGCAGGATCTTCTTCACCTTGGCAATTGGTCAATCAATGCCGGCCTGCGCTGGGACCACTACCAGCTCCTGGTCAACAAACAAGCTGTCGAGCCGCGATTGGCTGTTTCCCGGTATTTTGCTTCTTCCGACACACTGCTGCATTTCTCTTATGACCGCGTGTTTCAGACACCTTCGTTCGAGAACCTTCTGCTGTCGAGTTCCACGCAGGTTGAGTCGCTGGACCCCTCAACGTTTTTGCGGCTGCCGGTGGAGCCTTCCACGGGGGATTACTTTGAAGGCGGACTCACGCAGGGGATCCTTGGAAAGGCGAGGCTGGGCATCAACTACTTCCGCAGGGTGATCGGAAACTTCGCCGATGACGACCAGATCGACAATACGACGATTAGCTTTCCTATCAGTTTTCGCAAGGGAATCATCTACGGCGCGGAAGGCAAGCTGGATTTGCCGGCGTGGCGTAACCTGTCGGGATTCTTGAGCTACTCCTATGAAGTTGGCAATGTGTGGAATCCGGTGACCGGCGGATTGTTTCTTGGCGCGAATGCCACCGCCGCGGAGACGCAGCTCGCCGGACATTTTCCGGATACGCAGGATCAGCGCAACACGGTGCGGGGGCGGATCCGCTATCAGGTGCAACCCAGGTTCTGGCTGGCGAGTGGAGTTCAGTTCGACAGCGGGCTTCCGTTTCAGTTCGATGGTGATGCCGCAACGGCTCTCGCGGAATACGGACCGCAGGTGCTCAGCCGGGTCAACTTCGCGCGGGGACGCATCGTGCCTACGCTGCTGGTGAACGCTTCTGCGGGTGCCGATCTTTACCGCCATGAGAAGCGCAGCCTGCAGCTTCAGGCGGATGCGGAGAATCTCACCGACGTTCTGGATGTGATCGATTTCGGCGGCTTGTTTTCGGGCAACTCCATCGGGCCGCCGCGCAGCGGCATGGTGCGGCTGACGGCGACATTCTGAGACCGCGCGCCGGTACGACCTCCTCGGAGCAACCGTGGAGGGCTTGGCTGCATCGCAACTAAACACGCACCTGCGCACAGCGTACGATCGCCTGCACAGCCCTGCCCGGGGACCCAAACCATGACGATGCCCACGACGCTGCCTACCGCCTCCTGGCCTGCGCAGCCTCTTCCGCCCTTCCTCAACAAGTGGACTCTTCCCAATCCGCAGGTTGCATCCTGCAAGAATCACGATCATTTCGCCATTATTTATGACCGCCCGGATGAGCAACTCGACTTCATCGTTCCGTTTCTCCGCCTCGGTCTGGAGCGCGGGGAAAAGTCGGTGTTTATCTACGACGACAATAGCCCGGAGACGGTCATCGCCGCCATGGAGCGTCATGGCATTGACGTAACTGCCGCTGCCTCGTGCGGGGCGCTTTCCATCATCACCAAGCGCCATGCCTATCTGAAGAATGGAGACTTCGATCCCGACTGGATGATCGATTTCCTGGCGCAGGCAGTGGAGGAGGCCAAGAAGGAAGGCTTTTCGGCGGTGCGCGCATCCGGGGAGATGACCTGGGCCCTGGGTCCGGCAGGCGACGCGCACTCGCGCCTGGTGGAGTACGAGTGCAAACTCGACAAGTTTTTTGCGGGCTATGACATGAGCGGGATCTGCCAGTACAACCGGCGCCGCTTCCGCCCGCAAACGCTGATGCACGTGATCCACACTCACTCGCGCGTGGTGTTTCGCGGCGAGCTTTGCGAGAACCCTTACTACATTCCCCCCGAAATACTCGAAGGCCGGGGAGGTGACTTCAACGGAGCGGTTCTTCGTCTGCTGGAGAGCATGGCGGAGAATTCGCGTCTGCGCCGCCAACTCGCTGAGGGAACTGAGGCGTTGCGCCAGTCGGAGAAGTTCGCCGTGGCAGCGCGCATGGCTTCCATTCTGGCGCACGAGGTCAACAATCCTCTTGAGGCAATTCTCAATACGTGCTTTCTGCTGGAGCACCAGGAGTTGCCGCCGCGCGCCCGGGCCTATCTGACGGACATGTCGCAGCAGTTGGAGCGGGTTTGCGACATATCCAGCCGGACACTGCAGGCCTTCCGGGACGCCGATCTTCCCAAGCCGCACTGATCGCCGCTGACGAGATGCCGGACGCAAATTAGAAAAAGAATGGGCCAGAGGCGATGCAGCCTCTGGCCCATTCTTCGTTCTGAGGCGGACTTAGACCACGGTGTTCTGCGCGATCACATTCTTGTACCACTCGGCGCTGAGCTTGGGGTAGCGTTTCAGGGTCTTGAAGTCGACGTAGTGGATGCCGAAGCGCTTGGAGTAGCCGTCGGCCCACTCGAAGTTATCGAGCAGACTCCACAGGAAGTAGCCCTTGATGGGATAGCCTTCGGCCGCGGCGCGCTGCAGGTTGCTGAGGTGGTTGCGCAGATACATCACGCGGTCGGTGTCATCGACGCGGCCGGCTTTGGTGAGAACGTCGGCCGACGATGTGCCGTTTTCGGTGACGTACATGGCCGGGACTTTGTCCTTCCAGATGTCGCAGACGTTGCGGATGGCCCAGTAGAGGCACTCGGGGCCGACCGTGACCCATGGGGACCACATGTGCGGGAACGACGCCGGATGCGGCTCCACGATGTAACCCTTGGCGTTGTCTGCGGCGCGGACGTACTCGGGGATGTAGACGTTGACGCCCACGAAGTCCACCTTGCTGCCGATAGCCTCCATGTCGCCGGGCTGAACTTTGGGCGCGGCGGAACCTTCGGCGGCCAGATACTCCTCGGGATACTTGCCTTCGAGGACGGTGGTCAGGAACGGCGCGTTTTCGATGCGGGTGGCCTTCTGCGTGGCGGCGATGTGTTCCGGCGTCTCGATCACCGGCACGTAAACCTTGGCATTTTCCGCGAGGCCGATCTGCGAGCCGGCCGGCGTGTTGGCGCGGAGGGCCTGGACGCCCAGGCCGTGGGCAAGGATGCCGTGATGGCGCACCTGGTTAACCTGGGCGCGGCCGAGCTGCAGCCCCGGGGCGAAGGTGCCCACCTGGTAGCCGAGATCGGTGAAGCAGATGAACTCGTTGGTGGTCATCCAGTGCTTTACGCGGTCGCCCAGGTGCTTGCCCATGAAGGCGGCGTAGTCGGCATAGGCGTGGGGCGTATCGCGATTGGTCCAGCCGCCGGGCAGCGCTTGAGGCAGGTCCCAGTGGAAGAGGGTGAGGTAGGGAGTGATGCCGTTGGCCAGCAGCTCGTCGACGACGCGGCTGTAGTAGTCGAGACCGACGGGGTTGTGGTCGCCTTTGCCCTTGGGGAAGACGCGCGACCACGAGACCGACATGCGGTAGGCCTGCACGCCGAGGTTCTTGAGGAGCTGCACGTCCTCTTTGTAGAGGTGGTAGGAGTCGTCGGCTACGTCGCCGGTTTCGCCGTGGTAGGTCTTGCCGGGGGTGTGGGAGAAGGTGTCCCAGACGGAGGGGCCGCGACCGCCGTCCTTGGCGCCGCCTTCAATCTGGTAAGCGGCGGTGGCGCATCCCCAGATGAATCCCTGCGGGAAGGCGCGGCTGGGCTGGCTGGGATGGGGCTGGGCTGAGCCGGTGTCCTGCGCGAAGGTGATGCCGGGAAATCCGGCGGCGGCAGCGGCGGCCGAAGCGGCCACGGTTTTGCCAAAAAGGCGGCGAGAGATGCGCTTAATCAAGGGAGACTCCTCGAATTGTGGAAAGCAGGGATGGTCCCCGCAAACGTTTTATTTCTGCCTAAGAACGCTGACCAAGCGCCCATTCTAGCAGAGGTTTGCGGAAGTCCGGCGGAGAGAAATCACCAACCTCAGTGAGCGTGAACAGTTTGCCGGAAACAGGAAATCTGTAAAGATAAAGGCATGACGACAATTGCCGCCCCCTCGCAGGTATTTGCTGCCCGTATCGGACGCATTGAGGTGTCCGCAACCATGGCCGTGGCCGCAGAGGCCGCCAAGCTGCGCGCGCAGGGCGCCAACCTGGTGGACTTCGGCGCCGGCGAGCCGCATTTCTCCACGCCGCGGCACATCAAGGATGCGGCGATTGAGGCCATTGAGGCCAACTTCACCCGCTACACCGTGGTGCCGGGCATTCCCGACGTGCGCAAGGCGATTGTGGAGCGGCATGCGTGCGATTTCGGATCGGACTACGCGCTCGACGAGGCGATCTTTACCACCGGCGGCAAGCTGGCGCTGTTCAATACCATCCAGGTGCTGGTGGATCACGGGGACGAGGTGATTCTGCCGGTGCCGTACTGGGTGAGCTTCAAGGACATCATTCAGTACGCGGGCGGCAAGGTGGTGTACCTGGAGACCAGCGAGGCGGAGAACTTCCGCATCACGGCGGACGCGATTGAGAAGGCGATTACGCCGAAGACGAAGGCGATCATCCTGAACTCGCCGTCGAACCCGGCCGGTTCGGTGGTGTCGGCCGAGGACCTGGAGCGGATCATCCACCTGGCCCACGAGCGCGGCATTTTTTTACTTTTGGATGAGTGTTATGTGTACCTCAACTATGCCGGCAAGCCGGTGTCGGGCGGGTCGTACAAGTGGGCCAAGGAGCACATGGTGATCCTGGGCTCTCTCTCGAAGACCTACGCGATGACGGGGTGGCGCGCGGGGTATGCGCTGGCGTCGAAGAAGGTGACGGCGAACCTGAGCAAGCTGCAGTCGCAGTCGACTTCGAATGCTTCGAGCATCGTGCAGAAGGCGGCCATCGCGGCGCTGGCTGGCTCGCAGGAGTGCGTGAGCCAATTCCGTGCGGAGTTCATTGAGCTGCGGGACTACATGCTGAAGAAGCTGGCGGAGATTCCGGGGGTGACCTGCACCAAGCCGGAGGGCGCCTTCTACGTCTACCCGAATATCTCGGCTTTCCTGGGCAAGGGTGGCATCAAGACGGCGACGGAGCTGGCCACGCGGCTGCTGCACGAGGCGCACGTGGTGACGGTGCCCGGCGAGGCCTTCGGAACCGGCGAGCACATCCGGCTGTCCTACCCTGTGACACGGGAGAGCATCGACGAGGGCACCCGGCGGATGGGCGAATTTCTCGCCCGCCTGGGTTAATTTTTGGCTCCCCGCCCGTAAGCTGTCGGCGCGGGGAGCAAAACTCGCATCCATAAATGTAAGCTGCATCACTGTTCAACCACCACGGTTGTCGGGTAGGATGTGTGTTCCATATGTCCAAGGGTGTCGATTTTCGTCCAGTGATCCTTGCCGGCGGCAGCGGAACCCGCTTCTGGCCGCGTTCGCGCCGCGCGCGCGCCAAACAGGTGTTGGCGCTCGATGGCGAGCGATCCATGATTCAGCAGACCGTGGAGCGGCTGAAGCCGCTGGCGGGGCAGCAGAAGATCTGGGTCATTACCAATGAATTTCTGGCGCAGGAGATTGCCGATCAGCTCAAAGGCATCCCGCGGAGCCAGATCATCGAGGAACCGGTGGCGCGCAATACGGCGCCGGCGTGCGGGCTCGCGGCGTTCCTCATCGAGCGTGAAAATCCCGAAGCGGTGCTGGGCGTTTTTCCGTCCGATCACGTGATCGGGGACGAGCCGCGTTTCCTCAAGATTCTGCAGAAGGGCATCGCACTGGCGGCCAAGGGCGACAACATGGTTGTCCTGGGCATTGAGCCGACGCGGCCTGAGACGGGCTATGGCTACATCGAGACCGGCGAATACACGCGGGACGATGCGGCGCTCCACGTGCGGCGTTTTACGGAGAAGCCGAACCTGAACCGCGCCGAAGAGTTTGTCGCCGCGGGCAACTACTTCTGGAACTCCGGAATGTTTCTGTGGTCGGCGCGCACGCTGGCCAACGCCGTGCGCGAGCACCTGCCGGAGACGGCGCCGCTGCTGGAGAGCATCGCCAAGGCCTACGGAACACCGCAGTTCGACGAGGTATTCCGCGAGCTTTATCCCAAGTGCGAAAACATCTCCGTGGATTACGCGGTACTGGAGCCGCGCTCGGCCAAGGGCGAGCACTTGTCGAACCTCTATTGCCTGCCGGCGGAGTTTAGTTGGAACGATCTGGGCTCGTGGTCTTCACTGTACGAGTACCAGCTCGAGACGAGGCTGCGCGGCGACGGCGACGGCAATGTCTCCGATAGCGACGGCGTGCTGGCGCTCGAAGGGGTCAACAATTACGTTTACAGCCCCAAGAAGTTTGTGGCGCTGGTGGGCGTGAAGGACCTGGTGGTGGTGGACACCGAGGATGCCCTGTTGATCGCGCACCGCGACCACTCGCAGGACGTGGGCAAGATTGTGAAGGAACTGGGGCTGAGCGGGCGGACGGACCTGATCTGAACACGAGCCAGCCGGAAACGCGCATCTAAAGAGGGGAGGCCTGCTGCTTTGGCTGCGGGCCTTCCACTTTCTGGTGCAGTTGCATCACTGATTCATTTTTATCTTTTCGCGGTAAGGAGTACGAAGTCCTCTCATGCCTCACCCCCAGATCAAATTTGGAACCGACGGATGGCGCGGCGTTATCGCCGACGACTTCACCTTTGCCAACGTGCGCATTGCCGCGGAAGCCATCGCCGCTTATGTGCACGCGAAAGAAGATCCCGCCAAAGGCCTGTGCATCGGCTACGACACGCGGTTTGGCTCGAAGGCCTTTGCGCGAGCGTGTGCCGAGGTGGTGGCGGCCACCGGGATTCCGGTGCGGCTGGCCAACGACATTACACCCACGCCCGCGCTGAGCTACGGCGTCCGCCACAACAACGCGGCGGGCGGCATCATGATCACGTCGTCGCACAACCCGGCGCAGTGGAATGGCGTGAAGTACAAGGCGTGGTACGGCGGATCGGGCAAGCCGTCGATCATTGCGGAGATCGAGAGCTTTCTCGGCAAGCCCGTGGCAAAGTCGGCCAAGCCGGCGGAGATTCGCGAGTTCGATTTCCTGCCGGATTATCTGAAGGCCATTGAAAGCTTCGCCGATCTCGATTTGATTGCAAAGTCGGGGCTGAAGTTCGGCATCGACTCCATGTACGGAGCGGGGCGGACGATTCTTTCGCAGATCTTCACGCGGCTGGGCGTGGATCACGTGCAGATTCGCGGGCATGTGGACCCACTGTTTCCGGGCATCAATCCCGAGCCGATCGAGCCACATATCCGCGCGCTGGGCGAGGCGGTGGTGAAGCACGGCTGCCATGCCGGGCTGTGCACGGATGGCGATGCGGACCGCATTGGGGCGGTGGATGAGCACGGCAACTTTGTCGACCCACACAAGATTTTCAGCGTGCTGCTGAGCTGGGTGCTGCGCCGCAAAGGCTGGCCGGGCGCGGTTACGCGCGCGTTCAACACGACGAAGATGCTGGACCGCATCTGCCAGAAGCATGGCCGCGACCTGCTGGAGCACGGCATCGGCTTCAAGTTTGTGTGCGACTACATGCTGGAGCGCGAGATTGTGATGGGCGGCGAGGAGTCGGGCGGCATTGGATTCCAGCGGCACCTGCCGGAGCGCGATGGCTTGCTGAACGCGCTGCTGCTGGCCAACGTGATGGCCGAAGAGGGCAAGACGCTGGGGCAGCTTGTGGCCGACCTGCAGGCCGAATACGGAGAGCACCATTACGGCCGCATCGACCTGCACATTCCCGACGAGACGAAGAACGCGGCGATTGGGCGGGCGAAGGCGCTGAAGGCCGGCGATGTGGGATTCGACGGGATGAAGATTCTGCGCCAGGAGACGCTGGACGGGGTGAAGTTCTATCTCGACAGCCCCGAGGCGAAGACGAAGCCCAATGCGGCGGAGACGTGGATTCTGCTGCGCGCCAGCGGAACCGAGCCGCTGATGCGGATCTACACGGAGTCGTGCTCGAAGGAAGCGGTGGGGCGGTTGCTGGAGTCGGCGCGGGTGTTTGCGCTGGGGGCGTAGGCAGAATTTCACCGCGCGGAGGAACCGCAGATCCCCGTTCGACTCAGATCGCATTCGCGATCTTCGCTCAGGGCAGGCTTTCGACTGCGGTCGCCGCGGCGACCTTCGCTCAGGATGACAGTTACGTTCTTGATGGACCTGCTGAGGGGACGAGGTAGGCGATGCGTCGGCTAAACTGAGCGCATGAGCAAGGCCATTCGAGCGGGAGTGCTGGCGCTGGCCGCCGGGCTGGCGGGGTGTGGCACGCCCGGGCCTCCGCAGCCGCCTTCGCTCATGCTGCCGGCGCCGGTTACCGATCTCTCCGCAGTGCGCACCGGCGACCAGGTGACGCTGACGTGGGCGATGCCACGGCGCACGACTGACAAAGTGCTGCTGAAAGATCTCATTCCCGTCCACGTCTGCCGCGAAGAAGCTGGGGGCGCGTGCGAGACGGCTGCGGACATGCGCCTGGCGCCGGGCAAAGACGGCTCGTTTACCGAGACGCTGCGCGGCGGGCTTGCGACGGGTGCGCCGCGGCCGCTGCGCTATTTTGTGGAACTGAAGAACGAGCGAGGACGGTCGGCGGGTGCGTCAAATCCGGCGGAGGTTCTGGCGGGGCAGTCGCCAGCGGCTGTGAGCGGTTTTACTGCGGAACTGCGCAGAGACGGCGTGGTGCTGCGGTGGAATGCGGGGCAAAGCGACGAGGCAGTGCGGCTGCATCGCGTGTGGCTGAATCCACCGCTGAAGAAGCATGAAAACCTGGCAGCGCCGCCGCCGGAGCCCGTGGAGCAGAATCTGCTCGTCGCGAAGGACGAAGGGCGCGCCCTCGATAAGGCCGTATCGTTCGGACACCAGTATCAGTACCAGGCGCAGCGGATTGCGCGCGTGGACTTGGATGGCAAGACGCTGGAACTGGCCGGACCGCTGTCCGCAGTGGTGCGCGTCGATGTGGACGATGTCTTTCCGCCTTCCGTGCCGACGGGGTTGGCCGCTGTGGCTACGCCTGCAGCAAATGGCGCTCCCGCTTCGATCGATTTGAACTGGCAGCCGGTGAGCGATGCCAATCTGGCGGGCTATTTTGTTTACCGCCGCGAAGGAGATCAGCCATGGCAGCGCATCTCTGGCGACAAGCCGCTCGTGCCGCCGGCGTTTCACGATGCGGATGTGCAGGCCGGGCACACCTTTGATTACGCCGTGAGCGCCGTCAGCCAGACGGGCCACGAGAGCGCGCGCTCGGGGAATGCCGAAGAGACCGTTCCGAATGAATAACGCAATGCTGAGGTGATGCGCGATGAAATATTGCCGGTTTGCTTTTGAAAACAAGACGCATTATGGCCGCGTGGAAGAGCGCGGGGGCGAGTTCTGGATCGTGGACCTGATCGACGATGCGCCGGAAGAGGACCTGGCCTTTCATCTTGTGCGCGCGCGTGCCGAGGCGAAGGGCGCGGTGGTGACGGACCTGCCGGCATTTGATTTTGAGGCGATGCCGCTGGCTTCCGCGAAACTGCTTGCGCCGGTGACGCCTTCGAAGATCGTCTGCGTGGGGCGCAACTACTCCGATCATGCGAAAGAGCTGGGCAACGAGGTTCCCACGGAGCCGCTGATCTTTATGAAGCCACCGTCGTCGCTGCTGGCGCCGAATGGGATTGTGCGGATGCCGGCGGCGTCTGCGCGCGTGGACTATGAAGGCGAGCTGGCGATTGTGATTGGCCGCCGGATCAGCCGCTTCAAGGCCAATGGCGACTGGCGCGGAGCGATTCGCGGCTACACGCTGGCGAACGATGTGACGGCGCGCGACCTGCAGAAGAAGGAAGGGCAGTGGACGCGCGGTAAGGGCTGGGACACGTTCTGTCCGGTGGGGCCAATTGTGAGTGACGAGATCGACGTGGCGGTCGGCGTGACGCTTGAGACGCGATTGAACGGCGAGTTGAAGCAACACGGCTCGACGGCGGACTTCATCTTTTCGATTCCGGAGTTGTTCGAGTACATTACGCAGGCGATCACGCTGGAGCCGGGCGATCTGCTGCTGACGGGGACGCCGGCGGGAGTGGGGCCGGTGCAGGCTGGGGATCGCGTGGATGTGGCGATGGCCGGCCTTGGCGTGCTGAGCAATCTGTTTGAGCGGGAGTGAGTTCCCGGCCCGGGACTCGACAGTGAGCCGCAAAGCAAGGGCAGCCTTCGTGCGTTATCGCCCACGTTGCCGCTCTCGATGCGTCTATTCTGAGAGGAAATCATGGCAACTACAACCGTGCTCGCGCCTGCCTCCAGGCGTTCGCGATTCAAAATTCTTCTCTGGGTCTCGCTCGGTCTTACCGCGCTTTTTGTCATTATCACTTCCGAAGTTTTTCTGGCGGCGGATTACCCGATGTACCACGCCTATCGGCTGCAGGTGATCGCCGACCGCCATCTCCTGATTCCGCATACCATCTGCGGCACCGTCGCGTTGCTGGCGGGCCCTGTGCAGTTTTCGTCGCGATTGCGCAGGCGTTTCCTGAAACTCCATCGCGTGCTTGGTTACATGTATTTTGTCTCCGTCTTGATTGGCGCATTTACGGGGATCGCGCTGGCCGCCGGACGTCCGGGCCTGCCGGGTACGTCGATGCAGGCGGCGGCGTGGATTGTTTGCACCACGGCCGCGGTGATCACGGCGCGGAACCGCCAGCTTGCGCAGCATCGCCAGTGGATGGCTCGTTCCTACGCGGTCACGTTTACGTTTGTATCGAGCCGCGTTCTGAATCTCTGGCCGAAGTATTGGAGCCATCTTGGGGACAGTCTCGCCGCGGTAGGCGTGATCGCATTTACGCTGGCGTCGCTGCTGGCGGTCGATATCGGTCTCAACTGGCGCGAACTCACGACGCGGCGCGCGTAGCGTCGGCTGGCGGACACTCGAGACATTTCTTCAGATGTCAACAAGTGGGACAGAGCTGACGAGGCTCACCAATCGCCTGCGGGGCCGTCCAAGCCTCAACCCATGTCTGGTAGATTTCAAATTACGAACTCTCAAACTGCAGCACCTTGTCCACTATGCTCCTAAGCAGTTGCACGACTCCGCTGTCTACAACCTCCCCTGACAACCAGAATGCAAAGCGAGATGACGTTCTTGTCATCGGCGGCGGAGTGGCTGGGTGCGCAGCCGCCATTGCGCTCAGCCGCGCAGGGCGAAGGGTAACTCTGATTGAGCGCGAACCCACGCCGCGTCACAAGGTCTGTGGCGAGTTTCTGAGCGGCGAGGCGCTTGAGGATCTGGATGCTCTGGGCATCGATGTAGCCGCGCTCGGGGCTGTGCCCATCGACTACGTTCGCCTGGCTGCGGCGCGGCGGGCAGCGGAGGCGCCATTGCCGTTTCCGGCAGCTTCGCTGACACGCAAGACGCTGGACACGGCGCTGATCGACGAGGCGATCGCGTCAGGTGTCCGCGTGGAGCAGGGCCGCAGCGTTCAGTCGCTCAGCCGCAGCGCAAATGGCAGTTGGCAAGCGACGCTCGCAGACGGTGCGGTTTATGAAGCTCCGACGGCGTTTCTCGCCACCGGCAAGCACGATCTTCGTGGTCACGCGCGTCCCAAAGACCCGCAGCGATGGGTGGCCTTCAAGATGTACTACCGGCTCGCGCCGGGGCAGGCGGCGGAGCTGGCGCGCGCCTCAGAGCTGATGCTGTATCCGGGCGGGTATGGCGGCATTCAGCCGGCGGAAGGCGGCATTGCCAACCTGTGCTGGGTGGTTCAGCACCGGTATTTTGCGCGCGCAGGCAATCACTGGGAGAGTCATCTGGCGCGGATGCAAGAGGAGTGCCCGCACCTGGCGATGAGGCTCTCCGGCGCCGAGCCGCTGCTGTCAAAGCCGATCGCGGTCACGCACATTCCCTACGGTCACATTCGGCGCTCGAGCGAAGAGGGGCTTTACTGTATCGGCGATCAGGCGGCGGTGATTCCCTCGTTCACCGGCGACGGCATCTCCATCGCGCTGCATACCGCGCGATGCGCAGCGGCCGCCTATCTTGCAGGCGAGCCGGCGCCGCTGTTTCAGGCACGTCTGCGGACGGCGCTGCTGCCGCAGATGCGTCTTGCGGAATGGGCCGCCGACGGCCTGAACAACGCATTTGCGCGCGCCGTATTGCCATTTTGCCTGCGGGTATGGCCCGGCGTGATGCGCGTGACGGCGAGCCTGACGCGCGTGGCGCGGAGCGGAGCGGTTGCTCCCGAGGCAGTAGCCGGCTAAAGCCAACGACGGCACACCCGCACATTGGAAGAGAGAAGATAAATGAGATCTTTCGCTATCGTCGCCTTCGTTGCCGCGCTTGCCCCAGCGGCGTTCGCCCAGCATGAAACCTTCACCATCAACCCGGATTCGAGCCAGGTGAAGATGACGCTGAACACGACGCACGAGATCGTGCATGGAACCTTCCATGCGCAGGCGGGTTCGATTTCGTTCGATAGGAACGATCCGAAGATGTCGGGATCGATTGTTGTTTCGGCCGGCAGCGGAAACACCGGCAACAGCAGCCGCGACAAGAAGATGAAGAAGGACATCCTGCAGACGGGGCAGTATGCGACGGTTTCGTTTGCGCCGAAGAGCTATGCCGGGCACCTTGCTGCTTCCGGTGACTCGAACATTCAGGTGAGTGGAACGTTTACGCTGCTGGGAACTCCACACGAGATCACCATTCCGGTGCTGGTGCATCTGGATGGCGGCACCGCGACGGCGAAGGCGCATTTTGAAGTGCCCTATGTGCAGTGGGGGCTGAAGAATCCGAGCTTTCTGTTCTGGAAGGCGGAGAACGATGTGGCGATCGACCTGGATCTTGCAGGCGCGATTTCCAAGTAGCAGGCGGATCTTGCATCGCTCCCGGGCCGATTGCCGCGCAACCTTCGCGCGGGCAGCGAATCCAAGTTAGAGGCGTACACTGAGAGGGAAGACGGATGCTTCCCGCAGTGCCTTCCCCTGGAGGATTTATGCCGCAGAATCTTTTGGAACAATTGCGGAGCTATACGACGGTGGTTGCCGATACCGGCGACTTTGAATCGATCAAGGAGTTCCGCCCGACCGATGCGACAACCAACCCGTCGCTGCTGACTACCGCGGCGCAGATGCCGCAGTACCAGGCCATTGTGGACGAGGTACTGAAGCAGGCACACGAAGAGCTGGGCAAGAGCGCTACCGATAAAGATGTGGCGAATCTGGCGTTTCAGCGGCTTGCAGTGGCCTTTGGCCGGCGCATTCTGGAGATTGTGCCGGGGCGCGTTTCGACCGAAGTGGATGCCCGCTTCAGCTACGACACCAAGAAGACGATCGACCAGGCGCGCGCCATCATCCAGCAATACGACGAGGCGGGAATCGGGCGCCAGCATGTGCTCATCAAGATTGCGTCCACGTGGCCGGGGATTCGCGCGGCCGAGGTGCTGGAGAAGGAAGGCATCCACTGTAACCTGACGCTGCTGTTCGGGATTCACCAGGCAATTGCCTGTGCCGAGGCGGGCGTCACGCTGATCTCGCCGTTCGTGGGCCGCATTCTGGACTGGTACAAGAAGGACACGGGCAAGGACTACCAGGGAGCGGACGATCCCGGCGTGCAGTCGGTGACGCGGATTTACAACTACTTCAAGCGCTTTGGGTACAAGACGCAGGTGATGGGCGCAAGCTTTCGCAACATCGGCGAGATCAAGGAGCTGGCGGGCTGCGACCTGCTGACGATTTCTCCGCAACTGCTGAAGGAACTGGACGAGACGCAGGGCGAGCTGCCGCGTAAGCTTTCGCCGGAGAAGGCCAGCGCCATGGTGGACATGGAAAAGATGCACATGGACGAGGCCACGTTCGAGCGCATGCATGCGGAAGATCGCATGGCGAACGACAAGCTGAAGGAAGGCATCGAGGGGTTCTCGAAGGCGCTGGAGAATCTGGAGAGCCTGCTGGCCAAGCGGCTGGCGGAGCTGGAGCAGCGCGCGCCGGCTACGGTGTAAGTTCGCTTACGAAGAACGAACTGGAAGGCCGGATCAAGCGATCCGGCCTTCACTTATTTGCGCGCGGCCAGAGTCTTTTTGCGCTCGCGGATTATGCGATTTCGTTCTCTCTCCGGCATGGCGAGGACGGTCCTGGTCCTTTTGGGCAGCTTCTCGTAGATCAGTGCATGCGCGCGGCGCAGCTCCTCTTCAATCTCGCGCGGCCGCAGCACATCCCAGCGCAGCAGCGTAACCCAGGATGCTTTGGCCAGGTAGGGCGACGGCACAATGCCATCGTTCTCGCACAGCTCGTGAAATCGCTCCGCGCCGCAGTGGAAGAGCAGGACGCCATAGCCTGTCCCATCGAGGTCGGTCATGGCGAACATCTTGCCGCCGATGGCGCGATCGCCCACCCAGAAGACCAGATGATGTCCCCAGTTCACGGTCTCGGTGACGTGGGGCAGCGACAGACAGAAGGCGCGCACGCGTTCGTTGTCCATGCCGATCAGTGTAGGCCGAATTTCGCGAACGTGGGACGGGCGGCGCGTTTGGCGGCCGCTCTACAATGAGGCTATGGCTTCGTCATCCCCTTTCCGCGTGGTGCATACGGTGTGCTCGCACGATTGTCCCGACTCGTGCGGCGTGCTGGTGACGGTGAACCCGGAGGGGCGCGCGGTGAAGGTACAGGGCGATCCCGCGCATCCGGTGACGCAAGGTTTCCTATGTGGCAAAGTCGCCAAGTACCTGGATCGCGTGTACTCGCCCGATCGGGTTTTGTATCCGCTGCGGCGGAAGGCGGGCGTGGCGAAGGGGCCGCTGCCGCAGGGACGCGAGCTGGAGGCCTTCGAGCGCATCTCCTGGGATGAGGCGCTGGACGGGATTGCCGCGCGGCTGAAGGAGACGGCGGAGCAGTATGGACCCGAGTCGATTCTGCCCTATAGCTATGCAGGAACGATTGGCGTGCTCGGGTTCGGATCGATGGACCGGCGGTTCTTCCATCGGCTGGGCGGCAGCCAGCTCAGCCGCACCATCTGCTCGGAAGCCGGCGGACAGGCGTTGACCCACGTGTACGGGAAAAAGCTTGGCACGCCGACGGAAGATTTCAAGCTGGCCAAGTTGATCGTTGCGTGGGGCGGGAACATCCACGGCAATAACATTCATCTCTGGCCGATGATTGAGCAGGCGCGGCGCAACGGCGCGCGGCTGATCGTGATCGATCCCTACCGCACGCGCACGGCGGCGCTCGCGGATTGGCACATCGCGATCCGGCCGGGGACGGATGTGGCGCTGGCGCTGGGCATGATGCACGTGATCCTGCGGGACGGCCTGGAAGATCGCGCGTACATCGATGCGATGACGCATGGATTCGCGGAGCTTGCGGAGCGCGTGCGCGATTACACGCCGGAGCGCGTTGCGAACTGGACGGGGATGAGCGCGGGCGAGGTGGAGCAGCTCGCGCGTGAATATGCCACCACGCGGCCGGCGGCGATTCGGCTGAATTACGGGGTGCAGCGAGGCGAGAACGGCGGCGCGGCGGTGCGCGCCATTGCGATGCTGCCGGCGCTTACGGGAGCATGGAAGCATCGCGGCGGAGGAGCGCAGCTCTCGACGTCGGGCGCGTTTGCGTGGAACCGGCAGGCGCTGGATCGGCCGGACCTGGCCGCTGCATCGCCGCTCAAAAGGCTGGCGCGCACGGTGAACATGTCGCTGCTGGGGCACGCGCTTACGGAACTGGGCCGCGATCCGCAGGCGAAAGATGGGCCGCCGGTGCAGGCGCTGTTCGTTTACAACTCAAACCCCGCGGCGGTTGCGCCGAATCATAATGCGGTGGTGCGCGGCCTCAAGCGTGCTGACCTGTTCACGGTGGTGCACGATCAGTTCTTTACCGACACCACGGACTACGCGGAATACGTGCTGCCGGCGACCACTTTTCTGGAGCACACGGATATTCAGGGCGCGTACGGGCACTACTTTGTGCAGCTTTCGCAGCAAGCTATTGAGCCGCCGGGTGAGGCGCGGTCGAATGTTTGGCTGTTCGGGCAGCTTGCGCAACGCATGGGATTCAGCGAAGCGTGTTTCCGCGACACGGCCGAGGAGATGGTTGCGCAGGCTCTGGCGCTGGGCGAGGACGGACGCTCGACGAATGCGTGGATGGAGCACATCGCGATCGACGATTTGCGCGAGCATGGCCATGTCCCGTTGGCGTTTCATCGCGATCCGGAGGAGCATCCGTTCTTGCCATTCGCTGAGGGACGCGTGCCGACAGCTTCTGGAAAAGTGGAGTTCTACTCGGATGCGCTCGCCGCGCAGGGGCTGGATCCATTGCCTGCATTTGTGGCGCCGGCGGAGTCGCGCTGGAGCGAGGCTGCGCGCAAGTTTCCGCTGGAGATGCTGGCGCGCAAAAACGATAACTACATGAACTCCACATTTGCGAACCTGGATGGGCACCGCAGGATGGAATCGCGCCACGAGCACCGGCTGGAGATGCACCCGCTGGATGCGGAGTCGCGCGGCATCGGCGAGGGCGATGCGGTGAGGGTGTTCAATGAGCGCGGCTCGCTGGGGCTGACGGCAATGTTGAACCCGCACCTGCCGGCGGGCGTGGTGGCGGGGCGGCTGGATTGGGCCAAGCTTCATCCGCAGGGCGAGAACGTGAACGTGCTGACGAGCGAACGGCTGACGGACATGGGCGGCGGGCCTACGTTTTATTCCACGCTTGTCGAGGTTGAGAGAGCCGCATCGCGGGCCCTTTGACATTGAATACGCAGCAGGCGCCTTTCCACCCATTTCACGATGAAGCGCAGCTATGGATGGGGCGTCCGAGATTTCCGTAGTGATTCTTAACCTGATCTATCTGGAGAGCAGCATTGCATACATGGATTTGGATTATTGTCTTTGTCGTCTTCCTGAGCGTGCTCGCAATCGTGCGAGTTGCCGGGCAGGTGCCGGCGGAGGTAGCAAAGAAGCTTCTGGGCGAGGGCGCCGTGATCATCGACGTTCGCTCGCCCGGCGAATTTGGTTCTGGCCATTTGCCCAAGGCGATCAACATTCCGGTTGAGCAGGTTGCGGCGGAGGTTCCGCGGAGGGTTAAGGACAAGGAGCGCCCGCTGCTGCTGCACTGTCAGAGCGGGATGCGCAGCGCTACGGCGCAGCGGCATTTGCGCGCCCTGGGTTACACGCGGGCCTTCAATCTGGGGTCTTACGCCCGCGCCGCGCAGATTGTGGGACGCCGCTAGCGCTCTGCGCTGCGATGCGTCTAAATCCTGCCGGATCCATTCTGCCTTCAATTTGATTGTCCCGGCGTGATGCCGGGATGGGGGTCGATTCTGTATTCTGTTGGTTGCAACCCATCCCGGTCGATTCGATTTTGGAGAACATGATGCGGAAGATGTTTGTGTTTGCGGTTCTTGCTGTGATTGCCACTCTTCTCCCGGCGCAGGCCCCCCAGGGCCAGCCGAGCCAGCAGGCAGCGCAGCCTGAACCGGCGCACCCTTATTTCGACCTGGCAGGTAGCTTCTACAAGACCTTCAGCACGTCGACCACCGGGCACGGCACGATCCAGAAGCCGACCGACTCCGAGGGTGGCATGTTCGAGATGCGCTACATCAAGAGCACGTTCGTTGGCGGCGAGATTTCCTTTGGGTACAATCCCGCCGACCAAACCTACTCTCCCACGGCGACGAACTGCGGCTATATCTGCAACGCTGCGCCGGAGAAGGTGAGGGGGAATGCCAGCGAACTTGCTTTCAACTGGGTGTTCTCCAAGACGACGGGCAAGTTGCGGCCGTTTGCAGTGGCGGGCATCGGGTTCATCTTTACGGTGGGCACGGGCAATGCTTACGCGGTGAATACCACCGTGAAGCCCGCTTATGTGTACGGGGGCGGCGCGGATTGGGCGTTGGGACCGCGTTTCGGTCTGCGCGCACAGCTGCGCGGGAACATGGAAAGCGCGCCGGCCACCACGTTTGCCTACCCAGCAACGGGCAAATTCCAGACCGTGATCGAGCCTGCGATCGGTTTCTACTTCCGGCCGTAGATTCGGGTCATCGCACGAGAGAGAAAGGGCTGCCTGCGCAGGCAGCCCTTTGTCGTTTCCGCGGGCGAACTGGCTTATCCCGGAGGCCAGGTCATGGAGCGTCCGCCGAGCACGTGGACGTGGAGGTGGTCGACGGTCTGGCCGCCGTCGGGGCCGGTGTTGACGACCACGCGGTAGCCCTTGGGCAGATTCTTCTTGCGGGCGATTTCGCCCGCCGCCCACAGCAGATGCCCGAGCAGCGGCTTATGCGCTTCCTGCACTGCGGCGAGCGAAGGGACGTGCTGGCGCGGCATGACGAGAAAGTGCACCGGCGCCTGGGGATTGATGTCGCCGATGGCGATGCACTGCTCGTCTTCATAGACGGGCTTGGAAGGAATGCTTCCTTCAATGATTTTGCAGAAGAGGCAGCTCATTGCGGTGTATCCATCTCCGAAGTCAGTAGTAGTCGGCGCAGCTCATGTAATAGCCGCAGTTGGTGCAGACCAGCTTGCAGCGGTGCCCCTGCAGCGCTTGGCTGCAGGTGGGACAGATCTGGCACATGTGGTCGATGCGCTCCGGCGAGGATACCTCCGCGGAATCGTGGCCGGGGTCGAAGCCGGGATTGAGCGCCTGTGGCATCTGCGGCAGCATGCCTGAGAGGTTAGCATGGTAGAGAGGGCCTTCGGGCGTCAGATGACGTGGCGAAGTGCCCCACAGATCACCCTGGTGCGCATCGGCCGCTTTTCTGAATTCCCTTCGGCGGCGCACCGCACCCCGTCATCTTCAGCAGCAGGAACCCCAAGGAGGATTTTGAATGGCAAGCAAAGCTAGCGCGGTATGGACCGGTTCGCTCAAGGAAGGCAAAGGCACCATGTCCACGGCAACCGGCGTTCTGAACAACGCCAACTACTCGTTTGCGACCCGCTTTGAAGGCGCGGCGAGCGGCACCACGCCCGAGGAGATGATCGCGGCGGCGCACGCAAGCTGCTTCTCCATGGCTCTGGGCGCGCAGCTCGGCGGTGCGGGATTGACGCCGGAGCGCATTGAGACGCAGGCCGCAGTCACGCTGGCGAAGACCGACGGCGGATTCGCGGTGACCAAGATTGCTCTGACGACGACGGCGAAGGTTCCCGGCGCCACGCAGGAGCAGTTCGACACGGCGGCGCAGGGCGCGAAGACGGGCTGCCCGATTTCGAAGTTGTTTGCGAACAACACGGAGATCACGCTGGACGCGAAGCTCGTTTAGTTCGTTGTCACCGAAGTTCGAAGCATAAAGCGCGCGGAAGAACCGCAGATCCTTCGACTCCGTTTGCCGCATAAGACGCGGCAAACTCCGCTCAGGATGACAGCGTGTTTATGATTCGGACTTTAGAGATGGGACACCAAGTTGATCTCAATCAGCCTGAACCCGCCCGCACCCCGGGCGGGTTTTGTGCGGATGAAGGCTTTTGAAATGTACGGCTCGGACGAGGATGCGAAGGCTCTCCCGACGCGTCACCTCAGGCTTGCGATCGGGGTTTTGCGCGGAGTGGGACGGCGGGTCTCGCATCCTGCTATGTGGTATCTCATCTCACTTTCTGGGTGCATACTTGGGTTAGGCTTGCAATACGGAACGCGTCCGTTGTCCAGCCTTTTCTGCTGAATGGCAGGCAACTAGACTGATTGGGAGGCCATTCCGGTTCGCTGCGCGGGGCCGGTCTCCCTCATCTTCCCTCTGCCCCTTGCGAGAAGCCGCTGTGATTCGGCAGGGAGATATATTCGCGGAGATCGCCCGCTTGGGACGGTTGTCCGATGCGGATCGCGCAATGGCTGGGCCAAATGCCGGCTGCAGGCAAGTAAAAGTTGTCGAGTTCGACCTACAAGGGAGTTCAAGATGAAGAAAGCTCGCTATCCCGGAATCCGGGTTACCGCCAACGGAAACCAGCTCGTCTCGTATCACACGGAGACGCGCATCGCCGACGCCGGCGTGTTTTATCCCATCACGCCGTCGACCGAAGGCGGCGAGCTCTTCCAGCAGGCCTATGCCGAAGGCCACCTGAACGTGTTTGGCGGCAACACGCTGGCCATTGAGACGGAAGGCGAGCACGCGGCCCAGGGCGGCGCCATTGCGCACTCGGTGACGGGCAAGCGCGTGGTGAACTTCACCTCCGGGCAGGGCGTGGTGTACGGCGTGGAGCAGTACTATCACGCGCCGGGCAAGGGCTCGACCATGGTGCTGGAGGTGGGCGCGCGCGCGCTGACCAAGCACGCGCTGAACGTGCACTGCGGCCACGACGATATTTACGGCGCGCTCGACACCGGCTGGATCATGGTGTTCGGCAAAGACGCGCAGCAGGCCGCCGACCAGGCGTTGATTCTGCGCCGCGTGACCGAACTCTCGCTGACGCCGGGCATGAACATCATGGACGGCTTCCTGACGTCGCACCTGGAGCGAACGTTCTACAAGCACGAGAGCGAGCTGATCCGCGAGTACCTGGGATCGCCGGACGACACCATTGAGTGCCCGACGGAGGCGCAGCGCGTGCTGTTTGGACCGACGCGCCGGCGCGTGCCGAAGATGCTCGACCTGAAGAACCCGGTCCTGCTGGGTCCGGTGCAGAACCAGGAGCACTACATGCAGGGCGTGGTGGCGCGGCGCAACAACTTTGCCGAGCCCATCCTGCAGTTCCTGGAGGAAGCGTATAAGGACTTTGGCGACCTGACGGGCCGCTACTACGGCCTGGTGACGCAGTACAAGTGCGACGATGCCGAGACGGTGTATGTTTCGCTCGGGTCCGCTGCGGAAAACATTGAAGCTGCCGTCGACTATCTGCGCGAGACGCGCAAGGCTTCTGTTGGATCGATTCACATCAACGTGATCCGTCCGTTCCCTGAGGCGGCGGTGGTGGAAGCGCTGCGCGGCAAAAAGAACGTGATCATTCTGGAGCGCACCGACGAGGCTCTAAGCCCGGACAATCCGCTGGGCAAGGACATCCGTACGGCGCTGTCGAAGGCGGTGCAGGGCACGGCAGGGCTGCCCAAGATCGAACTCGCGGAGGTTCCCACCATCTTTGCCGGAACGTACGGACTGGGCTCGCGCGATTTCCGCCCCGAGCACATCTTCGGCGCATACGAGTTCGTGACGGCCGGGCGCGCGCGCAAGGATGGCAAGACCGCTGCCGACGGCGAGAAGTTCATGGTGCTTGGCATCGATCATCCGTACAGCGTGGTTTCGGAAGAGCGGCCTTCGCTGCTGCCGGAGAAGGCCGTTGCTGTTCGATTCCATTCGATCGGCGGATGGGGTGCCATTACTACCGGCAAGAACCTGGGCGCGATCATCGGCGACCTGAACGATCTGCTCTACGAACGCGACAAGGTTGTGGATGAGTACGGCAACCCCAAGGAGATCATCCACGTCAGCGCCAACCCGAAGTACGGGTCGGAGAAGAAGGGCGCGCCGACCAGCTACTTTATGGTGGCGGCCCCCGAGCGAATTCGCGTGAACTGCGATCTGCGCCACGTGACGACGGTTCTGTGCTGCGACCCCAAGGCGTTTACGCACTGCAATCCGCTGGACGGCATCCAGCCCGGCGGCGCGCTGATCTGGGAGAGTGACGTGGACGGCGAGCGTGCGTGGGAGAACCTGCCGAAGTGGGCGCGCAAGCAGATTATCGACAACAAGATTCGCGTGTACACGCTGCCCGGCTTCGACATTGCGCGCAAGGCGACGAACCGTGCGGATCTGCAACTGCGCATGCAGGGCAATGCGTTCCTGGGCGCGTTCTTTGCGGTGTCGGGATTGCTGGATGAGTTCGGCATCACGCAGGAGCAGTTCCGCGATGTGGTGCACAAGCAGTACGTGAAGAAGTTCGGCAAGCAGGGCGAAGCGGTTGTGCAGTCGAACATGGAAGTGATGCTGCAGGGCTGGGAGCGCGTGAAGGAGATCAACATTGGCGCGCTGGAAGCCGCGGATCACTCCTCGCTGCGCGGCGAAGCGCTGCTGCCGATTCTCGAGCCGGTTCCGGCGTTTGCCGAAGCGGGCGCGGGCGAAAGCTGCGCGGTGAGCGGATGCCGTTCCCATGCCGCACCGGCGGATCAAGCCGCGCGCGCGCCAATTGCGACGATCGCGAAGTTCGATTCCGAGTTCCGTTCCGGTTATGGTTACGATCAGCCGGCGACGCCGCTGGCGGCCATGGGCGTGATTGCGGCCGCGACCGGCGACACGGCGAGCAAGTACGTTGCCCGCCGCGAGACGCCGCTGTACATTCCGGAGAACTGCACGCAGTGCATGGAGTGCATCTCGGTTTGCCCGGATACGGCGCTGCCGAATACGTCGCAGGATTTGTCGACGCTGCTGTCGACGGCGATTACCCGTTACGTGGCGAACGCCGACGATCGCCGCAAGATGATTGCCGCGCTGCCGGAGATTGAAAAGCAGACGCGCGCACGGATGCTTGCGGAGATCAAGACGGGCACGCCGCTGCCGACCATCATCAAGGAAGTGACGAACGGCGTGGACGGCTTCAGCGCCGAGGCGAAGACGCAGTTCCTGAACATCATCGAAAAGGTGCCGATGGCGTATCAGAAGGTCAACGCCATCTTCTCGTCGCCGGAGCGCAAGCAGCCGGGATCGGGCGGCATCTTCTCGATCTTCGTGAGCGATCTCTGCAAGGGTTGCGCGGCCTGCGTGACGGCCTGCGGCGATCACCAGGCGCTGCGCATGGTGCAGGAGACGGAAGAGGTGAACGCCGAGCACGAGACCGGCACGGCCTTCCTGAACCAACTTCCTGACACCTCGCAGAAGTTCCTGGGCCTGTACAACAACGCCAATCCGGCGGACTCGAAGACGGCGACGCTGCGCAACATGCTGATGGTGCGGAGCAACTACGACGCCCTGGTCTCCGGCGACGGCGCCTGCGCGGGCTGCGGCGAGAAGAGCGTGCTGCGCTCGATTGCTGCCGTCACCGAGGCGTACATGCGGCCGGTGTTCCACTCGAAGGCGGACCGTTTTGTAGCCAAGGCCGGCGATCTGGAAAAGAACGGTGTGGCGAAGCTGGAAGCGCTGAAGACTGCCGATGCGGCGGCGTATGCCAACCTGCGGCAGGCGATTGCGCACATGATCCTGGGCCTGGGCGGCGAAGACACCAAGGACACCAAGGCACGGATCGCAGCCTACGAAGCGAAGAACGGCCCCATCACTGACGCGCAGCTTGTGGAAGGCATTGCAGCGGTGCTTCTGACCGAGGCCTTCAATCACAAGAGCCTGCAGCCGGTGGACGGACGCATGGCCAACGGCATGAGCGTGATGGCAATGGCTGCTCACACGGGTTGCAACACGGTGTACGGTTCGACGTCGCCGAACAATCCGCACCCGTATCCGTGGATGAACTCGCTGTTCCAGGACGGCATCACGATCGGCTGGCTGATGGGCGAGAGCTTCATTGTGGACCACGCGCGGCGGTCGGTGATTCCGGAGCGCCTGACCGATATCATCCTCGGTGGCCGCGGCATCAGCGAACGCGAGTACTACGACTTTACGCACTTTACGGATGCGCTGATGACCGACCAGGAGATCGTTGAGCTGCCCAAGGTTTGGGTGGTGGGCGGCGACGGCGGCATGGGCGACATCGGCTACCAGAATATGTCGAAGGTGATTCTGCAGAACCGGCCCAACGTGAAGGCGCTGATGCTGGACACGCAGGTGTACTCGAACACCGGCGGCCAGAACTCGGATTCGACGCCGATGCTGGGCGGCAACGACATGAACACCTACGGGCCGGCGAGCCAGGGCAAGAACACCGAGAAGAAGACCGTCGCGGAGACCTTCCTCGCGGGGCACGGGTCGCCGTTCGTCGCGCAGGTGTCGATGGCCAACGCGCCGAAGCTGTATCGCGCGATTCTGGACGGGCTGGAGTATCGCGGCACCATGTTCCTGCAGGCGTTCACCACCTGCCAGCCGGAGCACGGCGTTGCCGACGATATGGCTCTGCACCAGGCGCAGCGCGTACGCGACTCGCGCGGCGTGCCGGAGTTTGTGTTCGATCCGCGCAAGGGCGAGAGCTACCTGGAGTGCCTGGATATCAACGGCAACCCCTCGAAGGATCTCGACTGGTACGAGACCAAGGACAAGCTGACCGGTGAGACGCGGCGTTACACGGTGGCGCACTGGTGCACCACGGAAGCGCGCTTCCGCAACCACCTGCGCAAGGTGAAGGCGGAGCAGGCGGAGAAGATGATTCCGCTGGACAACATGCTGGTGCGCATCACGCAGCAGGATGTGGTCTACCGGCGCTATCTCGACCCGCAGCACCGCGCCTTCATCCCCGACTTCGGCGTGTACATCACGCTCGAAGAAGGCGGCAAGAAGGAGTACCGGGCGCTGAGCCGCCAGCTCGTGATGTTCTGCGTGGAGCGGCGCAAGGCGTGGCGCATGCTGCAGTCCAAGGCGGGCATCAAGAACCGCGAGTACGAGGCGCAGAAGGCGCTGCTGGCGGATCTGGATGCAGGCAAGATTGCAAAGGACGAGTTCTTTGCGCATGGGCACGAGATGCTGGCGGAGCGGCTGGGCAATGCGGTGGCGGTGAAGGCGTAAGAGCAACTTCAACCTGGAAACAGCAAAGGCGGACCGTGAGGTCCGCCTTTGCGCGTCTGGTGCCGAAGATCGGATTTCGCTGTTATCTCCAGGTCTCACAATCGAGATTGCCAGGCGGTGTGCGGTCGGATTCTTCACGCCACATTTCGCACAAATTCCTGACGACCGCCCGTGAAAATGGCGCTTTTTGTGAGATGGATCACATTTTCGGCGGGATTTGATACCCATACCCGGTATGGGCATTTGAAAACACCTATTATTTTTCTAGTACTGGGGGTGTTAACTCTTCGGTACTGGGAGCGGGTGGTTTGGGGCGGCCGACGGGGCGGACCTCGCGTGGGAGGGCGGCGGTGGCGGCGCGGGCCGAGGCGAGGAGATAAGGTCCTTCGCTGCGGTAGATGATCTCGAAGAGCAGGCCGTCAGCCACGCAGGCGAGGAAGGCGCGAATCTCGTCGCGGGTGTGGAGGCGGGGCATGGCGCGGCGGTAGGCCTTTTCGGCGCGGATTCCGGCGATTTCACGAGACGTTCCTTCGGCGATGGCCTGGTCGTGGGCCTGGCGGTAGGCGGCCCAGCAGCGGTCTACGGCTTCGTTGGGATTCGTGGCAGAGGATTGCGACATGATGGAGTTCCTTTCGGGCGAGAAAAAGCGACGCCCGCGCGGCATGAGGCCTGCGCGGGCGGGATTTTTGACTCTTAGTTCAAGTTTGGCAGGGCGGAATAATTAATACGCAAGGTTTTGAAAATTATTTTTCGTTGATGGGACTGGGGTTAGCGGAGTTTTCCACAGGGTTGGGGGTTGACGGGATTTTTGGGGGAATACCGCGAGGGGCGGCTGGGTGGGTGGGGAGTGCGGGGGCTCAAAGGGTGGAACATTGGTAGTCACGGGCCGGGCGCGCAGCACGAGCCGCTACCTCACAGTTCCGCCATCATTCTTGCGCGCTGTGTTCGGTACCGCGGTAGGCCGGGCCGGAGAGCTTGAGTCCATCCTCCGCCGCCCTTACGGGGCTCCGGGATCAATATGCGGTTGCTTTCCCCACGCTGAAGCGCGGGGCTACTGACCATTGCGCCTCCGGCGCAGGTTTCGCGGGAAGCTGGGTTCACCCCCACGCTGAAGCGCGGGGCTAACGAACGCTGCGCCTCCGGCGCGGGCGTCGTGGGATGCTAGAGTGCGGAGATGTGGCTTTGGCTCAGGCACGCTACAAGACGTTGGTTGAGGAGTTGAGCAGATGAAACGAGAACGCTTCGAGAACGTCTGGGATGCGATCGAGGAGGATGCGGCCATCGCCGAGAATCTCAAGCTCCGCTCGTTGCTGATGGTTCAGTTGGAACAGCACATCAAGCGCGAAAAGTGGACTCAGGCGGAGGCCGCAAAACATCTCGGGGTCAGCCAGCCCCGCGTCTCGAACCTGGTGCGCGGCAAGATCAATGCGTTCAGCCTCGACCTGCTGGTCAAGATGGCTACGAGCGCGGGTCTTCGCGTCACCTTGAAACTGAGGAAGGCCGCTTAGCTCGCCCATTTCTTCATCATCTTCTCGCGGAGGATATGGTTGGTGCGGGTTTGGTAGCCGGAGCCGGGCTGCGCGCTGGCCCGGGTGTGCGGACCAGGCGCTGCTGATGGGCTGGCCTTCATTGGCCTGGCGGATTGACGGTGAGGTTGAAGTCGGTGGTTGTGGTGTAGGTGCCGAAGGGCTGCACGACCATCGTCGCGGTGACCTTGACGGTGTAGTTGCCGGGGGTGGTTCCGGGATCGGAAATGTTGTATTTGCCGCCGCCACAGCCGTTGATACCCAGGAAAAAGGCGAGCATGGCCAGTGCGGAGAGCGAGGCGAGCAGGCGACGCCAGCGGCGGCGGAAGCCAAGCGTCAGGAGGCCGGCGAAGGCCAGGGCGGCCGGTGCGCCCCAGGGCTGGTGGGGAGGCGGAAGCGCGGCGTGCGTCAGGGTGGGGCCGGTGGTGTAGATGCTGAAGGAGGATGAACCGGAGAGCGTCCCGCCGGTGGGGTTGTCGGTGGGATTAAAGGTTTGCGGCGAAAAGGCGCAGGTAGCGCCCTGCGGCAATCCGGTGCAGGAGAGGCTTACCAACGAATAAAAGTAGTTGGTGAAGACGGAATTTGTGGAGAAGGCGATGGGGGTGGCGGTTGTGCTTTGCCCGGCAGCCACGGTAGCCGAGGTGGAGCTCAGCGACAGCTTCATGTCGATGACCGAGACCTGGGCAGACTGAGAGCCGGAGCCCACATAATTTGTGTCGCCGGCATAGCTGGCGGTGATGCCGTGGGTGCCCGGGCTGAGCGCGCTGGCGGTGAAGGATGCCGTGGCTTGTCCATTGACAGGAGCCCCAAGGGTGGCTGTGCCCAGGGTTGCTCCGGTGCCGTTGTTTGCGGACGCATCCGTAAAGGTGACGACTCCGGTGGGCGCGGCGGCAGAGAAGTCTCCGCTGACGATTGCCATGAGGGTGAGGGGACTTGAGCTATAGGTCCAGCCGCTTCCTGCGTTGATCGTAGTAATGGTGGGAACCTTGGTGCCCACGGTGACGTTGACGGCGCCCGAGGTGTTGGCGAGGTCGTTGGCGTCTCCCTGATACTTCGCGACGATGGAATGCAGGCCGGTGGTGCTGAAGGTGATGGGCAGTGTGGCGGCGTTGGACGAGAGCGCGACGGTGCCGAGCTTGGTTTGCGGCGTAGTGCTGTTGTCGTAGAAGTCGACGTTGCCGGTGACGGGAACTCCGCTTTGGTAGAGGTTGTTGTTCACGATGGCAAGCGGCTGGACGGTGGCGGCGAGGTTGACCTTGGTATTGACGGCAGGGTTGGTGTAGCTGGGTTTGAGCGATACCAGCACCTGGCTCTTGTTGACGACTACGGAGATGGGCGCAGAGAGGCTGGACTGGAAGCTGGCGCCCGCCGCGGGCGAAGCCGCGACGATCTGGTGCGTGCCGGCGCCGAGGACTGTCTTTCCGCAGCAGGCGAAACGGGCGGTTTCGCCGCTGGATGCGAAGCTGAGGCCTCCGCCGGTCGCGACAAGCGTCGCGGTGCCGAGGGTGGTTGAGCCTTCCGTGAATGTGTAGGTTCCCGGGACTGGGTATCCGGTGCCGCTGTTGTTGCCGAAGGCCGCGGCGCTGAGAACGATGGGGACTCCGTAGGCGACTGATCCCGTGACACTGGACGAAGCCTGCGTCGTGGTGGGCTCGGGGCTGATGGTGAGAGGCACTGGAGTGGAGTTTGCCGTGGCGTAGTTTGCGTCGCCTGCGTAATGGGCGGTGAGGTTGTAGGCGCCGCCGGGCAGTTCCACGCCGGAAGCCGCTCCGAAGGTGAAGGTGGCGGCGCCGTTGGCGTCAAGTGTCAGCCGATTGACGCCCTGCGAGCCTGCCATGAGCACGATATCGCCTGTAGGGATCGCGGTTCCGTTGCCCGTGGCCGTGACGGTGGCTGTGAGCGAGTCGCCGTGCATGATGCTGGTGAGGCCACCGGTGCTGAGGGCGATGGTTGCAGTGCCGCTGCCGGTGGGGGGCGCCCAGTTGGTCGCCAGCTTGTTCACGTCGACGGAGCCCAGGCCCGTAGCGAGATCGTAGCCCTGCGTCGTCTGATAGCCGACCTGTGACGAGCCGGAGAAACAGTAGAGCTGGTAGTAACAGTTGTCGGGGACCATGGTGTCGCCCGAGGTGATGTCGTGGAACGGCGAGGTTCCGGCGGCAGCCAGACGGTAATACGCTGGGTTGGGATTGCCCGCGCCGCCTGTCTCGTTGTTCTGCTGATTGACGAGCGCCTGGATACCGGCCCAGGAAGGCGCGGCCAGCGAAGTGCCGATGAGGCCGATGGCATAGCCGCTGGAGCAGACTCCGCCCGCGTCGGACTCGCAGACCATGTAGGCCAGATTGTCGCCTGCTACAAGGGAGACGTCGGGAACGTCGCGCGCGCCGTCGGCGGGGACGCCGGGGCCGGTCTGCCAGGCGGGCTTGGTGAAGTTGATGGAGACGCCGCCGCCGCCGGCGAGGGGACGGCCGTCCTGCGGATTCTCAAAGTCGTTCCAGGCGATCTCCGGGATGTATCCCGAAGCGTTGTAGCCGGGGGGCGGGAAGTAGACCTCGGGAGTGGGCATGTTGAACTCGGTGCCGCCGACGGAGACGTTCCACGGGGAGTCGCCGATGGCGTTGACGCCGAAGCCTGCAGTAAGACCGGAGTTGCCGCATGCGTCGCCGCCATAGTCGCCGGAGGAGACGAACGCGCTGATGCCTTCAGCCGCCCCCTGCTCGTAGGCGGCGTTGAAGAGGGCGAGATCAGTGGGCGCAAAGAGGTTGTTGAGGGTCTCACATCCGCCGTAGCTCAGCGAGGTGATGGGAGAGATGTCGTTGTCGACGGCGTAAGCCATGGAAAGCGCGATGCCCTGGTTCAGCTCCGTGGACTGAGTGACGATGACATTGAGGGTGGCATCGGGAGCGAGCGCGCCTGCGTACTCTACGTCGGCGATGGCTTCGGTTTCTTCGCCGATGACCGGGCCCGGGTCCGCGCCGTTGACGATGACATGCACATCGGCGGCGGGGAGCTTGGTAATGGTCCGGAAGTCGGTGAGGTCCTGCAGAACGATGTTGCTCTCTTCAATGAGGGCGATGGATTGTCCCTGACCGAGGACATTGGCTTTGGCCAGAGGCGCAGCGTTGTAGATGGCGCTGAGATCCGCCGGGCCGGTCAGCGGTGTGTTCTGGATGGCGATCTGGGGCTGCGCAGCCATCCGATGGTACTGAGGCGTGAACTGCGCGAAGGATGTCAGGCTGGCTACGGCCTTTACAGCCGGGGCCAGGGCCGCGGGAATGCTGGCGGGCGTGGCGTTGGCGAAGTAGCTCTTGCCGCTTACGCCGTAGCGATGCATCTGTGTCTGGAATGCAGACTCAACTTGGGCGCTGGTGCCCGTGAAGAACAGGAACTGGCGGCCGCTGGAGGGCCTTTCGACGGAGAAGCCCTGCGACCGGAGCCAGCCGACGATGGTGGCCATGTCGTTGTCGCTGGGACCGAAGCGCTGGCCAAATTGCGCCGGCGTGAGCCACTTGTGATATTGCGGCGACCCGGGTGTCTGCTGTTCCTGGAGCAGTTGCCGCAGGTCGGTTTCCTGGGCCTTGCTGCGCTGGGTGAGCAGAACCATGCGATGGAAGACTTGCGTGCCGGCGATTCTGCCCAGGTCGTTCTTCTGCGTTGCGAACGGGTGGACGCCGTTGGTGACGGTGCGCTGGGTGGCGATGATGGGCGCGGTTAAACGATCGGGGGTTGCACTCTGGGAGAGACACGGGAGAGAGCAAAGAAGCACCAGGGCGGCGGTTACGAACGCAAGGCGATAAGAGCTGAAAGGCATAGGCCACTCCATCCACGGCGGTGAGGATTGCGCGGTTGGGCTGGAGACGGCCTGTCAGGATGGCGCGTACCGGTTCTGGAGATGGCTTTTGCGTGAGACCTAAGCACACGCGCAGGACCGGTGCAGCGCCGAAGCCTTGGACACCTTGCACCTTGACCCGGCATTCCATGAATTGCAACTTCTAATTCGAACGAGAGATCGAGAACATTCTACGGCGAGTTGTAACCTTCGCGATGTCTGCCGGGCGAATTTTTACGGGAGGCGGGATAGCAGTTATTGCGGCTGGACTTCGATGCCGGTGACTGTGGCGTAGCCGTCGACGGGGACGAAGCTGAGGAGGAGCTTGCCCTGGGCGTTGGGCTGCAGGCCGGTGGAGCGGCGCACGACTACATCGGTTTGGCGGCCCTCGTAGGCGACGTCGAAGTTTTGCAGCAGGGCGCGGCCGTTGCAGAAGACGTTGAAGACGTGGCGGACGGGCTGGCCGGTGTTGCCGGAGGGGAAGGGCCAGTCGCCATGGCGGGCGACGAAGTAGAGCGTGACGGCGTAGCGGCCGGGGGCGACGGGGATGGCGTAGGTGAAGTTGCCCCAGCGCTCGCTGGAGTACATGTCGGGATCGTCGGTGCCGGTGGGGGGCGCGGTGTAGGAGGCGAACTCGCCGCCTTCGAACCATGCGTCGGGGCTCCACCAATGGCTGTCGTTGGAGTAGTAGGGGGTTTGGCGGGTGAGGATGCGGACGGGGCGGATGCGGCCACGCAGCCCGGGAAGAATCTCGATGGCGGAGAGGGTGGCGGAGTCGCCGTCCTCGCCGGCGAAGACGAGGTGCAGCTTGCCGTCGGCGGCGGGGCTGATGTCGGTGAAGACCTTCTCGTCGGCGGTGCGGCTGGCGCCGGCGTCGGCGACCACGTCAAAGCGGGTGAGTAGCGGCTTGCCGTTGGCGGTGACGTTGAAGATGCGGCTGCCCTCGCCGCCGGAGCCGGTGGATTCGGGTCCGTAGACGGTTTCGGCAAAGTCGAGGTGCAGCTCGTAGACGCCGGGGCGGAGGGGGATGTCGTAAGTGAAGGAGCCCTGGCGGCTGGTGCGATAGAAGGCCTGATCCTGGGTGCGCCAGATGTGCTGGACATCGCTCTTGACCGCGGTACCGCCGGTGAAGCTGGTATCGGCGCTCCAGAGCTTGCCGGCGTGGTCGACCATGCTGTGCGGGGCGCCGCAGAGGATGTGGACCTCTTCGCCGACGGGAGGGCCGATGAGTCCGCCGTCAAGCAGGGCGGGCGCGGATGTGGCCACGGCGCGCGCGGGGTGGTGGGCGGGACGCCGGATGAACCAGGCGACCGCGAAGCCCGCGACCAGCAGGGCAATGCCGGCCAGGGTGATGAGCGGCCAACGCCAGTGGAGTAAGTGGGGCTGTGGGGGTGGCGGTGGTTCGGCGATGACGGGCAGCTCGACCGGTGCGGGGGGAAGGATGCGCTGGAACTCGGGGACGTAACGCCCGACGGGAATGACGATCTTGAGGGCGTGGCCGGCGCCTTCGCCGGCGTAGTACTCGGCCAGTTTTTTGCGCAGGCGGTTGGCTTCCACGCGGACGATGGAGTCGGAGTCCTGGTCGAAGTTGGCGCCGCGTCCGAAGACTTCGACGCCGATGGAGTACTCCTTCACCTGCGCGGTTTCGCCGGCGAAGAGCCGCTCACATAAATAGGAGAGCAACTGGGCGAGCTTGGGAGCGCGCACAAAGGCGGCAGCCCGAAGCACCGCATCCAGTTCGGCGCGTTCTTCGGCAAATCGGATCGACGCTGGAGTTTCGACGGCCATGCCTCCTGCCCGATGGTTGGCAACGCCGCAATAGTATCGCTACCGTTTCGACGTAGTCAGGCCTTAACGGTGTACGCAGCGCCTTTTGATGCCAGTTTAACGGGTTGTAACCCCGGTGTAGCCCGCAGCCGGACGCCGTTACGGCTATTCTGCACCCGATTGATGTTAAACGGGTTGCGGGCGATGATACGTTGCATCGGTGCGATTTAGCCCGCGCGTAGCAGGTATAGCGTTGTTGCGGAGGGTCAGGGCGCTGTTCAATGAAGATCGAAGCGCGGCAGTGAGCCGAGGGTGCAGGACGCCGGCCGCGGCGGAGGCAAGAGAAATGAAGAAATGGCTTCTTATCTTACTGGCATGCGTCATGAGCGTTCCTATCCTGCCCAGTGTTCCTGCTTTTGCGAAGTCGGACCTGCTGGCGGATGTTCCGAGGTTTGGGCCGATGGAGACGCGCGACGCCGAACTGCGTGGCGACCTGGCGCGGATCCACAAGCAGTATGGGTACGCGATCGGCTACTACAAGGCGGCGATCAAGGCGGAGCCCCAGAACTCCGTTCTCTATAACAAGCTGGGCATTGCGTATCTGCAGTATGGCGACCACAAGGCGGCGCGGAAGTCCTTTAACCAGGCGATCAAGCTGAATCACGGATATGTGGAGGCTTACAACAACCTGGGCGCGGTGGACTGCATTGACAAGAAGTACAACCCGGCGATCAAGGTGCTGAAGAAGGCGCTGGCGCTGGACGAGACGAACGCCTCGGCGCACCTGAACATGGCGGAGTCGTGGATGGGGCTGAAGCAGATTGACCGCGCCATGACGGAGTATGCGCGGGCGCTGGAGCTGGATGCCGACATTTTGAGCAGCACGCCGGATGGAGTGCTGATCCAGGTGGGCACGCCGGAGCAGCGGGCACGGGTGGATTACCTGATTGCCAAGGCCTATGCCAAGCGCGGCAACATCGAGGGCGCGCTTGAGTATCTGCAGCGGGCCAAGGACAACCGTTTTGGGGACATGGCGATGGTGTACCAGGATCCCGTGTTTACGCAGGTGTGGAAGGATCCACGTCTGCAGAAGATCGTGAAGCGATAGCACCCTGTCGCTACACGATAGGAGACGCCCCGCGGTTGGGAGCCCGCGGGGCGTCTTCGTGTCTGCAGGTGTCAGGTGACAGGTGACAGGTGACAGGTGACAGAGAACAGAGAACAGAGAACAGAGAACAGAGAACAGAGAACAGAGGGACACCTCTTTGGTTGGAGCGGCCGGATGTCTTCTGCCGAAGCACGCCCTGACACCTGTCGATGAAAATGGATTCATGCACTCTGGCCGCAACTTTGACGTGGTGGTGATTGGCGCGGGGGCGGCTGGGCTGATGTGCGCGGCGCAGGCGGGGCAGCGCGGGCGGCGCGTGGCGCTGCTGGAGCACAATGCGCAGCCGGGGCGGAAGATCCTGATCTCCGGCGGCGGGCGGTGCAACTTCACGAATCTCCATTGCGCGCCGGATCGGTTTTTGTCGGAGAATCCGCACTTTGCCAAGTCGGCGCTGGCGCTGTATGAGCCGCGACATTTCATCGAGCTGGTGGAGCGGTACGGGATTGCGTGGCACGAGAAGACGCTGGGGCAGTTGTTTTGCGACCGCTCCGCGGTTCAGATTTTGGATATGCTTCGTGCGGAGTGTGGGCGTGGCAAGGTCGAACTGGTGCTGAATGCGCGCGACGTGAAGATCGAGCGCGGCAGCGATGGATTCACGGTCGAGTGCGCGCAGGGGGAGCTTCGCGCGGGCGCGGTGGTGATTGCGACGGGCGGGCTGTCGATACCGAAGCTGGGCGCGACGGGATTTGGATACGACGTGGCGCGGCAGTTCGGGCTTCGCATTGTGCCGCCGCGGCCGGCGCTGGTGCCGCTGGTGCTGGGCGGGGATGAGGCGCGGTGGACGGAGCTGGCGGGCGTGTCCGCCGAAGTGGTGGCGCATGCGGGCGAGACGAAGGGGCGGCGTGCCGCGCCGCGCTTCCGCGAGAAGATGCTGGTGACGCATCGCGGGCTGAGCGGGCCGGCGGTGCTACAGGCTTCGTCGTACTGGCGCGCGGGCGAGGCGCTGACGATGGATTTTGCGCCGGGACTGGCGGCGAAGGCAAAGCTGTTGGGGCCATTGCTGGAACAGGGCGCTCGGCGGGATGTGGCGGCGATGCGGCAGGCGCTGCACGCGGTGCTGCCGCAGCGGCTGGCGGCGTTTCTGGCGGAGGCGGGCGCGCCGGAGGGCTGGACGAATGCGGCTCTGGAAGCCGCCGAGCGCCGGCTGCGCGCGTGGGAGTTTCACCCGGTGGGGACCGAAGGCTTTGAGAAGGCCGAGGTGACGGCGGGCGGCGTGAATACAGACGATCTGCAGGCGCGGACGATGGAGGCGCGGAATGTGCCGGGGTTGTTCTTCATCGGCGAGGTGGTGGATGTGACCGGGCACCTGGGCGGGTTCAATTTTCAGTGGGCGTGGGCTTCGGCGATGGCGGCGGCGAGGGCGCTCTAGCTACAATTCAGCATGCGCCAATCCCTATTGCTGTGCTTTGTTTGTGCGTTTGCGTTGGGTGCCATGCTCCCGATGCATTGTGAAGCCGCTGCGCAAGACAAGGGGAAGCCAACCACTTTCGATTTGCACGAACTTGGGTTTCCAAAAAACGATGATGGAAACATCAAGGTAGGCGTCTTCTACAGTGCTGCGAATCGCATCGGCGTCTATTTCGATCAAGAGCCGCAGAACTCGGCACGAATCCATCGCTTTGTGGTGTTGATGTTCGATCCGGCGGCGCATGTGACCGCGAAGCTGGCGCTACTGGCTAATCCGAGTGCAATGAATATCCAACCTGGCCCGAATGGGGGCGTGCTGTTTGGTTCATCAAGCAAACTAGAGCTCTACGACGACGGACTGAATCTCTCCAAAACCATCAAATTGCCACTCTCCGTAACTGGAGTTTCGTTTGATGTCGGTCTGAATCAACTCGTGATCAGCGAGATTGACAACTCGGCAGGACATCGGACGGCGCTTTTCTTTGACGGGTCAACGCTGCAGAAGACGGGGTCGATAGACTACCCGATCGAATCGGGGCCGACCTTTGGAAAAGATCAATTGGCCTATGTGACCAGTGGCGAGTGCATCAGGTCGACGTTCATAGCGTCGCTGACCAGCCAGTGGCCGTCAGATGTCCGGGTCTGTGATCCGCTGGTATTTCCAACCGCCGATACCCTGGCCTATGTGTACGACGGCGAATTGCGCGTCGTGAATTCGCAAAATTCCGAGATATTCCACATGAGGATTCGCGAACCTCACAGCGACTCTCTCCCCGCTTTCTCAGGAATATCGAATGATCGAAGCCGCATTGCGATTAACGCCGTCCGCGATGCAAAAACAAAAAGTTTGGTGGCGTTCGATTTCCAGCAGCGATCCGTAGCGATGATGGTTCCTGATTATCAGCATGAAGTGCACGTCTACGACATGCCCACGAAGAAGCTTGTCTTTAAGCGGGCATTAACTCCAGGATCGGCTTCAGAGGCATTATCTTCGGATGGGCACGCACTGGCCACAATTGAGGCGGGAACGCTCAACATCTATGCCATTCCCTGAGCCTCCGATAATCCTTGAAGTTGCAGGCGGTATCATGAATGCGCGTGGCGATGCTCCTCGCATCGTGCGCTGAATGGCGATGCTGCGGCTTTTGCGCAGATTGCCGCGATTCCCGCTATCCCATAGGAGCTCTTCTCGCAATGAAATTGACGTCTCTGCCTTCTGCCTTGCGCTTTGTTGCTGGCGCGGTTGTTGCCGCGTTCTGTGCCGTCTCTGTTGCGCCGGCTTATGCGGCTTCGGCTGCGGACAACGCGTCCGGATCCGCCGCAACCCGGTGGGTGGCTACCTGGGCCACGGCGCCGTTTGGGGGCGATCCCTGGCACACCATTCCCACGCTGGTGGGCTCCACGCTGCGCGAGGTTGTGCATACGAGCATTGCCGGCAAGCAGCTGCGCATTGAGTTCACGAACGAGTTTGGCAAGGAGCCGCTGAAGATTGATGCGGCGACGGTGGCGATGAGCGCGGGCGGCCCGGCGATCGATCCGGCGTCGATGCACCCGCTGACCTTTGGCGGCAGCCCGTCGATTGTGGTGCCGCCGGGGGCGATGGCGGTGAGCGACGCGGTGGATCTGGCGACGCCGGCGTTTGCCAATCTGGCGATCACGTTTTATCTGCCGCTGCAGCAGATCAGCGACGTGAGCGTGCACAGCGGGGCGGACGAAGCCAATTACATTCAGCCCGGCAATGAGGTGAGCGCGCAAGCGCTGACGGATGCGAAGATCACGCCGTCGTGGTACTTCGTGAAGGGCGTGGACGTGGTGCCGACGGACAAGGACGCCGCGGCGGTGGTGGCGTTTGGCGACTCGATCACGGACGGCGCCTACGCGCGCGAGAACATGAACGAGACGTGGCCGGAGGATCTGGCGAAGCGGTTCCACGACGATTCCAAGACGGCGAATCTGTCGGTGCTGAACGAAGGCATCGGCGGGAATTGCGTTCTGATTCATTGCGTGGGACCGAACGCTCTGGCGCGCTTCGATCGCGATGTGCTGGCGCAGACGGGCGTGAAGTACGTGATTATTCTCGAGAGCATCAACGACATTGGCACGATGCACGATCCTAACCGGCCGGACTACAAGCTGACGGCGGAGGATCTGGAGCAGGGATTGAGGCAGTTGATTGCGCGCGCACACGAGCGCGGCATCAAGGTGTTTGGCGCCACGCTGACGCCGTACCAGGGCGCGGGCTATTACACGGACAAGGGCGAGAAGGTGCGCGAAGCCGTGAACGACTGGATCCGCACCGGCGGGGCGTTTGACGGCGTGGTGGACTTCGACAAGGCTACGCGCGATCCGGCGAAGCCGTTGTGGTATGCGCCGCAGTACGACAGCGGAGACCATCTGCATCCCAAGGGCACGGGGTATGCGGCGATGGCGGGGGCGATTGATCTGGGGTTGTTTAAGTAGCGTTCGAACTGGATCGCAGGGGCTAAAGCCCCAGAACTTTTTTGGCGTTGCCCTTTTGGCCCGGCTGAAGCCGTGCCGTTGTTACAAGGCACTGCGGGGACCATCTGATCGGGAATAGAACTTGCCTTTTGGCCGGGCTGAAGCCGTGCCGTTGTTACAGGGCATTGCGGGGACCATCTGATCGGGAATAGAACTTGCCCTTTTGGCCCGGCTGAAGCCGTGCCGTTGTTACAAGGCACTGCGGGGACTATCAGATCGGGAATAAGACTTGCTGTGGTTTTATAGATATTCAGTGGGGTGTGGCGATGAGCGCCACACCTCTTTTTTCGCGCCCCGATCAGATCGTCCGCGGGAATCTCGGCGGCGAGTTCGTCCTTGACCTGCTTGATCAGGGCATAGCTCTTGGTTTTCGCGCCCCGATCAGGATTTGCGCACCGATCAGATTTCGCGCCCCGATCAGGATTTGCGCCCCGATCAGATTTCGCGCACGAATCAGTATTGCTGCGGCGGCTGCTGTTGCTGCGGCTGGGGCGCGTCCGGTGTTTGCTGCTGGGGCGGGGTGGTGGATTCGCCGGGGGGCACGATGGGCTTCTTGGGCGGCGTGAGGACGAAGCCGGTGCGAACGAGGGCGAAGCCGTCGGCCGGCAGCTCGGCCTGCATGAGATGATTCCGCTCGCTGGCGAAGAGGTCGATGGGCTGATTGTTGATGGTGGCGGCGAGGTGATGCAGAGTTACCGGCTTGCCGTTGAAGGTGCCGTGCTCATCGGGATAGGTTGCGACGGTGACGGCCTGGATGGAGCCCTGTTCTTTGGGAATGATGGCCCAGATGTTGCTATTGTTCTGCTCGACGGCGAGGACCAGGAGCGTCTGCAAGGCGCCGGGGTCGAAATCGGGCAGCAACACGGCGGCCGGGTGGAATGCCAGATGCGAGCTGCTGGCGCGGCCATTCGCCGAGATGTTGAGCTGGAACTGCGAGGCGTCGGGCTTGGCGATGATGCTGACGGCGGAGCCGTTGACGGTGCCGCTGAGCACCGCGCTCTTGAGGTGGCTGGCGGAGTCGAGTTGCTCGTCTTTGGAGAGCGAGTAGTTGAGCCCCTTCATGGACACGTTCACCAGCGCGGTGGCGTGGTACCCGCCGGGGACACTGGAGAACTGGTAGCTGGCCGTACCGACGTTGTGACCGTGCTGGCTGATGGTGAAGGAGGCGGTTTGCGCGGTGGAAGCCTGAGAATGGCAGCCAGCCAAGCCGATGAGCGCGGTAGCCAGGAGCACGGATAACTTGCTCGATCTATTCATCGATTGAATAGACACAATTGGGGCGCCGAAGTTGTGGCGTACTATCCCAATCATCGCTGCACTATGGATGGGGTACCCGATGTTTGTGCTATCCCAGGCGCCCAAAGGCGAGGCATCCTTCGACAGCGCTCAGGACAGGCTCTGGGGCACCCAGCAGGATCCGGCAAGGAACAACTGCAGATCCTTCGCTTCGCTCAGGATGACAGTGGTGGATGAGGAGTATTGCTATCCCACCCAACGCGCGCTGAGACTGCGCGTTGGATGGGGCACCCGATTTTCGTGCGGCACGATGAAGCTCTACTTCTTTGCCATGTCGAAGCGCTTGGCTACTTCGTTCCAGTTCACGACGTTCCACCACGCGGCGAGGTACTCGGGGCGGCGGTTCTGGTACTTGAGGTAGTAGGCGTGCTCCCATACGTCGTTGCCGAGGATGGGGAACAGGCCCTGCGAGAGCGGCGAATCCTGGTTGGGCGTGGTGATGACCTTGAGCTTGCCGCCCTGCCATACCAGCCAGCCCCAGCCGGAGCCGAACTGCTTGGCGGTGGTTTCATTGAAGTGCTTTTTGAAGGCTTCAAAATCGCCGAAGTCGGCTTTGATCTGGTCGGCGAGGGGGCCGGTGGGTGCACCGCCGTTGCCCTGGCTGGCCGGTCCCATGATCTTCCAGAACATACTGTGGTTGGAGTGGCCGCCGGCGTTGTTGCGGAGCACGGTGCGCACATCTTCAGGGATGGCGTTGAGGTCGCGGAGCAGGTCGTCCACGGATTTGTTGGCCAGCTCGGGGTGCTTTTCCAGCGCGCCATTGGCGTTGGTCACGTAGGCCTGGTGGTGCTTGTCGTGGTGGAGCTTCATGGTTTCGGCATCGATATAGGGCTCGAGCGCCGCGTAGTCGTAAGGGAGCGGTGGAACTTCGTATGCCATGTTGGGGAATCTCCTCCGTTAAGAATTTTACTGTGCCGGGGCCGGGCGGGTCGGGGCGAGGACTGCGAAGTGCGATCGAGCGAAATTAATTTGCGCGGGAATGCGGCACGCCCATTTGCGCCGCCCCTACGGGGCTCCGGGTTATTTGCGAGCTTCCCCACGCTAAAGCGCGGGGCTAACGAACACTGCGCCTCCGGCGCGGTCGAGACGTGTTGATTCATCAGCGGAACCCTCGTGCGACGGTCTGACGATCTTCACGCGACGGTCTGACGATGAAGAGCACTCAATGCGTGGATGCGAACGGACGCGCTTTCGATGCGTATTAATCTGCAATGGCGCAACTTTCATGGCGGGGATTCATCGATAGCCTTAGCATCGCTAGTGGAAACATTGCGGCTGAATTCGCGTTTTCAGGAAATCCCAGACACATGAACGATCAGCTTTATCGATGGCTTGCGCAGCAGGGCGAAGCATTTGGCGCGCCCGGACTGCGTCCGCGCTGGACCTCGGCGGTGAAGGATGCGGTGGGCACGGCTTATTCGGCATCGAGCCGGCTGTGGTTCACCTGTTCGCACGGGATCGTGAACGAGATCTATCACCCCACGATCGACCATCCGCAGATTCGCGACATGCAGTTTCTGATCACGGATGGCGAGACGTTCATGCACGAAGAGAAGCGCGATCTGGATTCGAGCTTTGAGTCCATCCACCCGGAGGCGCTGGGGGTGCGGTATGTGAACCGCGACCGCGCGGGCCGTTACACGCTGACCAAGGAGGTGGTCTGCGACCCGCACCACTCGGTGCTGCTGGTGCACGGGCGGCTGGAGGGCGATGCGGACCTGGTCAACAAGCTGAAGGTGTATGCGCTGCTGGCGCCGCACCTGGGCGGAGGTGGAGAAGGGAACTCGGCGCGCGCGGTGGATGTGGCGGGGTATCGCATGCTGTTGGCGTGGAAGGATCCGTGGTCGCTGGCGATGGGCGTGAGTTGCGGGTTTTCGCGCGTGAGCTGTGGGTTTGTGGGCGCCAGCGACGGCTGGCAGGACCTGAAGCAGAACTTCCTGATGGACTGGGAGTTCGGTTCGGCGACGAATGGAAATGTTGCGGTGATGGGGGAGCTGGGATTAGCGAGTCAGCAAGACAGCAAGTCAGCAAGTCAGCACGACGACAGCAAGTCGGCGAGTCCGCAAGGCAGAGGAACAAAGGACGACATACGCGAATTCACTATCGCGATTGGCATTGGGGACACGGCGCATACGGCGCTGCAGAAGACGGTGAGCGCGCTGTCGATGCCCTACGCGCAGCATCGGGAGCGGTTTATTGCGCAGTGGCGGCGGGCGGCGAATCCCGAGTGGCTGGCGGATAAGGCGCAGGATGGCGGCGCGCTGATGCGGGCCAGCCACAACCTGCTGCTGGCGCATGAGGACAAGACGTATTCGGGCGCGTTTGTGGCGTCGGCATCGATTCCCTGGGGGCAGGCCAAGGGCGACGACGATCTGGGCGGGTATCACCTGGTGTGGACGCGCGACATGGTGCAGACGGCGACGGCGCTGCTGGCGTGCGGGCGGGCGGAGACGGCGCGGCGGGCGCTGGTGTATCTGGCTTGCACGCAGAAGCCGGACGGCGGGTTTGCGCAGAATTTCTGGGTAGACGGGACGCCCTACTGGAGCGGCGTGCAACTGGACGAGGTGGCGTTTCCGATCATTCTGGCGTGGAGGCTTTGGAGGGCCGACGGGCTGGGCGAGATGGACATTCTGCCGTTTGTGGAGCGTGCGGCGGGGTTCCTGGTGCGCAAGGCGCCCATCACCCACCAGGAGCGCTGGGAGGAGAACGCAGGCTATTCGCCGTCGACGCTGGCGGCGGTGATTGCGGCGCTGATTTGCGCGGCGGAGATGCTGCGGTCCGGAGGGAATGAGGAACAGGCAAAGTTCATCGAGGACTTTGCCGATTGGATCGAAGAGCACCTCGAGGATTGGACGGTTACGAACAATGGCGTGCTGCTGGAGAGCGTGAAGCGGCACTACATGCGCATTCGGCCGCCTGAGACGGGCGAGGCGTACGCGTGCGAGAGCTGCGGCAAAGAACATATCCGGCTCAACAACCGACCGCCGGGCACGCGCTATGAGTTCGAGGCGCGCGAGATCATCGACGGCGGATTTCTGGAACTGGTGCGGTACGGCGTGCGGAAGGCGGATGATCCGCTCATCGTGGATTCGCTGAAGGTGGTGGATGCGGTGCTGAAACGCGATCTGCCGCAGGGGCCGTGCTGGCTGCGCTACAACTGGGACGGTTACGGAGACCGGCCGGATGGCGGGCCGTTCATTACGTGGGGACAGGGCCGCGCATGGCCGCTGCTGACCGGCGAGCGAGCGCATTATGAGCTGGCGGCGGGCAGAGACATCACCCCGCTGATGCGGACGTATGAGCAGTTTGCAACCAGCGGCAAGCTGTTGCCGGAGCAGGTGTGGGATGAGGAGGCCCGGCCGGAACTGCAGTTGGAGCCAGGCAAGCCGGCGGGGTCGGCCACGCCGCTGGTGTGGGCGCATGCCGAGTATCTGAAGCTGCTGCGCTCGGCGTGCGATGGCAAGGTGTTCGACCGCGTGGACTGTGCGTACCAGCGCTATTGCGGGGCGGAGGGGCGCGCGAGCTTGCGGCGCGGCCTGAAGATTTACACACTGCGCCGGCCGATTCAGAAGGTAACCGCCGGGGACACGCTGCGCATCCTAGACGGGGACCGCTTTGAAGTAGTGTGGTCGGCGGACGGCTGGAAGACGATGCAGACCGTGGAGAGCCGTGCGTTTGGAAGCGCCGGGTACAGCGCGGATGTGGAAGCAGGCGCGGGGCCCGGGCAGATATCATGGACATTGAAGTGGCCGGATTCGGCGAAGTGGCTTGGTTACAACGTGGAGATCGAGGTTGTAGCCGGGTGAACGATTCCCTCAGGGGTTGCAGCCCCACTCAATCCTGGTCTTCATACGGCATGGCTCGAGTCATGCCCCTTCAAAAAAGCTCGCACTACGCGCGAAAGGAAGTTGCATGACCACCACTGCTGCCAGCACTAACCTCGATGAACTTTCCATCAATACGCTCCGGCTGCTGGCCGTCGACGCGGTGCAGAAGGCGAACAGCGGACATCCCGGCGCGCCCCTGGGCTGCGCGCCGATTGCCTACCTGCTCTACCACAAGCTGATGAAGCACAACCCGAAGCATTTCAAGTGGGCGGACCGCGACCGTTTTGTGCTGTCGAACGGGCATGCTTCGGCGCTGCTGTATTCCACGCTGCATCTCGCCGGCTATGACATGTCGATGGACGACCTGAAGGCGTTCCGGCAGTGGCACTCCAAGACGCCGGGACATCCGGAGTCGGGCGCGCTGCACGGCACGGAAGGCGTGGAGGTGACGACGGGCCCTCTGGGTCAGGGGTTCGGCATGGCTGTGGGTATGGCCATTGCGGAGAAGCACATGGCGGCAACGTACAACAAGCCTGGCTTCGATGTGGTGGATCATCACACCTATGTGCTGTGCGGCGATGGCGACCTGATGGAAGGCATCTCGCATGAGGCGGCTTCGCTGGCGGGAACGCTGCAGCTTGGCAAGTTGATTGTGCTGTACGACGACAACCTGATCTCGCTGGATGGGCCAACCGAGTGGAGCTACACGGAAGATGTGCTGAAGCGCTTCGACGCCTACCACTGGCACACGCAGCGGGTGGCCGATGGCAACGACCTGGCCGCGCTGGAGAAGGCGATTGAGGCGGCGAAGGCGGTGACGGACAAACCGTCGTTTATCGCAGTGCGCACGGTGATTGGGTACGGCAGCCCGCTGGCGGGTACGAACAAGGTGCACGGCGAGGCGATGGGCGCTGCGAATGTGGCGGCGACGAAGAAGTTCTTCGGCTTCCCCGAGGATCAGAGCTTCTATGTGCCGGAGGATGCGCTGAAGAACTGGCGGCAGGCGGTGGATCGCGGCGCGAAGCAGGAGGGCGAGTGGAACCAGCTCTTCGACAAGTATGCGCAGCAGTATCCGGAGCTGGCGGAGCAGTTCAAGCGGGCGACGGTGAACAAGCGCAAGGCGGGCTGGGAGAAGGCGCTGCCCAGCTTCCCGGCGGACAAGCCGATGGCCACGCGCAACGCCGGCAACGTGGTGATGAATGCGGTTGCCGATGTGGTGCCGGAGCTGTTTGGCGGCGCGGCCGATCTGACTGCTTCCACGAAGACGATCTTCAAGAACAGCCCGCACTTTGCCGCCGATCCGGCGGGACGCAACGTGTTCTTCGGCGTGCGCGAGTTTGCAATGTGCGCGGCGGTGAACGGCATGGCGGCGCACGAGGGGCTGGTGCCGTACGGCTCGACGTTCTTCTGCTTCAGCGACTACTGCAAGCCGGCCATCCGCATCGCCGCGCTGTCTGGAGCGCACTCGATCTTTGTTTTCACGCACGACTCCATCGGGTTGGGCGAGGATGGCCCGACGCATCAGCCGATTGAGCACCTGATGATGCTGCGCGCGGTGCCGAACCTGACGGATTATCGCCCGGCCGACGCGAACGAGACGGCGGCGTGCTGGCGGCTGGCGCTGGAGCGCAACGGCGCGTCGTTCTTCGCGCTGAGCCGGCAGGACCTGCCGGTGATCGATGCAGCGAAGGTGGATGTGTACGGCGGCGTAAGCAAAGGCGCGTACGTGCTGGAGGATGCGGAGAACCCGCAGGTAGTCCTGATTGGAACGGGCTCAGAGGTGTGGCCGTGCATGGACGCGAAGAAGCTGCTGGCCGACGCAGGCATTCGCGCGCGCGTGGTGAGCATGCCGAGCTGGGAGATCTTCGACGAGCAGAGCGATGAATACAAAGCGAGCGTGCTGCCCAAGGGCGTGCCGAAGCTGGCCGTGGAGGCGGGATCGCCACTGGGCTGGTGGAAGTATGTGGGCACGGACGGCGGGGTCATTGGGCTCGATCGCTACGGCGCGTCGGCTCCGGGAAAGGTTGTGCTGGAGAAGCTGGGATTCAGCGCGGCGCATGTGGCGGAAGAAGCGAAGAGGCTGGTTAAAGGCAGGGAATAGGGAGTAGGGAGCAGGGAGTAGAAAGCTCAAGGATAAGAATCGCTCAGAGGTTTTCTACTCTCTACTCTCTGCACTCTGAAGGAGTGCACGTGAAGTTAGTTATCAGCGCGGATCACGCGGGGTTTCCTCTGAAGGAGGAGGTGCGCGCGTATCTGGAGAAGGCCGGGCACGAGATTGTGGACCTGGGCGCGTTCACCGGGAACGATCCCGACGACTATCCCGATTTTGCGGAGCTCGTGGGCGAGGCCATCAACAAGGGCGTATCGCAGCGCGGGATTCTGATCTGCGGGTCGGGCGTGGGCGTTTGCGTAGCGGCGAACAAGATTCCCGGTATCCGCGCAGGGATGTGCCACGACACGTATTCGGCGCACCAGGGCGTGGAGCACGACGATATGAACGTTCTCGTCATGGGAGCGCGGATTATTGGCGCGGCTCTGGCCTACGAGATTGTAGAGGCGTTTCTCAAGGCAAAGTTTATTGCGACCGAGGAACGCTTTGTGCGGCGGTTCAAAAAAGTGATGGCGATTGAGGCGAAGTATCGCTGCGGAGATGGGTCTACGAGTAAGGCGTAGTTCCCTCCCAGGTGCCCAAAGGCGAGGCACCCTTCGACAAGCTCAGGCCAGGCTCTGGGGCACCCGGAGATTTTTGCTGGTAATTCGTAGTGGCAGGTTCGATGGACGAGGCTCTGATTGCTTCCCTTTGACGTGATTCTTTTTGATATTGGCGGAGTGCTGCTGACCAACGGTTGGGATCACTGCGAACGCGCGGCGGTGCTGGACAAGTTTCATCTCGACAAGGCGGAGTTTGAGGCGCGGCACACGAAACCGAATGACGCCTGGGAGCGGGACGTGATTACGGCGCGCGAGTATCTGGACGAGACGGTGTTTTATGAGCCGCGCGGTTTTACGCACGAGGAGTTTCTCGCGGCTCTGTTTGCGGAGTCGGAGCTGCTGCCGGATGGCGCTCTGAGCATCCTCGAGGAACTGGCGGCATCTGGTAAGTGGATGCTTGGTGCGCTGAACAACGAGGCGCGCGAACCGAACGAGTACAGGCTGAAGACCTTCGGGTTGCGGCAGTATTTCGATGCCATGTTCAGCTCGTGTTATGTGGGGCTGCGCAAGCCGCGGCCGGAGATCTACCGCAGGGCTTTGGATGTGCTGGGCCGGCCGGCGGAGCGCGTGCTCTTTATCGATGACCGGCAGGAGAACGCGTCGGCAGCTGCGGCGCAGGGCATGAAAGCGATTCGATTCGACGGCGCCGAGCGATTGCGGCGCGATCTGGAAACCTTGGGCGTTTTGTAACCCGTGCAGAAAGGGAAAACACGATGCAACTCGGAATGATTGGGCTGGGAAAGATGGGCGGCAACATGGCGGAGCGCCTGCGCCTCGCCGGGCACCAGGTTGTCGGCTTCGATTTCAACGCAGAAGCGGTGCAGAAGCTGACGGCATCGGGCAACGTGGGCGTGTCGAGCCTGGAAGACATGGCCAAGAAGCTCACCGGCCGCAAGGCCATCTGGATCATGGTGCCGCAGGGCAAGCCGGTGGATGACACGATCGCGAAGCTGGAGCCGCTGCTGAACAAGGGCGACATCCTGATCGACGGCGGCAACTCGAATTACAAGGAGTCGCAGCGCCGCTACAAGGAAGTGACGGCGAAGGGATATCAGTTTGTCGACGTGGGTACTTCGGGCGGCGTGTGGGGCCTGAAAGAGGGTTACAGCATGATGATCGGCGGCGACAAGGAAGCCGTCGATTACCTGCGGCCGATCTTTGAGGCGCTGGCGCCAGGCAAGGATAAGGGTTGGGGCCATGTGGGCCCGGCGGGCGCGGGTCACTTTGTGAAGATGGTGCACAACGGCATTGAGTACGGCATGATGCAGGCTTATGCCGAAGGCTTCACCATCATGGAAAAGAAGGAAGAGATGCATCTCGACCTGGCGCAGATCTCCGAGATCTGGCGGTTCGGCAGCGTGGTGCGGAGCTGGCTGCTCGACCTGACGGCGGATGCGCTCTCGAAGAATCCCAAACTCGACGGCCTGGAAGCGTATGTGTCGGATTCCGGCGAGGGCCGCTGGACGGTGTTTGAGGCGATCGACCTGAACGTGTCGGCGCCCGTCATCACGGAGTCGCTGATCCGGCGTATCCGCTCGCGCGAAGAGAACAACTTTACCGACCGCATGCTGGCAATCATGCGCAATGCGTTCGGCGGACATGCGGTGAAGAAGGATTAAATGCAGAGAGGAGGGAACAGGGAGTAGGGAGTAGAAAGCCTGTTTCGACAACGCGGCAATCGTCTCCACTCCCTACTCCCTACTGGCTACTCCCTATTGCCTGCTCCCCATTCCCCATTCCCTTTCAATCGGAGATCGACACATGGCTACCGTGCAGATGAAGATTCGTCCGGAGGATTTGTCCCGGCTGACGCAGGCGAACGAACGCATCCCCAATCCCGGAATCCTGGTCATCTTCGGCGCTTCCGGCGATTTGACCAAGCGCAAGCTGCTGCCTGCGCTCTTTCACCTGGAGCAGAACGGATTGCTGCCGGAGCGTTTTGCCATCGTTGGCGTTGCACGGCGTCCGCTGGGCAACGAGTTCACCGAAGACATGAAGGAAGGAATTCTCGAGTTTGGCGGCGTGGAGGCGAACGACGCCAAGTTAGAGGGCTTCCTCAAGAAGGTCGGCTACTACGCGCTCAGCTTCGATGACCAGGCGGGTTATGCCGGGTTGAAGGCGGAACTCGACCGGATTGCGAAGGAGAAGAATCTCGGCGACGATCGCCTGTTCTATCTCGCCACCGCGCCGGAGTATTTTGCGCCGATCATTGAAAATCTGGGCGCGCAAGGCATGAACGAGAACGGCGATGCGCGCATCGGGGTGGTGATTGAGAAGCCTTTCGGCCACGATCTGGAATCGGCGAAGGAGCTGAACCACCAGGTGAATGCGGTGTTTCAGGAGAGCCAGGTATTCCGCATCGATCACTATCTCGGCAAGGAGACGGTGCAGAACATATTGGTGTTCCGCTTCGCGAATGGAATCTTTGAGCCGATCTGGAACCGCAATTACATCGATCATGTGCAGATCACCGCGGCGGAGTCGATCGGCATCGAGGGGCGCGGTCCGTTTTATGAGAAGGCGGGCGCGCTGCGCGACATTCTGCAGAACCACATGATGGAGCTGCTGAGCTTTATCGCGATGGAACCGCCGTCGAGCTTTGACGCGGAGGCGGTGCGCCGCGAGAAGGTGAAGGTGTGGCAGGCGATTCCGAGCATCCCGATCCTGAACACTGTGCGCGGGCAGTATGGGCCGGGCATTGTGGATGGGCAGAAGGTGATCGGCTATCGCGATGAGGAGCGCGTGAATCCGGAGTCGGCTACGGAGACGTTTGCTGCCGTGCGGCTTGAGATTGAGAACTGGCGCTGGGCGGGCGTGCCGTTTTATCTGCGCGCCGGCAAGCGGCTGAAGAAGCGTGCCACGGAGATCACCATCCAGTTCAAGCAGCCGCCGCTGCTGATCTTCAACCGCATGCAGTCGAGCGGGCCGTGCGCGGAGATTGAGCCGAACCTGATCACGATTCGCATTCAACCCGACGATGGAATCGCGTTGCGCTTTGGCGCTAAGGTGCCGAGTACTCCCGGCATGGCGGTCTGCCCCGTGAACATGGACTTCGATTACGCGCAGGCATTCGGAAAGTCGCGCGCCAATGGGTACGAGCGGTTGCTGCTGGATGCGATGCTCGGCGATCAGACTCTGTTCTCGCATCGCGATGGGGTGGAGATCAACTGGGCGCTGTATACGCCGATTCTGAATGCATGGGCGGCGAAGTACCCGGAGGTGTTTCCGAATTACTTCGCGGGATCGTGGGGACCGGAGTGCGCCGATCACCTGCTGGAACGCGAAGGCCGCGCATGGCGCAACAAGCTGGGCAAGCCGGAATAGACATCGCGAATAGTGACGCTAGTGGAGTGCGGGTTCCCGATCTTCAACCGTGAACCGCACCCGGTCGTGCTCACACATCTTCCGAATCGCGGCGCGCGCGGTGAGCGGCCCGCTCGGCAATCCGCCGCCGGGCATTACCCATTGGCCGATCATCATGAATTGATGCAGTCCCGGCAACGTATTCGGGAGCGGCTTGAAGCTGTCGCCGGCCGCTGGGAGCCATCCCTCCATGGAGCCTTTCCAGTTGCCGGTGTGGCGGATGACGCTGGCCGGCGTAGACACGTCCATCGCCTCAATGGACTCGCGGACGCCGGGGACCCGCTTCTCGAGCATGGCGATTACGGCGTCGGCCACGCGATGCTTTTCATCGTGGTATGCGGCCATGTCTGTGCGGCGCAGGGTCGCCCAATATTGAAAGTTGCGGGTGGGAATGAGCGAGGTGACGGCTGTTCGTCCGGGCGGGGCGAAGGTTGGATCGAAGTGGAAGAAGCGGAATCCCACGGAATGGATGTCGGTGGCCGGATCGATGCTGATGGGCAAATCGAGCAGGCAGTGCAACGCGGGCGGCTGGCTGGAGAGATCGAGCGCCAATCCCAGCGAAACCTGCAGGTACGAGGCAAAGAGTTCCCGCTCTTCATAGCGCTTTCGCAACGCCTCCGTAACGTACCTGCCTTCCAGCAAATCGAAGAGGGTGCTGTGGCCGTCGGCCGCGGAGATCACCCAATCCGCTGAAACAAGCTCACCAGTTGCGAGCCGGACGCCCATGGCCGTGTCGCGATCGACCAGGATGCGCTCCACGGGCGAGTTGAAGCGGATCCTGCCGCCGAGAGAAGCGATCTTTTTCTGAATCAGGCGAATTAATGCTTGGGAGCCGCCGATGCAGTAGCCGGCGTTGCGCGCGTGCATCCACCCCAGCGAGAAGATCAACGCGAGAACAGGCATCTTGCCGATGTCGCCGTTGGAGAAGAACGCCTTGAGCAGAGGATCGCTGAAGCGGCGGGCGTATTCAAGTCCGCTGATCTTCATCAGCCGGTTTACGAGCGGCAGTACCGGCAGATCCTGGAGCATCTTCAGCCAGTTTTCGGAGAGGCCGTCCGAAGGGTCGATCAATTTGAAGTTTGCCAGGCTGCGGATGGAGTGCGTGAGATCGTGAATTGCGGCATGATCCTGCGGAGCGTGGCGAAGCAACTCGGATTCCAGGCAGTCTGCGTCGGTGTAGATCGTCAAAGCGTCGCCGCGTTCGGTCTCAATGCGTACAAATACCTCAGGGTCGATAAACGTTAGTTTGTCGATGTCGCAAATCTCCTGCCAGTGAGAGTGGAAATCCGCGCCGGGTTTTGAGCCAACCAGCCAATGCAGGCAGGTCTCGAAGGTGTACGGACCGCGGTGCCAGCTCATGGCGAGGCCGCCGGCCTGGTCGTTCATCTCGAGAACCTCTACATCGTAGCCGCACTTCAATGCGTAGACGGCGGCGGAAAGACCCGCAATGCCGGCGCCGATGATTACCACGCGATGGCTATTCTGGTTCATGGAGTGTGCTCCTCGCCTGTGCGCGCCGGCATGGTGTGCAATTGCGGTCTGGTCCCGAGGAATCGCGAGCGCGGCCGCGATCACAGGCACATCGCCGGGGTCTGCTTTCCCTTGCACAATTCTGCCGGCGATGGCTTTCCAGCGCGGTGATGGGGACCACAAGAAGGTGTAACTAACACGGAGACTGTCACGGCGCTCAGGCCGTTGGTCCTGGGTCCCTGAGGCACGCTGGGATCGGAGCGCGGGGGTGTAGCCGATAATAGAGAGAGTGATGCCCTCCGAAGCTCCCGCTCAAATTTTTCTTCTCCACTTTTCCGGACCAGACAAGCCGGGCCTGACTGCCGCGCTGTCCAAGGTGCTCGCGGAGCATCCGGTTCGCATTCTCGATGTGGGCCAGGCCGTGGTGCACGAGAACGTTTCGCTCGGCATCCTGGTGGAAGTGCCCGCAGACACGTTCACAGGTGTGCGCAGCGCGCTGCATGATTGTGCGCATGAACTTGGACTGCTTGCGCGCTTCACTCCCATTGCCGCGGATGCGCTCCATCACTGGCTGCACGGGCTGGGGCGGCGCCACTTCATCATCACGGTGCTGGGAAGAAGCGTCACCGCTGCGCAGCTTGCCCGCGTCAGCAGCACGATTGCGGCCCACGAGATGAACATCGAACGCATCGACCGGCTGTCCGGCGAGTTGTCGCCGCAGGACGCGCCGGCGAACGCGTGCATCGAGCTGGCTGTCTGCGGCGATCCCTATCGCGAGTTGTCGCTGCGCTCGGCGCTGATGACGGCCGCGCAGGACCTCTCCATCGACATTGCGTTCCAGCGCGAAAGCATCTTCCGGCGCAATCGCCGCCTGTTTGCGTTCGATATGGATTCCACGCTGATCCAGGGCGAAGTGATCGACGAGCTTGCGAAGATGGCCGGAGTGGGCGAGCAGGTTGCAAAGATCACGGAGGCGGCGATGCGCGGCGAGCTCGACTTTGACGGGAGCTTCACCCGGCGACTGGCATTGCTGAAGGGTCTGCCCGCCCAATGCGCGCACAGCCTGCTGAATTCCATTCCGCTTGCGGAGGGCGCGGAGCGGCTGATCCGCACGCTGAAGCTGCTCGGTTACAAGACGGCGATTCTTTCCGGTGGTTTCCAGTTCTTTGCGCGATCGCTGCAGCAGCGGCTCGGGATCGATTATGTCTACTCGAACGAGCTGGAGATCGAGGACGGTGTTGTCACCGGGCGCGTGATTCCGCCCATCATCAATGGCGCAAAGAAGGCGGAGCTGCTGCGGGAGATTGCGGAACGCGAGGGCATCTCGCTGGAGCAGGCAGTGGCCGTGGGCGACGGCGCAAATGATATTCCCATGCTGAGCCTTGCCGGCATGGGCATTGCTTATCGCGCCAAGCCGCGCGTCCGGCAGAAGGCGGACCAGTCCATTTCGTTTCTGGGATTGGATGGGTTGCTCTATCTCATCGGGGTGCGCGACATCGACCTGCGGCCGCACGAGCAGCGATTTCAGGATCTCTAAGCGCGCGGAATTGATTAGGCAGGTTGCTGCTCCGGCATGCGCACCAGGCGAAGGTATTCCTGCGTGAAGAGCTCACGCATGCGCGCCGCTACCTTGGCATCGCACTCCATGTTCAAAGACTTGCAACGGTCGATGGCTACGCGCAGGTCTTTGAGGAATGCTATGCAGTTCGGGCAGGCTTCGATGTGCTGCTTCATCTGTTCGCAGGTGGTGCTGTTCATGCGCTGGTCCAGATACTCCGAAAGATTCGCGAAGAGCTCGCGACACTCCGGCCCTGCCTTGTGCTTGCGAAATGCCTTGCCGGGTGGAGCGGTATCGATTCTGCCCGCGCCAGACTTGCTGAGGATGCGATTCATCTCCTGCCGCACGCTCAAGCGCGCGCGATGCAGCCGAACGCGAACCGTTCCCGGCTGAAGCTCCAGAATCTGCGCCACCTGTTCTGTGCTCAGCTCTTCCATGTCATGCAGCACCAGCACCAGGCGCAGCGAAGAGGGGATATGGAGAACCGCCTGGTGCAGCAGATGGTGCTGCTCGGCATGAAGAACATTGCGCTCGGGAGAGTCTTCGCCGCTCAGCAGGAGCTGCATCTCCACTTCGCCGGGCATCAGTTCGTCCAGCGACAGTTCCCTGGCGGGAGCTGAGCTATGCGTGCGTCGAATGCGGCGGCAGCGGTTGCGCGTGACCGTATAGAGCCACGCCGCCAGCGCATTGGGATCGGGAAATCGGCTGAGGTGGCGCAGCGACTTGAACAACACATCCTGGGTGGTGTCCTCCGCATCCTCGCGGTGGCCACACATTTTCATGCTGAACGAGTAGACCGTATTCTGCAGGAGTCCGATCGCCTGCTCCACGTCTTGCGGCGTATTGCGGCGCAGCAGTTCCGCGGCTTGGATCAACTCCGGTCGCATCGCGCTCCGATCCTTGGTTCTCAAGTTCAGTATAGTGCGCCATGGATAACCGGAAAATGAAACGCGGGGAACTCCAGTTCGTTCATACGATGGGCAGGGAGGAGGTATCTTGCGCGAGTGCGTCTTCGATCATCTTCAGGCAGATGGGGCAAACCTGCTTGAGCCAGCGCCACAGCTCTCGCCGCTGCGGCAGGGTATCCGCGCACACTCCGGCGCGGATAAGCGCCAGAGCCAGCGCCATCTCCGCGCCAGGACGCCGTGACTCGAGCTGAAACATCTCCCGATACACGTCGTCCATCAGGCGATTCGCCTTGGTGGCGGCTGCGGATTTGCGGTGTCTCGGCATCGAAGGACTATCCATGAGCTGTTGAGGTGTGGCCCTGCACCAGCCACGACTACTTGCCTACGTTGTGCTGCTCAATCTGCGTGAAGCCCGCCGCATCCAGTTCCGCGGCGGCTGTGGCGGCGGCAATGCGATGGTCCAGCGGCGGTCCTGCCTCGCGCTCCACATCCGGCCGCCAATCGAGGATGGCCACTCTCCCGGGGCGCTTTAGAATGCGCAGGGATTCGTGCAAGACCGCCATGCGATCTGCGAACTCGTGCCACACGTTGGCCATAAGCACCAGGTCGCAGCAGGCGTCCGGCAGTGTTGTCGCATCTGCCTCTGCATGCACAGGATCGATGTTCGTGACCGATTCGCGCTGCATCTTCTCGCGCAGATGGGTGAGCATCTCGCGTTGGGCGTCCACTGCGAACACGCGGCCTGATGCGCCCAGCGCGCGGCGGATGGGAAGGGAGAAGTATCCTGTCCCCGCGCCGATATCGGCGACCGTCTCTCCTGTGCGGAGATGCAGCGCTCGCACTACATCTGCCGGCGGAAGCCAGACCAGCCGTTCCGGCGCATCCAGGCGATGCGCCTCCGATGCCTTGAAGCGTTTGTCCGTCAAGCGCGTTTCACCTCGGTGGCGCACACCGCATCCTTCAATCCCATCGCGCGAAAGATCGCCATTGCCGGGCACCAGTTGGTGAATGCTGACTGGAAAAGGTTGAGACCGACAAACGCCGTCAGCCAAAGCCAATACTGCGAAACATAGTAGGCCAGGGCGAGAGAGATAAGAATTACCACTCCAGCCATCAGGCGCAGTGCGCGTTCCACCGTCATTGCATCGCTCCTTCCTGCGATTCAGGCGCGCAGGTCACCTTGGATTCAACTTTGGAATGGACCATGTAATACAAAATCGGAATCGTAGGCCACGACAGGAACGTCGAGGCGATGGCTCCGGCCATCAGCGAGATCGCCAGTCCCTGGAAGATGGGATCGGTGAGGATTACGCTTGCGCCCACCACGACCGCTGCCGCCGTCAGCAGCATGGGACGGAAGCGGATGGCGCCGGCGTTGATCACCGCATCCGCCAGGGGCACGCCCTGGTTGCGCTGCAACTCAATGAAGTCGACAAGGATGATGGAGTTACGCACAATGATGCCCGCGCCCGCGATGAAGCCGATCATCGAAGTCGCCGTGAAGAACGCGCCCAGCATGGCGTGCGCCGGCAGGATGCCGACCAGTGTGAGTGGAATGGGCGCCATGATGATGAGCGGCACAATGAACGAGCGGAACCAGCCCACCACCAGCACATAGATCAGCACCATCACCGCCGCGAACGCCAGGCCGAGATCGCGGAAGACTTCGATGGTGATCTGCCACTCGCCGTCCCACTTCATCGAGTAGTGGTCGGTGGTCTCCGGCATCGTGGAGTTGTAGCGCGTAAGCGTGTAGCCGGCAGGCAGCTTGAGATGGTCGAGCTGCTTGTTCATCTTGAGAATCGCGTAGACGGGGCTCTCTTCCGCCCCCGCCACATCGCCCGTGACGTAGACCACGCGCTTCAGGTTCTTGTGATAAATGCTCTGCTGGATGGTCTCCTTATCGATGGTGACCAGTTCGCTGAGCGGCACCATGGATCCATCGGCGCCAGGCAGATGGATGTTCTCAAGCGCCTGCTGCGACGACCGGTCAGGCCGCGCAAACTCCACGACCTCCGGAATCGGCTCGCGCGAATTGCCATCGTGCAGCAAGCCCGCCTGCATGCCGGAGGTCGCCAGGGTGATTGCGCGAGTCACATCCGCCACCGCAATGCCATGCTGCGCCGCCTTCACCTGGTCGACGTGAATGGCCAGCCGCGGCTGCGGATCCTCGACATACCAGTCCGTATCGACGACGCCCGGCGTGTGCTGGAAGATCTGCTTGATCTGGCTTGCCACGCGCCGTTGTCCGTCGAGATCGGGCCCATACACCTCGGCGACCAGCGTTTGAATCACCGGCGGTCCCGGGGGCACCTCGCTCACCTGAATGCGCGCGCCGTAGCGGTTGCCCACATCGACGAGCAGTGGACGGAGGCGCTTGGCGATCTCGTGGCTCTGCTCCTTGCGCTGATCGCGCGGCAGCAGGTTTACCTGAATGTCGGCTTGATTCGGCAGGCGGCGCATGTAGTAGTGCCGCACCAGGCCGTTGAAGTTGTACGGCCCGGACGTGCCGGCGTAGAGCTGGTAATTCAGCACTCCCGGTTGTTTTGATAACTCCGCGCCGAGCGCCTGCGTTACGGCTAGTGTCTGCTCCAGCGGGGTGCCGTCGGGCATGTTCACGATGACCTGCACTTCGCTCTTGTTGTCGAAGGGCAGCATTTTCACGCGCACCAGTCCCCACGGCACCAGCGCACAAGAGACGAGCAGCAAGGCGAGAACCGCAACAAAGAAGATGAGGCGGTTGCGGCCCGAGGCGATGAGCGGCGCCATCACTTTGCGGTAGAGGCGCGTGCGCCAGTTCTCATGTTCCGGCTCCAGCAGGTGCGCGCCGCCCAGATGCTTGCCAAGCAGGCGCATCGCCGCCCACGGAGACACTACGAACGCGACGAACAGCGAGAACATCATCGCTGCCGACGAGCCAACCGGAATAGGCCGCATGTACGGCCCCATCAGCCCCCGCACAAACGCCATCGGCAGCACCGCGGCGATTACGGCAAATGTAGCGAGAATCGTCGGATTGCCGACCTCGGCGACCGCCTCCACCGTCACGTCGCTGCACGAGCGGTTCTGGCTCTCTTTGAGCCGGAAATGTCGCACAATGTTCTCGACCACGACGATGGCATCGTCCACCAGGATGCCGATGCTGAAGATGAGAGCGAAGAGCGTGACTCGATTGATGGTGTAGCCGAGGAAGTAGAACGTGAACATGGTGAGCGCCAGCGTGACCGGAATCGCCAGCAGCACCACGCCCGACTCGCGCCACCCAAGGAACAGCGCAATCAGCAGCGTGACCGAGAGCGTGGCCAGCAGCAGATGCTCAAGCAGCTCGTTCGATTTCGCCTTCGCCGTGTCGCCGTAGTTGCGCGTGACCGTCACGTTCACGTCGCTCGGAATCTGCACGCCGCGCATCTGATCCACGCGCTTCAGCACGGCGTTGGCGATGTCGGTTGCGTTCGTGCCCTTGCGCTTGGCAACGGTCAGCGTCACGCCGGGATACTGTTGCGGCGCCTTTCCTGCAGAGCTTGTGGTCGTTGTGCCGAAGAGAACGTAGTTCGAGGGCTCCGCGGGCCCATCGACAATCTTCTGTGCCACATCGCGCAGATAGACCGGCCGCCCGTGATCGACGCCCACGACGACCGACTCCAGATCTTTCTTGCTCGTGAACAGGTCGCCCGCGTCGACGCGAATTTCGCGATTGTTCTCGGCGAAGCTGCCCGATTGCAGGCTTGCATTGGCAGCCTGCAAATGGCCGACAATGGCCAGTGGCGACTGCCCGTAGGCGGTCAGCTTGGCGGTGTCGAGGACCACGCGCATGGTGCGCGGCAATCCGCCGATGACAGAAGATTCCGAGACGTCCGGAATCTCCTGGACGTTGTGCTGAACTTCATCTGCAATGGCGCGCAGTTGGTACGAGTTGTAATGCGGCCCCCACAGCGTGAGCGAGAGAATCGGCACATCGTCAATCGACCGCGCCTTGATGATGGGCTGGGAAACGCCCGGCGGGATGCGGTCAAAGTTGGAGTAGAGCTTGTTGTAGACCTTGATCAGCGCGTCTTCCTGCGGCGTGCCCACCAGGAATCGCACGATCACCAGGCTCTGGCCCGGGCTCGATGTCGAGTAGACATATTCCACGCCCGAGATCTGGTGGACGAGCGTCTCGATGGGCAGCGTAACCTGCTGCTCCACTTCCTTTGGCGAGGCGCCAGGCATGGCCGTGGTGATGTCGAGCATCGGCACCAGGATCTGTGGATCTTCTTCGCGCGGAATGATCGCCACCGCGAAGATGCCGAGCGCCAGCGACGCAACGATGAACAGCGGCGTCAGCTTCGAGTTGAGAAATGCCTTCGCCAGATGCCCGGCAAGGCCGAGCCCCGGCTTGGAATTGTTCTCTGTCATTGCTGGACCTCGATGCGCTTGCCGGCCAGGTCACGGTCAGCGGGATTGTCGACCAGCTTCTCTCCGCCGGAGACTCCGGAGAGCACCTCAACCATGTCACCCTGTGTGTGGCCCAGCGTCAGATACCGCAGTTGCGCCACGTTGTTGCTATCGAGCGCGTAGGCGCAGGCCAGCGAGCCGCGCTGCACTACGGCGGAACGCGGCACCAGGATCGCCTCATGCGTTCCCGTGGGAATATCCGCGGTGGCATACATGCCGGCGCGCAGCGTCTTCGAAGGCGGCACATTGATCTTTACGAGAAAGCTGTGACTCGACGGATCGGCGGCCGGAACGATCTCTGCCACCGTGCCCTTGATGTCCTCATTGGCTGCGCTGTCCACGTGGACCGTCAGCTTCATGCCGGTGCGCACGGCTCCGATCGACGACTCGCCCACTGTGGTCTGCAGTTGCAGCGGACCGGCACTGTCAATCTGCAGCAGCGGCACGCCGGGAGAAGCCAGCGCGCCCGGATCGACCATGCGCTGCGTGATGGTGCCTGCAAACGGCGCCGCGATGCGCGTATAGCCCAGCATGGTGCGCGCGCCGGTCTCCTGCGCTTTCATTGCATTGCCCTGAGCGCGCAACGCATCCACCTGCGCCGCCGCTGCCTGCGCCTGCCGCGTCACCTGGTCCATCTCCTGCGGGCTCACGCTGCGCTGCAGCTGCAACTGCTTGTAGCGCGCCAGCGTGCTCGCGGCGAGGTCGGCATTGGACTGTGCCGCTGCCTGCTGGCCCTGCGTGGCAATCACCGCTGCGGCGGCCTGCTCCGCCGAGGCCTTCAGCGCCGCGTCGTCGAGCCTGATCAGCATCTGACCGGCGCGCACTGCATCGCCTTCATGCACCAGCACCTGCTGCACGCGGCCCATCACCTGCGCGGAGATCGTCGCCGTCTCCTTGGAATGCAGCGTGCCCGTGGTGCGCACCAGCGTGGGCGTCTGCTGCTGGCGGCTCTCCACCACTTGCATGTGCACCGTCTCCAGGTTCACCGGTTGCGGCTTCTCGCCGGAGTTGCAGCCTGAGAGCAACGCCGCGCCCGCGGCAATCATGGATAAAGACAAGACAATCTTCATTGCAAAACCTCCGCTGCGTCCGGTGTCAGGGTTCCTGTCGCGAAAAGCAGTTGGGCATAAGCCACGGTGTTTCCGTACACCGCATGCCAGTAGTTGGTCTGCGCCTGCCGCTCCGCATCTTCGGCGCGCAACAGGTCGGTGACGGTCGCGAGTCCTGCGCTATAGCGGTTGCGAAGAATGCGCAGGCTCTCCGCCGCCTGCTCGGTGGCCGCGCGCGCCGTATCCAGCGAGAGCTGCGCGGTCTGCCGCGCAATGTGCGCCTGGCTCACCTGCAGCCGAATCTGCTGCTGATAGGCATTCACCTGTGCATCCGTGCGCGCCTTGGCCGCCGTGGCGCGAGCCAGCTCGGCGCGCTTGCTGAAGGGCAGAATGTCCAACCCGATCTGCACGCCCGCCACCCAGTTGTTTCCGCCGCCGCCGGCAAACGACGCCTGGTCGAGCTCCCAGTTGCCGTACGCGCTTACGCGCGGCCCAAAGCCGAGTTTTGCGGCGCTTACTGCGGCAGCCTGTGCGGACTGCGCGTAAGTCAGCGCCGACAAGTCAGGCCGCGTCTTTGCCGCGGTCGCCAGCTCATCGCTCAGCTGGCCCTGCGGAAACGTGTGCGGCTCGATCGGCTGCAGCTTTGCCTGCTGCAGATCCGGCGCGCCCATGGCCACGCGCAGCTCCGTCCATGCAATGTCCAGGCTGCCCTGCGCTCCGATCAGCGCCTGCTTCTGCGCCGCCACGTTTACCTGCGCCTGCAACCGGTCCGAATCGACGGCCAGTCCGGCTTTTACGCGGTCGCTTACGGAATCGAGCAGCGCCTGCGCGGTGTCCAGCTCATGCTGCGCCACTTCCACCTGGCGCTCCGCAAACAGCACACCCTGGTAGGCCTGCACCACGCGAAACACAACGTTCTGGTCCGTCGCCTGCGCGCCTGCATCCGCGCTGCGCTTCATCATGTCCGCGCTGTGCACGGACTTTTGCGTGCGAAACGAATCGAAGGCCAGCCATTGACCGCTCACGCGGGTGGCAAAGTTGTTGATGGGCAGCGGCTTGTTCAGTGCGTTGAGCGCGAAGTTGGCCTGCGTAAACTGCTGCTGCCGAAGCCGCGATCCGAAGACGTAGACCGGATCGTTGCCGCGCGAGATGTCCTCGGTCAGGTTGAACTGCGGCAGGTACTGCGTGCGCGCCAGCGATGCGCCCGCTTTGGCCTCGCGCGCCCCGGCCTGCGCCGCATCGGCATCCGGACTCTGCTTCAGCGCCTGGTCGATGGCCTGCCGCAGCGTTAGAGGCTGCTGCGCGCCGGCCGCTGTGACCGCCATCGCCAGCAGAACCAGCAGAATTCGTGCCCGCGGCTTTTGTCGAAGGTTCATGTCAGCTATCCCTTTGAGCTGCATTTACCCGGAGAAAGTCACAGGAAGCAGAGTTCGTTACAAATCCGGCTGAAAATTCTTTTTGCCCTGTTTTGGTCCAACTTTGGATTCCAGCGCAACGGACCGCATGCTGCGCGGCATCGTACCGGAGGGTTGCGCTGCACCGCGCATCCGATCACTTCCTTTTCCGCGAAGGACTCCATGGCAGAAGACCCGGTACGAAGAAGACGGCTTGCCGACGCCCTGGCCGGCGCCGGGCTGGACGCGCTGATCTGTGCCTCGCCCACCCAGATTCTGCTGTTGAGCGGCTACTGGCCGGTGATGGGCGCGAGTGTCGCAGTCTTTGCACGCGACGGCGATGTGCGCGTCATCGTCCCTGAGGACGAGATGGAGATCGCGTCGAAGACATCGGCGGCAAAGCTCGTGCCCTACAAGCCGGCGCGGCTGGATGAACTCATCACTCCAATCGAAGCCCTGGCTCAGCCGTTGGGTTCCGTTCTGCGGGAGATGAAGCTGACCAATGCCACCGTGGGCGCCGACGCGCGCGAGGAGATGCAGCCCTCTACCTATGCCGCCAGCCTCCGCTTCAACTGCGCGATCATCGAACTCGTCTCCAGCGTAGCCCCGCAGGTCAAGCTCGCCGACAACAAGGACCTCGTGGAAGGAGAAAAGGCCGCGAAGACCCCGATTGAACTGGAACTGATCCGGCAGTCGGTGCGCATCGCGGCCAGTGGATTCAACCGCGCTCCCGCGTGCCTTCAACCCGGCATGCGCGAGAACGACGTGGCCGCCGCGCTGCAACAGGCGTTCGAGACCACCGATCAGGCAAAGGATACGCACCGCTTCTACGGCTACTTCTATTGCATGTCGGGGCCGAACTCCGCCGAGGCTTCCGGCGCATTTGCACGCACGCGGCAGCGGACGATTCTCGACGGCGACCTGGTGCTGCTGCATGCCAACACCTGCGCCGACGGCTACTGGACCGACATCACGCGCACCTTCGTCGTCGGCGAGGCGAACGAGAAGCAGCGTGCCATGCGCGCCGCCATTGACGATGCGCTCATCGCCGCTCGCCGCGCCATTCGGCCGGGCGCGTTCGCGCGCGATGTGGATGCCGCCGCCCGCAATGTGATGGAACAGCACGGCATGGGCAACGCGTTTCGCCACTCCACCGGCCACGGCGTCGGCTTCGCGGCGGCGAATCCGAACGGCCTGCCGCGCATTCATCCCAAATCGCCGGACGTGCTGGAAGAGGGAATGACGTTCAACGTGGAGCCCGCTGCTTACTTTGACGGGTTTGGCGGCATGCGCCATTGCGACGTGGTGGCCGTCTCCAGCACTGGCGTCGATGTTCTTACGGAGTTCTGAAGATGACGGATGAAGCAAAGATCACCGGCGCGGAGGTTCGCGTCTATCGCATCCCGACCGACGCGCCGGAGGCCGACGGCACCTGCTCGTGGGACCAGACCACCATGATCCTGGTTGAGCTGGCCAGCGGAGCGACGAAGGGCATCGGCTACACCTACGGCGATGAAGCAGTTGCGGCCGTCGCGAAAAGCCTGCTCGACTCTGTGGTCAAGGGACAGGATGCGTGGCGGCACGCGGCCATCCTGTCTGACATGCGCGGCAAAGTGCGTAACGACGGCGAAACCGGCATCACCGCGATGGCCATCTCCGCCATCGACAACGCACTCTGGGACCTGCGCGCGCGGCTGCTCAACGTGCCGCTTGTCCATCTGCTCGGCCGCGTGCGCGAGTGCGTCCCGGTCTATGGCAGCGGCGGATTCACGTCCTACGATGACGCGCAGCTCACCGCGCAGCTCGGCGGCTGGGCGAGCAGCGGCTTCAAGATGGTGAAGATGAAGATCGGCAGCCACCCCGCAGACGATGCCCGCCGCGTGCGCATGGCCCGCAAAGCCATCGGCGACGAGGTCCAGCTCTTCGTGGACGCCAACGGCGCTTATTCGGTGATGCAGGCGCTGCGCCTGGCGGAAGAGTTTGCCGGGCAGGACGTGCGCTGGTTCGAGGAGCCGGTGAGCTCCGACAATCTCACCGGGCTTCGCGAGGTCCGGCAGCGTATTCCCGTCGGCATGGATGTGGCCGCGGGCGAGTACGGCTACTCCGCGTGGTACCAGAAGCGCATGCTTGATGCCGAAGCCGTCACCGTGCTGCAGGCCGACGCCACGCGCTGCTGCGGCATCAGCGGCTTTCTGGACGCGGCGGCTCTGTGCTGGGCGGCCAACGTGCCGCTTTCCTCCCACTGCGCCCCCAGCATGCACGTGCACGTCTGCTGCGCCGTGCCCCGCGCCGTGCACATGGAGTTCTTTCACGACCACGCCCGCATTGAGCGCATGTTCTTCGATGGATTCTGCGAGCCGCGCGACGGGTGCATGGCGCCGGATCTGACCCGCCCCGGCCACGGGCTTACGCTGAGAGAGAAAGACGCCCAAAAATTCCGAATTTGAACAGCTTTTTCCTCGCCCAGAGGGCAGCAGGATGCAACTTTCTGGGGCTGGATCGGCATCTTATGTTCAATACCCGACATTGAGCCCCGGAGCAGGGTGCGGCGGCCCATGGTGGTGCGGAGGCATTGTGGGCATCTTCTTCCGGCGTTCCAACAACCCCACCCACGCTTCTGCGCCCCTGGAGCACGTGGCCGTGGGGACCAAGGTGCAGATCATCGGCGAACCGGGGAGTTACGTTGTGGTGCGCGTCGATCCGAAGCGCTATACGGCCGATCTGATGTTGATGGGCCAACGCTCGAAGATGGAGTTTGGGGTGCACTTCCGCTCGCTGCGGCCGGCTACCGAAGCGGGCGGCGTTGCCTCTGCAGTCTCCGATCTCACAACCATGGAGTGACCCTGCCGCAGCAGGGAACGGGGGCACGCGCGATCGCTGCCGGCTCTTTGGACTGAAGAGGAGTTTGGAGCTGAAACCCGCGTCCTGCGCGGGCTTCAGCCTTTTGGGAACTCGGCAAAAGGACCTGTAAGCCGAATTCTGTCGTGTGCGGTCATTCCTCTAGGCGGAGCGTTACCGCTCGCGCTCATCAGCGACCTACCCGGAGGTTTCGAGAACTCCGGAACCCTCTGAACGCACCGGGCCGGTGCGCAACGCCGCCTGGTTCCTGGCGGTCGTTTCCCTCCCTATTTGGTCTTGCTCCGTGTGGGGTTTACCATGCCTGCGCCGTTACCGTCGCAGCGGTGCGCTCTTACCGCACCTTTTCACCCTTACTCCGCATTCCCAGGTCCCCAAATGCGAGGGACCTGGGGCACCCATCCTGTTAGGGGTGGGTGTGCGGGGCGGTATCTTCTCTGTGGCACTGGCCGTCCACGGGCCTTCACGCCCGCGTCCCGGACGTTATCCGGCACACTGCCCTGCGGAGTTCGGACTTTCCTCCCCCGGAAACCGCTTGCGCAGCCCCGGCAGCGACCGCCCGGTCCTCCTGCCATCTCAAGTTTACCGCGGTTTGGGCTCAGGACCGATTTGAGTCTGCTCTGCTGAAAACAATTGCGTCTGGCGGTGCATTGGGCCAATCTGGTGGCTGCGGACACAATCCTGCCGGCTTCCCTGGGCCGTTCACCGGCGGAACTCCGACCCTGCACAGAACAAAGGAGACGGAATGAAGATCCTTGGGATGATCGCGCGCATTCTGCTGGGCCTTATCTTTGTGGTTTTTGGGGCGAATGGGATCCACGACTACATGCATGCCTCTATGCCGGCGGGCACCGCGGGCCAGTTCCTGACGGCGCTCTACGTGTCGCACTACACCATGGCCATCGGCACGTTCCAGGTGCTCGGCGGTCTGCTGCTGCTGTTCAATCGCTATGTGCCGCTTGGCCTGGTGATTCTGGGACCCATCATTGTGAACATCCTGCTGTTTCACTTCGTGATGGCCCCCAGCGGCATTCCTGTGGCCTGCGTTCTCGCGCTGCTCTGGGCCCTCGTCTACTGGCGGCACCGCAGCGCCTTCCGCGGCATTTACTGGGCCAGGATGGAAGAGGACTCCGCGGCGAAGGAGACCGTCACGCACGCGTAGCAGCGAACCTGGTCGTGCAATCGGCATCAGAGCGGAAAAGCCGGGATTCCCCCGGCTTTTCTGTTAAGAAGAACTGCAATTCAAGACTGTTCTCAGACCCTCTCGCCGCGCGCTTCGCCCAGCGTCACCTTAAACGTCATCTGCCGCTGGCCGCGCAACACCGTCACGGTGACGGTATCTCCGGCCTGGTGCTGATCCATGATTACGCTGATGTCCTGCGGATCGGTCACCTGCTGGCCGTCGATGGCGATAATCAAGTCGCCGCCGATCATGATGGGCGTGTTCCCCAGATAGGCCTGCTGATTGCCGCCGTGCAGGCCCGCCCGCTCTGCTGCGCCGCCGGGGATCACCTTCTGGATGAGCACGCCGTAGTCCGCCGCCAACCCAAGCTGCTGGGCGAGGTCCGGCCCAACCGGGAACGAAACAATGCCCAGCGATGGCCGGCGCACGCGGCCGTAGCGGGTCAGGTCGCCGAGCACGGCCTTTGCGGTGTTGATGGGGATGGCGAATCCGATGCCCGCGCTCTGATCGCTGTTGGACAGGATCATGGTATTGATGCCGATGACCTCGCCGCGCGAGTTGAGCAGCGGCCCGCCGGAGTTGCCGGGGTTGATGGCGGCATCGGTCTGGATGGCGTCTTCAATCGGCGCGCCCTCCGCTCCGCGAATGGAGCGGATGGAGCTGATGATGCCGCGCGTCATGGTGCCGCTGAGGCCGAAGGGATTGCCGATGGCATAGACCTTCTGCCCAACCTGGAGGTTGGAGGAGTCAGACAACGTGACCGGTTGCAGGTTGGGCGCATCGATCTGCAGCAGCGCCAGGTCATGCACACGGTCGGTGCCGATAACGCGCGCCGAGTAGCGGTGCTTGTTGCTGAGCTGGACCTCGATGCCGCGATTGGCATTGGCCACTACGTGAAAGTTGGTGAGCACGTGGCCGGCCTTGTCGAGGATGAACCCGGATCCCTGGCCCTGCTGCGGCACCGCGCCCAGAAAGAAGTTAAACACCAGCGCGTTGGAGGTGATGTTGACCACCGAGGGCAGCACGCGCTTGTAGACGGCAATGTTGTTCTGCTCGTCCGGCGTGTACTCCGGCGCGGCCTGCGCTTCCGTCAATTCCAGCGGTGAGTCGGACCCGCCCGGGGGCAGCAGGCCGGCGCGCCGCAGGTCGCCGGGGAGATGGAAAGTGACGTAGAGAATTCCGCAGATGAGAACGAGCAGCCAGGCTATCCGCCGCAGCATGTGCTTTGTTGCTCCTTGCATAGCGTTCCTTCGGCGCTGCCGCAGGTGCTGAACATGGCGCCTTTGCTTTCTCTATATTTTAGCCGTTGTGCGGTTGAGGCTTGCTGCTTTCCGCCTGAAGGCGTTGCCATACGATAGCAACTTCTTTCTTCAGGGAAGCGAGATCGCCGGTGTTTTCGATCACGAAGTCGGCGCGGGCGGCCTTTTCGGCGTCGGGCATCTGGCGCGCGAGGCGGGTGCGGGCGTCGGCTTCGGCGTCGGGCCGCGCGGCGGGGTCCGGGCAGATGCGGGCCACGTAGCGCGCGATCTTCACCTCGTCGGGCGCGGTGAGGACGATGACGCGGTCGAAGCGGTTGCGCCAGTCCGCGAGCCACCCCGGCGACGAAGACCTGTCGCCGGGGACCCCGGCGAGCACACCTGCCGACTCGCCGCGGGCGCGGGCGTCGCGCTCCACCTCGAAGATGAGTGCGGATTCGACGACTGCAACAGCATTGGGATCGCGCGCGAAGATCTCGTCCATCCACTGCTGCTGCGCGGCGATGACGGCGGGATGGATGATGGAGTTGAGCTCGTCGAGGCGGCCCTGGCCGAAGGCGATCTGCGCCAGTCGCGGACGGTCCAGCCGGTTGTCGGCGCGAACCACGCCGCGGCCGAAGTGGTGGATGATGGCGTTGTAGACGGCCTGGCCGGGCTCCATCAGCGCGCGGCCCACCTCGTCGGCTTCAATCACATGCGCGCCGTGTTCGCGCAGCATTGCGGCAACGGTGCTTTTGCCGCTGCCCAGACCGCCGGTGAGTCCTACGCGAAGCATCTTCTAAATGCCTCTCCGCATCTTCGCCGCGCGCACCGTATTCGCCATGAGCATCGCAATCGTGAGCAGGCCCACGCCGCCGGGGACCGGCGTATACGCGCTCGACTTCTCGAATGCCGCGGGGTGAATGTCACCCACAATCACCGAGCCGCGCTTGGCAAATGCCGCTTCGCGCTTCTCATTGCCCTTGAAGAACTTGTCGAACTCCTCACGCGTGGTGATGCGGTTGATGCCGACATCGATAAGCGTTGCGCCGGGCTTGACCATCTCCGGCGTAATGAAGCCGGGGCGTCCGATCGCGGCGACCAGAATGTCCGCCTGGCGAGTCACCGCGCCAAGATCGCGCGTTTTGGAGTGGCAGATCGTGACGGTGGCATTCTCATGCAGCAGCAGCATCGCCGCGGGCTTGCCCACGATGTCGCTGCGCCCCACCACGACGGCATTGGCGCCGCTGATGGGAATCTCGCTGCGCTTCAGAATCTCAATCACGCCCGCCGGCGTGCACGGCGCAAGCGCGGGACGCCCAGCCTGCAAACGGCCTGCGTTGACGGGGTGAAATCCGTCCACATCCTTTTCCGGAGCAATGGCGTCGAGCAGCACCTTGGCGTCCACTTGCTTGGGCAGCGGAAGCTGCACGAGGATGCCGTCGATGTCGTCGCGCGCGTTGAGCTTCGCGATGAGATCCAGCATCTCTTCGGTGGTAACCGTATCGGGCGGCGTGATGAGATCGCTGAAGAGACCCAGGTCGGCGCAGGCCTGCACCTTGCTGCGCACATAGATTTCCGATGCCGGCACGTGACCCACGAGCACCGCAGCCAGGCCGGGCTTGATACCGCGTTCCGCTAACTTCTTTGCTTCTTCGGCGACTTCCGCCTTGATTTGTGCGGCGATGGTGGCGCCGTCGAGGACTTTAGACATACTTCCATGCTATCGCCTCGGGATGCAGCGCTGCCGGCCCGCGCAGGACGGAGAAGCTCGCCAAAAAAACAGAAGGGACACGCCGAAGCGTGCCCCTTGGGTGAGCGTGATTTTGAGAACTAGCGGCGAGCCTGAATCGTCGGCGGACGCTTCCCGATCTTCTTGGCTGCTCGTCGCGCGGCCAGCGCCTGCATCTCCTTGCCCAGGTGCGACTGGTTGATGGCGAGCTGGATGAACAGGCTGATCAGGTTTCCGGTGATCCAGTAGAGCGCCAGGCCCGATGCGTAGTGCCACAGCATGAAACCGAACATCACGGGCATCACGATGGCCATCATGCGCCGCTGTGACTGATCCATGCCCGGCGAAGGCGTGATGTACTGCGCCAGGAACATGGAGATAAGGATGCCGATGGGCAGAATGTGCAGCGGATCGGGCCGGGAGAGATCCGGGAGCCAGAGCCAATGCGCCTGCCGCAGCTCCACCGTGTTCTCCAGCATCTCGAAGTATGCAAAGAACAGCGGCATCTGGATGAGCATGGGCAGGCAACTGCCGTACATGTTGACGCCCTCGGTCTTGTAGAGCGCCATCATCTCGGTGTTCATCTCGGCACGCTTGGGGTCGGTAGCCTTCAGGTGCGCGTACTTGCGCTTGAGGGCATCCACCTTGGGCTGAATGCGCGCCATCTTCAGCGAACTTTTCATCATCATCACGCGCGTGGGCAGCATCAGCGCGTTGAAGATGGTGGTGAGAATGATGATGTTCCAGCCCCAGTTGGGAATCCCGTGCTGAACCATGAAGCGCAGCACATAGAAGAGGGGCTCGGCAAGGAAGGCGAACCAGCCGAAGTGGATGAGCGAATGGAGCGTGGGGCCGTCGGGCTTGCCGTCCGCACCCATGCTGTGGATGCTGCTGACGATGCTCATCTGCTTGGGGCCGACGTAGAGACGGAGCTTGGTGTCGCCGCTGGTGTCGCCGACAGCCAGGCCGAGTAGGTCCGCCGGCTTCTTCTCGCTGTTGGGGTTCGTGAGGTCCGTGGGCAGGTCGATGGCGTTGTGGAAGGTGACGACCGTGGCGCGTGCAGGGACGTCGGGCAGGAACGCCGCTGCAAAATAGAGGTCGGCGGCGGCGGCGTACTGATAGTTCCCCTCAAGCGTGGCGTTGTTGCTGATCTTCTTCGGAGCTTCGGAGTCGTGGCTGCCGTTGATCGACCAGTCGAAGCTCGATGGCGTGCGCGAGATCCCGGGGAGGCTGCTGCGGCCCTGGAACTCTTCCATGTCTCCCAGGCCGGCGGGCCACGAAAGCAGAGCACGTACCGGCTGGCCGTCGCGATGCACTTCGATCTCCGCGTTCACAACGTAGCTGGAGTTGAAGCGAAACGTCTTGATGACGTCCACGCCGTTTTGCTGGTACTGGAAGGTGAGAACGTTGGGCGCCTGCAGGGCGCCGACGGTGGAAGCCTGGTAGAGCGCGGTGTTGAGCTGCTTCGTCAAGGCGGCGTCGTAGGTAAAGAGCGACAGCGGGTAACCAAAGCGCTCGGCAGCCTGCTGCTGCACCATATCCAGCGGCTTGCCCGTCGAGTCGAAGTAGTGCTTCAGGACCCAGTGCTTCACCAGGCCGCCCCGGTTGGTGAACACGATGCGGTAGTTGGGATTGTCGACGACCGTCTCGGTTTCGCTGCCCGCCGTGACGGTGGGCTGCTGTGCCGCGGCCGCGGAGGAGCCCTTGGCCGGTGCGGCGCTCGATGCCGCCGGAGCGGCGCTCCCCGCCGGCGATGTTTGCGCCGGCTGCTGCTGCGCAGGCGGCTCAGGCGCGTTCGGCTTGGGCTTCTGGAAGTACTGGAATCCGAGGAATACGGCGACCGCAAGGAAGCTCATGATCAGCAGCGAACGGAAGTCGCCGCCGCCGCCCCCGCCGGGACCCTGCGATTGAAGATTGGGATTTTGAATTTCGGGCAAAGGTTACGTCCTGTCGTTCGGTGGAGCGGCCGTTAGGCACACTCTCTCTATGGTAACGGTTTGTGCGAGAGCGAGGTCGCGGTAGGTGGCACATGGTCCAGGCCTCCGCGGCTAAAGGGATGGCAGCGCAGAAGTCTCCACAGCGCAAGCCCGCTGCCCCGCAGGGGCCCGTGCATGGCGATGGCGCGAATGGCGTACTCCGAGCAGGTGGGCTGAAACTTGCATCCGCCGGGCGTGATCACGTGCAACGCAGGCGAAAGCCAGCGCTGGTAGAACGCCAGAAATGCGAGCAGAATGCGGGTCATGATGCTGCCCTCGCTGAGGCGCCTGCGCCCAAACGCAAGGCCTCCGTCGCGGCCTGCCTGAGAATACGCACAATCTCGGCTTCCAGTTTCGCGAAATCCATGGTGAGGACCGTGCGCCGCGGGTGGAAGATCATATCCACGCCGCCGGGCAGCAGGTCGACGTGGCGGCGCAAAACCTCGCGGATGCGCCGCTTGATGCGATTGCGGTCATGAGCTTTACCCAGGACCTTGCCCGCGGTGAGGCCGATGCGCGAACTCTCGAGCCGAGCCCCGGGCGCCTGCGCAGCCAGAAACCAGCTCATGGAAGAGGACTGGTGCTTGCGCGCAGCCGCATACGCTTGTTGATAATCCGCGTGCTTGCGAAGCCGCACCCCGGCCAGCGACTGCTTGCGCGGCACGGAGGGCTTGGCCGCGGAATGGGATGGGGTGTTCATGGCGATGCCGAATGAAGCTGGGGCCGGAGTTTGGGAAGGCGTCCGGCCGGCGAAGCGCAAGGCGAAACTAGTCGCGATATCCGGCGCTGACGGAGACACGCTTGCGGCCCGCGGCGCGGCGGCGGCTGAGAACGGCGGCGCCGCTCTTCGTCTTCATCCGGGCGCGGAAGCCGTGAGTCTTGACGCGGCGATGGCGGTTGGGTTGGAACGTACGCTTGGGCATGGAATTGCTCCTGCTATTGCAAGTAAAATCGTCGCCTTGACGGCAAGTTCTAAGTATATCGCAGGAGTGGGTTTGAATCCAGCATGAAACGCGCCCTCCTCTCTGCCTGAGCGTGGCGGCAACCCGTTCGGCGCCCTTTGATTCCAAGCGAAACAGAGCACGCGAACGCCGATCTGCGAGTGACTCCGGTCACCTGTTTCGGGTAGTTTCACCAGCCTTGGTGCAATGGGAAAACCTCCCCCAAAAGTTATGTGAATGAGGGATTGCAACGACGTTCAAATGTGCTAGTATCGGGACCGTTCAACAAAAGTTTTCGAGCGTCCCACTGAACGGAATGTATCCACGCCCCGGGGTTTTTGTCGGGGGCAGATTAACGGCAGAATGGCGAGAAGCGAGAACCGGCCGGGGCGTAAACCGCTCACGGTCTGCGGTAGCTTTTTGTCGCCGAATCGCAGTGGATGTTTCGCGCGGGGACGCAAGGCAAGGACAAGTCCGATGGCATTTGCAATTACACCGGCACCTGCGGCTCTCAATCCCTGGCTACAAATCCTCGGAGCGCTTGAGAAGAAGGTGATCCGCCAGTCGTTTGAGACGTGGCTCAAGCCCACGCGCTACAGCCACGCAGCGGGGCGGACCCTGTACGTGCGCGTGCCATCCCCCGAGTTCCGCCACATCGGCGACAAGTACGGTGACCTCATTCAGGAAGCGATCGATCTGCAGTCGCTGGAGATCGACGACGTCTGCTTTGTGACGGCGGAGGAGGATCCCTCCGTGCCGCCGCAGCGCAAGGACGGCGGATTCGGCCCGGTGCCTTCGCACGCCCCCACGGCGCCGCCTCCACCTGCGCAGCGCGCGCCGGAGCAGGCTCGCTTCGACTGGTCGACCGCCGCGCAGCTCAACTCGCGCTACACCTTCGAAAACTTCGTGATCGGCAACGGCAATCAGTTTGCCCGCGCCGCCGCGCTGGCCGTGGCCGAGCGCCCCTCCCGCGCCTACAATCCGCTCTTCCTGTACGGCGGCGTGGGCATGGGCAAGACCCACCTGATGCACGCCATCGGACATGAGGTGAAGCGGCGCACGCCCGCCTCCAGCATCTGCTACGTTTCGGCGGAAAAGTTCACCAACGAGATGATCACCTCGTTGCGAAACGACCGCATGACCAGCTTCCGCGACCGCTTCCGCACCGTGGACGTGCTGCTCATCGACGACATCCAGTTCATCGCGCAGAAAGAGCGCACCCAGGAAGAGTTCTTCCACACGTTCAATGCCCTCCACGAAAGCATGAAGCAGATCGTGATCGCCTCCGACCGTCCGCCCAAGGAACTGGCGGAGATCGAAGACCGCCTGCGCTCGCGGTTCGAGTGGGGCCTGATCGCAGACATTCAGCCGCCGGATCTGGAGACCAAGGTTGCCATCCTGCAAAAGAAGGCCGAGACCGAGCAGGTAACGCTGCCCACCGACGTGGCGCTCTTCATCGCGTCCAACGTGCGCACCAACGTGCGCGAGCTCGAAGGGGCGCTGGTGCGGCTGATCGCCTGGTGCCAGCTCAATCATGTGGACGTAACGCTGGCCGCGACGCAGCAGTGCCTCAAGCAGTTCATCGATCTGCAGGTTCGCAAGATCACCATCGAGGCGATTCAGCGCGCCGTCTCTGAGCAGTTCGGCATGCGCGTCACCGACCTGAAGCAGAAGAACAACTCGCGCCAGGTGGTGGTGCCGCGGCAGATCGCCATGTACCTGGCGAAGCAGATGACCGAAGCCAGCCTTCCCGAGATCGGCCGTCAGTTCGGCAACAAGCACCACACCACAGTGATGCACTCGATCGCCAAGATCGACGAGCAGCGCCGCACCGACAAGGACCTGCACCGGATGATCAACAAGCTGCAGGAGATGCTGAACGGTTAGCTCGCAAGCGTAACGCAGCACGCGTCCAGCAGGCGCGTTCAGCGCCATTCACAGCAAAGCCTCCGGCCGTGCCGGAGGCTTTCCATTTAGCAGTTCTTCAAAGCGAGCCGGGAGCTCAACCCGGCTTCACACGCCCTGCGCGGAACCTGTTGACTCCGCCTCCGGCTGCGATGGCCCGACCGGCGCAATCTTCGACTGCGCGCCCGGCTCGTCGTACCAGAGCATGATGATCCACCAGATCAGCACCACAACGTAGACGCCGCTGCTGGTGTTGAACAGGTGCTCGCGGATCCCGAGAATGCGCTGATACTCCGCCATCGAATGCGCGACAGCGGAGCGGGCGATGAACTGCCAGATTCCCTGGATGGAGAGCTGCGCGATCGATGCCGTTGACAGGCCGATCGCGATGCTCTGGGTGTGGCTGCGCCAGCCCGCTCCATACCGGCGCCCGAAGGCGACAATCAGCAGCCCCACTACGATGGTCTCCACATCGGCCAGCAGACTCGTCTTTTGCGCGATGACTTGCAGCACGTTGATTGACGGTCCGTTCACCACTGTCTTCCACGCCGGCCACGGCCCCCAGAACACCAGCACCAGCGCGCCCACGGCCATCACCGCCACGGCCGAAATCACCCAGGTGTTGCGGCGCACGCGCCCGAAGGCCCGGCGCGCCAGCTCCAGTACCACCAGCAGACTTATAAATCCGCCGATGGCCGCGATCACGATAAACATCTTCGCCATGGTCATCTGCGGAAGCCGCCCGAACAGCAGCCGGCTGGTCAGCAACCGGAACGCCACCAGCGCAATGCTGGCCGTAAACCAGGGGAAGCGCGCCGCGCGGTCGCGGCCCAGCAACACCACCAGCAGCACGAGGTGAGCGGCGAACGTCACCGTCCACAAGACTTGTTCGAGGAGTTCAGAGGAGAAATGGAAGTGCATGACCGCCTTGTCTGACGCAGGGCCACATGGGCTTGCGCCGTCTTCAGTCTAAATGGGGTAAGGAGCAGGGCAGGGAAGGATGGTGCGCCCGGAGAGATTCGAACTTGAGCCGCTTTGCGGGCGTGAGTGGAGCCCAGCGGAACGGGAGCCCGGAGGCGAAATCCCGACGCCGAGCGTAGCGAGAAGAGGGATCTGCAAAAGAATGGTGCGCCCGGAGAGATTCGAACTCCCGACCTAATGCTCCGGAGGCATTCGCTCTATCCAGCTGAGCTACGGGCGCGCTCTATCAGCATATCGTACTTTCAATCCCGTTCAAATCGGAATGCTCTACGACCGCGCGGCCTCCCGCTGCGCTCGCAAGTCCTCCATCACCGCCTGGATCAGGGCCTTGGCATCTTCCATGCCGCTCAAAACCGCCTGCAAATCCAGCGCCGGCTTGGACGGATTGCGGCTCGACGCGCAGTAAACCCCGTGCTGCCCCACCATAATCAGCGAGTCGGTAAGCAGGTCGAGCGCCACGGCCAAGCGCCCACGCTCCCGCCCCATCATGAACTCATGCCGCTCCAGCTCGGCCTTCTTTTCCTCGAAAACGCTCATACGTTCAGCTTATCGGAGGCGCACAGATGCCGCTCTGGAGTGCAAATCCGGCTTCACACGCGGAAGTTCTGCATGAACTCCGCATCCTCGTGCAGTTCGCTCAGCGGGTCGCCCGTGAACTCTTCCTGCTCGATGAAGGAATGCTTTAGCCCCGTCGCCGCTTTGAAGATCGGGTGGTAGTCGATGGTGCCCCGGCCCATCACGACGTTCTTCCACTTGCCATCGGGCTGCTTCACCAGGTCCTTCACGTGCAGCATGGGGAAACGCTGCGGATCCTGGCTGAGGTAATGAACCGGATTGGCGCCGCCGGCAACCACCCATCCGCAATCCATCTCCATCACCACCATCTTGGGGTCGGTGCGCTTCAACAGTTCGTCGTAGAACACCACGCCGTTCTCGCTGCCGAACTCGATGGTGTGATTGTGATAGCCGAACTGCATGCCCGCCGCCTTCACCTTTGCGCCGATCTCGTTGAACTGGTCCGCCGCCCAGCGCCAGTCGTCCAGCGATAGATCCTTGTTCTTATTTGCGGGATCGCGATGCATGCCCACCCATGAGCAGATCATGTACTGGAGCCCGATTGCGTTGCCGTACTCGATCAGCTCATTCAGCTTGGCCTTCAAGTCCGCCAGCGGGTGATGCGTGCTCACGCAGCGCAGACCGGCCGTGTCCATGGAGCTCTTCCACTCCTTCGCCGTCTTGTTGAAGTATCCGGCCGCCTCCACCTCGCGGTAGCCAAACTTCGCCAACTGCCGCAGCGTGCCATCGAAGTCCTTCGGCAACAGGTTGCGCACGGAGTAAAGCTGCAGCCCCAGCGGCACGCTGAGCGGCTCTGCCGACAAGGCCTTCGGCACAACGCAGGCGGCCGCGGCCACTGCGCCTGAAGTCTTCAAAAACGACCTGCGCGAAACATGCTTCATCATTCCTTCTCCCGAGTCCTCTAGCTCTTGATCGTCCGGCTCGCCTCATCCCACCTGGCCGTCTTGCGATGGAAGTATGAGTAGTTCGCCATGTGGCAGGCCACCGCCGTGTGGTTGCCGAAGACCTCGTTCTCCATCACCGGCTCCCGCGTCTCCACGGCACGCAGGAAGGTCGCAATGTGGTCGGCCGTGTCGTCATATCCGCGCGGCGCGGTGTATGTTTCGGTGAGCTGCGGCTTCCACGTCTCGTTGGGATGCGCCGCATGCCAGTCGGCCAGGTACTTCTGCTTGGCCTCCGCCGTCCACCCGTCCAGCGCATACCCCTCGGGATGCTCACCGGTATCCTGCGGCGTGAACGTCAGCGTGTTGCCGCTGATCACCATCGTGCCTTCGCGTCCATAGAAGGCGGTTGTGTCGCCCGCAGCCGAGTTGTTCTGGTTGCAATGGAGGCTCACGGTGACATCATTCGGATAGTCGTACAGCGTTGCCAGCAGGTCAGGGAAGTCGCGCCCGTCCTTGAAGTGCGTCAGGCTCCCGGTCGAATACGCCCGCGAAGGAATCGCATTGATGCCGCTCACGCTCTGCATCCCCGAGAGCAGGTGCACATACAGATCGCCGGCCACACCCTCGCCGTAATCCTTATAGGCGCGCCAACGGAAAAAACGGGTGGCGTCGAACGGCCGCTTGGGGGCATCGCGAATCCACGTCTCCCAATCGATGGTCTCCGGGCTCGCATCGGGAGCAATCGGATACACCCATGCGCCCGAGTCGCCGTTGCGATCGGTGTGGCCTTCAATGAAGGTCACCTCGCCCAGCCTGCCCGACTTGAAGATCTCCGCCGCTTTCTTGAAGACGATGTTGCTCACGCGCTGGCTGCCCACCTGCATGATGCGCTTGTTCTTTGCGACGGCGTCCACCATCGCGAAGCCATCGGCAACGGTGTGCGACATGGGCTTCTCGCAATACACGTCCTTGCCGGCGTTGAGGCAGTCCATCACCACGTGCCGATGCTGAAAGTCCGCCGCCGCCACAATCACCGCGTCCACATCCTTGCGGTCCAGCAGCGGCCGATAGTCGCGCGTGGTCGGCACGTCCGCTCCCCAGGCCTCCTGCCCGGCCCGCTGATGCATCGTGTACAAGTCCGCCGTGCCCACGCACTCCGCATTCGGCAGCTTGCGCGCGGAGCGCAGCAGATCGCATCCGCGGATGCCGGTGCCGATCGAGACAAATCGGATCTTGCGGTCGGAGACCGGTGTCTGCGCCGGCAACACTTCGGCTTGTGCGAGCTTGCCGCCTGCCGATGCAGCTGCCGCGGCGGCCACCGTCATGCGAACAAAGTTTCGCCGTGACACAACGTTCTTCATTTGGCCCTCTTTCAAGTGCAGCCCATTCTCACCCGCGGCCTAGCGCAATGTAAAGATAAAGCGCGCTCGCACATCTCCAATTTGTGCGCCGGCTGCCGGGCTCGTGAGCTACCATGGCAAGCGAGTTCTCGCCAATGAAATCCATGCGTTTTACATCCGTGCGTTCGCGTCTCCTGCCTCTCATTGCAGGCTTGTTCGTCTCCCAGGCGGCCATCGCCGCAGGTCCGAAGTTGAAGCCTGCTTCAACGCCAGACTTCGGCCCCAACGTGCTCGTCTTCTCACCCTCCATGCCCACGGCACAGATGCAGCAGAAGATCGACGCCATCTACGCCGCGCAGCAGCACAGCGAATTCGGCACGCAGCGCAACGCCATCCTTTTTCTACCCGGCGAATACCACCTCGACATCCCCATCGGCTTCTACACTGAGATCATCGGCCTGGGCGCGACGCCGGACGCCGTGCACATCACCGGCAACGTCCACGCCGATGCCAGCCTGCCGCACAACAACGCCACCTGCACGTTCTGGCGCGCCGTCGAAGGCTTCTCCGTGACGCCCACCACCGGCGCAACCTCCCCGCAGGGAACCATGCAGTGGGCTGTCTCGCAGGCCGCGCCCTTCCGCCGCATGCACATCCGTGGCAATCTCGTGCTCAACCAGCTTCACGGCTGGGCCAGCGGCGGCTGGATCTCCGACAGCGTGATCGATGGCACGGTCGACTCCGGCACGCAGCAGCAGTGGATCTCACGCAACGCCGAGTGGCGCAACTGGACAGGCTCCAACTGGAACATGGTCTTCGTAGGCGTGAATCATCCGCCAGTCGGGCACTGGCCCCATCCGCCTTACACCAGTGTTCCCGATACGCCCATCGTCCGCGAGAAGCCATTCCTCGAAGTCGATGCGCAGGGCCGCTGGAGTGTGCGCGTGCCCGCACTGCGCAGCAACAGCGTCGGCGTCACGTGGCATCGCGGCAGCACACCGGGCACTTCGATTCCGCTCAGCCGCTTCTTCATCGCCCGGCCCACCGACTCCGCCGCCACCATCAACGCGCAGCTCGCGCGCGGAAAAAATCTCCTCTTCACGCCCGGCATCTACGAGCTCTCCGAACCCATCCGCGTCATGCGCGCGAACACCATCGTCCTGGGCCTCGGCTTCGCCACGCTCAAGCCGGTCAACGGTACCGCCGCCATCACAACTGCCGACGCTGACGGCATCATCCTCGCCGGCCTCCTCATCGATGCCGGCGTCAAGCAATCGCCTGTCCTTGTGGAGATCGGCCCCCCAAACTCAAATCTGTCCAGCCGCGCCAATCATGCCCGCAACCCGATCTCGTTGCACGATGTCTTCTTCCGCGTCGGCGGCGCAGGCGTAGGCAAAGCCAAGGTCAATCTCCTCGTCAACGCCAACGACACGATCATCGACCACACCTGGATCTGGCGCGCCGATCATGGCCGCGGCGTCGGCTGGGATCAGAACCTCAGCGACAACGGTCTCGTGGTCAACGGCAACAACGTTACCGCCTACGGCCTCTTCGTCGAGCACCATCAGCAATATCAAGTCCTCTGGAACGGCGACCACGGCCGCACCTACTTCTATCAGTCCGAGATCCCCTACGATCCGCCCACGCAGGCCGCATTCACATCCGAGCCCGGCGTCAACGGCTGGGCCTCCTACAAGGTCGCCGACGGCGTTACTGCGCACGAGGCCTGGGGACTCGGCGTCTACTCCGTCTTTCGCCATCCCGACGTGAAGCTCACGCGCGCCATCGAAGTGCCCGTCAAGCCGACGGTCCGTTTCCACGATATGGTCACCATCGCGCTCGACAACCTCGGCGAAATTACTCACGTCATCGACAACGACGGCGAAGCCGCCATTCCCGGCCCGCATCGCACCACGCCGCGGGTGACGGATTTTCCTCCACAATGATCGGGTGCCCCCGGTCCCTCGCATTTGGGGACCGGGGATGACCACCGGCGAGGTGTACCCCATCCATCGCGAAGCGATGGGTGAGATCGCTCGGACCTCGTCCCTCCCTCCGCACCGTCGTGAAACAATACGGTGGAAGCGCCATGACTGACCAAACCCCGGAAAACCAGCCCACCACTCCTTCTGAAGCGACCCCCGAGCCTGCGTCCGCACCGGCCCCTGTTCCCGCTGAGCCGACCACCGGCGATGCGCTCTCCGTCGCGCCTTCTTACGCGGTCGTGAATACTCCGGCCATCTCCGACAGCCCCGCCGAAGCCGAGCCCCCAGCGGAAGCCGAGCCCGAGGAGAGCTTTGCCGATGCGCTCGCCGAGTACGAGTCGGCACATAAGCGCAAGCCAGAGTCCGGCCCCGCGCAGCTCACCGGCACCGTCATCTCCATCACGGCCGATCAGGTCTTTCTCGACGTGGGCTACAAGATTGAAGGTGTTCTGCCGCGCTCCGCATTCAGCGATAAGGACTCCGTCGCTCCCGGCAAGTCCTATCCGGTCTCCATTACCGGCCGCAACGAAGAAGGCTACTATCAGCTCTCGCGCTTCAAAGTGGCGCAGCCCACGGACTGGGCCTCGCTCCAGCAGGCCTTTGACAGCAAGACTCCCGTCACCGGCACCGTCACCGCGGTGGTCAAAGGTGGCGCCAGCGTCGATGTGGGCGTGCGCGCGTTTATGCCCGCCAGCCGCAGTGGCACGCGCGACGCCGCGGAGCTCGAAGCCCTCGTCGGCCAGCAGATCACCTGCCGCATTACCAAGCTCGACGTGCAGGACGAAGACCTCGTGGTTGATCGCCGTGTGGTGCTCGAAGAGCAGGCGCAGATCGCCGCCGAAGGCCGCTACGCCGCGCTGCAGGAGGGCGACGTGCTTTCCGGCACGGTGCGCACCCTCATGCCCTACGGCGCATTCGTCGATCTCGGCGGCATCGATGGCCTGCTGCACGTCTCCGATATCTCGTGGACACGCATCGCCAAGCCCGACGACGTGCTCGCCGTCGGCGACCGGCTCCAGGTCAAAGTGCTCAAAGTCGATCCTGAGACGAAAAAAATCTCCCTCGGCCTCAAGCAGCTTCAGCAGGAGCCGTGGGAGACCGTCACCGAGCGCTACAAGACCGATCAGCGCATCAGCGGCGTCGTTACGCGCGTTACCGACTTCGGCGCCTTCGTCGAGATCGAGCCCGGTGTCGAAGGCCTCATCCATGTCTCCGAGATGTCGTGGGGCAAGAAGGTTCGCATCGCGTCCGACATCGTCAAGCCCGGCGAGCGCGTGGATGCCGTCATCCTCGCCATCGAGCCGGCAAAGCACCGTATCTCGCTCGGCCTCAAGCAAACGCTCACCGACCCGTGGACCGAGGTCGCGCACAAGTTTCCGGTCGGCGCGCAGGTCTCCGGCCCGGTCACCAAGCTCATGGCCTTCGGCGCGTTCGTGCAGATCGCCGAAGGCGTGGAAGGCCTGGTCCACATCAGCGAGATCGTTGCCGACCGCCGCCTCAACCACCCCTCGGAGGTCCTCCGCGCCGGCCAGGTGGTTCAGGCGCAGATCCTCGCCATCGACGCAGGCAAGCGCCAGATCAAGCTCAGCATGAAGCAGCTTATCCCGACGTCGATTGACGAGTACATCGCCGAGCACAAGGTCGGCGACAAGGTCTCCGGCCGCGTGGTCACGCTGCAAGTGGTCGAGCTAGGCGAAGGCATCCAGTCCGTGCTCCGCGCCGGCTCAGCGGCAGCTCCGTCCAACTCACCCGCGCAGCCTCAGGCGAAGGCGGATCTCTCCAGTCTCACGTCCATGCTCTCCGCGCGCTGGAAGGGCAACGCGCCCGGCGCCGGCGCCGCCCCCGAGCCGCTGCAACCCGGCCAGATCCGCACCTTCAAAATCGTGAAACTCGACGCCGCCAACAAGCAGATCGAAGTCGAGCTCGCCTGAAAACACGAAGGCCTCCGCGCAAGCAGAGGCCTTCGCCACTCTGTCACTTTGTCACTCTGTCACAAATAAGCTTCATCCACATAGCACCACCGCCAGTCTTCGCCGCGCTCCGCTGACTGGATCACCGGATGCTGTGTGGCGTGGAAGTGCGCCCGCGCATGCCGGTTCTTCGAGCTGTCGCAGCAGCCCACGTGGCCGCACTCCAGGCACATGCGCAGATGCACCCAAGTGTCGCCCGTCTTCAGACAATCCTCGCAACCCTTGCTGTGCGGCTTCACCTTCTTCACGTGATCCGCAACGTGCGTGCACTTCGCCGCCATCACGACCTCCTTCTAGTAAAGAGTATTGCTCGACAGGTGCAAGGAACCCGGGTGGTATAGCTACTTCCTCACCAGGCACTCTTCAGCCAGCCTGCAGAATCCCTCCACCTGTGCCCACGCCCAATCCTCATTCTGCCCCAGCCCTCGCCTTTAACCGCACAGCTGGTCCCGTCATCACTGCCAGCGCATCTCCGGTTCACGCCGGGACAGCTCTTGGAGATGCCTGAAACTCCACGAAGGCGTTCAGGCGAGGCGACGCCATGCGATCAAGCACGCGGGCGCTGTTTTGGAATGCGCATGCAAGCACCTGCCGCCGACAAGACGAGGAGGGTCTACGTGCCGAAGCAGGCGCAAATCTTAGCTCTCTAGCTCTGAGCGCGCACGCTATGCGACAGATACAGGATTCCGGCTGCGGTTCGAAGCCCGAACCGGCAGACGATGGCAGCGCGAATGCCTGCTCTGGGCTCGGGGAGCATTGAATCAGCAGTTTGGACTCGTTCCGCTTCCTGTCAGGGCGCGGCTCCAAGTTGTCGCCGATTTCTGTGGCGATGATTGGATCATGCCGCTTCGTGAAGGACGCCGGCTACGGTGTTAGCACAACGACTGGAAGTTCTCTGACACGATCCCGCATCCTGACCTATTGGTTCGCCAATTGGCTAGCTGTCGAGCGCAAGGCCTCTTCCCAAGGGGCCAGTTCTACTCCGAAGGTGGCTTTCAGCTTTTCGTTGGAGAGCACGGAATTCATGGGGCGCAGCGCGGCGGTCGGATACTGATCCGAGGTGATTGAGTGGAGCTCAGGAGAGCGGCCGTTGAGCACTGAGGCGGCGGTGGCAAATATCTCCTGGGCGAATCCGTACCAGGAGGTCGAACCGGAGCAGGTCATGTGGTAGAGGCCGGCCCACTCCTCGGGAGCACCATGGTGGCCCGAGAGCACAGCTTGGACGATGCTGCGCGTGGCATCCGCCAGCTCAATCGAGGTCGTAGGCGCGCCGATCTGGTCGCCGACGATGTTGAGCCGGTCACGCTCGCGGCCCAGGCGCAGCATCGTGAGCAGGAAGTTGTTGCCGTGTGGGCCATAGACCCAGCTGGTGCGGAAGGTCAGGTACTTGCCTCCGACCGCGCGGAGCGCTTCTTCGCCGGCTAGCTTGCTCTTGCCGTAGGTGTTGAGCGGGTTGGGCTGATCGGTCTCGACCCAGGGGCCCTGTTTCGATCCATCGAAGACGTAATCGGTGGAGTAGTGCACAAGAAGGATTTCGCGCTTTTTCGCCTCTTCGGCCAGTACGCGCGGCGCGGTGGCATTGATTGCGAACGCGAGGTCCGGCTCGGATTCGGCGCGATCGACGGCGGTGTAGGCTGCAGCGTTGAGGATCAGATCGGGCTGCGCTTCGCGGACCAGGCTGCGGACCTGGTCTTCGACGGCGAGGTCCACGCTCTCGCGGTCACGGCAGAGGATCTCTCCGGTTCCGGCAAAGCTGCGCTGCAACTCGCGGCCGACCTGGCCGGCGGCCCCAACAATGAGGATGCGTCCGAAGTGGCTCACGCGAACACTTCGGCGCTCTTGAGCGTGCGGCCCTTCAAGTCCTTGTCGGAGAGGATGGCGATCTCCGGCGCAAGCGGCCAGTCGATAGTCAGATCCGGATCATTCCACAGGATGGTGCGTTCGCCCGCGGGACAGTAATAGTCGGTCACCTTGTAGGCCAAGCCGACGTTGTCCGTCAAAGCAGCAAAGCCGTGCCCGAATCCGACAGGAATATAGAGCATTTCGCCCCGTTCGGCGCTCAGCTCGACGGCAACATGCTTGCCGAAGTGTGTCGAGCTGCGGCGCAGCTCGACAGCTACGTCGAGCACGACACCGCTGGTGGCGCGCACGATCTTGGCTTGCGGCTGGACGATCTGATAATGGATGCCGCGTACCACGTTCTTGGCCGAGTAGGAGCAGTTATCCTGCACCCACTTCGAAGGCAAGCCGGCATCGGCGAAGACCTTTTCGTTCCAGGTCTCGCAGAAGGCCCCGCGATTGTCGCGATACATAGTCGGCTGGAGAAGCAGAACCCCAGGCAGGGAAGTCTCAATGATCTTCATCTTTAGAGCATCTCGGCGTTCAGTTGTTGCTCGTTGCACAAGCCAAGCAGGTACTGGCCGTATCCGCTTTTGCGAACGGGCTGGGCAAGCTGTTCGAGCTGGCCGGTGGTAATGTAGCCGAGCCGATAAGCAATCTCTTCAGGACAGGCGATTTTGAGCCCCTGGCGCTGTTGGATGGTCTGCACGAAGAGGCTCGCTTCAAAGAGCGAATCGTGAGTACCGGTATCGAGCCAGGCCATGCCTCGGCTCATTACGCGTACTTTCAGTTTGCCTGCTTCAAGGTAGAGTCGGTTGAGGTCCGTGATCTCAAGCTCGCCGCGCGGCGACGGCTTGAGCGAAGCGGCCATCTCGGCAACCTGGTTATCGTAAAAGTAGAGTCCTGTAACCGCGTAGTGCGATTTCGGATTGCTAGGCTTCTCTTCGATGCTGATCGCGTGACCCTGTTGATCGAACTCGACCACGCCGTAACGCTCCGGGTTCTGCACGCGATACGCGAACACCATCGCGCCCTGCTCGAGCGCCGCGGCGTGCTGCAGCTGGACCGAGAAGGACTGGCCATAGAAGATGTTGTCACCCAGCACAAGGGAGCAGGCATCTCCCGCGATGAAGTCGCGCCCGATCAGAAAGGCCTGCGCCAGCCCGTCCGGATGGGGCTGAACAGCGTAGCTCAGGTTCAGTCCCCATTGATGGCCATCGCCGAGCAGCTCGGCAAAGCGGCCGGTGTCCTGCGGCGTGGAGATGATGAGGACGTCGCGGATGCCCGCCAGCATGAGAGTGCTGAGCGGGTAGTAGATCATGGGCTTGTCGTAAACCGGCAGCAATTGCTTGGAGACGACATGGGTGACCGGATGCAGCCGCGTGCCGGAACCGCCGGCGAGAATGATTCCCTTCATCGCGCGCTCCTCACTTCGTAGTTTTGCCGGATCCAGTCGCGATAGGTGCCGGTGCGCACGTGGTCGATCCAGGTGCCGTTCTCGAGGTACCACTCGACTGTTTGGCGCAGGCCCTGTTCGAACTTCACGGTTGGCTGCCAGCCCAGTTCGCGGCTGATCTTGTTGGCATTGATGGCGTAGCGCCGGTCGTGGCCAGGACGGTCGGGCACGAAAGTGATCAGCTTCTCGCGGGGGCCGATTGCCGCGTCGGGACGCAGTTCGTCGACCAGCTTGCAGATGGTCTTGACTACATCCATGTTGGCGCGTTCGCTGTTGCCGCCCACGTTGTAGGTCTCGCCCAGGCGGCCTTTTTCGAGGACGGTACGAATGGCAGAGCAGTGATCGCCTACAAACAGCCAATCGCGCACATTCCGGCCATCGCCGTAAACCGGGAGCGGCTTGCCTTCGAGGGCGTTGAGGATCATCAGCGGGATCAGCTTTTCCGGGAACTGAAAGGGACCGTAGTTATTCGAGCAATTGGTGGTGACGGTCGGCAGCCCGTAGGTGTGGAAGTAAGCACGCACCAGGTGATCGGAAGAGGCTTTTGAGGCCGCGTACGGGCTGTTTGGCGCGTAGGGCGTGGTCTCGGAGAAGGCGGGATCTTCGGGCTTCAGCGTGCCGTAGACCTCGTCCGTCGAGACATGCAGGAAGCGGAACTTGTTGCGTTCGCCTTCGTCCAGGGACTTCCAGAAGGCCTTGGCCTTTTCCAGCAGCGTGAACGTACCCTGCACATTGGTCCGGATAAACTCATCGGGGGCAACGATGGAACGGTCTACGTGGCTTTCGGCGGCGAAGTGCACGATGGCTCGGGGGCGGTGCTCCCGCAGCAGGGAGCCGACGAGCTCCGCGTCGCAGATGTCGCCACGCACCAGGATGTGGCGGGGATTGCCGTCGAGCGAGGCCAGATTCTCCGGATTGCCGGCATAGGTCTGCAGGTCTAGGTTGACGACACTGCCGCCGCCTTCTACCCACTGCAAGACGAAGTTGGAACCGATGAAGCCGGCTCCGCCTGTGACAAGGATGGTTCCAAATACTTGAATCTCTTCGTTTGCCATTATCTGCACTTGCTCACGCCTGCTTGGGCTCCGAGCGTAACGGTCTCTTTAGATAATAGTGAGTCTACACTGACGACAATAGCATCCCGAAATGATCCTGTACTTGCGATGATGACGCCAAGGCTTTCCGCCGAAGAGTCGATTGCGTAAAGGTAAACTTCAGCTCTTAGTCGGAAAACGTAGCTAGGCCCGAAAGGACCCGTTCGGTGATGCGCACCGGCTGTATTTCGCTACTCCACCTTGTAACTTCGAGCCTTTTGGAGAGTTGGATGGAATAAGCTACGTCCTCAAAGCATACTGCTCGGCCAACTTGCGAAACTCCTCCACCTGCCCGCGTTCCCACGCCTGATCCCGTCCCAACTCCCGCGCCAGCAATCGCGCCGCCGGCTCCGCCATCGCCGTCGCCGCATGTGCGTTGAGAAACAGCGCCCGCGTCCGCCGCGCCAGCGCATCCTCCACGCTCCGCGCCATCTCTTCCCGCGCGCCCCACACAATCTCGGCGCCGGTCACCGGCAGCTCCGCATGCAACGCCGCGCTCAACTCCGGCTCACGCGTGCCTAACTCGCGCACCCGCTCCGCATCCGAGCCATACACCGCCAGTGGCCCCAACTCGTCGGCATCATCCTTCCAGCCGTGAATGTGCAGCGACCGCGTCACGCAGGCAGCATCGTCCAGTTCGCCCAGCGAGATTGCATGATCCACGCAGTCCTCGGCCATGTGCCGGTACGTCGTCCACTTGCCGCCGGTAATGGTCAGCAGCCCCGAGGCATCCACGTGAATCAGGTGATCCCGCGAGAGCGCGGAGCTCTTGCCCTCGCCCTTCACCAACGGCCTGAGCCCGGCAAACACGCTTAGCACATCCGCGCGCGTCGGCGGCCGCGTCAGGTAGCGCCCCGCCGTCTCCAGAATGAAATCGATCTCCTCTTCCAGCGCGCGCGGCTCCAGGCTCGGCGCATCCAGAGGCGTATCAGTGGTGCCTGCCACCGCATGCCCATGCCACGGAATCACGAACAGCACGCGCCCATCGCTGGTGCGCGGCACCATCAGCGCCGAGTCGCCGCGCAGCAGCTCGCGCGGAAACACCAGGTGAATCCCCTGGCTGGTCATCAGCAGCGGTTCCACATCCGGCTCCGCCATGCGCCGCACCGCATCGGTGAACACGCCCGTCGCATTCACCACCACCCGCGCATGCAGCGTGAACTCCTCGCCGGTCTCCGCATCGCGCGCCGTTACGCCCTTGATATAACCTTCGGCATCGCGCAAGAACCCTGTCGCCGCGCAGTAATTCACCACCGCCGCGCCCATATCTGCAGCCGTCATCGCCAGGTGGATCAGCAACCGCGCATCGTCGAACTGGCCGTCGTAGTACACGACGCCGCCGCGCAGCTCGTCCTGCTCCAGCGCGGGCAGCAGTTCGAGCGTCTGCTCTTTTGTCAGCAGCCGCGACGCGCCGAAGCCATACTTGCCCGCAAGCAGGTCATAGAGCTTCAGTCCGATGCCGTAAAACGGCGCCTCCCACCACGAGTAGTTCGGCACCACAAACGCCAGATCGTGCACCAGGTGCGGCGCGTTCTGCCGCAGCAACCCGCGCTCCTTCAGCGCGCTCATCACCAGCGCCACGTTGCCCTGTTCGAGGTAGCGCACGCCGCCGTGCACCAGCTTGGTTGAGCGGCTGCTGGTTCCCTTGCCGAAGTCATGCGCCTCAAGCAGCGCCACCTTGAAGCCGCGCGCCGCCGCATCCACCGCAACGCCCATCCCCGTTGCGCCGCCGCCAATCACCACAATGTCCCAGGGCCCGCGCCGTTCGCGCATTGCTGCCAGCATTCTTTCGCGCTGCATTCCTTATGCCCCTCTGTAACTTTGTCACTCTGTCACTTCGTAACTCTGTCACTTTGTAACTCTGTCACTCTATGGTTCGCGTTACTCCGTCCACCCGCGCGACCGCTCCACCGCACGCGCCCATCGTTCCCGCCGCGCCTTTGCCTCTGTACGATTCATCTTCGGCTCGAACCTCCTATCGCCGGACCGATGCGCCCGCAACTCGCTTGCCGAATCCCAGACTCCCACCGCCAGTCCTGCCAGATACGCCGCGCCCAGCGCCGTCGTCTCCGTCACCTGCGGCCGCACCACCGGCACTCCCAGCACATCCGCCTGGAACTGCATCAGCAGGTCGTTCACCGCGGCGCCGCCATCCACGCGCAGATCCGGCAGCGGCGCAGTCGTCTCGCTCTCCACGGCCTCCAGCACATCGGCCACCTGGAACGCGATGCTTTCCAGCGCTGCCCGCGCAATATGCCCTGGCCGCGTATCGCGCCGCAGACCGATGAGCAGCCCGCCGGCATGCGGATCCCAGTGCGGTGCGCCCAACCCGACAAACGCGGGCACAAACACCACGCCGCCGGCATCCGCCTCGCCCGCCGCCAGCGCCTCCACCTCGGCCGACGAGCCAATCAGCCGCAGGTTATCGCGCAGCCACTGCACCACCGCGCCGCCGATAAACACGCTGCCTTCCAGCGCATACTCCAGCCGCCGCTCCGGGCTCGCCGCAATCGTCGTAATCAGCTGGTGGCGCGACCGCATGAACTTGGTGCCGATGTTCTGCAGCAGAAAGCATCCGGTGCCGTAGGTGTTCTTCGCCTCGCCCGGCTTCCAGCACATCTGCCCGAAGAGCGCCGCCTGCTGATCGCCCGCCACGCCCGCAATCGCAATCCCGCCCAGCCCCAGCGTGGTGGTCACCTCGGCAATGCGCTCGCTCGACCACACCACCTCCGGCAGCATGTTTTTCGGCACGCCGAACAGGCGCAGCAGCTCTTCGTCCCAGCGCCCCTCCACAATATTGAACAGCAGCGTCCGCGACGCGTTCGTCACGTCCGTCACGTGCTTCTGCCCGCTGGTCAGGTTCCAGATCAGCCAGCTATCCACTGTTCCGCACGCCAACTCGCCACGTTCGGCGCGCGCCCGCGCTCCCGGCACATTGTCCAGAATCCACCGGATCTTCGTCGCCGAGAAATACGGATCGATCACCAGCCCGGTACGATCTCCGATGGCTTCACCCGCTCCGCTCGCGTCCAGCTCCGCACAGGCCGCAGCCGTGCGCCGGTCCTGCCACACAATCGCCGGATGGATCGGCTTGCCGGTCGCGCGCTCCCACACCACCACCGTCTCGCGCTGGTTGGTGATGCCGATGGCCGCGACATCGCGCGGCCGCGCACCCACCTTGCCCAGCGCCTCCACCGCGCAACCCATCTGGCTGGTCAGAATCTCCATGGGGTCGTGTTCCACCCAGCCCGCACGCGGGTAAAACTGCTGGAACTCCTTCTGCGCAACCGCCGCAATCCCGCCCTTCTGGTCAAACAGAATCGCCCGCGAACTGGTGGTTCCCTGGTCCAGCGCAAGTACGTAGCTCATGGCTGCTCGCTTTCGCCCTCAGTCAAACATGCCCGGCTCTCCCGCCGCAAACGACTGGCCCGCTCTTAGTCGCTTACCCGTCCGTCGCAGTCACATGAAATTTTGTTCCAAGCATCACTCCCACAAGTTTTTGCGTCTCATCCAGCAGTCCGGAGCCGCACCTGCTATGCCGCCCTGCAAGCCGGCTCGTCGCGACCCCCATAAAAGAGATTTATGCCTAAACCACAATTGAATACTCCCGACATCGCGGCAGCCGCGCAAAAGCTGCTCGGCTTCCAATCCCTCCGCCCGGGCCAGCGCGAAGCCATCGAATCGCTCCTGAACGGGCGCGACACGGTGCTCGTCCAGCCCACCGGCTCCGGCAAGTCCGCTGTCTACCAGATCGCCGGCGCGCTGCTTGAAGGGGCGACTGTCGTCCTCTCGCCGCTCATCGCGCTGCAGAAGGATCAGGCCGACTCCATCGAAGCCTCGCGCCTGCGGCCCACCGCCGTGGTCAATTCCACTCTGTCTGCTGCGCAACAGAGCGAGACCTTCGATCGCATCGAGAGCGGCAATGTGGAGTACATCTTTCTGGCGCCCGAGCAGCTTCGCAAGCCCGAGACCATGGACCGCTTGCGCGCAGCCAACGTGTCGCTGATCGCGGTCGACGAGGCCCACTGCATCAGCGAGTGGGGTCATGACTTCCGCCCCGATTATCTGGAGATCGGCCACGCCATCGAGGCTCTCGGCCATCCGCCGGTGCTGGCCATGACGGCCACCGCCTCCTGCGACGTGCGCAGCGAGATCGTTGCGCGGCTCGGCCTCCGCGATCCCAAAGTATTCGTCCATGGCTTCGATCGCCCCAACATCTCGCTGCGCGTCGACACCTTCGCCGACAAAAATCGCAAGAACGAGTCGCTCCTGCGCCGCGTCGAATTTGCAGACAAGCCCGGCATCGTCTACGTCGGCACGCATAAGGCAGCCGAGACCATCGCGAGCGACCTGCAGCAGATGGGCGTGGACGCGATCGCCTACCACGGCGGCATGAAGCCCCGAGACCGCGAAGAGATCCAGAACAAATTCATGAGCGGCGAGGTTCCCGTCATCGTTGCCACCAACGCCTTTGGCATGGGCGTCGACAAGCCGGATATTCGCTTCGTCTATCACGCCGACGTCAGCGACTCGCTCGACGCCTACTATCAGGAGATCGGCCGCGCCGGCCGCGACGGCGAGCCCGCCGAAGCCGTCCTCTTCTATCGCACGCAGGACATCTCCGCCCAGCAGTTCAAGACCGGCCCCGTGCAAGTGGACGAGCCTTCGCTCGAAGCCACCTACAACGCCATCGCGCACCATCGCAAAGCCATCCCGCGCGAAACCATCTGCGAAGAGACCGGCCTCTCCGCCCGCAAGCTCGTCGGCCTGCTGCAAAAGCTCGAAGAGGTGGGCGCCATCGAATTCAACCAGGAAGGCAAGTATCGCGCGAAGACAAAGCTACCCTTCGCGCAGATTCTTGCCGAGGCCGAACAGCACCAGAAGGCGCAGAAAGAGATTCGCCAGCGCCACCTCCGCGAGATGCAGCAGTACGCCGAGTCCCGCCGCTGCCGCCGCGAGTGCCTCCTGCGCCACTTCGGCGACGACTACAGCGGCCCGTGCGGCAACTGCGACCGCTGCGAGCAGGCCGGCGTTCTGCCGCGGGCGGCGTGAGCGCCGGCGCCTCGCCCGCTACTTCTTCGGATCCACCAGCGCGCCGTACACAATCGGCCGGCTGTGATACTGCAGATTCGGCCCGTCCGCTCCGCCGATCCGCTGAATCATCCCTACAAACACAATGTCGTTCGTCGGATCGATCCAGAACCACGTCTGCGCCGCGCCATCCCAGAAGAACGTGCCCTTGCCGTCCGGCAAGCTCGCCTCCGCTGGATTGAACTCCACCGCGCAGTTGTACCCATAGCCGAATCCGGGCCGCATCACCTGGGAGCCGATGCCAAAATGCCCGTTCAGCAGTTCCACCGGCACATGATTCGTCGCCATCAGGTGCACCGTCGCCGGCGCCAGAATTCGCTTCCCGTTGTACTCGCCGCCGTCGGCCAGCATCTGCGCAAAGCGGTAGTAATCCTCCGCCGTCGAAACCAGCCCGCCGCCGCCCGAGGGCATCGATGGCTCTTCTTTATACGCGCGGGGATTCACGCCGCCGTTCGATTGCGTCGTCAACTTCCCATCCTTGTCCACGTAGTAGAGCGTGGCAAAGCGGCTCCACTTCGAAGCCGGAACATAAAACCCCGCATCGCGCATGCCCAGCGGCGTAAACACGTTCTCGCGCAGAAACTCCGGCAGCGTCTTGCCCGAGAGCTTCTCCACCAGATACCCCTCGATATCCATGCCGATGCTGTACGTCCAGCCTTTGCCCGGTTGATACAGCAGCGGCAGCTTCGCCACCTTGTCGATGAACTCCTGGAGGTTCTTCGAGTCGAACAGGTGCGCGTCTCGCACCATCTGATCGACCGCCGTATTGCCGAACAGACCATACGTGAAGCCCGCCGTGTGCGACATCAGCTCCTGCATCGTCGGCGGATGATCCGGATTCACCAGAATCGGATTTCCATCCTTGTCCTTGCCCGCGTAAACCTTCAGGTGGGCAAACTCCGGAATGTACTTCGCAATCGGATCCGTCGGCAGCCACTTGCCCTGCTCATACAGAATCATCATGGCGACGCCGGTCACCGGCTTGGTCATGGAGTAGTCGCGGAAGATCGTGTCCTTGGTCATGGGCGCGCCCGACGCAAGATCGCGCTTGCCGTACGCGTGGTAGTCGACGATCTTCCCGTGCCGCGCCAGAATCGTCACACCGCCCGCAATCTGGCCCCGGTCCACGGCCTGCTGCATCAGCGTGTGCAGGTTTTCAAGTCGCCGGCTGCTGAAGCCCACCGCCTCCGGCGCAGCCATCACGAGCGGCGTCTGCTTCCATCCCCCTGCAGCGGTTCCGGCATGCTTTGCGGAGGCATGCTGTGTCTGCGCAGGCAGCGTGAAGCAAAGCAAAAGCATTGCTGCTGTTGTCGCAATCCGCGCATGCCGCATCGATTCCCGTAAGCTCATTGGAACTCCCTCCATTCGTCCGAACGCACAGCATGCCCATTCAGCACAGGCATCGCAAGCTCTCGGCGGACGCACCTTTATAGCAAATCGAAATCCGAGCGCGAATATTTCGCGCCCGCAAGCACGTCTCACTCGTTGACACTCCCACACGACACATTCGTGCAGCAGCTACACTCGTTGCGATAACATTGACCTAGACATGGAGGTCGGTTCCCCTCGGACGCATACGGTTGCGTTCTCATGTCTCCCCCGGTCCCTGCCAGGACAACCGCCCTCCTCAACGCCGCATCGTAGCGGATTTACTGTTCACCGGGACCTTAAGGAAGAATGCACACTCGATTCAGGCCGAGCGCTTCTGTTCTCTGTGCCGCGGCATTGGCCGCCGTTCTGGGCGCAGGAGTATCGCCGGCAATCGCATCGCCGCCGGGCAATATCTTCGCGCCGCACTCCACGCCGGCCTGGGAAGTCCACCGGCTGTCCCTGTTCGTCCTCGGCATCACCGGCCTCATCTTCGTGGGCGTCAGCTCGCTTCTCGTGTATGCGCTCTTCAAGTTCCGCGGCCGCGCCGACGACAATACAGAGCCGCCCCAGGTCTTCGGCAGCGTGCAGATCGAGCTCTCCTGGACCATCATTCCCATCCTCATTATTGTGGTGCTGTTTCTCACCACGGCGCGTGTGCTCTTTTCCGTGCAGGATGCCCCCGAGCCCAGGAATGCGCTGGAAGTCACCGTCATCGGCCACCAGTTCTGGTGGGAGTTTCGCTATCCGCAATACGGCATCGTCACCGCCAATGAACTCCACGTTCCGCTGAGCGGCCAGCCTCACCCGCGTCCCACCTACATGAAGCTGATCTCCGCCGACGTGATGCATAGCTTCTGGGTGCCGGAGCTCGCCGGCAAGACCGACGTGCTACCCAACCGGGTCAACGAAATGTGGATCGACCCGCTCAAGCCCGGCATGTACATCGGCCAGTGCGCCCAGTTCTGCGGCCCGCAGCACGCCAAGATGCTGCTGCGCGTCTACGTCGATACGCCGGAGCAATTCAAGGCATGGGTCGCCAATCAGCAGCGCGTGCAGAAAGAGCTGTCGCCGGCGCAGTTCACGCCTGTCTCCGTGCCCAACAGCGGCAACCGGAATGCCGGCAGCCGCATTCCGCCGAACTCGCCGCCTACGCGCGGGGGAGTCTCCACGCAGTTTCTCCAGGCCAGCGCCAACGATGCCATCACGCCGCAGAACGGCCAGCGCGTCTTTGAGCAGGAGTCCTGCATCAGTTGTCACACCATTCGCGGCACCATCGCCAACGGCCGCTACGGCCCCGATCTCACGCACCTGATGAGCCGTGAAACCCTCGGCGCAGGAGCCGCCGCGAACACTCCGGGCGATCTTCTGCAGTGGATCACCGATCCCAACACCTATAAGCCCGGCTGCCTCATGCCGGCCATGCACCTCACCGATCGACAGAACCAGCAGATCACCGCGTATCTGCTCACACTCAAGTAGCACTCGGAGAAGTCAATGGGCGACGCCACCATTCCGGCAGGGCAGGGAATTGAAGCGGGGCTGGACCACACGCCTGCGCACGGCGGCCGCGGCACGTATCTTGAGGTCGTCCATAGCTGGATCACCACCGTCGATCACAAGAAGCTGGGCATCCTCTACATCTGCTACGCCCTGATCTTTCTGCTGGTCGCGGGCGTTGAGGCGCTGCTCATCCGTATCCAGCTCATCCGCCCGCACAACGACTTCCTCTCGCCGTTCACCTTCAATCGCATGTTCACCATGCACGGCACCACCATGGTGTTCCTGGTGGGCATGCCGATCCTGTTCGGCTTCGGCAACTATCTTGTCCCGCTCATGATCGGCGCGCGCGACATGGCGTTCCCGCGCCTCAACGCCTTCAGCTTCTGGGTCAGCGCCTTCGGCGGCCTGCTTCTCTACTACAGCTTCATCGGCGGCGTGGGCCTGGCAGGCACCGGCTCCGCTCCCGACGTGGCCTGGTTCGCCTACGCGCCCCTCACGGAGAAAGCCTTCTCGCCCGGCCACACCGTCGACTACTGGGCCATCGCCATCCTGGTCAGCGGCATCGGCAGCATCGGCACCGCCATCAACTTTCTGGCCACGTTCTTCTGCATGCGCTGCAAGGGCATGACGCTCTGGCGCATCCCGCTGCTGCCGTGGCTCTATGCCACCACGTCGTTCCTCATTCTGGTCGCCGTCAGCCCGCTCACCGCGTGCCAGGCCATGCTGCTCATCGACCGCTACCTCGGCGGCCACTTCTTCGATACGCAAGCCGGCGGCTCGGCCATCCTGTGGGCGCACTTCTTCTGGATCTTCGGCCATCCCGAGGTCTACGTTCTCGTGTTGCCCGCCTTCGCCTTCGCCAACGAGATCATTCCCGTCTTCTCGCGCAAGGCCATCTTCGGCTATCCCGCCATGGTCGCCGCATCCGTGGGCATCGCGTTCATCAGCCTGGGCGTGTGGGCGCACCACATGTTCACCATCGGCATGACGTCCTTCGGCAACGCGTTCTTCACGTTGTCCACCATGCTGGTCTCCATCCCCACCGGCATCAAGACATTCAACTGGCTGGCCACCATCTGGGGCGGCAAGGTTCGCTTCCAGACGCCGATGCTCTTCTCCATCGCATTTCTCTTCCAGTGGGTCATCGCGGGCCTCACCGGCATCATGCTCTCGGTCTCGGCGTGGAACTGGCAGCTCCACAACTCCTACTTCGTCGTGGCTCACTTCCACTACGTGCTGGTCGGCGCAATTGTCTTCATGATCTTCGCCGCCATCTACTACTGGTATCCCAAGATGACCGGCCGCATGCTCGACGAGACGCTGGGCAAATGGCACTTCTGGCTCATGGTCATCGGCTTCCACGTCACCTTCGACACCATGCACATCCCCGGTCTGCTCGGCATGCCGCGCCAGATCTACACCTACGAGCCGGACCGCGGCTGGAACACTCTCAACGCCATCATCTCCGTCGGCGGATTCATCCAGGCCATCGCCATCCTCATCCTGGTCTACAACCTGGTGCATTCGTACTTCAAAGGCGCCATCGCCGGGCCCGATCCCTGGGATGGCTGGACGCTGGAATGGGCCACCTCGTCGCCGCCGCCCGACTACAACTTCGCCATTGAACCCGAGGTCGCCAGCCGCCGCCCGCTGTGGGACCTGAAACACCCTGAAGATCCCGACTCCGCATTCGAGTAAGCACTGAGGACTAGATGAGCACCATTCCACTGGAACACGCACAGAACGCAGGAGCCCTCAGGCGGCCGACGCGCGGCGTCGTCGGCATGGCCAGCCTCATCACTGCGGAAAGCGCCATCTTCACCATCTTCGTCGTCGCCTACCTCTACTATGTGGGCCGCGATGTCCAGGGCCCCACGCCCAAGGTTCTTGAAGTCCCCATCTTCTACACCGTCTGCCTGCTCTCGTCGAGCCTCTTCATCTATCTCGCCGAGCACGCTATCGAACACGCGAAGATGGCGGCCTTCCGCCTGTGGTGGTCCGTCACCGTTCTCCTCGGCGCCATCTTCCTCTACGGCACCGCCATGGAGTGGAAGAAGCTCATCACCGTCGATCACCTCACCATCCACACCAACCTCTTCGGCACAACGTATTACTCCCTCGTCGGCCTGCACGCCTCGCACGTCGTCGTCGGCCTGGTCATGATGCTGGTGGTCGCCATTCTCTCCTTCACCAATCACATCCAGCCCCGGCACGCCTATAACGTGAAGGTCCTGGCCATGTACTGGCACTTCGTCGACGCCGTCTGGGTCGTCGTCTTTACCGTTGTCTACGTGGTGGGCCGATGAACGATCCACGCCATCCCGCAGCGCCGCCGCACGCAGAGATGCACTCCGACACCGTCCATCTGCCCGCGCCCACCGCGTGGCCGTTCCTGCTGGCGCTCGGCATCACGCTCATGGCGGCCTCGCTCGTCATGAGCTCCTGGATCGCCGTGCTCGGCGTCATCCTCACGCTCTCCGGCATCGTCGGCTGGTTCGTCAATGTCTTCCCGCATGAGAAGCACGAAGACGTTCCCGTCGTCGAAGAGATCTTCTCCTTCGTGCCCGCACTCGAAAAGGTCGCGCGCATCGAGGTCAGCGAGCGCCATCGCGCGCAACTGCCGCTTGAAACCTTCCCCATCTCCAGCGGCATCAAGGGCGGCATCGCCGGCGGTATCGCCATGGTCATCCCGGCCGAAATCTACGGCATCCTCCGCTATCACAGCATCTGGTATGTGGTGAATCTCCTCGGTGGCGCCGGCGTGGGCAAGTGGACCAACCCCACCGTGCAGCAGCTCACGCATTTCAATCTCAGCGCCTTCATCACCGCCAACATCATTCAGGGCGCCACCACCCTGCTCGTCGGCCTCCTCTATGGCGCTATGCTTCCCATCTGGCCCAAACGCCCCATGATCCTCGGCGGCATCATCGCCCCGGTGTTGTGGACCGGCCTGCTGCACAGCATCATCGGCATCGTCAATCCCTTCCTCGCCGATCGCATCGACTGGTGGTCGTTCGCCGCCTCGCAACTGCTCTTCGGCCTGGTCGCCGGATACACCGTCAGCAAACTCGGCCGCCTGCGCCGCCTGCGCCAGGTGCCGCTCGCCGTCCGCCTCGGCGTGGAAGCCCCGGGCCTGCACGGCGAACACGATGGAGACGGGAAACAAGGATGAAAGCGCCCTCGGTAATTCTCGGTCTCGCACCGCTGGCCCTCGCGCTGGCCGGATGCAACATGCCCGGCCGTCCCGGCCCCGGCCCTGAAGTCCCGCGCCCCGATGCGGTGCTCTCCTTCGACACCCTCTACGGCCAAAGCTGCGCCGGATGCCACGGCGCCAACGGCAGCAACGGCGCGGCCATCGATCTCGCCAACCCCGAATACCAGGCGCTCATCGACGACGCCACCCTGCGCGACATCGTCGCCCACGGCGAAAAGGGCACGCTCATGCCCGGCTTCGCCATCTCCGACGGCGGCGAACTCACCGATCAGCAGATCGACGTCCTCGTGAAAGGCATGCGCCAGCGCTGGGCCAGGGCCAACGCATTCGGCGGAGCCACTCCGCCCCCGTACAAGGCCGCCCACGCCGGCGACGCCGCCAAGGGCCAGGCCGTCTACGCGCAAGCCTGCGCAAGCTGCCACGGCGCAACCGCGCACCAGCCCGGCAAAGCCGGCTCCATCCTCGACGGCAGCTTCCTCGCGCTCATCAACGAGCAGACCATTCGCAGCATCGTCATCGCGGGCCGTCCTGACATCGGCGAGCCCGACTGGCGCAACCACATCGCAGGCCGCCCGCTCACCGACGACGAAATCACCGACGTGAGCGCATGGCTCATGGCGCAAAAGCCTGCTCTACCCGGCCAGCCTTACCCCAACACGCAACCCACATCGCAACAGCCCGGCGAAAAGCAGCCCCTCGCCGTTAAGCGCTGAAGCAGGAACAGATATGGACGAGAAACTTCCACCACCGAGCCCGCACGAACAGGAACAACGCCTGGAGAAGGAGCGCGTCTCCCGCCGCACGTTTCTGATGAACGTCGGCATCGCGCTCAACGCCATCGTCGGAGCCGCCATCGCCACGCCCGTCGTCGCCTACGTTCTTGGCCCCGTGCTGCGCCGCCGCAACTACCTCCAGTGGGTCTCCATCGGCAACGTCTCCGACTTCACCCCCGGCCAGACCAAGCTCGTTACCTTCCGCAACCCCTTTGCCAACTCCTGGGACGGCGCAACCGCCAACGTTCCCGCTTACGTGCGCTGCACCGCGCCCGGCGAACTCACCGTCTTCGCCATCAACTGCGCGCACCTCGGCTGCCCCGTCCGCTGGTTCTCTGAGTCGCAGCTCTTCATGTGCCCCTGCCACGGCGGCGTCTACTACGCCGACGGCAGCCGCGCCTCCGGCCCGCCCGAGCGTGGCCTGTTCACTTACCCCATCAAGATCTCCGGCGGAAAGCTTCTCATCGACGCCGGCCAGATGCCCACATTGCAAGATCGCGCCAGCGCCGAGCCGTGCCCCTCTGCCGGACAGCCCGCTGCGCCCCAGCTTGTTGCGAGGATCGATTCATGCCCGCCCAAAGGCCCTGGTACTACCGCGTCTACGATTGGCTAGAACGGCGCGTACAACTCGAAGGGCCCATTAAAGAGGCCGTGCTGCACCCGGTGCCCAAGAGCACCGCAAGCTGGTGGTACGTCTTCGGCAGCGCCAGTCTGACCTTGCTCATTCTGCAGGTCGTCACCGGCATCATGCTGGGCCTCGTCTACACGCCCTCCGCCGCGCACGCCTGGCAGTCGCTCGAGTTCCTCAATCACACGTTGCCGCTGGGCTGGTTCCTCCGCGCCATGCACGGATGGGGCTCCAACTTCATGGTCGCCGTGGTGCTCATCCACATGGCCCAGGTCTTCCTCTTCGGCGCATACAAGTACCCGCGCGAGTTCACCTGGATCCTCGGCGTCTTCATGCTGCTCATGACGCTGGGCATGGCCTTCACCGGCCAGGTCCTGCGCTTCGACCAGGACGCCTACTGGGGACTCGCCATCGGCGCATCCATCATGGGCCGCGTGCCGTTCATCGGCGGCCAGCTCGTGCATGTCATGCTCGGCGGCCCCATCATCAACGGCTCCACGCTCACGCGCTTCTTCGCGCTGCACGTCTTCATCATCCCCGGCATGCTGCTGGCCTTCACCGCGCTGCACGTCTGGATGGTCGTCAAGCTCGGCATCAACGAGTGGCCCATGCCCGGCCGCATCGTGCGCCGCGAAACCTACGTGCAGGAGTACAACGCACTCGCCCACAACGACGGCATCCCCTTCGTTCCCGGCGCCGTGTGGAAGGATCTCTTCTTCTCCGCTGCCATCATCTTCGCGGTAGCCGTCTGCGCCTTCTTCTTCGGCCCCTACGGTCCCAAGGGATTCCCCGATCCGACGATCATCAACACCGTTCCCAAGCCCGACTTCTTCTTCCTCTGGATCTACTCGGTGCTCTCCTTCCTGCCGCCGGAGATGGAGACGCCCTTCATCCTCATCGCTCCGGTCATCGCTATTCTCGTTCTGCTGGCGTTGCCCTTCGTAGCGGGCATTGGCGAAAAGAGCTGGCATCGCCGCCCGGTCGCGGTGTTCTCCGTCATGTTCCTCGCCATCGGCTGGGGCATTCTCACCCACCTCGGCACGTACACGCCGTGGTCGCCGCAGATGAGCGCATGGAGCGGTGCGCCCGTTCCCGTCAAAGTACTGCACAAGCTCACGCCGCTGGAGCGCCAGGGCGCCAACGTCTTCCAGGAGAAGCAGTGCCGCAACTGCCATGCGCTCGGGGGCCTGGGCGGCATGCGCGGTCCGGCGCTGGACGACGTGGCGACGCGGCTGACGGAAGATCAGCTCTACCGGCAGGTGCTGCTGGGCGGCGGCAATATGCCGGCCTACGGCAGTGCGCTCTCGCCCGCGGAAGCCACCGCTCTCGTACACTTCCTCGACACGCTGCACCCCGGCTATCAGCCGGCCGCCTCCGACGCCTCGCGCGAGGTGGCCGCACACAACGGCAACGTGCCGCCAAAATCAACCGTGGAGCAGGGAAGCCGCTGATCGGCCGCCAACTTGGGTGCCCCATCCATTCCGGGGCAAAGCCGCGGAATGGGTGGGAAACCACTACGGCTCGGTATAACTAGATCGGAACCGCTCGAAACGAGCGCAGCCTCGCAATGCACTTCCTACTTCTAATCCTCGACGAAGACGCGCTGCCGCAGAACTGGCTGGCAGCGTGGTCCTTCCCGCTCGTTCCCCTCGTCAGCCTCTCGCTCACGCTGTTGATCTATCTGCGCGGCTGGTTTCTGGCCAGTCGCTCCCGCCCTCATCGTTTGCCGTCGTGGCGCATGTGGTGCTTCGTCGCCGGCATCGCCGCCCTCTGGATCGCTCTCGCCTCGCCCATTGATGCGCTCGATGACTACCTGCTCGCCGCGCACATGATCCAGCACTTCATCCTCATGTCGATCGCGCCGCCGCTCATCGTGCTCGGCGCGCCCACCGTGCCCATGCTGCGTGGGCTTCCGCGGCCCATCATCCGCCTGCTGTCGCGTCCTGTCTTCCGCGCGCGCTGGTTCCACGGGCTCACGCGCTTCCTCACCCATCCCGTTGCCGCATGGCTGCTGATGAACGTTGCCTACCTCACCTGGCACATTCCCGCAATGTTCGAATTGACGTTCCAGTCGGAGCGCATCCACGACTTCGAGCACCTCTGCTTCTTCCTTACGTCGCTCGCCTACTGGTGGGTCGTGGTCGCGCCGTGGCCCTCGCGCCCGCGCTGGCCCCGCTGGACCGTGATTCCCTATCTGCTCAGTGCGGACATCGTGAACACGATGATCTCCGCAACCCTCTGCTTTGCCACCCACGTGCTCTACCCGTCCTACGCGCTCGCCCCGCGCATCTGCTCGTTCACTCCGCTGCAGGATCAGGTGGCCGCCGGCGCCGAGATGTGGGTCATCAACTCCACCGTCATGCTCATCCCCGCCTTCGCCATCATGCTCCAGTTGCTCACCCCGCGCGCACTGCGCGAGGAGGCGAAAGCGCGGACGCATGTTGGCGCGCTCTAAGCCCCCTCAACCTTGCTTCGCGCCCCGCGCCAGTAGAGAAACAGCCCGATCAGAACCGATCCCGCAGTTCCGCCAATCAGCTTGATCTCGAAATCGAGTGCGCCCGCGCCCCCCGGCGGAATAAAGCTGAACGCAATGCCCACCAGCACCACCACAAACCCCAGCGCGCCGCACACCCACACGCCCAGCCGCCCGCCCGGCACCAGCACCGCATGCGTGTTGCTCGCGCGGTCCGCCCGCCGGCTCAGCTTGATGACCGCCGCAAACATGTAGAGGAACGGAATGAAGTAGAGAATGATCGCCGCGTCCACCACCACCTGGTAGGCCGCAATCACCGTCTGGCTCCTGATCTGGCTCAGCAGCAGGATGGCTCCCGACAAGCCCGCCTGCACCAGGATCGACACATACGGCGTCTTCCACTTCGGATGAATCTTGCCGAACGCCGCCGGCAAATACCGGTCGATGCCCACCACAAACGGCACCCGCGCAATGCCCGCCACCGTCGACCCCACCCCGCCCGCATTGCCCACCGTCACCAGCGCCGCCGCAAACACGCCCAGCGCGCCGATCTTCAGCACCGTCGACCCCACCGTAATCGCATTGAACACGCCGCTCTGCGGATCGATGCTCCCCGCCGGCACCAGCGCCAGCACCGCAAATGTGCCCACAATGTACATCAGCGCAATCAGCGCGCCCGCCCCAAACACCGCCCGCGGCAGCGTCCTCCGCGGATCGCGCACCTCCTCGCTCATGGCGCTCACCAGCTCCAGGCCCGTAAACGCAAACGCAATCTGCGACCAGAAGTTGACCGTGTCCCAGTTCCATGTGGGCATCATGTTGTGCAGCGTGAAGTGCGTGGCCGAACCGTGCCTGAGCACCACAACTCCCGCCACCAGCGCCAGAATCACCAGCGGCACATAGGTGCCTACACCGCCCGCGTTCTGCAGCCACTTGCCGATGTTCAGCCCGATGATGTTCAGCCCCACGGCCACTAGCAGCAGCGCCAGCGACCCGACGATCAGGAACGTGCGTTCCTCCGCCAGCGCCGCGCCCCGCGCGCCCATCAGGTACGCCGACATCGACGCCGAGGCCAGCAGCAGCCCGGGAAAGTAGAACACCGTATAGATCCAATACGTCCACCCGGCGATAAATCCATGAAACGGCCCAAAGGCCTCCTTGGCCCACGCATACAAACCGCCCTCTTCCGGGAAGCGCGAAGAAAGCTCATTGATTACGAAGGCTCCAGGAACAAAGAAAAAAACCGCGGCAAGCACCCACAAACTGATCGACGAAGTGCCGTTATGCCCCGCCGCCGCAATCCACCGCGGGCCGAGCACGGTGGCGATGTTGAACAGCAGCACATCCCAAAACCCCATCGTCTTGCGAAGTTGGGATTTGGTCGCGCTCGCATCGCTAGCAGGAAAACTCATCGATCACCTGAATTCAGATTGTTCTGAAGAACAAAGGGAATGATAGCGGAGAGGCGCCAGCGTGGTCAGTGTCCCGGAACTGCAGACTGGCGCTTCAGATTTCCTGGTCACCCACCGTAAAGTGCCAACCTCCAACGCCTGTCATCCAGAACGGAGGTCGCGCAGCGGCCGCAGTGAAGGATCTGCATTTGTATCTTGTTGGACGACTGAAAAGCCAATGCAGATCCTTCACTCCGCTTCGCTGCGTTCTGGATGACAAGCGCAGGTGGGGACGTCGCGTCTGGATGACAAGCTTTGGGGTGGCGGGAGTAGGGCTTACAGGAGTGGCCCGGGACATTGCATTCATCCTGCCGCAGCCCTAACCCACTGCTGATCTCAACTCAAATGTTTGTCATCCAAAACGGAGGTCGCGCAGCGGCCGCAGTGAAGAGCCTGCCCTGAGCTTGCCGAAGGGATCTGCATCTGTCTTCTGCATCACAGCCGGCCATCTCGAACGCGGGTACTATGCCGCCATGCATGAGGGCAGCTACTTCACCTACATCATGGCGAGCCGCAGCCGTACTCTGTACATCGGTGTGACCCGAGACCTGCAAAGACGCGTCTTCGAGCACAAATGGAAGGAGCACGAGGGCTTCACTGCGCGGTACAACTGCGACCGCCTGGTATGGTTCGAGCGCTTTCAGTGGGTGCAGAATGCGATTGCACGAGAGAAGGTGCTGAAGGGCTGGAGCCGCGCCAAGAAGATCACGCTGATCGAATCGACAAATCCGGGCTGGATGGACCTCAGCCGGGATTGGTACGACATGGAGCCTGCCGATCTCCGCAGGGCATTGGACCGCATAGACGTTTGAAAAGCACATGCAGATCCTTTACTCCGCTGCGCTCCGTTCTGGGTGACAGGCTCGGGAAGGCTCGTACACCCGCCGGGAAGCCAGGGTGAGGACATTGAATGCACTTTGCGGTTGGGGCAGTAACCCCCGGGGCCGATATCCAACCCAAACGCCTGTCATCCAGAACGGAGGTCGCGTAGCGGCCGCAGTGAAGGATCTGCATTCGTCTCCTCCGCCACATCTGCGCCGTTCTTGGGACGCCGCGTTTGCCCGCCCCAACCCCCGCAATTTATGATTTTTTTGCCGCTGGCACGGTTTCGCGTCGGCCCGTCCCGATTTCGGTCCCGCCTCCGCTCTTCCAATTTCCGCAGCGGCCTCAGACGGTCCAATCCATGAAGATTCACGAGTATCAGGCAAAAGAAATCCTGGCGAAGTATGGCGTGCCCGTTCCCAAGGGCGAGGTGGCCAACACCCCGGAAGAAGCCTCGGCAGTGGCGCGCAAGCTCTTTGCCGAAGGTGCTTCAGGCGTGGTGGTCAAAGCACAGATTCACGCCGGGGGCCGCGGCAAAGGCGGCGGCGTGAAGGTGGCCAAGAGCCGCGACGAAGCCGAGCAGCACGTCCAGAAGATCCTCGGCATGCAGCTCGTCACCCACCAGACCGGCCCGCAGGGCCAGAAGGTTCGCCGGCTGCTGATTGAAGAGACCGCGGCCATCGACCGCGAGCTCTACCTCGGCATCGTGCTCGACCGCGCCCAGGGCAAGCTCGTCTTCATGGCCTCCCAGGCCGGCGGCATGGAGATCGAAGAGGTCGCCGCGAAGGACCCCACCGCCATCGTCAAGGAAACCATCGACCCGGCCATCGGGCTCGGTGCCTATCAGGCACGCAAGCTCGCCTTCGCGCTCGGCCTCAAGGCCACCCAGATCAACCAGGCCGTCGCCTTCTTCCAGAGCCTCTACAAGGCCTTCGTTGAGACCGACGCCTCGCTCGTCGAGATCAATCCCTTCATCACCACCAAGGACGACAAGCTCTTCGCGCTCGACGCCAAAATCAACTTCGACGACAACGCGCTCTTCCGCCATGCCGACATCAAGGCGCTCCGCGACGTGGACGAAGAAGACCCGCTCGAAGTCGAGGCCAGCAAGTACGCGCTCAACTACATCAAGCTCGACGGCACCATCGCCTGCATGGTCAACGGCGCGGGCCTGGCCATGGCCACCATGGACATCATCCAGTACGCCGGCGGCTCGCCTGCCAATTTCCTCGACGTAGGCGGCGGCGCAACGCAGGAGCAGATCGAGCACGCCTTCGAAATCCTCCTCAGCGACAAGAACGTGAAGGCCATCTTCATCAACATCTTCGGCGGCATTCTCCGCGTCGATCGCCTTGCCACCGGAGTGGTCGCCGCGGCGAAGAACCTCAACGTGCAGGTGCCCATCGTTCTGCGCCTCGAAGGCACAAACGTGGAAGAGGGCCGCAAGATTCTGCAGGAGTCCGGCCTGAACTTCCAGGTAGGCGCAACGATGAAAGAAGCAGCCGAATTAGTCGTAAAAGCAGCTGCTAGCCGCTAGCCTCTAGCCTCTAGCTGAAAGACTCCGGCCGGGGGGCGGCAAGTGTCACAGGCATTTCAGGATTTGACGGTTTGGCAAAGGGCAATGGAACTTACTGAGGCCGTATACAACCTCACGAGGACCTTTCCCAAGGATGAGATTTACGGATTGACGTCTCAGATGCGGCGAGCAAGCGTTTCAATCGCAAGCAATATCGCCGAGGGCCGCGGAAGAGGCACAGACGGCGAATTCAGGCAGTTCCTGAATATCGCACAGGGTTCCACTTACGAAGTTCAAACTCAGCTTCTATTGGCCAGGCGACTCAAAGTTGGTGACGCCGAATTGATTTCGCGAGCAGAGGCTCTCTGCATTGAGACCTCAAAGATGCTCGGAGCGTTTATCCAATCGTTGAAGAGCTAGAGGCTAGAAGCTAGAAGCTAGGAGCTGTTTTTCATGGCAGTCTTGGTAAACAATCAAACTCGCCTCATCGTTCAAGGCATCACCGGCAAAGAAGGCACCTTCCACGCGAAAGGCTGCGCCGAATACGGCACCAACGTCGTCGGCGGCGTCACGCCTGGCAAGGGCGGCTCCACGCACGAAGGCTGGCCGGTGTTCAACACCGTGGCCGACGCGGTGAAGGAAACCGGCGCCAACGCCACCATGATCTTCGTGCCGCCGCCGTTCGCGGCCGACGCCATCCTTGAAGCCGAAGACGCGGGCATTCCCCTCATCGTCTGCATCACCGAGGGCATTCCCACGCTCGACATGGTCAAGGTCTGGGCCAAGATCAAGCACTCCAGTTCGCGGCTCATCGGCCCCAACTGCCCCGGCGTCATCTCGCCCGGCATGGCCAAAATCGGCATCATGCCCGGCCGCATTCACAAGCAGGGCTCGGTCGGCATCGTGTCGAAGTCGGGCACGCTGACCTACGAGGCCGTGCATCAGCTCACGCAGCGCGGCATCGGCCAGTCGACGGCCATCGGCATCGGCGGCGATCCCATCATCGGCACCACGCACATCGATGCGCTCAAGCTGCTCAACGACGATCCCGATACCGAAGCCATGATCATGATCGGCGAGATCGGCGGATCGGCTGAAATCGAGGCCGCCGCTTGGGTCAAGGCCAACGTCAAGAAGCCGGTTGTCGGTTTCATCGCCGGCCAGACCGCGCCTCCCGGACGCCGCATGGGCCACGCCGGCGCCATCATCTCCGGCGGCGAAGGCACCGCCGCCAGCAAGATGCAGGCCATGCGCGAAGCCGGCATCCACGTCGTCGTCTCCCCCGCCGAAATGGGCGAGACGCTCGCCAAGGTAATCGGCAAAGCGTAAACGGTAGCGCGGGGCTTCAGCCCCGCGTACTGGCTTCACACAACTCGATCAGTGCACAAAGGCCCGCCGCCAGGCGGGCCTTCGTGCGTGGGGCCGGGTTGCGGGGAGCGCGTCCAAGATGGCCGGCACAGGGCGGTGTGATGAGTGGCGGATAGTCCGTGGCGGCGGCGAACCCGATTCTGCGGCGCGGCTTTTCCGGGGGGCGCATCAGCTCGCGAATCGCATCGAACACCACGCGAAACTGCTCGTGGTATTTGCTCTCCAACTCATCCAGCCTGCTCGCCAGGTCCCTGTTGGTGGCCAGAATCTCCCTCAGCATCACAAACGCGCGCATGATGGCGATGTTCACCTGCACCGCGCGCGGGCTGCGCAGGACGCTGGAAAGCATGGCAACCCCCTCCTGGGTGAAGGCATAAGGACGGTAGCGCCGGCCGCCGCGCCCTTCGTTTGAGGTCACAATTTGTGACCTCAAAGCGCGGGATTCTTCCGGCGTCAATTGAAACATGAAGTCTCGCGGGAACCGCCGTATGTTGCGGCGGACAGCCTGATTAAGAACTTTGGTTTCAATTTCATACAGCTCGGCGAGATCGTCATCGAGCATGACCTTATGCCCGCGAACAAGAAGGATACGGCGCTCGACCCGCTCGGGCGGGATGGCGTTTGAGGTCACAATTTGTGACTTCAAGTTTGCGGCGGATGCGGTGCTTCGCGGCATGCGGTAGCCCCCGGCTAGGAATCTTGCTTCCGGATGGCTCCGTAGCCGGATCAAGGTAGCAGGCGGGCAGAATGCGGTGTTGTGATTGGGTTCACCGGCGCATTCGGTGCTGGGCCGGGCAGCGTGGAACTCCTTAGGCCATTGACGGCGAAGGCGCGGGTTTGAGGTTGCAATTTGCAACCTCAAGTTGGCCGTTCCTGGGCTGACCGGGAGCGGATGTGAAGCCGCGATCAACCCTCAAATGCGAGGGGGAACCCTCAGCATCTTAATGAGGGATCGAGATTGGGGCCCACCTCCAGGCGGGCCTTTGTCATTTCTGCAGCCCAGTGATCCCCGTCATATCCGGCCCCAAATCCGCCGTCTACACTGCCGGTCAATTCCCGGCGAGTGAGGCAATATGCGTTCCACTGCAACGGCTCTCCTGTGTGTGACACTGTTCGCGCCGTTCATTCCCGCGCAGCAATCCAACGCGAAGTCCACCGGCGTCACCGTCTCCGGCCGTGTCTTCCTCGAAGACACCAACGCCCCGGCGCGCCTGGCTACCGTCACGTTGCAGCAGGCGAATGCGGTGGATGCATTGCGCGCCGACAAGGAGGAAGTCCCAAGCCAGTCGCAGTCGGTGCAGACACTCCTCGATGGCAGCTTTTCGATTCCGAATGTTGCGCCCGGCGCGTACTACGTTCTGGCCACTGAGACCGGCTACATCTCGCCCATGAGCACGCTGATCGCGGCAAAATCCGACCGCATGCCGGACGACGCTGCGCGGAATCGGCTTGCCGCACTGGCGCCGCGCATCGTCGTGCAAGGCAATCTGCCCGCATCCGTCAACATCACGCTCGAACGCGGCGGCACCGTCAGCGGCACCGTGCTCTACGACGACGGCAGTCCGGCGGCAGGATTGCGCGTTGAGCTGCTGGTGAAGAAGAAGGACGACTGGGTAACGGTGCCGCAAGTCGGCCTCGAGGAGACCATCTCTTCCGGTTACACGGACGACCGCGGGTACTACCGCATCAGCGGCCTGCCCGGTCAGGAGTATGCCGTTTCCGTACACATGAACCTGATGAATGGATTCTGGTTCACGACTCCTGGCAGAGGCTCGAGCGGATCGACCTCAAGCGCGTATTCATTCACGGTTTATTCCGGCAACCACATGCGTCGCAAGGACGCCGAGGGCTTCGAACTCAAGCCCGGCGATGAGCACGGCGGTGAGGACATCCAGATTCCCGTCAGTCAACTCCACACCGTGCGCGGCACCGTCACCGCGGCGCGCGACGGCCACATCGTGAACGGCGGCCGCGTGGCGCTGCGCTACCCCGACGACAACTCCGACCTGGCCGCCACCAGCGTCGCGAGCGACGGGAGCTTCAACTTCAGCTTTGTCCCGGAAGGCGATTTCCTGCTCCACGTGACCAATGCCGCAGACACCGATTACATTGAGAAGCCGAACCCGAACGGCAGAATGCCGCCCACCATCACGGAATCCCATGTCACGCACAAGTACGGCGTCGCCGACGTCCCCATCCACGTCGCCGGCGACGTCTCGGGGTTCGTTGCCGCCGTGCCGGAAGACAAGACGGCGGCGAGCGGAAATCAGTAGACAGTTGTTCCCGCCCTCGTTCCGGCATTCGGGCCGCAAATTCGCATCCGTCGCCGCCCGCCGCGGCAGACTCCTCTGGAATACAAGGCAAAAAAAGGGTGCGTGCGTTTCCGCAGCCTGAAAGCTGCTGATGAGCAGGCGCCTCAACCGGGGCGGCCGGGGTGCGCGCGAGGCAAAATAGGCGCAGAATAGGAGCGCGCGTGGGTCACAGGGATTCACATGCGCGTGCGCCGGTTGCGAGTTGCCTGACACGGTGCGGGCAAGTTGCGGAGTGTTTGGCGCGCTCTGGCGCGGGCCTGCTCGAACACCCCCCAAGGGGAAGGAGGAGATCCGCGATGAAACGATTGGTTCCAACTGTTCTCCTCGGCCTGGTGGCCTCGGCGGCGCTGTTCCTCGCGGGATCGGCCGCATTGCAGGCGCAATCCGCCGATTCCGAGAAGGTCGCCACGCTGTTTAACCAAATGCGCCAGCACGTCGCGCTTGCAGAGCGGGATGCGGAGGTGCTGGAGACCTACACCCGGTCAAGAGTGAGCTGGGAGTCGCATGCTCGCCGGGTGTCGGCAATGAAGGATCACGTCAACGCGCTGATCGGCGACTACAACGAGGCGAAGGGGCTTCACGATGAAGCTTCGCCGTGGCAAAAGGAGGCGCTCGATCGGCTGGAGCCGTTGCTGCAAGGGCTGGCGCAGCACCTGTCCGCATCCATTGACCACCTCAACAAGAACCAGGGGAAGGTGAATCTCAAGCCCTGGCAGGATTACATCAAGGCAAACTATCAGTACACCGTGAGAACTTCGAACCTGATCCGCGATTTTATGGATTATGGCGATGCGAAGAACACGGTGGAGACCCTCGAGCAGAAGCTGGAACTGCCTGAGACTCCGGGCCAGGAGTGAGGCACAGCGGGCGGCATCCACGGCACGCGCCAAGGATGCCGCCTGGCCTCAACCCATCCGGCGAATTGCGCGGGCCGCGCGCCCATGGCGATGCGCCTGCGGAAGCGGGGATAGGTCTGTTCCAACCCCGCCGCGGTTACGGGTAGATGCGGCGGTGGACGCGCTGCTTCGCGGCATGCGCCAGCCCCCGAATAAGAATCTTGCTTCCGGATGGCTCCGTAGCGGGATCAAGGTAGCAGGCGGGCAGAATGCGGTGTTGTGATTGGGTTCACCGGCGCATTCGGCGGTGGGCCGGGCGGCGGGGAGTTCATGGGCGGGTGTGGCGAAGGCGCGGGTTTGAGGTGCCAAATTGGCACCTCAAGTTGGCCGTTCCTGGGCTGACCGGGAGCGGATGTGAAGCCGCGATCATCCCTCCCCGGTCCCCAAATGCGAGGGACCGGGGGCACCCTCAGCATTATTGGGGGCCATCGAGACCGGGGCCACCGGCCGAGAGACCAGGGGCCGCGTCGAGCGTAACGTCATCGAGTGGAGGCCGCCGCACTGTGGCCTTGTACGGCAGCATTAATCCGCTGGGCGAACTGTTGCATCGAGGACAGCGTACAGCTCTTGGCCACGCGATAGATGAAGGATTCGAATGTGATTGAACCGAGTTTGTAGTTATTCTTCACGTAATGGAAGAGCATGGCGGCAACAAATTTTCCACTCACTAGACAGAAATCATCCGCGGATGCAGCTAGCTCCCCTGCACGTTCGAAGCAGTGACCAAGCGTGCTTTGCGCGACGGTCGTTGCCGCCTCTCTCATCTTTTTTTCATATCGTTCTATGGCGGCCTCATCGATCTCCCAGAGCCGCTTAGGCGCGCAGAAAGCTTCAGGAGCCGATGACGTATTCCTGATACCCAACTCGAGCAATTGAGCGCAAAGGAAGAGTGTGGAAAGCGGCCGGGCATCCCTGTAAGCGCGAGTCAGTTCTGCTTCGAGATTGAGCGCTTTTTCGATCTCTTGCCGCTTGAGCTTGGGTTCGCTTTCCACAACCAACTCGATGATTGCCTGTGGCTCGAGAAGGTGGCTTTCAATGCAGAAGCGGTCTAGGTAAAACACGTTCGGATGTTCGCAATTCTTTCCGAGGAAAAAATCGAAATCCCGATCTAGAATGTAAACTCGGACAGCGTCGATGCATTGATTTTCATCGGACCTGGCGTGCTCAAGAACTGCCGGTTTGCCTCCAAGGGGGAAAATCCGATTGAACTTAGCAGAGCCAAATAGCTTTCCCAAAATCTCAAAGTAGAGGTTCTCCTGATCCTCATCTTCGACATAAAAATTCACACTGTTGAAATCGACATAAAATACATCAAGGGCGCTTTTGCCAGGTTGACTACGAGTGGGGAAATCCAGTGGGTCATCACTCACGGGTCTTCCCCCGGAGCGGAGTACAGTATTTCTTGTACTTCCCAACGATATCAGGAGAGTGTGTAGCCAGAAGCAGTTGAGTGCCAACCGGTTTGAGTTTTAGAAACTCATCTAGGAACTCCGATTGCCACTTCGGGTGGAGTGATAATTCTGGCTCATCGACAATGAAGACACTTTTAGGGCCAGATGCAAAGGCCAAGAATGTGAAAAGAACTAGGATCTGCTTCTCACCCGAAGAAAGATGACTTACAGATTTTGACCGCTTGTCGCCTCCTTGACTCGAGGAGAATAGAAGTTTTCCGGAGCTTTGTTCAAAGAAGAGAGTCTTGTCGCTGTCATTGAGAAAACGATTGACGCAGGTGAGATACTCATTGAGCGCCTTGAAAGCGAGCGCGTTCTTCTCCTCAAAATCATTGAATGCTTTTGCCAAGCTTTCGATCTGCCGGTACTGCGTGACAAGAAAACCAAGGACGAGCGAACGCCTCTTCCCTGCCATCGGTTCACGGCTCGTCAGATCGCGTGACGCCTTGAAAAATTGATGAACCCTCTTCCTGACGTCATGAGACTTGATCGTAGTTGATAGATAAGTTGCTACCTTTTCCTCGAGTTGCGAGATCTCACGAGGAGTCATTGGCTCTATCGCTCCTCCACTTTTAAACGCGGCGTCGGGATCCTGGAGGGCGGACATTACGATATGAGCTTTGAGCTCGTCATCATTTGCAATCGATTTAGCGCGAAATTCTGCGTACTTCTCTGAGGTCACCTGTTGCACAAACTCCAACGGGGATTTCGGAGTCGATCGTTTGCCGGCTCGTGGCTTCGCCGGCGCCTCCAAATAGGACCTTTCTTCAGATTCGGCAGAAATAGTTCGGTCAAGAGTGATGATGCTCGGCTTCGGCAGTCCTCGGAGGTAGTTCCACAGAGGTTCCTCGTCCTTATCCGGAGTTGCCTCCATGTAAAGATCTTCCAAATAGCGCTCAGGTTCATCCTCGGCAGGTTGTAGCTTGAACGTGATCGGGGCAAATTGCGAACCAGGCTTGTCGAGCGACACAACCAAGCTCTCGGAATTCTTCGTGGCAGTTAGTCGATGAGTGACATCGTTCTCAACGAAGGTAAGCGATAGGGATTCATACTCGGCTAGAGCTAACCTGCCATAGTGAGGTTTCAAGAGCCAATCGATGACATTTAAGATGCTTGTCTTACCGCTTCCGTTTATTCCGACTAGGAGGGTTAGGTCTTCTTTAAAGGTTACATCGATTGTCAAGGTCTTATATAGACCTGATATTGACAACGTCTTCAGCAGCATCTCAGCCTCGCGCAACACACGTGACACGTATTGTTGATCCAACTGCCGTGCTCAATGTCCATGTAGGTCGCATCCGCACGCCTGCGTACTCTTCGAACCAGAGTTTCGAGGAGTTTAACACATACACGTGAGGCCGAGGCATCGGCTATTCGAGTCGGGAATCGAACGTGAAAGATCCCCAAGCGATAACAGTACGCACTCGTCGTTCTCAACATCACCCCCGTTTGCCTAGGGATAAATCCGGTGCAGCGTGCGCGCAAACGGGATGGTCTCCCGCACGTGGTCCAGCCCGCAGACGTAGGCCACCAATCTCTCGATGCCCATGCCGAAGCCGGAGTGCGGAACCGAGCCGTAGCGGCGCAGGTCGAGGTACCACTGGAAGGCTTCGAGCGGCAGGTTGTGCGCCTCAATGCGCGACTTGAGCAGCTCATAGCTGGCCACGCGCTGCGAGCCGCCGATGACTTCGCCGTAGCCCTCGGGGGCGAGCACGTCGACACAGAGCGCGAAGGTGGGGTCGGCGGGGTCGGGCTCCATGTAGAAGGCTTTGACGGCGGCGGGGTAGCGGTGCACCATCACGGGCTTGTCGAACTGCTTGGTGAGCCAGGTTTCGTCGGGCGAGCCGAAGTCGTTGCCGTACTCAAAGGCGTTTTCGAGCTCGCCTTTCTGGTGCGCCTCGTTGAGCATCTTTGCCGCCTCGTCGTAGCGCAGGCGCGGGAACGGCGGCACAATGTTTTCGAGCTTGCTGGCGTCGCGGCCGATCACGTCGAGTTCTGCCCGCCGATTTTTGAGCACCGACTGAACGATGTGGCTGATGAAGTTTTCGGCGAGCTGCATCAGGCCGTCGAGATCCATGTAGGCGACCTCGGGCTCGATCATCCAGAACTCGGTGAGGTGGCGGCGGGTCTTGGATTTCTCCGCGCGGAAGGTGGGGCCGAAGCTGTAGACCTTGCCGAGGGCGAGGGCGGTGGACTCGATGTAGAGCTGGCCGGACTGGGTGAGAAAGGCGGGGTCGCCGAAGTAATCGACTGGGAAGAGCGTGGAGGTGCCTTCGCAGGCGGCCGGGGTGAGGATGGGCGGATCGGTGCGGATGAAGCCGTTCGAGTCAAAGTATTCCGCGGCGGCGCGCATGATCTCGGCCCGGATGCGCAGAATCGCGGACTGGCGCGGGGTACGAATCCAGAGGTGCCGGCGCTCCATGAGGAAGTCGACGCCGTGCTCTTTGAGCGAGATGGGGTAAGGGTCGGACTCGGGAACGCGCTGGACGACCTGGAGGTCTTCGACGTCGAGCTCAAATCCTCCTGGCGCCCGCTTGTCCGCGCGCACCTTGCCGCGGACGATGACGGAGCTCTCCTGCGTGAGACCTTTCAGGCTCTCAAAAACCTGCGCGGGTACGGACTTGACGTGGGCCACGCCCTGCACGGTGCCGGTGCCGTCGCGAAAGATGGGAAACAGCAGCTTGCCGGATTCGCGCAGGTTGTAGAGCCATCCGCGCAGGGTGACGGACTGGCCGTCGAATTGGCCGAGGGTGGCAATCGTCGCCACTGGGCCGTCAGCGATGGGGATGTTGCTCGGAATCTCGGATGTTGTTGCGGGAACGGAAGTCTCTTCGGACATGGATGGGTTACCTCTTCGCGATGAAAGCCGGACTTATCAGGATAGCGCGTGGGTGCGGAAAGGATGGCGGCTTTGCGCAGGCCGGGACGTTGGAGCGGCGGGTGTTTGTATACTTTGCGCAATTATGGATCTCGGACTGAAAGATCACGTTGTTGTGGTGACGGGCGGCGGCGCGGGCATTGGCGCGGCCATTACGCGGGCGTGCCTGGCAGAGGGTGCGCAGGTGGTGGTGCTCAGCCGGCGCTCGGCGAATGTGGAGCAGTTTATGCAGGACATGGCGGGGCAGGCGCAGTGCACGCTGATTGAAGCGCATCTCGAAGACCTGGACCGCTGCCGCACAGCGATTGAGGAAATCGAGCGGAAGTTCGGGCGCATCGACGGGCTGGTAAACAACGCCGGCGCGAACGATGGCGTAGGGCTCGAGACCGGATCGGTGGAGCGGTTCGAGCACAGCCTGCGCAATAACCTGACGCACTACTACGCGCTGGCGCATTATGCGCTGCCGGCGCTGAAGCGCGCGAAGGGCTCCATTGTGAACATCAGCTCGAAGGTGGCGCTGACGGGGCAGGGCGGAACGTCAGGCTATGCGGCCAGCAAGGGCGCGCAGTTGGCGCTGACACGGGAGTGGGCGGCGGAGCTGGCGCCGTATGGAATCCGCGTGAATGCGGTGCTGCCCGCCGAGGTGATGACGCCGCTGTATCGGCGGTGGCTGGATACGCTGCCGGATCCCGAGGCCAAGCTCAAGTCGATCACCAGCAAGATTCCGCTGGGCCAGCGGATGACGCTGGACTCGGAGATTGCGGCGGCAGTGGTGTTTCTGCTGTCGCCCACGCAGTCGGGACATACGACGGGCCAGCACCTGATTGTGGATGGCGGGTATGTGCATCTGGACCGGGCGCTGACGTAATTTTCACAATGCGTGCGGCGCAACTTCGCTGCGACAGAGGCATCGAATGGCCATGGAATATCGACTGCTGGGAGGCTCCGGCCTCAAAGTTTCCGCGCTCAGTTTTGGCACCGCCACGTTTGGTGGCGCCAATGAGTTCTTCAGCGCCTGGGGCAGCACGCAGGTGGAAGAGGCGCGCCGCCTGCTCGGCATCTGCATGGATGCCGGCATCAACCTGTTCGACACAGCGAACGGATACTCCGACGGGCGTTCGGAGGAGATCCTCGGCGCAGCGTTGACCGGCCATCGCGACAAGGTGCTGATCTCGACCAAGGCATTCTTCCCCACGGGGCCGGGGCCGAACGATATGGGCTCGTCGCGGCATCATCTGCGGCGCGCGCTGGAAGACAGTCTTCGCCGCCTGGGAACGGACTACATCGACATCTATCATCTGCATGGATTCGACGCGCTCACGCCCATCGAAGAGGTGCAGGAGACGCTGAATGTGTTTGTGCGCGAAGGCAAGGTGCGCTACATCGCGTGCTCGAATTTTCCCGGATGGGCGCTGATGAAGTCGCTCGCCGTGGCAGATCGCTACGGCTGGACGCGGTTTGTGGCGCACCAGGTCTACTACTCGCTCGTCGGCCGCGAGTACGAGTGGGAACTCATGCCGGCGGGCATGGACCAGAAGGTTGGCGCGCTGATCTGGAGCCCGCTGGGATGGGGCCGGCTGACGGGAAAAATTCGCCGCGGGCAGCCGATTCCGGCCGAGAGCCGCTTGCCGAAGACCGCCGCCGCGGGACCGCCGGTGGATCAGGAGTACCTGTACAAGGTTGTCGATGCGCTGGATGAAGTCGCCGCTGAAACGGGCAAGACGGTGCCGCAGATTGCGTTGAACTGGCTGCTGCAGCGGCCTACGGTTTCGTCGATCATCCTGGGCGCGCGCAACGAGGAGCAGCTCAAGCAGAACCTGGGCGCGGTCGGCTGGAACCTCAGCGCGGAGCAGGTGAAGAAGCTGGACGATGCCAGCGCAGTAACTCCGACCTATCCCTACTGGTGGCATCGCAACTTCCCGGAGCGGAATCCACCGGCAGTGTGAAAGAGCAGGGAGTAGGGAACAGGGAGTAGGGAGTAGAAGGCCTTGCCGCGCCAGCGCATCTTGTCCCGAGCGGACGGAACTCTGCTTTCTACTCCCTACTGCCTACTCCCTACTCCCTACTGCCTACTCCCTACTCCCTACTCCCTACTCCCTACTCCCTACTCCCTACTGCCTACTCCCTACTCCCTACTCCCTACTGCCTACTCCCTCACGCCAGCGGCACATCTGCAGCCAGAATCTTCAGCGGTGTCAGGCCGCGCTGCCGCAGCGTCCGAATGCTAAGCGAGTCGTATCGCTTCGCCAGCCGCCGGCCGTGCTGGTCCAGAACCAGCCGGCAGTGGAACCACTTGGGCGCCTCGATGCCCAGCGCGCGATAGAGCAGAAGCTGGCGCGCGGTGGACTTCAGCAGGTCCGCGCCGCGCACCACTTCCGTGATCTGCATGTGCGCATCGTCGGCCACGCAAGCGAGCTGATAGCTGGGTGTGCCATCGCGGCGCCACACCAGGAAATCGCCGAAGTCGCGGCCTGCGATGAAACGCTGCACTCCGAGATTCCCATCCGTGAATTCGATGGCTTCGCCATCGGGCACGCGAAAGCGCCAGTTGATTCCCTGAGGATATTCGAGTTCTCCGGCAGTGGGGCCGGGCAGCTGCGGAGCCGGACCAGTCTTGCCGCGACAGGTGCCGGGATAGATTGGCTCATCGTCCAGCGGTTCGTTCTTGCCGCCGGACTCGTGGGGCGCTCCGGCTGCCGCCGCCAGGTCCTTGCGCGAGCAGGAGCAGGGAAAGAGAAATCCGCCGCGCAGAAGTTTGCGCCAGACGTCCACATACAGATCGATGCGCCTGCTCTGTTCGTAGGGCGCGAACGGGCCGCCTTTGTCGGGGCCTTCCTGCCAGCGAATGCCCAGCCATCGCAAGTCTTCATACGCCGCATCGGCGTACTCGGCGCGGCTGCGCTCGCGGTCCAAATCTTCCATGCGCATCACCAGCGCGCCGCCGGCGTCGCGCGCTCGCTGGTAAGCCTTGAAAAACGTGCGCGCATGGCCGACGTGCAGATAACCCGTCGGCGAAGGCGCAAGCCGCCCGCGATATTCCGATGCGCGCACTGGAGGAACGCTGGCCATGCTGAGCCCGATTGTAGAGACGCGGCCTAGCGCGGCATATAGCGGGGAAGATTCCGAGGCGTTGGATTTCGGCTAGCTCATCCCCGGTTCCTAAGTGGAGACCGGGGACGCCCAGGAGTGTAGATCGCGGGCAGACTCAGTCCGATGCGCCGCTGTCATCGTGGTGGCCGTATTGACTGAGCTGCTGGTTCAGGTGGCCCGGATCGACAGACATCTGCACCACGTCGAGTTCGCTGCCATCGGCGTCGAGCACGAACATGCCCATGCGCTTGCCCTCGGGATGCACATAGACCAGCGTTTGCTCGGCGCCGTGCTTGCTGGTCTCGCGCACCATGCGCGACCACTCGGGGCCAAGCTTCTCCTGGACCATGCGGTTCAGATCTTCGCCATCAATCTTCGCGGAGAAGTCGTCGAACTCGGCGACATGCATGTTGCTTACGCCGCCGTGGCTGCCAACATGCCCCACGGAGCTGACCAGGCCCATGAAGGGGATTCGCGTGGCGTGCACGTGGTACTTCGTCTCGATGCTGCGCACGATGCCGTCGAAGCCATCGCCGCTGCTGGCCAGCACGGCCACCGGGACGAGCAACGCTACAAAGCATGTAAACGTGAAGATGAAGCTCTTCATTGCGTGCCTCCCTTCTTGGGCTGCGGCGCACTATGCGTCCCGTCAGCAGCGCCCAATGCGCCGAGGCCGCTGAGTCCGCTCAGTCCACTCAGCTTGCTCAGGTCTTCCATGCGAATGGGCCCGAGGATGAGCACCAGCGTGAGCTCCTTGGGCTCGGCGTCAAGGACGAAAAGGCCGCGAGTTTCGCCGTTCACCACCTTCATCAACACATCGGTGGTTTCGTGGCTTTTGCGGTCGCGCTCCTTTACAATCGGCGTCCACTCGCCGACTTCGTAGTGATGGCGGAGCGCTTCCACGTCAGCGGGCGTGTACTCGCCTTCCTTGTCGAATTCGTAATCGCGCACATAGATGCCTTGCAGTCCCTCGATCAGCTTGCGCGTTTCGGCATCGTTGCCCTCTTTGCCATTCATGAACTTGGAGGCAAATCCGAGCATGTTCTTATCGAGCGTCACTTCCGTCACGTCCGACGCGCGCGCCGCCAACTGCTTCTCGAGCGGGGATGGGGCCGGCATTGTTTGTGGAGCCTGCGCCACTGCTGCGCATGCACCCAGCAGCAGTGCTGCTACGGCAAATCCAATACGTTCTGCTTTCATGGGTTATCTCTCCTCCGTGCGGTCGTGCGTTGCCAGCCGCGTGCGTACCTGGTTCAGTTCCCGTCCGGTGATGCGCAGGGCGATCATCACCTGCCTGCGCGCTTCCTCTCCCCGTTGCCGCTCTTCACTGCGGCGAATGCCCCACTCCGCGCCGCCGCCCAGCAGCACCGCGATCAGCAGCGATGCGGCCACCCGCATCCACAACGTCATGTGCGGCATCCAGCTCCTTTGTTTGCGCGCGCGGCGGCTGCGCTCCGCCAGAATCCGCTGCTTCAGCAGCGGCGGCGCGGGACGGCGCTCCAGCGCCTGGTGCAGCTCCTGCTCGAATTCGTCCATCCGCTCAAAATCCACGGAGATACTCCTTTAACTGCGTCGTCGCCTTGGCGCGCAGCAGCTTCAGGCCGCGCTGCAACTGGCTCTTCACCGTCGCCACCGGCGCCTGCAATGTGGCGGCTATCTCCTCTGGCATCATGTCTTCCTGATACCGCAGAATCAAGGCTGCTCGCTGCGCCTCCGGCAGCGTCGCAAGCAACTGCTCCAGCCGCGTGGCGAGCGGCGAAACTCGATCCTCCGCCGGCGCGCCGTGTTGTTCATCCAACTCCACCCACAGGTCCATGTGCCGCACCTTCCGCCGGCGCATGGCGTCTGTCGAGCGGTTGATTGCCACAGTCCGCAGCCAGAACCGCGCGTGCTCCGGGCTTTCGAGTTTGGCCAAATGCCTGTCCATCTCCAAAAACACATCCTGTGCGATCTCTTCGGCCAGGCCGCGATCGCCCGTCATACGCAGCGCCAGCGAGAACACCATCGCCTGGTGTTCGTCGACGAGCCGTTCAAAGTCCGGTTGCCAGGCCATGGATCTCAACGTCTACTTCCTATTCCGCAGCGGGGTGCGGTTGGGGATGCAGGAAGATACGAAAAATGCAGGTGTCAGGTTTCAGGTGTCAGGGATCAAAAGGCATGGGCTGGAGACTTGGGACTGAGGGACTGAGGGACTGAGGGCCTGAGGGACTGAAGGACTAAGGGATTAAGGAGTAGGTAGTCGAGGGTAGGTCTGGCACCTGGCTCCTGCTCCCTGACACCTGAAACCTGACACCTGACAGCTGAAACCTGCCCCCTAGATCTTTGCCGCGAGCTTCTTCACGTCCAGCTTCGGATCGGGCAGGCGCGGCTTCATCTGCTTGAGCGCGGCCAGGACGATGCCGGCGATTGCGGCATCGCGGTACCACTTGTGATCGGCGGGAACGATGTACCACGGCGCCTCGCGGGTGGTGGTACGCGCCAGGGCCTCTTCGTAAGCGTGCTGGAAACGCGGCCAGTGCTTGCGATCCTCGAAGTCGGATTCGTCCACCTTCCAGTGCTTGGCGGGGTTGTCCAGGCGCTTCTGGAAGCGGCTGGCCTGCTCGCCGCGGCTGATGTGGAGAAAGATCTTGCGCACGCTGATGCCGTTCTCCACCCACGCGCGCTCCACGTCGGCAATCTGGCGCAGGCGCATCACGGCTTCGCTGTGCGGAATCTCGCGCCGCCCCTGGCGCGCTACCACGTCCTCATAGTGCGAGCGGTTGAAGACGCCGATCCTGCCGTCCTCCGGCAACGCGCGGAAGATGCGCCACAGATAATCGTGCTCGCGTTCTTCGCGATCGGGCGGCTTGAACGACACGACCTGGCAGTGCTGCGGGTTTACCCCGGTGAAGACCTTCTTCACCGCGCCGTCCTTCCCCGACGCATCCATCCCCTGCAACACCACCAGCAGCGCGCGCTGGTTCTCCGCCGCGAGAACAGCGGCGAGCTCATTGATCTGCTCACAATATTGCTTCAGCACCTTCCGCGCGGCCTTCTTCTCTTCGCACAGGTCGGTTGCATCGGCGCGCATGCGGCCCAGGCGCGGCTTATCGCCGGCGTGCACACGGTAGCGTTCCCATGCGCGCAGGGAGATGGACAATGCAAATCCTCCTGCGAATTTGGATGCAAAGGAAGAGCGCCCACCGGATGATCCGATGGGCGCTCGTGGTTGCGGTTGGTTGAGCCTTACTGCACGTTCTCGTCGGGATGAATGGTCCGATAGCTGGAGTTGCCGTGCGACCACACCAGCAGCAGCATGTCCTTGTTCGCCGGGCTGGACTGCACCTGGTTGGCGAATTGGCTTACCGAGCTGACGGGCTGCCGGTTCACTTCCTGGATCACATCGCCGGGCTGCAGGCCGGCATCGTCGGCGGGGCTGCCGGGCTTCACGTCCGTCACCACAACGCCGTGGACCTGATCTGGAATGTTGAACTGCTGCCGCGCCTGATCGTCCACGTTGCCGATGGTCACGCCGAGACGGCCGCGATGGTTGCCGTTCTCACCTTCGTTGCCCGCCTCCTGGCCACTGCCGTGGAACTGGCCGACGGTGAGGTGCAAGGTAACGGGGTTGCCATCGCGCATCACAGTCAACGTGAGTGGCGTGCCCGGAGTCATCTCGCTGACGACGACCTGGAGCGCGCTGCCGTTTTCGATCTTGTTGCCGTTGGCTTCCGTGATCACATCGCCGCGCTTCAGACCGCCCTTGCTGGCCGGCGAATCCGGAGTGACGTCGGCAACGATGGCGCCCGAGGCCTCCTTCAGCTTGAAGAACTGCGCGTTATCCGGCGTCACGTCGTTCATGCTGATGCCCAGATACCCGTGCTCCACCTTGCCGTGCTTGATGATCTGGTCGGCCGTCGCCTTCACCATCTGCGAGGGGATGGCGAATCCTGCGCCGGCAAACGAGCCGCTGTTCGTAATGATGAACGTGTTGATGCCCACCAGCTCGCCGTGAATATTCACCAGCGGGCCGCCGGAGTTACCGGGGTTGATCGCCGCATCCGTCTGGATGTAGCTGCCGGGCTTGCGATTGTTGTTCGAATACGGATTGGGCCGGTTCACGGCGCTGACGATGCCGCGCGTGACGGAGAACTGGAAGTAGCCGAACGGGCTCCCGAACGCCAGCACCGTCTGCCCCGGTTCAAGCTTCGTCGAGTCTCCCCACGCAATCGACGGCAGATTGGTGGCATCGATCTTCAGCACCGCAAGGTCCGTCAACTTATCGACACCTACCACCTTCGCTGGAAGCACGCGCCGGTCGTGCAGCGTCACCTTGATCTGCACCGCCCCGTTCACCACGTGATCATTGGTCACGATATAGCCATCGGGCGAGATGATGACGCCCGATCCGACACCGTGCATCAGCTGCGGCTGCTGGGGCTGCTGTCCCTGCCCGAAGAACTGCCCGAAGAACTGCTGCAGGCCGGGAGGCAGTTGCTGCTGCTGTTGCTGCTGCCCGCTATCTCCCTGCTCCTCTTCGGCATTGCCGCGCGCGGTCACGGCGATGTTCACCACCGAAGGCGTAACCTTGGCCGCCACCGCCTCCATGGCGTGATCGAGCGCGGTGAGCGGGGCAATGCTGCTCTCGGAGAGCGGCGGGGTTTGCGCCGCGGCGCTCACGTGGCCGTGGCCTACAAAGATTGCGGCGCCAAGCGCAAACGATCCCACGATTGCAGCGGGGACGCCGAGCTTTCTTGTCACTCCTACTAAACGATTAGTTGATTGGGGCATGACTTTTTTCTCCAAACGTTCAAGTTGACTCTTTTCTCGGGAGCCCTGCTTCGGCTCCGAAGCTTTCTAAATTTGCAGGATGAACCAGCCGTCGGGCGTCACCACGGCCAACGCCGTGCGCATGGTGAAGGCCGCAGCAGCTTTTCTATGCTGCGGCGCGGATCGAACCACCGTGCCGTTCGGCTCCAGTTCCAGCACAGGAACCGCGGCGATGGTCACCTGGGAAAGACCAGCGCCACTCCACTGCGTCATCACGATCGTGGCCTCAGGCATGGGCTGCGGCGGCGTTCTCAGCTCGGCCAGGCGTGTCGCCGGCATCGGTTGCCGGCGCACCCGGTGACGTTGGATGGCAGGGACAGCTTTTGTCGCGTGTAGCGGCTTGACCATTGTTCGCGGGCGGGCCGGCATCGTCGCGCTCACGAGCCGCTCGGTACCACCCAGACCCAGCTCGCGAGCATCAATGGGCGCCAGCGTCCGCGCCTGCTCCACGGCGGGAGCAAAGCTGACGATCTGCGGCGCGTGGGCCAGCGTCACGGTGCATCCAAGCGCGGCGACCACCAACCCTCCCGTGACCGCGAGCGCCGGCTTTCTTCCCATGGCCCGCGCCGGTTCGCTCAGGATGCGCTGCACGCGGCGCACCAGCTCAGGACGGCGCTCCCACGCACCCAGCACGAGCGCATAGCCACGCTGCAGCATCCCGTGCTCGGCAAGGTGCGTGAGACACAGGGCGTAGGCCTTCCTTCCTCCGCCGCTGTGCAGAACCCGGTCGTCGCAGGCCAGCTCGCGCTCCGCGCAAAGCTGCTTTTCCACCCACACCAGCGCCGGATTCAGCGGGAAGAGCACCAGACCGATCTTTTGAATCAGGTTGGTCCAGTCGTCATGGCGGCGCAGGTGCTCCATCTCGTGCAGCACCACCTGGCGAAGTTCCGCCGCGGTAAGCCGTTCCAGCAGCGCCGGCGGAACAAGAATGCGCGGCCGGAAGAAGCCCAGCACGCTCGGACGCGCCACCTCATCGGAGGCGCAGAGCTGAACCCGCTTGCCGCCCGGCGTATGCAGAAGATCGTCGACTTCGGCCGCGGCAACCGGAACGGCGCGCCGCGCCAGCCCGCGCAAATGCAGAGCGCCGGCCACCAGCATGCCCGCGCGCCACAGTGACAGCGCCAGCCACACAGCGGCGACAGCCAGGCTCCAGCGGGGATCCAGATGGAAGGTATGATCGGCTGCCGCGGCAGAGGCTTGCATCGCCAGCGGAACAAGGTGCAGAACCGCGACCAGCAGGAAAACATTGAGCCAGATAATGGAGCGTGCGGCTGCGCTGAGCCCGGGGAACAGGCGAACCGCGATCAGAACCAGCGCGGCAAGCAATGTTCCTTGCCAAATGGCCGAAACAAGCGCGCCGGTGGCCGTTGCCGAGAGCTGCATCATCAACGCCGACAACTCATTCATGCCTGCACCTCGGTGTCTTCGTCTTCCGGCATGCGCGCAATGGCTTCCTTCAGCCGCCGCAGTTCGTCCGGAGTAATCTCTTCGTCGCCCAGTAGTGAGAGCAGGAGTCGCTCCCGCGAGTTGCCAAAGAATCTCTGCAGAACGTGGCGCACCTCCGAGCGGCTTGCCTCGGTTTCCGCGACACACGCGTGGTACAGAAACGCGCGCCCATCTGCACGATGCGTGACGTAGCCCTTCTTCTCCAGAATGCGGATCGTGGTAAGCACCGAGGTGTAGGCCAGCGGCGCCTCGTCGGCCGTGGCTGCCACCATGTCGGCCACGCTCGACTCACCCCGGGTCCACAGCACCTTCATCAGCCGGAGCTCGGCGGGGGTCAGCGTGATGGAGCGTTTGGGCGGCATTGTTCTCCTGGTTGCGGCCTCTTGTGGTGCGCCTACATCCGTTATAGACCCACAACTAAAGAATTAGTTAGCACGGCTCACCAAAAAAGATGGCAATGAATGGCCCGTGCTGCGAGCGGCGCCCGGCCGGTGCGTCCAACGCTGCTCGGGCATTTGCTTTCTGGATCGAATGTGCTGGCATTATGCGAGGAAAATAAACAAAGTACTTGCATATGCTAGAAAAATGTGGTCTGATACTGGCATGGAAGACCGCAACCAGCAAGGCACAATTGATGGTCGGGTACGATCTGGCAAAGCTCGGATGGACAGGCTTTCCCCCGAAGAGCGAAAGCAATTGGCCCGGGATGCCGCGATGGAGAGATGGCGGCGGGCAAAGGCGCGCCAGGTCGCCAAAGATTCCGGCATCATGCTGCCCGGGGAAATGCAACCGTCAGAAGAGGCCATTGCTGAGGCTCTGCCTAACGTTCCCATCAACTTGCCCATCGCAAAGTGGCCGGGACAGCTAGCGATAGGCATCCCCGTTTATGTGCTCAACGATCAGCGCCGAATCATAAGTCGGACCGGCGCAACGGACTTCTTAACAGACAGGAAGGGCGGGGGAAATTTGGAAAGCTACATCGGCGTCCAAGCCCTCCAGAAGTACATGCCTCACGATCTCCCGGGCATGATGGTTGAGTTCGTACTGCCTGAAGTGGTGAACAAGACAGTCAAGGGCATGGAGGCGGAGACCTTCGTCGATATCTGCCAAGCCTACATCTCGGCGTGGCGAGCGGGCGATCTACAGAGTGACTCTCAGATCAACATTGCAGGCCGCGCGTCCATGTTCCTTGCGGCGTGCGCAAAAATCGGCATTATCGCTCTGATCGACGAGGCCACAGGTTTCCAATACGAACGCCCTCTGGATGCGCTACAAGTCAAGCTGAAACTCTTTCTCGCCGAAGAAATGCGGAAGTGGGAAAAGACGTTCCCTGATGAGCTATGGGAGCATTTCGGAAGATTGACCGGCTGGAAGGGAGGGGTTAATTCCCGCCCGAAGTATTGGGGAAAGCTGGTCATGGAACTGGTGTACGAGTACCTTGACCCGGATGTGGCTGAATGGCTCAGACAAAACGCCCCGAAGCCTCTTCACGGCAAGAATTATCACCAGTGGATGAATGAGCAGTATGGATTAAAGAAGCTGATCGAACACATTTGGAAGCTCATCGGTGTGGCGAGTGCCTGCGACACCATGGACGAACTCCGCTACAAGATGGAGCAGATTTACGGGAAGAAACCAGGGTTCCAATTTGAGCTGAAACTCGCTCCTCAGGAGGAGTTCCGAGCGTGATCCTTTGGCGGTCTGCATCCCTCAGGCCGCCACCAACCAAGCAGTTGGGTTAACTAACCGAGCTTTTCACTGCACCACGAACGGACCCCTTCCTCGTCACATCCTCGGTGATCGGGTTAAATCCGGCCATACATGATCGGGTTAAAAGCGGCCATAGAGAGAGGCCGAAGACGTGATTGTTTTACCTTGCCGGCCTGTATCTGCGCAAGGCGGGGCGA
>JBKICT010000017.1:0-105954 GCA_046566985.1 Acidobacteriota bacterium | reverse complement strand
CTGAGCGGTGGCGACGGGATCCAATTTTTCTCAGGTCAAGGAGTGAGGAGCGACGCATACCGGGTGTCTGCTAGCGACGATCGACGATGAGATGAGGAAAATTGGCCCCGTCCCGCAAGGTTGCGGCGAAAAACCTGGCCATACTTCGTTGTCGTCCTCGAATGTGGACCCGCCACACCCTTCGGACTCCGCCTCGTCTGGCCAGGTTTTCGCTCGCAACGCCATCCGCCCAGGTAGTGTTAACAGGCCCTAGTTGGTTGACCGGGCCTGGGCCTGCGGGGCGGCGCCCGGCGCGGCAATAAAGAGCGGGATCTCGGTTGCGCCGGCGTTCTGGTTGGCGTGATCGACTACGACGACGCGCAGGCTGACCATGCCTTGAGGAAGCGCGATCTGCTGCTGGAAGGGAAGACCCGAGGCGAGGAAGTTCTGATATTGCGCGGCGGTGAGCTGCAGGCTGGCGCTGTTGTCGAGCTTGCCCACCAGCTTGCCGTCCTGATCGTAGGCCATCAGCGCGAGATCGATCTTGCCGCTTCGCGATCCGTCGGCAAGCTGTGAGAACGAGACGGTCTTTTCATCCACCTTCCAGTTCACGTCATAGACGATCGCTTTTGCGGTGGCGGATTGGACCGGCGCGGGCACGATCTGCACGTGAAACAGGACCTTGTTGTCGCCGGGAGCGCCGTGCATCAACAACGCGCCGACGCGCGAGGGCTGGGGCAGGCTGGCGGCGCCGCTGGTGCCGGGATCGTCGGCGTAGTAGCCGCGGCGATAGATGGCTTTAAGGTTCGGAACGTCGAGCTTTACGGCTATCTTGTGATACTTTCGGTCGAACTTATGATCACTGGGTGCGTAGGCGATGGTGTAGTAGTCGCCACCGGTCTGCGACACGTCGCGGAGTGCGGCGCCGAAGTCGTTGGTGCCATAGAAGGCGCGGCCGCCGGTTTCGGAGGCGATCTCTTCCATGGCGCTGTGGGCGGCTACGTCGTTGGAGGCTTGGTCGCGGTATTGGTTCAGAACCTGGTTGGGCAGCACCGGTGAGTTTGTGAGCGGAGCGCTTGCCCTGTTGTTGCTGATGAACATGGTGGGCGTGGCGAGACCGGTGGCCTGAACCGGGTAGATGGCCACGCGCGCCTGCGAGAGGAGGTCGCCGAGGTGACGCATCTCCGGGGTGAAATCCTGCGCGGCGTCGGGGTGGAACTGATCGGTCTGGCCCAGGGGGAGGGTGGTGAGCGGGAAGGCGCCGGAGAACCAGAGGAGGTTCTTGCGGCCGGGGAGCGGGGCCAAATAAGTGGCGATGCCACGCAAAGCACTGAGCGTGATGTCGGCACGTTCGTGAATACGAAGCGCCTGCTCGTGAGCAACGAGGGTGCCTTTCAACCCGGTTGCGGCATACGCTTTATTCAAAACGATGCCCTTTCCTTTGTTGAATCCCATGGTGGGCGCACTGTCAAAATAGGAGTCGGTGCCGGGGTTGTCGGTGAGGCGCGACTGCTTCGCCCACGCCGCGACCTGATCGAGCGCGGCGATGAGTGTCGTTGTGTCGCTGCTGAATCCCTGGATCATGCGTAGCCGCTCATCGAGGGTGAAGACCGCGACCGGGGTGCCGGCGGGAATCTGGCGCAGCGTGTTCAGGATGGCCATGCGCACGTTCATCTGGTCGGCGTCGGGGGTGTTGAGGGCGTCGAGGAGAAGGACGAGCGCGGGGCCGTGGTTGGAGGTTTCGCCCGCGTTGGTGTAGACATTGTCGGCTTGCTGAGGAGCAGCCGGTTGGGTTGGAGGCGCAGGCGTGGCGTGGTGTTCTTCGAAGAATGCGATCTTCTGGCGGGAGCCGTTGTCGAGGATCGTGAATTGGTCTTCCGTCAATCCGTGGATCGGCTTGCCGGACTTGTCGACCACGGTGACGTCGACGAGAACGTTGCGGACCGTCTGCTGCACGGGTATCTCGTTGTTCACAGGGGGCAATGGCTGCAGGGTCTGAGCGGACGCGCATGTGGCGGTGAGGACGAGGACGGGAAGGGCGCTAACCAAGCGGGTCATGAGCAGTTCCTCCGAAGTTTTGCAGACGACAGGAACGGTTATGGGCAACACTCTACTCTCTCCGGCCGCGTGGCGGCGCGGAATTTACGGAGAGGAGACACAGGCGCAGGAAACCTCACGATAGAGTCAACGCGCTTTCGGGAAAATAGTCGCGATGGAATTTTGAAAATCGGATTGGGGCGTCGCCTGGACGGGGAACAGAGAGAGGGACGGAGGTTTCGACCCTTCGGTTTCAGGCCACTCCGTCCCTCAGATGCAAATCTCTTAGTTTGCTAGTTGAGCAGGTCCTTCATCTTGTCCATGAGCGTGGGCGAAGCGGGCTTGTTGTCCACGTTCATGAGCTCGGCGAGTTTGTTGACCAGCTCGCGCTGGGAGCGGGTGAGCTTGCGCGGCACCTGGACCAGCACCTTGACGACCAGGTCGCCGCGACCGCGCTCGTTGAGGAAGGGAACGCCCTTGCCCCGCACGCGAATCTCCTTGCCGCTCTGTGTGCCTTCGGGAATCTTTACCGAGACGGGGCCGTCGATGCCGGGAATCTCGATCTCCGCGCCGAGCGCCGCCTGGGGGAAGCTGATGGGAACCACGCAGCGCAGGTCCTGGCCGTCGCGCTCGAAGAAGTCGTGCGGCTGGATCGAGAGCACGACGTACAAATCGCCCTTGGGGCCGCCGGAGCGGCCGGCATCGCCTTCACCGCCGTAGCGAATGCGCGTGCCTTCTTCCACGCCCGGCGGAACCTTGACGGTGAGCTTGAGTTCCTTGCTGACGCGCGTTTCGCCGCGGCAGGTGTGGCAGGGGTCGCCGATGATGGAGCCGGTGCCGCCGCAGGCGCCGCAGGTGCGTGCGACGGAGAAGAATCCCTGCTGATAACGAATCTGGCCGCGGCCGTTGCACTGGCTGCAGGTGGTCGGCCCGCGTCCGGATGCGCTGCCGCGCCCGTTGCAGGTGGGGCAGGTTTCGAGGCGCCGGATCTTGACTTCTTTCTCCGCGCCGAAGATCGCATCTTCAAAGTCGATGGTGAGATCGAAGCGCAGGTCGTCGCCGCGCTGCTGGCGGCTGCCGCGCTGGGAGCCGCCCATGTTGAACATTTCGCCGAACAGGTCGCCGAAGATGTCGCCGAGGTCCACGCCGCCGGAAAAACCACCGAAGCCGCCGGGTCCGCCCGCGCCCACGCCTGCATGGCCGAAGCGATCGTAGGCCGCGCGCTTGTCGGGATCGCACAGCACCTGGTAGGCCTCGCTGGCTTCCTTGAACTTTTCCTCCGCGGTGTGATCGCCCGGATTGCGGTCAGGGTGGTACTTCATCGCCAGCTTGCGATAGGCGCTCTTCAGCTCCTGGTCGCTGGCGCTGCGCGATACACCCAGGACCTCGTAGTAGTCAGCTTTGCTCACGGTCACTTTATTCTACCGTCTGTTTTGGATTGGAAACGACGCGCACCATCGCCGGCCGCAGGAGCTTTTCGCGAATCTTGTAGCCGCGGCGGATTTCTTCAGCGACGTGCTGATCGGGTAAATCGTGGCGCTCCACGGAGCCAAGTGCCTCATGATGATGGGGATTGAAGGGCTCGCCGACCGCGGGCACGGCGGTCACGTTCAACTGGCGCAGAATCTCTTCCATCTGCTTGACGATCAGCTCGACGCCGGAGCGCAGTTGCTCCGTGGTGCCGGTGGCTTTGAGAGCCAGCTCGAAGTTATCGAGTACGGGGAGAAACTGCTCCACCACGTTCGCGGCGGCGTAGTCGCGATACTCGGTGCGTTCCCGCTCGGCGCGCTTGCGTGCGTTTTCAAACTCGGCCTGCTGGCGCGCCAGGCGTTCGAGCAACTGATCGCGCTCGGCCTTCAGCTTGTCGAACTCGACGCGGCTTACGGTTTCTTCGGCGGCAGCGCCCGGCGCATCGGCTGCGCCGCGGGGCGCGGTGGCGGCCTCAGGCGCCGCGGAATCAAAGCTTTCCGCCGCCTGCTGCTCTACGCCGTCTTTGGTCTCAATATCCTTCATTTCGGTTCCTTGTTCTTGCATACCTCTGCGTAATCTCCGCAAAACTTTTCGCATCTTCTACCATTTTAAATTTCGCGGCTCAATCTGGCCCGCACAAGAGGGATGCAGGCAGCGAGCCGCGCGATTCCGGCCGCGGGCGCGGCCTCACTCCGCAGGCAGATCCAGAATGCTCTCTGACAGATGCGCGATGTAGCGCACGGCCTGGATCATCTCCTGGTATTGGATGCGGGTGGGCGCGATCAATGCGACGGTGCCCAGGTTGGCATCGCCGAGGCGCGCCGGTGAGCCGATGAGGACGAGGTCCTGCATGGCGGGCGAGGCCTGCTCCAGCCCGACGACGACGCGAACCTCCTGCCGGCGCCCGTCGACGTAGGCGGTCAGCAACTCCACCAGGCGCTGCTTGGCTTCGAGCGCGACCAGCATCTGGCGCAGCCGCTCGCGGTCGCTCTCGGTGGCGATCAGGTTGGCCATGCCGTCGATGAACAGGGTCGGATCGCCCTCGCCGAGCAGGGCGCCCTTGCGGCAGAGCTCTTCAATGGAAGAGAGCAGGTCCTGGTAAGCCGCGCGCTCGGCTTCGACGCGCCGCGCCACCTCGGCGCGAATGCGGTCGACCTGCCAGCCGCGGAAGTTCTCATTGAGATAACGCGCCGCTGTTTCGAGCTCGACGTGGGGGAGATCGCGATCGACGGTCAATACGCGGTCCTGCACCACGCCGGATTGCGTGACCAGCACGGCGAGGACGCGGCCCTGCGCGAGGCGGGAGAAATGAATGTGCTCGAGCACCTGGGCGGAGGTGGCGCTGGCGAGCGCCACGCCGACGCCGCTCGAAAGCAGCGCGAGCACCTGCGAGGTGCGCTCCAGGTACTCGTGGGTGCTGTGGATGCCGGTAAAGCTGTCTTTGATGGTCTCGCGCTGCTTGTCAGAGAGCGAACTGAGGGGATTGGCCTGCTCGGGAAGATCGGCTCCGCTGGCCAGGCGGCCGGACTGGGTAATCTGCTCGACGTAATAGCGAAAGGCGGCGGCAGTGGGCACGCGGCCGGCGGAGGTGTGGGGCTGATCGAGCATGCCGGCTTCGCCCAGCGAGGCCATGACGTTACGGATGGTCGCGGAGCTGAGGCCCTCGCGATCGGCAAAGACATGCGCAACTGCCTGCGAGGACACCGGCTCGCCGGTAGCAATGTACAGCTCGATGATGGCGGTCAGCACCAGGCGCTCGCGCGGGCTGATGCGAATCTCAGACATCTGTCTGAACTCCTTGCGCTTGCTCCGGCTTATCCCCAGCGGAGCGAAATCCTGGGAGCGCTGCTAAGGCTGCGCCTTTCACCAGATTCCGCGCACTTCTCTTCTTTGATTCTAGGAATGGGGAAAATGCGCGTCAAGGAAGAGGATTTTAATGGACGGCAGATCCCGGGAAGACAGGCTGTTCACAGCGCGGCAACGATGACTGTCCGGTATTCGTAGGCTCAAAAACCGGGGTCTGCCGGATCCGGCGGGAATAGCCTGCTGCGCATCCAGAATCTATAAAAGATGAAGCGGTGGAGAAACCTAGCCCCCTAAGCCGCGTCCAATCAGCATTTGACCCCACCCGCCGGACAGGATCCCGCGAAGGAGCTCGATGACCACCGCGTATATACAGCGCATTGCCACGGCGGCGCCACCGCACGACATTCACCGGCCGTTTGTGGAGTTCGCCGAAAGCCTGCTGCCCGAAGGCACGAGCCGCAGTCTGTTCCGGCGCATGGCGCGGATGGCTGCAATTGAGCATCGCTACTCATTTATTGAGCCGATTGCCAACAACGGCTCAGGCTGGAGCGATCGCGATGGGCTTTATGTGCGGGGACAGTTTCCCTCGACGGCGCGGCGGATGCAGGCGTTCGAACAGTTTGCGCCCCGCCTGGCGACGACGGCGCTGGACCGGCTGGAGCTGACGGAGAGCGAGCGGCGCGAGATTACGCACGTGGTGGTGACATGCTGCACGGGGCTGTATGCGCCGGGGCTCGATTTCGAGATCATCCGCCACCTGGGGTTGAGCCCGAGCGTGCAGCGGACCTTTATCGGATTCATGGGCTGCTATGCGGCGATCAACGCGCTGAAGACGGCGGATTACATTGTGCGCGCGGAGCCGACGGCGAAGGTGCTGGTGCTGAACCTGGAACTTTGCACGCTGCACATGCAGGAGACGCCGGACCTAGAGCAGATTCTGTCGTTCCTGCTGTTTGCCGATGGATGCGCGGCGACCCTGGTGAGCGCGGAGCCGCGAGGGCTGGCGATCGACAGCTTTCTGGCGGTGACGCTGGCGGATACGAGCCATCTGATTACGTGGAAGATTCGCGACGGCGGTTTCGACATGCAACTCTCCGGCCAGGTCCCCGTGGAGATTCGCAAGACGCTCAAGCAGGCAGGCCGCGAGGTCACGCGCGGACGCGATCCGCTCAGTGTGGATCTGTGGGCGGTGCATCCCGGCGGACGCACGGTGCTGGATGCCGTGGAGCAGGGGCTGGAGCTGCCGCCTGAAGCGCTGCGCTTTTCGCGCGACGTGCTGGCGCGGTTCGGCAACATGTCGTCGGCGACGGTGATGTTTGTATTGCAGCAGGTGATGCAGGCGGCGCAGAGCGGGCAGCAGGGTTGCGCCATGTCGTTTGGACCGGGCGTAACCGCGGAGACGATGCTGTTCCATGGAGTCTGAGCCGGTGGAGAGCGCGATATCGGAACAAGGGGAGAAGAGGTTGGATTTCTCGCAGCGGGCGTTGCCCAGTGAACTCCCCGAGTGGATGGACGGGCCGCATAGCCCGGCAGAGAGGCGCGGATACCTGGGCGACCTGGAGTTGATCAACAGGTTGCTGCTGGGGTATCGGCCGATCCTCAACTGGCTGGATGCTCTGCTGCCGCGCATGCGAGCGCTCGGCGAGCCGGTGCGGGTGCTCGATGTGGGGTGCGGGTTCGGCGACACGCTGCGGCGTATCGCGCGCTGGGCAAAGTCGAACTCGGTGGCGATGGAGTTGACGGGGCTCGACCTGAGTGCCGAGACGGCGGCCATTGCGGCGGAGAGGACGGAACCGGGGCTTCGAATCCGGTACGTGGCCGCGGATGTGTTCGCCTACACGCCGGAGCAGCAGGCGCACCTGGTGGTCAGCTCGCTCTTCACGCATCATCTTGAGGACGCGGAGATCGTGCGCTTTCTGCGCTGGATGGAGGAGCACGCGGCCATTGGCTGGTGCATCAACGATCTTTCGCGGCATCCGGTCCCGTACACCCTGTTCCGGTGGTTTGCCTCGATGCTGCGGCTGCATCCGTTTGTGCGGCATGACGGGCCGGTCTCGATTGCGCGGGCGTTCCGCGACGACGACTGGCAGCGGTACTGCGCGGCTGCGGGGCTCAACCTGACCGAGGTGCAGATTCGCGGATTCACGCCGGGGCGATTGCGGGTAAGCCGGAACAAGCGATGAGCGCGGCAGCGGAATGCGTGGTGATCGGCGGCGGCCTGGCCGGAGCCATGGCGGGATTGTGCCTGGCACACGCCGGGCGCGATGTGCTGCTGATCGAGCGTGAGCGGGGGCGTCATGCCAAGGTGTGCGGCGAGTTCCTGAGTCCCGAAGCGGTTGGATATCTGCGCGCGGCGGCCGTGGAACCGCTGGAGCTGGGCGCGGCGGCGATCCACGGCTTGCGTGTTGCGACGGCGCGCAAGGTGGTGGAGGCGGAGCTGCCCTTTGCCGCGCTGTCCCTCTCGCGAACGGTGCTGGATGAGGCGTTGCTGGCGCGTGCCGCGGAGGCCGGCTGCCGTGTGCGCCGAGGCGTCGGTGTAGAGGGCCTGGCGCGTGAAGGCGGCCGCTGGACGGCGCGGCTGGCGGATGGGAGCACGGTGACGGGCGGCAACGTGTTTCTGGCGACGGGCAAGCACGACCTGCGCGGCTGGGCGCGCGGCGCGGGGCGGCAGAACGACCTCGTCGGATTCAAGCTGCACTGGCGGCTCGCCGAAGCGCAGACGGCGGCTCTGCGCGGATGGATGGATCTGTTTCTGTTTCGCGGAGGCTACGGCGGGCTGGCGCTTGTGGAGGATGGGATTGCGAACCTGTGCCTGGTGGTGCGGCGCGAGGAGTTGCGCCGGCTAGGCGGATGGGAGCAGTTGCTGCGCGACCTGCTGGATGCAAATGGGTTGGTGCGCCAGAGGCTGGCGGGCGCGGAGGCGCTTTGGGAGCGGCCGCTGGCGATCTCGGCGATTCCGTATGGCTACCTCGCCGCGCGCGAGGTAGCCGGTGACGGCCTGTGGCGGCTGGGCGATCAGGCGGCGGTGATTCCGTCGTTCACCGGCGATGGGATGTCGATCGCGCTGCACTCGGCGGCGCTGGCAACAGAGTGCTTTCTGCGGGGCGGATCGGCGGCCGAGTATCAGGCCGGTTTGGTGCGGGACCTGCGGGGCGGAATGGGATTGGCTACGGGTCTCTCGCGGCTGATGGTGACGGTCGCGGGGCAGCGAATGGCGCCGGCGGCGCTGGCGGTCGCGCCAGGAATGCTCGGCGCGATTGCCCGGAGAACGCGCATCCCGGAGGCGGCGCTCAAACAGTGGTCGGTGATCACTTGAGCCGTATTGCGGGGGTCTGAGCCCGCAGGCGAAATCCTGACCGGAGTGGACGGATATAGGAAGGAATTGGTGGAGCTGAGCGGGATCGAACCGCTGGCCTCCTCGTTGCGAACGAGGCGCTCTCCCAGCTGAGCTACAGCCCCACGAAGGACTTTCTTATCTTAGCAGCGACCCGCGAAATGGCAAAGTTCGCATCGGGATCCCGCGCCGAAGGCGCAGTTAGCCGCACCGCAGGTGCATGGTGGGCGCTGCAGGATTCGAACCTGCGACTTCCACCGTGTGAAGGTGGCACTCTACCGCTGAGTTAAGCGCCCTGGGTGGGAAATCTGGCGCGGGTGGCGCCGGAAGGACGAACCCGGCATATGAACTGGCCGGATCGGGGTTCCCGTAGGTTAGAGTAACACCAGCAGGGCTTTACGGCCAAACCACGGCTGCAGTGCCGTGGGCGCCGCGTGCAAGTCCATCGACCCCATGCTTTTCCGTAACGGGACAATCCGATTCGAGTGGAGCTTCTCCGGGATGGGAGGATGGAGCGGTTCTTTCGCTGCCGGCGGCTCGCCGGACATGGGAGTCATGTTTCGCGGATCGGGAGGCGGCGCGAGCGGAGGCGGCCGGGACCCGGAAGACGATCGAGAGCGAAAAAATTCAGCAGAGGAAGAAGGCCCCCCGCAACCTTTCGTCGAGGATGGTGTCAGTGAGGATATGGCGACTCTCGTCCTCGACAGGCCGTCATTCGGAGCGCCCGCCTCACACGCCGGCGCTGAAGCGCGTCCGGCCGCGGCAGATCCGGCGAGCGATGCCGCGATCATGCTGCGCGCGGCGGCAGGGGACGAATCCGCATTCAATTTCCTGGTGCATAAATACCACCGGCCCATGATCAATTTTCTGTACCGGATGGTGCACAGCCAGGCGATTGCGGAAGAGTTGGCGCAGGACGTGTTTTTGCGCGTGTATCGCGCCCGCGAGAGTTATCGGGCAGATGCAAAGTTCACCACGTGGCTGTACCGGATCGCGACAAACGTGGCTGTGAATCACGCTCGCGATACCAAACATGAACGGGCCGCGCAGAATGTCTATCTGGATGTGCCGGATGCGGAGACGGGAACGACTCCCGACGTGGCCGATGACGATCCGACGGTGGAGCAGCGGTTGCTGCGAGACGAGCGGATGGCGCGCATTCGTCAGCATGTGATGGCGTTGCCCGAGCGGCAGCGCATGGCCGTGGTGATGCACAAGTATCAGGGAATGGATTACCGGCAGATCGGGGAAGTGTTGAAGCTGAGCGAGTCGGCGACCAAGTCGCTGCTTTTTCGAGCGTATCAAACACTTCGCGAAAAGCTGAGAGAGTTTGTTTAGCAAGTGGTGTTAGAGAGATCAGGGAGCGTGAGAGCAGGATTGGAGTGGTTGTGATGGAGCCGAACAAGACAATGTGCGCGGGGATGGAAGCGAAGCTGGCGGAGCTTCTGCTGGACCCGGCGTCCGCGCCGGTTACGGTGCAGGAGCACGTGAGCGGCTGCGCGGGATGCGGCAAGGAGCTGGAGGAGCTGCGTTCGACGATGGCTCTGATGGATGCGTGGGAGGCTCCGGAACCGAGCCCGTACTTTATGACTCGATTTCAGGCGCGACTCAACGAAGAGAAACAGGCCGCGCCGGCAGGATTCTGGGCCCGAGTGCGAGCGCAGCTAAGCCTGGGCGCTCAGTTGCAAACGCGCCCGGTTGCGGCGACAGTTTTGACGGTGTTGCTGCTGGTGGGTGGCGGCGCATACCTGAATGAGTTCTGGCAGGAGCCCCCGGCGGTCCCGGCGCAGACGGCGGTTGTACACGATCTGCAGTTGCTGGACAACAATGCGCAGTTGCTGGACCAGATGGAAACGATCTCAGGGGATCAAAACTAGGCGACGGCCGGAGACGGTCGTCTGGCTAAAGGGGAAGTTCAATGTTGGGGTGGAAGAAAGCAACGGCACTGCGCCGCGCGGCTATGGCTGCGTGCGCGGCCGTGCTTTTTTTCTCAGTGAGCTACTTCACAGGTCAGGGGGCGCACGGGCGCGGCCAGCATAACGGCGGAGGCGCGCACGCCGCGCGGCCCGCGGCTCGGCCGCCGGCCAAGCAGTCGGCGCCGAGCGGCTCGGCGAATCAGCGGCAGCGGTATCCCGGACCGCCGTACCTTGGTCCGAGTTCGCCGCGCCCTGTCTATCCCGGATATGCCCGGCCCATCGATGCGCCACCCGGGCATCTGCAATCCTGGCTGAAGACCCACTCCAATCTGCCGTTGCCCAAGCAGGAGCAGCTTTTGCGCAGCGATCCCAGCTTTCGGCGGCTGGCGCCGAGTGAGCAGCAGCGGCTCGTGCAGCAGTTGCGCGATGTGAATCGCCTGAGCACGCAGCAGCGGGAGCGGCGGCTGGCGCGGGCGGAGAATCTGGAGCGGCTTTCGCCCGAGGAGCGCATGGCGGTGAATCGCTCGGCGCGCACCTGGACAACGCTGCCGCCGGGCAGGCAGGCGCTGATGAAGAACGCTTTTCGCACTTTGCGCGCGGTGCCCCCGGACCAGCGCGGCATCGTGCTGAACTCGCAGCGGTATCAGGAGCAGTTCTCGCCGGAGGAGCGCGGCATCCTGACGGATCTGCTGAAGATTGAGCCCTACGAGCCGGCGCAGCCGTAGGGCTGAACCGTGAGTCGTGGGTGGTGGGCCGTGGGGCGTGAATCGTGAACCGTGATCGCGAGCCCGCTTAATCGCGCATGGGTGAAATCCGAAAGCGTGAAGCCGTGAATTGCGGTTCGTGCTTGGGCGATGGTGCATGATCCGCAGTTCGTGAGCCCCGATCTCGCCGATGTGCCGTTACACCCCTCCATTTTTCACCCATTCACGATCGCCCCTGGCTCCCGACCCGCGCCTCACGGTTAAGCCCCACTACCTACGCCTCACGAACCACGGTCCGCGGCCCACGGTTACAATGAAAGCTGGGCTGAAGCCGATTTTTCTGCGCCGTGCGGCGCACCAGCAAGGAGTTTTCCCGTATGGCGATTCCCGCCACCCAGATGCGTCCGGGCATGATCATCAAGCACAATGACACGCTTCACCTGGTGTTCAAGGTGGAGCACCGCACGCCCGGCAACCTGCGCGCGTTCATCCAGGCCAAGCTGCGCAACCTCAAGTCGGGCGCGATGTTCGAGCACCGCTTCCGCTCCGCCGACGCGATTGAGCGCGTGGTGGTGGATGAAGTGGCGATGGAGTTTCTCTACAGCGACGGCGACGACTACTACTTCATGAATCCCGAGAACTACGAGCAGACGGTGCTCAAGCACTCCACGCTGGGCGATGCCGTGGAGTACCTGACGCCGAACCTGCAGATCAAGGTGAGCTATCACGACGGTCAGGCCGTAGGCATCGAACTGCCCAGCTTTGTGGAGCTGACAGTGGTCGAGACCGAGCCCGGGCTGAAGTCGGCGACCGCGTCCAGCGTGACCAAGCCGGCCAAGACCGAGACCGGCCTGGTGGTGCAGGTGCCTCCGTTCATCAACGAGGGCGAGAAGATCCGCGTGGACACCAGCGAGGGAGCTTACCTGAGCCGGGCATAAGCGGATGTTGCATATGCGACAGACGGGCGTCCTTCGGGGCGCCCGTTCTGCTTTTCAGCGGTTTACGGGGGCCGGCCCGCGGGACCGAGCTGCTCCAGCATCTAACCGGTCTGTGAGAAGCTGCGCCTGATCTGATGGCTGGGCGCGGAACGGACGGGCATGCGCACAGGACGCGGCGGTTCTGGCAACAAGCGGTGTAATCGTGAGGTTCGCGCATGAACGGCGCAGGAACCGCCCGCACGCTATCGCGGCTCTGGATGGTCACGATGGCGGTGGTCATCGTGGCCGTGCTGTATCTGGGCAAAGTGCTGCTGGTTCCGCTGGCGTTTGCGATTCTGTTCGGATTTCTGCTCGCTCCACTAGTGGGTCTGCTGGAGCGGATTCACCTCGGCCGCCTCCCTGCCGTGATTGTGGTGATGCTGGGGTTTGTGCTGCTGCTGGGCGCCGCCGGATGGGGTCTCTTTACCCAACTGGTTGGCGTCGCCAACGACCTGCCTCAGTATCGCGACAACATCACCCGCAAGATCGACGCCATCCACAAGCCCAGTAACTCTGCCTTCGGGCGCGCACAGCGCGAGATCGAACACCTGAGCGATCAGATTGGCATTGCCAACACAACTGCCGCCCCCGTGCTGCAGCGCGATAAGGACGCCGCGAAGAAGCCGCTGGGAACCACTCCCGAGCACCCAGTCCAGGTACGCGAGGTGGGCCCGCCGCCGGACCGTGTGGGTCAGTTGGGTGGAATCCTGGCGCCGATGGCCACCGCCCTGCTCACGATCGTGTTCACCTTCTTTGTGCTGCTGCAGCGCGAGGACCTGCGCAATCGCCTGATGCGGCTCAGCGGCGACCGCAATCTGACGGTGTTGACGCAGGCGATGGACGACGCCAGCCGCCGCATCAGCCGTTACTTCAGCCTGCAACTGCTGGTGAACACGGTCTACGGCTCCATCATTTTCACCGCGCTGCATTTTATCGGGTTGCCGCACGCGATGTTCTTTGGGGCGCTGGCCGGGCTGGCCCGTTTTATTCCGTACATTGGTGCGCCCATCGCGGCCCTGCTGCCAACCTTGCTCTCGCTGGCCGTCTTTCATGGCTGGACGCGCTCACTGCTGATCGCCGGCATCTTCTTCTGCATGGAAGTGATTACGGCGAACTTTGCCGAGCCGCGCATCTACGGCAGGCACACCGGACTTGCTTCGCTCGCCATCCTGATCGCCGCGGCATTCTGGACGCTGGTCTGGGGGCCGGTCGGGCTCGCGCTTTCGATTCCCATCACGGTTTGCGTCGTCGTGATGGGGCGGCATATTCCGTCGCTCGAATTCCTGACGATTCTGCTGGGCGACAAGCCTACCATCCCATCGTGGATGTGCTTCTATCAGCGGCTGCTGGCGCGCGACCGGCGCGAGGCAGGGGAGATCCTGGAGTCTGCCGCGGACCGAAGCACGCTGGAGGAAGCCTACGACAAGGTGCTGGTGCCGGCGCTGGTTCTGGCAGAGGAAGACCGCCTGAACGGGAGCCTGGACGAGGCCACGGGGCGCTTTGTGCGGCGCAGCGCGCGGAACTTTGTCGAGGAACTGGGGTGGCGCGAGAACGGAGAATCGCCGGCTGCCGGCGCGACCGAGGCCGTGGTTCCGCGCCATATGCCGGAGCGAAAAATAAAAGTCCAATGCATACCCGCGCGCGATGAAACGGATGAGCTTGCCGCCACAATGCTGGCGCAGTGCCTGGATGGTGCAGTCATCGAGGCGTGGGCGGTGCGCGTGCGGCGGCTCGATGAGGTGCTGCGATCCATTGCAGAGCGGATGCCCGATGTTGTGTTTTTGTGCGCGCTGCCGCCGGTCGCCATCACACGCATGCATCGGCTGTATCGGGCGGTGCAGGCGCGCCACCCTGAACTGCGGGTTGTTGTCGGTGCGTGGAACCTGCAGGATGATGTGGAGGAGTTCAGGCGAAGGGCGACTGGCGACGACGCCGGTGAGGTGATTACGACGCTGAAAGACGCGGTGGCGCGCGTGCGCGAGATCGCAGGCGGAACGGGAGGAGCGGGCCCGAACGATGCGGCAGGCGAGCCCGATTCTGGCCGCAACGCAGCTTAAAGACACGGACAATTCACACCCGGCGCCTTGACCGCGCGCGGGGGCGTGCCGTATCCGTTCCATATCGGATATGGAGGTCATGCATATGCCTGTTCCATCTGTAATCGCGACGGCTGCGGATAGCTTTCGCCTGAATCAACGCTTTGTAGATGCTGCGGTGAAGGAGCTATCCGACGAGGAATGGCTGCGGCGTCCCAGCGCGACGTCGAACCATGCGGCGTGGATCGTGGGCCATCTGGTGTGGTCGCGCAAGGCAATCGCGGCGCGCCTGGGGCACGAGTGGTCGAAGCCGTGGCTGAGCAAGTTTGCGCGCGGCGTGAAGCTTGAAGAAGCGGCTCCGTTTCCCTCACGCCAGGAACTGATGGACGCATGGCAGGAGACGGCCACCATGCTGGAGAGTGTGCTGGGAAATGTGGCGGACAGCGCGCTGGCGCAGCCTGCGCCGAATCCCGGGCCGCCCAGCGCCGACGGCAAGATGAGCGGCTTTGTGAACTTTATGGCCGTGCACGAGACGTATCACGCAGGACAGCTTGCGTACATCTGCACGTTGCTGGGGCACAAGGGGCCCATGGGGTAAAGGCAAGGGAACAAGCAAAGCGAACGCCCCGGAGTGGACCGGGGCGTTGCTGTTGGAGAGAGATTAGCGAGTGGTTAGCTGGCGAACTCGGGGAGGGTGACGAGTTTCGCTTCGAGCAGCGCTTCGATCTTCATCAGCGCCTGCAGCACATCGTTGGATACCGGCGCGTCCACCTGCACAATCGCCAGAGCCTTCACCGGCTTAATGCCGGAGCGGTCGCGGCCTAGGGCGAAGTTGGCGATGTTCACGCCGTGCTCGCCGAGGATGGTGCCGATTTTGCCGATGACGCCGGGCACGTCGACGTTCCGGCAGACCAGCAAATTGCCTTCGAGCGGAGCCTCCACATCGATGCCGTCGAACTCCAGGATGCGCGGCTGTTCGCCGTGAATCACGGTTGCGGTGGCGTGGCTGGTGCCGGCGGCCGAATGCAGCTCGATCGAGAGCAGGTTGGCGGCGCCGCCGCGATGTCCGTTCTGCTTCTCTTCGTGCACGCGGATGCCGCGCTCTTCGGCGACGGTCGCCGCGTTGATGCGGTTCACGTTCTCCGAACCCTGCAGCAGGCCGGCGATGGCGGAGTTGCGCACCAGGTCGGTCTTGGCCTCAGTGAGCGCGCCGCCGTAGAAGAGCTGAATGCCCTCGATGCCGCCTTTGCCCGTCTGCGCGAGAAACGCGCCGAGCCGCCCGCCTAGATCGATGAAGGGCGCAAGCTGCACGTACTCCTCATGCGTGAGCGACGGCACGTTCACCGCGTTCTGCACCACGCCGAGCTTCAGATACTCGCGCACCTGCCGCGCAATCTGAATGCCCACTGCCTCCTGCGCTTCCGCAGTCGATCCGGCGATGTGCGGCGTCAGGATTACGTTGTCGAGTCCGAAGAACGGCGAATCCTTCGGCGGCTCCACCGTGAACACGTCGAGCGCCGCGCCGCCCACCTGCCCGGACTTGAGTGCCTCGGCAAGCGCGGCTTCTTCCACCAGTTCGCCGCGCGCGCAGTTGATGATGCGCACGCCCTTCTTCATGGCGGCAATGTTCTTCGCGTTGATCACGCCGGCAGTCTGCGGCGTCAGGCCCACGTGCAGCGTCAGGTAGTCGGCCTTCGCGAAGAGCTCTTCTAGCGTAACGAGAGTGATTCCATTTTCGCGGGCGACGGCGGCGGAGACGAAGGGATCGCTGCCAACGATCTCCATGCCAAACGCACGCGCGCGCTTTGCCACTTCCAGGCCGATGCGCCCCAGGCCGAGGATGCCGAGCGTTTTGCCGCGCAGCTCCACGCCCTGCAGATTCTTCTTCTCCCACTTGCCGGCGTGCATGCTGTTGTTGGCCGCGGAAAGCTTCCGCGCCAGCGCAATCATGAGGCCGATGGTGAGCTCGGCAACGGCGATTGCATTCGCGCCCGGCGTATTCATCACCACGATGCCGCGGCGTGTGGCAGCTTCCGCGTCGATGTTGTCCACGCCAACGCCGGCGCGGCCGATGACGCGCAGCTTGGGCGCGTGCTCCATGAGCGCATCGTCCACCTGCACGGCGGAGCGCACCACCAGGGCATCGGCATCCTTGAGCGCGGCGGGCAGGCCATCCGGCAGCTTGTCGTGCGTCAATACTTCCCAGCCCGGCTCGGCTGCAAACACAGCGAGCGTGGCGGGCGATACTTTTTCCGCAAGAACGATCTTCATGGCTTCTCCCTTATCGGTAGCGGCGGAGGTGTATTCGTCGAACTTGATGCCCTCTTTTTCGCAGAGCAGTTCGAAGATGCGCACGACGGCGGCGTGCGGGCGGCCTTCGCCGCGCTCATATTTCCAGATCGAGTTGGGATGCACGCCCAGCTTCTCGGCCATCTGGTACTGGAACAGGTCGAGCTGCTTGCGCGCGATCACGAGTTTTTCGCCAAATGTGAGTTCGGGCATGGGTGCTCCGTGAATCGTGGACCGTGGTTCGTGGCGGTGGTTCATGGACCGCGCGCAGCCCATCCCGGCGCACGGTCCACGGCCCACGCCTACTTCGCTGCTTCGGCGAACACCTTCTGCGCCGCCGCCACCGCCTGTCCGTATTCCACCGGCAGCTTCAGCGTGTCCTTTGCGATGTGCTCCAGCGCGCCGAGCAGGGCAATGGTGTCGAGATAGTCGAAGAAGCCCAGATGCGCGATGCGGAAGATCTTGCCCTTCATCTCGCCCTGTCCGTTGGCGATGACCGCTGCAAAGCGCGTCTTCAGCGCCTTCACCACGTCGCTCGAATCCATTCCCTCAGGCACCGCCACCGCCGTAGCCGCCGCAGCCGGAGCCGACGGCGCAAACAGCGTGAAGCCCAGCGCGAGAAGCCCGGCGCGGGTAGCCGCTGCATTCACCTGCGCGTTATCCACCAGCGCAATGCGGCCCTTCTCAAGATCGCCGCCCGCCTGTCCCGCGATGTAGTCGAGCGCGGCGCCAAGCCCGGCAATCAATGCGACCGCCGGCGTATACGCGCTCTCGCCCTTCACCGCATTCTTGCGCTCCTTGCGCAGATCGAAGTAGTAGCGCGGGTTCTTCGACTTTTCCATCGCCGCCCACGCCTTATCGCTCACGCACAGGAAGGCCAGGCCCGGCGGAATCATGAACGCCTTCTGCGATCCGCCGATCAGCACGTCCACGCCCCAGCCATCCACGTCGAAGTGCGTCGTGCCCAGCCCCGTAATCGCATCCACCACCAGCAGCGTCTCCGGCGCGACTTCCTTGATCAGCTTGGCCACCGCTTCCACGTCGTGGCGCACCGCCGTCGACGTCTCAGTGGCCTGCATAAACACGGCCTTGATCTCCGGCGTCAGCGCCTTCTTCACCTCTGCCAGATCGAACGTCTGCCCATAGGGCGCCGACAGAACCACCGGCTCGCAGCCAAACGCCTTCGCCAGGTCGCGCCACCGCTCGCCGAACTTGCCGGCGGTCAGAACCAGCACCTTGTCCCCCGGCGAAGTGAGGTTACAGACCGAAGCTTCCATGGCGCCGGTGCCGGACGAAGCGAGAATCAGCACATCGTTCTTGGTGCCGTAGAAAACCTTGAGCTGCGAGAGAACCTTCTGGTACAACGCGCGAAACTCCGGCGTGCGGTGATGCATGTCGGCCGCAGCCATGGCGAACTGGGCGGCGGGCAGCAGCGGGGTGGGTCCGGGAGTAAAAAGGCGGGTCTTGCGGATCATAGGTGCCTCCAATGGAAAGCGAGAGTCCGTTTGCAATCACAGTATACACAAAGATGTGATAAATGTGATTGTGGAAAACCGCCCGCACCGCAGGAAAGCTCTGTGATGGCCGTCACAGTCCAAAGTTCATTCCTGATCCATTTCCCGCGGGACCACCTGAATCGTATAAAAATGTCTTAATAGTTATTAACTGGCGAGAGAATCGGTCCGGTTACCTCCGGATTCGGGTCTCCGATACACAAGAGCACCTGTGGGTGTTTGCTGCGCTTTTTAACTTCTTTTGATGGCTTAGTGGCGATATTGCCTTCCTGAAAAGGAACATTTCGGGCACGCCTCCCCCATATCGTCGGGAGGATGGGTGAATGTTTAAATGCCGAAGCACCTCTGTCACGGCCGGCAGATTCGTCCGCAGGCTGACTGGCGGATCGCAGGCGATGCTGGTGGATGCCAGCGACGGGCGACAATACGTAGTCAAGTTCGCGAACAACCCGCAGGGACCCAACGTTCTCTGCAATGAAGCTCTCGGAACGGAGCTTTACCGGGCGCTCGGCCTTCCGGTGCCGGAATGGACGACGGTTCTGATCCCGCGAACGTTTCTGCTCCGGTATCCGAACTGCAGCATGGCGAAATTCAACAGCGGTGTTGAGCTGGAGACCGGCCTCTGTTTCGGCAGCCGTGTGGTCGCGGCGCCCGCCGGCCGTATCTACGAAATGCTGCCGGGAAGCTTTATCCGCCGCGTTGCGAATCGCTCCGATTTCTGGCTTGCCTGGCTGGTGGATCTCTGCGCCGATCATCGCGATAACCGGCAAAGCATTTTCACCGAGTATTCAAGTGGGCTGCACGCCATCTTCGTGGATCATGGTCATATGTTTGGCGGCCCGGATGGCAGCAGAAAGACACCGCTGACGGGGCCGCGTTACTGGGACACACGCGTGTATGCGCTTCCCGACGCCGAAAAAATAAGCAGGCGCCTGCGCCGAATCTCCAGTACTTTAGATACAGATCGGCTGTTCAAGAGAATGCAGGAGATCCCGGAAGCCTGGCTCGTCGAGTCTGCTTTGGAGAATTTCCACACATGTATTGAAAGACTCTGCCGGGCCGATTATCTGGAAAAGACCTTCGAGGAAGTGCTCGCGGCATTTGAGAACTCCTATGCAAATGGAAGAGCGATCCCCCAGCTCGAACACTCTGAACATCCAGCGCTTCTGTGCTCTCACCTACGAGCCGGGAGTGCCGGAAGACAGGCCATCGCCTGAACAGCGCTGCATTCTGATTGCGGCAGCCGGCGAAGGATCGGAACTGCGCCTCCGGGTACGCGCCGGATGGGAGAGCATTGTGCAGCAACGCGACCGCGCGTACTTTGCGGCGCTCTTCGCTGACCTTGCCGGAAGAGCAAAGGCCGATCCCGAAGCGCTGTTACGGCAACTGTGCTCATTGTCCGCCGGGCCTCTGATTACCTGCTGCGCAGGAGAAGCCCTGCGAGATCATCCGGAAATTGCTGCTCTGTGGGAAGCCTTTGTCGACCTTGGGTCGTTGAAGGCGACACGGGCAGAATAGAGACGTGTACGCGCAATCGAGTGATGCCCCCGAGCCGCTCATCCGGATTGAGCAAGTGGCAGCGCTGCATGCCGCGGCTCTCGCCGTCCTGGAGGAGTACTACGAGGCTGTCCACGTGGTGAAGCGCGATCCTCCCGAGGCCATGCGGGCGTTGCTCGCCGAGCCCGGCGCGGCGATGTGGTTGGCATATCTTGGCGAAGAAATCGTCGGCTGTGTGGTGCTGCGCCCCTTGCCGTCCGTCGCGCGCGCCGGCGAGTGCAAGCGGCTCTACGTCAAGCCGGCGGCGCGCGGCCTGCACATCGCCGATCGGCTCATGGATGCGCTCGAGGACTTTGCGCGCGGCCGCGGCACGGACTGGATCTATCTCGACAGTCACGACGGTCTGAAAGCCGCCATCGCCCTCTACGAGCGCCGCGGCTACGAGTACTGCCCCCGCTACAACGACAATCCCCAGGCGACAGTTTTTTTGCGCAAACAGATTTCCCCACACCACACCGCGTAACTCGCGAACAACTCCAGCCGCCCGCCAGCATGCACGTTCTAAGCATCAGGCGGCTTACGAGCTGCCGGAGACACATTCCGTCGCACGGTCGCTTGGGATCGGGGTCCGACCGTTATACCGCACGCACCACGCGCAGCACGGTGAGGTCGTCGTTCTGGCCATGCTTCTGGGCCGCCGTGGCCACATCGCCGGGAGACGCGCCTTCTCGCAGCATGGATTCGATGCGCGCGAAGCCGAACAGCACCTGGCGCTCGTCCTGCGCTTCGCAGATGCCATCGGTCAGCAGAACGGCTGCGTCGCCCGGGGCCATCGCCAGCGTGGATTGCTCGTAGGTGGCGCTCTCCACCAGCCCCAGCGGCAGCGATCCCCCCAGCTCTGCCTCGATGCCGTTCACGTACGGCGGAAGATGGCCGGCATTGGCCAGGGTGAGCGTTCCGGGCTCTTCCAGGCGCGCGGCAATGCAGGTGGCAAAGCCGCCGCCCATGCGGCCGCAGAGGCGGCGGTTGAGCTCGGCGAGTATTTCGGCGGGCTCTTCCGTGAAGCCGCTGATGCTGCGCAGCGCGCCCACAATCATGGAGACGATCATGGCGGCGCGCAGGCCCTTGCCGCTGACATCGCCGATGGCCAGCAGCGTTCGTCCGCTGGCGAGAGGAATCACCTGGAAGAAATCGCCGCCCACCTCCGAGGCGGGGCGATAGACGCTCTCCACCGAGTAGCCCGGCACATGCGGCAGCGATTCCGGAACCAGCACGCGCTGCACTTCGCGGGCGGCGTCCAGCTCCTGCTGCACCCGCTCCTGCTTGTGGCGCTCGGCGGCCAGGTGCCGCACCACGGTGTAGAGCAGCGCAACGATCATGATCCACGTGACGGCTTCCAGGGCGCTTACATTCACTTGGACCTTGTCGACAGGAACCCAGAACCCCTGGTCGATCCAGTCGAAGCGGTCACCGAGAACGGTGTGGAACTGTTTTCCCCAGTCGTATGCGGTGGCCATCAGCCCGTAGAGCGTCACGCCGCCGATGAAGGGCCAGTCCCGCTTCCACGCCGGTGAGCGCAGTCCGGCAACAAGGACCAGAACCAGTGCCGGGGCCGCCACAAAATCCTTGAGGGCGGAGATAGCGTCCAGAACCTGCATCCAGTGGGTGACGTGTGCCTCGAAGACGCACAGCGCGCCATCGATGACGCCCCACGCCAGCACGACGGCGGCGAGAATGCGGATGGCGCGGCCCAGCCGCGGGCGTTCCAGAATGCCCAGCAGAGAGGCAACCAGCAGCAGCGATGCAACGCTGGCGACGAAGTTGGCCAGGGCGTAGATCCCGTCGCCCCAGTTGTCAGGCAGAACGTGGGGCAGGCCGTCGATCAAGTTTTGCGAGGCGACCGAGATGAGCAGCCCCCCGGCCAGCAGCAGAATCCGGTCGCGGCGGCGGAGCCCCGCGGCAAGCGCCAGCAGGCCCGCCAGCAGCGTGGGAATACCGCTGCCGATCAGCGCCAGCACCTGGGTGATCTGGCGCGCGTCGGCCCCGTCGATTTCATCCTGCTCCACGTGAAGCTCGCCGATGTAAGGCGTGCTGAACAGGCCGCAGTTCATCCCGATGGAGTAGGGCTTGCGGCACCAGTAGCGGATGGCGATCACGCCGCTCACAGCCTGTGCATTCCCCAGTGGCAGTTCGAAGATGCGGGCCTCGTGGTAGGGAAAGTTGAAGCGCGGCGGAACCTCGCCTTCGCTGCCAATCTTCCGGCCGTTCCAGTAGACCTCGTAGGTGTCCTGTGCCTTAACGTAGAGGACCAGTTTCTGTTCCGGATCGCTTCTCTCAAAGCGCACCGCCCGCCGCACCCAGGCGAAAGGGGCGACCGGGGAATCCTTGTCGTCGTCGCTATCGGGGTCGATGGTCTGCCAGGAAGCATCCGGCCACCCAGGCTGCGCCCAGCGCGGGTCGTCGCCCGCATGGTAGCGCCAGGGACCGGTCAGCTGCACCTCCGGCCGGCCCAGCACCGTGACGGCCTGTGCACCGCTGTCACCGGCAGCAGCTGCGCCCGCGGCCTGTGCCGCGCAATGCTGCGCCGCGAACCCCGCGGCTGCAACCGCGAGAGCCCATGCAGCTCCGATCCTCATCGCAGCCCAACCCGAGGCCATCGGACGATTCCTCCCCGGTGCGAAAAAAAGAGAGTTCGATGCATTCTATCTTGCCGCTCAGCGTTCCGCGCGCCCCATCGCCGGCACGCAACCGGATTCCCCCACACTCGCCGATCTTCCGGGGTACGAGTTCATCCCCAGTGAGTGAGTTGGGGATTTAGCGCGAAGTGACCGCCGCACAGGTACGCGTAGGCGACTCCTATCCGGTTGGGCGACGCGAAATCGCCGTGGATGCGTTGTTTGGGCTGACATGGTCAACCGAGGATCATGCCTAGTCAGATCAGCGAACGCTGGCCGGCTTACCATGACCAATCCAGCCTTGATGGTCCGATCCAAAGTGCTATCGAACCATGAATGAGCATAATTCAAGTTCGACCCACGCTTATTCGCGCTTCCACAACTGCGAGCACGGCAAAGTCAGGGAAGTCAAAGTCTTCCGTCACGATCTCAGGAACGACAAACCTCTCTGCCAGTGCCAATCACTCCTGTTGCTTTCCAAAAGAAGCCGTGGCATACTTCTGTTGTTAACCAAAAGGAATCGTCATGAAGAAGAGCGACGTCCCGCAGGGCACCCTCGCACTCATGGTTCTCAAGACACTTGATGTTCTGGGGAGCCTGCATGGTTATGGGATTGCCCGGCGTATCGAGCAGATCAGTGGAGACCTGCTCGCCGTAAACCAAGGCACGCTGTATCCGTTGTTGCTGAAATTGGAGCAGGAAGGTGCAATCGCATCCGAATGGGGCGCCTCAGAGAATAACCGAAGGGCCCGATTCTATCGACTGACACGAGACGGCCGGAAGCAATTGCAGGCTGAGGCTCGGGATTGGGAGCAAACGACAGCGATCATAAGCCGGTTCTTCAAAGTGAAGGCGGGCGATCTGTCATGAGAGTTCTTAGGCGTTTCATAACGCGTCTGGGCAATTCGGTGACGAGGCGGCGAGAAGACGAACGGATGAGAGAGGAGATGGAGGAACATCTCGCTCTCCAAACAGTTGAGAATATTCGAGCAGGTTTGCCACCTGACGAAGCGCGTCGTCAGGCAACGCTGAAGTTTGGCGCCGTGGAAGCGATGAAGGAAGCCTATCGGGCTGAGCGAAGAATGTTGTTCATCGATATTTTGCTCCACGACTTGAAATACACGCTGCGTCAACTGCGCAGGTCCCCGGGGTTTACTCTCACGTCGATCATCACGCTTGCGCTCGGCATCGGTGCTACTACGGCGATGTTCACACTGGTGCACGCCGTGCTCCTGAAGTCGCTGCCCGTTACCCAGCCGGACGAACTCTGGCGGATCGGCAATAAAGTCCATTGCTGCAACTGGCCTGGCTATACGCAGTGGGAAGAATTTTCACTGTTCAACAATGAGCTCTACCTCCGATTCAAGGACAACACTCCGGCGTTCTCGGAATTGGCCGCGTTCCAGGCCGGCGGCACGAGCCTGGGGGTGCGGCGTGCTGGCTCCCCAGAGCCTGCAGAAACCCGCAATGCCCAGTTTGTCTCGGGAAATTTCTTTTCGACCTTTGGCGTGGGAGCCTGGATGGGCCGCCTGCTGAACCCGTCTGACGACCGCGAAGGAGCGCCGCCCGTGGCAGTGCTGAGCTACCACGCGTGGAAGGAGAAGTTCAATTCCGATCCGTCCGTGGTGGGCTCGTTGTTCTTGTTCAACAACACCTCGTTCACGATCGTGGGAGTGGCCGCTCCGGGCTTTTTTGGAGCCGACCTGCGCGGCTGGGCCATGCCCGAGATTTGGATACCGCTTTCCACCGAACCACTCATCGATAGCAAACCCGCGCGCCTCACAAACGCTAGCGCGAACTGGCTCGACATCATCGGCCGGGTTAAGCAGGGAACTGACCCCCGGGCCCTGGAGACGCAGTTGCGAACCGAACTGCGTCAATGGCAGATGAGCCACTACTCCGACCTGACCTCGCAGGAAAAGGAGTTCCTGCCCAAACAGCAGATGTACCTTACACCGGGCGGCGCGGGCGTGACCGACATGCGCGAACAGTATGAGGATGCGCTTCGTGTACTTCTGATAGCCGCAGGATGTGTTTTGCTGATCGCCTGCGCCAACCTGGCGAATCTGCTGCTGGCGCGGGGATTGAGAAACCGCCAACAGACGTCTTTGCGCATTGCCATTGGCGCCTCTCGGGGACGGCTGGTGCGCAAGGCGCTCGTGGAAAGCCTGTTGCTCGGACTGATGGGCGGCGCAACGGGGTTGTTTGTAGCCTACCTGGGAACGTCGCTGGTGCTCCATCTCGCATTCTCAGGTCCCAATTCCTGGGTTCCGATAAACGCGTCTCCTTCGGTTCCGGTGCTGCTTTTCGCCCTGGGCATTTCCTTGTTGACTGGAATCCTGTTTGGCGTCATTCCCGCGTGGGCAACCACTCATGCAGCACCGGTAGAAGCTCTGCGCGGCGCCAATCGCTCCACCGCGCGCGGGGCGGTATGGTCGCAGAAGGCGCTTGTCATCGCGCAAGCGGCTGTGTCGCTCGTGCTCATCAGCGCGGCCGTGATGCTCGCGCAGAGCCTGCACAACCTCAAGAATCAGAACTTTGGCTTTCAAATCGAAGGGCGCTACTTGGCCTCGCTCGATGTGCATCAGGCCGGTTACAAGCCCGAGCAACTGGATTTGCTCTATCGCCGCATCTTCGATCGTCTTGCCGAGATTCCCGGCGTGAAGGGCGTGGCCGGCGCCACCTATGCGCCGATGAGCGGCGATAGCTGGAATGATGGCATTCGCATCCAGGGCAAGCCCGAGCCGCACTCGGGAGAAGACGATGGGGCCGCCTGGACGCGGGTGACGCCAGGCTTCTTCTCCACGCTCAATAACCAAATCACGAAGGGGCGACCGATCGACGAGCGCGACACCGCTAATGCTCCATCCGTGGCCGTTGTGAACGAGGCTTTCGTCCGGAAATTTCTGAAAGGCGAGGATCCCATCGGGAAGCGTTTCGGCGCTAACGAAATGATCCACGCCGGTGACTACGAAATCGTGGGCGTGGCCGCTGATATGCGGTATCTGAACCGGGACTTCAAGGACCCGAACCGGGCGATGTACTTCCTACCCGAGGCCCAGCACACCAGGTACACCAAGCCAGAGGAAGTCGAAAGTGAAAAAGGAGCGCATTACTTTGAAAACCTGATTATCTGGGCTCCGGGCAAGCCGGAAGGCCTCGAAATGCAGGTGCGGAAGGCGCTCTCCGACATCGATCCCAATATTCCGCTCCTCGACTTCGCAAGCTACCACGACATTCTGGCGCGCGACTTCGGCCAGCAGAACATGATTGCCAAGCTCACGTTGATTTTTGGTGTGATGGCGCTGGCCCTTGCTGCCATCGGCCTCTACGGCGTCATGTCTTATTCCGTGGAGCAGCGCACCAGTGAAATCGGCATCCGGATGGCGCTCGGAGCCGACCGCGGAAGCGTTCTCGCTATGGTGTTGTGGAGCGCGTTTGTACAGGTTGCCATCGGGCTTGCCATCGGGCTCCCAGCAGTCATCGTGGCCGGCCGCGCCATCGCCGGTCAGCTTTACGCGGTCAAGCCTTACGATCCAGTGATTCTCGCTGTAGCGGCGCTGGTGCTCGGACTCGCATCTCTGGTCGCGGCAGCAGTGCCCGCGCAGCGCGCCGTAAACGTCAACGCGGTAGACGCATTGCGCTCGGAATAGGGAGGTTTGCGATTCCAGCGGAGAGGCGGCCCGTTTCCGAGTTTCCTTAGGTGAACAAGCCACAAATGAGGGCGCCCGAGCCTGCTCTTAGCCAAGCCGCGGACCCATCCCGCCAGCCCCTAGCCCTTGCTCCAATCTCCGTGGCCCTGTAATCCCGTGAAGCATCGCCGCGCCCTATCTGCAGCGACGGCCATCACAGCCGAGTGTTCATTCCCGGGTGCTACACTCCGGGCTTCCGACATGCTTTTCAAGGCACTCAGCGCGGCCGTTTATGGCATCGACGCCAACCTCATCGACGTGGAAGTCGACTACAGCGGCGTGGTGTCCGACCAGGACCACTTCCACACCGTCGGGCTGCCCGACGCGGCGGTGCGCGAAAGCCGCGACCGCGTCCGCGCCGCCATCAAGAATTCCGGCTACCTGATTCCGCCCACGCATATCACCATCAACCTGGCGCCGGCGGACCTGAAGAAGGAGGGCTCGGGATTCGATCTGCCCATTGCGGTGGGAATTCTCGGCGCATATGGGGCGCTGCGCATCGACGATCTGAGCCGGTTTCTGCTGGTGGGCGAGCTTGGGCTGGACGGCAGCGTCCGCGCCGTTCCGGGTATGCTGCCGGTGGCGATCCTGGCGCGCGAGAAGGGCATTGCGAACCTGATTCTGCCGGCGGCGAACGCGCCCGAGGCGGCGGTCGTCGAGGGCGTGAACGTGTACCCGGTGGCGTCGCTGCTGGAGGTGCTGGAGCTGCTGAACGGCACGGTGCTGGGCGTTATCCAGAAGGAGCCGTTCCGGGTGTCGCCGGAGAAGGTGCTGAACGAGCTGCAGCACTTCATGGTGGACTTCAAGGATGTGCGCGGGCAGCAGACGGCGAAGCGCGCGCTCGAGGTGGCGGCGGCGGGGAGCCACAACATCCTCATGATCGGGCCGCCGGGGTCGGGCAAGACGATGCTGGCCAAGCGGCTGCCCTCGATTCTGGCGCCGCTGACGTTTGACGAGGCGCTGGAGACGACGAAGATCCACTCGGTGGCGGGAGTGCTGGACGCGGCGGCGGGGTTGGTGAGCCAGCGGCCGTTCCGGTCGCCGCATCACACGATTTCGGATGCCGGGCTGATCGGTGGGGGGATTGTGCCGCGGCCGGGCGAGGTTTCGCTGGCGCATAATGGGCTGCTGTTTCTGGACGAGCTGCCGGAGTTTCCGCGCAACGTGCTGGAGGTGATGCGGCAGCCGCTGGAGGACCACACGGTAACGATTGCGCGGGCGAGCATGAGTTTGAGCTTTCCGGCTCGGTTCATGCTGGCGGCGGCGATGAATCCATGCCCGTGCGGCTACTTCAACGACAAGTCGCGCGAGTGCATGTGCACGCCGCCGATGATCCAGCGCTACGTGGCCAAGATCTCGGGGCCACTGCTGGATCGGATCGATATCCATATAGAAGTGCCGGCGGTGCAGTACAAGGAGCTGCGTGGCGGCGCGGCGGCGGAGGGATCGGCGGAGATTCGCGATCGGGTGCTGAAGGCGCGGGAGCGGCAGCGGGACCGGTTCCGCAAGCACGGCGAGAAGATCTACTCCAATGCGCAGATGACGACGCGGCAGATCCGCGCCTACTGCGAGCTGGCCGCGGATGCGGAGCGGCTGTTGGAGCGGGCCATGCAGCAGCAGGGGCTGACGGCGCGGGCGCACGACCGGATCCTGAAGGTGGCGCGGACGGTGGCGGATCTGGAAGGCGCGGAGCACTTGAGCGTGGCGCACCTGGCGGAGGCGATCCAGTACAGGACGCTGGACCGCAGCTATTGGGCCTGAGGCAAGGGAGCCGACCCCCGGGGCTAGCCCGCCGGAGGGCTCGCTGCTGCCGAATATCCCACAAAAGTCATCTTGCGGACAGCGGGAGAGGCTGTGTATAAAGCAGACTGCGTTTCTCTGTTTTGCTTTGGAGTTGCATGGTGCTCTCGACCGATCTCTCGAACGGGTTCGATAAATTCCTGTTTGGAATTCCGCTCCTTTTGCTGCTGTTTTTCGGGTTCTTTCGCCTGGACGAGACGCTGACAAGCAGGAAGAAGGGCGGCAAGCAAAGCACGCCTGCGGCGCAGGCGGATCCTGAGATCTACGCCCGGCAGGCTCCGCACAGGCCGGAGGCACAGCGGGCGAGTCCGCTGAGCGATCCGGACGGTCGGCCCTGGACGCCCCGCGAGCGAAGGCGGAAGTAAGCAGGGGCGCAAGTGTTGCAATTCGCGACAGTTCCGGCGATTTCTTAAGGAATTTCCAATCTTCGGCCGATACTCCTGGAGTCTGCATGAGGAGGTATTCCTCTCATGGGCGGGAGGGGCGATGCCGGAACCCGATTCAATTTCGACGCTGGGCACCCTGGTGCTGATGCTGCCGTTCGGGCTGCTGCTGGCGCTGGCTGTTTTCGGCGTGGATGAGCGGCTGGCGGCGCCGAAGCGCCGCAGCGTGCGAGTGCGCTTTTGCGAGATGGGAGCGAATGGGCAGCCGGAGATGGCGGATCCGGACGGGGCAGCCTGGGCCTTTGAGCGCGTGCATCGGATCGCAGCAAGGGGTGACGAGGAGGATTCGGGAAGGGGGAGCAGGGCAAGGGGAGCAGTATGAGAGGCTGAAGGAAGTCAGATTCCTGATTCCATAAGTATTTGATTTGTATGGGCTTACATGATTGCAAATTCAGGAATGGGCGACGGTCCCAGACGCGCTTGAATCGACGAAAAAATCGTTGACCCGGAGCCGGTGACGATATACATTCAAGAGTGCCCTCCAAGGGTTGATTGCACAGTACGGCGTGTGCGCCCATCTGTTTCTCCCGGCGATCATCTGGTGAGCAGTTGTTTATGGCCGTAGGGCTGCAGTGCGCCCTGTGTGGCCTTTGTTGCACCGATCGACGGGATAGACGGGTAGTTTGTGTTCTTGATGGGAAAAGCGAATGGATGTGTTCCACAGACCAAGGAGATGCATCCAACATTTTTGAACTGGGCGCAGCCTCCGTGCGTCTAATCCTTGGAATAGAGAATTGCGACAGCCAGCAGACCGGCTGTTGGCTGCACCGGCGGCGCCAAGTAGTTCCGGCCGGGCAGGATTTGCCGAAGGAGAAACTCGTAATGCGTTCTGATTTAGTTTTTGGGGCACTCTCTCATGTGTCCAATCGTTACCAGCTTTGCCAACTCGCCAGCAAGGCGACGCGGAAGCTGCACAAGCCCAACACGCGTCTGCAGGACACGACCAACGATGTGCTGATTCGCTTCAAGAAGACACCTCCCGGTTCGCAGGCTCAGGCGCCCGCTACGGAGCCGGTGCAGCAGCGCCGCGCGGCCTAGATCGGCGTCCCGCATTTATACCGTTTTTGTTTGACATTGTTTTCCACGGCCTAAGCGGCTCCCCTGCCGGGAGCCGCACTTCCTGAAAATTGTTCTCGCCTTCGAGTTCGGGAAGCACTCCACGCGTCGATTGCGCTACAATGCAGGCAAGAATTCCCACCTGATTGCGGAGCCTCCCTCTCCGACTCCTCTCACTCAAATCCCGCCTTGTCGCAGGTGAACATGACCATCGCAGAACTAAAAGAAAAAAACATCACTGAATTGAGCCGCATTGCGCGCACGCTGGAGATTCCAGGTGCGAGTGGACTACGCAAGCAAGACCTGATCTTCAAGATCCTGCAGGCGCAGAGTGAAAAGGAAGGGCACATTTTCGCCGACGGCGTGCTGGAGATTTTGCCCGACGGCTATGGATTTTTGCGCTCGCCCGATTACAACTACCTGCCGGGACCGGACGACATCTATGTTTCGCCGTCGCAGATCCGCAAGTTCGACCTGAAGACGGGCGACTCGATCAGCGGCAACGTGCGGCCGCCGCACGAGGGCGAGAAGTACTTCGCGCTGGTAAAGATTGAAGCCATCAACTTCGAGTCGCCGGAAGAGACGCGCAACAAGATCCTGTTCGACAACCTGACGCCGCTGTATCCGCAGGAGCGCATCAAGATGGAGACGGTGCGCGAGGCGGTGAGCGGGCGGGTGATGGATCTGCTGACGCCGCTGGGCAAGGGGCAGCGCGGACTGATCGTGGCTCCGCCGCGCACCGGCAAGACCATGCTGCTGCAGGCTATCGCGAACTCGATCACGACGAATCATCCGGAAGTTGTGCTGATCGTTCTGCTGATCGACGAGCGTCCGGAAGAAGTCACGGACATGCAGCGCTCAGTGAAGGGCGAGGTGATTTCGTCCACCTTCGACGAGCCCGCGGCGCGCCACGTGCAGGTGGCCGAGATGGTCATCGAGAAGGCCAAGCGCCTGGTGGAACACAAGCGCGACGTGGTGATCCTGCTGGACTCGATTACGCGCCTGGCGCGCGCCTACAACACCATCGTTCCACCCTCGGGCAAGGTGCTCTCGGGCGGCGTGGATTCAAACGCGCTGCAGCGGCCGAAGCGTTTCTTCGGCGCGGCGCGCAACATCGAAGAAGGCGGCTCGCTGACGATCTGCGCGACGGCGCTGGTGGATACGGGCTCGCGCATGGACGAAGTGATCTTCGAAGAGTTCAAGGGCACCGGCAACATGGAAATCATCCTCGACCGCAAGCTGGTGGACAAGCGTGTCTTCCCGGCGATCGACATTCAGCGCTCCGGCACGCGTAAGGAAGAGCTGCTGATTCCCAAGGAAGACCTGCAGCGCATCTGGGTTCTGCGCAAGGTGCTGAATCCGTTGTCGCCGGTGGAGGCGATGGAACTGCTCATCAGCAGGCTGGAGAAGGTGCGGAACAACGCGGAGTTCCTGCAGAACATGAACCAGCTTTAAGCACCTGCGGTGCGGCCAACTGCGCCCGGTAGCGGAACAGTGGTTGGCAGCAAATTAGCTCTCGATGGGTCTAGGTGGTGCTGGAATCACGAGAGGCACCTGCGGTGCGGCCAACTCCGCCTGCGGGTACAGACGAGAAAGGGTCGGGGAATGCCCCGGCCCTTTCTGTTTCTGGATGCGGCGTTTTTCTATGGCACGGCGGCGATGGCGATGGCACCGACCGGGTCGGTGCCGGTGGCGGAGGTGGCGCCGGCGTTGAGTTTGCCTTTGGTGGTGGCGTCGAAGGTGTAGGTGTTGAGGTCGGGGTTTCCGCCGAAGTTGACGGCGAGGAGATAGGTGGAGGTGCTGTCCTCTGCCAGACCCATGGTATTGTTACCGGCGTTGACGGTGTTGACCTGGGCGAGTGAATAGGTGGTGGTGCTGCCCGAGGTATTTGCGGTGACGCTGTAGCCGGTGATGTTGCCGACGCTGCTGTTTTTAACAGCCTTGTTGGCCACGTAGACAAAGCCGGCGGTGGGCAGGATGGCCGAGGGGCCGAGTCCGCCGGTTGGGAAGGGCGATCCCGAAACTGTGCTCAGCTTGGTACTGGCTATCTGCAAAACACGCAGGCCGCCGGTCTGGCCGTTCGTCTGCGTGCCATCCACGGCAACGGTTTCGCCGATGTAGAGCAGAGGATTGGTGGGGTCGACCGCGACGGTGGTGGCGCCCCCTGCGCTGCTCACCGGAGCGATGGCCACGGCATTGCCGAAGGGAGTGGGGCTGGCGGGATTAAAGGGGACGATCGCGGTGCCGCTGTTTCCCATGGCCACAAAGATGTAGTTGGCGCCGGCCGCAGTGGAGGCCGCAGTGGACATCACGGCGAGTTGCTGCACGTTCGCGGAGGGCAAGCCTACGCTTTGTTCCTGAATGGCGGTGTTGTACAGGCCGGTGGAGGTGAGCGGAATGGCGTTCAGCGTTCCCGCGCCGGAGACACCCTCTATGAGCCATTGCCCGGTGGCGTCCACCTGCATGGCGAATGCCGGGTCGGACGAGATGACCTGGCCGCCGTTGCTGATGGCGAGCACGCCGCCCTGGCCGATGTTGAACACATAGATGCCGGCGACGGTGCTCACGTAGAGAAAGCTGCCGTTGGGGGAGATAGCGAGCGCAGCGGGGGCAGCCTGGAGTTGCTGCGTGCCTCCGGAGATTCCGGCCGGGGTTGTAGAGCCGGAGGGGAACGAGAATCCGGCGACGCGGCCGCTGGTTTGGTTGAGCACATAAAAGACGCCGCTGGCGGTGCCGCCTCCTCCTCCTCCGCCGCCGCCCCCGCCGCCGGAGGGGGTTGCATCCCAAAATCCTTTGCAGCCTGCGAGCAGCAGCGCGGCAGTGAAAAGTGTTCCGAGAAGGATGGCTCTCTTGATCATTGGTCTCTGGCCGGGCGCAGGGTGGCCGCTTTCAGCGTACTCCGGCAGACGCGAACCTGTCCCGCTGGAGCGGCTGTGCTGCTCCGCATCTACTTGGACGCAAAAGGGCTGGGATGCGCTCCCAGGATTGGACTCAGGCGTTCGCTGCAAGTGGCTCGGCGGCGAAGGCTTGAACTGCCTGCTGGGTCTCGAGCATGACGCCGATGGCGTGAATCACCGAGGCGACGCGGACGACAGCGAGGATGAGCTCTTCGCTGGCGCCTTTTTCCCGCACCACATGTTCGTGTGAATCAACGCACTTACCGCAGCCGTTGACAGCGGAGACGGCCAGGCACCAGAGCTCGAAGTCGAGGGCGTCCACGCCGTGGCTGCGAAGGCTGTTCATGCGCAGGCGCGCGGGCATGGTGGCGTACTTCTGATTGGAGCTGAGGTGATGGAAGCGGTAGAAGATGTTGTTCATGCCCATGACGGCCGCGGCGGATTGAGCGGCTTCGATGGCCTGTGGCGAAATCTGTCCTGAGGCCGCTTCGATCACGGCGGCGGTGAGATGTGGCGTGCGCGTGGCAATGGCGCAGGCCACTGCCGTACCCCACAGCTGCTGGGGCGTGAGTTCGCTGTTATTGCGGACGAGCGAGGAGAAGTTCAGCTTCAGGTCCTTGGCGGACGCGGGCATGCTGTCGATCAGTGCATCGAGGGACATGTTGGCTCCGGATTGAGGGTGACGAGTGGCAAAGTGACAAAGCGACAGAGTGGGAGGCCAGGGTTGCATCCCCTCACTTTGAAGCTTTGTCACTCTGCCACTTGCTTTTACGCGTGGATGGTTTCCTGTCCCTTTTGCCAGTTGCAGGGGCAGAGCTCGTCGGTCTGCAGCGCGTCGAGAACGCGGAGAACCTCCTGCGGATTGCGACCCACGGAGAGATCAGTGACATAGACGAAGCGGATGATGCCCTCGGGATCGACGATGAAGGTGGCGCGCTGGGCGACGCCGGCGCGGAGATCGAGGATGCCGAGCTGTTCGCACAGGTCGCGTTTGATGTCCGACAGCATGGGGTAGGGCAGGTCCTTCAGGTCGGGGTGGTTGTTGCGCCACGCCAGGTGCACGTACTCGGAATCGATGCTGCAGCCGAGGATCTGGGCGTCGCGATCCTGGAACTCACGGTTCAGCTTGCCGAAGGCGGCAATCTCAGTGGGGCAGACGAAGGTAAAGTCCTTGGGCCAGAAGAAGAAGACCTTCCATTTGCCGGCATAGCTCTTGTCGGTGATGGTTTCGAAGGCCTTTTGCTGATCGGTGCTGACCGTAGCGGTGAGTTCGAACGAGGGGAATTTTTCTCCAACCGTAAGCATGTATGACTCCTTGATGGTTCAAAGTTGACGGTTCAGGCGCGGAGCCCTTGCTGCCGCGCGGGGTATCGAATGCATGAAGCCGAGGCGCCGGAGATCCGGCAAAAATGGGGCTCATTTAACTGATGCGCCAGCGTTCGGAACGCTTCTGGATGGCGCGAACCCCTTTGACCAGAATACCAATCGGACTTTAACCTGTGCGTCCTCTCAAAGTTAAGGAACAGCGCCGGCTCCGCCGCCCCGGGCCATGAATGTGCTCGGCATCTGACGCGGCGCCTCGAAAGAATGGCGATCTGCCGGGGGCGCCGGGACCGGCGAGTGCCGAGGCGGTACCTGTGGTATCGCCGGAACGACGGACGCAAACGCCAGCCGGGTGAGCAGGTATTTGGTGATTTTGGCCCAGGACATCTATAGCTCCTTCCCGCTGGAGGCGGGGACCGGGCGCGGAGTCTATATGCCCGGTTTTCTCTAATCTTCGAGGCGTGGGATGCGAGCTACGGGGAGGGAGGGTGCTTTCGGATTTTGGATTGCCAGACGAGCCGCGCGGCGATGAGATCTTCAACGGCCATGCCGACGGATTTGAACAGAATGCGCCCACTACTGGGGATGGGCTGCCCAGGATCGGCCAGCAATGCGCCGAGTTCGGCCTGCACCTTTGCGCCGGAGAGGATCACGTCGCCGGCTTCGCGTTCCACAGCCAGTCGTGATTCGGCTACCAGCCAACTGCTCTGCGCGGCTTCGTCGTCGAGTTCGCGAAGCTGAGCACCGACGGCGCCGATGGCGAGAATCAGCGCATCGGGTTTGAGCCAGCGGCCCTGGAGGACCGGCGTGGGTGAGGCGGTGACGGTGAGAACCACGTCTGCGTGACAGGCTTCTTCGATGGGGGCGGCGTAAACCCTGGTCTCAGAATCGAGACCATCGGCACCATTGAATTCGCGAGCCAATCTTTCAGCGTTTTCGAGGTTGCGGCTCCAGATGCGGATGTCTCTGAGCGACGGTCGGGCTCTGCGCAGTGTTTGCAGATGCGAGCGGGCCTGCACGCCGGCGCCGAGAATGCCGAGGCTTTGCACGTCCGGGCGGGCGAGGCGGTCGAGAGCAACGGCGGAGACGGCGGCGGTACGCATTTCGGTGATGAGGCGGCCGTCCATGATGGCGAGCGGCTCGCCGGTTTCGCGGCTGAGCAGTTCGATCACGGCCATGTGCGTGTGCAGGCCGCGCGTTGCGTTGCCGGGGAAGAAGGTGACGGTCTTGACGCCCATTCCGTCGCCGTAGACGACGGGCATGACGGCGAACCAGCCGTTCTCCGGGCCTTGCGTGTGGTTGGAGCGGAGAATCATACGAGGGGGCTGATCAACTTTTCCAGCGGAGGAATCGATGAGCGCCTGGCGGATGGCGGGGATGAGAGCGTCGTAGGTGAGGTGCGCGCGGACTTCGGATTCGGAGATGTACATGAACGCTTCAGAGTACATCGCGCGGAGGGCGCGATGGCACTGAGTACAGCTTGATTTCTTTCGCCCTTAACCCCGACTTTGGCAGTCAGCGGTCTCTGATGCAAAGCGAACGTGAGGGATGTGCGATTTAGTTTGGGCGAGAACCTGAGCGGCGCTTGAAGCGCTCGTCCACGGGCTGGCGGCCCTTGAATCCGGATTCGACGGTGTGCCAGTGCTCGATGGCGGGCTCGCCCATGCGCCAGCAGAGCAGCACGATTTCGTCATCGATGCGGCAGGGGAAGTCGAGCAGGCCGGTGTCGAGGTCCTTGACCTGAACGCCGATGGCGTCGATCTCGGCAACGGTTTCGCGGACGCGCTGGAGATGCGATTCGAGTTCGGCGCGCTGGCGGATGATGGTGGCGATGTCGACACGCATTCCGCCGGCGATGTGAATGCGGTGGGTGATCTCGCCGATCTCTGCCTCGACCTTTTCGGCGGCGGCCTTTGCATCGAGCGCGCGGCGCAGCAATGCTTCCAGCACGGGAAGGAGGGATTGCGCTTCGTCGAGGGTGAAGGTTTTCATAGATCTCTTACCTTCAAGAATACGACGATTTGCGACTCCGGGGGTTATCGCGGAATGGCCGGTTTGGGCTATGCGTGCTGCAGTTCAAGTTCAGACACGGCGCCGAGCCGGCAAGAGAATCGGAAGGGTGCAGGTGAGGCACCGCTCTGGAGATCACAACTTCGAAACCGGGACCACGGCGGAGGTGTCCCAGGGGCGTTCCAACTGCAGTTTGAGGATCGTGTCGATGGAATTCACGGCGTCGGCAGGCACTTCGATTGCGAGATGCTGTCCATCTTGCGTGTAGTGGAGTTTCCGGCCATCCAGCAGGGTTGCGCCGGTGACACGCACCGGAAGAACAGGAAGCGCCACGGTCCCTGTCTTCGGCGCCTGGAGAAGATGGACGTAAACAACGCTGCCCTTGTGCGTGGAGACGCCGAAATCGGCAGGCAGCCACGGGCCGCCGCGCGTGCCGTAGATGCTTTCGCCGTTGGTCTTCAGCCATTGCCCTATTTCGCGCACGCGTTCTGCCTGTGCGGGGTCGATCTGCCCATCGGGTCGCGGCCCCAGGTTGAGCAGCAGATTGCCATCGCGGCCGGCGGCGCCGACCAGGAGCTGGATCAGATGTTTCAGGGATTTCACCTGCGCATTAGGCTGATAGCCCCACGCGCCGTTCGTGATCGTGGTGCAGAGTTCCCAGGGGTAGCGGTTCTCGAAATCGCCTAAAGATCCGTCGCCTTCGCGGGAGCGAAAGTCCGCGGGGGCGTCGGTGCGGTCGTTAACGATGATGTCGGGCTGCAACTGGCGCAGATGGGCTACCGTCTGCCTGTCCTGCCAGTCGAAGGAGCCGGTGTAGGGCTGGTTCTTCGGTCGGGTATGCCAGCCTTGGCCGCCCCATTCGAGGCCGCCGAAACCGAGCCACTCATCGCCCCCGCCATCGAACCACAGGATGTCGAGCTTGCCGTAGTGGGAGGCGAGTTCGTCGATCTGCCGCTGATATTGCGCGCGCAGTTCATCGGCGCTATGGCGGTAAATGCCGGGGAGGAAGAATCCGGGGAAGCGCCAGTCGAGAGGCGAGTAGTAGAGGCCCACGTGGAGGCCCGCGCCGCGGACCGCACGAACGTAGTCGGCCACGAAGTCGCGATGCGCGGCGGATTTCATGGACGTGAAGCTGCTGCCGGGATCGTCGAAGAGCGCGAATCCGTCGTGATGCCGGGCGGTTAGGACCACGTACTGCATGCCGCCGTCTTTGGCGAGCTGGGCCCAGGCGTTGGGATCGAAGTGCTGTGGGTCGAACTGGTCGGCAAACTTGGCGTAGGTGTCGACGGGTATCTGCTCGTTCCACTGGGCCCATTCGCCCCGGCCGGGAATGGCATAAACGCCCCAGTGCAGGAACATGCCGAAGCGTGCCTCACGCCACCAGGCGATACGTTTTGCGGCATTGGCGTCCGTTACCAGGGGAGCCCACTGCGCTGAGGCCAGGGAGGTGGTTGCGAGGACGAGCAGGATTGCAGACACGAGGGCACGACGCACCAACACTTAGCCTCCGGAGTGAATCAAGGATCCAGCTCAGGATACTTCCAGCATGCGATCCAATGCGACGCGCGCCCAGTGCTTGACGTTCTTCCGTACCTTGATCTGATTCACCACACGACCTTCGACGAGGTTCTCAAGCGCCCATGCCAGGTGCTGCGGACTGATGCGATACATGGTGGTGCAAAGGCAGCCGGTGTCGTCGAGCGTGATGACGCGCTTGTTCTGCGCTGCGAACTGTTTCGCCATGCGATTCACGAGATGGATCTCGGTTCCCACTGCGAACATGGTGCCCTCAGGCGCGTCTTCTACGATTTTGATCAAGCGTTCGGTTGAACCGAGGGCATCGGCCTTCTGGCAGACTTCCAGACGGCACTCAGGATGCACGATGACCTGAATGCCGGGATATTTGGCGCGGACGGCATCGACATGGCTGGGGAGAAAGCGCTGGTGGACGGAGCAGTGGCCCTTCCAGAGGAGGATGCGGCTGGCGGCCAGGGCGTCTTTGGTCTGGCCGCCCTGCAGCGCCCAGGGGTCCCATACGACCATCTCGTTCAGCGGAATCCCCATGGCGTGGCCGGTGTTGCGGCCGAGGTGCTGATCGGGGAGGAAGAGAATTCGCTTGCCGCGAGCAAACGCCCACTTGAAGGCAGCGCCTGCGTTGGACGAGGTGCAGACCAGGCCGCCGCGCTCGCCGCAGAATGCCTTGATCGCCGCGGTCGAATTCATGTAGGTGAGCGGGATCAGGTCTTCGGTGAGGCCGATCCGCTCGAGAGCTTCCCAGCAGGCTTCCACCTGCGAGATGTCGGCCATGTCGGCCATGGAGCAGCCGGCGTTAAGGTCGGGCAGAATCACCGTCTGGCCGTCCTGTGCGAGTACGTCCGCGCTCTCGGCCATGAAATGCACGCCGCAGAAGACGATGTATTTGGCGTGGGTTTCTGCGGCGGCCTTCGAGAGCTTATAGCTGTCGCCGGTGAAATCGGCGAAGCGGACCACTTCATCGCGCTGGTAGTGATGGCCCAGCAGGATGGTGGTGGAGCCTAACTTCTGGCGCGCTGCGGCGATGCGGGCGTCCATGGTGTTGTCAGGAAGGGCAAGGTAGTTGTCCAGCGAGCAGGATGCGCCTGCTTCCGGCGCCGGGGCCGCAATGTCGTCGAGTACCAGAGTCACCGTTGTATTCCGCCTTCAGTCCGTTGCCGGACGGGGATGTTGAAAGCAACCGGCTGCAGCGAGCGCGACACCATTGCAGATGTCCGTCCACGGGGATGTTGCAGCCCTAATCAAACGATGCGGCGCACGGTCCGAAGTTTCGCGGGATTGTGCGCTGCACTGCCTCGATTGTAACGCAGGGTTCATTTATCCCACTCCACTTTCGGATGAGGCCGGGTGAGCCGGGAATGCTGCGTACCGCATTGAGTGACGCAAAGCATTGCACTTAAACTCGGACTCATTTAGTCTCCTTTTATATCCGACCAAAAGAGTCGGCATTGAACGGAGAAGAGTCTGATGTTCTGTTTCACCCGTATTTGCTGTCTTCGGAAGGCCCGGCGAAGCGCCGTGCTCTCAATGCTCCTGCTGGGGGGCGCGGTGCTTGCCGCCCATGGCCAGGAAAAGCCCTACTTTGTCACCTACTCCCATGACCTGGAAGAGCCTGGGAATCTGGAGATCGAAACCAAGACAGCGCTGGGGCGGCCGAACGGCGCCAATCGCTTCGGCGCAGATGCCATGGAGTTTGAATACGGCGTTCGTGCATGGTGGACGAGCGAGCTGTACCTCGATACACAGACGACCGCACAGGACTCGACGATCTTCACCGGGTTCCGGATTGAGAACCGGGTTCGGCCGCTGATGCGCGAGCACGTGATCAACCCTGTGCTCTACGTGGAGTATGAGAACACCTCGGGCGCGGACAAGACGTTGATCGAGGTTGTGGGCCACGATGGGCAGGCGGATCTCGCCGAAGCGAATGCCATAGCCCGTCGCGAACACCAGCACGAGGGTGAGTTCAAGCTGATCCTCTCCTCGAACCTGAAGTCCTGGAACATCTCGGAGAACTTCATCACGGAGAAGAACCTGAGCCACGCGCCGTGGGAGTTTGGGTACGCAGTGGGAGCGGCGCGGCCGCTCAGCACGCACTATCGTGCGTGCACGTTTTGCGCCTCGCAAATGATCGCCGGGGTGGAGGCGTACGGAGGGCTGGGCGATACCTGGTCGCTGACCACGCGCGACACCTCGCACTACATTGCGCCGCTGCTGGGATGGAACCTGCCAAAGAATATGCGGGTGAGCTTCTCGCCTGGATTCGGCTTGACCGGCTCCAGTCTTGATCGGCTGTACCGTGTGGGGTTTGCTTATGAGATGCCGCAGATCAGCGAGTGGTTCCACCAGGGCGGGGGTGCGCAATGAGGCGGCTGCTCCCTGCGATTCTTTTCCTGGCGGCGGGTGCCGTGTTTGCCGCCGGGGCTGCTCATGCGCATTTTGACCGCGTCCCGGCGAAAGACCACGCCCGCGCGAATCCGCTGGCGGGCAGCGCGCAGGCTATCGCGGCCGGGCATGAACTGTACATGGATCATTGCGCGCAATGCCACAAAGCGGATGCCCGCGGCGACGGACGCAAGAAGCCATCGCTGCGCAGCGAGACGGTCCGCAGTGCAACGGATGGCGATCTGGAGTGGTTTTTGCGCCAGGGCGATCTGCGCCACGGCATGCCGTCGTGGTCCAGCCTGCCAGAGGAACAGCGGTGGGAGATTGTGGCGTACCTGCGAACCTTGCGCTAATCCGGATTTCGAGTGGCGCCAGTTGCCTTAGCCGCCGAGGTCGACGAGTTCGACTTTGCCGACCGGGCTGCCGAGGAAGCGGGAGCCGAGGCGCTCGAACTTGTCGACCGAGTCGGTGGCGAAGCATCGGATCTGCGCGGTTGGCGGATTCTTTTCTGCGTCACGCTGCCCAAAGAGATGCAGGGCAGCTTCGGCGGTGGCTTCCGCGGAGTCGATGACGCGGACGCCGGCGGGGACAGCTTGCTCGAGCAGAGGGCGCAGCAGGGGATAGTGCGTGCAGCCGAGCACGAGGGCATCTCCGCGCATACCCGCGTTTTCGGCTTCGCGCGTCAGCTCGTCAAGGTAGATGCGGATGACCTGGGCGGTTACGGGATGATCGGTCCAGCCTTCTTCAACCAGAGGAACCAGCAAGGGGCAGGATTTTTCAAGGGCGCGCAGTCCGTGTGCTTCGCAGGCGGCGGCGTAGGCGTGGCTCTGCACGGTTGCCGCCGTTGCAATCACCATCACATCGCCGGTCTGGGTGGCTGCCTTGGCGCTGGCGGCGCCGGGCTCAATGACGCCGAGAACGGGCACCGGCACTGCGTCCTGAATTGCATCGAGAGCCAGGGCGCTGGCCGTATTGCAGGCAATGACGAGAAACTGGGCGCCTTGTTCGCGGACGAGGAAGCGGGCACTCTCCACCGCGTAGCGGGCAACGGTGCGGCGTGATTTGGAGCCGTAGGGCAGGCGCGCGCTGTCGCCGATGAAGGCGTAGCAGGCATGCGGGATGCGCCGAAGGAGCGCACTGAGCACGGTGAGGCCGCCGAATCCGGAGTCGAAGACGCCGATGATGGGACTGGAGCTCATTGCCGGTTCAACTCCGCGGGCGAGGCATCCGAGGTGAGGTAGGTCTGGGTCAGGTCGGCATGGCCGGCGAGCGACTGACGCATTTCGCCATCCACGAGGAAACGAACCTGGGTCACGCGCGGCAGATTGGCGCGCAGGGTGCCGCAGATGGAGAGAACGGTGAGGCTCTCGGTTTCCAGGCCGGACGGGTGGCTGGCCGCGAAGCTGCCTTTGAGGTTGACGACGGCGAGTTCCGGGCCGCCAGCGGACGCGCTCTGCTGGGGTGGCGGATTGCCGGCCGCGGCGGCGGAACCTGGGTTAGGGATTGCGGGCAGAAGAAACACCTGCTCTACCGCACCGGCGCCGTTGCCGATGGGATGGGGTGAATCGGGCGCGGCGTACAACTCAAGCAGCTTGTTCAGCAGCGCGCGGGCGCGGGCGCCGGGGTCGCCGGGAAGAGGCAGAGAGTACTCCTGTTCGCGGAGCGAGTTGTCGTTGTCGTTGGCGACAAGCAGAGTGGCTTTTTCCGGCGCAGCTACCACTGGGGCCTTGGTGGGCGCGACATCGTTGCCGGCTAGGAGTTCACGATGGGCCCGTTCCCGCGTGCGCCACAGCAGGCCGGCCATGACGAGGCAGGCCACCAGCAGGATGGCGAAGAGGATGGTCTGCACGCGGGAGATCATGGGCGGCGTCCCTCCGCGCGCCACTCGAGCAGACCGGTGGCCAGCATGGAAGCAATGCGGGCCTGGTAGTCGGGATTGTCGGGCTGAGCGGTGATCTTATTGCCCTTGTCGCGCTCGGGAGCCAGTTCGATGGCGACGGCGGGGCAGGTCATGCTGTCGATGCCGGGCAGCGAGGTGCTTCCCAGGGTGACGTTGACGCCGGCCTGGGAGAGTGCGGAGTTGAGCGCCCCGGCCAAGGCAACGCTGCGGGTGATCCACGCGGACTGGGCGGTCTTCCAGGGAAGAAAGGTGGTGGCGGGTGCCGGCGCCAGCGACGAGGTGAACATGTGCACGCCAAAGCCGGACTCGGCCACGTGAAGGGAGATGCAGGCCTGCGCGCGCACATGGTTGGCGATCTCGGCGCGTTCCACTGGGGTGCGCGAGGTGTCGCCGTCGCGGGTCGTCACCACGTCGAATCCGCGTGCGGTGAGCTGGGAGCGAAGGCGAATGCTGAGGGCGAGGGTGGCGTTCTTTTCGAGCTGGCCATCGTCCAGGTGGCCGCCGGTGTCATCGCCGCCGTGGGCGGCGTCGATGACGACAACGAAACGAGTGGGAGAGGCGGTCTGGGCAGGTAGCCCGGAACCGGCCGAGAGCAGGGCAATTCCCAAGCTGAAACCGAAGAAGAACCTGCAGCTACTCCAGCGCATAGATGGTGAGGCCGCTCAGAAGCTTGGGATAAAAGTCGGTGGACTTTTGCGGCATCACTTCGCCGGCGAAGGCCACTTCCTTGAGCTGTTCCATGGGGACGGGCTTGACGAGGAAGGCGAGGTTGGCTTCGCCGCGCCGGACGCGCTCCACGGCTTCGGCTGCGTCGCGTAGATAGTGAATATTGCTTTCCTGGCGAACGGCTTCGGCGTTCAGCCCAAGCAGGTGTTCCAGGACCACTGCGTGCAGGCAGGCGAGGTCGAGGTTGCGCTGGCGCTGCGGCAGGCTCTCAAGAATCGGGGCCGTTTCCTGCGGTTTGGCGCGCAGCAGCCATGCTCCGGATCGGAGCGCGAGAACGAAGGCCGCTCCCGGTTGAGCATTGAGCGCCGCAAGCCACGCAGCGGTGTCTGCCCCCGGCATCTTATCGGTGCTGAAGAACTTGCCGGCCTGATGGAGGAAGGCGTTTTCATCGAAGCCGCCCAGTCCGTGTACGACCCGGTGCGTGGGCAGGATCACGAGCCCTTCCGCGTCCATATTGACGAAGGTCATCATGGCGGCCGCTTCGGGGTAGGGCGGTGTGGGAAGTTCGCCGGTGCGCTTCTCGATTCTGGATTGATGGGCTGGGGCGTGTTCTTTGGAATACTGCAGCGCTGTCTCGTAGCGGTGATGGCCGTCGGCGATGATCAGCTTTTTATCGGCCATGGTGGTGGTGAGCAGGCGGATGACGGCCGGATCGCTTATGCGCCAGAGGCGGTGCTGCACGCCATATTCGTCGGTGACTTCGCCATCCGGTGCGCCGGTGCCGTCGTAGAGGATGCGTTGGACGGTTCGCGCCGGATCGGAATAGAGCATGAAGATCTGCCCGAAATGAGCTTTCGTGGCGGCCAGCAGGTTCATGCGATCACTTTTTGGCTTGGCCAGCGTCTGTTCATGACGGAAGACTACCTGGTCGGCGTAGTCATGCAGCTTGCCGAGGGCGATGAATCCGCGGCGCTCGTGGGTCTCGCTTGAACCGGGAATCTGGAAACGCTGCGAGTAGGCAAAGACGCACGGAGTCTTCTCCTGGACCAACACTCCCTGCGCGCGCCAGTCGGCGAAGTCGCGTGCCGCGCGGCCGTAGACGCTTTCTCCACGTTCGGCATCGAAGAGTTCAGGCAGGCCGAGGATGATGCGCACGAGATTGTAGGGGCTTTTCTGGTAGTAAGCCTGCTGCATGGCTGGGGTGATCTTGTCGTACGGTTGCGTGACCACGTCGTCCAGTCGAACGTGAGCCGGATTGTATCGCCAGGCACGGAACGGATAAAGAAGGGCCATGCGAAAGGTCTTGCTCCAGGTGGTAAGCAGCGTCCGGGGGGCGGACTGAGTACGAAAGAACCGCAGCGCTGTTCAGGCTCGATTGTATCCCAGGGTGCCTCCCAGTCAGGTGCAGGGTTCCGTGCAATGAAAACGATGGCGGTCAACCGGAGCCGATCGTGTCAGCTCCGTGCTACCATCTCCTACCGGCTTATTTGGTATTGCAGTATGAACGCTATCTACAGCTCGTCTTCCCCCCTGAGGCGGACCGGTATGCGCTGGGGCTATGCTTTGGCCGGCTTCGCCCTGGCGCTTGTGATGTTCGCGGTCTGCGCCGGCGCACAGGAGGATCCCCTGAACAAGGTACATGTGGCCGCGCCGGCCCCGGGTCCAGCGGCGGGAACCGGAGCCCCCAAGGGTGCTGAACCGAAACCGCTGACGGGCGCGGAGGCGCTGAATGCACATCCCGGCAGCATGATCCGGATGAACGTGGACATGGTGCTGGTGCCTGTAACTGTCACGGATCCCATGAACCGGCTGGTTACCGGCCTCGAGAGGACCGATTTCAAGATCTACGAGAACAACGGGCAGCAGATGATCAAGTCGTTTGCCAGCGAAGACGCGCCGGTTTCCATCGGGATCATCTTCGACCTTTCGGGATCGATGACCTCAAAGCTGATGCGGGCCAAGGAAGCAATTCTCCAGTTCATCAAGACCGCCAATCCGCAGGACGAATTCTTCGTGATCGGCTTCAATGACCGGCCGGAGTTAATCGAGGATTTCACGAGCTCGGTGGATGACATCGAGGGGCGGCTGGCGACGGTCAAAAGCGGGCATCGCACCGCACTGCTGGACGCTATCTACTACGGGATTGCGAAGATGCGGGAGGCGCGCCACGAGCGCAAGGCGCTGCTGGTAGTCTCCGACGGTGGGGACAACCGGTCGCGCTACACCGAAGGCGAGGTGCGGGCTCAGGTGCGGGAGTCGGATGTGGAGATTTATTCGATGGGCATCTTCGACCCCTATGCAGCTACGCCCGAGGAGCGGAGCGGCCCGCTGCTGCTGAACGAGCTCTGCGAGGAGACCGGCGGGCGCATGTTCCGTGTGGATGATGTGAGCGAGATGAGCGACATTGCGGAGAAGATTTCAAACGAGCTCCGCAACCAGTATGTAATTGGATATACGCCCAAGGAACTGCACCGGGACGGGAAGTGGCGTAAAGTAAAGGTGAAGTTGAATCCGCCTCAAGGGCTGCCACCACTTACCGTTCATGCACGCACCGGTTACTATGCGCCTTTGCCATAACGCCATTGCGGTTCTCTTCGCCGCAGCCCTGACGCTTTCAGCCCAGACACCTCCGCAGAACCCCGCGCCGCAGGGTCCGCCGCTCAACGTGGACCGCGACCCGGTGCGGTCGCCGGAGGGCAATGCCCCCGCTCCTCCACAGGCCGGCCAGAGCCTGCAAAAGGAGGGCGGCCAGTACGTCCTGCACCAGGAGGTGGAAGAGGTTGTTCTGAACGCCACAGTTCTGGACAGTAGCGGCCATTTGGTGCAGAACCTTACGAAGAACGATTTCCAGGTTTACGAGGACGGGACCAAGCAGAACATTATCAGCGTTCAGCACACCGATCTGCCGGTGTCGATCGCATTGGTGGTGGACAACTCCGGATCGATGTCGAGGAAGCGGCCGGCGGTGAACAAGAGCGCTCTGGATCTGATTGAGGCGTCGAATCCGCAGGACGAGGCATTCGTGGTCAACTTTTCAGACGAGGCGTTTATTGACCAGGACTTTACCTCCGACATCAACAAGCTGCGCGATGGGTTGTCGCACATTGAGTCGCGCGGCGGCACGGCGTTGTACGATGCCGTGGTGGCCTCGGCCGATAAGCTTGCCGCCGACGCCAAGCACCCCAAGCAGGTGCTGGTGCTGATTACGGACGGCGAGGACAACGCCTCCACGTTGAACCTGGAGCAGACGATTCATCGCGTGCAGATGCTTTCAGGGCCGGAGATTTACTCGATCGGACTGCTGTTCGGCGACGAGATGAGCCGCGCCGAGGTGCGGCACGCGCGGCGAGCGCTGGAGATGCTTTCGACAGAGACCGGCGGAATCGCGTTCTTTCCCAAGAACGTGGAGCAGGTGGACCAGATTGCCGCCGAGGTGGCGCAGGACATCCGCAGCCAATACACGATTGGATATCACTCCACGAAGGCCAGCAATATCCCTGGATTCCGGCGCATTGAAGTAGTAGCGACGGAGAACGGGAAAAAGCTGAACGTGCGAACGCGGACGGGATATTTCCCGCAGCCGATGACGACACGCAAGCATGCCGGCCGGGAATAACGCGGCGGATCCAGGCGCTTCTCGCGCTCACGGGCGATCACGATAAGCTAGGGAGTAGAAGCTAATCGACAGGAGCTTGCTCTCTTCATGCCCCAGTACAAGTACGACACCCTTGCCGTGCATACCGGCCAGCATCCCGATCCTCTTACCGGCGCGGTCAATGTGCCGGTGTATCTGTCTTCCACATTCGAGTTGACGGGCGTCGGCACCGACCGCGGCTGGGACTATTCGCGCGCCGGCAATCCCACGCGCGATCGGCTGGAAGCGGCGCTCGCGGCGCTGGAAGGCGGCCACAGCGGCCATGCCTTTACCAGCGGCATGGCGGCGATTACGGCGCTTGTGGCGCATCTGCATGCCGGCGATCACCTGATCTGCTCCAAGGACGTGTACGGGGGAACCGCGCGGTTGTTCAACAAGTTCATCTCGAACTACGGCATTGAGATTGAATACGTGAATACGGACAAGCCGGAGGCAGTCGAAGCGGCGATCCGGCCGAATACGAAGTTGATTCACGTGGAGACGCCGTCGAATCCGCTGATGGTGTTGAGCGACATTGCCGCCATTGCGAAGATCGCGCATGCCAAGGGCGTTGAGGTTTCAGTCGACAACACCTTCATGTCGCCGTGCCTGCAGAGCCCGATTGCGCTGGGCGCCGACATCGTGATGCACTCGACGACCAAGTATCTGAACGGGCACTCCGATGCGATTGGCGGCGCGCTGATCGGGACGACGCCGGAGCACAAGGAGCGCCTGAGCCTGGTGCAGAAGGCCGCGGGCGGAATCATGTCACCGTTCGATTGCTACCTGGTGCTGCGCGGCATCAAGACGATGCCTCTGCGCATTCGCCAGCACGAGGAGAACGGGCGCGCAGTGGCGGAGTTTCTGTCGCAACATCCCAAGGTCAGCAAGCTGCACTATCCCGGCTTGAAGACCCATCCGCAGTATGAATTGGCGGTGCGGCAGCAGAAGGGCTTTGGGTCGATGATGAGCTTCGATATTGGCTCGCGGGAGAATGCGGCGAAGTTTCTGGGCGCGCTGAAGATCTTCCTGAATGCGGAATCGCTGGGCGGCGTCGAGTCGCTGGCCTCGCACTCGGCGACCACGACGCATGGGTCGGTTTCGGCGGAAGAGCGCGTGGAGATGGGCATCACCGAAGGGCGCATCCGGCTGTCGATCGGAATCGAGGATAAAGAAGATTTGATCGCGGATTTGGAGCAGGCGCTGGCGAAGGTATAGGGGCCGAATCATACAGAGAAAAGGCGCGGCCACGGCTGCGCCTTCCTTGTTTTAGTGGCCCATGCTCACCGCGCCGGTCTTCTTCGGCCGCTGCATCAGGAACGGCATGGGGATCAGCACAATCGTGATCAGCACAAAGATCCCGATGACATCCACATAGGCGAGCAGGCGCGCCTGACGCTGGGCCATGAAATAGATCTGCGCGCCGGCGCGGTAGACCGCGTCGGGCATGCTGCTGATGCCGCTGGCGCCGCTCGACATGTAGGCGTCGGCAAGGCCGTTGCGCAAGTTGTCGAACGCAGGGTTACCGGGTGTGGCGTGCGCGCCAAGGAACGCCAAATGCTTCTGCGTCGAGCGTGCCAGTAGCGTGGTCATCACACTGATGCCCACGCTGCCGCCCAGGTTCCGCGATAACGCCGAGAGGCCGCTGATCTCGTTGTTTTTGTGCTGCGGAATCCCGGCGTAACAGAGCGTGTTAATGGGGATGAACAGAAATGGCAGCCCCAGGGCGATGAAGGCGCGCCAGCTTGCCGCCTGCCAGAAGCTGATTTCGAGATTCAGGTTCGCCATGCGAATGAGCCCGAGCGTAGTGATGACGAATCCGATGGCGACCAGCTTGCGCGCATCGAAGATCGGCGTGATTTTTCCGGCAATCGGAAACAGAAAGATCAGCACAATCGCGCCGGTAGAGACGGCGGTGCCCGCCTGCCGCGCGCTGTAACCCATGATCTCCTCAAGGAACTGCGGGATCATGACGGTGGATGTGTAGAGCGACAGCCCAACCATGAAGAGCACAAGCTGGGTCATGCCGACGTTTCGTCGCATGTAGAGGCGCAGGTCGAGGATGGGGTGCTCGACTGTGAGCTGCCGCCAGATGAACAGCACGAAGGTGATGAAAGCGATGGTGGCGCAGGCGACGATGAAGCGCGAACTGAACCAGTCGTCTTCCTGGCCCTTGTCGAGCATCACCTGCAGGGCACCGATGGCGACGATGAGCAAGCCAAGGCCCCAGCCGTCCACGCCTTCGCGGCGCTTGCGGACTTCAGCGAGATAGGGCGGGTCTTCGACCAGGCGATTGCTGAGGTAGAGCGAGAGAATGCCAACCGGAATATTGAGGAAGAAGATCCAGCGCCAACTGTAGTTGTCGATGATCCAGCCACCGATGGTGGGGCCGATGGCCGGCGCGGTGACTACGGCGACTCCGTAAACGGCGAAGGCCATGGCGCGCTTTTCCGGGCGGAAGGTGTCGGCGAGGATGGCCTGCTCGCTGGGCTGCAGGCCGCCTCCGGCCGCGCCCTGGAGCACGCGGCAGAAGACGAGCACGCCGAGTGTCGGCGCCAGGCCGCAGAGCAGAGAGCAAACCGTGAAGAGGAAGACGCAGCTCATGTAGAAGCGCTTGCGGCCGATGCGGTTGGCGATCCAGCCGCTGATGGGCAGCACCATGGCGTTGGCGACGAGATAGCTGGTCAGCACCCAGGTGGCTTCGTCCTGGCTGGCGGAGAGCGTGCCCGCGATGTGCTGCATGGCGACGTTGGCGATGGAGCTGTCCAGCGCTTCCATGAACGTCGCCATGGTAACCGTGAGCGCGATCACCCAGGGGTTCGCGCGTGGCCGCCACATGTCGTGGAAGGACAAGGTTGCCGGTGCTGTCGCGGTGGCGGCCGCCAAGGGGCTGCTCCTGTCTAGTGGTTTGGAGTGGATCGAGCGGGCTCTCAAGACAGACTACCGGATACCCCGAATGTTCCGCCTGAGCTGCCATATGCGGGGGGCACGGCTCAGCCGGGGCAGGATATTGCATCGGTGCAATCGCAGATGAAGATGTGTTCAGAATGTGCAACTTTGGAGGAATTCACAGCGCCCTTTCAATCGGTTCATCGTCGGAGAGGTGAGTTAGATCACAGCGATCCAATCTGATTACCTCTGAGTAAAACCACGCAGTTTCGAATTGATCCGATGTGAGCTGCACTTTTGAGTTGCCGACGGATACCCGGGCCCTTGAAATCTGCGAGCGCCGGAGCCTTACCGGAGCGCATTGGAGAAAGATTGAAATGCAATCCCCTGAAAATATGAAGAAGCTGTTCTTGAGCGCAGTGTCTTTCGCGGCGCTCGTGTTGCTTGCCGGCTGTGGATCGTCCTCGAATATGAGTTCGAGCAGCGGGACAGGCAGTGGATCGGGATCGACCGCTCCCGCCTTGATTACGGTCAGCGACGCGCCCCTCGGGAGCATCCTGTCCGCCAAGGTGACGCTGTCGGCAGTCAGCCTGGGAGCGAGCGGAGGCACCTCGGTTTCGGTGCTGTCACAGCCGGAGACTATTGAACTATCGGGGCTGGGCGCCGTGCAGGAACCAATTGAGCTGACGAACGTAGCGTTCGGCACCTACAGCTCGGTTTCCGTTACCGTCTCCTCGGCAACGGTGACGTATGTGAACTCAACCGGGCAAGTGGTCACCGCGTCGGCGACGCTCAACTCGCCGAGCGTTACGGTTTCGCTGAACCCGGCGCTGACGATCAGCACGAACGGCGAGGTGCAGCTCCAGATCGCCTTCAACCTGTCGCAGTCGTTCAGCATTTCGGGCAGCACGGTCACGTTCACGCCGGCCATCAGCACCACCGGCGCGCAGGTGGAAAACGAGAGCGATAACGAGCGGCAGATTGAGGTCGCTGGTCAGGTGACGGCGGTCTCGTCGACGAGCATCACGGTGCAATGCGGGGACTCGGGCAAGCAGTTCACGTTCACCATCAACGGGTCCACGCAGTTCCCGTCGGGAGTAACGGCGAGCAGCATTGGTGTGGGCTCGTTTGTCCAGATCAACGGCCAGGCGCAGACGGATGGCAGCATGCTGGCGCTCTCGATAACGCCGATTGCCGGCGGCAGCCAGAGCGGCCAGGAGGGAGACGGCGGGAAGGGCATTGTTGTCGCCGTGACGCACGATGGCTCCGGCAATCTGACGGGCTTCAGCATGGTGCCGCAGATGGACTTCGGATCGATGATGTCGGGAGGCGGATCGAACGGAACCATCAACGTTGTGGTGTCGAGTTCGACCACCTATGGGATCAACGAAAACGCAACGAATCAGGGCCTGACCAGCGCGAGCTTTAGCGCAGCGGAGATCTTCGCCGGCCAGGCGGTGATGGTGGCGGGATCGACGGATAACGGCGGAAACCTGGATGCCGCGCGGATTGTGCTGGGCGCGGAGAACGTGCCGGGAACACTGGCGGCAACACCGCAGGCTTCGGGGTCCAACCTGGACTTTGGCATCACGGTGCAGGTGCCGTCTTTCCTGAACACCTATCAGAAACTCGTCACGCTCAATGCGGTTGCCGGCCCGAACACGGAGTACGACAACGGCATGACGTCATCCTCGTTTGCGAGCGCGGCGGCAGGGACGGCGATCCAGACGCGCGGCTTCCTGCTCGTGGATCAGAACAACAACTTCGTTCTGTATGCCTCGAAGGTGTCTCAGCCGGATATCCCTGAGAAGCCGGAAGGTAATTAGAAATTTAGACAGCTCCGCATGCGCCGCGCGATGGAAGATTATCGCGCGGCGCATTTTTTTGCGATGAGACGTGTTGCTGTCTGGTTCAGCGCGGAGAAGACTGTAGGGAGGAAGGCTTGTCGGCCCAATAACTCGTGCGGGCGGTGATCCCAAGGCCTGGATAGTTGGGGGCCTTGAGCGTCAGCATATGCAATCCGGGGTGCGGTGATTGCGGTTGGAAGCTGAGGAAGTAGCGATTGGGAAGGTGATTGCCGATGGTGGCAAGGTCTCGCTCAAGGTGGCGTTCGTTGCCCAAAGTGAAGTACTCGCCCCCGGTGAGGCGGGCCACGGTGGACGGGACGTTCTGCTTCAGGCTGTCGGTGGTCGCGATTGCAGCTATCTTGGCAAAGGTCAGCGGCGGCACCAGTTGCGCCACGCAGTCGTAAAACTGCGACCACCGGCTGGCGGGGGCATCTGGATCTGGATCGGGATCCTTGCCCATGCAGCCGTGCGGCGGATTCGGCGCGGTGTCTTCCCATTCGCGCTGCTCGCTTCCACGTGGCGGATGCTTGCTGATGGGCAGTTGCCGGTAGGCGTAATGGCCTGCTTCGGATTTTGCCGTGGAGTAGGCGATGGCATAGATCGTCGTGTTCGTGTCCGTCAGATCGCGCACCGCCTGATCGACCGTGGTCGTGCTGCCGCGATCGGCCGTCTCGCTGACGAGGAGAATCGCGCGACGATACTGTGGCGGCTGCACGCGCAGCATCGCCATCGCATACTCGAGCGCGTCGAGAATCGCCGCGCCGTTGTCGCCCGCTGGCTGATTGTGCGGGGCTTCGCGTTCATCGCATGTTTCAAACTGATCGTGCCGCGAGCATCCGGTTGATAAGTCGCGGAGAGAGAACTCAGCTTCCTCCAGGTCGGGCGTGAATTTCTGGACGAGTGTTGGGCGACTGTCAAACTTGACGGCAGCAATGCGGGCAGGTTCGCCACCGATCACCGATTGCAGCATGGGGGCAAGCGGAGGTACAAGCCCGTCATATTTCTGGAACTGCCGGTTAGCGGCTCCGCCGGTTTCAATCAAGACGACCAGCGCCAGCGGCTCGTTGCCGGTGTCGCTGTCGAGCGTGAGCTTTTGGGGAACGCCGTCGTCTGTGAGGACGAAGTCATCGGCTTTGAGGGTGTAGACAAGGGCTCCGGTTTTGGTGCGGACCAGCGCAGGTACGATAACCACGTTGGTTTGGCGGCGCAGGATCGGGGACTGCGCGCTGGAGTCCGGCGCCTGCGCGGCGCCGCGCTGCGCCACCAGAGATCCACATATCGCAATCACTACGATTACTGGGCGCATCTTCGCTTGTCCTTCGCGATTCAGGTTAGACGGGCCGCGCCGCAGAATGATTCTGTCATGCCCTGGCCGCGCCTGCCGTGGCTCTCCAGGCGAGCAGGAAGAGCAGAAGGAACGCCAGATCGAGCCACGCGAACGGAATCCAGATGGACGGAATGGCGTGGCGGAATTCGTACCAGAAGACTACCGCGCAATAAGAGATCTTGAGTCCTGCGCCATAGAGGAGCACGTCGCGCCGGCCCAACGGATCGGCCGCGGCGCGCAGGAACATCGCGCCGAAGAGAATGAGCAGGAGCGCTGGAAAGCGCACGTAGGCGTAGTGATTAGGAGGAGCGATCGCGAAGAAATGGTACAGGGTTGCGGGGATCAGGAAAAACACGACGCCCAGCACGCCGTCGTAGATCCCCGAGACGACTAAGAATGCCTTGATCCAACCGAAAGACATGGCGATTCCTCCTTGTTGCGTTGCTTCCTGAGTTGCTTGCGGTAGTTGCTGTGAAATTGGGCGCGGCGCCAGTGGGTGAACTCTTCGGAGTAGATGCGGCTGCCGAGCTCGCGCAGGCCGGATTCCAACTCGGCCGCGCTCATGCGGGCGGGTTGGAAGTTGACGTCGAAGAGAGTGCAGAGTTCCCACGCGTTTTCGCGCAGGATGCGACCTTCGCGCTTGAGCCGTTCGTAGAGCGGTGTGCCGGGAAAGGCGGTCTGCACCGTGATCTGCACGTCGTAGGGTGCGCTCTCGCGCACAAACTGCCATGTCCGCTCGAACGACTCGGTGGCTGTTCCGTCGAGGCCGAGAACGAAGCAGGCATTCACGCGAATGCCGTGATCCTGGATGCGGCGGATGGCGTCAAGATAACCATCGACGCGCTTTGCCTTCCAGTTTGAGCGCTGTTCTACGCCGTCGATTGCTGAGAAGCAGGTGCCTTCAAAGCCGATCAGGACCTCGGCACAACCGGCATCGCGCATCCTCTGGAGGAGTTCGTCGTCATCGGCGACAGAGAGATCGGATTCGGTAAACCAGCGCACGTCTTCACCGGCCAGCACGCGCATCAGCTCCTTCGAGTGCTGCTTGTTTACAAAGGTGTTGTCGTCGGCGAACTCGATGAAGGGGCGTTTCCAAAGCGCCTTGATGGCCCGAATCTCGTCCATCACGCGCTGGACTGGCTTGATCTTGTACGTGGGCGAGATGCGGATGGACGCGGCGCAGAACTCGCAGCGGAAGGGGCAGCCGCGCTGGGTCTGGACTGTCAGCCGGTTGTAGCGATCGATGTCGAGAAGGTCGAAGCGCGGCATGGGGGATTGCGAAAGATCGAAGCTCATGGGCCGGGCATCGTAGATCTGGCGGAGTCTGCCGCTGCGCAGGTCGGCGATCAGGGCAGGCCACAGCGGCTCGCCCTCGCCGATCACGATGGCATCGGCGTGAACTTGGGCTTCATCGGGCACGGCGCTGACGTGGAGGCCACCCAGGATGACCTTGGCGCCGAGCGCACGATAGCGGTCGGCGAGTTCGTAGGCTTCCCAAATCTGCGCGGAGAAGCTGGAGATGGCAACCGCATCGAATTCTTCCGGCACGCCGTTGACGTTCGCGAGGTCGGGAACTTCGAGGTAGCGGAGATCGATATCGCGGGACGTGAGGCCGGCGAGCGTGAGCAGGCCCAGGCTGGGCAGAGAAGCGATGACTCGGCTGCGTTCCACGAATCCGGGTAACGTGAGGCCGAGCGCGGTGAGCTCGGGATTGTGCGCGCGCACGCCGCTCATGGCGATCAGGCCTAGTTTCATCGCGGCCAGCCTCCGATCAGAATGGCGACGATTCCTGCACCTACGGAGAAAACCGGTATTGGAAAGAGATGGCGCATGGTTTTGCGCCAGGCGGAGAGGAAGCAGCAGGCAGGCATTGTAATGGCGCCGACGATCAGGCCAACTGATGCGATATGCAGGCAGGGGCCGTGGAGGAGAAGTTGTCCGGCGGTGGCGGCAAACAGCATGTTCAGAAATCCGAGGCCGAAGAAGGAGATGTGGCCGAGGCGAGTAAGGCGGCGACGCCAGGAGTTGTAGCCTCCCATCCATTCGTCCCGATAAAAGAAAAGGCCGACGATTCCGCCGGATAGGACACCTGCGAGCATCCCGATCCAGCCAGCCAACAGATTTATAACGAGCACAATTCCCCCTGAGGCCATTTGCGGATTCCAGCGCCCGATTGCTAGAGGACGCATGTGAACCAGCGGGATGCAGCGTGATTTTCCCGAATTGTACTCCTCATGCGGAGCAGAATCGGCAGGGTCGTGCGAGCATATTCCGTGGTCCGCATTAGACTGGAGTGCAAAGCGCCATGAAGGATTCCATCGCTGTCTCGAAAGAGAACTATCTGAAGGCCATCCTGGAGGCCGATGCCGAGGGGCGGCAGGTCTATCCGGCGACGCTGGCGCATTGGCTGGAGGTTTCCGCGCCCGCCGTGACGATGGCCATCAAGCGGTTGAAGCGCGATGGTTACGTGGAGGTGGGCGACGACGGAATTGTCCGGCTCACGGAGAAGGGCCGGGAGACGGCGTACAACACCGCGCTGCGGCACCACCTGATCGAGCGCATGCTCAGCGAGATCTTCGGCATGGAGTGGTACGAGATCCACGAAGAGGCGGAGCGCCTGGAGCATGCCGTTTCTCCTGCGTTTGAGGCGAAGCTGCGCGAGCGCCTGGGAGAGGGCGGGGCGTGCCCGCACGGAAATGCAGTACTGCCCGAGAGCCCGGCCGAGCGAAAGCGGCGTGGTGAAGTGCCGCTCGCCGAAGCAAAGGCCGGGGAGCGCTACGTGGTGACCAGCCTGCAGGAACGTGACCCACAGCTCCTGAGGTTTCTGCATCGAAATGGAATCGGCCCCAGCACGGCGCTGCGCGTGGTGAGCCAGAACTACGATCAGACGGTCTCAATCGAACTGCAGGGCGGCCATTCGATCCTGGGCCGGCCGGCGGCGGAAGCCGTTTGGCTGAAGCGCTGCGAGGGCCAGTAAGCAAAAATTAACACACACATATTAACTATGATTAATGAATCTGTGTATACTGCCTAAAGAGAGGCGGATTGTGCCTTTCCCATCCTTAGCCCATGGCTACTGAAGCCACCCCCAATGTCGCGGTCCCCGATCTCTCTCTGCCGGAGATTCACGCGAGCGTGCGCCTGTCGCGTTCGCCCCTTTTCTGGCGGCGCTTTTTGGGATTTGTCGGCCCGGGCTTTCTGATTTCCGTCGGCTACATGGACCCGGGCAACTGGGCGACGGACATTGCCGGAGGATCGCGTTTTGGATACACGCTGCTCTCGGTCATCATGGCTTCCAATCTCATGGCGATCCTGCTGCAGAGCCTCAGCCTCAAGCTTGGAGTCGCCACGGAGCGCGATCTTGCCCAGCTCTGCCGCGAGACTACCGGCCGATGGGGCAGCATCGTCCTGTGGATCATGGCGGAGATTGCCATTGCCGCCTGCGACCTTGCCGAGGTCATCGGCTCCGCCATCGCCCTCAACCTGCTCTTCCACATTCCGCTCCTCTGGGGCGTCCTCATTACCGGAACCGACGTCCTGCTCATCCTGTTGTTGCAGCGGTGGGGATTCCGGACGGTCGAGGCCATCGTCATTGCGCTCATCGGAACCATCCTGGCCCTGTTCTGGGTGCAGATGTTCCTCTCGCGGCCGGAGTATGGACCTGCAGTTGCCAACCTGTTCATCCCTTCGAGCGCGATCCTGACCAACCCGGCCATGCTCTACATCGCCATCGGCATGCTCGGCGCCACGGTGATGCCGCATAACCTCTATCTGCACTCCTCCATCGTGCAGAGCCGGCGCTACAAGCGCACACCGGAGGGGAAGCGCGAAGCCATCAAGATGGCGAATATCGATTCGGCGCTGGCCCTGACGGTCGCGCTGTTCGTCAACGCCGCCATTTTGATTGTGGCGGCGGCAGTGTTCCACCGCAGCGGCCACTTTGAAGTGGCGGCGATCGAGGATGCCTACAAGCTGCTGAGCCCGCTCGTCGGCGCGGGATTCGCGAGCACGCTATTTGCGGTGGCCCTGCTCGCTTCGGGGCAGAATTCGTCCATCACCGGCACGCTGGCCGGGCAGGTAGTGATGGAAGGTTTTGTGCAGATGAAGCTGGCGCCATGGCTGCGCCGCCTGATCACGCGCGGCCTGGCCATCATCCCGACGATTATTGTGGTGGCGTTGTATGGCTCGCATGGCACGGAAGACCTGCTCATTCTGAGCCAGGTGATCCTGTCGCTTCAGCTCAGCTTTGCGGTGGTGCCGTTGGTGATCTTCACGAGCGACAAGCGGCGCATGGGTGAGTTCGTCAACGCGCCCTGGCTCAAGTTTCTGGCGTGGACCGTGGCAGCGATCATCGCGGCACTCAACGCATGGCTGCTTCTGCAGATGGCACTGGGACGATAGTCCGCCGAGGATGTCGGCTCCGGAACCCACCGGCAGCCACTAACCAGTCAATAGATTGCGAAGAGAACGACGCTGGTTCGTGCCACAAAAGTCGTAAAATCGCAGCATTGCTGACCTGTACTATGGTGGGAGCCGCACACCCCCGTGCGCCGCCGGAGTGTGTCGAGGACAATGACGAAACGCGCGAATCAGGTGCACCGGCTGACGCTTCCGTGGATGTTTGCTGTAGCGGCGGCATCGCTCGCGCTTGCTTTCGGACTGTCAGCGTGCCAGACAGTGGCCAGCTTCAGCCAGCCCAGCCTGGTGCGCGTGATCGATGCCTCCTATATTGCGCCCGCTGTGAACATCTACGTGGAGAACACCCTGATCGCGGGCAATATCGGCGAAGGATACGTCTCCAATTACGGCACCGTATCGCCTTCCACGGCTGCGCAGATCCAGGTGAAAGCAGCGACGGGCGGCAAGGTCCTGGTGTCCTCGGCAGCCACGTTGAATGCCGGCGCGCAGCACTCGGTGTTTCTCACCGACAACGGCGCGTCGCCGACGCAGTACACGGTTACCGTGCTGCAGGACGCGCAAACGGCAGCGGCCGCGGGGCATTCGTCGTTCCGGTTTCTGAATGAAGCGCCCCGCACCGGCGCTGTGGATGTTTATATGGTTCCGGCGAACACCACCCTCGCCGACGCCATCCCACTGTGCACGGCTCTCGCCGTCGGATCCACCTGCGGCTATATCAACTTTGCGTCGCAGACATTGACCATGGTGATTACACCGACCGGGGTGATCACGACCAAGTACACCTCCAGCCCACTGGCGCTGACCGGTGGCGAGGTCCGCACCGTCGTCATCGTCGACAGCCAGCTCACCAGCAACCCTCCAGTAAACGTGGTGATCGCGAACGACGTGCAGTAGGGCAGGTGTCAGGGATGGGCAATAGGTGGTAAGCGCTAAGCCTGTTTTCTACTCCCTGCGCCCTGCTCCTTACTGCCTGCTCCTCAGCCCTTGCCTTTACAATCGTCCTGCATGCGTTTCCCTGCCATGACTCTTGCGCTCATGTTCGCCGCCGCCACTTCAGTGGGGACGGCGCAGTCGGTCGAAACCTACAAGGTAATCCATACATATCCCCACGATCCCAATGCGTTTACACAGGGACTGGTGTACGTGGATGGCCATATGTACGAGAGCGACGGAGAGTACGGCTACTCCAACGTGCGCATGGTCGACATACAGACCGGCCGTGTCTTGCAGGAGACGCCTGTGGCCGCGCAGTACTTCGGCGAAGGCCTCACCAACTGGGGCAGCAAGCTGATCCAGCTCACCTGGAAGGAGCACAAGGCATTCGTCTACGACCGCTTCAGCTTCCGCCAGTTGGGGACCATGAAATATCCCTGGGAAGGCTGGGGGCTGACGCAGGATGGCCATTCCCTCATCCTCAGCGACGGCAGCGCGAATCTGTATTTCCTCGACCCCGACACCATGCGCGAGCGGCGCAGCATCACGGTGAAGGATCACGGCCGGCCGGTCAAGGAGCTCAATGAACTGGAGTGGATCAAGGGCGAGATCTGGGCCAACATCTGGCATACCGACCGAATAGCGCGCATCTCCCCGGCCACCGGGCAGGTGCTGACCTGGGTCGATATGAGCGGGCTGCTGCCTGACGGCGAGCGCAGCGACCCCGAAGCCGTGCTCAATGGTATCGCTTACGATGCGGCCCACGACCGCCTCTACGTCACCGGTAAGCTCTGGCCTAAGCTGTTTGAAATCAAAGTTGTGCCGCAGCACGCGCCGGGACGTAAGTAGGCCTCTTTTCCGCAAGCCGGACCAAAGCGCCGGAACTCGGAGTTCGCCGCTTTGGTCCTTCAAAAATAAATTTATCCAGCAGAAAATCTGTCTCTTAGCCTCCAAGATGCACCGCTGCCGGTGCGTCTGCCCATTGCATCCGCTGGAAGAGTAGAGCGAATATAAGGCGAAGATAGGTCTCGCCCATGTCCGCCGCCGCCACTCTCCGCCTCCAGATTGAAGCCGCCCTCGCCCAGCGCATCCCTTCGGCGCTTACGCCCATGCCGCGCGTTGTGCGCCCCGTGGCGGCTACCGGCGTCCAGGCCGTGGATGCCCTTCTGGAAGGCGGCCTGCCTATCGGCGCCATTACGGAGATGGCCGGTCCGGAGGGCAGCGGACGCACCTCGCTGACGCTGTCGTTTCTGGCCGGCATTGTGCGCGAGGACGGCGTGGCTGCCTGGGTGGATACCTCAGACAGCCTGGATCCGGAGTCGGCCGCGGCAGCCGGCGTGGACCTCGAGCGCCTCCTATGGGTGCGCTGCGGTGGCGCTGCGCTAAAACCCCAGCCTGCAAACCCTGATTTCCATCTGCCGGACGAGTGCCTCGTTCCGCCGCCGGTAAAGAAGGGGCTGCACGGCGGCGGATTCGGCCCGCATCCCCGCACTGAAGTCAAAGGCATGGCCGGCGCGGTGAGCGAGCTCCTGCATCCCGCATCCCTGGCTCCGCGCTGCGCCGAGCCGCAGCCCCGCGCGCCGCGTGAGCGGGAGCTGATTGCGCCTGTGGTCCCGCCGTCCACCCGGCAGACATTCGTCCGCCCTCCAAAGCCATGGAACCGCATCGAGCAGGCGTTGCGCGCAACCGATCTGCTCCTCCAGGCCGGCGGATTTGCCGCTATCGTGCTCGACCTGGGCAGCCTTGCGCCGCAGTTTGCCCTGCGCGTGCCGCTGGCCACCTGGTTCCGCTTCCGCGCCGGCGCGGAAAAGTCGCGGGCCAGCCTGCTGCTGCTCACCCAGCAGCCCTGCGCCAAAAGCAGCAGCGAGCTTCTGCTGCGCTTTCAGCCGGGCAGCGTACGCCGCGACGAGCCCACCGTTTTTACCGGCCTCGACCATCGCGTGGAGGTGGAGCGGCGGCGCTTTACGCAAACTGCCGGCAACGTTGTGCCCCTGCGCAAGCCGCCGCAAAAGGAAACCAGCGCAACATGGCGTACGCAGCCGTCCTGGGCGGGTGCGCGATGAACGAGCTTTATGCCTGCGTGTGCGCAAAGGAATTCCCCGCGCAGGCATTGCTGCGCCTGCGTCCCGAGCTGCGCAAGCGCCCCTGCGTGGTGATGGAGGGCGAGCCGCCGCTCGAACAGGTCTGCTCCATGACCCGCCATGCGCGCGCGCTCGGCATCGCCCGCGGCATGACAAAGACCGAAGTGGAAACATTCCCTGCGGCCATCGAGCTTGCCCGCTCCGCGCAGGAGGAAGCCGCAACAGCGGCGGCGCTGCTCGAGTGCGCCGGCGCATTTTCCCCTCGCGTGGAAGACCGCTCCGGAGACGGCGTCTTTCTCTGCGCGCTCGACATCGCCGGAACCGAAAGGCTCTTCGGCCCGCCGCGGACGCTTGCGCAGTCGCTTCTCGATCGCATGCAGGCTCTCGGCATCGCCGCCTGCGTCGCGGTCTGCGCCAACCTGCACGCCGCTGTCGCATTGGCCAAAGGACTCACCCGCCGCAGTCCCATTCAGGTCGCCGCCCCAGGCGAGGAGTCCTCGGCTCTCGCGCCGCTGCCGCTCTCCGTGCTCGATCTCTCCGCGCAGCAACTGGAGATCTTCGCGCTCTGGGGCATCGGCACTCTGGGCATGCTCGCCGATCTGCCGGAGAAAGAACTGATCGCGCGCATGGGACAGGACGGCCAGCGCCTGCGCCGGCTTGCGCGCGGCGAGCACCCGCATCTGTTCCGGCCGGTCGAACCGCTCTTCGCATTGACCGAGCGCATCGAGCTCGACATGCCGGTGGAGCTGCTCGACTCGCTGCTCTTCGTCCTCGGCGCAATGCTCGATCAGCTCATTGCGCGCGCGCGGAATCGCATTCTGGCGCTGGCCGCGGTCTCCATCGCGCTCAACCTTGAAGGCGGCGCAATGCACATGCGCACTGTGCGCCCCGCGCTGCCCACCAACGACAAGCAGTTGTGGATCAAGCTGCTGCATCTGGAGCTGGAGGCGCATCCGCCGCAGGCCGCCATCCTCGCCGTCGCGCTGACCGCCGAGCCGGGCGTCACCGGCAAGGTGCAGCTCGGGCTGTTTGCGCCGCAGTTGCCGGAGCCCTCGCGCCTCGACGTGACCCTCGCTCGCATCCGCGCGCTGGTGGGCGAGGGCAACGTGGGCCGCGCCGCGCTGAAAGACACGTACGCTGCCGATGCCTTCCGCATGGAGGAGTTTCGGGTGCCGTCCACCACTTCGCAAGCCACAAAAAAATCGCAAAAGTCTGCGAAGGATCCGGCTTTTCCTAAAGCTCGCCTGCAGAATTTCCAGCCGAACCGCGCCGGAGGCGCAGCGTTTGTTAGCCCCGCGCTTCAGCGTGGGGAAGCAGGTTTTCCAATTTCCTCCGGAGTCCCGGAGGGACGGCGCAAGGAAATTTCCCCGATAGAAATGGATAGCTCTGCGAAGGATGTGGGCTTTAGCCCGGACAAAATCCGCGAAAAGATGGATGAGGTTTTGTCGACCCGTCCGGCTCATCGCTGCATCCGTCCTCCTGAAACCATCCGCATGATCCTTCACAACAACTGTCCCGCCACCTTCGTCTTTCGCGATCAAACCTGGTTCGTCGATCGCGCCTGCGGACCCTGGCTCGCCAGCGGCAACTGGTGGAACGCCACCCGCTGGCAATCCGAGCAATGGGACCTGGCAGCGCGCACGCGCGATGGCGCTCTACTGTGCTGCTGCGTGTTTCGCGACGCGCTGCGCAACGAGTGGCGCATGGCGGCCATCTATGACTGACCACACATCGAACTCCACGCCTCCAGCCATACCCCTAACAGATATGGGTGCCCCATCCATGCCGCAGCCTCATCGCGGCATGGGTGGGAAGCCACAAATCTAAACAGGCCGCACCATGCATTCTGACCACTACATCGAGCTGCACGCGTCGAGCGCCTTCAGCTTTCTTGAGGCCGCATCGCTGCCGGAGGACCTCATCGAGCGCGCGCTGGCATTGCAGATGCCCGCCATGGCGCTGCTCGACCGCAACGGCGTCTACGGCTCGGCGCGCTTCCACACCAGCGCCAAGCGAAACAGCGTGCGCGCGCACATCGGCGCGGAGATCGCCGTCGCCACACTGGGCGCGCGTCTCCGTCCGCCCGCTTGGCTGCCGCAGCAGCACCAGGACGAGCCCGTACGCGTGCCGCTGCTGTGCGCCTCGCGCGCCGGCTATCAAAACCTCTGCCAGCTCATCACGCAGTTCAAGATGCGCGAAACAAGCAAAGGCGAGGGTGCCGCGAACGAAGACGATCTCGCCCAGTACGCGCAGGGCCTCATCTGCATGACCGGCGGCGACGAAGGCCCATTGGCCGCGGCGCTGGCGCGCGGGGGCGAAGCCGAGGGCAGGGAAGTCGTCGAAAATCTCGTCCGCATCTTTGGTCCGCACAACGTCTACGTCGAACTGCAGCGCCACCACGAGCGCGAAGAAGAGGCGCGCAACCAGGCCGCCATGCGTATCGCCCGCTCGCTCGGCCTGCCGCTCCTCGCCACCAACGGCGTGCGCTACGCAACGGAGTACGACCGCGAAGTCCAGGACCTGTTCACCGCCATCCGCAATCACGTCGAGCTCGACCAGGCCGGACGCCTGCTGTCGCTCAACAACCAGCGCCATCTGCGCACCGCGCGCGAGATGTGCGCGCTCTTCCGCGATGTGCCCGAAGCCATCGCCAACACGCGGGCGCTTTCTTCGCGTCTCGCCTTCGAGCTCAGCGATCTGGGCTACGAGTTCCCGCGTTATCCCGTGCCCGACGGCGAGACCATGGAGAGCTTTCTGCGCAAGCGCGTGGCCGAAGGCGTGGAGCGCCGCTACGGCCGCGGCAATCGCGATCTGCTGGAGCGCGCCAAAAAACAGGTAGAGCACGAGCTCCGTCTCATCGCCAGGCTCGGCTTCGAGGGCTACTTCCTCATCGTCTGGGACATCATCCAGTTCTGCAAGCGCAACGGCATTCTCGTCCAGGGCCGCGGCAGCGCCGCCAACTCCGCCGTCTGCTACGCGCTGGAGATCACCGCCGTCGATCCCGTCGGCATGGAGCTGCTCTTCGAGCGATTCCTCAGCGAGAGCCGCAACGAGTGGCCCGACATCGATCTCGATCTGCCCTCCGAAGAAAAACGCGAGCAGGCCATCCAGTATGTCTACCAGCGCTACGGCGAGCTGGGCGCGGCCATGACCGCCAACGTCATCACCTATCGCGGCAAGTCGGCGGCGCGCGAAACCGGCAAGGCCCTCGGCTTCGATGCAGACACTCTCGGCCGCCTTTCAAGCTTGGTCAGTCAGTGGGAGTGGCGCGGCAAAACCGACACCATGGCGCACTCCTTTCAGCACGCCGGCTTCGACATCCAGCATCCGCGCATCGCCAAGTATCTTGAGCTGTCCATGCGCATCCAGAACCTGCCGCGGCATCTCGGCCAGCACTCCGGCGGCATGGTCATCTGCCAGGGCCAGCTCAATCACGTCGTCCCGCTGGAGCGCGCCTCCATGCCCGGCCGCACCGTCGTCCAGTGGGACAAGGAAGACTGCGCCGACCTCGGCATCATCAAGGTGGACCTGCTCGGCCTGGGCATGATGGCCGTGCTCAAGGACTGCGTCGAGCTCATCCCCCGGCACTACGGCGAGCCAGTCGATCTCGCCAACCTGCCGCAGGACGACGAGGTCTATCGCACCCTGCAAAAGGCCGACACCGTGGGCATGTTTCAGGTGGAGAGCCGCGCGCAGATGGCCTCGCTGCCGCGCAACTATCCCACGCGCTTTTACGACCTCGTCGTGCAGGTCGCCATCATCCGTCCCGGCCCCATCGTCGGCCAGATGATGCACCCCTACATGCGCCGCCGCCAGGGCAAGGAGCCGGTCACCTATCCGCACCCATCGCTCGAGCCGGTGCTCAAGCGCACCCTCGGCGTGCCGCTGTTTCAGGAGCAGCTTCTGCGCATCGCCATGACGGTCGCCAACTTCACCGGCGCCGAGGCCGACGAACTGCGCCGCGCCGTCGGCATGCGCCGCTCCTGGGAACGCATGAAGAACCTGGAAGGCAAGCTGCGCGCCGGGATGACCGCCAACGGCATCGACCTCGCCACGCAGGACACCATCGTGCAGAACATCAGCTCCTTCGCGCTGTATGGATTTCCCGAATCGCACGCCGCCAGCTTCGCGCTCATCGCCTATGCCTCGGCTTACTTCAAGGTGAAGTACCTCGCCGCCTTCACCGCCGCCATCCTCAACAATCAGCCCATGGGTTTTTATTCCGCGGCAGTGCTGGTGAAAGATGCGCAGCGACATGGCCTGCGCGTGAAGCCTGTTGACGTGCAGATCTCCGACTGGCCCTGCACCGTGGAGCACGAGCCCGATGGCTCGCTCTCCGTTCGGCTCGGCCTCGGCTATGCGCGCGGATTCGCAAAGCGCACCGCCGATGTGCTGCTCGCTGCCCGCCGCGAAGATGGCCCGTTCCGCTCGGCGGAAGATCTCGCCCAGCGCGTGCCCTCACTCTCCCGCCGCGACCTCACCCGCCTCGCGCAGATCGGCGCGCTCAATCCCCTCGACGGCATCCGCCACCGCCGCGACGCGCTGTGGCAGGTGGAGCGCGCCGGCAAGCTCGAAGGCCCGCTGCTCCGCCAGCAGAGCGAGTGGCTGCGCGAGCCATCGCAGGCGCTCCCCCTCCAGCAGATGAACACCGAGGAGCGCCTCATGGCCGACTACGCCGGAACCGGCCTCACCGTCGGCAAGCACCCCATGCACTATCGCCGCGCGGAGCTGCGCCGCGCCGGCGTGCTCTCGTCGGAAGAGCTGAAGACCCGCACCCACGGCGAGTTCGTCCGCGCCGCCGGCTGCATCATCGCCCGCCAGCGCCCCGGCACCGCCAAGGGTTTCATCTTCATCTCCATGGAAGACGAGACCGGCATCGCCAACGTCATCGTCACGCCCGACCTCTACGACCGCGACCGGCTGGTTGTCACGCGCAGCAAATTCCTGCTCGTCGAGGGCCCCCTGCAGAACCAGGACAACGTCATCCACATCAAGGCCACGCGCCTGACCGCCCTCGCCGACGCCGCGCTGGAGCTGCGCTCGCACGATTTTCATTGAGGCGAGGAGTCAAGCCCAAAGCTGGGTGCCCCAGAGCCTGTCCTGAGCGAAGCCGAAGGATGCCTCGCTTTTGGGCACCTGGGAGATAACCGGCCCAATCAACCCACCCTGTCATCCCGAGCGGAGTCCGCCGCGGCGGACGCAGTCGAGGGATCTGCGGTTCCTCCGCGCGTTCGCGTTGACCGAGTCAACCGCGGCAGATATTTCTGACCGCCGCAATTCGTTCAGCGACTAGGCTTACGGGCAAGTTAGAATTCTCGGCATGTTTCGCATCTCATCCTTATTCGTGATCAGTGCCTTCTTGGCTGCACAAACCATCCTTCAAGCAAATCCTTTTGTCGTTCGATTCGATGGCATCGGGCCAGTTCGAGTAGGAATGACACTCCCGGAGCTAAACAAGGCGCTGCACACCTCCTACACAAGGCCGACCGACCCCGACGAACGAGCTTGTACGTATGTCGATGTTCCCGGTCAACCGGGGATAGGACTAATGATCCTTAACGGTCGAGTTGCGCGAGTGGATGTAGACGACAAAACCACACACACCGTCGAGGGAATCCGGAATGGGGATTCCGAGCCACATGCGCTGAAGGTATATGGGAAGAGGATGAAGGTCACGCCGAGCGCTTATTCCGGGAATGAAGGGCACTTCCTGACGGTGCACTCCGCCGATGGGAGATATGGAATCCGCTTCGAGACGGATAGCGGCAAGATCATTCGATACTATGCGGGAACTGCAGAAGCCATCCAGTACATCGAAGGCTGCGAATGACTAAGTGACAATCATTTTCATCCCCTCACCCTGCCCCATTTCCAGTACTCACCCGCCAAAAAGCGTCCCTTGTTCTATCATTGCGTCTATAGATCAGGCGGCATTTCCCCCGCGGAGCCGTCTTCGGTGGTGTTTGTGTCGAAATTCTTTCAGCGTTTGACCTTTGTTCTGGGCGCCGCGGTGTTTGTCGTGCTGGGCCTGGGGCTTGTAATGGGCGAGTTTGGCTGGTTCGGCGTCCATGCCGGCGGCGAACAGGATGGCGCCTATCGCCAGATCGGCGTCTACCAGCAGGTGCTGCGCCGCATCCAGAGCGACTATGTGACTGAGCCCAACATGAACAAGGTCACGAACGGAGCCCTCCACGGGCTGCTTGAGTCCCTCGATGCCGATTCCAGCTATCTGACCCCGGCCGAGTACAAGATCTACAAGGATCCCGCCCGCGGCGTGGCGCAGGTCGGCCTCACCGTCTCCAAGCGCTTCGGCTACGCCACCGTCGTCAGCGTCATCCCGGGCTCGCCCGCCGACCACGAGCACATCCAGGACGGCGACGTCATTGAAGCCATCGGCAAGAAGTCCACGCGCGAAATGTCGCTGGCCCTCATCCGCCTGATGCTCGAAGGCCAACCCGGCTCCACGCTCAATATCACGCTGATCCGCCCCCGCAAGTCGGAGCCGGACAAGCTGGCCATTGCGCGCACCATGGTGCAGGATCCCCCGCTGGCCGAGCAGCAGTATGACAACAACACCATCCTCTATCTCAAGCCCGGCGAACTGACCAAGGCGCGCGTGGATGAGATTGCGCAGAAGATCAAAGGCGCGAAGAATCGCAAGATTCTGCTCGACCTGCGGGACGTTTCGATCGGCGATGCCGACCAGGGCCTGCGCCTGGCCAACTTTTTCATCAAGCAGGGCACCCTGGCCACTCTTGTAGGGCAGAAGTTTCCCACGCAGACCTTCACCGCCGATCCGGCGAAGTGTCTGACGGCGGCGCCGGTGTCGGTTCTGGTGAATCGTGGCACCTTTGGGGCGGCGGAGCTTGCGGCTGCAGCCATTGAAGACGCCAAGCGCGGCGACGTTGTGGGCGAGCGCACCTTCGGCGAGGGCTCCGTGCAAAAAACCATGGACCTGCCAGATGGCGCGGCCCTGATCCTGACCGTGGCCAAGTACGAAGATCCGAGCGGTCAGAAGATTCAGGATGAAGCCGTCACGCCGAACGTCCAGGTCAGCCAGGCCGATCAAAATCCCTTCGATGACACGAATCCTCCCAAGGAAGACCAGTCCCTGAACAAGGCGCTGGAGCTTCTCAAGGCGAAGGCCAGCTAAGACTCAGGAAATCAAGCAACAAGGCGCGGGCTTCAGCTCGCGCCTTTGCTTTTTGTATCGCTTCCTGAAATTCCCGCTCTTGCACCGCGTGGTACATGCCCCCGGTTTGGGGGATTCCCAAATTCCGAGTACATGCTACGCTCGAAATTACTGAAGCATTTTCTCTCCGGACGCACGAGAAATGCCCGTGAGGCAAGCGTTTGGCCGCCCCCACACAAACTGTCGAACGGCGTGGATTGGGCCGCACGCACAGGCTTGAGCCCGATCCGCCGGAACGTCGTCGCCGGCGTCGCAATCTCAAGCTGGCTGGCCGCGGCGCCCTCATCGCTCTGTTTCTGCTGGCCACCGTTACCGGTGTGCTCGGCGGCCTGCTGATGGTCTACTCGTCAGACCTGCCGCAGATTGAAGACCTGGAGCACTACCGCCCCTCCACCACAACCGATCTCTATGACCAGAAGGGCCGCCTCGTTGGCTCCTTCGCCCTGCAGCGGCGCATCGTGGTGGGTTACAACGATTTCGCGCCCGTCCTGCGCCAGGCCGTCATCTCTATTGAAGATAAGGATTTCGAGACCCACGGCGGCATCAACTTTTTCCGCATCCTCGGCGCGCTCGTGCACGACCTCCGCGGCCATCGCCGCGCACAGGGCGGCTCCACGCTGACGATGCAGCTCGCCCGCAATCTCTTCCTCTCCGATGAGCGCACCATGAAGCGCAAGATCGAGGAAGCCTACCTCGCCATCCAGATCGAGCGCCGCTTTACCAAGGAGCAAATCTTCACGCTCTATGGCAACCAGATTTACCTCGGCAGCGGCATGTACGGTTTTGAGGCGGCGTCGGAGTATTACTTCGGCAAGCACGCCAAGGAGCTCGACCTGACCGAGGCGGCGCTGCTCGCCGGACTGCCCAAAGGCCCCGTCGCCTATTCACCTGTCCTGAATCCCGAAAAGGCTATGCGCCGCCGCAACCTCGTACTTAGCGAGATGGAGTCCGACGGCGTGATCACGCATGCGCAGGCACAGCAGGCGCGCATGGCTCCGCTTGGACTGCACATCACTCAGCCGGATCAATCGGTCGCCCCGTGGTTCCAGGAAGAGATTCGCCAGGAGCTCGAGAGGCGCTTCGGAACGGAAGAGGTCCACCAGGCTGGTCTGCGCGTCGACACCACGCTCGATCTCGATCTGCAGAAGACCGCCAATCAGGCTGTGCTCGACGGCCTCGCCACCTACGAGCGCGGCCGCGGATGGAAGGGGCACCTCGAAAATGTGCTGGCGGAAGGCGATAGCGTTAAAACCTATCGCCATCCCGACTGGTCGCTTGCCTGGGATCCCGGCGACTACGTGCATGCCGTGGTCACGCGCGTGTTGCCGCTCGAAATTGACGCGCGCGTTGGCGATCAGAAGATCGTGCTCGAGCCGCAGGACTGGAAGTGGACCGGTGAGCGCTTTGCCGACAGCTTCATCCGCATCGGCGACGTAATCTACGTCCAGCTTTCCGGCACCATGGAAGGCAGCGAGCGTCGCGCCACCTTGCAGCAGGACTCCGGCACGCAGGGCGCGCTGATGCTGATGGACAACGCCACCGGCGACGTCCTCGCCATGGTGGGCGGCCGGGACTTCCAGGTCTCCCAGTTCGATCGCGCCACCCAGGCCGAGCGCCAGGTGGGCTCCAGCTTCAAGCCGTACGTCTATACCGCCGCCATGGAAGACGGCGCCAAACCCGATGACATCATCGTGGACGCTCCGGTGAACTTCGGCGGCTATGCGCCGCACGATTACGAGAACAACTTCAAGGGGCCGATGACCCTGACCGAGGCATTTGCCGACTCGCGCAACGTGCCCGCCGTAAAGCTAGCCGCCAAGGTCGGCATCCATAACGTCATCGACATGGCCCGCCGCTTCGGCGTCACCTCCGACATCCCGCCCTATCTGCCCATTGCGCTGGGCGCGGTGGGCATCACGCTGGAGCAGCAGGTTGCCTCGTACGCCGTCTTCCCCAACGACGGCATTCGTGTGGAGCCGCACCTCATCCGCAAAGTCTCCAACGCCGACGGCATGCCTCTCTGGCAGGAGCAGCCGGCCATGAAGGAAGTCATCAGCCAGCAGACCGCGCGCACCATGATGGTGCTGCTGCGCGCCGTCACCGCGCATGGCACCGGCTCCGTAGCCTCCACGCTCAACCACCCTCTCGGCGGCAAAACTGGCACCACCAGCGACTTCACCGATGCATGGTTCCTCGGCTTCTCGCCGTCGGTTACCTGCGGAGTCTGGGTGGGATATGACAGCCGCGAGTCGCTGGGGCCGAAGGAGACGGGCGCGCGCGTGGCCCTGCCGATCTGGATGACGGTGATGAAGCAGGCCATCGCGAACAAGCCCGACGAGCACTTCCTCGGCGACGACACACCCGTGCAAAATCCAAAGGCGCAGATCCTTCCGGCATCCGCGCCGCGGCTCAAGCCGTAGGCGCTCGGACTCTTCCCTTCGGCAATCCCTAAATGCCATTCAGGGGTTGCCTGCACCATGCTGCCTGCTACCCTTAATTCAGGCCCACCGGCCGCGGAGAAGTCGTGAACAAGCTCATCGTCGCCAACCTGCTCCAGCGCCCCATGCGCTCCCTCATCGGCGTCTTCGCCGTCGCCATTGAAGTGGTGATGATCCTGTCCATCGTGGCCATTTTTATGGGCATGCTCAATGACTCCAAGGCGCGCACCAATGGCATCGGGGCCGATCTGGTGGTGGCGCCTTCGAACGCAAATTTCATGAGCGCAATGTCCGGGGCCGCCATGTCCGCCAAACTGGGGCCTTTTCTCGCGAAACTGCCCCACGTCGCCGTTGCCGCCCCGGTTATCACCGTCTTCAACATGTCCAATTCGGTCGAAACCCTCTACGGCATCGACTATGCAAGCTTCAACGCTCTGCGTCCCTTCGTATTCCTCTCCGGAGGCCCTTTCACCGGCCCCTACGATGTCATCATCGACGACGTCTATGCCCGGTCCGGTCCTGGGTATCGCGTCGGGGACAGCATCACAATCCTCCACAATTCGTTTCGCATCTGCGGCATCGTGGAAAGCGGCAAGGGCGGCCGCAAGCTGCTGCCGATAGATACTCTGGCGGACTTGACCGGGAATGTGGGCAAAGCTTCGATCATCTATATCAAGGCCGATAATCCCTCCGACGACCAGAAGATCATCGAGGAGATTCGTGGCACCAAGGGCCTTCAGGACTACCGTGTGCAGACTATGTCCGACCTGATCTCGCTGTACACGCCGTCCAGATTCCCCGGCTTTAACCTTGCGCTGAACGTCGTGATCTCCATCGCCGTGATCGTCGGCTTCCTGGTGATCTTTCAATCGATGTATACCGCCGTGTTGGAGCGCACCCGTGAGATCGGCATTCTGAAATCCATGGGCGCCTCCAAGCCCGCTATTGTAGGTGTGGTGCTGCGCGAAACCGCTTTGCTGGCGTTGGCCGGAATCGTCGTGGGCATCGCGTCGACCTTCGGCGTGCGCGCCCTGCTGCACGCTAAATTCGCCACCTTCGCATTCCAGATGACCGCCGCGTGGATCGGCTGGGGAGCGCTGATCGCCTTCGGCGGATCGCTCTTGGGCGCTCTCTACCCCGCCTGGATGGCGGCGCGCAAAGATCCCATCGACGCGCTGGCATACGAATAAGGCAGCGAGACAAGGGAACAAGGGATCGAGAGGACGAGGGACAACCGAACGAGCAGGCTGTGATCAGTGGTTGCTGACAGGGCGAAGGCGCGAACTATCCTTTGAGTACGTTCCCAGGCAGGTCCAGGTTGAACAACTCAGCACAAACGGATTTGCGCCACGGCGTTGCATCGCGTCGTGTGGGCGAGCGCCCGGTCCGATTGGTACAGCGATGGGCGTATGTGGCGTGGCTGCTGGCCATCGTGGCGTTTGCGGCGGCTCACTTTATTCATCTGAGCGCTGACTTTCCAAATCACTCTCCCTGGATCGCCGACTGGGCCAAGTACACCGACGAAGGCTGGTACGGGAACGCAGCGGTGCGCGCGCACCTCTTCGGCCATTGGCGGATTCCGGGGGACTTCAACCCCGCGACGGCACTCCCTGTGTGGCCGTTCTTCGAGTGGCTTCTGTTCTTCGCAACCGGCGTAAGCCTCTCCGCGGCACGAGCCCTGGCGGTGTCGTTCTTCTGCATTGATTTGGCATTGGGGTATCTGCTGGTGCGCGCGCATGCGCCGCGGTGGGCGGCTTTGCTGGCAGTCACGCTGGCCGTGACGAGCCCTTTTCTGTACGCGTTCAGCCGGCTCGCCATTCTTGAGCCGGCGCTGGTTGCGTTCACGCTGATGGCGCTGAATCTGGCAGTGCGCCTGCCCCGCCTGAGACGGCCCGTCCTGGCTGCGGCCCTGATCGGGCTACTCTTCGGAATCGCAGTGCTCACCAAGACGTCGGCGGTCTTTCTGCTCCCTGCAATCGCGTGGGCAGTCGTCGCACCCCTGCGGAAAGATCGTCAGCTCGCGATCCGCTGTGCAGTCGCAACGGGCGGAACTGCAGCGCTGACTCTAGGCCTGTGGATGGCGGTTATCTCCAATGCCGATCTCCTGCCCGACTTCGAATGCCTGTTCCAGATCAACAGCTATCCCAAGCCCGCGGAGTGGTACTGGCCTTTTCTCAGTTTTTATGCCTCGTTGAGGGGAGCGCTTTGCGCACACCATGTGCTGATTCCCACGGCTGCCGGTGTCGCTCTTGCCGGGTTGATCTTCTATCGCGCCCGTTGGAGCCGCACGTTGCGATCGGACCCGGTTTACGGAGCGTCCCTGCTGGGCATGATTGGCTATCTGCTCTTTATGACCTACCAGAACAATCCCCAGCCGCGGTATTACACCGTCGTGGCGATCTTCGCCTGTCTGATTCTCGGACTAGGCACACACGCGCTGCTGAGTGCCGCAATGGAGACAGTTCCCACCCTTCCCATGCGGATCGCGCGCATTGGCGGCCTGGGTCTGCCCGCTCTGTGGAGAGTCTTTTCAGCTCTGGTGTTGCTCGTGGCCGCAGTCGCCATAGTCGTCAGCAACGCCGTATGGATGCTTGCATACATAACGCACCCGGAGTACACCTACGTCAACGCAGCGCGGGATCTTGATCGCTATATTCGCGAGCACCCGAACGGGAATCGAATCCTGCTCGCAAGCAGCGGCGATCAGATCACGCTGATGACCCATCTGCCGAGTCTCTGCGATGAATTCGGAACCGAAGATCTACCGGAGAAGATCGCGCGGTATCGGCCGGGATGGTGGGCCACGTGGAACGACATCGATCCCGCTATCCTCGCAGGAATCCACGTACACGATTCTGTCGAACAGGTCGCTTCTTTTCGGGCACTCGACCACCCAGAGCGCAAAGTGCTGGTGTTGTTTAAGCTGCACCCGCTGCCCCACGGCACATCCCGCAACCCGAAGAAGCAGGACCTGCAGGTTCCGCTCTCCGAGGACAGGATCGAGATTCCCGTGCAGTGAGCGGACCTTGGGAGCAGGACGCAAATGACACGTGACACTCTCACAAGAGCGAAGCGCACCTGCTGAACTGACCGCTCAACACTGACCACTGCTCATTCAAAACGGCATGCGCAGGGTGCCAATAAACGCGTGATCGTATTGGTGGTAATGCGTGGCGGCGATCTGGAATCCGGCGCCGGCTACCAGAGCGATTCGGTTGTGAATGCGGAAGCGGCCGACGTTCAGCCCTGGAGTGATGAAGGTCTGCTTTCTGCCGTCGTTCGATCCACCTTTCCAGAATGTCGAATTGATCTCGATCTCAGGCCAGAGGCGCTGATAGAAGTGGCCCTGCAGCGCCGTGTTCGACAGAATACTGCGGCCAAGCTTGTCGACGCTATTAACGGGGAGCGTGCCACCCAGCGTTGACTGCACATCGAACCAGCCCCAGCCTTTGCCGGCCGCCAGCGTGGGCGTGACGATGGCGCTGATGGCGCCGTTCTTGTGCGAGCCTGTGGGCACACTGCCAGACAGAAACCCGGTCAAGATGGCATTCCCTTCCTTTTCGGGCCGGGCAAAGAGCCGGTATTTCATCATGAACGGCGCGTCGCCCCAACCATCCTGTGCGGCTGGATTTTCGTGGATGAGGTAAGGCGGCAGGTTGATAAGCAGCTCAGTACGGCGTGTTGGGATGAGTTCCAGCCCTTTACCGTTGCCGAGGCTGGTGACATCGCCGGAAGGCGTGACCTGGTGCACGGTGTCGAACCGGAACTCCTGCTCAAGCCTCGGTGTCACGGTGACGACCGGCGTCATCCAGTGCGGCTGGGCAGCCTGCGTGGCAGAGACGCGTGCCAACCACGATTGGGCCGACACGGCCGAAAGACAGGAGCAGAAAAGCACGGGGAAGAGAAGGGTTCTGGGGAGCCGCACGCACCCTCCATAAAGAACGAATATAAACGAATTCTACGCGAGTAAATCGTATTTTTACGTATAGAAATATCGAATATCCTTCCCATCGCCTGCTCCCTCCTCTCTGCTGCCCCAATTAAGGCTTTCCTACCATGACCTCCGTCGCCTTGATTAAGGCCAGGGCCTGATCGCCCGGTTTGAGCGCGAGGTCGCGGACGGCGTCCGCAGTGATGATGGCGGTGATGCGCTGCCCTCCGACGTTGAGGACGACTTTGGCGAGGAGGCCCTCTATGGCGACTTCGAGCACTGTTCCGCGAAGCTGGTTGCGCCCGCTGATGCGAGCGGATCCCATCTGCGCCGAGGCGGGGGGCAGAAACTCTTCCAGGGCTTCAGCAGGAACACGGTGGTGGCCGCCGGGCGTCTTGACGGTGCGGATGCGCCCGGCAAGGATCCAGTGTTTGAGGGCGGGGTAGCTGATGCCGAGCCGCGCGGCGGCCTGTCTGGGGGTGAGCAAGAGCGATGCACTCATCGGGAGTTTCCTCAGCCGTACTCTACACTGTTGGCCGATTTTGGGCTTGCCGAGCATGGGGCCGTGCGCCCTGTGACTGCAATCACTCGACAGCGTTGATTGTGGGTGTTACAGTTCCGGTGAATTTTCCCAGGGGGTTGGCGAGCGATTCTCTGGAGGAATCCCATTCATTCCGGTATCAAACCTTCAACACGGGAGGACGTGTGACAGCACAGGACTGGTTGTATGTTTTTCTGGCCGTAAGCGGTTTGTCGCTTATGACGTCGCTTTTTGGGCGCAAGGCGACCGGATTCGCAGGCGTGGTTGGGATGCGACAGATCTTCGCTCATCTAACGCGGCATTCAAAGGCCCTGGTGGGCTTGGCCGCCTTCTTAGTTCCCACCCTCGCCTCCGCCCAGGAGCACGGCGGCGGTGAAGCCAATCTGATTCTGCCGGATTTGAAAACGACGGCAGTGAGCTTCTTCGGTCTGAGCGGACATGCCCTGCTGCTGTGGGGTCTGCTGTTCTGCATCTTCGGCGGCATCTTCGGCCTGGTGATTTACGTCCAGTTGAAGAACCTGCCGGTTCATCGCAGCATGCGCGAGATCTCCGAGCTGATCTATGAAACCTGCAAGACCTATCTCGTGACGCAGGGCAAATTCCTGTTTGTCCTCTGGATTTTCATCGCGGTAATCATCGCGCTCTACTTCGGCTACCTGGCGCCCGTGCCCGGCAAGCCGATCGGCGTGACGCTGCCCATTATTTTGGGCTTCAGCATTCTGGGCATCTGCGGCAGCTACGGCGTGGCGTGGTTCGGAATCCGCGTGAACACGTTCGCCAACTCCCGCACCGCTTTTGCCGGCCTGCGCGGCAAGCCGCATCCGTGCTACGCGATTCCGCTGAAGGCGGGCATGAGCATCGGCATGATGCTGATCTCGGTTGAGCTGCTCATCATGCTCATCATCCTTTTGTTCGTCCCGCGCGATTATGCGGGTCCGTGCTTCATCGGCTTCGCCATCGGCGAGTCGCTCGGCGCGGCGGCGCTGCGTATCGCCGGCGGCATCTTCACCAAGATTGCCGACATCGGATCGGACCTGATGAAGATCGTCTTCAAGATCAAGGAAGACGATGCGCGCAACCCCGGCGTCATCGCAGATTGCACGGGCGACAACGCGGGCGACTCGGTTGGCCCCTCGGCCGACGGCTTTGAGACCTACGGCGTAACCGGCGTGGCGCTGATCACGTTCATTCTGCTGGCCGTCAAGAACCCTGAAACCCAGGTTCAGTTGCTGGTGTGGATCTTCGTCATGCGCGTGGCCATGCTGGTCTCGAGTGCGGGCGCCTACTTCCTGAATGGCGCCATTGCCAAGGCCAAGTATGGGGAAGCCGACGTGATGAACTACGAGACGCCGCTTACCTCGCTGGTCTGGCTCACGTCGATCGTGTCGATCGTGCTCACCTACGTGGTTTCGTACTTCATGATTGGCCCGGGTGCGAACGGCGGCAACATGGGCGATGGCAGCGTGTGGTGGAAGCTGGCCTCGATCATCTCCTGCGGCACGCTGGCCGGCGCGATCATTCCCGAACTGGTCAAGGTGTTCACGTCGACCGAATCGGGACACGTGAAAGAAGTCGTGAAAGCGGCGCAGGAAGGTGGCGCGTCGCTCGACATCCTTGCGGGCTTCGTTGCCGGCAACTTCTCCGGCTACTGGCTGGGGGGCTGCATGGTGGCGCTGATGGCCCTCGGCTTCTACTTCTCCACGGGCGCCTCAATGGCCGCGCTGATGCTGGCGCCTGCGGTGTTCGCCTTTGGCCTTGTCGCCTTCGGCTTCCTTGGCATGGGGCCGGTGACCATCGCGGTGGACTCCTATGGACCGGTCACCGATAACGCGCAGTCCGTTTACGAACTCTCGCTCATCGAGACCATTCCCGGCATCGAAGCCGAACTCAAGAAGGACTACGGTATCAACGCAGATTTTGAGCGTGCCAAGTTCCTGCTTGAAGCCAACGATGGCGCCGGCAATACCTTCAAAGCCACCGCTAAGCCGGTTCTGATCGGCACTGCCGTGGTGGGCGCCACCACCATGATCTTCTCCATCATCATGGCGCTCACGGATGGCCTCACCGTCAACGTAGATCACCTGTCGCTGCTCTATGCGCCCTTCCTGCTCGGCTTGATCAGCGGCGGAGCCATGATCTACTGGTTTACCGGCGCTTCCACGCAGGCGGTGAGCACCGGCGCCTACCGGGCGGTCGAGTTCATCAAGGCCCACATCAAGCTCGAGGGCGTGGAGAAGGCCTCCGTCAGCGACAGCAAAAAGGTGGTGGAGATCTGCACCAAGTACGCGCAGAACGGCATGTTCACCATCTTCCTCGGTGTCTTCTTCGCCACGCTCGCCTTCGCGTTCGTTGAGCCGTTCTACTTCATCGGCTACCTGATCTCGATTGCGACGTTCGGGCTTTACCAGGCAATCTTCATGGCCAACGCCGGCGGCGCCTGGGATAACGCCAAGAAGATCGTTGAAGTGGAGCTGAAGCAGAAAGGCACGCCGCTGCACGATGCAACCGTGGTGGGCGATACCGTGGGCGATCCGTTCAAGGACACGTCATCGGTCGCCTTGAACCCGGTGATCAAGTTCACCACGCTCTTCGGGCTGCTTGCGGTCGAACTCGCGGTCACCCTCAGCGCCAAGAACCCGACGTTGGCGATCGCGCTGGCGGTGATCTTCTTCCTGATCTCGCTGTACTTCGTGCGCAAGTCGTTCTACGGAATGCGAATCGACTCGCAGACCGAGAGCCGCAGAGGCGCGATGGAAAGTGATCGGGAGAAAGTCGCTCACTGAGCCGGGTATGTGAATGAAGGGAAAGCGCCGCTCGGAAACGGGTGGCGCTTTTTTCTTGCAAATTCAAAGGTTCCACCTGTGACCGGGGTCTAAGGCCGGATGTGATTACACTCGGTCAGGGCTGTGGAACGATGCGAGCGGGCGGATCTGTTTTCCGGCCTCGTCGAAGTTCTCCGGATCGAGCCACGCCTCAAAAGCGGCTCGGCGAACCGGCCATTCGCTGTCCAGCACCGCGAACCATGCCGTATCGCGGTTGCGGTCCTTCACCACCATGTGTTGGCGGAAGATGCCTTCGAAGGAGAACCCGTAACGGAGCGCTGCTTTGCGGCTGGGCTCGTTCAGAGCATTGCACTTCCACTCGTATCGCCGGTAGCCGAGGTCGTCAAAGACGTGGCGGGCCATCAGGTACATGGCTTCGGTGGCGGCAGTGGTGCGCTGCAGGGCGGGGCTCATTAGGATATTGCCTACTTCGATAACCCCGTGAGCCGGTTCCATGCGCAGATAGCTGGCATAGCCAGCCACCCGGCCCAGCCCGCGGGGCACAATGGCGAAGAAGATCATGTCGGCGGCGTTCTGCTTCCGCTGCAGCCCCTGCGCAAACTCCTGTTCGTTGGCGTAAGGACCATCGCCCATCCATGCCCAGAGGTCGTCCCGGCCGCGCACGGCTTGCCAGAGGGCCGAGGCGTGGCGTTGGGCGTCGAGCGGTTCCAGCGTGACGGTGCGGCCCTTCATGGGCGCGCGATGAGGCAGGGAAACGGGTTTCCAGTGCAGGGGCGGGGTGTCCGGCATGGGTTCAGGGTAGCAGGCGGTGTTCCCGATCCGGGACGGCTCCGCCGCGGATTTTCTCGTTGGAGATTCCCGGCGCAATCTCCACATTCCGCACCCGGTTTGCACAAGGGATTGGAGTTGTGGTCACGCTCCGCACGGCATAGGCTGGGAATTGGCCGGACAGCAGCATGCCCGACGACGGGCAAAATCGTTGTATCCGGAAGCGGAAACCCGCTCCCGGTGCGGGGATTTGAAGTTTCCACAGGGTAAATATGGGCATTGCGCAGCTTGGTTCCCATCTTCGCACGGCGTACACTAGATATTGTGGTTTTATGTTGACACGCTCTATAGACAGCGGTAATTTTGCATCTGCGGCTGTGAAAGGACTGTAAACCGGCTCCGGGCCAAAGCGAGCTTCGACCCGTCCCACAGACTGCCAACGAAGAGAATTCGCGGTACGCTTCATACCACGCTCCCGTCCGTTGCTTGACATTTTTCGTACCGACACGCCGGCTCATTGAATCCGGCGGACAGGCTTTTTACCCGTTTTGCCCGAAGGAGAATCCCCCATGCACGAGGCCAAAGTTCAAACCACCGCTCCGGCCACGCTCTCGTCCCACGCGACGAAGGGCGGACTGACGTTCACCCGCCGCTTTTCGAACGCCGGCGTCTCGCCTTACGACGAGGTGCAATGGGAGAAGCGCACCGCATCCATCACCGACAGCAAAGGCAACACGATCTTCGAGCAGAAGGACGTGGAGATTCCCATTGACTGGTCGATGACGGCCACGAACATCGTCGCTTCCAAGTATCTGCATGGGCAGCTGGACACGCCGGAGCGTGAGACGGGGGTCCGGCAACTGGTGGGGCGAGTAGCCGAGACGGTCCGCGACTGGGGCATCAAGGGGGAGTACTTCGCGAGCGCTGAGGACGCGAGCGTCTTCTACGACGAGCTCACGTCCATGCTGCTGACCCAGCGCGTGGCCTTCAACTCGCCGGTGTGGTTCAACGTGGGCTGCGATCGGCTGGAGCCTAACTCGCAGGGCTATAGCTGGCACTGGGATGTGGCGACGGGCGGAGTAAAGTTCGAGCCGACGGGCTACAAGAACCCGCAGTGCTCGGCGTGCTTCATCAATGCGGTGGAGGACTCGCTGGATTCGATTCTGACCCTGGCCAAGACCGAGGGCATGCTCTTCAAGTGGGGTTCGGGCACCGGAACAAACCTCTCCCCCATCCGCGGATCGATGGAGAATTTGTCGGGTGGCGGGCAGGCCTCTGGGCCGCTGAGCTTCATGCGCGGCTTCGATGCGTTTGCGGGTGTCATCAAGAGCGGCGGCAAGACCCGTCGCGCGGCCAAGATGGTGATCCTCAATGTCGATCACCCGGACATCGTCGAGTTTATCGAGTGCAAGGCGAAGGAAGAGGCCAAGGCGTTCGCGCTCATCCGCGCGGGTTACGACGGCTCCGGTCCGGACTCCGAAGCCTACTCCAGCATCTTCTTCCAGAACGCGAACAACTCGGTGCGCGTGAGCGATGAGTTCATGCGCGCCTACGAGCAGGATGGCGAGTTCTGGACCCGCTCGGTGAAGGAAAAGAACCCGATCAAGAAGTACAAGGCTCGCGAGATCATGCAGAAGATTGCCGAGGCCACCTGGCAGTGCGGCGATCCTGGCCTGCAGTTCGACACCACCATCAACCGGTGGCACACGAGCAAGAACACGGCGCGCATCAATGCGTCGAACCCCTGCTCGGAGTACATGTTCCTCGACAACTCGGCCTGCAATCTGGCGAGCTTTAACCTGCTCAAGTTTGTGGGCGCCGACGGCAAGTTCGACATCGCCGCGTATCGCCACGCGGTTTCCGTCGTCATTACCGCGATGGAGATCCTGGTCGACAACTCGGGGTATCCAACGGAATCGATCGCGCGCAACTCGCACGACTACCGTCCGCTGGGCCTCGGCTATGCGAATCTCGGCGCGCTGCTGATGGCGTTCGGCCTGCCGTATGACTCCGATGCCGGACGCGATTTTGCGGCGACGCTGACGGCGATCATGTGCGGGCAATCGTATCTGCAGTCGGCGGTGATCGCAGAGAAGTGCAAGCCCCTGGGATCGGCGACGCCGTTGACGGCGGGGTCGGAGGCGAAGGGCGGGGCGTGCCCAGGGTTCTACGTGAACCGCGAGCCGTTCCTGGACGTGATCCGGATGCATCGCGCTGAAGTGAACAAGATTGGCAAATCGAAGACCAGCAGCGAGCCATTTGTGGTGCCGCAGCTTGAATCTCTGATTGAAGCCAGTCGCGACTGCTGGGACCAGGCGCTCGCGCTCGGCGAGAAGCACGGCTATCGCAACTCGCAGACCACGGTGTTGGCCCCGACGGGCACCATCGGCTTCATGATGGACTGCGACACCACCGGCATCGAACCCGACCTGGCGCTGGTGAAGTACAAGAAGCTGGTCGGCGGCGGCATGATCAAGATCGTGAACAACACGGTGCCGGCCGCGCTCTTCAAGCTCGGCTACTCCGACGACGAGGTGAACGCGATCGTCAGCTACATCGACGCGACCGGCACCATTGAAGGCGCCCCGGGAATTCGCGAAGAGCATCTTGCGGTCTTCGATTGCAGCTTCAAGCCCGCGAAGGGTACGCGCTCGATCCACTACATGGGCCACATCAAGATGATGGCCGCGACGCAGCCATTCCTGTCGGGCGCAATCTCGAAGACGGTGAACCTGCCCCACGAGGCGACGGTAGAAGACGTGGCCGAGGCTTACGCAGAGAGCTGGCGTCAGGGCATCAAGGCCGTGGCGATCTACCGCGATGGCTCGAAGGGCGTGCAGCCGCTGAACACCAGCCTGGACGCGAAGAAGGAGCCGTCGGCTCTGGATGCCGCGGCGACGCGCGTGCTGGCGAACCTGGCTGCTGGACAGCCGGCCGCCGAAGCCGACGTGAAGACGCTGGAAGCGAAGGTCAGCGAGCGACTGGAACTCACCGCGAAACAGGTTGTCACCACGGCCGCGGCGTTCCAGAAGGTGCTGGACGAGATCGCGCAGGGCGCGTCGATTCCCACGCTGCAGGCTTCAGCCGCGATGTTGGCGGAAGCAGCACAGCAGGATCTGAACGCCCCGCCAAAGGCAGTGCGGCACCGCCTGCCGGAAGAGCGCGCCTCGGTCACGCACAAGTTCTCCATTGCAGGGCACGAGGGCTACATCACCGTAGGTCTGTATCCCAACGGACAGCCGGGCGAGATCTTCATCCGTATGGCAAAGGAGGGATCGACTGTATCGGGCCTCATGGACTCGTTTGCCACGGCGATCTCCTTGGCCCTGCAGCACGGCGTAACGTTGCGCATGCTCTGCGAAAAGTTCGCGCACACGCGCTTCGAGCCCTCCGGCTGGACTGGCAATGAGCAGATCGGTTACGCCAAGAGCCTGATGGATTACATCTTCCGCTGGCTCAGCCTGCGCTTCCTCTCGGGCACGCAATTGACGCTGTTTGCGGGGCTGGCTCCGCAGGCGCCGCAACTGCCGGCCGCTCCAACGATCCTCGAGCACGACGTTGAGGATGAAGGTGCACTTCCCCAGGAGCAGTTGAACCGGCTGGCGGAAGAGGTTGCGCGCAAGCTCAACCAGGTAAGTCCGCAGGGCAATCTGCCGGGCATGGGTAGCACCGCGGCTCCGGCAGGCGGCATTGCACCGGAAGCGCACGGCGGCAGCGCAGGTTCGCATGCTGTGCCGGAACTCAAAGATCGCGGTGTATATCACGCAGCCGACGCCATGCGCGACATGTACGACATGGGGGACGCGCCAAGCTGCGGAGTCTGCGGAGCGATTATGGTCCGCAACGGAAGTTGCTACCGCTGCATGAGCTGTGGCTCGACGAGCGGATGCAGCTAGACGCAACAGCAACAGCCAGAGTAGGACGAAGCAGCAGCAGGCGTCGTAGCCGCAGTCGTCAGCAAGGCAAGTAAGCAGAACTGAAGAAGGGTGAGGTCATGAGAGGAGACTCCTGGCCTCACCCTTCTGCACTTTGATGGTGCCGCTGTGCGCTGAGAGCGTGACGATCGTAAATCTGTTACCATCTCGTTCCTTGACAGGCCCCGTCGAGGAGGCTCACACTTTCTGGCAACAGAATGCGTTCATTGGAGGCGCGAGCTTCACTACCCTAGAGAACCCCACATGCGGAGGTCCATAACCCAGGAAGGAATTGGGGGCGGAAGATGGCGCGAGTGATTGTTCTGGGAGCGGGCATTGCCGGCCACACGGCGGCCTCTTACCTTCGAACCTGGCTGGACAAATCCCACGAGGTGGTCGTCGTATCACCGCAACCCTACTACAACTGGATTCCATCCAACATCTGGCTCGGATTGGGCCTCATGACCCGGGAACAGGTCACCTTTCCGCTCGCCCCGGTCTACCAGCGGGAAGACATCCGGTTCGAGCAGGGACGTGCCGTCGAGATTCATCCAGAAGGGAACGGCGAGAGTGACAAGCCCTTCGTCGTGATGGAAACGGGTGAACCAGAGCAGGCATTCGATCGCAAATCCATTCCTTATGACTTCCTGGTGAACGCCACCGGTCCGAAGCTCAACTTCGCGGCAACCGAGGGGCTCGGTCCTGGAAAGCATAGTCTTTCTGTCTGTACTCCTGACCACGCCACCGAAGCCGCTCAACATTTTCTGGAGGTGGTGGAGCGCGTGAAAAAGGGGGATCGGTGCCGCTTCGTCGTCGGCACCGGCCACGGGCAATGCACCTGCCAGGGAGCCGCATTCGAATACGTCGTGAACCTGGAGTTTGAACTCAGGCGACACGGCGTGAGAGACAAGGCCGAAGTAATCTTCCTCACCAACGAATACGAGTTGGGAGACTTCGGCATGGATGGAGCCTTTATCCGGCGGAATGGGTACATCACGCCGACAAACATCTTTACGGAATCGGTAATGGCTGAACGCGGCATCTCGACGGTTACGCGCGCACATGTCCGCAAGGTTGAGCAGGGTCGCATCTTCTACGAGACCCTCGCCGGCGATGCGAACGAGCTGAGCTTCGACTTCGCCATGCTGCTTCCGCCATTTGCAGGTGTTGGGTTGAAGGCGTTCAATCGCGCCGGCGAAGACATTACCTCGCGGATGTTTGCGGCCAACGGCTTTATGAAGGTGGATGCGGACTATACGCAGAAGCCATACGAGCAATGGAGAGCCGCGGACTGGCCTCGCACCTACCAGTCTCAGGCCTATCCAAACATCTTTGCAGCGGGCATCGCCTTCGCGCCACCACATCCAATTTCGCGGCCGCACATCAGCCCGAACGGCATGCCGATCTTTGCCACGGCCCCTCGTACGGGAATGCCCTCGGCAACCATGGGCCGCGTAGTAGCGCGCAGCATCGCGGACAAGATGAGCGGAATAGAACGTCCGCTTCACGCTGCTTCCATGGCAGAACTGGGTGCTGCCTGCGTGGCTTCCTCGGGCTCAAGCCTGTTAAAAGGCACCGCAGCTTCCATGACGGTGTTCCCGATCGTCCCCGATTATGAGCGGTATCCCAAGTACGGGCGCGATCTGAACTACACCACCGGAGAGATTGGATTGGCGGGCCACTGGATCAAGGTGATTCTGCACTACATGTTCCTTTACAAGGCCCGTTTGCATCCAGGATGGCGTGCCATTCCCGAGTAAGAATGGCAACACTGAGCGGACAACGAATCACAGGAAAGGACGGGGAGCCTTGGGAGAGATCAACACCAACGTTTACGCGACGCAGCCGACACGGTTCACTCTGTTCATGCGAACCTTCCTGCCGTGGCAGATATGGCGGTTCTTCAAGATCAATCTGAGAATGATGCTTTTGATTGGTCGAGAGAAGCACCAACATAGATGATCGGGAGATGTGGACGCTCGCCCCACCCGGTGGGATGAGCGGAACTGTGCACGATCCATGCGCGCACACAACACGGCGAGGTCGAATGCATCGTAGGCCTCGCGCTTTTTCTGAAAGACGCTATAGGGCGTCCTGAATCACTCGGGAGGGCGCGGAATCGGCGCGGTGTAGAATCCGTCTCAGGCGAATGTTTGCGGAGGAATGCGCGATGGCAACTGCACAGGCAACCTCGACGGAACAGTACCTGGGTAAAGCAGCCGACGATCTGCTCGGTTTCAGCAATCCAAAGATTCCCAAAGAGCGGCTGCAGGTTCCGGGGCCGGATTTCGTGGACCGCGTGTTCGCCGCATCGAACCGCAACGCGCGGGTGCTTGCCAATCTGCAGCGCATCTTCCAACACGGGCGCCTGCGCGGTACCGGCTATGTTTCCATTCTCCCCGTCGATCAGGGAATTGAGCACTCGGCGGGCGCAAGCTTCGCCAAGAATCCGGATTACTTCGACGCGGAAAACATTGTGAAGCTGGCCATTGAAGGTGGCTGTAACGCGGTTGCGTCGACGTTCGGGGTGCTCGGAATGGTGGCACGCAAGTACGCCCACCATATTCCGTTCATCGTAAAGATCAACCACAACGAGCTGCTCACCTATCCCAACAAGTTCGACCAGATTCTCTTCGGCACTGTGCAGGAAGCGTACGACATGGGCGCCGCCGCTGTGGGCGCCACAATTTACTTCGGCTCTGACGAGGGCGACCGCCAGCTTGTGGAGATTGCAAAGTGCTTTGCGCATGCGCACGAGCTGGGAATGGCCACGGTGCTGTGGTGCTATCTGCGTAATCCTGCGTTTAAGAAAGACAAGGACTATCATCTCTCCGCGGATCTTACCGGGCAGGCGAACCATCTTGGCGTGACGATCCAGGCGGACATCATCAAGCAGAAACTGCCTGAGAACAACGGCGGCTTCCTCGCCCTCAACACCGGCGAATCATCGTACGGCAAGCTCGACAAGCGCATCTACAGCGAACTGACCAGCGATCACCCGATCGACCTGTGCCGCTACCAGGTGGCGAACTGCTATATGGGTCGTGCAGGTCTCATCAACAGCGGTGGCGCCTCGGGTGCGGATGATTTCGGCGAGGCCGTGCGCACCGCGGTCATCAACAAGCGCGCCGGCGGCATGGGCCTCATCTCCGGACGCAAGGCATTTCAGCGCCCGATGCAGGAAGGCGTCCGGTTGCTGAATGCAATCCAGGATGTGTACGCGGACCCGAAGATTACGGTCGCATAGCTCGATCTGATCGCATGGCCGCGAAAGCGGCTGCCACTTTCACCATCGCACCGCTGCGCAGTCATTGCGCTTCTCACCACACAAGCAGGGATAAAGCATGGAGCCACTGAAGACACTCAGCGCTTGGAAGTCACTCGAGGCGCACGCGCGCCGGATGCAGGATGTGCAACTACGGCAGCTTTTCGCGGAAGATGCCGGACGCGGGCAGAAATTCACGGCAAATGCCGCGGGTCTGTTTCTGGATTACTCCAAAAACCGCATTACGGACGAGACAATGCGGCTGCTGCTCGATCTCGTCGGCCAATCGAATTTGCGCGGCCGAATTGACGCCATGTTCAGCGGCGAAAAGATCAACATCACGGAGAAGCGCGCCGTTCTGCACGTTGCGCTGCGTGCGCCGCGCGGAGCGGCCATCCTCGTCGACGGCGAGAACGTGGTGCCCAAGGTGCACGAGGTCCTCGACAAGATGGCCGCGTTCTGCGAGCGCGTGCGCAGCGGCGCCTGGAAGGGCCACACCGGCAAACGCATTCGCAATGTCGTGAACATCGGCATCGGAGGCTCGGACCTCGGCCCCGTCATGGCCTACGAAGCGCTTCGCCATTACAGCGATCGCAACATGAACTTCCGCTTTGTCTCCAACGTGGACGGCACCGACTTTGCCGAAGCGGTGCAGGATCTTGACGCGGCGGAGACCCTGTTCATCGTTTCCTCGAAGACGTTCACGACCCTGGAAACGATGACCAATGCGCACACCGCGCGCGCTTGGATGCTGGACAAACTCGGCGGCGACGAGACCGGAATCGCGAAGCACTTCGTCGCAGTTTCGACGAACGCGACGGAGGTGTCGAAATTCGGCATCGACACGGCGAATATGTTTGGCTTCTGGGATTGGGTCGGCGGGCGCTACTCGATGGATTCGGCCATCGGGCTCTCAACCATGCTTGCTGTCGGGCCAGACAACTTCCGAGATCTGCTCGCGGGCTTCCATGAGATGGACGAGCACTTTCGCACTGCGCCTTTCGAAAAGAACCTGCCCGTGCTGCTGGCCCTGCTCAGCATCTGGTACACGGATTTCTTTGATGCGCAGACAATCGCCATTCTGCCGTACGAGCAATATCTCAAGCGCTTTCCGGCATACCTGCAGCAACTCACCATGGAGAGCAACGGCAAGTCCGTCACGCTGGATGGCCGCAGAGTGGATTACAACACCGGCCCCATCTACTGGGGCGAGCCGGGAACCAACGGGCAACATTCCTTTTATCAGCTCATCCACCAGGGCACGCGGCTGATCCCCTGCGACTTCATCGCCTTCTATCATTCCCTGAATCCGCTCGGCCGCCATCACGACATGCTCATTGCCAACGTGTTTGCGCAGGCTGAGGCGCTGGCCTTTGGTAAAACGGCAGAGCAGGTGAAGGCCGAGGGCACGCCGGACTGGCTGGTCCCGCATCGGGTCTTTGAGGGCAATCGACCGTCGAACGTTCTCCTGGCCGACAGGCTTACGCCCGGGATGCTCGGCAAGCTGGTCGCCCTCTACGAGCACTGCGTATTCACGCAAGGTACCCTCTGGCAGGTGAATTCGTTCGATCAATGGGGTGTGGAGCTGGGCAAGGCGCTGGCGCAGCGCATCATTCCCGAGCTCGAAAGTCCTGATGAACCGAAGCTCGCGCACGACAGCTCGACGAATCACTTGATCCGGCTGTATCGGGAGCACAGGGAGTAGCGGGCCGGGAACCTGCCTCGGGCTGCCAAGGTATGGGCGGGGAGCCCCGGGCGGGCCATCCGCTGTCTTATCGGCCCAGGCGGTGCTTATTCGCGTTGACGGCGGAGCGGGCTTCGCGGTCGGCCTCGCGGCGGCGCTCGGTCTCCCGCTTGTCCCAGTCCTGCTTGCCTTTGGCCAGGGCCAATTCGCATTTCAGGCGGCCGTTTTTGAAATACAGCCGGGTCGGGATGAGCGTGTGCCCCTTAATTTGCGTCTTAGAGATTAGCTTGCGAATCTCTTCGCGATGCATCAGAAGCTTGCGTGTCCGGGTTTCGTCGTGATTTGAGATGTTTCCGTGGGAATAAGGGCCGATATGTACATTCAGAAGAAAGGCTTCGCCGTCTTTGATGATCCCGTATGCGTCCTTCAGGTTAGCCTTGCCCTCGCGAATCGACTTGACCTCCGTCCCACGCAACGCAACGCCCGCTTCAAACCGTTCGAGGAGGAAGTAATTATGGCTGGCGGCGCGATTCTGCGCGGCATCCCGTTCGCCGCTGGCCGTCGGATCGCGCGGCTTGGCGGATTTCGCGGGACCGGGTCGTTCTGCTTTGGCAATCGTATGACTGGTCTGGCGCGGCATCCGGAAGCTTCCTCGAATCTTCATCCTAGCACCGGCGCAGCTCGCCGGGCGGCGCTGAGGCTTTGCTAAAATGAGTCATCGTCGGGCGGGTTTTTACCCCCACACCATTCGCGTCTCGGGCAGCCAACCACGCTCGCAATTTGCAGGAGCGGGAATCAGATCGGCCACGCCGGCCAGCCGGACGCCAGGGAGTTCAATGAACCGCACCTGTCTTGCGGCACCCCCCAGAGCCAGCTTCTGGATCGCCATCTTCGCACTCCTGACGGTGTCTTCGTTTGGCGCCGCCCGCCTGCACGCGCAGTCCGCCAACAAGCTCTACAAAGAAGCCCAGAAGGCCGAAGCTTCCGGCAACGACGACGCAGCCTTCAACCTGTACCAGCGAGCGGCTCAGAAGGCGCCCGACGACATGCGCATCCGTACCTCGCTCTACCGGGTGCGGGTCTCCGCGGCGTCGCTCCATCTCGATAAGGGCCGTAAGCTGCTGAATTCCGGAGACTTGCAAGGAGCTCTTCAGGAGTTTCTGCATGCCTCGGAGATCGATCCCGCCAATGAAGCCGCCTTGCAGGAGATTGAGGTGGTGCGCCGGCGGATGGGAGAGGCCGAACAGGGCATCCCCACACCGGAAGCGGCTCGCGACCGCCAACTGGCAACCATGGGCTCGCCGGTGCAGCTCAAGCCTGTGTCCAACGAGCCGCTGACTCTGCACATGACCCAGGATGCCAAAGTGGTCTATCAGGCGATCGGGCAGGCGGCGGGTATCAACGTTCTCTTTGATCCTGATTACACGTCGAAACGCATCCAGGTGGACCTGACCAACTCTACACTCATGGATGCCCTGCGCATCGTGGGTGTCATCTCCGGCACCTTCTGGCGTCCCATCACTTCGAATACCATCTTCGTGGCGCAGGACACGCGCACCAAGCGCACTCAGCTTGAAGACACTGCGGTGCAGACCTTCTACCTGGCCAATGCCTGGCAGCAGAACGACCTGAACGACGTTCAGACAGCCCTGCGCAACGTGCTGGCGAACATCAAGGTATACGGGCTTGCCAGCCAGAACGCGCTGGTGGTGCGGGGCACGCCCGATGAACTGTTGATGGCGCAGAAGCTGATCAACGATCTCGATAAGGCGCGGCCGGAGGTGGTTGTCGATATCGCGATCCTTGAAGTCAGCAAGAACTGGGAACGCACGCTCGGCATCCAGTGGCCGGGCAGTATCGGCATTCAGCTGCAATCGCCCAATGCAAACACATTAGGGGGGACGACGGGCTGTTTGCCCACCGATCCGACCTGCGTCAATACAGGCACCACAACCACCGGCGTTAGCCCCACGCTGTATAACCTAGCCCACCTCAACTCCAACGACTTTGCGGTGACCCTGGGCGCGGCCACGGCGAACCTGCTGCTCACCGATTCGAACACCCACATCCTGCAGAACCCCCGCCTTCGCGCCACCGACATGCAGAAGGCCACCATGAAGATCGGTGAGCGTATTCCGATTGCCACCGGTTCCTATCAGACGGGGGCAGCAACCGCGCTGGTCAGCTCGCTGGTGAATACGCAGTTCCAGTACATCGACGTCGGCGTCAACATTGAGATCACGCCTACCGTGCATTTCGACGACGACGTGACGTTGAAGATGAAACTGGATGTCACGGCACAGGCCGGCAACGTGACGATCAGCGGCGTAACCGAGCCGATCATCGCGCAAAAGACCACCGAAGAGACTGTGCGTCTGCGCGAGGGCGAAGCGAACATTCTGAGCGGAATCCTGAATCAGCAGGATCAGCAGAGCTGGAGCGGCATCCCGGGGCTTAGCTCGATTCCGATCCTCAAATATCTGTTCGGCTCCAAGGACCACACCATCACCGACGATGAAGTGGTCTTCCTCATGGTGCCGCACATCGTGCGCGGGGCCGACATTACGGCGAATAACCTGCGTCCCATCGACACCGGCCCGGGCACCATGGGCGTGCAACTGCGGCGGATCGCGGCCACCGGCCCTGGCGCAAACATTGCGCCGCAGGTTCAGGCCGTTGCCACGCAATCCATTGCGCCGCATCCCCCGGCGGTGGCGGGAGTGCCAGGCCAGAGCGCGTCTTCGGCCGCGCCGAATGCGCTGCAGCAGTTGAAACAGTCGGCCGCCGGCATCACTTCGCCTGTCCCGCAGCCGAATCTCAATCCGAAACCGGTGCAGCCCGCTCCGGCCGGGGTACCGCCTGCGGCCGCTACTCCCCCGCCCGGCGGAGCTCCGGCCCCGCCTGGCTCGCAGTTGCACTACCTGCTGAACTCACCCCCGCCTGTGGCGAACGGGGCTACGTTCCAGGTTCCTATTGTGGTGAGCGGAGCAGCCGATCTTGCGTCCAGTGCATTGAGGATCAAATACGATCCTGCTCATCTGACACTGGTGAATGTGGGCGGAGGCGATCTGCTGAGCCGCGGCGGACAGGCCGTGGCCGAGAGCCACAGTGACGACGGTCCAGGTAATATCACGCTCAACATCTCGCGTCCGCCGGGCGCTGCAGGCGTCAACGGCGCCGGCGTGGTTGCGGTGCTCAGCTTTCAGGCCAAGGCGCCGGGCCAGACCAGCATCTCGGTCGCGCGCGCGGGCGGTTTGAACAGCAAGCAGCAGCCCATTGCGGCGCAGGGGTCGCAAATCGACCTTCAAGTGAAGTAGTGGAGGAAATGAAACGTAGTCTCCGAATCCGGAAGAGCGAGCGCGGTCTCACCCTGATCGAGTTGATCGTCACGGTGGCGATTCTCGCGATCCTGGCATCGGCAGCGGTGCCCATCGCCCGCTTTCAGATCAAGCGGCAGAAGGAACGTGAACTCCGTCAAGATCTTTGGATGATGCGCGACGCAATCGATAAGTACAAGGATGCGGCGGATCGGGGAGCTTTTCAGACCAAGGTTGATAGCCAGAATTATCCGCCTGACCTGGAGACGTTGGTGAAGGGAGTCGACGTGCAGGGCAAGAAAGTGAAGTTCCTGCGCCGCATTCCTGTAGACCCCATGACCGGCAAGCCCGACTGGGGCCTTCGCTCCATGCAGGACGATCCCGATTCCGATTCGTATGGCGGACAGAGCGTGTTCGATGTCTATTCAAAATCGCAAGGCACCGCGCTCGACGGAACAAAATACAACACCTGGTAAGGATGTTTTGAAAGGGCACGGCTTGAGCCGTGCCGGGAATTGCCGATAGGTTTCTGGGCCCTTAGGCCCCGAGGGTTGCATCGAAAGTTAATGGCTCGGGAAAGAACGATCTTGCAGAAGAGACACCGCCAATCCGGCTTCACGCTCATCGAACTCATGATCGTCATGGCGATCATCGGCATCCTCGCCGTCATCGCCGTTCCGAGCTACATCAGCGCGGTGCGCCAGGCCCGCGAAGCGGTATTGAAGGAAGACCTGCACGTGCTTCGCAATGCCATCGACTCCTATACCGCCGACAAGCAGAAGGCGCCCCAATCTCTCGATGACTTGGTGCAAGAGGGCTATTTGAAGAGCATTCCCGAAGATCCGATGACGCACAGCAAGGACACTTGGGTCACGGATTCCAGTGATAGCTACACCTCGGTCGACGAAACCGACCCCGGCATCACCGACGTCCACTCCGGCTCCAATGACACCGGTTCCGACGGCCAGCCTTACTCCAGTTGGTAATTCTGCGGACCCTCTTAATTGGATTCCGGTCGTAGACGCCCCCAGCCTCAAACGTGCCGCGCGCCTCTGCGCACGAAGTAAATCCAGCAAGCAGCCTGTGCGGGCGCATCTTTTTGCTCGGATGACGGGGCATCGCTGAGTTTGCTCAGAAATGGAGAGCGGAAGCAGGATCAATTGAGTGGCGCTCGTTTACACTCGGTTTGATGCCAGCCTCTCCAGACATCGCGAGCCCGTCGATCGAAGACGATATCGAAGCTGTCTTTCGTCTCTATCTGGGCCTGGCGCACTCGGCACAGGGGGACGACCTGGGCGGCCAGCTTCTCTACGCCGGGTCGCCCGACGCAGCCGGATGTCATCTTCTGCGCGCCGCCAATATTGCCGGCGCGGCGTCGCTTGCGTCCGCTGCGGATGCCACACTGCTGCGGCACGCGATGCACGCCGGCGCAATTGACTTTGTGGTGAACTCGCTGGACGAGGCATTGCGGATTCTCAAAAACGAGATTCGCAAACACCAGCCGGTTGCCGTGGGCGTGTCAGTTGTGCAGGAGGCTCTGCTGCGCGAGATGAATGAGCGCGGCGTGCAACCGGACCTGCTTGCTCCCGAACTGCCGGACTCGCCGGCTATCGAGGCTTTCGCCGTCCGCGGAGCGCGTCGCGTCCAGCCGCAAGGGCCCCCACAGGGCAGCAGTTTGAAGCTCATTCCGATCCCGCCGGATTGGAAACAGCCGGCTGCGGCATTCGATGCGTTGCTGATTGAATGTCTTGCGCCCGAGGACACCATCAATCGCCGGTGGGTGCGGTTCGCTCCGCGTTATCTTCCCAGCGCAGCCCGGCGCCTTCGCTCGCTCGCCTGCAACAGCGATACGCTGAGCTGCCTCAGCGCTCGCATGAACGCGACCAGCACGTGGCGTCCTGCTCTCTGAACGCGATTTCCTCATCCGCGTTCATTCAGCACTCACGGTTGACTCAATCCGCGACCAGAGGTCCTTCATCCCCGCACCTGTCTTGGCTGAAACAGCAAGAATCTCTTCCAGCTTCAATGCGCTCTTGAGTGCGGAGAGGTTGCGCGTACGCTGGTTGCCGCTCAGTCGATCGACCTTTGTGGCCACCACCACAAATTCCCGGTCAACGCTTCGCAGCCAATCCAGCAGTTGCGCATCGCGTTCCTGGGCTGGAATATTCGAGTCCACCAGGCACACGCACAACTCCAATGTTGCGCGCTCGGCAAGATACGGCTCAATGAACTTCGGCCACTCCGCCGATATCGACTTTGATATTTTGGCGTAGCCGTAGCCCGGCAGATCGGCGAAGATCAGTTTCCCGCGCTGACGTTCGTCTTCCAGAAGAAAGAAGTTGATGGCGCGGGTACGGCCCGGCGTAGACGAGACCTTGGCCGCTTTCTCGCCGACCAGCGCGTTCAACAAACTCGATTTGCCCACGTTCGAGCGGCCCAGAAAAGCGATCTCGGGAACAGAGGGAGCAGGGAATTGCCCGGCCGCCATCGCGGAGAGCAGGAATTTCGTAGAGTAGCGCATCCATCTCAAAGGATACCTGTTGCCGCGGCAAAACCACGGACCGCCGCGCCAGCCGGTTCACGCAACCAGCCTGCGGAGTTACGATTTTTAGCAAGAGGCATCAATCGTGTTCACTCCACGTCCCATCGGCTTTATCCGCAGTCCTTATCGCGAAACCAATGCCATTCCCAAGGGCTTGGGCGTCAAGCACGATGCCGAAGGCATTCTCGAAATCCTGCCGGAATTTGAAGCAGGCCTGAAGGACATCGACGGATTCTCTCATCTCTTCGTGCTGTGGGTCTTCGACCGCTCCGAGGGGTTCGAACTTGTGGGTAAGGGGCCGGCGCACGACCGCCCGCATGGCGTGTTTGCAACGCGCTCTCCCCGTCGGCCCAATCCGATCGGGCTGACCGTCGTCGAACTCTTGAGGCGCGAAGGCAATAAGCTCCACGTGCACGGAGTGGACATGCTGGATGGCACGCCCATCCTCGATATCAAGCCGTATATGTCGAGCATTCCCACGGATAAGCTACGCCGCGGCTGGCTGGCGGAAGCGGAAAACGCAACGCGCAAGGGCTGACCCGCGATGTACCCTTCGTGCACGCGCGCTGTAAGCTGAGCTCTCGCACTTCCGGCCTGCCGAACATACAAATCGCCGTGAAGGACGGCGACGCCCCATTCGCTGACTGGCTGTGGCTGGCCAGCTTCCAGCATCGCTTCTGATCGACACCGCAAATATTTCCGCGAAAACAATCGGCCCTCAACTCGTGGGGGTTGAGGGCCGGTGTCCTTCACATCTCCGAACCTACTGCCGCGCGACTGCTCCACCGACAACCTCGGTTGGCGTCACGGGTGGCAGCCCTTCGGTCGCCTCCTGCGCCGGTCCCGGCAGCGGACTCTCCAGCGCCAGCGCCAACACCTCATCCATCGAATCCACAAAGTGCAGCTTCATCGCATTCTTGATGTTGTCCGGAAGTTCCTGCAGGTCCTTCTCGTTGCCACGTGGCAGGATTGCCTCGAATATGCCCGCCCGCAGCGCCGCCAGCAACTTCTCCTTCAATCCGCCGATGGGTAGCACCTTGCCGCGAAGCGTGATCTCGCCGGTCATGGCGATGTCGCGCCGCACCGGGATCTTCGCCAGCGCGCTGGCCAGCGCCGTAGCCATGGTGATGCCCGCCGAAGGCCCATCCTTGGGAATCGCACCCTCCGGCACGTGCAGATGCAGGTCCACGTTGCGATAAAACTCGCGGCTCAAACCCAGCGCCTGCGCCTTGCCGCGAATGTAGCTCAGCGCCGCCTGCGCAGACTCCTGCATCACGTCGCCAAGCTGGCCGGTGATGGTGAGCTTGCCCTTGCCGTCGAGCACCTGCACTTCCGTGGTCAGGATGCTGCCGCCAACCTCGGTCCACGCAAGGCCCGTCACAAGGCCCACTTCGCTCTTCTCGTGGACTTCGGATTCGCGGAACCTGGCCACGCCAAGGAACTCCGCTACATTTGCAGCCGTGATCTCTTCCTTGTGCTTGGCGCCGTTCCTGACGACCCGCCGTGCAACTTTGCGGCACAGATTCCCGATCTCGCGCTCCAGATTGCGCACACCTGCTTCACGCGTATAACTGCGGATGATCTCGAGAATGGCATCGTCTTTGAAGACGATATTCTTATCGCTCAGGCCGGTTTGCTCACGCTGCTTTTTGACCAGATATTGGCGTGCAATCTCCAGCTTCTCGTTTTCCGTGTAGCCCTGCAGGCGCAGAATCTCCATGCGATCCTGCAGCGGAGGTGGAATGGTATGCAGCACGTTGGCCGTGGCCACGAACAATACCTGTGAGAGGTCATAATCGACGTCGAGGTAATGGTCCTGGAAGGTCGTGTTCTGCTCCGGATCCAGAACTTCGAGCAGCGCCGACGCCGGATCGCCCCGGAAGTCCGATGCCATCTTGTCCACTTCGTCCAGCAGGAAGACCGGGTTTTTGGTGCCCGCTTTCTTCATGTGCTGGATGATCTGGCCCGGCAGGGCGCCGATGTAAGTGCGTCTGTGGCCGCGAATCTCCGCCTCATCCCGCACGCCGCCCAGTGAGAGCCGCACGAACTTGCGTCCTGTAGCCTTTGCGATCGACATGCCCAGGGAGGTTTTGCCCACGCCGGGAGGTCCGACGAAACAGAGAATCGAGCCGCGCGGATTCTTCACCAACTGGCGTACGGCCAGGAACTCAAGGATGCGCTCCTTGATCTTCTCCAGTCCGTAATGGTCTTCATTCAGAACCTTCTCAGCGAACTCGATGGAGCGCGTCTCCTTGGAGCGCTTCTTCCACGGCACCGCCAGCAGCCAGTCGATGTAATTGCGGCTCACGGTGGACTCGGCCGACATCGGGGGCATGGCTTCCAGCTTCTTCAGCTCCTGGATAGCCTTCTCCAGTACTTCCTTGGGCATGCCCGCGGCTTCAATCTTCTTGCGCAGCTCGTCGAACTCGCTCTTTTCGCCGCGGCCAAGCTCCTTCTGAATGGCCTTGATCTTCTCGTTGAGGTAATACTCCTTCTGCGCCCGCTCCATCTGCCGCTTCACGCGTGACTGGATGTTGCGGTCCAGATCGAGCTTTTCGATCTCAATGTCGAGCACATCGGCGATGCGCGCCAGACGCGCCGCTGGATCGAAGATGCTAAGGAGCTCCTGCTTTTCTTCGATGCCGAGCTGCAGGTTCGCCGCGATCACATCGGAGAGCTTCGCGGCCTCGTCCATCCGCACGGTGGCGATGATGGTCTCGTAGTTCAGGCTCTGCTGGAGCTTCACGTACTGCTCAAAGAGCGAAGTGACGCGCTGCATCAACTGCTCCATCGCCGGCGTCATCTCGAAGTTCGATTTGCCGGTGCGCACCGTCGCCACAAAGAAGCCGTCCTTGTCGCTTACATCAATCGACTTGGCGCGCTCCACTCCTTCCACCAGGACCTTGATGTTGCCGTCCGGCATCTTCACGCTCTGCACGATGCTGCAGATGGAACCGACCTGGTAGATCTCTTTGGCCTTGGGTTCATCCACGCTGGCGTCGTGCTGCGTGGCCAGGAAGATTTTGCGGTCGCCGTTGAGCGCCTCTTCCAGCGCGCGCACGCTCGACTCGCGGCCCACCACAAAGGGCGTCATCATGTACGGAAAGATCACCATGTCCCGAATGGGCATCATGGGCAATTTGCGGGGGTCGTTCTTTTCTCGGGAAGTCGTCATAGATACCTAAAGCATTCGACGCACGAAAGAGGCGCGGGATGCGCCAATGCTCGATGAGCTTACTTGGGATTGTACAGCGGATTGGATTCGAATACCGGGAATCGCGATCCAGGAACTTGTCCCTGCGGCAAAAAATCGAAAACCCCATCCGAAGACGGGGCTTTCGGCCTCATGAGTCTTGTCGTCTCTCAGCCAGCCTTCTCAAGCAGAGAAAGCGACAGGTCGCGACGTTCCACCATCTCACGCGTGATTTCGAGATCGCGCACGCGCTTGTTGTTGGGGAGGTGGTACATCAGATCGAGCATCAACTCTTCCAGAATCATGCGCAGTCCGCGCGCGCCCACCTTGCGCGACAGAGCTTCGCGGGCTACGGCCGCCACAGCATCATTCGAAAAATGCAGCCGCACGTTCTCATACTCGAAGAGGCGCTGATACTGCTTCAGGATGGCGTTACGCGGCTTGGTCAGGATTTCGACCAGCGCGGCCTCGTCCAGCTCGTCGAGAATTCCCATCACAGGCAGACGTCCTACAAATTCGGGAATCAGGCCGTATTTGATCAGGTCCTGCGGCTCTGTCTTGCGCAGCAGTTCGGTATCGCGATGGCTGCGGCTGGTCGCCTGATCCGCTTCCGCATCCGTGGTCTTGAAGCCAAGCGCCTTCTTGCCGATGCGCCGTCCAACCACCCGCTCCAACCCGACAAAAGCGCCGCCGCAGATGAACAGGATGTTTGTTGTATCGACCGCCGTGAACTCCTGGTGCGGATGCTTGCGTCCACCCTGCGGCGGAACGTTGGCAACCGTGCCTTCCAGAATCTTCAAGAGCGCCTGCTGCACGCCCTCGCCGCTCACATCGCGCGTGATCGACGGGTTCTCGTCCTTGCGCCCGATCTTGTCGATCTCGTCGATGTAGATGATGCCCTGCTGGGCGCGGTTCACATCGCCATCCGCCGCCTGCAGCAGCTTCAGGATGATGTTCTCCACGTCCTCGCCCACATAGCCGGCTTCGGTCAGCGTTGTGGCGTCCACAATGGCAAACGGCACATCGAGCATCTTGGCCAGCGTGTGCGCCAGCAGCGTCTTGCCGGAACCGGTTGGCCCGATCAGCAGGATGTTCGACTTGGCGAGCTCGACGTCGTTGTTGCGCATCCGGTTCATCTGGATGCGCTTGTAATGGTTGTAAACGGCCACCGCAAGCTTCTTCTTGGTCTGGTCCTGGCCGATCACGTAATCGTCCAGGAAGCTCTTGACCTCTTGCGGCTTGGGCAGATGCCCGGCCGTAGCCGCTGGGTGCGATTCGCCGCGGTCGTCTTCGAGAATCGAGTTGCATACCGCGACGCATTCGTCGCAAATGTAGGCCCTCGGATAGTCGCTGGGCGACGAGATCAACTTGGCCACCGCGTCCTGCGATTTATGACAGAACGAGCAGCGCAATGCTTCTTCGGGTCCCGTGCGCGTTTTCATAGTCCGACTACTCCTCTGGACTTGCCTTGAATTTGCTTACGCCCATGCGGGCTTCCCGCCTCGTCGCGGGCACTACCCAGCTTTCTTACCCGCGGGGCCGATCGATGATCTCATCGATAATGCCGTACTCTTTCGACTGCTGCGCATTCATAATGAAGTCGCGCTCCACGTCCCGCTCGATCCGCTCCAAAGGCTGGCCGGTATGCTTCGCCATCAGATTGTTCGTGATCTCGCGGATGCGCAGGATCTCGCGCGCATGAATATCGATGTCCGTAGCCTGCCCGCTCAGCCCGCCCATCGACGGCTGGTGGATCAGGATACGGCTGTTCGGCAGCGCAAACCGCTTGCCCTTGGCGCCGGCGAGCAGGAGAAATGCTCCCATGCTGGCCGCCTGCCCAATGCAGAACGTCGTCACATTATTTTTGATGTACTGCATCGTGTCATAGATCGCCAGGCCCGCAGTAATTGAACCGCCCGGCGAGTTGATGTAGAGCTGAATGTCCTTTTCCGGATCTTCGCCGGAAAGAAACAGCATCTGCGCCACGATTAGATTGGCTACCTGATCGTCGATCGGCGTGCCCAGGAAAATGATGTTGTCGCGTAGCAGACGGGAGTAGATGTCGTAGGCGCGCTCGCCCCGGCTCGTCTGCTCAACCACCATGGGAACCAATGCCATGTTGTCTTCTTCTCGCTTCCGTGAGGGGATTTCTCCCCCTGGTTCCTCTTTACTTGCGCCCGTTCTCTATCTGCCCTGCGGCGCAAAACATTCTGCCGGCCTGCTCTCAGCCGGGCAGCCGTTCATATAACAATTGAGCGGTCTTTTCCCGTTTCAGTTGTTCCCGGATTCTAGCCAGCCCACCTTCTTGAGTCAAACGCTGGCGGAGTGTCTCCACCGGCTCGCGCGACTGGATGGCGGCAATCTGAATCTCCCGTTCGAGTTCGTCGTCCGTAACCTCGACGTTCTCGGCTTGCGAGATCTTCGCCAGCAGCAGGCTTGCCTTCACTTCGGCCGTTGCGCTGTCACGCTGGGCAGCCCGCAAACGGTCGAAGTCCAGCTTGCGCATCGCCTCCGTCGTCATGCCCTGCGCGGCCAGCGCACGCAATCCGCGCTCCAGGCGTGCATCCACCTGCTCCTGCACCAGCGACTCGGGCACGGGGAACGGGAACCGCTCGATCAAAGCCTGGAACAGCCGATCCTTCGTCTCGCCTTCCACGCTGCGGCTCTTGCGATTCTGCAGGTGCTCGCGAACGCGGTTTTCCAGCTCGGCCAGATTCTCGTACTCGCCCAGTTCCTTGGCGAAATCGTCGTTCAGCTCGGGAACCGTGCGCTTCTTGATCCCCTTCACGTCGATCTCGTAGTCCACAGTCTTGCCGGCCAGACGCTCCTGCGGATACTCCGCCGGATAGCTCGCCGAAACATGAAGCTGCTGGCCTGCCTTGGCACCGCGCAGCGCGGAGTTGAACGCCTCCACGGTGTCCTTGCCGCCCACTTCAACAAGCGAATCCTCGCCGTGAACCGGGTGCGCGTCTTCCGCTTCGCCCTCCACTTTTCCCGTGTAAGAGATCAGCGCCCAATCCCCATCGACGAGCGGACGGTCTTCTTCCACCGGCTCAACCGTGGCGCGGCTTTCGCGAAGCTGCTCCAGCTCCTGCTTGAACTCTTCGTCCGTCACATCCGCCGATGGCTTGGGAACGGTCACGTCCTTGTAGCCTTCGATGGAAAACTCCGGGATGTATTCAAACACCGCCTTCACGTGCAGCGGCTTGCCGTCTTCCAGAGTCAGTTCCGTCACCTGTGGCTGGCCGACGGGATTCACGCCCGCTTCCCGCACGGCAGCGTTGAAGCGCTCCGGCAGTAACTGATCGATCACGTCTTTGCGAATCTCGTTCGCAAAGCGGCGCTTGATGACCGCCTCCGGCACCTTGCCCGGACGGAACCCGGGAATGCGCGCATATTTCTGATAATTGCGAGTGACGCCGCGATAGGCCTTCTCGACGTCTTCGGCAGGTACATCCAGAACCAACTCACGCGTGCACTCCGGATTCAGCACCGGACCGTGGTTGTGTTCGTGCTCGTGAGCGTGGCCTCCGTGGCCATGCTCCGCGGTTTCAGCCGTCTCCGGCTCCGAATTCTTCTCAGCGATATCCGTGGAACTCAACTTCTCTGCCTTCCGGGCGCCGTCAGGCGACCTACTTACTCCCCACGGACGTTAGATGCCCGCGGGCTGGGGAACAATCCTATTCATGGTAAGAGGGAAAAGCAGGCAGGGTCAAACCACGGGGCCTGTTCAAAAGTTGTACCTCCCGTATCGAAAGTGAGTTACCTTTCTGCATCCGCCGGCCGGCGCATCCACCGCAGGTAACACGCGTGACCGCGCCGCCCGTAGTCTCATCGCGCTGCAGTACCCCGGGAGTGCCATCTACCGTCAGGCGCACGTAGCCGGCTCCGCTCCTTCCCCCTCTCACCTCGCGCGATGACGTTTTCCCTCATAGGGTTGCCATGTGTTGAACCGGAAAATTCTCCCGAACTTTTTACCCGCCCCTGTGTAATCTCTTTCCTTTTCGGCACTTGCGCGTCTTCGCAGAAAAGCGCTCCCACATCGCGCAACTCTCATCCATTCCATCTATTTACTCCTTGTTCACCTGTTTGGCACGCCGCGCGCTTTAGCACTTTGCCATGAAAGGCTTTGCCGGATCTCTCCAGCCCACCGGCGCCTTCAACGTCAGCTCTCCAGGAGTTGAAAAAACAATGACGTCCTTCCCCAAATCAGGCGTAGTCCTTCTGATTGCAGCCGCCTTCCTTTCGGCGGCCAGTGCCCAGACCATCTGGGTGAACACGGCAACCCAGGGAATCTTCGTTTCCCAGCTCTCCCGCGCAACCGATCTCGGCCCCGCTCCCGGCGATCAGGCGATCACCGTCCGCGTCGCTCTTCCCATGCAAAACAAGACTGCCCTTGAGTCGTATGTTGAGGCGATCAACGATCCCTCCAACGCGCTCTACGGCCAGAGCCTCACCCCTGCCCAGTTCGCCGCAACCTACGGCGCATCCTCGGCGCAGATCAGCGCCGTTACCAGCTACCTCAAGTCCGCCGGGTTTTCAAACATCACCGTCGAGCCTAACAATCTGCTCATCAGCGCAGATGGCACAGTGGCCCAGGCCAACGCCGCCTTCCACACTTCGATCGAACTCTTCAACCAGTTCGGCGATACCGTCTACGGCAACATATCCGCAGCACAGGTGCCGCAGTCGCTCGCCGGATCGGTCACCGCGGTGCTCGGCCTGAATACCATCGGCCAGATGCGCCCCACGCTCGTGAATCGGACCCAGGTTGCTGTTCCGCAGTACGCGGTCAGCTACAACCCGCAGGATTTCTGGAAGATCTACGGCGCTTCCACCGTTCCCACCGCCAAGAACGCCACCATCGCCATCATGGCGGAGGGTGATCTGACGCAGGTCCTCAAAGACCTGCGCATTGCCGAGAAAGCCTTCGGCCTGCCGCAGGTTCCGTACTCGGTCATACAAGTCGGCATCGCCAGCCCCGACACATCCGGCGCCGACGAGTGGGACCTCGACACGCAGTACTCCACCGGAATGGCCGGGACCGTGAAGCACCTCTACATCTACGACACCACCTCGCTCACCGATTCCGATCTTGCCCTCGAGATCAGCCGCTGGGCCACGCAGGACTACGCAAAGGCCGGCAGTGCCTCTCTCGGCGAATGCGAAGTCTTCCCGTTCCTCGACGGTTCCATGCTCGCCGATGACGAATCGTTCCTCGAAGGCGCGGCACAGGGACAGACCTTCTTCGCGTCCACCGGTGACACAGGCTCCTTCTGCCCCGTCGGCGTCGGCACCAACGGAGTGCCCGCCGGCGCGCCGCTCGTCAACTATCCCGCTGCGTCGCCCTATGTCGTCGGCGCAGGTGGCACCACGCTGCTCGCCAACTCCGATGACACCTACAACCAGGAGACCGCATGGTACGCGGGCGGCGGCGGCATCAGCCAATTCGAATACTGCCCCTACTGGCAGTCAGCGGCCGCTGTCGTAAGCTGCCAGAACAACTCGAAAGGCCTCCCGGATGTGGCCATGGATGCCGATCCCTACTCCGGCGCGAACGTCTACGTCGATGGCTCCATTCTCATCGTCGGCGGCACCAGCTTGTCGTCTCCATTGGCGCTCGGTACGTGGGCTCGCATGATCTCCGCCAAGCCCAAGCTGGGTTTTGCCGCGCCGCATCTGTACGCGCTCTACAACGGCAAGGTGACGCCAGGCACTTATCCTCAGGGCGGTTTCCACGACATCATCGCCGGCGCCAACGGCCTCTACTCCGCGCTGCCCGGCTGGGACTACACCACCGGCCTGGGCTCCTTCTGGATCAACCAACTCTACGCCGACCTGAAATAACCCATTCAGCTCTGCGCAAACAAGAATGCTCGCGGCAGGTCCACCCTCCGCGAGCATTCTTCTGTTCCCTTTTCCCTCGTTGCCTTGTTCCCTCGGTCCCTGCTTCTAGAATCGAAACACCAATCCCATATTAATCCGATAGTGATTCGCTCCCGACGGATTCGACGTAGGCGCATCGATGCGGTCGCCGCCCACTCGCCACGCGAAGAACGGCAGCAGCGGCACATCGAGCCCGCCGCCAATGGCGTAAGTAAACGCGCCGCCCGACACCGAGACCCCGCCGCCACTGTTGCTCGAGTGCTCGCCGCCGATCAGCCCATGCGCGAAAACCGAAAATCCAAGCGCCTTCACCGTCAGCCGCGGCCCCACCATCACGCTGGTTGTCTTCGGCGTGGCAGCGCTGGCGCCGATGCCCCAGTGCGAAACGTCCGCCTCGCCGCCGAAGAACGGCGCCAGATGAATATGCACTGCGGCATCCCACCCGTTCAGCCCGCCCGTATTCGGATAAAACGCATTCGATCCCAGGCGACTGTAGCCAAAGAACGCATCGCTGTTGCGCAGCTGCGCCTGTGCTGCCGGCACAAGCAGGAACGCCGCCATCGCGAAAACAAGAGCATAACGCCGCAGCATAATCATGTTGGTGGTCCCTCCGTGACGAAGCTTCGCCGACTCCCATTTTCCCTCAAAAGCTACAATCGACTGGTCTGGGAGAACCCGCATGGTCCGCGCCCGTATCTGGTTGGTCATCCTTTGTGTCTCCGCTCTCGCAGCAGTCCTCAACGCGCAAGTCAGCCCACGCACCTTGCAGCCGTCCTACGCGCCCGGCCCGCAGCCCCTGCGCGTTGCTGTAGTGGGCCTCGAACACGGCCACATCGAAGGCTTTCTCTCCGCGCTGCCGCAGCACCACGACGTCCAGCTCGTCGGCATCGCCGACGCTGACTCCACCCTGATCGCAAAATACCAGCGCAAATATCATCTCGATCCGTCGCTCTTCTTCAAGAGCGAAGCCAACATGATCGAGGTGCGGCATCCGCAGGCCGTCCTCGTCTACACCTCCATCGCCGAGCATCGCCACGCCATCGAAATCGCCGCGCAGTACGGCGTCTCCGTCATGGTTGAGAAGCCGTTGACCATCTCGCTCGACGACGCCCTCGCCATCCGCCGCACCGCGCGCCAGCACCACATCCACGTGCTGGTGAATTATGAGACCACCTGGTACGCCAGTAATCGTGCCGCCTACGACCAGGTGCGGGAAGGCCGCCTCGGCCCCATTCGCCGCGTCATGGTTCAGGACGGCCACCAGGGACCGCAGGAGATCGGCGTCGGCCCCGAGTTCCTGAAGTGGCTCACCGATCCCGCACAGAACGGCGCCGGCGCGCTCTACGACTTCGGCTGCTACGGCGTGGACCTGATGACCTGGCTCATGCACGGCGAAACGCCCCTCACCGTAACCGCCGTCGTCAATCACGACAAACCGCAGATCTATCCGCGCGTGGACGACGACTCGACCATCATCCTGCAATACCCGCACGCGCAGGCCGTCATCATGGGCTCCTGGAACTGGCCCTTCGGCCGCAAGGACATGGACGTCTACGGCGCCACCGGATATGCCATCACCGTCGGCGACGACAAACTCCGCGTCCGGTATCAGCACGATCGCGACGAGCGCACCATCACCGCGCCCCCGCTGCCGCCCATGCAGCGCGATTCCCTCAGCTATCTCGCCGCCGTGCTCAGCGGCAAGATCAAGGACCACGGCGATCTCAGCGCACTCGATACCAACGTGATCGTGATGCAGATTCTTGATGCCGCCCGCGAGTCCGCGCGCACCGGTCGGACCATTCAACTTCACCCAATCAGTGAATGAAGCCTGTGCCGCTGACGATCCACAGCGTCAAATCGCAACCAAAAAGAAGGCCCATCGGATACTCTGAGGCGTGTACCTGACCAATCCAGCGACGACCGCCTTCAATGAGCTGCGCAATGCGCCCTGGGTGCGCTTTGCGGTGCTGGCGCTCAGCTCCATCTTCTTCCTCGTCGATCCCTTCGCGGCCATCGGCTCCTTTCTCGCCATCACGGAGAACGCCGACGCAGCCCGCCGCAAGCGCATGGCGCGCAAGGCGGCGCTCACCTGCTTCATCGTGCTCACCAGCTTTGCCCTCGCCGGCCAGCTCATCTTCCGCATGTTCGGCATTACGCTGCCCGCGTTTGAAATCGCCGGCGGCCTCATCCTGCTCCTCATCGGCCTCGATATGCTGCAGGCCAAGCGATCTCCCACCCAGGAGGCCAGCGGAGACACCGAAGAAGCCAGCCACAAGGAAGACGCCGGCATCGTGCCGCTCGGCATTCCCATGCTCGCCGGCCCCGGAGCAATCTCCTCCGTCATGGTGCTCGTCGGCCAGGTGCCGTCCTTCTGGCGCTGGGAGATGGGCGCCATCCTCGGCTCCATCGCCGTCACCTGCCTCATCAGCTACTGGGTCCTTGCCGGCGCCAGCCGCGTGCGCGCCGTCATGGGCGAAACCGGCATCCGCATCTTAGTCCGAATTATGGGGTTACTACTGGTGGCCCTGGCCATGCAGTTCTTCGTGAACGGCCTCACGGACCTGGGGATCATTACCAAACAGGGGTAGGAACTATGGCGCGGAGGAGCATTACGGTCACGCTGCTGGCGATGGTGGCGATGATCGGCGTTCCCACGCTGCGCGCCGCAGACAAGGCAGCGCTTGGCTCTGTCGAAGCTGGCTGTGGTCCCCCCGCCGAGCATTTCACATCGCGCCCTGTCCACAGCAATGGAGAGATCGAGGCCCCGCCTCCAGGAAAGGCGCGCGTCTACATCATCGATCCCGAGCCCGTGCTGTGGGGCGGAGCCATTACACTCGCCGTCGGCGTGGATGGCCACTGGGCCGGCGCGCTGCGCGGCAGAACGCAGTTTTCTCTGGTGCTCGATCCCGGCGAGCACCACGTCTGTGTGCGTACGGAGCGGTGGAAGATTCCGGGCCACGGCGCAGTTGGTGATTCCACAGGTCTGTTAGATCTGAGTCTCGATGCTGGGCAAACAGCCTACCTGGTCACTCATGTGGAAGGAAAAATGTTGGATGAATACGACTCGATCGACGTGGTGCGCATCTGGCAAACCAATGTCGATGAGGGAAAACTCCTGGTAAGTTCTGCGGCCTTAAGCAAAACCTGGAGGCGGCATTGATTGGGAAATTCACAGGTCAACTTGGCTGGTCGCCGCTATTGGTGGCAGTGGTCCTGTTTTTCTCTGCAGGCGCCCTTTGCGGGCAGAGCGCAACGGTAATCACGGCCGCGGAAGGGGCGTGCGGTCCATCCGTCGCAAGGTTCCAGGTTACCGTGGGGCCTGAGAGTGCGAGCATTTTGCCGGCTGCGGGGAAAGCAATCGTCTATGTCCTCGAAATGCCCTCGGGGCCCACTTTGCGGGTAGGTATGGATGGCAAATGGGTCGGCGCAGAGAAAGGAGCTTCCTACCTCACCCTCAGCGTTTTGCCCGGGATGCACCATCTGTGCGTGCAACAGCAATCCCGTTTGAAAGTAGCCTCGCGCATGGTGGCGCTGAACAGCCTGCGAGCAATCTCTGGCCGCTCCTATTACTTTGTGGCGGACACTGCCCGCCCTCTCGGGCCCGCCTTGTTCCGGCTGGATGAGCTGAACGAGGACGAGGGCAAAGAATTGCGTGCCCAATGGCGGCCAGCGGTGGCCCATCCACTGCCCCTGGCAAGGAAGTGATGCAGCCTGCGTACCAGGAGATTGGAGAGGGTGTCGGAAGGAGAATGACCAGAACTACAAGAATGATCGCAGTTTTTGCGCTGGCGATATCAGCATTCAACGGGAATGCGCAGACCGCGAAAGTCCTGCGGATCGCAATGGCAGCCTGCGGACCAGCTGGCGCGCTTTTCAGGGTCGACCTCGTTCGCAAGGCGAACCTGCCTCCAGTCCGCGCGGATCGGGCAGTCGTCTATGTCATAGGGAACGCAGTTCACTTCGGCCTTGGACCCGGTGCTCCCATTCTTCGAGTCGGCGTTGACGGAACCTGGGTCGGAGCGGTGAAGGGAAGTGATCGGCCGTCTTATGCCGCAATTCCGCTGCGGCCGGGCGTGCATCATTTTTGCGTGCAATGGCAAGGGCCGGGTGACGCAACGAGCGTGGCCCTGAACGAACTTAGCCTGCGGGACGGCAACTCCTATTGGCTTGTCGCCGAGGGCATCAACCCCTCGGGGATATTGCCGCCTGTCCTGACCCTCGATACTGTGAACTCTGACGAAGGCAAGCTGCTGGTTGCAGCAGGACGGCAGGCCCTGGCTCGCAAAAAGACGGCGGCAAAACCTTGACCTTTTGGTGAGCAAGGCCTCTTTCCCACAGTTTTAGCCGCTTTCCCACAGGGCAATCCGGTTGCCAGCGACCCCGTTCCATTGCTATTCTCAACAAGTCGCAACAAGGCGCTGAAGACAGCAAGCTCAGCGAGTTGCAAATGAGAGCAGCCTGTGCTACTCTCAAAAAGTTGCAAGAAGAGCAGTGGGGCTTCCGGGCTGCAAAGCAGCCAAGATGAGGAAGCCAGTTCGTAGGGTCGGTCGAGGTTGCAGAAGCGCCCCTGGCCCCTGTAGGGAATCCCTCAGAGAGCAATCCACCGCAAGACCCGGGAGAGAAATCTCTCGCGCGCCTCAGTGGCGCGGGTCAACGCTGGTCGATGATTGATATTTTGCGCAGCGCGATCGAGGACGGGCCGAATTTCAGCCGTCAAACTCATCGAATTCGCCAACGAGGAACTACCGCCACCATCGTGGTTTGAGCGGCCTCAGTGAAGAAAAGATTGGGGTTGACAAGAGGTTGAAAGTTCGATAGTCTAAGAAAGTCGCGCTAAACGGTTGAGACAAGTAGCGAAATCGCTAAGTCCAACATGCGCAACAAGTTCGGGGACACTCAAGCGTCACAGCTTGAGCCTCGATCCAAAAGGGCACCGCTCAGGCGGACCGCTCTCAAGGATCTTTGACAATAAGGTTGAACGTGCCAGTCGTGAGATTCGATCAGGTTTGGCTTGATCATTCTCACAAGGTAAGGTGCACCGCTGAGAAGCGGATGCACGGTCGGTGCCATCCGGACCTCCGTCCTGGATGCACTGACAACAGGTTTCAAACGAGAGTTTGATCCTGGCTCAGAATCAACGCTGGCGGCGTGCCTAACACATGCAAGTCGAACGAGAAAGGGTAGCAATACCTGAGTAAAGTGGCGCACGGGTGAGTAACACGTGACTAACCTACCCTGGAGTGGGGAATAACTGAGGGAAACCTTAGCTAATACCGCATAACACCTACGGGTCAAAGGAGCAATTCGCTTCAGGAGGGGGTCGCGGCCGATTAGTTAGTTGGCGGGGTAATGGCCCACCAAGACGATGATCGGTATCCGGCCTGAGAGGGCGCACGGACACACTGGAACTGAAACACGGTCCAGACTC